>NZ_FMXK01000007.1 GCF_900103635.1 Butyrivibrio sp. INlla18
AAGAATAGAAATGAATCCAGAGGCTACTGGCCTTGAATAAAGTGCGCCAAGCGCACAAATATCCTTGATCTGCTTGACTACAGAATATCTGCCATGGAATGTCTGTCAACCCCGCAGCCGCTTCGCGGTGCGCATAGCGCAGGGTTGACTGGCATTCCATGACAGATAAAGTAGTCATTAAGCAGACCAAGGATTATAGTGACAGTTCAAACTGTCACCATTTCCAAATCTATATGATTTCAGCATCTAAAAAGGTGACCACCTCTAATGAAGTGATCACCTTTTCTCTTGACTTGTTTTGTTTATTTGGCCTATCTACTTGACAGACCCCTGTTCAAAACTTATGCTTCTTTTTATTTTGTTACATTGCTATGAGCCTTAGCTGAATAGCTTGTCATTCAAGAAATGCTTTTATCTTCATTTTCACAAGCCTGACATCTAGCGGTTTTTCTCTTGTTTCCATTGTTATGATCAGGTTGTCTCCTAGTATTAGCCCATGCTTTTCATATTCAATAATCTTGCTAAAATTCTTTGTCGCATAACTGTCATCATCAACTAGCCCTAAGTGTTCCCAATATACTGTTTTTCCATTTTTGACTTTCAAGATTGCAAAATCTGGATAGATCTTTTTGGAATACTTGAGGCCATATTCGCCAGTATATCTAGCATTATCTATATTCAATTCAAAGCATGGTTCATACTGATAAGGAATGTGATAGTCATAGAACATATCTGCAAGTATCTTTTCTGACTTAGACCTTACAAGTTCTCCTCTTTTAGTTGTTACAGTTGCATCCTTCTGAAAAGGATTCTTATCTCCCGGATGTTCTGCGTACCATTTTTCAATTATCATTTCCTTTGTTGGAATTATTGGGTCTATCAGATTTTTGCGACCCACATGAAGTTTCTCATAGATAGCCTCGATGTTATTCACATCATAGCTTGTTAGGAATTTCTGAAGTCTCTTACTTGATTGCTCTAATTCTCTTTTGATCTTTTGAACATACTCTTTTTGCACTAAAGCTTTTATCTTATCTTTTTCACTTGTCGGAATATATCGCTCTTTCTCATCTCCTGCTGCCCGGAAGTGATATTGCGGATGTCCATGGCTAGAGCAAACTCTAAGTTTTCCCTCTTCTAGGTCTTTCGATTTTTTGAGTCTGTTATCCACCTCTTTTAGTAGCTGATTGATTTCAGCCAATTGTTTCGTTAGTTCTTTTCTGTAGTCTACCAAATGTTTTCCTCGATTCTTATAATTTATTATATACCCCAAATTACGCAAGAATATGGATATCTCAATATACAGGCGTAATGTCATGGCTTGCTTTTACTTATTATGTCCAAAACTAGCTTAATAGACGTAATCTTCCGCTTGGCTTGACGTCTTTTATTCAAAAACTTGAACATAGACGTAATTTCTAGTCCTTTCTTACGTCTAATATTTCAAACTAGCATTGTAGACGTAATATCTCATTTTTATTTACGTCTACTATCCACGTTCAAAATGTAGCGACGTAAATGTGCCTACAGCCACTACGTCTACAAGTCAAGACTGCCTCAACAGACGTAATCACACCTGTATTCACTACGTCCATAACGCCAAAACGCCCTCACAGACGTAACGCCTTTCAAAGAACTACTTCAAATACTCAAAACATGGATTTCCGACGTAATTACTGGAATCAGTTTACGTCTGTTTTGAACAAACAAGAAAAAATGAGCCCGCTTATAGCGGGCCAAAATGCAATCGGAGTGACGTGATTCGAACACGCGGCCCCTACCTCCCTAAGATAGTGCTCTACCAACTGAGCCACACCCCGACGACGTTCTCCATTATATAACGCGGCGTCTACAAAATCAACAACAAATCAGTGCAGATCCCAGAACATGTACACGATCATAGAGCAGATAAGTGTCATGGCCATGGCGAAGTTTGTGATGTATTTGATCCAGCGGGTAAACATGCCATCAAAGCCTTCGTTAACTACTACAAATCCAAGTGATGTAAACACCAGTGAAGCAGTCATGTACCTAAAATCACTGCTGCAAGTATATGGGTACTTGAATACATATAGTCCAAAGCTAACAAGCATAAAGATATAAGTAAATAGTAAGAACGTTGTCTTAAGTCTCATGCTCTGATTCTGCCTGAGCTTAATGAAGTAGCTAACAATAAAGACTACAGTTGTAACTGTAGCAAGCAGAATTGATGCCACATAGGCTATCTGAGCAAATGAAAGAAGATAGTCATTTATCTCTGTTGGGAATGCCTCAGCAAAAAGTCCTGTCTGGAAAAGAATTACCCATGTATTGTGGATAGCCTTGGCACTTAATGGGTGGAATGGGAATTCCACGTGGAGATCCCAGATCGATGGAATTCCAATAATTGACCAAACTGAGTAATCACCTGTAAACATCACAGACTCGTTAGGAATAAGAGCTGGTGATGGGATTCCTGGCTTCTCGCCAAAGAGCAGGATATTTCTAACAATATAAGCAAGTCCAATAGGAATTGCTATGACCGCAAAGATCACGTACTGAATGAGGCAATCTCTAAGCTCGATAAGGTTGCCATCCTTGATGCAGTAGATAAGGTAGCACAAGAAAACAAGCGCAATTGAAAAGGCGCAGATAGCTGTATTTAGCTTACTGAGCATTCCAAAGCCAAGAGAAAGTGCAATAAGTATGATGTTTAAGTAGCTCTTTTTCCTGATCCATGCAAGAGTTCTCCAGATAGTTGTAAGGAGAAGCAAAAGAGCTAAGATATCGTTATTAACTGATCCAGCAAGCACCATCATTCTAGGATGGAAAGCAAAGAGCATAAGTCCATATAAAAGATGCTTTTCTTTGACGCCGCTCTCTTCAAGGATATGAAGCATAACTACCATGCAAAGAGCTGAATAGATAAGTGTTGGAACCTGAAGATTCTCAAAAGCAAGCGCTTCAGGAACTCCAATAAATCTCTGAATAGTAAGCCACACAGCTTCTATGATGTGATGAAGAGGTGGATGATAGTATCCAAAGTGATCGTATGGATCCATATCTGGCAAATGGAAAAACTTGTAAATGTACTCGATATAACCAATATGACCATTATTGATGTCAGGAGTTCCAAATCCGGTAAATACTCCTCCATCATTTTGAAGTGTCCAGATATTCATGAAAAGAACATAAAACATCCTTACAAGTGTGCCAAAAGCCACAGTCCATATAATCTTCTTTTCAGTAGAAAGAAGTCCTGCAAGATACTCTCTATAGCAAAGTCCAACAGAACCAAGGGAAATGGCAAAGAACAAAACTATCTGGAGCTGTCTGTCTGCTCCTGCCTCTACTGAAGTATAGGTATTTCCCTGTAATATAGTAGTTATTATAGCCATTATGAAAATGGCAATAACTGACTTGATATATACGCTTTTATTTAAACTATTTTCCATGATCATTCCTTTATTTCTTCTAAGATCTTAGCAGCATTTTCAGCTGTTACTTTTATATAACGGCAGGCTATATAGTGATCATTTTTTTCACCAGACACAAACTTCTCTGCCGCCTCAGCTGCAGATATTGCCTGCTGAGAAAAGTCATTAAAGACTGTTCCTGTAAGCTTGCCATCAATAACGCTCTGTAGTGCTTCTTCAAGGCCATCTACACCAACAACGAAGATATCCTTACCAACTTTTTTATCTGAATTTTTTAATGCATCAATTACTCCAAGAGCCATGGCATCATTATTGCAAAATACAACCTCTACATGGCTACCTTCTGCAATGGCCTTACTCATTATCTGATTGGCTGTATCTCTATGGAAATTGCCAATCTCATCACTGACACATTCTAGCTTGATCCCTGCGTCTGAAAGCATCTTAACTGAATACTCCGTGCGGATCTGTGTATCTACGTTTTCCGGGTCACCTTCTATCATCATGTACTGGATAATGCCGTCGCCATTTGTATCGACTACATCCATTCCAAGGTCAGAGATTATCTCACCCTGATACATTCCGGACTGTCTGGCATCGCATCCGATATAGGTCACATCCCATTCATTCTCTTCCCATCTAGCTTCGTCTGTAGCAGTTGGTTCACGGTTGATATAAATAAGTGGAACTCCTGCCTCAACGGCTATATCTGTAATAGCCTCTGCTGATGCACTGCTGACAGGATTGACTATAAGGACATCTGCTCCTTCATCGATCAACCTGCGAACCTGAGTAATCTGCAAGTCAGGATCATTGAAGCTATCAAAAAAGGTTATGTTATCCTTTGAAAAACCTGAATCCTCAAGAGCCTTTCCAAGTTCCTCACGATAAAGACTCATGAATGTATCCGAAAACTGATATATGCATACGCCAACTTTTTTATCAGCTATATTTACGCTCTCTTCTGTAGCTGATCTTTCAACCCCATTCTGATCGTATCCTTTATCACAACCAGCTAGTACCGTGGCCGACAAAACAAATACGGCCAGTAAACTAACCAATGATCTTTTCATAATTTTCCTCCCACAATTGAACACCGGGAATATTATATCATAAATCGTCAACAGATCATTGAATTTGAAATTCTCAGTAAAAAAGTTCAAAAAAAGTAGGGCTCATTCAAGCCCTACAGATCCATCCGAATATGTGATGACCCAATAACCTTTTCCTGTACCGCAGTCCTCATGATATGTTTTATCTACTACCACCTTTTCTTCTGCCTCAGGTTCTGGTGTTTCAGTTTCAGTCTCTGACTTAGTATCAGGTGCAACTTCCTCAACTGGTTTGGTATCAGGTACTGTCTCAACTACTTCAGTGCTTGGAGCTGGTGCATCTTCACTTGTGCTACTATGAGCAGCCTGTACTTTGGCGTCTTCAACCGCTTCCTGTTGCTCATAGCTCTTTTCCTCTACCATCCCACCAAGGGTCTTCCTATATCCAGGGCTATTGGCGTACAGCACCAGGTTGAAGATGAAGATACCAAGCACCGTACCCACAAAGATCATGGCTATTTTTACAAATTTCCTCATGAATACTTCCTCTTAATAAAACACTGTGATACTTGCCTGCTTATCAATAGGCTTGGCAGGATATGTGTCATAGGTCTGCTTGTAATAGCCGCTCCCCTTGGCATCCTGCATTTCTGTATCAAAGATATACCATTTATCGCCAAGCTTAACTTCTGTCCATGCGTGTGGAGTCTTGCCGCCAAGAGCTGACTGAACTGTTCCCGTGCACACTCTAGCCTCAAATCCCAGCCCCTTTGCCACGTAAGCGAAGGCTGCTGCATAGCCATAGCAATTAGCTTTTCCTGTTAAAAGAGCTTCTTTTGCATAGTTTTCTGTCCACAGGCCTACAGGTACATCGAGCTTTCTCTCGTAGACAATAGCATTTACTACGTAGTTAAAGCTTTTTTCAAGCTGCTGAACCTGAGTCATACTGCTGTCACAGCTTACTTCAAGTATAGAAGCCACCAGCTTCTTGATCTCTGTATCTGGCTCATAAAGGGTTCCGTCTGCTGCGCGCCACTTAACACCATATTCTGTGTGAATAAAATGATCCCCTGGAACTTCCCATTCCATAAGGTTATTGGCTGCCTGTGCTTCTACAACAGCTCTGATCTCTTCCTTTAGATCCTCAGCTACGCCGTTTAGAGCATAGTCTCCTATTGATGAAACTGTCTCAGGAATGTAAGCACTCTTAAGAGCTGCAGGAAAACAGATAAGTTCTGTCATGCTCTTGTTATAAAGGCAGTTGCTATAGGATGAGTAGAAATTATTTTTTTCACTGACTGTTATTGACTGAAGATGACCAAGTCCTCTGAAAGCGCTTGATGAGATATCTGTAACGTCGCTCCCAATGTGGATCTGTGTTATCTTGGTATTTCCTCTAAATGTAGTAGCGTCGATCTTAGTAGCTTTGCTTGCGCATGCATCTACAGGAAATGCGGCTGTAGTCAGTAAAAAGACAATTATTAAGGCTAATAGTTTTTTTCTCATATCGTTAATCTCTTGTTACTGGTCTCTGTGATGCTACTTCAAAGAGCTTTCTAACCTTTGCATAGGATACGGCGTCTTTTTCACTTCCGCCTTCGTTTGGATGCTTGCCATAACCAGCTGTAGCAGTGATAGCATCTGCATAACCTTCCTTGCCATCAACAATTACCTGACACCACTGATCATTCCATGTATTGGCATTCTTGTGAACCCATGTAATTCCAAGATAATCAAGAACAAGTCCCAGGGCTCTTGTTGCGCCTGCGCATGAATACTCACCGCCAACAAATACGCCATAAGCTGTTCTGTAGATCTTGCCTTCTGTTGTATATGTTCCAAGGTCGCAATATGCTCTGATAACGCCTGCAGCGTATGCTACCTTCTCAACATCTTTTATCTTGCTCTTACTTGATTTGGACTCTGATTTAGAATCTGACTTGGAGCTTGATTTAGAGCTTGATTTTGAGTTCTTAGAAGAGTCCTGTGCTTCTATCGCTGCATTTATTCCATCAGCGATCTGCTTGGCATAGCTTCTGGCAATAACTTCCTGCTCATAAGTCATTCCACCATTTCCGTGCTTGGCCTTAGGAATAACTACCACTGATTGATCGCCAGTAGGAACTACATACTCTGTACTATCACCAATAAGTCTGTTGGCAACTCTCTTTTCTTTTTTACCAAAAATAGCATAATGCTCTATCAGCTTGTTACCATCTGCTCCATAGGCATCACGAAGATCCTGATAGTTGAGGTAATAAAAAAGTGGATTATACTCAGCGCTATAATCTACGCCATTATATTTTCTTGTGGCTTTGGAAAGAGCTGTGTAAGGATCATCAGCAGCATGTACTGTCACAGCTTTGAAATCACAGATCGTAAGTAAACTTACGAACAATACTGTTAAAACCACGCATAATACTTTCTTTAACATAGCTTTCATAACATCTATCTCCATCCCGCATTTAAAAATGCGCATAATGTACCTACATACACCTACTAAACATATCGGCATTAATACGCAATATTTAACCTTTTTTGATATTTTTATGCAAAAAAATCCCATATCCATGGGATATGGGATGATTTCTTAGTGTTTTTTTGTTTTCGTTTCTATTCTGACTGTAAAGCACATGATTGCTAAACTTAAGAATATTACGAAGATTGCCTTCATGTTATTGATACTCTTATCAGATGTATCACCTTTTCTAGCTCCAAGAACTACTGGGATCGTAATCTTTTTGCCATCGTTACCATATGTTATCTGCTTGTTGATAACAATTGTCTGCCCATTATCATTTACAACTGAAGATGTATAATTACCAGTACTATTAACTTTGCTCTTAGCTGTTTCCTTAGTATCGGCATCTTCCTTTTCAACAATTCCAGTGCTGACTGTGACATTTGGATCAACCAAGACCAGCTTACCCTTCTTGTAGGAGATCTTGTACTTGGAAGTAACATCATTGCCATCTTCATCTAGAATAGTGCAGGATGTAATCTCATTGGATGACTCACCAGCACCTGTCTGGCTTCCGTTAAATACTATATTAGTGATCTTGTGTCCTGGCTGAAGTGATCCAGAAACAATCTCATAAGTATCATTAGTAAGTGTTGTACCATTGTCATTTTGAACTGTAGATCCAGCCTCAAGAGTAATGCTCCTCTTAGGACTTGCAGTAACAATACTGTTACCTGCGTCTACCTTAGTCACGATCTCAGTACCAAGTGCTACCTTTTGTCCGTTGTCATCTACGCTGAATACACTGATCTGGCTAGCATCGATTGGCTTCCCATCGTAAACAAATGGAATAGAAACATTGAAATCATCAAGGCTTGTGGCCTTAACAACTGCATAAGCAGCATCGATATTTACCCAGTATTTCTTGTTGCCATACTCAAATGTAGTACCTTCGCCGTTACTACCGGCGCTTACTGTCATCTTAAAATTACCAAATTTATCATAGACATTTTTGAATAATGACTTTGGGTTGTTCTTGTCTATTACGTTAATAGTGAATCCGCCACCAATGATATGCTCTTCACCATCACATTCAAATTCATAGTCTGCTGGATCTCCAGGAAGTGTCTGGAATTCAAATAGCAGATCAGGTTCTGGCTCTACAACTGGGTCTTCTGTTATCCCCTGATTGGTTGAGGGATCATATCCATCAGGACCAGTATATGTAGAATTAACTCTGTTTCTGATAACTCCATCAACATGAATTCCATAGCCCATATATTTAAAGACATACCACTGTATATACTGTGTGGTAGGATCAAACTCTGGATATACTTGCTCAATTTCAACTAATGAAGGAACCTGGTTCAGAACATCATAAACAGCATTCTTAATTGTAATATCAGATTCACCCAAAGTTGACTCATCATCATTTCCAAAAATAAAATGATCGTAGTCTGTATTTACTTTAGCTGCGTAAGGTAAATATATTCCTTTTGCAAAGCTACTATAATCTGCTGAATAAAAATCCTGTGGAATAGAAGAATCCTTCTTCAGATAGAAAGAGACTCCAAAACCTTTTGCATCATCATCGCCGGCTTTTACTTCTTTTTCATTTTGTGGAATATTAGCATTTTGATTCTGGCCTGTTTCAGTAGAACCTGGATAAGCTATATCATTATCTGTGACAGTCTCTGTAGAGCCCAAATTAGATGGGTTATCATTTCTAACAGTTTCTGTAGAACCCGAATTTGATGCATCATCATTTCTGACAGCTTCTGTAGAGCCTAAATTTGATGCATCATCAGATGTTGAAGTTGCTGTTGTCGAAGCAAGACCTGCTCCGTCATCTTCAGCAGATACAAACAAGCTCGCACCTTCGTTCCCCAAAACAAAAAGTGCCAGCATAGCCGCAACTATAAGCTTAAGCGCTGTGCCCCTAATCCTTTTCATTACTCTCTCCCAAATCTCATGTATACGTACAATAATTATAATATCAAATCCGGCACTATACTTTCAATCATAAAATAGACTTTTTTCACGAAATATTATATAAGTTGCATAGCATCTGCCACAGATGATACTCCGATTATATCAACGTCCTTTGCTGCGCTCTTTAGCTTGCCTGCAAGTGCCTTAGGCACAATACAAGTTTTGAATCCAAGCTTTTGGGCTTCCTGCACTCTAGCCTCTGCCATATTTACAGATCTGACTTCACCAGAAAGACCTACCTCTCCAAATGCGATCACATCATCACTTATTGGTTTGTTCTTGAAACTTGAGATGATAGCAAGGCAGATTCCAAGATCAAGTGATGGCTCTGCAACCTTCATACCACCAGCAAGATTTACATAGGCATCATAATCCGCCATCTGAAGTCCAAGTCTCTTTTCAAGAACAGCCATAAGAAGATTGACTCTGTTATAGTCTGTTCCATTTGCCTGTCTTCTAGGAAAGCCAAAATTAGTCCTGCATACAAGTGCCTGAATCTCAATAAGTATAGGCCTTGTGCCTTCTACAGAGCATGTAACAATTGAGCCGCTGGCATTTTCTGGTCTTCCATCCAACATGAATTCAGATGGATTAGTAACTTCCACAAGACCTTTTTCCTGCATCTCAAAGACACCGATCTCATTTGTTGATCCAAAACGGTTCTTGACTGCTCTTAAGATTCTGTAGGATGCATGTCTGTCACCTTCAAAGTAAAGAACTGTATCCACCATGTGCTCCAAAACTCTAGGGCCTGCAACCTGACCTTCTTTGGTAACATGACCTACGATAAACACAGTAATGTTCATGCTCTTAGCAATCCTAAGAAGCACAGAAGTTGATTCTCTGACCTGTGATACGCTTCCGGGAGCAGATGATACTGCCTCGTTGTACATGGTCTGTATTGAATCGATAACTATAACTTCAGGCTTGGTTCTCTGTATAGCTTCTTCGATGTTTGCAAGATTTGTCTCGCACATGAATTTGAGATTATCAGAAAAATCACCTATTCTGTTTGCTCTGAGTTTGATCTGACGAAGTGACTCCTCACCAGATATGTATAGAACTTCTTTTTGGTCAGCTGACAGATTGCCTGCCACCTGTAAAAGAATTGTAGACTTTCCTATTCCGGGATCTCCACCAACAAGGATAAGTGAACCTCTTACAAGTCCTCCACCCAAAACTCTGTTAAGCTCTCCAATATGTGTATCAGCCCTTTCTTCGTCATTCATGACGATCTCTGAAAGTGACTGAGGTTTTGTATATTCTCCATTAGCAGAAGCGCTACTGATACCAACTCTTGAAGACTTTGCTACTGGTTTTACTGTCTCTTCCACAAAGGTGTTCCATTCTTTACAGCCTGGACACTGTCCCATCCATTTTGAAGATTCATATCCACAGCTTTGGCAATAGAAAACTGTCTTTATCTTTGTTGCCATTTTCCCTTCCCCCAACGTTACTCTAACATAAAAGGCATGCCATATTCACAGAGCGAGCGCTTTCTGTTAAATAAAGCATGCCTTTGATCATTGATCTAATATTTAATTATTTCTCGACTCTAACTTCGCAAAGGCCTTTACCTGAAAGTTCAACGCTGAGATTGAGCTTGCCTCCGAGGTTTGTGCTCATCTTTCCGATGCTTGTTCCATTTACAAAAACACTATATTCAGTATTCTCTAATAGACCAAGTGTGATCTGCGCGTCGTTTTCACCTTCTACGCCGAAGCTTACACCGTTTTCTGTTTCCTTGAAGTTTGTTACTGCAGTTCCAGGAACTGACTCGTAAACGAAATTCTCGTTGCTCTCAAGCTTTGTGATGTCCTTGAATGTCTTAACCTTGAGTACATCTCCGTTATGTTCAAAGTTTTCAAGTTTCTTTTTTTCTGGAAGCAGGTAGTTACCAAAGCTGATGCTTCCATCCTTTTCAGCACGTAATAACTGCTCTACGACAGCCATATCTTTCCTCCTAAATATTAAAAGAGTTTTTTAGTTAATAACATTATAAGTCATGACACCTTAATGTAAAATTAAAATTTTGTGACTTTTTATTTCTTTTTTGGTGTCTTCTTAGCTGGCTTCTTTGCCGTATTTACAGTCTTTTTAGCCTTTGTTTTTGCTGAAGGCTTTTTGGTAGTGACACTGCTTTTTGTCTTAGCAACTTTTGCTGGCTTGGTAGTCTTTACAGTGACTTTTTTAACGGAAGTCTTCTTGCCATCTGCAGTTGTGAAGACAATCTTGTTGTCCTTGAGCCCTACAGTTACATCTGTACCAGACTTGATGTTGCCCTTTAAGAGTTCTTCTGCCATTGCATCCTCAATAGTCTGTTGGATAGCTCTCTTAAGTGGTCTTGCACCCATCTTGGCATCTGAATGCTTGGTCACAAGGTACTTCTTAACAGCTGGAGATATTGTAAGGTTAATATCCATCTGTGTTTTGCATCTCTTACTAAGATTCTGAGATAAAAGAGTCACAATATCCATCATCTCTTTTTCTGTAAGAGTATGGAATACCATGATCTCATCTATTCTGTTGATGAACTCTGGCTTAAAGAGCTTCTTGACCTCTTCCATAACACCAGACTTCATATCTTCGTAATCCTTCTTGGCATCACTTCCAGCGCCAAAGCCAAGTTTCTTAGGGTCTACGATCTTCTGAGCTCCAACATTAGAAGTCATGATAAGGATCGTATTCTTGAAGCTGACCTTTCTGCCCTTAGAGTCAGTGATATGTCCGTCATCAAGAACCTGTAAGAGCACGTTAAAGATATCTGGATGTGCCTTCTCGATCTCATCAAAAAGGATAACTGAATATGGATGTCTTCTAACCTTCTCGCTGAGCTGACCGCCATCATCAAATCCAACATATCCTGGAGGTGATCCGATCATCTTTGAAACGGAATGACCTTCCATGTACTCAGACATATCAACTCTGATAAGAGCGTTCTCATCACCAAACATTGCTTCTGCAAGGGCCTTGGAAAGCTCTGTCTTACCTACACCGGTAGGTCCAAGGAACAAGAATGAACCGATAGGTCTGTTAGGATCCTGAAGTCCAACTCTTCCTCGTCTGATAGCCTTGGATACTGCCTTAACAGCATCCTCCTGTCCGATAACTCTCTTATGAAGCACAGATTCAAGCTTAAGGAGTTTCTCAGACTCTTTTTCTGCGATCTTCTTAACAGGGATTCTGGTCCATTCAGCCACAACCTCTGCTATATCGTTCTCATTAACAATATATCCAGAAGAGAGCTCTTTTCTCTTTTCTGCACTTTTAACTCTGTTGAGCTTAGAAATGAGGCCTGTCTGCTCTTTATTGAACTTGCCAGCAGCCTCAAAATCTGAATTTCTGAGGGCATCCTCAATCTTGGAATCCAGTTCCTTGATGGCGTCCTCAACTTCTTTTACCTTAGGTGAAACACCCATAGTACGAAGTCTTACTGCTGATGCAGCTTCATCAATAAGGTCGATTGCCTTATCTGGAAGATTTCTGTCATTGATATATCTCTCAGAAAGGTCTACAGCTGCCTTAATGGCCTCTGGAGTAATAGTAACCTTGTGATGTTCCTCGTACTTGCTGACGATACCTTTGAGGATATCCATAGCTTCATCCTTGGTAGGTTCATCAACGTTAACAGGCTGGAAACGTCTCTCAAGAGCCGCATCCTTTTCTACATACTTGCGATATTCAGAGATAGTAGTTGCACCGATCATCTGAATCTCGCCTCTTGCAAGTGATGGTTTCAAGATATTAGAAGCATCAATAGCGCCTTCTGCACCACCAGCACCGATAAGTGTATGCATCTCGTCTACAAAGAGAATGATATTGCCATCTTCTGATACTTCCTTGATGACTTTTTTGATTCTCTCTTCAAATTCACCTCTGTACTTGGATCCAGCGATCATGCCTGAAAGATCCAAAGTTACAAGTCTCTTATTCTGAACTGTAAGAGGTACGTCGCCTGCGGCAATACGCTGTGCTAGTCCCTCTACAACTGCTGTCTTACCAACACCTGGCTCACCAATAAGACATGGGTTATTCTTGGTCCTTCTACTAAGGATCTGGATAACTCTCTTGATCTCTCTTTCTCTGCCTACTACAGGATCTAGCTTATTTTCAAGAGCAAGGGCTGTCATATCACGGCTGTACTGTGCAAGAATAGAAGCCTTCTTGCCAGCCTTTGGTGCCATCTTTTTGCCAAGATCCTCTTTTACAATATTAGGATCCTCTCCCATTGCTGCAAGAGTCTCTGCATATATCTTCTGAGCAGGAACATTAAGTGTGCTGATAAGTCTCACAGCAACATTCTCACCCTCTTTGATAAGAGCAAGTAAGATGTGCTCTGTTCCTGTCTTGTCAGCATGAAATCTCTCAGCCATTCTGTGAGCTTCTTCTAAAACCTTCTCAGCTCTTGGTGAAAAGCCGTCTTTGTCGAGAGTCTTAACATTACTCTCTGGAACGATGAGATCTCTGATCATGTCCATCATGCGGTTCTCATCAATTCCGTTATCAATAAGGATTCTGGATGCTACGCTGCCATCTTCCAGAATGAGTCCCATTAAAATGTGCTCAGTACCTACATAGTTGAGCTTGAGACTTCTAGCTGTCTTCCTGGCAAGTTTAAGAGCATCCGCCGCCATTACAGTAAACTTAGAATCCATGTGTTGTCCTTCCTTTCTTACGAATTTCTTTCGTAATTGTCGTATAACTTATCTACAAGTCCGTGGATATCTTGCCTATCAAGTCCTTTACAGATAGCTCTTGCCAGAACAACTGCAAGTTCAGACTGAGCTTCAGATAAGGCTTTCAGCTTATTAATATCGATAGCTATAATAGCTCCGCGCCTTCTATCGATCTTAACAAAGCCATCCTGCTGCAAAATAGAATATGCCTTATTGACAGTGTGCATATTGATTCCGATTGTCTCAGCAAGCTGTCTTACACTTGGAAGCTGCTCGCCTTCACGAAATTGAGACGTAGCAATGCCCAAGATGATCTGATTGCACAGCTGCATATAGATTGCTTCGTCACTATTAAAATCAATCTCTATGATCATAAACGCCTCCTATTTTTCTGTGATATATTTAGTATAACAAATAATACAGTTTAGTCAAATGAGTGTGATTGTTCATATTTCACTTCCTGTCAAATCAAAAAGCATGTCAAAGCCTCCATATTTTCAAATAAGCATGCCATTTCTTCGTTTTTTCAACTTTCTCGGCATGCCTTTCCAAGTAATTTGCATAAAACACATGCCGCAAATTTACAAATACACCAATATTGGCATGCTTTTTCTACACTTTTCGCCAAAAGACATGCTAGGACCAGCAGTCACACATCCTTTACACTCCACCTTTAGTCTAATTACATATATTTGCAAGACTTCGGCTAATCTTCTCCACTTCCTTCTCTTCCCCACCCACTCTTTCTTTAGCCTAATCTTCAATACTTCCAGGCCTTCGGCTAATCTTCTCCACTCCCTTCTCTTCCCCACCCACTTTTTCTTTAGCCTAATCTTCAATACTTCCAGGCCTTCGGCTAATCTTCTCCACTTCCTTCTCTTCCTCACCCACTTTTTCTTTAGCCTAATCTTCAATACTTCCAGGCCTTCGGCTAATCTTCTCCACTTTCTTCTCTTTCTCACCCACTTTTTCTTTAGCCTAATCTTCAATACTTCCGGGTCTTCGGCTAACTTCCTCTGTTTTCTTCGCCCCATCCCCCGTGGCGGCGTAGACGCTCAATCATCCTTGCTCTGCTTAACTACCCTTTATCAGAAAGAAAAGTCTTGTCAACTCCGAAGCCGCATAGCGGTGCGCATTTGCGCAGGGTTTACAAGACTTTTCGACTGATAAAGTAGTTCCAGCAGAGCAAGGACACCTCAGGCCATTCACTCAATCACTTTAAATATAAGATTGTACTCTTCTCCATATTCCTTACAATAAGCTTCCGCTGTAGAACCCAAATATCCATGCACTCTGATAGAAGCCTTATCCCTTCTATCTGTGATGGCAGGCCATTCGATAAAGGTATTAGCTCCATGGAAATAGATGTCCTTAATATTTGGACAATCCATAAAATTCCAATAGGTTAGTCTCTTGCAGGTTTCAGGAATGTGTACCTCACTGCACATGTTACCACGTATGGCATCAAGATCTATATCCTCTACAGCGCCAAGGGAAAGTTTTTCAAGCTTTGAATGTGTCAGAGCCCAGGCATTTAGGTACTTAACTGACTGTGGCAAGCTAACCTTTCTAAAGTTTCTTTGCCTATTACTGTGATAGCAGGAACTCTCTGCAATTCCCACTGTTCCCTCTCTTACTACAAGTTCAGGCCTGCAATTATCTTTAATATCTATAAGCCAGTCAGAGACATACAAACAATCATCTTCAGAATCAACAAATCTCTTTTCTATCTCTGTTCCAAGGAATGCCCTTAGGCCTACCTTTATTACAGATGCTGGTATAGTAGCCTCCGCCAGCTTTTTACAGTCCTTGAAAAGACATCTTGGAACCATCTTTAATCCCTCAGGTAGCTCCACCTTTTCAAGCTGAGGACAATTTTCAAATGCACTTTCGCCAATTTCATCAACTGTTCCTGCAAAAATAACCTCTTTTAGCAGTAAGCAACCACAAAAAGCTTTGAATCCTATATGCTTGCAATCTTCAGGAATCCTAACTGATTCAATAGTCTTATTATTCTCAAAAGCACGATCACTTATGGAAGTCACATTACTTGGAATAACAAGGTTCTTATTAAGGCTATCTGTAGCCTTAAACAGAGTATTACCGATATAACAGATTCCGCTTTCAAAAGATATAAATGGACAATTACAGAAAGCGTTACTAGCTATATCAAGATGGCTTCCAAACTGAACATCCTTTAGATAATAGCACTCACTAAATGCACCAGATGCTACTGCTGTAACTGACTCTGGAATAACGAGTTTTTCTATAGACAGGCTCTGAAATGAATCCCTATAGATATGATTCATCTTGTATCCGCCAACACTTTCAGGAATTACCAGTTCATCTCTGATCACTGCATCCTGCGCCGCTGGAGCCAGTCCATCAACCCAATATGAACCTCTGACCTCCAGAGCATTTTTGGCATCATTCCAGATAAGACCACGGGCTTCATAAGCAATTTGGGGAGGCATTCCTCCGCGATCTATATCCATGCTGGCATTATATGATCTATATGCAAGCTCAACTTTTTTTGCATCTTCTCTTGTAAGAGGTGAATTCTTCCCATCTTTTTCAATATATGCAAACCAGCCATCAGCATAGATCATATCACCATAAAAACTTATTTTATTCAATGCGTCACCCTCCAACTACTTTAGGACACTCTTTTCCTTTTATTATGCTATAAAGCCCACCAGATCTCTCTGGTGGGCCCTAAATACTATCAAACTATCTAATTATCAAATTACTTGTCATCGTCAAGATCAAGGAACTCGAACTCAAAATCATCATCATCACCAATAAAGTTCTTGGCACGACGACGTGGAGCTTCTTCAACTGGCTCTTCTGATCTTGAAGGTCTTCTTGATGGACGCTCATCTGCGTAAGCATCTTCTGCTGGTCTTCTAGAAGGTCTTGAAGGTCTATCTTCTGGACTTCTCCTTGATGGACGAGCCTCAGCCTCTTCATCCTCCGCAGGTCTTCTGGAAGGTCTTGAAGGTCTTACTGTTCTCTCATCATCAGCAACTGCTCTTCTTGATGGTCTGTCATCCTCTGAAGGTCTTCTTGATGGACGCTCAGGTCTATCTTCAGAAGGTCTTCTTGATGGTCTGCGCTCAGAAGCTTCATCACCCTCTTCAGGACGAACTCTTCTTCTAGGACGCTCTTCCTCTTCTTCGTCGTCTCTTGCTCTTCTTCTATTATTTGAATAGCGATCGAACTCTTCTTCCTCTTCGCCATCATCTTCATAGTAAAGTGAATCTCTAAGCTTAAGTGCAAGGATCACAAGTCCTACAAGTAAAAGAACTATTACAATTGCAAGGACAATGAGAACTGTCTTGTAGTTGTTTGCCTTCTTGTTAAGTGAAGGAACCTGCTCTGCAACCTGTACAAGCTGCTGAACCTGAACTCTCTGCTCTTTTTCGTAATCATAGAGATACCAAGTATCGTTCTCATATGTAAGAGCATACTTGCCATCGCCCTGCTGCTGAACTGTTTGTTGCTGCTGTTCTTCTGCTGGCTCTGTAGCTTCTGGAGCTTCTTCTCCTTCGCCTTCACCTTCTGCAACTTCACCTTCAGGATTCTCGCCCTCTGCTGGAGTCTCTGTCTGAGTCTCAGCTGGAGCTGCCTCTGCAATATTAACAAGGTCACTTCTTACGAAACCTGTCTTACCATTACTCAATCTAACCTGATACCACTTCTTGCTATCTGTTCCAGTAGCTTCACCAGTGATAGTTACTGAATCGCCCTTTGTAAGCTTACCAACTGAATCATAAGCCTTGCCTGCTCCAGAACGAACATTACAATTATCAACTGCTGTTGCATTCTTCTCATCAACTGCAGTTACTGAAGTCTCAGGAAGAGTTGCTGTTGAATCTGTAGTCTGCGCAGATGTTGTGTTACTAGTTACAGTTGTAGTAGAACTTGAACTGCTAGAAGAACCTGACTTGGTGAGAAGGTCACTTCTAACATAACCATATTCACTCTTATTAACACGGATCTTGTACCACACATAGCCAGAAGCATCTGTTGTTTCATCAACAATATCAACCTTGTCTCCGTTCTTTAAACTAGAAACCTGTGTAGCTGTTGTGCTGGCTGATTCTCTAACCTTTACGTTGTCAGTATTGACAGTACCTGTTGTCTCTGTGTAGGCGTATGAAGTAAAGCCTGCCCCTACAAAAACTGACATACTAACCATAAAGGAAAGAAGTATAGCCCCAATTCTAACTCCCAGTGTTTTTCTCATTTTACCTCCTTCGCATCATCGATAGCCTTTCCAATATCATGACGCATGTACTTGTTATCAAAGCTAACCCACTCTGTTGCTTCGTAGGCTTTAGCTCTGGCCTCCTCAAGAGTATCCCCCTTGGCGGTAATTCCTAATACTCTACCACCATTTGTAACTATTCCCTCAGAGGTCTTTTTGGTTCCTGCATGGAAACAATAGTATCCATCTTTGCCGATAAATTTATCTAAACCGGAAATAAGCTTGCCCTTTTCGTAGCTAACAGGATACCCCTCACTGGCAAGAACAACACAAACTGCTGCCTTATCCTCAAATTCTAAGTCTGTCTCTGCAAGCTTTCCGTCGATGCAGGCATTCATCACATCAATTATATCAGTTTTGAGTCTAGGAAGCACCACCTGAGCTTCTGGATCACCAAATCTGGCATTGTACTCAAGTACCTTTGGTCCATCTGGTGTAAGCATAAGTCCAAAGAAGATAACCCCCTTGAACTCTCTGCCTTCGGCTGCCATAGCCTCTACAGTCTTTCCATAAATATGTTCGCGGCAGAACTTGTCTACCTCTTCTGTATAGAATGGACTAGGTGAAAAATTACCCATTCCACCTGTGTTAAGACCTGTGTCGCCATCTCCTGCTCTCTTGTGATCCTGAGCAGATGACATAAGCTTATAAGTCTTACCATCAACAAAGGACAATACTGAAACCTCACGGCCAGTCATGAACTCTTCGATTACCATGTGATTGCCGGCATCTCCGAATTTCTTGTCCTGCATGATCTCTTTTACTCCTGCCCTAGCCTCATCAAGGTTCTGGCAGATCAAAACTCCCTTGCCAAGTGCAAGTCCATCGGCTTTCAAAACGATAGGGAACTTGGCTGTCTCAAGGTATTTAAGTGCATCCTCTGAATTATCAAAAGTCTCATAGGCTGCAGTTGGAATACCATATTTCTTCATAAGGTCTTTTGAAAAGGCCTTGCTACCCTCAAGAATAGCTGCATTTTTGCGTGGTCCAAATACTCTAAGTCCCTCTGCCTCAAATGCATCAACGATTCCTCCAACAAGAGGATCATCCATTCCAATAATCGTAAGATCTATTTCCTTTTCTTTGGCAAATGCCACAAGCTTGTCAAATTCCATTGGTGTAATAGGAACACATTCGCAAAGCTCTGCGATTCCGCCATTTCCTGGTGCGCAGTAGATCTTGTCTACCTGTTTACTTCTAGATACAGCTTCTGCAATGGCGTGCTCACGGCCGCCTCCTCCAACGATCAAAACCTTCATCGAACTTTTCTCCTCTTATGTCAGAATAATCCAAGTGATTCGTAATCTTTTATAACTACCTTGTGGTCCACAACCTCTACTTTGCCATTGGCAATAAGGTCAATAGCTTTGGGCATGATCTTCCACTCAGCTTCCTCCATGATACGGCGCTGCAGTACTTCTGGAGTATCATCCTGTCTCACATAGACAGCCTTCTGAAGTATGATAGGGCCTGTATCTGTTCCTTCATCAACAAAATGAACTGTAGCTCCTGATACCCTTGCTCCCCTTTCAAGAACCTTCTCATGAACCTTAAGGCCATAGAATCCAGTTCCGCAAAATGATGGTATCAGAGATGGGTGGATATTAATTATCCTATTAGGGAATGCCTTAACAACTGCTTCTGGAATCACAACAAGACATCCAGCCAGCACAATGAGATCAGGCTCAGCGTCTATAAGGATCTTCAAAAGAGCTTCGTTAAAATCTTCTCTTTTTGCAAATTCCTTGGGACTCTTAACAGCATAAGGAATACCAGCCTTCTTGGCCCTCTCTATAGCATAAGCATTAGGATTGTTACTGTATACAAGGCAGATCTCAGTGTTAGTGATCTGTCCATTTGCAATCCCATCAATAATTGCCTGGAGGTTTGTTCCGCCTCCAGACACCATAACTGCAATCTTCATCAGATAAGCTCTACTTTCTTTTCACCAGACTTTGTCTCACCTACAACCCATGCCTTGTCTCCAGCAGCCTCGATAGCCTTAAGAGCAGCATCAACCTGTGAAGGATCAACAGCAAGAACCATGCCAAGTCCCATGTTGAAAGTGTTGTACATCATCTGCTCCTCGATCTGTCCTTTCTTTTGCATAAGCTTAAAGATAGGTGGGATGTCGTAGCTGTCTTTTTTGACAACTGCTGTGATTCCTTCAGGAAGCATTCTAGGAATATTCTCATAGAAGCCGCCTCCTGTGATGTGGCTACAACCCTTAACAGTCACGCCTGCGTCTCTAAGGGATTTCATCATATTGCAATATATTCTGGTAGGAGTTAATAAAGTCTCGCCGAGAGTAGCACCAAGTTCATCAACATAAGTGTTGAGATTCTCAGCTGTCATATCAAATACTTTTCTTACAAGTGAAAAACCATTACTGTGAACACCGCTTGAAGCTACACCGATAAGTGTATCACCAGCCTTGATAGTGCTTCCATCGATCATGTTCTTGCGATCAACAACACCAACTGCAAAACCAGCTACGTCATACTCATCCTCTGGCATAAGATCTGGATGCTCAGCTGTCTCGCCGCCGATAAGAGCAGCACCAGACTGTTTGCAACCTTCAGCTACACCCTTAACAATTGCTGCGATCTTCTCAGGAATGTTCTTGCCACATGCAATGTAATCAAGGAAAAAGAGCATATCGCCGCCAGCACATGCTACGTCGTTAACGCACATAGCTACTGCATCAATACCAATAGTGTCATGCTTGTCCATAAGGAATGCAAGTTTGATCTTGGTTCCTACGCCATCTGTTCCAGATAAAAGAACAGGATCTTCCATTTCCTTGATCTTGCTAAGAGAAAAAGCTCCGGAGAATCCTCCAAGACCACCTAAAACTTCAGGTCTCATTGTCTCCTTAACATAAGCCTTCATAAGTTCTACAGACTTGTAACCAGCTTCGATGTCAACGCCAGCCTTCTTGTAATCCAGTGCCATAATAAACTCCTCATTTCTTGTATTTTAACTATCCAGAGTAATACCCTGTAATGTTTACGAATTAGTAGTTCTTGTATCCAACTTCCTGAAGCTTCTCGTCTTTTTTGACAACGCTGTCTTTGAGAGATGCTTTATAGTCTTTGAGCTTTTTAAGAAGCTCTGGGTCACTTGTTGCAAGGATCTTGGCTGCCAATATTCCTGCATTGGCACCACCGTTGATCGCAACTGTAGCTACAGGGATACCTGTAGGCATCTGTACAATACTATATAAAGAATCACGGCCTCCCAGTGAAGTTGTATGCATGGGTATTCCGATAACAGGCATAGGGAAGATTGCTGCGCACATGCCTGGTAAATGTGCTGCCATTCCTGCTCCTGCTATGATAACCTTAAAGCCCTTTTCTTCTGCAGTGTTTGCATACTCAAAGAACTCATCCGGTTCTCTGTGGGCTGAGATGATGCGCATCTCGTAAGATATTCCAAGCTCTTCCAGAATATCTGCTGCCTTTGACATTACGGGCATGTCTGAGTCACTACCCATTACAATTCCAACTTTAGCCATTTCATTCCTCCATTTTGCAATTACAACTTCTAGTCCATTGTATAATAGCACAGCACAACATATTGTGCCACTTTTTTATCCCTTCATGGGCTTATTCAGCTCCTCGGTTCCAGGCAGTACAAATCTGCCATTTTCAATGATCACGATGCTGGAACCATCCTTCCTTACAGCCTTTATCTGTCCAAGCTCATCATAAGGAATAGTTATATCTGTATGGCAGCTAAAATATGCCTTGTCAGGATTTTCTTTACGCTTTGCAGAGATCTCGTTTTCTCTGGCAATAATGCTCTTACCATCTGGATTGTAAGTCACATTATCCTCTTCATATGAATAACATGTATCGCCCACTGCAAAATGTGGTCCGGTCTTTTCTGCAATCAGGATAGGAAGCTTATCTGCAATTCCGTAATCCCTTGCAACTTGATATGCAGTTGTATTAGTACCTATGGCAAATTCGCCGATAGGAAGCGTTTTGTGGTTAAAGAGAATGTTATCGCTTATGTACTTGCGATTTTCCTCTTCTGAATCAAAGTTTGAACACTTGTAATCTGTTATGCAGCCATCCTTAAAAGTAATCTCAAGGTTCTTGAAAAGCAGCCCTTCAAGATAAACACCTGTAACATGGAGAACACCTTCTGTTCCCTTTAAAACAGGTGATGTGAACACTTCACCAACAGGGATGTTGACGTCTGCTACGCAGTTCTCAAAGTTAGTCTCATGAGCAGGATCTTTTAGTTCATGGAGCATAACCTTCATATTGGTATGGTTGTCACCCATACCGGTCACTTCTACATATTCAGCCTCATCAAGTGCATCAATGAGTTTTTGCTGAATAGTCTGATAAAGCTTGTAATCAAGGGTGTTGATCTCGACAACTCTGTCAAATATCTCCTTGAAGTTATCACCAATCTCAGGAACAGGGAAAGCTATAATAGTAAAGCTTCTCTCTTTTCCAATTATGTAGTCATTTACGATAATGCTTGACTGAATCTTATACTCACTAAGGAGCTTTTGCTGATTCTTGTCTAAATGAACCGCATCCTTATTAGGTTCTGGAGAAAAAGGCTTCTCACCAAATACCTCGATAACAGCGGGGCCTCCAAATACAAGGGCTTTTTCCTTGAATTTCTCACCTGCAGCCCTGACAGCCTCAAGCCTTCTATTAACAAGCTGTGCATCAAGGAAAAGTCCGTCGTCATCCTTGTGATCATAGTCAAACTGCTTGTTTGGAACTGCGCCATAATAACCTGCTCTTCTGGCACTTCCGCCCATGTAGAAGTTTGACATGACTGCTCTGTAGATAGTTGACTTAAGTCCAATCTTATCAAGATTAGCTACTGCCTTCTGAACAATTCTCTCAAAGCCAAGCTGGTAGATTATAGAAGCTGTCTTTTTCTTGCTGATATCCTTTCCAGTCATCTCAAAGCCAATGCGATACCCCTCTGTGAAGGTAAATGCAAGCTTTTCGATCTCTTCTTCTGAAAGAGAATTAAGATGTTCAGCGGCTTTAAGTTCATTGTCAGTAACATACTCACCAAATCTATAGAGATATCTAAGGTCATTTAGATCACTATTTACGATAATGTCTCTGGCATAAGAAAAATCAGGATCTACCATAGTTCCAAAGCGGATCATTCGCTCTTCTTCGGCGTAATCACTGTAGAACCAATACATTATCTGCCTGATCTCTTCATAGGTTGGAAGTTTATTTTCTGAAAGAGCGCTACTAAATGCTCCGTATACCTCAAGGAAAAGTTCCATTCGGATCACCATGTTGAACTTATCAAGCTCGAAGGCACATGGTATAAGTGATCTCTCTTCAAAATAGAGAGTTGATAGAATCTGGCCAAATTCCTGACCGAGTTTTTCTTTGGCAAAAGTAGGATTACCATAGCTCTTATGATAATTCTCTGGAAGAATATCGATGTAGAGCTCCTTGTTTCTCTTTTGGAGGTCTGCTAGAGAGTCTTTCTCCTTGCCTCCATTTGCCGCCCAGTTAAGGGTATCATTTATCATTAAAAGAAATCTTGCAACGAAGTTAAAATAGTCTCTAAAAGCTTCATTTGAAAGATCTTCTTTTGCAATCTCCGCAATTCTGTCTATAGCAAGAGTGTATCTCTCATGGAGGATCTCTCCGCCTGTTTCAAATTCAAACATCAATTCATTATTCATAAAACACCTATTCCTAATAAGATAATAAATATCACAAAAATAAAGGCAATCAGATTAAGGATGATCCCAAGATTTGGGAAAAGTTTGAAGATATCCTTCTCTGTTCTTGCCATTATTCCTAAAACTAATCCTATACACGAAAATATCGCCGCAACAAAAGCCGCTGCGGCGTATCTCATATCAGCCTGTCCTCCATTCTGGTAAGAAAGGAAAACTGACAGAGCCAGTGCAGATACAGACAGTATCCCTAGTACAGTAGACATGATGCCCTTTTCAGGGTGCCTGTTATCGGTGAACATGTATCTGTCACGTACTGGCTCAAGCTTTTTAATTTTTAACTTAATAGATCTAAATTTGCTCATTATATAATAATCTTTTTCCTGCTTCCAAGGAGCTTGGCTCCGCTGATAATAAGAAGTACTCCAGCAGCGATCCCTGCTACTATTGAGATAACACCAAATGCGATATTAACTGCTCCTGTGCTACCTAATACTTTGTATGTATGCTCGTCCATTCTATAACCTCCTACTCATCCTGATATCAGTTCTTGGCACCGTACTCAGCGTAGTACTCGTCAATAGCCTTCTTGATGTCCTTGTTCAAAAGAACCTCACCATCAATTGGTCTGTTATATAGATAGCTTACTACATCATCCATTGTAACAATAGCATGGGCACTAAATCCATATCTTTCTTTGATCTCATCAAGGGCGCTCATATCACTGTCCTGACCTTTTTCCTGTCTGTTAAGTGATACCATAAGTCCTACGATATCGCAGTCTGCCTGCTCCTGAATGATAGGCACTGTCTCTTCGATAGACTTACCAGATGTTGTAACATCCTCGATGATAAGAACTCTGTCGCCATCTCTGAGCTTTGATCCAAGAAGGATGCCCTTATCGCCATGATCCTTGATCTCTTTTCTGTTAGAACAATATCTGATCTCGCGGCCATAGAGCTCGCTGATAGCCATTGATGTTGCTACAGCAAGAGGAATACCCTTGTAGGCTGGTCCAAAGAGAACATCAAACTCAAGACCAAATGTATCGTGAATAGCCCTTGCATAATAGTTACCAAGTTTCTTGAGCTGAGAGCCAGTTACATAAGCTCCTGCGTTCATGAAAAATGGTGACTTACGTCCACTCTTAAGAGTGAACTCTCCAAACTTAAGGACATTACTGTCCACCATAAATTCAATAAATTCTTCCTTATATCTTTCCATTTTATCTCCCTCCCTTTACTTAGATGCAAGCGCATCTGCTATATCTTTTTTCATATCAAGAACTGCACATCTAGCGGCTTCGCCAACTCTTCCATCATTAAATTCCTTGTAATTATCGCTCTTCCAAGCTGCAATGATGCCTCTAGAAGAATTAACGATAGCGCCAAGTCCATCCTTATTGAAGAAGTGAACCAGATCTTTGCCCTTACCACCCTGAGCACCATAGCCAGGTACTAAGATATACGCATGTGGCATGATGTCACGAAGGACTTTGCCCATCTCAGGATATGTTGCCCCAACAACTGCTCCTACGTTACTGTATGAGCCGTCCATAGACTCAAGTCCCCACTTCTCAACCTGTTCACCAACATGCTCGTAAAGTGGACGACCATCTATTATTCTATCCTGAAATTCACCGCTTGATGGATTTGATGTCTTAACCAGTACAAAAATACCTCTGTCTTCCTTGTTGCAGACAGAAATAAAAGGCTTTACACCGTCAGAACCAAGGTAAGGATTAACTGTAGCAAAATCTTCGTCAAATCCTCTGTAAACCTTGTCACCAATCTTGGTACTACCAAGATGACCAACAGCATACGCCTCTGAAGTGGAGCCAATATCTCCTCTTTTGATATCACCAATTACTAAAAGACCTTTCTCTTTACAGTAATCAACAGTCTTTTTGAAGGTAATAAGTCCTGGAATGCCAAGTTCTTCGTACATTGCGATCTGTGGCTTCACAGCTGGCACCAGGTCATAAATATTATCGATAATCTCTTTGTTGAACTGCCAAAACGCCTCTGCAGCCCCCTCTAAATTCTCTCCTTTTTCCTGGAAACACTTGGTCTTAACTGCTTCTGGAATGAAATCCAGCTTTGGGTCTAAGCCCACCACAATAGGTGCGCCTGTATTAACTATCTTGTCTACTAACTTAGAGATCATTAAAACGTATCCTTCCTTATGTTACTTTGCCCGCTCTACCTCTGAAGAAATCATCTATTGCCGCGGTCAGTTTTTCCTTTGGCATGGACTTAAGAAGATATTTTTCAGGCTTAAGTCTGACAACCTTCATAACACTTTCTTTATCATCCTTGGCCGTAAGGAATATTACCGGCAGATATTTAAGTTTTTCGCTCTCGCGGATCTCCTTAAGCACTTCAGGTCCGTTCATGACTGGCATCTCATAATCAAGAAGCACCAGATCAACAGGATTTTGTGCCAAAAAAGACATTGCGATCTTGCCGGAACTAGCCATATAAACATGGTATTTAACGGACAACCATGTTCTCATCATTCTGAGCATAGCACCATCGTCATCAACAATCAAAATCTTTTTTCTAAGATTTTCATCGACTTCGCTAAATTCCACAACAGAATCAAGCTGTGCTGCTAGAAGCTGCACATCTAAAGGACGAAGGTAGGTCTCCTGAATCTTTTCTTTGGCAATATACATCTGAGCTAATTCGAGCTCTTCATTATTACCTATAAGATATAGCATAAAACGCTCGGAGTCTATAGCTTCATCAAGATATTTAAAAAGATCTATATCATCTTTTGTCAGATCCCCCAAATAAAGCAGATAGATCTTGGGTTTATTTTCGACCTGCTGAACAAACTGTGGCAGTGGATTAGCACATACTACAGAGTAGTTCTCCTTTTCAAGCCCCTTTATAATTGCACCTACCATAAAGCTTTTTTCTTTACCAATAAGAAGTACGCTTTTTTCCATTAGGTATCCCTCTCAATCCGAACTTAATATTACAATATCCTTAAAAGTCCATCTCTGTCAACTGCCGCCAAAAGACGTTTTACATCGTGGTATTTGTCAGCATATTCCTTAGGTATCTGGTACTCATCAAGCATATTCATTATGTCATCTGCACTGTCAAAGTAAGAAGCTGCAACAAATTCCTTCATAGAAAGGAATGCTCCCTCGAGCTCCTCAGGATCGATCAGTGGTTTATCACTATTGTCCTCTTCAAATAAAGAAGCAAGTTTATTATTATAGCTTCTGTACTGTTCAATAAGAGAAGGTGTAAGCTTCTCGATCATTGCTACGTCTTCTTTATTTCCGCATTCTTCAAGGTACTCTGCTTTTTCTGCAAGGTCCAAAGCTCCTATGGCTCTTGCAGAGCTCTTAAGGCCGTGTACATATATAGTATAGTTCTTATAGTTCTTTTCGTTGAAGTATTTTTCAATAAGACCAGATCTTTCGTCTATAGCAAGTCTAAAGTCCTTCATTACCTCTTTTGCCACCTCAGGAGAGCCGCACCTCGAAATAGCAGTTTCGATGTCGATGCCATTTATCTTGAGGATATCCTGCATTGCTTCTTTTTCTGCTTCCTGCTTTGGCACTGAATCTTCTACATAATCCTTGTCACCAGGCTTTGAAATCTTGTAAGAAGGCAGATAGCTCATGATCATTTCTTCAAGCTTCATTGGTTCTACAGGCTTGGACATATAGTTAGTAAAGCCTTCCTTATAGTACATTTCTCTTGAGCCAGACACTGCATTTGCAGTAAGTGCGATGACTGGAACCTTTTTGTTTAGGTTCTCCTGCATCTCTTCCATTGCGTGGAAGGTCTGGATTCCGTCCATTTCAGGCATTCTGTGATCAAGGAAGATTATGTCGTACTTGTTCTTTTTAACAAGATCAAGAGCTTCCATTCCGCTGGTGGCCGTATCTACAACTATCTGAGTCTGCTTTAAGAGTCCCTCTACAACGGTGAGGTTTGTTCTGGTATCGTCTACTACCAGTATCCTTGCATCTGGTGCATGGAAGGTCTCATGATATTCATGCGCACTCTTTGCTGCATCCTCAAAAGCCTTAACAATATCGCCAACTGGCTCTGCATCCACTACTGTCTGTATTATGGTAAAAGAAAACTCGGAGCCCGCGCCATATTCGCTCTTGACCGAAAGCTTTGAATCCATAAGGTTAAGAAGGCTGTTAACAATGTTTATTCCAAGTCCGGTTCCTTCAATTGTTCTATTTCTCTTTTCATCGATTCTCTCAAAAGCCTGATCGAGCTTTTCCATATCCTCTTCTCTGATTCCTATACCAGTATCTGTAACGCTTACAGCAAGGGCTATCTTCTCTTCATAAGAGTCTTCAGGGTTTTCTTCTAATACTCTTTCGTATTTCATGTCTAAAGTAACGGAGCCGCGCTCTGTGTACTTGATAGCGTTAGTTATGAGGTTTAGGATACACTGCTTGATCCTGACCTCATCGCCAAACAGGATGTGAGGAATATTTTCATCAACAAGAAGCTTAAGTTCAAGGTGCTTTTCACTTGCTTTGATGCTGGCCATATTGATGATATCGTTGATAAGTGACCTTACATCATACTCTACAGGTATGATCTCCATCTTACCTGCTTCAATCTTGGAAAAATCAAGGATATCGTTTATAAGTGCCAAAAGAGTCTTACCAGAACTCTGAATGTCCTTGGCATATTCAAGAACCTTTTCATTTGTGGTCTCTCTAAGGATCATCTCATCAAAGCCAAGAACCGCATTGATAGGCGTTCTAATCTCATGGGAAATGTTAGAGAGAAATCTTGATTTAGCCTCGTTTGCACTCTTTTCTATATTGAGCTGGTCCTCAATACTCTGCCTTGTCTTAACTAGCTCGATATATTCCATAAGTCTGTAAAACGTCAGGTCCACTGCATGATACAAGTCTTCTATCTCATCATTTGTATCAATCTGAAGCTCATGTACTTCACGCACTTTTTGGCTAATATCTATCTCTTTTGAATTATAAATATCCGAAACTGCCTTAGATAGCGTTCTTATAGGCCTTGCTATTCGCCTCTGGGCATATCCGTTAAAGAATACCGCAAGTGGTATAACGATAATGGATATGAGCATAGCAAGCTTGACGCTAAATTCCGAGCTAAGAACCTGGTAATTAACGCTACCTCCTAGTTGTTCTACAAAGCCATCAGAGTCAGCAGTACCGCCTTCTAAGACCTCGATACTAACTAAGCTTTCAAGCTTTTCAGCGTTCGTAGCATGTTCCCATGACCTTTGTTCCAAAGAATTGTTAGTGCTGGAATTAACCACTTTCATTGTAGGAATAAGTGTATTAGAAGCAAGCTCAGCTGAGATTCCAAGAATGATAGCTTCAAAAACAATGATCTGCATCACTACTGCTCCGATCTTGGACCTTCGCTCAACTTCGTATCTTTCATCTTCACTTAAAAATTCCGGTTTAACATAAAACTTTCCATTTCCAAATAGGAGCTTCTTTTCCGGAGTAAGCTTTTTAAATACAAAATAGACAATAAAGCAGCCAATAAGACAACCTGGTGCCTCATTAAGAAAATATGTTACATAGTAGTGGAATGGGACTGACGACACATCTATTCCTGCTAAAAGAAACAGGAGGATGCCCCAGAAATCTCCACTGATGAGCTGCAAGATAACAGACACCAATAGAGTTTTGTATACACTTGAAAAGAATTTTTTCCTGGCCATAAAATCTACAACACAGGCCAGAATAAGATAAACGAACACAAGATATGAAAAGCTACTGTATACAATAGATCTGTACAAAAAGACCAGTAGCACACTAACCATTCCGGGAACAGCTCCGCCTAGAGCTGTCACCGTTATGATCGGTATGTATTTGAAAGCATAGAATATACCAGCAAAGGCCTGATTCATGTCCTCTACATGAAAAATGTGCTTACTATAAAAGATAGTAAGAATAGACGAGATACCTATCATGCATAACTGAACATAAACCGATAATGGTAATTTTTTCATTCTTCTCATTTAATGTCCATCCCTGTGCATTGAAAACTTGTCCATTGGGTAATTTTTCAGGTTATCTAATACTTTTCTTTCATCCGCCTTGGCAAGAAGTGTTTCTCTCGCCTTATTTATTTCTGAAATATGCTTATGTTTTGACGGTCCTCCTACACATCCTCCTGGGCAAACCATACCTTCTATGAAGTCTTCAGGTAATTTGCCAACTTTTAATAATGTGAGTGCTTTCTTACACTCTGCTCCTCCCGCTGCGCGAAGGAGCTTTATTCCGGAAGTATCTTCTCCTCGCTCCTGCATGCATTCGATCACTGCATTTGCAACGCCGCCGCTTGTGGCAAAGCGCTTACCCCATATAGATGATTCCTGATATTCATCAGTGATCGGTTCAAAAGAGATATCTTTTGACCTCATTAGGGCTCTAAGTTCGCCGTAAGTCACAACGTAGTCTGCATTTCCCGGAACTGATTTATCCTGAGCCTCTGACTTTTTGGCTATACATGGTCCAACAAATACTGTGACACATCCTGGCCTTGTAGCCTTTAGATATCTTGAAATAGCACACATTGGCGAAACTGTCGTCGACATGTTATCCCTGTACTGCTCTGGAAAATGCTTTTTTAACATATTGATAAATGCCGGGCAGCAGGATGTTGTCATCTTGCGGCCGCTGTTGTATGCTTCGCTCCACTCTTCAGATTCATAAGCAGCCGTCATATCTCCGCCAAGTCCAACCTCGACCATATCAGCAAAGCCTAGCTTTTGAAGTCCTACTTTTATGGAAGCCATGGAGATATCTTCACCAAATTGACCTTCCGTAGCAGGTGCGCACATTGCGATCACTTCTTTGCCTGCCTTTATCTCTTTTATGATGTCAACCAGGAAGGTCTTACTTCCGATGGCTGCGAATGGACAACTGTGAATGCAGTGACCACACTGAATACATTTTTCTTCGTCTATCTTGCAGTAACCATATTCGTCGTAAGTAATAGCTCCAACTGGACAAGCTTTCTTGCATGGCCTCTCCAAATGAACGATAGCACTGTAAGGACAAGCATTGGCACACATTCCACATTCCTTGCACTTAGCTGGATCAATGTGCATGTGGGTATCCCCCGGAGTGATAGCTCCAAACTTACAGGAGTTAAGACAAGCCTTACCCATACAGAATCTGCAGTTATCAGTAACTGAATATGCTGCGATAGGACATTCATCACAAGCTGGATCTATAACCTGAACTATGTTAGTAGAATCCGGATTATAGGACGGGCTTTTTGCCATTGCCAGCCTGATCCTCTGCCTTACGATCTCTCTTTCTTTGTAGATACAGCATCTGTATGATGGCTTGGGTCCTGGAATTATCTTTAAGATAAGTTCCTCGATGTGCTCTGGATCATTTTTACCTTCCCACTCCAATCTGCACACCTGCTCCATGATATTATGCTTGAACCTGTTCATACTTACGTCATTGGTTACCATAAGAAATCTCCCCTTGTTTTCTTACAAATTAACTACTCTGCCAAAATCAAAACCTTCGCCGCTATGTGACGTAATAACCAAAGGGCCAGAGCCCTGTTTATCTCTTATATATCTGATGGCCTCTTCTTTACTCTTTTCATCAAGTCCAGTAAGCGGCTCATCCATTATCAATATGTCATTTGGAATACAACAAGCTCTTACAATGGCAACTTTCCTTCTTTGTCCCCCAGAAAGCTCTCTTACTGGCTTGTCCAAAACCTCTGCCGGTAGAAGTTTTTCAAGCTCTTCTCTTGCTGTTTCCTTAAATATCTTGTGACTTACCATTGTCACATTCTCAACTGCCGTAAAATCATCGCAAAGCCTGTCTTCCTGGAACACTGTTCCTGACACAATGTAAGGATATTTGTAATCGCCAAGGAGCTTCACGCTTCCTTCATCTGGCTTTTCAAGTCCAAGTATTATCCTGATAAGTGTTGTCTTGCCACAACCTGAAGGACCTGCAATGATGTAGCTGTGCTCTGATTCAATATCTAAACTAAAGTTATCCAAGACCTTTCTGCCATCGAAGGTCTTCGTAACGTCTTTTACCTCAATAGTCATGCCTTACGCCCTCCCACAACATGTAATAGCAGTAACAGTATCTTTTCACAAATAAAAGAAATAACTACTATCGCAATGGTCCAGGCGAAGAGCTCACCTGTTTCAAGGTATATCTTGGCGTTGTATAGCCCATTTCCTATGGTTTCAAGGGGCTGTCCGATGACTTCAGCGGCAATTCCGCTTTTGAACGCCATTCCTATTGCCAGTTTAAAAGAGCCCTTAAAAAACGGTATGAGCTGTGGCAAATAGATGTATCTTATAACATTTCCTTCAGGCATTCTGAAGGTATGTGCCATCTCAAGTAACTTGTAGTCTGTTGCATCAAATCCCTCAAGTGTGCTGACATAGATGATTGGAAAGACCACCATAGCACTTATAAATATCGAAATATTGCTGCTTCCAAGCCATATGAGAAGTAGTATCACAAAGCTTGCTACAGGTACTGTCTTAAGAAGTCCTACAATTGGTCTTACAAAGTCTCTTACAAGCTCTTCTTTGTATGCAAGGAATGCAAAGACTATTCCAAGAACTGTTCCTATTACAAATCCCAGTAATATATGGCCCAGGCTACTGCCTATAGATGCCCAAAAGTTCTCATTACCTGAAAGTTCTAGTAATTTCTGCAACGTCTCGATGGGACCTGCCATAAGGATCTTATTATGTATGATAATTGCCACAAGCTGCCAGATAACGATCCAGAATAATACTGGCAAAGCCTTTTTGATTAGTTTTTTCACCCTGATGTACTCGTTTCTTTTGTTATGTTTTATATTTCTAGCCTTATTGGCTCCAATGCTTACTTATGGTTGATCATGCTAGCAAGATATCCGGCACCGAAGCCGTTATCAATGTTCACCACGCTTACTCCACTTGCACAGGAATTAAGCATTGATAAAAGAGCTGCTAGTCCCCCAAAAGCTGCGCCATAGCCTACACTTGTTGGGACAGCAATAACTGGGCAATCTGCAAGTCCGCCGATCACGCTTGCAAGAGCTCCTTCCATTCCCGCAATGGCTACGATCACATTTGCACTCATGATCTCATCCATAGCTTCTTTATTGATAAGTCTATGAATACCTGCCACACCAACGTCATAGAGCCTGACTACTTTATTTCCCAAAAACTCAGCTGTCTTTGCCGCCTCTTCTGCAACAGGAATATCACTTGTTCCACCTGTAGCTACTACTATCTTACCTATGCCTTCAGCTGCATCTATTTTTCCTGCAATTCCAATCTTACTAAGCTCGTCATATGAGAAGTCTTCTATTTCACTTATCATATTCTCTTTGAAATATTCAGAAGCTTCCTTACTCATGCGTGTGATCAACACTTTTTCCTGACCATGAGCTAAGAGCTTCTTGGTTATCTCTAGTATCTGCTCATTTGTTTTGCCCTGGCCATAGACTACTTCTCCATGTCCCTGACGAAGACTCCTGTGAAAATCAGGTCTTGCAAATCCCATATCCTCAAATGGAGCTTCTTTTAACTTAAGAACTGCTTCCTCTATGCTAGTTTCTCCGTTCTTAACTTCACATAAAAGCTGCTCAATATCTTTTTCTATCATCAAATAATTTCCTTTTTATCGCAAAGTTTCCACTAATAATATTTTATCATAATAGAGTACACAAAAACATCTTGTTTTCTCCCTCGGCATGCCTTTTTTCAGTATTTTTCCGTTTAAACATGCCATTATCTTGTTTTTTTCTTATTGTCGGCATGTCTTATCCTCATAATTCACAAATACACATGCTTTCTTTTCTTCAAACGCCAATTTTTGGCATGCCTTTTCTCTACTTTTAACCCTATAAGCATGCCAGCCCCGCCCCCGAGTTTCTTTTTCCTCCCTGTACCCCTTTTATTACCTGCACCTCTCCAAAAAACTTGTTTGCAGGTAACAACTACCGTTACTCCACCACTCCCCGGTCCTCTTTCTTTACCTGCAACCTCTCATAATACTTGCTTGCAGGTAACATATACCACTACTCATCCCCTCCCCTGCACCTTTTCATTACCTACAATCTCTCATAATACTTGCTTGCAGGTAACATATACCACTACTCATCCTCTCCTCGGTCTCATTTCATTACCTGCAACCTCTCATAATACTTGTTTGCAGGTAACAACTACCGCTACTCCATCACCCCGGCTCTCTTTCTTTACCTGCACTACCTCATAAAACATGTTTGCAGGTAACCCATGCCCTAAAATCTGCCCCTCGGCAGAGTGCCTCCTTGTTCTGCTTAACTACTGCATATCAGCCGGGAGGGGCTTGTCAGCCCCGAAGCCGCGAAGCGGTGCGCCTAGCGCAGGGTTGACTAGCACCGGAGGGCTGATAAAGTAGTTGACGCAGAACAAGGACCACCGCGAAGCCAACACACCTCCGTCCTCACTCCTCTGCCCTCACCCCTAACAAAAAAGCCCCTCGTGATCACTCACAAGAGGCTTAAACAACTTACTTTCCTATTTAATTCAAATGAAATACATGCTTTCCAAGGAACTTACCTACTACTGAAATGATAGGTCCAAGGAACAGTGCCATAAGTATGATTCCAATATTTGGTGTTCCGCCAAATATAATACCAATAACAATCACAAGGAAATCATAAACAATTCTGATGATGAAGTAAGGCACTTTAGTAAGTACACGATCAGAAATGATCTGTGGCATGGCATCGTAAGGAGATACTCCCATGTCAGCATTGATATAAAAGGAAACAGAAATGATGAATAAAAACAGTGCCAGGGCAAAGATCACTGCTCTTGAAGGAAATTCTGTAAAATAGCGCTCTGGTATAGTCTTATCCCAAAGCCATCCAAAAAAATCGGCGATATATCCGATAAATACCATGTTTGCAATGGTTCCAAATCCGATACATTTTTTACCAAAAAGAATAACTATAACAAATAAAACTGCATTTAATGCAAGCTGCCATGTTCCAAACAAGATTCCAAGCTTTCTTGAAATAGTAAGATTCATGAAAGTACAAGGATCTGTTCCAAGGTCAACCTTAATAAGGAATGAAAGAAAGAATCCCATAAGAAAAACGCCTATAAGCATAACAACAAGACGTTTCATGAAATCAGGAGTCTCAAAATACTCACGCAAAAATTTTTTAACTTTGTTCATATAACCTCTACTTAATAATTTATGATCAATTACTCTGCTAAATGCAGTGCCCAGTAATTGTTTTTGTAATTGATGATGACTGGAGCATTTACAAAAGCTTCATCGCCAATATAGCATCTGTCAGCTTCTTTATCGAAGGTGTATCTCCTGCCTTCGCTATCATGCTCATTGATATATTCAAGTGCCTGATCAAGTGTCTCATCACCTTTACATAAATGAATGTTCATAACATTTCCTTTCTTGCTTTCTTTGACAAAGAGTTAGTATACCATAAATATCGCAAAAGAATAGACCATATTTTTATCAAAAAACTGCAAAAAAAAGCTGTTAAAGAATAAAATCCTTAACAGCTTAGTATCCATATTCAGTTGTAGTTTTTATCTCACACTCTTACCTTGACAAAGGCAACAGCTTTCTTTTCTTCTGTTTGCTCTTTTCTGCGTACCAGATCAGTTGTATGAACTGTATACTCTGACTGATACTCGTCATCACGCAGGCCATCAGCTCCGAGCAAATCAAGAGCTTTAAATTTGCCGTATGATAAGTTCTGCTCCTTTGCCTTGATAGCATCAGTCATGATCTCTATGCAGCTCTGACTCATGCCTGTTTTAGTCTTTGCGGAACGTCTCATTATTAAATTCCTCCATCTCATAAGAAATATTTTTTCATTAAATGGACTGACGAATCAGGAACAATTTAAAACGGCCCCTCAACCTATTGTGTCCTGAAACCAAAAATTCATTTAATGGGTACATTATATACCTAACCCCTATGAAATGGTAGATACTTTATCAAGTTAAATTATTAAATTTTTATTAATTGGTTTATTGAAAATTAATTTCTAATTGTCTATTTTTGCACTTTAATTCGCTCATCTCCAGCAAGATAGTTTAAGAGCGCCTGTCTTGCGTGTTCTTTATCTGTCGCCTCAACGCTAACGGTAAATTGATAGGTATGTTTTTTGTGACCGCCAGCTTGTTCAAGCCTTTCAGCCTCTGCAATAGACTTATCCCTAGTATCTTCGCTTGTCATCTCCATAATGTCTTCGATAGCGAATTTAGTGAACATCTCTCTATACTTCTCTTCCTTGAGATATTCATTTATCAGTGCAAGTGTATTTCCAAGATTCAGATATTCTCTGTGAAGGAAGGTCTCAAAATCAAGCATTTCATCATTTGCTTCATCACCATCATCCTTCCATTCCATTTCCCTACTCATTATCTCCTGGCTCTTTTCAGGATTCTTTTGCTGCCAGTCCATAATGTACCATTTCCAGATCTGTAAACGCTTCCTGTTGGTCTCTTCGTCGCTAAGTTCAGCCATCTTCTGAATAGCATGTCTGACGCCTCTTGAAACTAGCGCATCTGTAGTATTCTCGACTTCGTAATTGCGGCTTTCAACTACAATCTTCTTGGCTGTATTTTCGATAGTAAGTCCCAATGTGTCATGAGACAAGCTTCTCAAATACAGAGAGTAATCTCCATGGCGCGCAATAACAACAGGCCTTTCAGAAAGAATAGAATCTCTAAACTCTTTGAAAGACTTAAGCACGTCATCATTCTGAATGTAGCGAAATGTCCTGCTCATTACTTAAGATACTTCTCCATAAATTCTTGTATTCTACAAGGCCTGCCAAAGTAATATCCCATCACATCTGATATTGGATATCCACTGGCCATCTTCTCTGTCTCTTCATCCTCAATTCCAGAAAAGCAGGTTCTGATGTTAAGCCTATGAGTGAAACCTGTAATAGTCTCTACCATGTATTTAGTGGTAGGATTATCCTCCATTCCTCCTGTAAGGGAAGGTGCAATGTTTATCAGGTCAATAGGCAAATGCCTTACAAGATCAAGAGTTCCAAAATCTGAGACATCCAGACCAATCTTAAGTCCACAGGACTTCAAAAATTCTACCTGGCTCTTTAAATGCTCCATTCCAAGCTGCCTGCAGCTCTGAGTCAGCTGCAGATATAGGCCAGTAGCTGGATATCCTATTTTTCTCAATATGTCTATCAGAGTTGTTCTAAACTCTGACTTTTCAAGCTGCATGAAGGCCAAATTGACACTTAGGAAAAATTCTCTTTTTCCTCGTCTTATCTCAAGCGCGTCCTTAAGGGCATTTTCTAGTATCCAGTTTCCAAGTAAAAAGAACACTGGGTCCTGCTCAAGCCATGGCACAAATTCTGAAGGTGCCACCTCTCCAAAAGGCTCTTTTTCCCATCTGACAAAAACTTCCATGCCTACAAGGTTCTTGCCTACAGCTGAAAAGATAGGCTGATATTCAAGAAAGAACCCTTCAAAGCCGTTGATCACACTATTTCTGATAGCATCAACAAGTTCTATATTGCTCCTGTTAGTATCGAGCTGGTCATTGTTGTAAATGATCAGATTGCCATGCTTTTGGGTCTTGGAGCGGTCCAACGCATATTTAGCACTGGTATATATGGCATGTTCATCAATGGCAGAATCTGTGACGCAGATTATTCCGCCTCCAATCTCAGCTCCAACCTTCTTGCCATTTATCTTCAGAGATTCTCTGGTAAAAGATCTCATTTTGCCGTAAAGCTTTTTTAACTCCTCAAGGTCCATTTGCCTTGTGATATAAGCAATTATGGTACCTTCACCTCTGTAAGCCTTACCACGTCCATTTCCTTCCTGCGTAAGCTTAGTGGCCATGGCTCTGAGGATACTGTTACCTATCATGTAACCATATCGTCTGTTAACATCACTAAAGTCTATAAAATTGATGAGAAGAACAAAATAAGGTGTTCCTGCTGCCTTATACTGCCTCATCTCATTTAGCATTTCATATTGATTAGGTAAAAGAGTAATTGGATCATTATTGTCCACGATACCCTTATTGATTATCGAGCATGCATAAAAAACCGGCTTACCCGCATAATCCTTGATAACAACGCCTCTGCAGGAACAGATCACATACTCGCCATTTTTGTTCTTGGCTCTGTACTCGATATTTGGATCTGTCTTAACCCCTGCATAGAATTCTTTTATATACTCAGCATACTTATCTCTGTCATCAGGATGAATCCTATTCTCCCATACAGAAGCAGCATTATATATATATTCTCCAGTAAGTCCGAAGTAGTCCACTGCGTTTTGTGACCATCTGGAAATATTCTTTTCCATATCAAAAACGTAGACATATCTACTTCTTGAAGTAACAGCAAAGGTATCAAAGATTCTGTTGATGGTTTCATAGGTTCCGCCCATTAGATGCCCCATTTCTTGATGCTTTTATAAGACGTTTGTTGTTGTACATAGCATCATCAGCTTTTTTCACTACATCCTCAAACTTTGTTCCATCCTCTGGACAGCGGGCATAACCTGCACTTATGGAACCTCGAAGTGTAATATCCCCTATTACTACATTTCTTGCCACATTCTGTCTCATACGAGAAATAACATTCTCATAAAATCTCTTGTCATGGGTTCCATGAATGACTACTACAAACTCATCGCCGCCAATTCTAAATGCTCTGTCTTTTTCTCTGATACTGTTCTGAAGTCTCTTGGCTACGATGTTTAAAAGTGCATCACCAGTTTCATGTCCGTAGGTATCATTAACTTTTTTGAAATCATTCAGGTCTATAAAGATCAGGCCATATGGAAGCTTCTTTCTGGATAATTCCTCCATGTGCTCCTGATAACTTCTAGGGTTATAAAGATTAGTAAGAGCATCTCTATAAGACATAACCTCAAGCTCCTTGGTATTAGCCTTAAGTGAAGAGAATGCTGCCATATTAAGAGCAAACAAAATGCTGATGATAAAAATGATTCCAAAGGCTGACAGAATCTCATAAGCTTCCATCCAATTTCCCAAAGGAGAAAGCTCAAGTGTCCAATATCCACCGCCTACTGTACTGATCATAGCCTCAACAGGAGTTGCAATAGCCTTTTCAGAGTACTCCATGATAATCCCGCTATCACCTGTGATGACATCGTTGCCGATCAGCTTGTATTCATAGCCTTCATCAGCTATTCCGCTAATATTCACATCAGAAAAAAAGGACGAAAGACTAATGGTAACTGAGGCAAATCCCCAAAAATCCCCATTATTTCTGCCATCCCCAAGATAAATAGGCCTTCTGATGATAATGCCATAGCTACCATCAGGAAGCGTTACAGGCGCCAGTATTATTCCAACACCTGTCTGTTTGCTATTGTCTAAATATACCCCTTCTACTTTATCATCAAAAAGATTCTTTCTCTCTGTAAAAGCACTCTGAAGAGGGTATACATAAGTTACGATTCCACCAGGAGCAATCGAAATATCTACAACATCAAGATAATCGTCAAATAAAGCTTCTCCAACTTTGTAGAATCTCTCCTGTGTCAGGGCTCCGTCTGCATTTTTTACTTCAATCTCAAGGAGTCTTGTTATATAGTCTCTATTCTTGATCTCAGCTTCTATACGATTAGCAATATTTCCTGCCATGAAAGCAGCTCTTTCTCTTCTAGTTGAAGCAACAGAGCTCAGATAGATAACACCAATAACAGTTGTGGCAATAAGAGCTAATACAAAGGTCACAAGACCAATTGTTATACTACGCTTTTTTGACATCATTTCCTCCATGGTAAACGATTCAACGTAATTAATTATACCATAATTATAGGTAATTAAAACTCAGCCCTTATTTACTATTTCTCTTTCAACTACAAATTCGGAATCCTTTATAGCTTCGAGCACTGTTGTGGCATAGTCAGAACTACTTAAAAGCTCAGTGGTTGCATAACTTTTATCCTTAAGTGCCTGATCTTCAAGGTTCTTAAAAAGAGTCTCAGTTGTAGTACTACTCAGACCTTCAGATGTATTCCATGAAATCTTTGCTTTATTGTCCTTACCAAAAAGATCTGCATGAACGCCACCTTTTTGCGCATTCTCTCTAATCTTTTCAATAGATTTTTTGGCTTCTGAACCTGTAAGAACAGAGATATAGTGCTTGATATCTAGCTTGACCCACATGATTATAGCCAGAGCCAACATGATAAGAGACATTGCAGCCATTATAATTGACATGAGATTGTAAAACTGTATATTACTCATATTTTTTCCTTATCCTATCACTTTGAAACCTGCTCCAGTGCCTGTCTGGCAGCCGTAAAGTTCCTCTGTGTCTTGCTTACGAGCTCCTTTGTACTATTTGTCAGGTCATATCTAGTCAGAATATCCTGATCAATATGTGCTAAAAGAGCATCCATCTCTTTTGACATCTCATCATAAGTTACACCTGCATCTATAAACTTAGCTGCATTGTTATATATCTGAGCAGCAACCTCTCTATAGATTACAAGAGCTGTGGTAGGGTTATCCACTTCAGCGATATTTCCATCAGAAATAGCCACAAGATCATCCCAGTATTCTCTGTAACTTATGACCTTATCACCACTTTTGGACTCAGTGCCGATAGATGAATAGTACTGGCAGATCTTGCCAAGTCTAAAAGCCCTCTCCTGCTTGTCTTTAGGAAGTCCGCCATTGTCATTTACGATCTGGAACCATTTTGCAGCAAGCTGCTTGTTGCCAACATCGTCATAGCAATAAAAATATGCAATACCAAGTCTGTAAGCCACCTGAGAATAAGCCTGCTTGTTTGTTGCAAGTGCGCCTTCTACTGTTGTCTTACCTGCAGGTGAAATAAGTATCTGTCTAAGCTCCTCATCCTCTTCCTTGGAAAGAATATCATCAGCCAAAAGAAGGTTATCAATCAGCTCAAAATAGCCATCCACATCCGTTGGTTTCTCAGCTATAGCCTTGGCATAAAGGTCTGCTGCCTCGCTTTCATCGGCTGTACCCTTTGCCTCAGCGATATAGTGCTGATAATATGCATTAGCAAGCTTTCTGCTCTTTATCTGGAAATTAACGCTAAGAGTTGCAGTGAAAAGAGAAAGCACCACAATTGCAGCAAATATGATAACGCTTATCTTAGCTTCCTTTTTGTATCCTTTTTCAAGTTCCCTATAGTTCTGAAGATCGTACATAACTTCAGCGCAGGAATTGTATCTGTCATCAGGATTACTCTGAACGCACTTGCTGATGATATACTCAAGTCCTGGTGAAAGCTGCTGATTCCAATATCTTATAGGATAGAACTCATAAGGTGGTTCACTTGGATTGTGGCCTGTAACAAGATGATATAGAGTCGCACCAAGGCAAAAGATATCTGTTCTGGCGTCAGTTTGTCCCATTCCGCCAAACTGCTCTGGAGCAGCATATCCACGAGTTCCAAGGTATGATGTATCTCCAGCCTTGGCCTCCTTGTACTCTCTTGCGATACCAAAATCAATAAGAGTGATAGTACCGTTTGGCCTAAGCATAATGTTACCAGGCTTAAGATCCCTATAGATAATAGGAGTCTTTCTGGTATGAAGGTACTCTAAAACCTCGCAGAGCTGAATACCCCACTCGATAACATACTCCTGTGGCTGTGCTCCTAAGTGTTTGAGCGCCTTTTCAAGAGTATTACCCTCAATATAATCCATTACGATAAGGAATCCACCATCCTCATCTATAACATCTACAATACTGGGCAAAAAAGGATGTGATAGCTCTTTTAACAGATCTGTCTCAGTAATAAGACTCTGTCTAACAGTCTGATAATTAGCTACTGCATCCTTCCTGACTTCCTTTATGGCCCAGGGCTTATTGGCCCTTTCATTCATAGCCAAGTACACTGTACTCATGCCACCTTGTCCGATGACGCTCAGCACTTTGTACTTGCCGCCTACTATACTTCCAATCTCTAACATAGCATCCCTTTATTCAATACAAATATTAATTACTGAAATGTTATCCTTTTCGCCTCTGCTCTTGAGTGTCTCAACTAAACGATCGAGGTTCTTTTTCATATCATCTTCTGTTGCACTACTTGGATGAGAAAGACAGCTATTAAGCTCATCTTGTGTCAATCCTCTCCAAAAACCATCTGAACAAAGGACAAATTCCTGTCCGCGTTCTATCTTGCCCCTTACCATCTGAGGTTTCACGTCCTCTGATACCCCAAGGCACTGCAGGAGCACACTCTTTTGTGGACTATTCTCCGCTTCCTGTTCAGTCATCATACCTTTGTCTATCATATCCTGAACAACGCTCTGATCATGGGTCAAAAGAACTGCTTGTCCTCTATCAGAACCATAAACTCTAGAGTCTCCGATATTCATGATGACATATTCACCACCTATGACCAAAAGGGCCACCATAGTGGTTCCAAGCATACATCTATGCTGATTGCCATAGTCCAATATCTCGGCATTAATATCAAGTGCCAAAGTTTGCCATCCACGAGTTATCTCCGATATTATATCAAGAGTTTCTGTTCTATCAAGTCTTTCTGTAACATTTTTATGATAAAGAGCCATAGGTAGCCCTTCAACAAACCATTTTCCCATGAGTTCGATGGCTTTGGCACTTGCAACTTCCCCCTGGGTAAGTCCACCCATTCCGTCGCAAAGAACACCCATCACTATCTTGCCATGCTGCGCAGTACTAGCCACCTTCACCATGGTGGAATCCTGGTTAACCTCTTTAATTGTGCCTTTATCCGTTGTGATGCTTATTTTTGTATTCATAAAGCCTTCCGATGTCATCTTTTTCTAAACATCAATATTCCAGCGCCTGTAGCAAGTCCTGCACCTGTTGTGCTAAGAACAACAATTAATGCTACATATGCGCCCTTGGTCACACCAAGTACTTCTGGCAGACTACCATTGTCGTCATCTCCTTGGCCAATAGTTTCCTTTGTTGAAACTAAAATGCCATTGTATACAAGAGTTTCTTTGTTGCCTGCTACGTCTTCAGAAATGATAGTAACAGTGTGTGACTCATCTGATTCATTTATAGTAGCGCTAACTGTTGACCCCGCCTGAGCAAGCTCATCGCCAGAATAATTCTGAACGATCTGTCCATCAATATAAACTGTTAGAGATTTAACCCCCATGTTATCAGTTACATCAATCAAAAATTCATGGGCTGATTCTTTGTACTGTTCACCTTCCTTGAGGCCTACAGTTACGATACTTGGTGCTGTTCTATCTACAGCAAAGGTTATCTCTGCATCTTTTGACTTATTGTCCTGAGTATTGGTAGCTCTGTCCTCTGTGTATACAGTTACTGAATAAACACCATCAACTTCGAAGTTTTCCTTAGGAATTGTATAGGTATAAGTCTTCCAGGTTGTATCTGACCCCTGCTGGCTAACTGTATAATCTCTATCTTTGGCAAGTTCGATGATATCGCCATCACGAGTCAAGTTAACATCTTTGTAGGTAAGTGTATCTACATTGATCTCAGTAATGGTCACGTCTTTTGGATCATTTATATAGTACTGGTCATTGAGGACCTTTGTTCCATCTCCAAGAACAAATACTGAGCCAAAGCGGTTTACAGAAAATACAAGTTCTTCTTTGGTCTCATTTCCTGCCATATCTACAACAGTTGCCTCAAGGACATAGAGATCATCCATTTGTTTTTCGTGAGCAAAGTCGCTAAATGAAGCAATAAAGCCATTCTCTGTCTGCTTTATGGCACTTCCTGTCTGAACTGGTCCGTTGTTGGCACCAGTAAGTGTAACCTTTGTAGCTTCCATATCCATGTACTTGTCTACATAGGACACTGTAGGAGCTACTGTCCCGTTATTTGCTGAGTAATTGTCTACTCCGGCAAAAGAAACTTCGGGAGCAGTCTTATCAATTACAAAAATATCTGACATATAAGTCTCAGATACGTTACCTGCAAGGTCTGTGCACTTGATAGTGTATCCGTAGGTTCCATCCTGATCAAAGGTCATATAACCTGTGCTCAGATCTTCTGCGGTAGTAAATCCTGCAATCTTTGGAAGTGTTCCACCATCTTCAACTGGCTGAATGCCTACTTCTACAAGTTTTCCGTCAAATGAGAGGTCTTTTACCCCAACCATAGCAATTCTGGTATCTTTGAAGTACTTATCGTTTCGCCCTTCTTCCTGGTTATAGGTAACCTTGATCTCTGGAGCTGTTGTATCTACTACAAACTCATCTTCATGGAGAACTTCTGAGTTATTGCCAGCCTTATCAGTACATCCAAAATCTAAGGTATAGATACCATCTTTATTAAATTCAATTGTCTTTTCATAAGTAAAAGTACTAGACTGAGCCCATTCACCCTCACTAGCTGTGCCATACTTCTGCTCTAATGTAGGCTTAGAAGTCTCCTGATCAAATGAAAGATCAGTAACTGTAATCTTGGCTGTTCTTGCCTTATTGTAGTACTTCTCATTCATTGGCTCGTTGTTATCGATCTCCATCTCAACTACTGGAGCTGTTGTATCAACGGTAAAACCTGCGTCTTCTACAGTAGATGGTCCGTTTCCACAAAGGTCTTTGGCTTCTACAGATACCTGATATATGCCATCGCCTTCTGTCACAAAGGAAAGCTTCCAATCTTCCTGACCAAGTTCTCCTTCAAAATCCGTAAGTTCAATTACCTGTTCGCTGCCATCAATGCCAGTCTTCTTAACTTTAACTACTGAAGCTTCAGTATCAAGCCATCTATCCTTGATATTTACAGTGATAGTTGCATTTGAATTAATGAAAGTCTCGTTTTCTCCAGCTGGCTCGCCAAAGCTATACTCTACATTTACTTCAGGAGCTGTTCTATCGATCACCAGGTACTTTGTCCTGCATGATGTTCCGTGTCCCATAAGGTCTTTTGCTGAAACATAGATAACATAGATACCGTCTTCATCAGTGCTGTAGCTGTACTCCAAATGAGTAACTAAGTCCATGCTGCCTATATTTTCAAGATATTCCTCAGACTCAGCAGTCATAACGGGAACCAAGGTCTTTGCGTCATAAGCAAGTTCTTCGCCTTCTGGCTTATCAAAAGAAATTGATTCTTCATCTATGTCAAAGTCAGTTATAGTAACTGTTCCCTGAATTCCATCCTGGAAAAATGCATAATCTTCATCTGAATCTGGATTCTTGATGTTGTCGATGGCAATCACAGGACCTGTTTTATCAATGATAAATTCGCCTTTGCCATCTTCAACCTTACCCTCTGAGCTATATGCCTTATTGCCGGCATTATCAGTAAGAACTGTAACCTCTACTTTATAAACAGCTTCTGAGTTAGTATCTAATTCTTCTGTAAGTACGTAGTACTGACTAGTTCCTTTTGCATTTTTGTTCTGAATCGATCTAATATCTGAATCGTTTACTGTCACCTCTTTTTCTGTGCCATTAACCTTATAGGTAACAGACTTAAGGCCACTAAGATTAGTACAGTTGCCATCAGCATCCTGATCATCACAGCTTGCTGGCACCATGATAAGAACGTTTACTTTTCTGTTGAAAAAGCTGGCTATCTTCTTGCCCCATCTCTTGAATGGTTCTTCTTCCTCTTCAACATCTTCTGCTTCAACTGTGACAATAGCTGTTGGGGCAGTGTTATCAATACTGCAGCTAAGAGTTCCAATCTGCTGCGATGCTTCATCTCCGCAAAACTTGTAGGCCACCACATAATCAGATTTGCCTTCAATGTTTTTAACATTTGCTTTTGCTGTGAGCTTATAGATTCCGTTTTCATAAGACTTCTGAACATCTATCGCATTTGAATCTATGTCTGAGATGCAAACTGAATCCAGTTCTCTTACCGTCTGCGCTGTTACAGTGATCTCCGGAACAGCTCCTCCATTAGCAGACACAGAATACCAGTCTCCGTCCGATGTAACAGAAATAGTTATATTACCCGCATCCTCTTCCGCATTGTAATAACAGATTCTTCTATTTACTGTTATTTCTGAGGTATTACCAGCATTATCTGTTGCACGGATTCCTTTGATTTCGTAGTTACGATATGCATTTTCTTCAGGAACCCATGAATATGTATCTTCTATTTCTTCCTCTGCCTCCATTAGGGCAACAGAGTCATCAGCAAAGACAACATAAACCTGGTTTGCATCAACCCCAGATGCATCATAAGACTCATCTTCTGATTCAAGGTCCTCTACCTTGGCTAAAATCTCAAGTGGGCATTTTGAATCGGCATAATAAACTGTCTGGCTCTGTGAGTCTGTAAATGAGCTGGCATTCCCAAAATTTACATCAGAAATAACTGGAGCAGCTTTATCCTCAACAACAGGTTCTTCTTCAGGCTTTTTTTCTGGTTCTTCCAGTTCTTCTACCTTTTTTTCTTCTTTTCCTGTTTTCTCAACAGGCTTTTCCACTGGTTTTTCTACCGGTTTTTCTTCTGGGTTTTCTATTTTTTTGTCATCAGCAAGTTCTTCAATTGGTGGATTATTATTTGGATCTCCGCCATTTTCTCCTGCCAATACAAAGACAGTAGCAAAATTGCTCCATAATATGATTGGTATAGCGCATACCAAAATAAAACCTTTACAAAAAGGCGACCTATGTCCCCGGTTCACTGTAGTTCTCCTCCTACAAAGCAAGTTCTCTACACTTAATACAGTCCCCTCTTCTGTAAATGTTGCAAAGAAATCTATAAAAATTGAAATTTAATTGCCTAATAAAACATTTGTATTATATCGTATTGTTACAAGTACTGCAATATTTTTAGTCGTAATTACATGATTTATCTTAATTTTAATTTGTTAATATTTCATATATATACACAAAAGCACACCAGATGTAGCTTCATCTGGTGTGCTAATTATTTGGATTACTTTATGTAGCAGCGAGTTTGTTAAAATATCGTTAATAATTAATCTTTTTCATAGTAACTATGCTTATTACTTAACAACAATGTTTACAATTCTACCTGGAACATAAATCTCTTTTACGATAGTCTTGCCATCAAGCTTATCTGAGATTAGCTCCTTACCCTTAGCAATTACTTCATCCTTAGGATCTTCCTTGCCAATGTTAAGAGTTGCCTTAACCTTACCGTTGATCTGAACTGCGATCTCAACTGTATCCTCTACGCACTTGGACTCATCATATGTAGGCCATGGCTCAAAGGCAATAGTATTGTCGTGTCCAAGAATCTGCCAGATCTCCTCACCAACGTGTGGGCAGATACATGAAAGCATCTTGATGAAGTTCTCAGCATATTCTCTTGGGCAGCTGCCTTCCTTATAAACTGCATTTACAAAGATCATCATCTGAGCGATAGCTGTGTTGAAGCCAAGAGATTCGAAATCACTTGTAACCTTCTTGACTGTCTGATGATAGATCTTCTCAAGATTACCATTATTGTCATCTGTGATGTTAGCAGTTTCTGTAAAGAATGTGTATACACGGTTGATGAACTTTCTAGCACCAACTACGTTGTTAGAGTTCCATGGCTTGGATACTTCCAAAGGTCCCATGAACATCTCATAAAGTCTAAGTGTATCAGCACCGTAATCACGAACGATATCGCTAGGGTTAACAACGAACTCTGGGAAACGCTTGCCCATCTTGATTCCGTTCTCACCAAGGATCATGCCCTGATGAACGAGCTTTTTAAATGGCTCTTTTACTGGAGAAAGACCATTGTTGTAGAGGAAACGGTTCCAAATTCGTGAATATAAAAGGTGTCCTACTGCGTGCTCTGGACCACCAACATAAAGGTCAACAGGCATCCAGTGCTTCAAAAGCTCCTGATTTGCAAATTCATTGTCATTATCAGGATCGATATATCTCATATAATACCATGATGATCCTGCTGAACCAGGCATTGTAGATGTTTCTCTTGTGCCCTTAAGTCCGTTCTTGTCATAAGCTTTCCACTCAGTTGCATTCTCAAGTGGTGCCTTACCATTGCGTCCCTTATAATCCTCAAGCTCAGGTAATACTACTGGAAGCTCGCTGTCATCAAGGAATACAATGCTGCCGTCTTCCTTGTATACGCAAGGAACTGGCTCACCCCAATAACGCTGTCTAGCAAAGATCCACTCACGGAAGTGGTAATTAACCTTTTCTCTTGCAACGCCCATATCAACAAGTTTCTTGGTAATTGCCTTCTTGGCTTCTTCAACAGTAAGACCGTTGAACTCTTCAGAATTTACAAGGATATATCCCTTTCCAAGGTAATCCTGCTTCTCAAATGCATGCTCAGAAACATCAACTGTTCCCTCAGCATTATTGATAACCTGAATAAGTGGAAGGTTGTGAACCTGTGCATACTCAAAGTCTCTCTGATCATGAGTAGGAACAGCCATAACCGCACCTGAACCATAGCTTGCAAGTACGAAGTCACCGATAAATACTGGGACTTCCTTACCATTTACAGGATTGATAGCATAGATTCCCTTAAGTGGGCATCCTGACTTAGTCTTGTTAAGATCTGTACGATCAAGATCATTCTTTTTAAGAGTTTCATCGATGTAAGTCTGAACCTCTTCTTTATTTTCAACACGGTCCATAAGCCCCTTAACGATATCTCCGTCTGGAGCAAGTACCATGAATGTAATACCATAGATAGTCTCAATACATGTAGTAAAGATTGAGAATTCTCCTCCGCCTACGATCTTGAAATCAACCTCTACACCAGTTGACTTACCGATCCAATTACGCTGAATTTCCTTTGTTGACTCTGGCCAGTCGATCTCATTAAGGCCATCAAGAAGTTCCTCAGCAAAAGCCTGCTGATCGATAACCCACTGCTTCATCATCTTCTTAACAACAGGGTATCCACCACGCTCTGACTTACCATCAATAACTTCATCATTTGAAAGAACTGTTCCAAGCTCCTCACACCAGTTAACTGGCATATCGATGTGCTTGGCATATCCAGCCTCATATAACTTCTTGAAGATCCACTGTGTCCACTTGTAGAACTTTGGATCACTTGTTGCTATCATCTTGGACCAATCATAATCAAATCCAAGTTCTCTAAGCTGCTTAGAGAATGTCTCTATATTCTTCTGTGTGAATCCAGCAGGATGATTACCTGTTGTAACAGCATACTGCTCTGCAGGAAGACCAAAAGAATCATATCCCATAGGATGCAGAACGTTATAACCCTGCATACGCTTCATACGAGACATTATATCAGTAGCAGTGTATCCTTCTGGATGTCCAGCATGAAGTCCTACTCCTGATGGATATGGGAACATATCTAGGGCATAGTACTTGGGCTTACTAAAATCCCAAACATCTGTCTTAAATGTTTCGTGATCCTTCCAATACTCCTGCCACTTTTTCTCAATCGCATGGTGGTTATAAACTTCTGACATAAACCTATTCCTTCTTTCTTATTAGCATATATACTACAAAATTTTACCACAAGTGAAATTGATGTCAAACAAAATGAGGAGGAATGTGATTTACAATTTTGACTATGTAATGTATACTTTTCACTTGTATTTATTTCATATGGCGCAATGGTTTTCTTTGCGTCGAATAAATATATTTGTTAATGCTTAATTTATTCTATTTTTGTTATCGTGGTTATTCTAGCCGTCGAGCATGTCATTTTCATGGTTTCAACCAAAAGACATGCCATTTTCCACTTATTTTATTTGTAGCGGCATGACTTTAAGCAATTATTTCGCCATTAGGCATGATGCTAAATAAAAAACTGAGCTATTTAGGCATGCCTCGAACCGACCATTTATGTAAAAGGCATGCCCCTATAAAACTAGTACTAAAGAAAACAACAATTATAAAATTATAAAATATTAAAAGGAGTATAAATGAAAAAGAACTATAACAAACACACCCCAAAAGAAAGCGTTATTCCAAATCAGACTGTCATTGTAAAAGAAAGTCTAGAACCAATTCAAAGCCTTATAAAAGAACGCATTCTCTTTCTTGAAAGAATTGTTCAGGATTATGAAAGCTCTTTTCAACATATGCCGGATGGTTCCCTTGGAGTGATCAAACACGGAAACAGATATCAGTACTACTGGAAGCAACCTAATCATGCTTCAAGTGACAATTTACCCAAACGCACTTATATAAAAAATAGTGAAATTTCTTTAGCAAGCTCTTTGGCTCAAAAAAGCTATCTAAAGCAAGCCTACTCTTTGGCAAAAAAAGAACTCAAACTTCTATACCCACTTGTTGATCTAGATAAAGCCCCCTTAGTATCCCTGTATCACTCTCTTCCAGAATTCCGACAAAAGTTGATAACCCCATATGCAATCCCAGATAATGAATTCATAGATTTATGGAATAACATTTCTTACCACAAACATGATATGTATGATGAGACATTATTTATTACCAATCGAAACGAAAGAGTCCGTTCAAAAATTGAAGTAAATATTGCAAACATGCTTGATAAGTACAATGTGCCATATAAATATGAATATCCCATGAGCTTAGTCAAAGGAGAGACCATATATCCTGATTTCCTTTGTCTAAATGTAAGAACTAGGAAAGAGATAATATGGGAGCATTTTGGAATGATGGATGATATCGGATATTTGCGTAAAAACTATGCAAAGTTACAATCCTACCAACTTCATGGATACATGCTGGGAAAGAACCTAATTACTACTTTCGAAACATCCAAGCAACCGCTTGATTCAAGGATAATCAAGGCAACTATTGAAACCTATCTTATGTGAGGATCCATGATCATCGCCTATTCTCACGTGCTAATTTCTGATCATTTTCCACCTTATCTAGTACTTTTGTTCACAAATTTTTTAAAAAAATGCAAGATATTGCGTTTGTCAATTTAGCGTGGATGTATTATCATTAATGAGTAGAGACACTTTTTTCTTTTGTAGAAATGAGGTGAATTATGTATATTGCCATGCAATGCGCTGATAGCAACGGAATGTTAAACACTGAGATATGCACATTTCAGGGAATCAGATATGACACAAGATATAAGTCAGCGGTTATATCAACAGAACACCTTAACCATGATTACGTAATTCCTATGGAAGCTAAGGATTATGAAGCTGCCGCTAAGCAGATCATGGACGCTATGAAAGCTCATGCAGAGATGATCAACATCGAGCAGGGAATCGTATGCCGCGGACGAAAAGGTGAGTCAAGACACGTAGATCCTCAAAAGCTCGTGATCGTACCAATGTAAAAATACATAAATATATATAAGTTCAAAGCTGTTATATTACTTCGCGCGTGGGTTTATGTGCTATATGCTTGTTCTGTACCTATCTTTGACATGCTTATAGTTTTCTTTACTCATGTAAGCTTATTTCATGATGATATACGGATGAATTTCATCCATCACAAATAAACATCGGCATTCCTTTTCGTGTTTTTAGCTCGAATGGGCATGCCATTTTTTATTAATCTGTATTTTTTCTACGTGCCTTTTTCTCAAAAGACTCGCTAAAAGCATGCCTTGTTCAAGCTAAAATTCCAAAATCGGCATGCCAAACAAATTATTGTAAATCAAAAGGCATGCCCAACCTCAAAATTGCACATGTAAATCGCACTTGTAAATTGCAAATGTAACTTGTACACGTAAATTGCACAACATCCTCATGCCCCGACCAGAACAAAACGTCCAAACTACGTCCCCCAAAAACAAAAGCCCCCTTCGCACAAAGCAAAGAGGGCATACAATACAAATATAAACTTACCAAGAAATCTTACTTTCCCATAGAAGCAATAAGGGCATCAATCTCTGCCTGACTGAGCATCTTGCCAGAGTCACCGCCTGAAGGTGCTGCTGGAGCTGCTCCACCTGCGGGAGGAACATTTGCAGGAGAAAAACCGCCACCTCCACCTGCCTGAGATGACTTACCCATAATGCTCGCTAATAAAGCTTGCTGTTCAGCACTAAGTCCGTTTGAATCCATAAGCAATGCACCTTTCTTGTGCCGTCCTGTGAAAAAGGACAATGCACATAGTTCCATACTTACAATTATTGTAAATAGTGAGTCTAAATACGTCAACTAACCTTTTTATAAACAAATTTATAAATTTTTCCCATATTTGCAGATGTCCTTAAGGCAGCACCTTTCACAGTCAGGCCTACGGGCAACGCACACTGCTCTTCCATGAGTCACAAATCTGTGACACAGTGCATTCCCTTCTTCTGGAGGAATTATCTTCCAAAGTTCTTTTTCCACCTTGGCTGGATCCTTGATATTATCAACAAGTCCAATTAGATTGCTAAGCCTGATGCAGTGAGTATCCGTAACGATAGCAGGCTTACCATACACATCTCCCAGAACAAGATTGGCACTCTTTCTGCCAACGCCAGGAAGAGCCAGCAGTTCCTTCATATTATCAGGCACATTTCCGTTATATTTCTCATGAATTATCTTCATGCAAGCTGATATATCCCTTGCCTTCGAATTTCCAAGACCGCAGGGGCGAACAATTCTCTCAATATCAGCCACGTCTGCCTTGGCAAGAGCTTCAACAGTAGGAAATTCCTTATATAAAAGAGGTGTTATCATATCAACTCTTGCATCGGTGCACTGAGCAGCCAGACGAACACTAACAAGAAGCTGCCAAGCCTTGTCATAAGCAAGTGTGCACACCGCGTTTGGGTATTCTTTTTTTAATCTCTCTATTACTTCAAGAGCCAGTTTTTTCTTTGTCATAGGTCTATTCCTTATTTTGCAAAATAAAGCAAACTTTCTTATGTTAAATTAGCATTTCGATTCTTTTATTACTTTCTTCTTTATGCTATCATATTCCGAGCTAACGCTTTAAGGAATTTTATATTAAATATAATGAAATTCCTAGGGGAGGAGTAACATGATCAACTATTATAACGCGTTTATTTCTTACAAGCACGCTGATCTCGACAACAAAGTCGCTGAAGAGATCGTGCGAGGTCTTGAACATTATCACATCCCAAAAAAGATCCAGAAATCTACAGGAGTAAAAAAGATTGACAGGATCTTCAGAGATAAGGACGAGCTTCCTATTACTAATGACCTTAACGACACCATTTCAGAAGCTTTAAAAAACTCTGATTATCTTATAGTCATCTGTTCAACCAACACCTGCAGATCAACCTGGGTAGAAAAAGAGATTGAGACATTCCTCTTAAATCACACAATGAACCAGGTTCTTACTGTACTTGCAGATGGTGAACCTTACGACGTTATTCCTAAGATTCTTTTAACTGGTAAAAGAAATGTCGTAGACGAAAATGGTGAGACTAAGACTATCGAAGTTCCACTTGAGCCACTTTCCTGCGATTTCAGACTTCCACTAAAAAAAGCAAGAGCAGAGGAACTTCCTCGTCTGGCTGCTGCCCTGATCGGCTGCTCATATGATGAACTCATGAACAGACATCGTCAGTACAAGATGCGCAGGATGACAGCCATCTTTGCAGGCGCAATGGCACTTACGATCGGTTTTTCGGGATATATGCTCTATAGCAGAACCCTGATCCACCAGAACTACATCGAGTCACTTAGAAGCCAGTCAAGATTCCTTGCAAGCCAGTCCATGACTGTATTCAGTGACTCCAACAGAATCGACGCTATACATCTTGCACTTGCCGCTCTTCCAACAGAAGAAAACAGTGAAATGCCTGTAACTCCTGAAGCTGTTAAGGCAATAACCAAGGCATCCTATGCCTACGTTTCACTTTCAGGATCAAGCATCAGTGCCAACTGGAACTACACAATGCCTAACATCGTAAGATCCTTTAAGATCTCACGTGATGGAACTAAGTTGGCAGCGATAGATGATGCCTGTTGCATTACAGTCTGGGATACAGCATCTCACAAGCAGATACTTTCACTGAACTTTGACGATTATGATGTTACCTATGAGTTTTTTAACTCTGATAAGATCTCAATATATTCAGACAAGGCATTCTATTTCTATGACCTTAATTCAGGAGAACTTCTGTGGAAAAAAGACCTCCAGGAATCCTACGGTCCTTCCGTATTTAAATATACTGACAACTCACTCCTCATTGCTTTCAAAAGCGGTGAATTAGTGGAGTGTTCTATAGATGACGGCTCAGAAATAAGCACTTCAACATTTCTTGAGAACAGAGATGTATTGGAATATGCTTCATCATTGACTCTTTCTGATGACAAGACCAAACTGGCCTTTTCCATGAGTGCCCCAAAAGAAGAGAAATCAGATGAAGTCTTTAAAAACAATAATTACTATCTCTGTGTATATGATATGGAGACTAAAGAGCTAAAATCTGAACTCATAGGAGATTGTAGTCTGACAAGTATCACCTTCGATGGTAATAACAATATTTTCTTTGCCTGCCATACAGGTAGCTTTGGTGATGGAAGCACAAGATACAATAATTACACCTTTACTACCGATGACTTTTCTGAGATATATTGCTACTCCTCTGAGGACCTTACTCAAAAATGGACTCAGGAATTTGTCTGTGATGATGTAGAATATGACAGCTCTTTCCTCCCACTTGCGAATGGCACAGTTCTCTATCACGCTGGTAACGCCGGAAGCATCTATGACTGTGAAACCGGAGAAGTGATTGAAAATCACCATCTTACAGACTCTATCATTGATGCAAGTGATAACGACGGAGATGGCGTACCTCTTTATGTTGTCCGCTCAGGTGCTACTGTAATGCCAACCACTTTGGGATCAGGTTCAAAGGGTGTAGCCTCAATAGACAGATTTACCGACAAGCTTGATGAAGTCCATGTAAATGGTGCTTACTACACTCATCAGACTTATAGCCACGATATTATCAGCTATGGTGTAAACGTCTGTGACGAGGACTGGACTAAATTTACTAATTGTGAGGCTACTGATTCACCTAGCTCTTCTCATTATTTAGATGATGATGTGCTGGCCCTTCTCTATGACAACGGCGATGGAACAGATCTTGCCATATTGGATCCAAACGATAAGACCTACAAAACCACCATTACACTTAGCGACACCGTAGCCCCATACAGATTCAAGATATTAGGCACTTATAACAAGGTTCTTTATGTTGTATATTATGAGTACATTTCAGGAAACACTGCAGATTATCTTAAGTTAGTAAGTTATAACCTTGCGACCAAGGAAACAGAAGAAAAAGAGCTTACAGATAATTACACTCCAATGGATATCTGCTGTGGTCTTGTAGACAATAAGATAGCGTACTTTTCGACAGAAGATTACCAGTCATGTGGAATTAACTTACTTGACCTTGATACAGGAAAAGAGGAAGTGATTCCGATCGAGGGACTAGAACTAACTTACTGCAAATCGCTTCAGTTCTTTGATAACTCGCACCTTGCTTATTTCATTGGCGATACTAACGACAAGAACTACATAATCGATCTTGAAAATAAAAAAAGCTTTGAAATAACTCTTCCTGAGGACTGGAGCGGAACTACAAGCATAGCTGTAACCAGCAAAGGGGACAAGATAGCATTTTCTAATGATGAAGTAATCATTGTTAAAAGTATCGAAGGCGAACTCCTTGGAGAAATAGACTGTGAACATGTACCACCACTTGGAATGGCATTCTATGATGACCCAAACCAGGGCGAAACACTCCTTGTGGCGTACTCAAACGGATCCCTTTCAAGATATATGTCAAATGACTGTACCTATATAGCAACCAGTGATCTCTCAACCTACGCAAATAACTCATCTGAAGCAACTTTCAAGTTTGATCAGGAAAATGATTGCCTCTATGTAACAATGGATAAGCTCGTAGATATCATAGATCTAAATTCCTGGTATGAGACAACGGTTATAGAGGCTTGTCTTGGACACCACATTCCTACAGATACCTTTATCACTTCGTCTTATTCTGATTCAAAGGAAAGATATATAGGATACTTCAAGCACTATACAACTGAGGACCTTATAAATAAGGCCCAGAATATTATTCAAGATACAGAAATGCCTGCAAACAAGAAAGCTATGTATGGTATAGGGTAAAAGTTAACCCAAAAGGGACGGCAAAAGCCGTCCCTATATTATTTTTTACGAGTATAAAGCTGATCAAAAAGTCTTTCTTTGATGATATATATGTCATGAAGGTCGTCTTCGCGACATGCAATATAATCTCCGGGATTTCCCAGATAATATCTTTCCTCATCCCACATGGTAAAGATCTTCACAGTCTTTTTTATCCGCGAAGCAAATATCACAGAATGATCATCCCTTGGGATTATGGTCCTGGCATAAGCCAAAATCTGTTTCTTTTCACCGGAAGCACAATCCTTAATAGTCGGATTGTACTCAAGATTCACATCATACTCCTCATTGGCCAAAGAATAGCTTCTCTTAAGCTTCCTGGCATCAATAGGGTATATCTCGCCTTCTATTCCTATCATCACATAAAGCTGATCATTAACTGTGATGTCTATGTCACCCTCAAGGGTTCTGATAGAAACCCTGGTGTTCTCCGGGAAAATATCCGTAAGCTTGGCACAGCCTCTTTTACAAGGAATCTTAACATATCTGTCCATAGAGGATGTATCAAGCAAAGTATTCCTTGCGATGATCACATCATAGCTATCAAAGTACTCTTCCATCCTGTGCTTTATGTACCATTCAGCGCCATCTTGAAAAGAGCCTTGGATCTGTGTTTGTTTGCCTGCCACCAGCTCAGGCCTCATGGTACCACCTGCTTTGTAGATATGTCCTCCGCCACCGCCAACACCTTCAGCAAGAAAGAATGCAAGCTCGTTTGCATGCACTTCTTTTGCGCAGCTTCTGACTGAAAACTTAATTTCATCCTTTCCTACATAGTAGGCAAGGCACACGTCAACTCCTTCTGTTTCAAGGGAAAAATCGCTCATAACCCCTAAAATATTCGGGTCACAGGGCTCAGATTCTATGATAAGATACTTCTTTTCAGCAAAAAACTCATATCCGAGTATGGCCTTTCCAGTGATCTTGAGCTCATCCAAAGACATATTGGAATTTCGCATCTTCACAATGAGACTTTTGTTTACCACAAGTTCATCCATCATATCCCTGTCAAAAGGATGGGAAACCTCAGAAAACTTATTGGTATCACAGAATAATCCGTAATAAAGAGCTGTGGAAAGCTTCATATCGATCTCATAGCCCTCATCCATAAGCATGTCCCACACTATGGTCGAAGCACTTCCTACACTGCTTCTGACTTCTGAAAGCTCTGGAAGCTCCACAGTCTTTTGGTGATGATCAATTACAGCTACGTTCTTGGCCTTAGACTTAGCCACATTTCGCTGACCATACTGACAGTCCACAGTTATCAAAAGCTCTGGCTCTTCATCAAAGTCAGGAGCGTATTCTACCGGAATATCCAGCTCTTTTACCATAATAAGGAGATTGCTCTTCTGAATCTTGTTGGAGCCTCTGTAAATAAATCTAACCTGCTTATTAAGGCGCTTAAAATACCAGTAAAGGCCATATCCCGATGCAAGGGCATCTGCATCCGGGTTATCATGGCACTGGATCACAATATCATCAAACTTAAGTAAATCTTTTAACTTCATAAAACATCTCACTAAAACAAATTATCTTAAAACAAGTTCGCCGGTATCTGAGCTTACAACTAGCTCAAGATCTGCTTTCCTTGTCTTTTGAAGGCACAGCCTTACATTGGCCATATCGCTAAAATCAACGAACTTTTCGGCCTTCTGCCTAGTGTTGCCACTAGCCTCTTTCCTATCTATAAGTCTTTTCCTCAGAAGCTCTTCCTTGGCAGAAATTGAAATGGTATAGTCAGCAAGCTCTGATAGATCCCTAAATCCATCAATATCAGCTAAAAGGTAATTTCCTTCCAAAAGTACAATATCGCCATCAACTGTTATGGCATCCTCAACTGGGTTATGAAGGAGCCTGTCATATATAGGCCATTTGCAGCTCTTTTCCCTGCAAACCTCCTGGATCTTGCACCTAAGAGCCTCACTGTCGAAGGTTACAGGCGCTCCCTTGATATCAACCATAGGAAGCTCTCTACCGTCCACCATGGTCTTATGGGTCAAAAGATATTCCTGCCTCCTGTGGAAGCCATCCATACCGATTGCCTGCAACTTTTTGCCTGGAATAACCTCTTTTGACAGCTTTTCTAAAAAGCTCACAAGAGTGCTCTTGCCGGCTCCTGGCGGGGCTGCAAGCATTACAAGGATCCTTTTCTTCTTTTCATCATGCATTTGGGACAGTTTTAGTAAAAGAGGCTTGAATATGCCATCTATCGACTCCTGACTGTACACTGCTTCTATATCTATGCCGTTGATATTTGCCTTATATTCCATAAAACAAAACTCACCTTCATGTCTAAATTTAGTTCCTACAATTTTAAATGATTTTTCCTGTTAATGCAAAAATCCTTGTACCATCCGGAATAGTCCGCAGATACAAGGATTCTTTATTTGTTTTTATGTGCCGAGTCTGTTTTTAAGCCTCTTTTTTTGCTTCGCCTTCTGGGAAGATGATCTTGTTAACAAAGAAGAAGATCACCATACTTACGCCGCCGTTAAGGACTGTTGTGCCAATGTTATAAACAAAGTCAGGTACAAACTGGCCTGCGACAGCTACCCATACGCAGTTGATAGAGTTAACGATACATGTGATCACACAGAATGCAAGGAAGTACCACATTGCCTGATACCAAACCTTACCCTTACTGCGGAACACGAAGTTACGCTGGATAGGGAAGTTTACAACCTCGCCAATGACCATAGCTACCATGTAAGCAGCAAAGTAAGCAAGTCCGCCCTGTGCTGTATCATAACCAAGAATGTTCCACTTAAAATCAACACCAAATAAATTAACAGGAATGCCTGGCCATCCAAAGGCTCTATCTCCAAGTCCTCTAAATGCATAAGGCAGGAACTGCAGGATAAGATATTTGAACACTGTGATCACGTTAGATACGATCACGAAAAGTCCGCCTTCTCTGATCCACTGAGCTGCCTTTGGGTGTTTTTCTACAAAATCATTCCACCACTTCATAATAATAAATCCTCCAATCAAACAAAAGCTTATTTAGCTTCTTTTATTTTCGCCTCATAGGCTTTGTTTTTCTTACTGTTTCTAAAGTAGCCACCTATGATCTTGCCAAGTCCGCCAAAGAAATGACCATTCACAAGCTCTACAATTCCGTCGACCATTTCCATACTTACAGCGCCAGCTGTCATCTTGGCCATTGCTCTAAATGGCATATTGTAGATGAACAGGATATTAAGATCTGGCTTGCCGCTCTCATCAGCCTTTTTCTTCATTGCTGTAAGACGATTGTATGCAAATCTTGCAAGTCCGCTCTTTGCATAGTACATCTGGCAGATAGCATCGTTTGGTCCAAGCTTGCCGCTCCACTTACCGTCAGGAATACTTCTTCCAAGGAGCTTTGTATACTCAGAAGCCTCTACTGACTCAATCTTGCCTGTATAGTATGAAGGAAGCTCTGCCTTGTCATAAGGCATAGTATCTGTTGTTTCAGCCTTCATGATATTAGCTTCAAGCTTGATGTCAGCGCTACTTGCACCGATCATGATCTGATAATTTCCATCTTCTACTTCCCACTTATTTGTCTTTACATTCCAGTAGCGGAAAGTCTTGTCATCAAATGCAATTGAAACTTCCTTGCTCTCGCCGACTTTTAAATATACCTTAGCAAAGCCCTTAAGCTCTTTTTCTGGTCTGAATACCTTAGCACCTGGAAGTCCAACATAGAGCTGAGCTACCTCTGCTCCGTCGAAGCTACCTGTATTTTTGATGGTAAAAGATACCTTGTCATCAGTTACCTTGATATCGCTGTACTCAAAACTTGTGTAAGAAAGTCCAAAACCAAATGGATAAAGAACTGGAACCTTGGCTGTGTCATAGTATCTATAACCAACATAAAGGCTCTCTCTGTACTCTGAAGTTCTCTCCTGGCTAGGATAATAGCGGTATGCAGGTGTATCCTCTAATCTTCTAGGAATAGTCTCAGATATCTTACCGGAAGGATTAACCTTGCCCATAAGGATATCGAGAACGGCTCCAGCACCTGCCTGTCCGTTGAGGTAGCAGTGAAGCATTGCCTTAAGGTAGTGATGCCATGGCATCTCAATAGCTGAACCAGCACTGATAACACCTACAAGGTTAGGGTTAACCTGTCCAAGCTCCTGAAGGAGATTGATCTGGTTCTGAGGAATTCTCATGTGAGTTCTGTCCATTCCCTCTGACTCGCTGTCCTCATTAAGTCCAAAGAAGTAAAGAACTACATCAGCCTTAGCTGCTATATCAAGAGCTTCTTTTCTGGTGACTGCATCCTCTTCACCGTTTCTTGAGTAGCCCCTACTCATACCAACAACCTGAAGGTCATAAGAACCGATCATCTCAGATATTGTCTCGATCTTAGTAGGATTAACAAGTGAAGATCCAGCGCCCTGGTATCTTGGAACAAATGCAAAGTCACCAATAACAGCAACCTTAGTTCCTGCCTTAAGAGGAAGTGTATTTCCTTCATTTTTCAAAAGAACTGCACTCTCTGATGCTGCTCTTCTGGCAATCTGATGATGGGCATTCTTGTCGAACTCATCACTCTTGCCCTGAGCATTTACATAAAGAGTCATAACTGCATCTAAAAGCTCATCAACTCTGGCATCAAGATCTTCCATCTTGATCTTGCCGCTCTCTACTGCTGCAATGAGCTCTCTTGCTGAATCAAGACCAGGATTTGGCATCTCGAGGTTAGAACCAGCCACAACTCCAAGAGCATGATCATTTGAAGCTCCCCAGTCTGTAATTACGATTCCATCAAAGCCCCATTCATCTCTCAAAATATCATTCAAAAGATGCTTGTTCTCGTTGGCATAAACACCATTAACCTCATTGTAGGCAGACATGATAGTCTTAGCCTTTCCCTCTTTTACAGCAATCTCAAAACCTGTAAGATATATCTCTCTTAAAGTTCTCTCATCTATCACTGCGTTCATGGCCATTCTGCGAAGCTCCTGAGAGTTTACCGCAAAGTGCTTTGGACATGCATAAACGCCCTGTGACTGAATTCCTCTAACGTAGGAAGCAGCCATCTTACCTGCAAGATAAGGGTCCTCTGAAAAATACTCAAAGTTTCTGCCACAAAGTGGACTTCTTTTGATGTTAAGGCCAGGTCCCAATAAAACGTTAACCCCTTCTGCCATAGCCTCTTCACCAAGAGTTTCGCCGAGAGTCTCTCCAAGTTCTTCATCCCAGCTGTTTGCTATAGTTGCTGCTGTAGGGAAACATGTTGCAGGCAATGATGCGTTAAGTCCAAGGTGATCCCCAGCACCTGCCTGTTTCCTGATACCGTGAGGTCCGTCAGAACAGAAAATAGAAGGAATTCCAAGCCTCTCAAAATCTCTGGTCTGCCATTCCCCCTTGCCGCTTAAAAAAGCTGCCTTCTCTTCGATTGTCATCTTCTCAATGATATCCTGATGTTTCATTCTTTTCCCCTTTACTAAATAAGTAAGTCTGGTGCCCGCTTATTAAAGCAGGCACCGACTCACATTAAAGTTTTATTCCTCTGCTGATGCTGCAGGTGCTTCTTCTTTCTTTCTCTTTAAGAAGTTCTTAATGAAGATTGCCATAAGGCAAACCATAAGAGCACCGAAGATAACATCAAGTACGATCATGAGCTTCTTCCAAGAAGCCATTCCCATTGTGAGGTTTTCAGGTGCATAAGCACGGCTGTTAACTACTGTATAAAGGATATTCTTGGTAGCATCTCTCATAGCCTGCTGAGCGCCGTTTGTATCTCTGAACTGTACATTGTTTGTAGCTGTTGGATAGTTAACAAGCATACAGTCTGTACCGTTTCTGATAGCCTGGTCAGATGACATGTAGCCATATACTCCGAAGTAGTCAGTAAGAACGAAGCCCTTAAAGCCCCACTCATCTCTAAGTACTGTCTTAAGGAGTGATGCAGAACCACCTGCCCAACGGTTACCAATGTAGTTGAATGATGACATTACAGCACACATATCAACGTTCTTTACGCAGATCTCGAAAGGTCTAAGGTAAGTCTCACGGATAGCCTGCTCATTTGACCATGTGCAGAGCATATCGCATCTGTTCTCTTCCTGATCGTTCATAGCGAAGTGCTTGATATAAGCATATACTCCGTTAGCCCATGAACCCTTACAAGCTTCAGAAGCAACATATCCTGAAAGGATAGGATCCTCTGAATAGTACTCAAAGTTACGTCCAGCAAATGCCGTTCTGTGAATATTCATAGCTGGTGCATACCAACCTGAAACATCCATCTCATCAGCCATCTTGCCGATGTAATCACCAAATGAATAAGCAAGCTCTTTGTTGTAAGTAGCTGCAATTGTTACTCCAACAGGGAATCCAAGTGATCCAACACCTGTGAAGTTGTTGTTGATAGAAGCAGGACCGTCACAGTCATTTGTACGAACCTTACCAATTGAATCAACTGAGTTTGTCTGATATCCACCAAGAGAGATAAGAGCATTCATATCATCAAGTGACATGCTGTTAAGAAGCTCATCCCACTTAGGATCGTTCTTATCAAGACCTCTAAGGTCTGCAAGCTTAAGTGTTGTCTCAGCACCAGTTGTAACTGCCTCAGCATTTGCATCTTCATCAGCTGCTGTAGCTTCTGCTGATAAATAGTTACTGATGTTGTAGAAAGATGCCTTAGCATCTGCTGCCATCTCGTAGCTCTTTGGAGCTGCTGTAGCTGCAGCGTAGTTAGCAAATCCATCTGCTCTTGAAAGGTACTCAATGTCACCTTCTGCATAATCAAATGTATTTGTTGCTGTAACAAGATCGCTCTCTCTTGAGTTTGATCCGCTATAAGTTACTGTAGAATCTACAGTGTATGTCTTAGAATCAATAACGTTGTGTGAATCTGAGTTGATTGAGATCACATAGTCACCAGCCTCAAGAACATAAGCCTTTGCGTTCTGGTAATCATATGATGCCATATCTTCTACTGCAAAAGAGATATTGATAGTCTCTGATGCACCTGGCTCAAGAAGCTGTGTCTTGTCAAACTGAACAAGATTAGCAGATGCCTTCTCGATACCACCACTTACGTATGGTGGGTTGTAGTAAACTTCTACTACATCCTTACCAGCTACAGAACCTGTGTTAGTAACAGTAACATCGAAGCTGATCTTACCATCTGCCTCTGTGATGTCACCCATTGTCTGCTCAAATGTTGTATAAGAAAGTCCATAACCGAATGGATACTGAACCATCTCATCATAGTTGATAAGTCCTTCAAGAGCAGCTGTCTCATAGAACTTATAACCAACGTAGATTCCCTCTACATAGTTGATGAATGATACTTCTGCTGTAGATTCGTTTCCTGTGAATCCAGTAGATGTATAAGCAAACTCATCCATGTTTGTATAGTTGAAGTCACCGAAGTTGTTCCACCAAGGTGTCTTTTCCATATCATAAACATATGTGTCGATTGTCTTACCAGATGGGTTAACCTCACCTGCTACGATCTCACCAAGGGCCTCCATACCAACGTGACCCATACCAGCTACCCAAAGAACTGACTTGATCTGTGGGTGATCTTTTATAAAGCCAAGCTCGAATGCGTTTGCACCGTTGTAAACAAGAACTACCTTGTCGAAGTTAGCACAAACAAGATCAATCATCTCTTCTTCTCTGTTTGTAAGCTGAAGATAGTGATCACCTGCATCCCAGTCATTGCCTTCATTTAATGTATCATCATAAGTTCCAGCTGTGTATGTAGTTCCATCCATGTAAGAGCCATCAACTACAGCATTCATGTCTGTAGGAAGGTCAGCACCCTCACCACCTGAACGGCTGATAACGATCATTGCTGTATCTGAGAAGCTCTTTGCATTTGCCATAAGCTCATCAGAATAAAGAGATACGTTAGGTTCAGGAAGTGTCCAATCCTGATTCCACATTCCAACTACAGGTCTGTCAGCCTTGTAGTCTGTATAGAACTGTGTAAGTTCTGAGTTAGTTTCAATACCAGCGTCTGAAAGAGACTGAAGAAGTGAGATCTGATCATATGCATCGTTAAGAGCACCTGAACCAGCTCCACCAAGGATAGGATTTGTTGAAGCCCATCCAAATACATTTAACTTGCTACCAGAAGCAACAGGAAGTGTATTGTCATTGTTTTCAAGAAGAACAATACCCTCTCTTGCGATATCCTGTGCAAGAACTGTGGTCTCGTCTGAAGTAGTCTTGGAAATTGTTCCACTTCCACTTACAAGATCGAGCATTGTGCTCATAGGACCTGAACAGATCATATTTACACAAACAACAATACCAGTCAGCATAGCTACTAAAGCTGTGCCCCTAATAAGCTTTTTAACAGGCTTATTAAGTTTCATAACTGCAATCATTAATACGACTGCGATAGCGATGATAACACCGATAGCAATCAAGTATGATCTGATCGATGTTAAGACGTTAAGGACGTCATCCATATTAATAGATAACATATTTTGAACCTCCCTTTTTATTTAGCACTGCAGGTGTTCAGGCTGCAGTTACTTTCTACGTTTTCCTGCCATTTTGGGTCACTGGCAGATAACTACATTTTCAGATTATCACAAACAAAAAATCGTGCCGTTTTTGTCACAAACTGCACGATTTTTGTCATGAAATGTATTAAAGATTTTTTGATGTCCTACAAAAATATGTTATTCTGCAGTTTCTTCCGCTATTTCAACATCTGCGCTATCTTTAAAGAACTTCATTTCTTCATTGAGCTTTTCTGCTATATCCTTAAGACCATTAGCAGATCCAGCAAGCGTTGTAACGGTAGCAGATAGTTCCTGCATCGATGCTCCTGTCTCTTCTGAGGAAGCTGCGTTTTCCTCTGAAATAGCCGAGAGAGCACTCATTGTATCAACAACCGCATTCTTGGATGTTTCGCAGGTATCAGCTCCTTCAGAAATAAGCTGAACACCTCCAACTGTGCTTCCAATATCATCAAGCATGCCATTAACTGCATCAAGGGTCTCTCCAAGAGCAATCTGCTGATCACTGTTGCCTTTTTTAACCTCATCTGCAGCTGCAACTGCTGCTTCAGACTGTTCAAGCAGAACCTCCATCTCTTTTCTGATGTCATCTGCCATTTCCTTAGAATCATCAGCAAGCTTACCAATCTCTTCTGCAACTACCGCAAATCCCTTGCCAGCTTCACCAGCTCTAGCAGCCTCAATTGAAGCATTAAGTGAAAGAAGGTTTGTCTGAGTTGCGATAGATGTAATGCCTTCTACCTTTTCGCTGATAGTATTAACTGCATCCTTAGTTGCCTGGATAGTATTAGCAATATCATCAATCTTAGCTGTCATCTCTGAGGATGAATCCTGAAGGGACTGAAGAGATTTACTTGAAACCTCTGAAGCTTCTTTCATCTTACCAGCAAGGTTTGTAAGATCTCCGGAAGAATTCTGTACACTTCCTACAGCATCACCAATTCGACCAACATTCTCAGAAGCACTCTGAATCTCGTCAGCCTGCTGTGTTGCACCTGATGCTATCTCCTGAACTGCATTAGAAACATCTTCTGCAGTCTGCGATATCTGGTTCGCCATATCTGAAAGTTCCTCAGATGATTTTCCCACATCATCTGCAGATCTCTTTATATTGGTAACAATACCATCTAATGTTTCAATCAAGGAGTTAGTGGCTTTGGAAATAAGTCCAAATTCGTCTTTTCTGGCATCATGCTTTTCAACCATTTTAAATCTTCCATCAGAAAGAGCTTCAAGCGACTTCTGGACTGCTTTTATAGGCTCTGTAAAACTCTTTGCCATGAGAAGCGAAATGATTATAGCTACAATAAGAAGTCCCACTCCAACAGCAATGACAATAATAGCTGATTTTCTTGCAGCACCAAGCACTTCTGATTCAGCTGTAGCTGTTGCAATGACAAATCCAGAATTGGGATCTCTTGCAAAAGCTATATAAGAATCATTATAAGCTTTTTCAAGGTAGAAGCCTTCTTCTTCGGTATTAGAAAATAACTGCAGATAAGAAAAATCTTCGTTAGTATTATCACCTTCACCTACTACATAAGCAGCATGAGCACATAGAGTGCCTTCTCTATCTACCATAAATGCATTCGTAGTATCTTTTGCCAAAAGTTCGTGGAAATTATCGAGGTCATAGTTTCTGTGGGCAACACCAACAATCTTGTTGCCATTCATGACAGGTGTCGCGAATGTGACCATTCTCTTTCCAGTTGTCTTGCTGACCATTACGTTAGAAATATAAGTATTACCTTTGATAGCTTCCTGGAAATACTCTCTCTCTGATACATCTATAAAGTCACCCTCTGTCCTGACTACCTGCATTCCAGATGGACCTGCAATAGATGTAATGACGCCATCATTCATGACATCATCAGCTCTTCTGACGATATCCTGAACCTCTTCGTATGGTATGCTGCTATCACCACTAACATATGCCACTACCGTTGGGTTAGAAGCAATGTTTTTGATGGTCGTCAGGTTAGTATTACAAGCATTCTCAAACTGGGATTCTACATACCAAACCTGCCATTCAGCAGCATCTTCAGCATCAAGAAGTGCCTTACTGGTTGAAGTATTATAACTTACGATAACTGCTACAGCCAGTGGAACTGCCGCAACAAGAATCATGATACCAATAAGCTTGGTCTTAATACTGTCAACAAATTTTATTCCGTTTGCATTCTTATTTTCTGCAGACATGGTCTTACCTCCATAAAAAATGGTTCTAAAACGCATATACTCATATATTAATTATATTTTTATTGTCTGAGAAAAAAAAGCGAATGGACGGTTTTTTAATAATCTTTTAATGCTTTTTAGATTGTCTTCCGGATTCTATCATCTCTTTTTCAAATGCCTCTGGATTTTTTAAGTAATAATCCTGATGATACTCCTCTGCCTCATAGAAACTCTTGAATTTTTCGATAGCAACGTAGGTCTTCTTGCCAGACTCCTCTTCTAGCTTGTGAATACGGTTCTGGGCACGAAGTTTTTCCTCTTCTGTGCTGTAATAGATAGCCAATGTATATGAAAAGCCCTTGTCAATGAACTGTCCCTCAGGGTCAAATGGATCTACATTGGCAAAAAAGATATCTAGAAGCTTATCATATGAAACCTTCTCAGGATCATAAACAAGCTCAATAGTCTCGCGGTGTCCGGTCTTCTGGGCCTTAACGTCCTCATAGGTAGGATTAACTTCGTCTCCGCCAGAATAGCCGCAGATAACCTTATCAACTCCATACATTTTATAAATTGGTGTTACGCACCAAAAACATCCCCCGGCAAAATGTGCTTTCATAACCTTTCTCCTCTTTTATGTTTTATATCTATCTGATGTCAGACCTGTTAATTACTTAAGCTCTAAACTATCAGATATGTAATACTTGAAATCATTATCTGAGCAGTACTTCTTGACATGTCCAATTAACTTATTATCAGTAGTATATTCCAGAAGATAGATATCAAGTCCCTTACCAGCAGCAAGTTCTACATATTCCTTGAAGTACCGGCTATCTTCTGCCGATTTCTTGGTAAAAGAATCATTGTCCCAATCTATCTCACTAAAGACTGATTCTTGATTAACTGCATCAGCTACATCATCAGCTGATCCATTCTTGGTAATAAACTCTGTGATGTAAGTATCTCCACCGTTTATGCAGACATATTTACCAGTTTTCTTAAGTCCCTTGAGGATCGTTGTAAGTCCCTCATATATCTTCTGAGTCTTGTAACAGTAATAAACATCAGTATTATCCACAAAAAATCCATCAATTCCCTTTGCTACAAGCTCTTTTGCAAGCTTATCTGTGATGAACTTCTGCCAAGACTTATCTGAAACGTCAATCCAGCTCTCCTCTTCCCAATTCTCATAAGCTCCAAGAGTCAGATACTTGTAATCTTCATAATATGGTCTAAAATTCTCTATCGAGCCTACGTTAATATAGCTATAGACTGTGCAGCCGCTGTCCTTAAGCTGCTTAATCTCCTTCTTGGTAAAGTACTGAGCGTCAATGACTACGATCTCGTAACTTTTCATCTTGCTAATGGCATCTGAATCCGCACCAATAAAGACTCCGTAAGGGTATTTCTTGGTGGAAGTCTTGGTAGATGCCGATGATGAGAAATTCAAGTTTCCTATAGCCAGTATAATGAGGGCTACAGCTATTATTAAGTTAGTAACAAGTTTCTTCTTTTTCATAAAAACAAACATAGCAGATAACGGGAGTAAAAACAAATTAAAAAATTGTGAACTGTGGGGAGGAGGGAGGGGGTGTAGCGATCGCCACCACTGATTACCTGCAATCGAGGGTTTGTGGCTAATGTAGGTATTGTTTGGCTAGCTGGGACACTTTTCTAGCAAGTTTTATTACCTGCATGCTGTCGATTTTGGCCGATGTAGGTAATCCTTGGCTAGCCATAGCCTTTTTCAGCTAGTTTTTGTTACCTGCATGCTGTCGATTTTGGCCGATGTAGGTAATCCTTGGCTGGCCATAGCCTTTTCACAGCTGTACTCTTAGCCAAATAATATTGAAATTTACGTTTTCGGCTAATATATATCTTCATCTATTCTTGAAATCAAAGTGGTTCTTTAGCCGAAAACAGTTAGACTTGCTTAATTCAGCTAATATTTTGTATAACTAGTGCTCACTTATAAATGGATAGTAAACAAAAACATTAGCCTATTTATCTAAAATCTATGTTTATCGGCTAAATCAGTAATTCTTCTTGTTTTTTTATGCCACTAATTCTTTAGCCGAAAAATCAACTTTGTAGAGTTCTAAGCTAAACATGCTTGTTTTCTACCGTTACAGTGTGATGAGTGTGGATGGTTCACTTGAGCGATTTATTTTTCGCAGATGATACATGGCATGAAAAATCCCCAAATAGATTTATGTTATGAATAACATGAAATAAATCTATTTGGGGATTATGAATGTCTTATGTATCCTGCGAAAAATACTATAGAGCGAAAGTGGAGCATCCGCACCATCACACGTCCGTAGGCCAAGAAAGTTCCGGGTGGTCAATACACCCCGGTGCCAATCACCCATGCTTGAGCTTTTTCTCTTCGTACATGTTGTCGTCCATGCGGCGGAAGAAACCATCTCGGTCGTCTTTGTCTACATCGTAGATGGCATAACCAAGAGAAAGTGAAAGTTTGTAGTGCCTACCCTCTGTTTCGTTGAAGATCCTAAGCTCTTCCCTTATGTTTCTGATAATGTTCTGCATCTCGTAGTGACTAGTGTTACTTACTAGTAGGATGAACTCATCTCCTGCAAATCTTGTAGCTATGGCTTTGTCAGGTTTACTAAGGATGATAACACGTGCCACATCTATAAGAGCTTCATCTCCGAATGAATGACCAAGAGTATCATTGATCTTTTTAAAGTAATCAACGTCGATCATGATAGCTCCGATCACAGAATTCTTGTCCTTCAATAAGTTATCCATCTGATAATCAAGATAGGCTCTGTTATAAAGTCCTGTCAGAGTATCAAGATAAGAAAATTCATTCTGAAGAGACATATAAATAGCAGTAAGACCTATGGCAAGAGACACCCAGATAAGTGAAACGCCATAGAACATAGCCTGAATACCAGTACCAAGTACGATTGGTCCCATCATCAGATATAATGGAAAAAACTTTGCTTTTCCATATCTCTTTTCATAGCAGATAAGTATCACTATGCTCATTACAAGATATCCCAGATCAACAACATAAAACGCATAGTTTGCATTTAATCTATGATACACATTTGCCTCATCGATATAAAAGATAATAGGGAAAAAGATGTTTAAAAATGCCACGATCACCATTATCACTGCTGGTATAAAGGCCTTGGTATAGATTCTCTTTACTCTTGCCTTGCTGTTGTAAAGCTTGATGTCCTCATAAAGGCACCAGCATGATATAAAGACCGGATTTGACATGAAACAAAAGGTATTGGCAAAAACATTTATAAAATGCCACAGCCTCCCAGGCTTCCCATCAGAGTAGAAGGAAAAGAAATCTACAACACAGGAAACCAAAGTCAAAATGGTTATATATGTAAAGATCTTAAGTTCAAGATCTCTTTTTGAACGCCTTATGCGGCTACTTATGAGCAATGCGATCAGCAGGATAAATCCCATGCTATCAGCAATTGCTACTGCTAATACGTTCAAGAAACTCCTCCTTTTGGAATGAGCATCTTAAGCTCAAACCAATTGTCTTTGATGTCAAAGTTAACTGTTCCGTGATATTTCTCTAAAGTATATCTGATACTCTTAAGGCCGAATCCATGATTTCCCTTGTCAGCCTTTGTAGTTACAGGATAGCCATTTTTCATTGTGATACGATTCTCACAATAATTATTGATCTGTATAAGAACAAAATTTTTCTTTGGAGAAATTGCCATGTGAATAAGCCTTTTCTCAGGATCCTCGATGAGAGATACACTCTCAATGGCATTGTCCAGGGCATTACCAAAAACAGTACAGATATCTGCAACATGCATAAAATCAAGAATATTGCCATCAGCTACGCAGGTAATCTTGATATTATTGGCTCTACAGTTCATCATCTTACCTGCAATAAGCGTGTCAAGAACGCTGTTACCTGTCTGAAGCTCAGGGTTGTAGGATTCAAGCTCTTGTTCAAGAGTATCGATCCACTTCTTTCGCTCTTCATCACTCATTTCAGAACGAAGGCCTGCTATCTGATGCTTTAAGTCATGATACTTCATGTTGATCATGTCAAAAGTAGTTTGATAGCCCCTGTACTTATCATACTGAGCCTTCAGCATAGAGTGGATGTTTCTAAGCTCTTTCTCTGCCAGAAGCTCACATATTCTGCTTTGATAAACATATAATATCATTATTCCAGCAATATCAACAAGTGTTCTGATATAAAAAACATCCGCGGTGACTCCTGCTGAAAAAGGAGTATTCTGAACTATGAAACTAAGGTTACTAAAAGCAAAGATTGCTGCAGCAATGGCAATAGCTGCCCACAGCTCATGATAATTGATCTCAAGTTGAAAGATTCCTCTTGTAATGCTAACTTCCATGTAGTGTGCCCAAGTAAAGACAAGAACATACACTGCTACCAAGATCAGGATCTGAATAGCCTTAGAATTGTTTTTGGTAAGGAAAAAGCAGGCAAGCTGCCATTCAAGAGAAGCTGCAAGTTCTGCTAGAAGAAATGCTCTTGCGCAATAGTAGCCAACAACATTTCTGCTGGTGTCACATGTAAGATATAAGAAAAGGTACATAAATCCCACAGCAATAAGCATACATGGGATCCAAAATACCACCGGTAGATTCTTGGTAAATACAAGAAATACACTCTGTGCGATCAAAGCAAACACAGAAAAGATAGTAAAGATACTGTTATTGATCTTTCTTTTTAATACCAGACAATAGGTCATACAAGCAAGCCATTCGGCAAGAGCTGTATATATTCGTGGTATGTCCTGATAAATATTTTCCATGGGAACTTCCTTAAATCACTGAGCCATATACTCAGTCAGGGCAGTCATAAAGTCATTTTTTCTGGATCTGCTGATAAGAAGCTGCTTGCCAGCAATGAGACAACTGCCATTTTCTACACCATCCACATATTTAAGATTAACAAGATATCCCTTGTTGCTCCTAAAGAAATTGTAGGGAACAAGCTGTTCTTCAAAATCCTTAAGCTTGGCCCTTATTGTAAACTCCCCGCCACTTGTATAAAAATTTAAGTTGTGTCCTTCACTTTCAATGTAAAAGACATTGTCTATATCTAGTTTTTTAACTCCAGACTGCATCTCTATGGATATAGTCTTACTGCTCTTACTCTTCATCTTGGATATAGCTCTTCCAAGCTTCTGAGAAAAAGCAAAATAACTAACTGGCTTTAATACGTAATCAAGGGCGTCAACCTGATAGCCCCTGATAGCGTAATTAGTCATGTTAGTAATAAACATAATGATAACGTCCTGATCGAGTTTTCTGATCTCCTCTGCTGCCGTCATACCGTCCATGAGCTTCATCTCAATATCCATAAGGATAATATCGAACTGTCCACGATAGCCATTGGTGATCTCATCACCATCCTTAAATCTGGTTATCTTGAAAGTTTTTCCGCTCTCTGACTGATACCTATTCACAAACTCTATCAGCTGATCAGCATATGAATTTTCATCTTCAACGATCGCAAGTTGGATCATTCACATGTTCTCCTATTAGCTTCTCCATCCAGACCATGTTGTACCATCTGCCAAACTTGTAGCCGCACTGGTGGAACTCTCCCACCATAGAATAGCCCATCTTTTCGTGAAACTTAACGCTATCATATGTTAAGTGCTCATCTTCAGCCCCGTTTGGGTAACCGATACAAGCATTAAGGTTAAGAATTCCCATCTCTTTAAGGCGCTTTTCAAGTTCCTCATAGAGCATGCGTCCAAGTCCGTCTCTTCTGGCATCTTTGGCCACATAGATAGAAGTCTCAACCGCCCACTGATAAGCAGCTCTTTCCTTGAATGGACTAACATAAGCATATCCGTAGATCTTGCCATCTCCCTCCACTACTAAATAAGGGAACTTTTTTAGTACACGTTCTATTCTGCCTCTGAATTCCTCTACAGAAGGAACATCATATTCAAAAGTTATAGCTGTGTTTTCAACATAGTACCTGTAAATATCAAGTAGCTCTTTAGCATCCTCAGGTGTAGCAATTCTGATCTGGTATGTCATAGCTGTAAATTACCCTCCATCAAGTCAAAGTCAATAGTCCTTACAGTTCCATCTTTGAGTGTTATGGTTACTGGACCGTATCCTCCGCATTTCTGAGGGTCTGTGTATTCAATAGCCTTAACTGGGAAAATATCATCATCATCAAAATCATCCAAGCTCTCTTTGGTGATAACCTGTGAGATCAGGAAATATGGCTCATATCCATACTGCTTGTCTCTCTTAGTATCTGCAAAAAGAACTATGGAATTCTTACTGTCAGGATTTGTATCTGTGCTTTTTATTATTTGGATATTATCCCATCCGTCCATAATTGTAAAGGCTAACTGTTTTTCTTTTCCTGTATGGTCATGTCCCTTTAGTATTACAGCCTTGTAGCCATCTTTTTCCTTCGTAATGACCTCTGTACCATTGTCAGGGAAGCCAAATGCTCCAAGAGTTATACGGATAGGTCTTCTGAAAAGACGTATCTTGTCCGCGCGGAAAATGCCATAAGGGACAGCAAAGTCTGCAATATTAAGTGCTGTTCTCCAATGAGTTTCTGTCTCAGTCTCATATTCAAAGAACTGCCTTCTGTAAAGGACGTTCTCCTTCTCACCATGCCAAAATGTGGCATTAGCCGCAAGTCCCTTTGCCCCCTCTTCGTCAAGATAAGTAATCACATACTGCTGAGATTCAACTCCCTCGCAAGGTCTTGATTCCCAAGGGAACTTTGAATTAAACACAAGCTTACTGTAGTTCCACATGCCGTGGGCATCATCCTTGTGCTTAACGATCTTACCGGTTCTAAGCTCTGTGATTCCGTTAGCTTCATGGTTTGCCATGCAAAGGGCAGGCCCATTAAGAGTTGTAACTTTAGTCTCTCTTTCTTTTAACTGCTCCCAGATACCGTTCTCTTCCTTGGCAGTCCAGAATGGGTGGTCAGCTGGTAAATGTAGGCACAAAAGAGCCTTAGCAAGCCAAAGAGGTGATTCTGCGCAGGAATATCCCTGAACAAGAGGCACAAATGGACCATAAAAGCCAAGAGTAGGCACTCCGCTCCAAAGGAAATCATCTCTTGTAAGGAACTGGAGAAGTGAACCTGAGCAGATACGTCTTGCAAGTCCAGGATTGATGCTGGAATTTTTCATCATAAGATTGCCATCAAAGGCACTTGTGGCAGCATTTCTGTAAATACCACTTCTGCCCCACATGTTTGTAAAGCCATCCCTGTCAAAGAACATAGGATAGGTCTTCATAAGTTCATTGGAGTTATCTTCAAATTTCTGGGCAATGTAAGGCTCTTTTTCATAGCCATACCATTCATTCCAGATAGCTGTATACATGTTAAATGCCCAGCATGAGTAGTAGTCAAAAGACTGACCATCTCTATACCAGCCATCACCTGCATAGTAAGCAAGGATGTTCTGAGCGTGGTCTCTCATGATGTCTTCATCGATGTCGTAGCCATTCATATAGAGAAACGCCATATCAAGCATGTTAAATAGACGCCAGTTCTGTGGAACTGTATTGGCATGGGCAAAGTCAGTCAAAAAGGCTGCAATCCTGTCTTTTTCATCCTGTGTATAAGTCTCCCAGATCTCATCCTTAGAAAGCCAGAGGCAGATCACAAGAGCTGCCGTCTCAACAGTCTGCTGATAAACAGCCACAGGATTGCCGCTCTTATCAAGCTCTTTCATGTCTGAGTAATTGAGAACATAGTTCTTTTCGCCCTTAGTAACTGCGTAAAGAACCTGCTTCTTGTAATATTCACGGATGTTTATGCCATTGAGCTCGAGGTCAGGTTTAATGTGGATAAGTGGCGCAGAAACAAAAAATGATCTGCAAAGCCCCTCAAAAACCTCGGCCTTGATTCTCCAAAGAGGTGCATCCTTGGAAGGATAAGTAACCTCTGTCTCATATCTTGGCATAACTACTGGGTCTTCGATATCCTTGATGTTGTCAAATATACCAGCTAATAGATACTGGGCAGCTTCGATCCAGCTATCTCTATCAAGTCCTGTATATGGGCTAAGTTCAAAATTAGTATGACTTGGTGTGAATTTCATAATCTCCTCCAACTGCCATCAAAATACTGTAAGTGCAGTACCTGTAAGCTTCATAAGTGCTTCAATATAGTAGTAATCACCGTAGATGATAGCCATATGATGGCCGTTTCCATGATAATCAACTGAACCTCTAGTGAGGATGTTGTCTCTGTCTAATGTATAGTCGCAGCTGTGTCCATCAAGGGCCTTAAGGAGCTTAACTGCTGCCTCAAGGTACTTCTCAGCCTTATCAGTCTCCCCAAGCTTATCAAGACACTTTGAAAGCTCTATAAAGCCGCCTGCAGTAATAGCTGCTGCTGTTGAATCCTCAAGGTCGTCTTCTTTTGGCTGTCTATAATCGATAGGCACAAGGAAGGTCTCTGGCATGTCAGAAAGAATGTACTCTGCGATCTTCTGAGCTGTCTTAAGATACTTCTCATCACCTGTGTAGATATAGCTAAGAGTAAAGCCGTAGATACCCCAGCTCTGGCCTCTTGTCCAGGATGAGCCTTCTGAATAGCCCTGACCTGCGTACTCTCTGTCAAACTTACCTGTAAATGGATCAAAGCCCACGATATGTCTAACAGAGCCGTCTTCCCTTACAAAGTTCTTCATAGCAGTGTTTGCGTGAGCCATTGCGATCTCTTTAAATCTTGGATCCTTAAGTTCCTCTGATGCCCAGTATAAAAGAGGCAGATTCATCATGCAGTCGATGATTGCCCAGCCTGTGGTATCTCTGCCATCGCCCCAGTCGTTCCAGGCTCTGATGAAATTACCATTTAAGTTAAAACGTCCTGCAAGAGAAGCTGCTGCCAAAAGTCCTCTGTTCTTGGACTCTTCGCCACCATAAAGCTTGTAATTGATAACAGCTGTAGGAAGCCATCTAAATCCGGCGTCATGATCCATTCCGTTGTAGTTAAGGAATGCTGCATCCATCTTATCTTCTACCTGGAGAGCTTCCTGCTTAAACATCTCATTTCCTGTAAGCTTGTATAGCTGCCACATCTCGCCGCCCCAGAAGCCATTTGTCCACCAGCAGATGTCATTTTTGCCAGCCCTGTCGTCAAATCTGCCGTTTGCATCTGTTGTATATGGAATCTTGTTTCTGTTTCTCTCAGTTACAGGAACCATCTTATCTTCGATCTTTTTAAGGGTGTCTTTGACCCACTTTTCATCTTCTGCTTTTAATAAACCCATTACTTATACCTCTTTTTGTTATGATATTACTTATTTTATTGTAAGCTTAAGCTTTCTGGCATCAGGCTTTACTAAAACTCTGTAAACCTCATGCTTCCAGGCAAGCGCAAGTCTTTCATCTGTTACCGGATATTCCTGAATTTCTGATACTTTTCCACCTTCGATAATGATCTTTCCTATGTTTTCCACAGTTATATGTGTTTTATCATCAGATGCAACTGGCTTTTCATAGGTCATAAGACTTATGATGCAGCTAGCATCAGCTTCAAACTCATCCTCTACTACAATATAGGCGCCCTTATTAAGGCTGATATCTCGCTTGTAGCTCTTTATCTTGGGGCTGTCATAGGCACCTGCCATGTCCATAGAAAGTGATGAGATTCCGCTATTGGCATTCCCAGATAAAAGACATTTCACATCCCTTGCAGCATACTTTTCCCCATCATGCTGCATATACACATGTTCATCATGGTTGTCAGCCTCTGAATCCCTTCCAAGTAAAGCTACCCTGCCATCAAAAACCTCGCTGTCAATAAATGTAGGCAGATTGTGGAACTGAGACTGCATGGTCCACAGCTCATACCTTCTGTCTGAGAAGGTCTTCTTGGTATAGGTTCCAACGCCCAGATCGATCACAAAAGGCTTTCCATCCTTGTACACGGTAAAAGAGCCCACGTCATTATGATTGTGGCTGTCTGCATTATCCCCAGCCTTGGCTGCAAGGACATAAGTGTCATCCCTTGCTACCATAAGTCCGACGCTTGCAAAGAAAGTATCCTCAGCTAGGCTCTCAGTCTTCTTATAAGCCTCCATTTCATCATAGGCAAAGGCCTGACAAACATGGTAAAAGAGATTTATCTCATCTGAAATAAGCTTCTGATCCGTGCTCTCAGCCTTAAAGTCCTCCGCTGCAAAGCTAGCAAGCACCTCATCTCCTGTTGCTTTGCCAAAAAGGAATTCCCTTGCAGTCCTTCTTCCTGGAAGAGCGCTGCAATCAGCAAAATTCACGTAGTAGCCGTTTCTAACATACATCTTAACAATGTAGTTTGCCACATTTCTTATGAGCTTATCACTAAACACTCCGGTAAAAGAGCTCTCTTTTCCCAGTGCGCCGCTCATAACCTCAAGGCATCCAAAGAGGCACAGGCCTGCATGAGTATAGTACTGAGCGCCCTCATCACATCCGCCGTCATCTCCGTATTCATCAAGGAAATAATCGCAGGAAAGAGCCGCTTTTTCAAGGAAGGATCTCATAACATCCTGTGAAAAGAACCCTGTAGGCCTTGTAAACGCGCACAAAAGAACATTTTGAGTGCACCAAACAGTCCAGTTGCACATTGGCTCTTTGCCGTTTCCCATCCACCAGAAGTGCTGATTTAGATATGGCTCAAAGATACGCTCCTTTAATCTCTCATTAACATAGAGACTGATATATGGGCTTATCTTCTGAAAAACTGGCCTTAAGAGATACTCACAAACTGCTATCTCAGCGCCAGACTCAGCATCAAAAAGATCTATGATAGGTCTTGTAGGATCTGGCATAGTCTCCTGGGCTGCATCTCGTTCATAGCTTGTATGAGGTGGAAGGCACCAGGTAGTCTCTTCAAGAATCAGATATAGTCCATCCAAGATAGCATCAAGAAATCTTCCTTTATTCTCGACACATTCAGCCATTACAAGCTTATTTAATTTTCTTCTTCGTGGAAAATACTTATCCTCGAACTGAACTCTGTTACCGGTTTTGGTGAATTCTCTGAAGTCAGAAATAAGAAGCTGGGTCCAAGGCTCTTTTAAAGCCTCTTCTCCAGCATTTATAAGATTCGTCTTAAGAGTATCAGAAAGGGCATCCCACCTGTCTCTATCTGATATATCAGGATAGATGTCATAAAGGCCTGCACCCTCTGTCTTTTTTAAATAATCCTCTACTATGGACCTGTGTTCCATAATCCATTACCTCCCGGCGGATTCGCTTCCATAAACTTCAATCTGTGTAAGAGCCGGGAATGGGCTTGGGTCATCAGCTTTGATAAGTTTGCCTAGCTTGAGCCAAGTGATACCCTTTCTCTCAATGTGGAAAACATGAGGCTCTGCCACCTTTTTGTCCATCTGAACGACTTCACTTGTTCCGTCAGAGAAGGTGAATGTAGCCTCTACCCACCAGTTATCATGTGGAAAATCAGCCCTTGTATAAAGAACTATCTGGTCAAAGTCTACTTCTCTTCCAAAATCAAGGGTAAACTCTGCATCATCCTGTCTGTTGATGCCCCAGGACTCATAAGGCCATTCTCCATGAGAAAGAGTTGCGATACAGCCATCAATAGCATTTCTAGCTGCAAATACTGCCTCTCCTCTTGTTTCAACGTTGGCACTGGCATGAGGATAAACTCCTACTACCTCATGCTGATCAAATGGATTTGCTGCTATATTGCGATATCCTTCTACTTCAAAAGAAAAAGCTGCTCTGATGCTGACATAATGTCTATTACCAAAGAAAGCTAATGGATTGTAGCTGGTTTTTTTCTCATAAAAAGGAACTGTAAAAAGCACAGTCTCCTGAGTTATATACACAAGTGCCGGATCAATGGCAGCGTCAACCTTGACTACATAAAAATTGTCAGGCTCGATGCCGGAAAATTCGATGATATCGCCCTTTCTGTATTCACCATCCCAGGCAAGTACCACGTTGTCCTGGCCTTCGCTCTCAGCCTTTGGTACATGATCCCAATCATTATATACAGATATTTTCATAATATTCTCCCGTAAATCTGTTACCTAGTAGATAAAAAGATATTTTCTCTTATGGCAGTCTCATCGTCAGGATACGTCTCAAGATAAGTAGTCATAAGTGAAGAAGCAAGGTTAAACTCGCCCATATATTCATATGCAGTGATCTGATTAAGAGTAAGAGCCTGATTCATGGCCTTATCATCTAAAGCAATGCCTGCTTCAAAGGAAGCTACCGCTGACTCATAATCTGCAAGCTTTATCTGGCACATACCAAGTCTATTGTAGACTTTGGCGCTATCTGGGTTATCCCTTAGATAATTAGAATACTTGCTGCAAGCAGTTGAATAGTCTCCCATAGTCTCAAGTGTATGTCCCAGCATCAGGATAACAGGCTCTTTGTCCTGGTCCCTTTCATTGCTGGCAGTCTCAAGATACTGAACTGCGCTCTGATAATCGCCGAGATAAAAATAGATCTGTCCTCTCTCATAGTTGGACATGAAGTCGCTACCGTTTTCCATAGCCTTACTCAAAATGGATCTGCCTTCGTCTCCATAGCCCTGCTCATCAAGAGATTTGCATATCATTATCATCATTGAATAATCTTTGGGATTTAAAGAGATCGCTTTGGTAAAATCAGCATATCCAAGGTCATGCTCACCAGCTGCAAGTTCTGCAGTTCCTCTAAGGTAGTAGGCATTACTATCCTTACTGCGAAGACCTATGATAGCGTCGTAAACCTCTTTTGCCTTGTTGTATTCACCAAGCTTGTAATAAGCTTCTGCCAGGTAATAGTTGGTGTCAAAGTCCATATCATCAACTATTCCCTCGTCAGTAGCCAAAGAAGCCAGCAGTTCGTTAACTGCCAGCTCATATTCATTTTTGTAAAGATAAGCTATACCCCTTCCTCTGTGGACAAGGCAGGCGTCTTCACCCTTCTCTTCAGCTACATTAAAACTCTCGAGAGCATTATCATACTGATGGCTCTCGATGTATGCAAAACCTGAATCGATATTGTGTCCCCCTGACAAACTTCCACAACCAGAAAGAATCATTGTTAAAGCTAAAGCGCAGATCGCTGTTTTAAGCTTCATACATGTCCCCTATTATTTTCCTAAATATGCGATGATCTCCACTTCGCAGAGAACGTTTCTAGGAAGCTGCTTGACTGCAACACAGCTTCTAGCTGGCTTGCCAGTAAAATACTTCTCATATACAGCGTTGAATGCTGCAAAATCACTCATCTCAGCAAGGAAACAAGTTGTCTTAACTACATGCTCATAATCAGTTCCTGCAGCCTTGAGAATCTCACCAATATTACGGCAAACTCTGTCAGCCTGATCAGCAATAGTAGTAGTATCGATCTCACCTGATTCAGGATTGATAGGAATCTGTCCTGAAGCATATAAGAAATCTCCTGCCTTGATAGCCTGAGAATATGGTCCGATTGCTGCTGGTGCTTTGTCTGTTGAAATGTACTCCATTTTGTCTCCTCCTTATGATATGTTCTACTCCGTCTGATCCTCACCAAAAAGAGCAGTTACATAGAATCCTCTTGCGTTCTCTTCAACCTTGGTCACTACACCTTCTCTTTCTAGCATACGCTCGCGGAAAGGGAAGTTTCCTGACATTGCAAGGGAAGGGTCGATAGTATAGTAATAGTTACTAGGAAGAACTCCTTCTGTGACAGTCACATGATCACCTTCATGTAAAAGTCCAGGTCGTTCCATCTTAAATGTCATTTCTCTAGCCATTTTATCACCTTCTCTCATTACTTAACAATAGCGTGTTGTAGCAAATACTGGTGCCATCTCTCATAGGAAGAAGCCTTTAAATGAACACCATCAAAGGACAGTTCTGACAAAAGATTTCCATTTTCGTCATCAACAGCTTCATTCATATCAATATAGAAGATAGTCTTGTTATCAGCAAACTGAGACAAAGCTTCATTTCTCTCATTGATGTTTGCGTTATTAAAGTGCTTGTCATTATCACTCTTATTGGCTGTTACATGCATGATGCCCTGAATATAGATGATGGCATCTGGCTGAAGTTCCCTGATCCTATCAAGAACTTCTTTGTACTTGTTGCAGAAATACTCTGTATTACCAGTACCAATCTCGTTAAGTCCAAGCATGATGTAGATCTTGGCAAACTGATGCTCAGAAAGCGCCTGATCAACTGTTATCTTTCTGCCATCTTCTGTCGTAACAAATTCCTTGGTCATCGCTGTAAATATTGTAAGTGAAACCTTGGAATAGAAAGTTGCTCTTGAATCAAGTTCCTCACAGTACTCAGAAAGGCCTACTGTTCTAGAATCTCCAATAAATAATGCATCACAGAAATAATCATCTGTTACTTCTGTTAATTCATATGTAACATCCTCTGAATTGCCGGATACGTCATTACCTGAAACATCATTAGCAGAAACATCGGTAACAGAATCTTCTACAGGTTCCTCTACAAGCTCTGTAACTTCCTCTTCATCAACTTCGTCTTCTACTAATTCAATAGGTTCCTCTATAGGAGCGCTGCTCCATGGGAATACGCCATCAGTAAGTCCCTTAAAGAAAAGGCTAAGGATTGGCGTGTCAGCTCCCATGCTGATGCTGTACTCCTGATACACAGTATCTTTAAGTCCAAAAGAGATGCCCGATATTAAGATTGTAAATACCACTACTCCAATGAGAAGCGGGCTCTTTTTAAACCACATTTTTTCTTTCCTATCTAAAATTTAAAATACATGAATGGATTGCCAGCTGCATTGGACAAGCTAAATACGCATGCCCAGAACAGTATAAATAAAAACACATTTATAACAGGGTGTTTTCTGTTTTTTACAAAAAATCTATATAGGCCAGGTAAAAGAAGTATGATACCTGCAGCAAGGAAGCCGCCATAGATACCAAGATTCTTGATAAAGTCGTTCTGATTGACTGCGATTCCCTCTCCAAAGAATGGGAAAAGTCTCTTGAAATACTCAAGAAGATGCATAGGATTGGTTATTGCAAATATTACCCATGTAAGCGGGATAAATACTAATACATTTATCTTACCTATGATCTTGCCAAGAGTTTTTGGAAGCTTTGGCATGATCACGAAATGCTCAAGGGCGATAAATGCAAAGAGGATAAGTCCCCACAAAATGAAGTTAAGTGTAACTCCGTGCCAAAAGCCTGTAATAAGCCAAACAACAAGGAGATTAAGAAATGTTCTTCCTGTTCCCTTCCTGCTGCCTCCGAGAGGAATATAGATATAATCCTTAAACCATGAGCCCAAAGTAGCATGCCATCTGCGATAAAACTCAGAAATACTACCAGAGCTATAAGGCTGGTCAAAGTTTGTGATAAATGGGAATCCAAGCATAACGCCTATTCCGGCTGCCATAAGTGAATATCCCCAGAAATCATAATAAAGCTGAAGTGAATAAGTAACGGCTCCTATCCAGGCAAGAGGTGTAGAAATACTCTCATAGCCGATGGTTCCGATATCATTCCAGAGCATAGCAAAGTGATCTGCAAGAAGGACCTTAAACCCAAGTCCAAGAACAAAGAACTTAAGACCATCTTCGATCTGCTCTAAAATGTCGCCAAGCTTCTCTTTGAGCTCTAACTTCTCAAAATCTGAGTAACGCATAATAGGACCTGATGTCACCTGTGGAAACATAGTGAAATAGGCCGCAACGTCTACAAATTTTGGTTCATTTTCAATTTTACCTTTGTAAATATCCACCTGATAAGAAATCATCTTGAAAGTATAGAAGCTGATTCCTATTGGAAGAAAAGAATTATTGATGAACTGACCGATAAGCTTAAACTCGATCAGCATCAATGCATCAAGACACACAGCAAAGGCAAGAAGAAGCTTTTTCTTCTCACCAAAATTTGCTCTGCCAAATAAATAGTTAACAATTACAGCTCCCAAGAGAGCTGGAAATAATCTGATATCCCCTACTGCATAGAAAGCAAGGCTACCAATTAAGAGTGTCCACGTTCTATATGTAATGGGAGTCAGATAATAAGCTATAAGAACAACCGGTAAAAACCTAAAAATAAAAGTTAAATCCGAAAAATTTATCATTTCCCCACTATCAATCCTATATATAAATCAAAAACTACATCAATTACCGGAGTTGTTGATCTCCGCAAGTTTGGTCTGTGCTGCCTGAGCACTCTGAGTGTTAGGGAAGTTATTGACTACAAGGTCATAAGATTCTTTTGCCTTGTCAATATCCCCATTTGCATAGTACGAAGTAGCCAGATAATACAGTGTATTAACATCACCACTGTTGTACTGATATGCCTTAGAAAGGTTGGCGATAGCAGTCGCATAGTCATCTGACTTATAAGCTTCATATCCTGTATTATAGTAAGATGTCGCAAGCTGTGGTCCTACCAGTGACATTAAGCTGTCATAAAGACTCTTAAACTCAGGAGATATATCATCTCCAATGGCATTAAGATCCACTTTAGAAAGAGCTTTTGCCATTCCTTCTACATCTGAAGGATTTGCAAGATATATGCTAACAGCCTTCATAAGACTGTTCATAGCTGCTGATGTTGAATCAACGCCCTCATAGTCAGTTACCTGAGTCTGAAGATTGTCGACCTGAGTCTGAAGAGTAGCTATCTGCTGTTCGTACTCATTGATCTTGGCTGACTTGGCATCTGATTCTTCACTGATCTGTGTGATCTTCTGCTGATTGCTAGAGTTAATGCTAACGATCCTCTGTGGAAGGATAAGGAAGCATGCAGCTGCAAGTCCAAGAACGATACCAAGAACGATACCCCAAATAGAGCCTGTTCTGGTAATTGCAGACTTCTTGACTGGCTGAATGATCATCTCATTGCCACTATTGTATCTGATAACATCATCACTGTCAGCAGTGGCAATATCAGAAACAAGCTTGCCGCTCTCACCTGGAAGCAACATACTGTCAGCTTCCTTAAGATATTTCTTGGCAAGAACATTGCCTGAATCAAGCTTTAATGCTTTCTGAGCCTCAATCTTGGCCCTATCCCAGTTACCACCCTTTAAATATAAAAGACACAACAAAAGATGCGCTTTAATAAAGCCAGGATTAAGAGACAGCACCTTCTTGAGCTGAATAACAGCTAGATCAAGGCTGTCCTGGTGGCAGTAATTAAGCGCAATATTAAACTTCTTGATTGTCTGGTTGATATCATCTAACTTGGATGGGCTGTTTCTTACAGTATCCATGTAATAATCAGCAACATTATCCTCTGTCTTGAGGTTCTTGCTGATAACCCATTCTGAAAGTGCAGCAACAACCTCCCCAGTCTCATAGTAAATAAGACCTAGAAGGTTTCTGGCATCTATATTATTCTTGTCGAGCTTAAGGCTCTGCTTGAGAGCTTCTGTAGCACCTGTTAAATCCCTAACTCCGGCTCTTTCAAGGCCGTCATTGTAATAAACATTAGAAAGACTTACAAGTCTCCTATAAGTCCTAACATTTGCTCCACATCCTGGGCAGATATCCCCCTTATTAAGCTCTGTCCCACAACGATTACATTTCATTATTACTTTGTCCTTCTTTGATTGTCAGTTCCCTGTCCTGCGTCCTTAAGGAGTCTGACCAAAACATCAGACATATCATCAAGATCCTGATTATAAATAATATCCTCAGCATCCTCTATCTCAAGACTTGGTTTGAATTTTTTTAACTCTTCTTCAAAATTAAGCATAGATAAATCCTCTGCATCACATTATGGCTTTGATCTGCCCTGCAAGATACAGCGATCCAGCACCAAATACGATGTCTCCTGATTTCCTCATTGTTACTATATCGGTAATTGCATCCCTTACATTGGTATAATATTTGATCGGAACACCAAAGATGTGATGTTCTTCCTTGCAGTCTTCGAAGGCTGTCTTAAGATCAGCTACTGAAACTGATCTGGAAGTCTCTAAGACCGCCACATAGATGGCATCAAATTCACCACTTAAGAGTATTTTGCAAATGATGTCCCTGTATTGCTTGTCACCAACTATTCCAAATAAAAGAAGCTTTCTGCCCTCTGACGGGATCTCTTTGACAGTATCAAGGAAAGCCTCCATACCATCTATATTATGAGCACCATCAACGTAAATACCTGGGTGAATCTCTTCCATTCTGCCTTCCCACTTGGCACTAAGTAGTCCCTCGCGGATATCAAGTTCGGTGATCTCGGCACCATTATCCCTTAAAAGCTCAGCAGCTGTCACGGCTAGAGCCGCATTTTCAGCCTGATATCTGGCTTCAGTTGATAATTTCAGGTCAACATATTTATCATAAAGGGAATTATATGAAAAAGCAATGTATTTGTTTCCTGATTCATCTCTGATAGTGCTTACATTTTCAATACTTTTGCCTTCTATCATTATTGCTCTTGTATCAAGTTCAAGAGCCCTGTTCTTGATCGTCTCTGAGCTTTCTTTTTGTTTGTCAAAAAAGACTACTGGAACGCCCCTTTTGATGATTCCTGCCTTCTCGCCTGCAATAGCCTCAATGGTATTGCCAAGATACTGCATGTGGTCAAAACCAATCTCAGTAATAATACTAAGTACAGGACTACTGATAGAATTAGTAGCATCAAGTCTGCCGCCAAGTCCTGTCTCTAAAACCAGGTAATCCACAGGATATACATCGTACAGGATCATTGCCATGAAAAAGAGAAACTCAAAATATGTAGGGAAATAATCTTCCTTATCATATTCAAGCACCCTATTTAAGAGCTCAATAAATACTTCCAGAAATATCTTCTCGGAAATATTCTTGCCATCCACGCTAAATCTCTCAGTGATACTGACAAGATGTGGTGAAGTAAAGGTTCCAACGCTGTATCCTGCTGCGTTCAAGATATTAGTCACATAGCAGCATACTGATCCCTTACCATTAGTTCCAGCCACATGGATGATCTTCATATTCTCATCAGGATTTCCAAGAAATGCTAGAAAATCTCTGGTATCTTCAATTGTATGTTTATCTGTAAATCCGGGAATTTCATTGAGAAAAGACTCACACTCATCCAACGAGATACTTTCTCCGTTGTCAAAGCGTGAAATGAACTCCTCCACTTTCCCTCTAACAATATCTTCCATAGCCATCCCTACTATACGTCGTAGTTAAGCCCCTCAACTCAACAATATCATTATAACACGTTAAAATGATTTTTTTATTTTCTCACAAGCACTTCAGACACGCTTTCGCTTAGTTAAAAACGTAACAGTACTAATGCCATAAAAGACATGGCATAAGTACTGACGTTTTTAAATAGTCTGAAGATGTCCTGTGAGATAAATCAAAAAATCATAAGTAAAGGTTTTAAAATAACCTTCATTTTATAGTTGGTTGATCAACTAATAAATTAGCCTTTAAGCTGTGCAAGTCTTTCAGTGATCTGATCGTATGTCTGCTGATATTTCTGCTGCTTCTCTTTTTCTTCGGCAATCTTCTCAGCAGGTGCCTTTGAAAGGAACTTTTCGTTACTAAGCATATTCTTAGATCTCTGAAGTTCTCCTTCAAGCTTCTTCTGCTCTTTTGTAAGTCTTTCAATCTCAGCTGAAAGATCTACAAGATCAGAGAATGGAATATATACTGTTGCGTCAGCAAGTACTACTGATACAGCATCATCTGCGATTCCTGACTTGTCATTCTGGCAAGCTGACTCAGATGCATAAGCAAGTGACTCAAAGAAAAGCTTACCTGTTCTGAAGATATCAAGGACATCTTCCTTGTCACTTACAACAAATACCTTAGCCTTACGTGATGGAGCAACATTCATCTGTGTACGAACGTTACGGATTCCACGAACTGCCTCTTTGATAGTCTCAATAGCCTTCTCATCAGAAGCGAAGTTCCACTCATCCTTGTAAACAGGCCACTTAGAGATCATGATCGACTCTTCCTCATCCTGCATTGTGCAGAAGATCTCTTCTGTAATGAATGGCATATAAGGATGAAGAAGCTTAAGTGCATTGATAAGAACAGTCTGGAGTGTCCAAAGAGCTGCCTCATGTGATACCTTGTCATCTGAATTGTAGAGACGAGGCTTAACCATCTCAATGTACCAGTCGCAGAACTCATCCCAGATAAAGTCATAAACCTTCTGAACTGCGATACCAAGCTCATACTTATCCATGTTCTCTGTAACATCTTTAATAGTGTTGTTGAGCTTTGAAAGAATCCACTTATCAACTGGCTCAAGGCCGGTTGGCATATCCTGGTGAATAGCACTCTTGGCGTCATCAGCCATGTTCATCATGATGAATCTTGAAGCGTTCCATACCTTATTAGCGAAGTTACGGCTGTTTTCTACTCTTTCATTATAGAAACGCATGTCGTTTCCTGGTGCGTTACCTGTAATAAGAGTAAGTCTTAAAGCATCTGCTCCGTAATTTTCGATGATATCAAGAGGATCGATACCATTTCCAAGAGATTTACTCATCTTACGACCCTGAGAATCTCTCACAAGTCCGTGGAAAAGAACTGTGTGGAATGGATATGTTCCCATGTTCTCATAACTTGAGAAGATCATTCTGATTACCCAGAAGAAGATAATGTCATAACCAGTTACAAGGACATCTGTAGGGAAGAAATACTTAAGTTCTCTTGTGTCATGAGGCCAGCCAAGTGTCTCAAATGGCCAAAGAGCTGATGAGAACCATGTATCAAGTGTATCAGGATCCTGTGTAAAGTGAGTATGACCGCACTTAGGACATACTGTAGGAGCCTCTTTTGCTACAACTACCTCTCCGCACTTGTCGCAGTAGTAAGCAGGAATTCTGTGTCCCCACCAGAGCTGTCTTGAAATACACCAATCGCGGATGTTATCTGTCCAGTTGAAGTATGTCTTGTCCATTCTAGGTGGAATGAGCTTGATCTCGCCTTCTTTAACAGCCTTAACTGCTGGTTTGATGAGCTCGTCCATCTTAACGAACCACTGTGCCTTGATCATAGGCTCAACTGTTGTATGGCAACGATCGTGAGTACCTACGTTATGTGAGTAATCTTCGATTTCAACAAGAAGTCCCATCTCATCAAGCTCTTTTACGATGGCATCTCTTGCAGCATATCTGTCCATACCCTCAAATTTGCCACCATTAGCGTTGATAGTAGCATCATCATTGAGGATGTTGATCTCCTCGAGACCATGACGCTTACCAACCTCGAAGTCGTTAGGGTCGTGACCAGGAGTGATCTTAACTACACCAGTACCAAATTCCATATCTACATAAGAGTCTTCTACGATAGGAAGCTCTCTGTTAACAATAGGTAAAAGAACTTTCTTGCCCTTGAAGCTCTTGTATCTTTCATCATCAGGGTTTACAGCTACAGCTGTATCACCAAGCATAGTCTCAGGACGAGTAGTAGCAAACTCAATGAACTCAGTCTTAGAAACAGAGCCATCCTCATTGATGATAGGATACTTGATGTGCCATAAGTGTCCAGCCTGTTCCTCATACTCAACCTCAGCGTCTGAGATAGATGTCTTACATACTGGGCACCAGTTTACGATACGGCTTCCCTTATAGATATAGCCTTTCTCGTGCATCTTGCAGAAGACCTCAGTAACAGCCTCGTTACAGCCTTCATCCATTGTGAAACGCTCTCTATCCCAGTCACATGAAGAACCGAGCTTTTTGAGCTGCTGGATGATAGTTCCGCCGTACTCTTTCTTCCACTGCCAAGCTCTCTCAAGGAACTTCTCACGTCCAAGGTCTCTCTTGTCGATACCTTCAGCCTTGAGAGCATCGATGATCTTGACCTCAGTAGCAATAGAAGCATGGTCAGTACCAGGCTGCCAAAGTGCATTATATCCCTGCATTCTCTTGTATCTGATAAGGATATCCTGCATTGTGTTATCAAGGGCATGGCCCATGTGCAGCTTACCAGTAATGTTTGGTGGTGGAATAACAATTGTGAATGGTTTCTTTGTTTCGTCTACTTCTGCGTGGAAGTATTTCTTTTCTTCCCACTTTGAATAAAGACGGCCTTCAATTCCCTTAGGATCGTAGGTCTTAGCAAGTTCTTTCTTCATAATCCGCTCCTTTATAAAAATGTGTTTTTTGACTAGTTGATAAGTTAATTAAGATAAAAAAAAGTCCCTAGCAGCTATTAACTGCTAAGGACGTAATTAACGTGGTACCACCTTAGTTCACAAAGAAAAAATCTTTGCCTCATTAAACATCTAAGCTAAACTTAAATGCTCTATCCGATAACGCAGATAACGCGGGGACACTTATTGATAAATTGCTATGAAAGCCATCATTTCTGAGTGTCCGGTTCAAAAGCTACCTTCCATATCATCACTACCAGCATCCTCTCAGCGAAGCCAACGGCAACAGACGCTTTCTCTTTAAATAGTGTTATGATATGTACTCCTCTTTCTCATAACCTTTATTCTTATAATAGTAAATATAATATTAGTAAAAAAAGATATTGTCAAATATGAGTTGCTTCATCAAGTGATTTCTGAGAAATAACGGCCTTATGAAGAAGGACAACTTCGCCCTTGGAATTTCTTTTCACTTCATAGAGAGCATTATCTGCAGCATACATATAATCCCAGAGCTTATTGGTCTTTCTAGGTATGGAATTACGGATACCCTGAGAGACAGTCACTATTCCAAGATCAGAATTCTTATTATCAATATGCTTCTCTATAACCTTTTCTCTGATGACCCTGGCATAATTCATTACTTCATCATCTGTCATATCTTCATAGATGATAACAAACTCATCACCGCCATATCTAAAGCCATGAATACTCTTGTTTTTGTCACTAAGCTCTTTTATGACACCTGCAATATGAGTAAGACAGTCATCTCCTGCCTGATGGCCATAAGTATCGTTAAAATTCTTGAAATTATCCACATCCATGATCTCAACAGCGAGAGATTTTCCCTCTGAATAAGCCTTTTCAAAGGCGCAGTCTGCATACTTATTAAGCCCATATCTATTACCAAGACCTGTAAGAGAATCTGTGGTTGCCTGCTTTTGAAGGGTTATATTCTCCTTCTCCATGTTGCTGAGCTTATATCGCAATTCTGTAAAGAACTTATAATTTGCCTGTCTCTCTTTTTCCTGCTCAATAGAATATCTGTAGAACTCTTCCAGTGCCTTTACTCTCTCTGCTTTGTTTCCAATGCTCTCATAGAGCTCACATTTTAATTTTGCATGCTCTTTCTTTAGATTGTGGATATTTAAATCATTTAAAGATCTCTCTGTATTTTTAACTATGCGGACTACCTCATCTACCCAACCTATACTGATAAGGAATCTGCACATACCAAAGATATCTTCCATGTTATCAAGCGGATACTTGTTATTTTGGATCATCCTTAGAAGCTTGGAGACATATTTCTGGAAATTCACCATATCCCCAATAAAGTAGTAGCCTCTTGCCCTGATATCAGCTGCAGTTATAGCGCTATCACCATTTATGTACTCCTGATTCACCTTTGGATTTTGCTCAAGGCGGTCTATTGCCATAAGGCAGTTCTTAACAGAGTCAGGTTTACCCAGCTGCATATAGCAATCCGCTTCAAAACAATAACAATAGAGAATGTTTCTATAATAGAGACTTTCCTTTTCGTTTCTTCTGATATTCTTGTAGGCTGACTGTATTGATTTAAGAGCCTGTTTGATATTGCCGCTCTCATAGTAGATCTGTCCGATATTAAATTCCAAAAATCCCGGAACTCCGCTATTCTCAAGGCCGTCACAACACTTGATTCCTGTTAGGAAGTAATCAAGCGCAAGGTCAGGACTTCCATGATTTAAAGAATCTATTCCAAGAAGATTATAGCATCTGGCAAGATACTCTTTATCCCCAGAATACTGCAAATATTCAATTGCCTTAAGTAAATTGGTGTTGAATTTACGATAATCCGTACTTACAAGATAGTACGCATCTGCAAGATGATAATAGGCATAACCAAGCAAAGAAGGATCATCAACACTCTTAGCCTTGCGAAGGAAACGGTTGCAGGCATTGATATAGCTGTTGGACATACTTCCTCTATTGGTGAGCAATTCATTATTCAAAGTCTGAACTTCATAGTCGTACTTTTCAATGTTCATGTACTTGCCCCATGATTAAGCCAAATAAAGACAACAGTTGAATTAAAGCTATTTTACAATATAACGTACACTATGGCAATCAAATAGTCGATGTGACACATGTGTCACTAATATTTTGGTTTACATATATATATTGACTAATTCAGTCATTGATTTATTTTTACACCGAGATTCGTATATTTTTGTTACCCTTTTTAGATGCCCTATTTTAGCGGTATTTTTAAAACTGTTTTTCGACTAATCCCCAATTTCCACAGAGTTATCCACATGACACATTAGTCATTTATCGAAAACTTTTACATCATTTTTTTGTAAAAACGTCAAATTGAACATTCAATTGCTACAATTTGAACGGTTGTTCGGATTACATAAATTCACAGAATTTAGTTTTATGTAACCCAAAATCAAGATTCTTTATTATTTACGCCTCAAAAAGCAGGTAAAAATTCTCTACACTTCGCTCCAGAACTGGCTTACAGCGTTTTTGACCGTTGTAGTCGAAACTGTTTTATAATTCTTCCACTCTCGTGGAAAAAGTGATCTGTAAGATCCTTGCATGAACCTATCATCCAAAAGTGCTACAACACCAGTATCTTCCTCGGTTCTGATAACTCTTCCAGCTGCCTGAAGAACCTTGTTCATACCTGGATATCTGTAGGCATAATCATAGCCATCAACGCCCTTATCATCAAAGTAAGCCCTGATTATCTCTCTTTCATTGCAGACCATTGGAATACCAGGTCCCACAACGATAACGCCAATAAGGCTATCATACTTAAGGTCTATGCCTTCACTAAATATGCCGCCCATTACACAAAATCCCAGTATGTTCTTGTCTTCCACAACTTCTATATCCATGTGGATGACTTCATTAAGATTCACATTGTTTCCTACTGAGAATCTGTCTAGGAATGACTCTCTAGCTTCCTCACTCATAAAGCTCTTTTGCACAAGTATCTCAGTCGAGGACTCATCATAAAAGTTATCGATAAAGGCCTCATGTACCTCATCAAGGAACTGATGGGATGGGAAAAAGATAAGATAATTGCCGCCTCTTGTACTGATAACGTTATTGATATACTCTGCAATCCTGAAATACTGCTCATCACTTCTCATAGAATATCTGCTGCTAACGTCAGTTCCTATGAAAAGCCCAAGCTTATTTGGGTCAAATATAGACTTAGCATAGATCTCGAAGTCCTCATCTGTTCCACCAAGGAGCTTCTTGTAATACTGAATAGGAAGGAGCGTTGCAGAAAACAATATCGATGCTCTTCCTCTATCCATACACTCAGCTAGATTTCTTGACGGATCAATGCAGCTAAGCCTTACCAAAAAGCTCCCATCCTCTGCAAATTCGCTGTACATCACATAGTGATCATCCACCTTGTCGTAGATAGTAAGGAACCTAGACAGGTCAAAGTAAAACTCCAATATTTCATCCCTTCCAGGACCTTCAGAATGGTTCTCAAGATACTCTGAAATAATGCCAGAAAGCCTATTTAATGGATTTATAAGCTTATCTATAGAAGTTAGTATCGTACAGTCATCGCATTCTCTCTTCATCTCCAGCATAGCTTTGTTGCACTTATCAAGGTGCCCGGCAATGCTAGGATGAAACTCCTTGATGCTACTCTTAAGTTCCAAAAAGCTCTCTTTTCTAAGGACAGCACTGTACATATCTCTTCCCCTATCAAGGAGATTGTGGGTCTCATCCACAAGGAAGACGTAATCTCCCTTGGTACCCTCTGCAAAAAATCTTCTAAGATAGACAAATGGATCAAATACATAGTTATAGTCGCAGATCACAGCATCTGCCCAAAGGCTCATATCAAGAGACATTTCAAATGGGCAGACCTGGTGCTTTTTAGCATATTCAAGTATCTTTTCCCTGTCAAAAGAGTCTTCATGGGTCAGCATGTCATAGATTGCATCATTTATCCTGTCGTAGTGACCATTTGCATAAGGGCAAGCCTCAGGATTACAGTTTCTCTCCTCTTCTCCAAGGAAGCATATCTTGTCCCTGGCAGTAATGGTCACTGTCTTCATCTTGAGATTCTGGGCCTTTCTAAGTGTATTAAAGGCCTCTTCTGCCACTGTCCTAGTAATAGTCTTGGCCGTCAGGTAAAAGAGCTTATTTATCTTGCCTTCTCCCATGGCTTTGACGCTTGGAAACACGGTAGTAATGGTCTTTCCGGTTCCAGTTGGAGCCTCCAAAAAGAGCTTTTTGCCGTGGATGATAGTTCTGTATACTCCTGCTGCTAAGTCTTTTTGTCCATCTCTGTATGGGAATGGGAATTGGACAGCCTTAATAGAAGTGGTCCTTATATCCTGCCAATCACATTCAAAGTCAGCCCACTTCTTGTATTTACCTATCAGGTCGTCAAACCAGGAAATGATCTGGGCTGAAGAGAAATTGTAGTCAAAATACTTCATTTCCTCTGTTTCTATATTGCAATAGCTCATCCTGATATTGATCTCTGGACAGCCTGTCTCTCTGGCATAAATAGCGCCGTAGCACTTAGCCTGAGCAAGGTGCGTAGTAACAGGGTCCTTCATCTTTTTAAGATCTCTGTAGGTTCCCTTTATCTCATCTATCAATGGATTAGCTTTTTTGCCCTCAATAAAATTCTCCTGGCCGTCATAGACATCTGTTTCGCCAAAGTATTTATCAAGAATTCCATCGGCTCTTCCAGAGATCACAAGGTCGTATCTTTCAGTACTATAAACATATTTAAGCGGAACCTCGGCATGATAATCAGCCCCCATGCTCTTTTGGATCATGCGGTGTATCCTGCTGCCCTCCTGCATAGCATCTGCAGGTGAAGCCTGTATTCTATTGTCTAAACTTCCGCTTCTAAGTAGAAACTCCACAAGTCCGCGGACTGAAATCTCTATTGTCATCTGTTATCCTCATAAACAAGGCATTTGGAGCAATAGAAAAGCTCCATGGTATATTGTATACCATGGAGCTTATTCGTACTACAATGAACATTCAATTTAATGATATTAGCAAGCAATTGCGAGAGACTTAAGATACTGCTCGAATTCCTCGTCATATCCGTTGTACTCTACTGTGAGAGCCTTTGTCAGGTCGAGTCCGAAAACTCCAAGAATCGACTTAGCATCAACTACATATCTATTGTAATAAATGTCTATATCAAAGTCGCATTTAGTAGCTGCATTAACAAAGTCCTGAACCTGACTAGTTTTAAGCATAATTGTCTTTTTGCCAAACATAATAGCCACTTCCTTTCTCCATTTAGGACTCATAACAATATATCTTGAAATTGTGTCCATTATGTGAAAAGAGTGTGGATTTTTTTATAACAATTGTATACCATTTTTAGTTGCTTCTTCTACCATCTCGTCAGGCCAGATAGAGCACTGAACTTCGCCTATATGGGCCTTTCTAAGGAAGAACATACAGATTCTTGACTGTCCGATTCCACCACCAATTGTGTATGGAAGCTCACCATCTAAGATAGCTTTCTGGAATGGAAGCTTAGCTCTTTCTGTGCAACCAGCCTTCTCAAGCTGAGACTCCAAAGACTTGGCATCTACACGGATACCCATACTTGAAAGTTCAAGAGCAATGTCAAGAACTGGATAATAAACAATAATATCAGCGTTGAGTTCCCAATCATCATAGTCTGGAGCTCTTCCGTCGTGCTTCTCACCTGATGCAAGAAGATCGCCGATCTTCATGATGCAGACAGCACCCTTAGCCTTGGCAATATAGTACTCACGCTCTCTTGGTGAATACTCAGGGAACATATCTTCAAGTTCCTGTGTTGTAATAAAGAAGATCTCATCTGGAAGGATCTCTTCGATGTAATCATACTGAATGGACATGAACTTCTCAGTCTTTCTGAGAACCTTGTATACGTTCTGAACTGTTTCCTTGAGGAAATCGATGTTTCTGTCCTTTTTATCTATAACCTTTTCCCAGTCCCACTGGTCTACGAAGATTGAGTGGATATTATCAGGAACCTCATCACGGCGGATGGCATTCATATCTGTATAAAGGCCTTCACCAACATTGAAACCATACTTCTTGAGGGCATATCTCTTCCACTTAGCAAGAGAATGTACAATCTCAGCCTCGCGGCCACCCTCATTGAGGATATCGAAAGCAACTGGTCTCTCAACACCATTAAGGTTATCATTAAGTCCTGACTCAGGAATTACAAAAAGAGGAGCAGTAACTCTCTGAAGATTAAGTCTTGTTGAAAGCATACCCTGAAAGAAATCTTTAACAGTCTTGATTCCTACCTGAGTATCATGCAGATCTAGAGCTGATTTATAGTTCTTGGGAATTTTAAGGTTTTCCATATTCTTTAACGCTTTCCTTTACTAAAATATTCATATTCAATTAAATATCTTTTTAGCCTAGATTGCAAGAAAAAAATTCTTGATATTTAGTGGCATCTGAAGCACTTAATGTGGCAACTATCTTTATGCCTTCAGGAAGATATTCCGTACTCTTTACTATTCCTCTCTCGTTAAAAGAGCTAAGAACAGCCCCTTCAGAATATGGAAGGATGAGTTCATACTCTGCTTCGCTTTCTGAAAGTTTCTTTTCTATAAGGTCAATGAGTGTATCCAGGCTGTCATCAGCCTTAGCTGATATATATATCCTGTCATCCATCATTCTTGGAACATCCATTACTAGCTGACTGCTTTCTTTTTGCTGTTCCTGTACGATATCTGACTTATTAAATACATAAAGAACCGGAATATCGCCGGCGCCTATCTCTGTAAGAGTCTCTTTGGTCACATCCATATGATAGCGGTACTCAGGATCACTAAAATCAACTACTTCTAATAGAATATCCGCGTACTTAGCCTCATCAAGGGTAGATCTAAAGGCCTTAACCAGGGAATGTGGAAGTTCACTGATAAATCCTACTGTGTCTGCCAAAAGAAATGGTCTGCGTCCTGGAGCAGCTATCTTTCTAACTGAAGTATCTAAAGTTGCAAAGAGCATGTCTTTTTCAAGGACCTGCTTCTCGTCATAGGCTTCTCCGCCATACATGCGAAGAAGATTGTTCATGATAGTAGATTTGCCGGCGTTAGTGTAGCCCACCAGGGATATGCGTGGCATTCCAGAATTTATTCGCTTTCCTCTCTGGGTTGTTCGCTCTTTTTCTACATCATCAAGCTCTCTTCTAAGCTCAGCCATACGATGCTCGATCCTACGTCTATCAAGCTCTAGCTGTTTCTCACCCGAACCCTTGTTGGATAACCTGCCGCTACCGCCGCCCTGCCTTGAAAGAGCCTTTCTCATATGGGCAAGTCTAGGAAGCATGTACTGGGGCTGCGCATATTCAACCTGAAGCCTTGCTTCCCTTGTTTTGGCACGCCTTGCAAATATCTGGAGTATAAGACCTGTTCTGTCTATAACCTCTGTATCTAGCGCCTTTTCAAGGTTTCTAAGCTGCATTGGTGAAAGAGTATCATTAAAGATAATGATATTAGCGTCAAACACATCAAGAGAAGACCTTACTTCTTCGACCTTACCGCTTCCAATGTAGGTACTTCTGTCGGGGCTTGGAAGAACCTGGGTAACAATACAGACCGCGTCTATATCTATAGCCTTAGTAAGCTCTTTTAACTCGTCCATAGATCTCTCAAAATCTGATTCACTTCTATTAACATTAAGACCAACCAAGATAGCCCTTGGATCTGCAGTCTCTTTTACGTTTTCATATATAGTATTTTTCATATATTTACCTCCGTGTAGCTATTGACAAACCCCTGGGCTAAGCGTTTAATAAGACTAGAAAAAAAACATATTGTCCGCTAGGGGAGCAATGCTGAGAGTGTACGTGCAATGCACGTCTAACCCTTATTACCTGATCTGGTTAGTACCAGCGTAGGGAAGCACGATTGATTATAACATCTTTTATCTGATGTGAGTACAAATAACCTCCCTTTATGTGGCAAAAGGGAGGTATTTTTATGAATTCATTATTCTACGAAATAGTCGATGACGGCTATGTTACTTATGGTTTTACATCTCTTGGTTATGCAATTGGCATAATCCTTGGAGTCCTGCTTCTTTTGTCCATTAGCTATTTCATCAACAAGGACGGAAAGGGTGCTATCAGCATCAAACAGCTCACAACATCAGCTCTTTGCCTTGCTCTTGCATTTGTTTTATCTAATGTAAAGCTCTTCAAGGCTCCAATGGGCGGTTCAGTTACACTTCTTAGTATGTTCTTTATCACATACATCGGATATCTCTATGGTGCAAGAATCAGCTTGTCAGCAGCTTTTGCCTATGGACTTCTCCAGCTTATTGTTGACCCATATATCATCAGTGCTCCTCAGCTTATATGTGACTACTTCCTTGCATTTACTGCCCTTGGTCTTGCAGGTTTCTTCTATAACAAGAAGCACGGCATGTATATTGGTTACCTTGTTGGAATCTTCGGAAGATTCGTATTTTCAACACTTTCAGGTGTCATCTTCTTTGCAGATTACGCTCCAGAGGGCATGTCACCAATTCTTTACTCAGTTCTTTACAATGGCTCATATATCGCAGTTGAAGCTATCATCACAATTGTAGTCATCGCAATTCCTGCAGTTCACTCAGGTCTCAACCGCCTCAAATTTGAGCTCAATGAAAAGACACTTAAAAGATCCGTTACTGTAAGCTAAGAGGAATCTCTTTTCCCAAAGAAAAGGAATAGATATAAACTTCCTTAACCTTCATATTGGTGGAAGCTTCCAAGGCTTCTTTGTAATAGTCAAGCTGGATCCTATAACGACTCACAAGTTCAGTTTCATCACTGACCTTGTCTGTCTTATAGTCCAGCAGTACTATTTCACCATCTTCTACAAAGAAAGCATCGATAATACCCTGTATGAGCACCATCTCGCCATCAGGGAATTTCTCATCAAGCCTACCTGCATCAATTCCCATCATAAATGGTTTTTCTCTCATAAGTGCATCGCTTCTATAGGCTTTACCCATTCTTTTTCCTAGATCTGTCAAAAGAAATGTGGCAACGTCCCATTTATTGACTGCGCTTTCGTATTCGGCAGGGATTACCTTTTCAGTAGTCTTCTTAGAGAGCCACTTTTCTACTTCTTCTGCTATCTCTTTCTTGGAAAGGTCCTTTAGATCAGTATTACCATAGATATCTTCGTCCAAAAGCTCCATGATCCTGTGGTATGCAGTACCTCTTTCTGCTCCAGAGAGCTTACCTTCTACAGGTTCATAAACAGGGGCGTTCTCTTTACTTATATCCTTAGTAAATACCTCGCCTTCCTGCTCAAGCACATGCTTTTTGAGCTCTGTAACAGTAGTCTTGGTAAAAAGGCCTTTAAGATCATCAAAGGCGTACCTAGCGCTGAATTTCTCTTTTAACTTATCTGAAAGGTCTTTATCAAATTCAGAATCGGCGTCTGCTTCAAGCTCAGCTCTTCTGATAACACCTGCTACGCCTTGGCTTTCGATTATTGCTGCAAGGTCACTATCTGAAAGGCTCTTAAATGTAAGCGCTGGAACATCTTTTTCATCGTCAAAATGCGCCTTTACGCTGTCATAGGATATCTCATATTTAGTAAGCAGCTCTTTTACCTGAGGATGCCTTATAAGGGCAGCCAAAACAAAATCGAGATAGCCCCCGAAGGAAAGTCTCATTGAATAAGGCAAAAGCTCTCCGCTTTCTGCAATTACCGGAAGATTGCGGACAGCCTTTATAAGAGTATCTGCAAGCTTTTTGACATAGGCAGTCATAATGAGCTTTTCCTTGGCTCTTGTAAGGGCAACGTAAAGGACTCTAAGCTCTTCACCAAGACTATCTGTATTCATCTTGTCAGCTATCATGATCCTTTTTAAGGTGTCGTATTTAACCCTAAGCTCAGTATCTATGCACTTTACGCCTATACCCAGGTCAAGGTCAGTTACGATATCGCCCTTGGTGTCCATCCTGTTAAAGTTCTTGGAAAGGCCCGCAACAAACACTACAGGGAACTCGAGACCTTTACTTTTATGAATACTCATGATGCGGACAACATTGGCGTTTTCATCTATTATGCCTGCTTCGCCGTAGTCCACCTGAACGACCTTGAGATGCTCGATATATCTTACAAAATGGAACAAACCTCTAAAGCTTGTCTTTTCGAAATTTGCTGCATTTGTCAAAAGAAGCTCAAGATTAGCTCTTCTCTTTTCTCCTGCAGGCATAGCTGTGATATAGCTGTCAAATCCTGTCTTATCCACTATATACTGCAAAAGCTCATGAACAGGGGTGTAAACAGATCTTTCCCTGAAATCTTCTATTAAATCCACAAAAGATTTTAATTTTGGATATGAATCCTCAGACTTTTCCACAAGTCCCTTGATTCCTCTGTAAAAAGAGTCAGTTTCTGACAGGTCTTCATCACCATCAATAGCTATTCTGATGCTTGCAAGCTCTTCATCAGAAAAACCGCCTATACATGAATGCATAACACTTACAAGTGGAATATCCTGAAGTGGGTTATCCACGATGGTAAGGAGATTAAGAAGTATAGACACCTCCCAGGCATCGAAATATCCACTTTTTGACTCTATATATGCTGGAATTCCCTGGGATTCCAATGTATTCTTAAACACATCATCCCAGCCAGCGTTACTTCTAAGAAGGATTACAATATCTTTGAAGCTTAGCTCTGGGTCTTCCTTCATAAGCTCATGGATCCTGCCAGCGATGGCTATAGCCTCTTTTTCCTTGGCATCGTAAGCTGTCATATCTACTGAGCCGTCATAGGTTTCTTCCCCATCGATCAGCATGAGCTCAGGTGTTACCCCATAGGTAGCAGCTGGATAATCAGCTCCAGTCACAAGCTCTGCGTCCTTGTCATAAGCTACTCCTCCAAGGTCAGTGCCCATGATCTTCTTAAATATATAGTTTGTGATCTCAAGAACTTCTTTTCTACTTCTAAAGTTCTTGTGAAGGTCGATCCTATGGTTCTTGGCTCCCTTTTCCTTGTCATAGGAGGAGAGCTTATCCATGAAGATCTCAGGTCTTGCAAGTCTGAACTTATAAATACTCTGCTTGACATCGCCAACCATGAATCTCTCGGACCTTCCGGCCTCTTCTCCTGCAATTGACTTAAGTATCAGTTCCTGTACGTTGTTACTATCCTGATACTCATCAATAAGGACTTCCTTGAAATAGTCTCTATATTCAAGGGCCACAGCAGATGGAGTATCTCCTGGATGCTCAACTAATATCTGCAGAGCAAAGTGCTCCATATCTGAAAAGTCTATGAGCTGGTTCTCACGCTTTTTGGCATCGTAGCGCTTCTTGTATTCAAGGGTTAGTCTACACAGCTCTTTTACCGCCCTATCACAGAGCTTCATCTGAGCTACTACCGTTTCTGATGGAAGTGCAAGATAGTTCTCTATGAGTTTCTTAACGATATCCTTTACATCATCCCTAAGACTCTTTGCATATTCCTTCTTTTCCTCAGATACGGAAGGGTCCTTTTTTCCCGGGAGTCTGTCGAAGGTAATCCCGCGAACCCTGTCAAATAGCTCATCGTAGGTATTATATTGTAAAACCGCATCAATACTGTCTTTTTCGATCTGAAACCTGTCACCATAGTAATATGGTCCATCTGGCTCATTGGTAATACTGATAGCTGTATCAAGCTTCTGTGAAGCCTCTTTTAGTGACCTCTTGATATATGTAACACAGTCCTTTACCCACTCTTCCTCATCAAAAGAGCTATCTCCAAGGTCATAGTCTGATGCTCTGCCTTCGATCCAGTCCTCTGGCCAAGGCATACTCATAGAAAAACGGTAAAGCTCTCCAATGTATTCCTCAACCTTTTTGTCATTACTTCCTGTACTAAAGTAGTCCATGCAATAGAGGAATTCCTCATTGCCACTTTCTTTGGCAAGAGCGTACTCGTCTTCAAAGAGCTGCTTCATAACTTCTTCCTGAAGAAGGCGAAGCTCTCCGTCATCTCCCACATGGAATGAAGGGTCAAGACCTATTACATTAAAGTTATTTCTAAGAACATACTGGCAAAAGGCATCTATAGTTGTGATCTGAGCATTGTGGATAAGTGTCTCCTGTTTTTGAAGGTGTTTATTATCCGGATCAGTCAACAATTTTTCCTGAATTGCAAGAGTTATCTTTTCCTTCATCTGTGCAGCAGCTGCCTTAGTGAAAGTCACCACAAGCAGATGATCAATGTCCATATCGCTACTGATCATCTGAATTATTCTCTCTACAAGTACAGCTGTCTTACCTGAGCCAGCTGCGGCAGATACTAGTATATTGGCGTCTCTTGCATCAATAACAGCCTGTTGTTCTTCTGTAAATTTAACTCCCATAGTGTCTTCCTAATTTTTAAAATCTAGAATTAATTATTCTCTGATCTAATGATTTCCATCGCATCGCTACTTGAGATATCAAGATTTCTCTTACTATATCCCTTAATTGATTCGTCATATCCGCATATAGAGCGGTATGAACAGTATGTGCAGGATGACCTGTCACCCATCTCATAAGGATTAACCTCGATATTACCGTTTAGAATGCTCTTTCCGAACTCTCTTATTTTCTTTTCAGTAAATCTTGAGATAGCTCCGTAGTCAGAATCACTTAATGTAGCAGATCTGGAAGATAAGCTGCCGTCCTTTTTAAATTCAACTGGAATGATGTCAGACTTACCATTTATGCTGCCGTCAAGCATCTGTATGACATCCATTCTTTCGCTGACCACACCAGTCATTTTAAGTTTTTGTTTTATCTCTTCATTGATAACATCTGGTTGTAAATCATTTTTTCCTTCAGCCATAGGATCATCTACGTGATAATAGAGGATCGCAGCAGGTAATACTTCTTTTCCACCTGACATTTTCTTACTTGTAGCTGTTGCAACATTCATATACATGACCAGCTGCAGTTGTAAGCCATAATATAGTGATGCCACATTGAATTTATGATTTCCGGATTTGAAATCTATTACCTTTACATAAACGTGATCTGAATCTTCATATAGATCAACTCGGTCAATCCTTCCACGAAGTTTCATCTTCTCAGTGATATTCTTTTGCTCATCTTCTGAAAGAGCTATATTGATCTCATCAATATTACCTGCTTCTCTGAAATCCATCTCCACAAATGCAGGCTCAAATTTTCCTTTTGAGATCTGATATTGAAGGGTGTCTACTGTTCTTAAAAGTATCCTTCTGATCCTTTCGATCATGAATTGATTACGGGCGTTACTTAAAAGAATTGTCTCTCCGTAGCCATCAACACACTCTGTTAAAGCACGATTTAATATTTCCTCGGACTTCTCTTTTGGCAAGTCTCTCCACTTTGTATCGCTGCTCATGATCTCAGAGGTGTACTTCTCAAGAACAGCATGAAAAACATTACCAAGATCTGACACATCAAACTCGTATTCTTTTCTCTCTTCAAGGTGAAGACCGTAGCGAATAAAGTGTGCATAACAGCATGAAGCAAATTGTTCAAGTCTACTTACTGAGTTTTCAAGTGTAGCTCCATATAAAGTAAGTGCTATAGCCTTGGCAAGAGGTCTGTTTTCATATTGCTTGAAGGCCGCATCTGTGATCTGGTCGATAAAACTGTTATCACCATTTTCTGCAAGAAGATCTTTTATGGTCTTATAAAGTGTCAAAAAGTTCTTTTTGTCTTGGCCTCGAAGGAAGCCATTTGCGTACTCCCTCATCATAACTGACAGCTTGTCCCTACTGTCCATAAGCTTAACTGACTGGCTTTCAAAATCACCATCTTCAGGTCTTGAAATGGTGATATTAGAAAACATAGTTGTTATCTTGGATATAAGATAAGCTGGCCGCAGGCTCTTTCCATCAGGAGTAAGTTCTGCAAAAGAAAGATACAGCTTGTCCGTAGGCTTAGTCAGGTTCATGTACAGATAAAGCCTCTGGATATACATTTGCTGCCTTGGAGTTGGCGCAAGTTCAACGTTATCAATTGAATCAGCAAGGAACTGCCTGTCGATATCTGATAGGATTCCGCCGCCCCCAGCATTTGATGGGATATTTCCATCATTGACGCCAAGGAAGAATAAAACCTTAACCTCGCAAAGTCTTGTTCTTTCGATATCACCTACGATTATCCTGTCTACATCCTGAGGAATGGTACCAACTTCAATATCTGCAAAGCCTGTTGATAGAATTTCCTTATACTCAGAAAGTTCTATCTTTTCATCCCCAAGAAGACCATCCATCTGTCCTAAGAGAGTCATTATCTTGTCGTAGATCTGGTCGTACTCTCTAGCCTTTTTAAGGTCACCCTCTGCCTCGAACTTATCTCTATAAGCTTCAAGCTTTTCCTTAGAGTTATTACTCTCTATTACTGTCAAAAGAGCCTTTGTAATATCCTTTACTGTTCCCTTTTTAGAATCAGCAAGTGGTTTAAGAGATGTACTTATGGCATTCCTCATTGCATCCAGCTTCTGAAGGAGCTCTAGCTCTTTTTCTGAAGCCTTTTCAGACTTACCTGCCGATACAAATCGCTTTGGCATACGTCTCATAAAGCAGTCTTCCCACTGTTTTCTGCCTTTGATGCCAAGTGCTCTTACATAGTTTTCCAAAAGATCTGTATCTTCCGGGCTAAAATCTGACATTCCACTTCGCATGAAATGGAAGACGTCTTCATATCTATAGCCTGAGATCACGATATTTATGGCACTTGTAATATATTCGATAATAGGATTAAGTATCAGGCTGCTATTCTTATCAATATAAACTGGAATATCGAATTTACGTGCCTGATTGCTGATAATATCTGCATAACTATCAAGACTTCCACATACAAGAGCAATATCTCTATAGGCGTAGCCGTCATCCCTTATAAGGTCAGAAATCTTAATAAGAGCCTGTCTTACTTCTTCGTTTATGGTCTGAGCCCTGAAGATCTCTATTCCGCTGGCACCATCTGTAAACTTATTGGCATTATATCTAAAGAGGTTCTGCTCTAGGAATGCAAGTGAAGGGTTATTTTCAAGTCTTTTAACTGTTTTATCAGTTATGAATATATCTCCACCCTGGGACTTTTTGGACATTTCTTCATTTCTTGCATTTCTATATGCCTCAAATGAAGGAACGCCAAGAGCTCCCTGTTCCTGAAGAAGGCTGTATTCGAGTTTTTCAAGGTCATAGACAGTTTTTTTACTGAGCATAAAGAGTTCCTGCTCTTCAAAGGAGCCTGTATAAGGGTCATCTTCAGGGCTTATAGTCAAAGAGACTACAACCTCTTTGCTGACAGCAAGGAGCATCTTGATAACTCTGTACTGAATAGGTGTAAAGCCTGTAAAACCGTCAAATACGATGACACTATCCTTTAGGATCTTGGATGATGGTATGGCGCCGCACAATACATCCAGAGTTTCCTCTGTAGTAATGTATTTGTCCTTTATATATGCCAAAAACTCGCTATAGAGAAGTCTTAGATCCTTTATCTTGGCGTTTAGTGCACCCTTCTTGGAGCTCTTTTCCTCCAAAATAGCAAGTCCCTCATCTCCAATGCCATACTGCATGAACTCAGAGATCGTGGACTTAACCTCATCTATATAACCGGGTTTATGCATATTTTTGCCAATTATAGGGAGTTTATCGCCCAGGATGTCTGATACTCGCCTTAGAACAAGGCTCTTTCCCAGATCATCAAGCACAGAAAAAGAGCTAAGGCCTGCCTCTTCAAAGATTCTATGCGAAAGCCTGCCAAAGCTCAGAACATCGATATTCATTATTGCATGGGAAGGGTGCATCCTTACTACATCCTTCTGAGTCTGCATCGTGAACTGATCTGGAACTATGATGATATAATTAGTTCCAAGATCCCTCATACTTCTTTCAATTACTTCGTTGTAAAGTCTGGTACTTTTCCCCGAGCCAGACGCCCCAAAACAAAACCTTAACATGTGTATGCTATACCACCTATTATCAATAGAGATGTTCGTCATCTATCTCATCTGCAAATCTGCAACATGAGATATATTTCCATCTACCATTATAATAAAAAGGCAGTATCATGTACATCTGCATTCTACCTTTGTCAGTTGATACAGCGGAATGATAATAATCTACAAGATAATCGCCACCTGTAGCTTTAAGTCTGTCGTGTACTGTTGAGATATCATAGAATTTTCTAAATCTCGCTCTATCTTTCTTAATAAGATACTTATCAGAATATATCTTAACTGCTTCCTTGGCATCCATCTCTTTATCCGCGATTGCAAGCTGGTCACTGTTAAGGAAGATATTCTCCACAGTACCACCCTGGTCATAAAGATCAACTCTGAAGTACTGGTTAAATACATGTGCCATTGCAACCTGAATATTTTCAGATTTCTTGTCATCTGAATGTAGCGTGACGTTTCTGGATACTATGGCAAATGCGGACTTATTTCCCTGACGTGACAAGAATCTTACCTTGGAGTTGATGACGCAGCCATTAACAATGGCATCGATCTCTCCACGTTTATCCCTTGCTTTCTCAGCATTATGCGACGCTTCTACTATTTTTCTGACTTCAGGGATTTCCACATTTCTATTGCGCTTATTGGCCTGCTTCATGCTGGCAACACCGATACTTGAAAGGAAATTCTTGTAGGCATCGTTAATATAGATGAATGTGATTCGATCACCTTCCATCTCATATATTCCAATAGGCACAGTATTAAACACATTCATTTTCTTGGGGCGAAGTGGCGTAGATCCAAGGAAGTTAATATCACCCATGGAGTCATAATACAAGTGATATGCGAAATCTTCGCAGTTTTCAAAGCTACAATCCTCTTCCCTTACAAAGCTTTCTACAGGCTTTGGCGTACCAAAAAGATATCCTTGAAGCTTTTCACAGCCAATTCTTCTTAAGAATTCGTACTGTTCTTTGGTCTCAACACCTTCTGCAAGAGTGTGTATTCCAAGTTCCTTTGCCATGCTGATGATAGCTGCTAGAATAACTCTTGTTTTCTTATTTTTCTCGTATTCACGGATAAAACTCATGTCAATCTTGATCATATCATAGTCATAGGACTTAAGATTTCCAAAAGAACTATATCCCGTTCCAAAGTCATCCATCCAGATCTGGTAGCCCGATCTCCTAAGCTTTTTTATTTGCTCTCCAAGGAAATTATCTTCTGATGTAAGGGCACTTTCAGTGATCTCAATATTCAAAAGATTCTTTGGTATGTTGTATATCTTTCTACATCTGTCTATTTCAGCTTTTATGTCACATAATTCAAAATCAAGTCTGGAAAGGTTTATTGAAATAGGCTCCACAGCAAAACCGCTGTCGATATCATCTCTTAGATCTGAGCACACCTGCTCTATCATATAGATATCAAGTTTGTGAATGAGGCGTACATTTTCCAACACCTCAACAAAGGTACCAGGTGATATTATTCCATACTTAGGATCATTCCACCTTGCAAGGGCCTCATAGCCGCAAACTTTTCCTGTAAGTGCTCTAACTTCTTTCTGGTAATAAACCTTGAAGTATTTTTTCTTGAAGGCGATTTCGAAATTATCGATCACATACTGCCTTAGTTCATTCTTTTTATTTAACTCTTCTGAATAGATATTGTCATCCTTATCATAGACTCTTATGATGTCGTCGCAGGCAATCTTGGCTCTGTCCACCATAACAACAGGGTCTTTTTCTGTGCCATCAGCCTTATAAATACCGGCTTTTATGCGCATAACAAGTCCCTTTTGGTACTTAACTGCGGCAGCCCTCAGATCTGAAAGCTTCTTCAATATCTTTTTTTCATCAAGTGAATTCGCAATGATAATAAACTGATCTCCACTAGTTCTGGCTACCAGTTCTTCTTTAAAAATGCTTTGAATCTCTTCTGCCAAGCCCTTAAGATATTGATTTCCCCCAAGAAAGCCATATCTTTGGTTAAAGGCCTTAAAATTCATCACATTAAGATATACGATTATTGACTTTTCTGATGCAGAAAAGTCCCCATGTCCTTGAAGATGATCTAAAACCCCAGTAAGATTATGAAGCCCAGTCAACTCATCAAGGTGGCGGCTTTCTACTATCTCATTGATCTCACGTTCATCCATCGTACTTACCTAACATGTCGAACACACGAAATTGCATAATATCGCATAGTTTATTGTATCATTATTTTACCGCATTTTTGACACTATTCTGACGCTTTATCAAATTTTCATATTTGCTTGATTTATTTTTTCAATATGGTAACTTTAACTTATGCTTACTTACAATCTCTCTAACGGGGAAGGTCCCCTTTATACAAGGCTTTACCAGCACATAAAACGCGATATCTCAAATGGAACGCTTACTCCTGGCGAGAAGCTCCCATCAAGAAGGGCTCTTGCTGAAAACATGGGAGTAAGTACTGTAACTGTTGATAATGCCTATGGTCAGCTCCTTGAAGAAGGCTACATCTATGCCCTTCCTAAAAAGGGCTATTTTGTGTCGCAGATTTCCGGAAGCATTCTTTTTCCTGAAGTGAAAGATAAAAAGAAATCTTCATCCAAACTAAATTTCAAGAAAAAAACTAGGAATAACATAACGTTTGATTTCTCATCTAATAAGCCAGATGCTGATAGTTTCCCGTTTTCTGTTTGGGCAAAACTCACCAGAGAGGCTGTGTCTGGACATAGTGATGAGCTTTTAAAAGTATCTGATTACAGCGGAATCTATGAGCTTAGATCTGCAATCGCAGCTCATTTATCTTCCTTTAGAGGAATGAGTGTTGACCCTGACCAGATCATTGTTGGCGCTGGAACAGAATACCTTTACGGACTACTGATAAAGCTTTTGGGTAAAGATAAAAAATACTGCATAGAAAATCCTGGTTATAAAAAGATCAGTCAGATATATGAAACAGAAGGTGTAAGCTACTACCTTGGAAGCATGGATGAAAACGGCTTAATGGTCTCAGAGCTAGATAAGTCAGGGGCAGATATTGCTCATATAAGCCCAACTCACCACTTCCCTACTGGTATCACAATGCCTGTTTCAAGACGCCTGGAGCTACTGTCCTGGGCTTCTGAAGATTTATCAAGATACATCATAGAAGATGATTACGACAGTGAATTCAGGCATAAGGGCACTCCTATTCCGCCTCTTATGACCATGGATTCTTTTGACAAGGTTATCTATATCAATACCTTCTCAAAATCCCTTGCTTCTACCATAAGAATCGCATATATGGTACTGCCTCCACACCTAGCGCAGCTCTTTTACGACAAGCTGTCATTTTATTCATGCACAGTCTCAACATTCGATCAGTTCACACTGGCATCTTTTATTGAAAAGGGCTATTTTGAAAAACATATAAATCGTATGAGACTTCAATATGGCAGAAAAAGAGAACAGGTTCTTGGCATATTTGAAGAAGTGCTGGGAAGTGAATCGAAGTCTTCAGGTTATAAAATAGTTGAAAATGACTCTGGTCTTCACTTTATCTTGGAGCTAAAGACCAGGTATAAAGATGCCGAGATAGAGAAACAACTGTTATCTAAAAACATCAAGATCTCTGCGATCTCTGACTTCTATATGGATGATTTTGATAGTAAAACAGATGCATCTTCTCAGGGTAAATTTATTATAGATTATTCAAATATGAACATAGCTCTTTTACCTGATGCGTTAAAAGAGATAAAAAAATTGTTGTCTTAAAAGATAGTGTCGCAAACTGGTATTTAAAAAAATAATAGAATTGGGTATTATAATAATACCAAAACAAGCGTATATTCATACCTAAAGTTGTACAAAACACCGTACCGGAGGAGAAAATATGGATACCACATCACTAAGCGCACTACGTAAGACTGACAAAGTAAAATGGATCGCTATCACAGCTCTTTTTATGGCATTTAATATAATAATGTCCAGCGTTGGAATTCCTGTTCCCGGAGGACACCTGTATTTATGCGATGTCATCATTTGTACTGCAGCTCTTTTACTTGATCCACTTGCTGCATTTATAGTTGGAGGAATCGGTTCATTTCTTGGAGATTTCCTTTTTTATCCAGCTCCAATGTTTGTATCGCTTGTAACACATGGACTCCAGGCTGTTGTTGTATCAGTTATAGCAAGTAGAGGCCTCGGAGATAAAAAGAAGCATTTTACATTTTCACTTATTGGAACTTTGATCGGTGGTATTATAATGGTTGTTGGTTACACACTTGGTAAGACTTTTGTGTACAGCACTTTTGAATACGCTATGGTCAAGCTCCCATACGAGATAGCTCAGGCTCTTCTTGGAGTATTTGGTTCACTTTTCCTGTATTTCAAGGCAGGACTTGGCAATATCTATAAGAGAATGGGATTAAATTCATAATATCAGACATAGATTTAAGGAGTTACAAAAATGGATTGTAAAGAAATAACTAACCAGAGCAAACAGGCTGTTTGCGAGATCTTGGAAAAGGCTCGTCTTAAAAAGGGTGATATCTTCGTGATCGGCTGCTCATCTAGCGAGATCTTGGGCGACCAGATTGGTACTGCAACTAATCTTGATTCTGCAAACGCAGTATACGACGGCATTATCCCTGTACTACGTGAAAACGGCATCTATGCTGCAGTTCAGTGCTGCGAGCATTTAAACAGAGCTCTTGTAGTTGAGAGAGAAGTTTTGGAAAAGTACGGATTTGAGCAGGTTAACGCTATTCCTCAGCCAAATCACGCAGGAGGAGCCCTTGCTACAGTAGCTTATGAGCGTTTTGATGATCCCGTACTTGTTGAATCAATAAATCAGAAAGCTGATGCAGGTATCGACATTGGAGGCACAATGATTGGAATGCACATGCACAGCGTGGTAGTTCCTATGAGAATCTCACTTCGCAAGATTGGCGAAGCTCCTATAATATGTGCTCGTCACCGTCCTAAGTACGTAGGCGGCCAGAGAGCCATATATGATGAGAATTTGATGTAAAATAAAAGGCTTGAAACTCCGCGATGGTTTCAAGCCTTTTATTATATAAAACATGAACAAGAACAAAAACTAGACAATAAACAAAATTAGTGATGGAAAAGGCGAAGTCCTGTGAATGCCATTACCATATTGTGGCTGTTTGCAGCTTCAATAACGTTGTCATCACGAACTGATCCGCCAGGCTGGGCTACGTACTTAACACCGCTCTTATAAGCTCTTTCAATGTTATCTCCAAATGGGAAGAATGCATCTGATCCAAGGGCTACGTCAGTGTTCTTATCAAGCCAAGCTCTCTTTTCAGCCTCTGTGAATACAGGTGGCTTCTCTTTGAAGATGTGCTCCCACTTGCCATCAGCAAGTACATCCATGTAATCAGCGCCGATGTAGAGGTCAATTGCGTTATCTCTGTCTGGGCGCTTTATTGTATCAAGGAATGGAAGGTTCAGTACCTGTGGAGCCTGTCTAAGGAACCAGTTATCTGCCTTAGAACCAGCAAGTCTTGTGCAGTGGATACGGCTCTGCTGACCAGCACCGATACCGATTGCCTGTCCGCCCTTTACGTAGCAAACTGAGTTTGACTGTGTATATTTAAGTGTGATAAGTGCGATGATAAGGTCAATCTTGGCTGACTCAGGAAGGTCCTTGTTGTCAGTTACGATATTTGTGAGCATGTCCTCACCGATCTCGATGAAGTTGTGACCCTGCTCGAATGTTACGCCAAATACCTGCTTCTTTTCGATCTCTTCTGGAGCATAGTTCTCATCGATCTTGATAACAGCGTAGTTTCCGTTTTTCTTGGCCTTTAAGATCTCAAGTGCTTCATCTGTATAGCCTGGAGCAATGATTCCGTCTGAAACTTCTCTTTTAACAAGTCTTGCTGTGTCTGCGTCGCAAACATCAGAAAGTGAGATAAAATCTCCAAATGAAGACATTCTGTCTGCGCCTCTAGCTCTCGCATAAGCGTTTGCAAGTGGGCTGAGTTCACCAAGATCCTCTACCCAGTAGATCTTTTTCTCAATATCTGTAAGAGGTGTGCCTACTGCAGCACCTGCAGGTGATACGTGCTTGAATGATGTAGCTGCTGGGAGCCCTGTAGCTTTTTTGAGCTCAGAAACAAGCTGCCATCCGTTAAGAGCATCTAAAAGGTTGATATATCCAGGTCTTCCATTTAATACCTCGATTGGAAGATCTGCGCCGTTCTCCATGTAAACACGTGAAGGCTTCTGATTAGGGTTACATCCATATTTAAGCTGAATCTCGTTCATACCATTCTCTCCTTATTAAGCGTTCTTGTTGATGATGCGGCTCTCATATTTGCCTGTAGCGATCTCGATGTATCTTGTGAAAAGAGATACCTTATTATCTTCGTTTAAGGCTTCCCATACATTTTTGGTAAATGTATCGATGTCACCTTCGATGCTAACAAGTGTAGGCTCTCCTTCATAGCTTGGAAGTGGATTGCCATCTCCCATGTATGTGTGGATGAAATAGCCCTGGCCTGCCTTAGGATTGTCATAGGTGAATGTGTTTCTGATGCACTGGCTGGCATCTCCGTGGTCACTCTTTAAGATTGACATAGCGAAATCATACTTGCCATCAGCAACATTCATGATTCCTGAAATTCTAGGTGTATAGTTAGGTGCGTCAGGCTCGAACTCTCTTGTTCTAAGAGACTGCTCAAAAGTCTGACCAGCCTTCATAAGGTCGTAGATTGTGTCTGTCTGGTCTCCGTTTGTTACGATCGTTGAGTTGCCAAGAACTCTAACTGGAGCATAGATGATAAGGCTTGGATCCTCCATTTTTGATGGGTCAAAAGCCTGTGTGCGAATGCCCTCTCCTTCCTCTACAAATACGCGGTTTCTTGAGTTCTCACTTCTTCCCATGATGAAGTAAGCGCAAACAGCGTACTTTCCGTCTGTTGAAGTACCGATCACAATACCTCTACCTGGGTAGGATGTACTTCCGATTTCTGCACGATAATCCTTCACATTCGTCTCCTTTATGGTCGAAAAATGATATCTCGCTTGATGTGCTTGGGGGAATGCTTAGAATCTTTTTAAAGAGTGTTTGTGGAATATAAAAAGCCTGAGCATCCCACTGATCAAGCGGTTGCCCAGGCGGTCGACTCAACATATATTCATCCATACTCCCATGTGGTTACCCACTTATCCGCCAGTTGTATGGACATGTATAACATACACTTTCCGGAAGATTTTTTCAAGGGGGTTATGCTGGATTTTTTTATCACTTTTTTAGTTCCCCAAATACCTTAAGTGAATCAAGGGGATCGCCCTTAAAGTCAAACAGGGCCTGATTATCCCAGGAGCAGCCTCCGTAATAAAGGCCGGCATCTTCTGGATCATAATCTTTTGAATAGCTAGATGCCCAGCCGCTTCCATGCTTTTCCCATATTTCTTCATTACTTGCTCTGTCACTTCCTACAGGAATCCAGGTTCCTTCCCAGTAAAAGACGCCAAAAGCTCCTGCATCGTTTGCATTTTGAATAACGTCCGCTATCATATTTTTCTGTCCTTCAACAGTAGCTGGATAGCCTTCCATCAGGTCTTTTGAACTAGAAACAGAATTAGGGAAGCCATCACCATCCTCCAAAGTGTATGGATAGGAAGTTTCTGCAATAAATACTTCTTTGCCGTGGCGCTTCTGGATCGCGGACACCATAGATTTCATGTTGTCAAAAGAGCCGTCCCAGAAAGGATAGTAAGAAAGACCTATAGCGTCAAAGTCGATGTTTGCCTCCACCAGATTGTGAACAAGGTTATCAACTTCGCCTTTTTTCTGGATATTTGTATAGTGAATGGCTATCTTGATATCTTGGTCATATTTTTCAGACACACCGCGAACGGCGTTGCAGCCAGAATCAAGAAGCTTTAATACGTCTCTTATATTAGTCTCACCACTCATTCCGTAGTTGATCTCATTGCCAACCTGCACCATTCCTATATCTATGCCTTCATCAAGCATTCTGCTAAGAGCATCCTCAGTAAATTCAGCCAGCAGGTCGCACTTTTCATCTACGCTTTTCCCTTCCCAAGCCTTTGGTGCGTGCTGTCTCTTAGGATCAGCCCAGAAGTCTGAATAGTGGAAATCTATGCAAACCTTCATTCCTGCGGCAGTAGCTCTTTTACCAAGGGCTATAGCTGTCTCAACGTCGTTATTGCCTCCGCCGTAGCCATTGCCGTTCTCGTCGTAAGGGTCGTTCCATACGCGAATTCGGATGTAGTTGATTCCTGCATCTGCAAGAACATAAAAAACGTCACATAAAATGCCGTCAAAGTTATAATAAGCCACGTTGCTATAATCCTCGGCTAGAACTGATGAGGCATCCATGCCCATTATGAAGTCCTGGGGGATAAGGAGGTGGGTGGGTTCTTGAGGCTCAGTGGATGAAGCGGTGCTTGAGGCTTCCTGCTGTGTATCAAGTGAGTCTGTTGCCTCTTGTTTGCTCTCATCGGTACATTCTGTTTGCTCTGAACCTGCACTATTTCCTGCACTTCCGCAAGCCGTAATCGCCAGTATTCCCGCAAGTATGGCTGATACCGCCCTAATAGTGAGTCTTCTGCTAGTTTTTCTCATGATGTAATTCCCCTTTTAGCACTATTTTAATATAGATTGATTTTTGCTAACATCTGTAATATTCTATAATGGAAACGTTACCGGAATTTCTTTTAACACAATTATAGCAGAAATTCCGCACTTAATGTATTTGGGAGGACAATTATGCCTAACTGGTTAAAAGATGCAGTATTCTACGAGATTTATCCTCAATCATTCAAAGATACAAATGGCGATGGTATCGGCGATATTCAAGGTATCATCGAAAAGCTCGATTATGTAAAGGAGCTTGGCTGCAATGCCCTTTGGATCAATCCTATCTACGACTCTCCTTTCAAGGACGGTGGCTACGATGTTAGGGATTACAAGAAGGTTGCAGAGCGCTATGGAACCAACGAAGACGCGTACAGGCTCTTTGAGGTTGCTCACAAAAAGGGCATTCACGTGCTCCTTGACCTTGTTCCAGGTCACACTTCAGAGGAACATGAATGGTTCCAAGAGAGCAAAAAAGCTGAGGAAAATGAATATACAGACCGCTATGTATGGACTAAATGCTGGTTCCACGGAATAGCTGGTCACCCATATGTTGGCGGTGAGGCTGACAGAGACGGCTGCTACATGCTTAATTTCTTTAAGTGCCAGCCTGCTCTTAACTACGGTTTCCTTAATAGGAGTGAAGAATGGCAGCTTCCACCTGATCATCCAGCATGTATTGCCACTAGAGAAGCCATGAAGGACATCATGAGATTCTGGCTTGACCACGGATGCGACGGTTTCCGCGTGGATATGGCTGATTCTCTGGTAAAAGAGGATGATGAGAACAAGTCAGCTACTGGCAAGATCTGGAGAAACATCAGAGAGATGCTTGATAAGGAATATCCAGAAGCAGCCATTATTTCAGAGTGGTCAAATCCTTGGCAGGCTCTTAAAAACGGCTTCCACTCAGACTTTTATCTTGATCATCAGGGAAATGGCTACAACACTCTTCTTCGCGACTATGAGACAGAGGGTGGTGACCACAGCTTCCTCAAGAAAGACGGTCAGGGCGACATCATGCGCTTCTTGAACGACTATCTTCCAAAGTACAATGATACCAAGGATGACGGTTACATCAGCTTCATTACCTGCAACCACGACACACCAAGACCTGCAAGAACTCTTTCTCCTGCAGAACTTAAAATAGCACATGCTATGTTTTTGACACTTCCTGGTGTTCCATTTATCTACTACGGTGATGAGATTGGTATGAAGTACCTTGATATTCCTACTAAGGAGGGTGGCTACACTAGAACCGGCACCAGAACACCTATGCAGTGGGATAGTTCCAAGAACTACGGCTTCTCAGATGCTTCTGAAGATAAGCTCTATCTCCCACAGGATAAGAGCTCAGATGCTCCAACTGTTGAGGCTCAGCTATCTGACGAGACATCTCTTTTATCAGAGGTTAAAAGACTTATCGCTCTTCGCCATGAATATACAGACCTTCAGGCAGATGGCTCATTTGAAGTTGTATTTGCTCAGAAAAATCAGTTTCCATTTGTATTTAAGAGAGGGGAATTGATCGTGGGAATCAATCCTTCAAATAAGGCTGTATCACTTAAGCTTCCTGTAAAAGGCGAGATCATCCACAAGATTGGTGATGTGTCTTTTGAAGATGATGAGCTTAAGATGGATGCTCAGACATTTGTTGTAATAAAATAAATGTGCCATAGGGACGGGGTTTGTGGCTCATTTTCAAAAATAGTATTTTCCCCTGCAATGTGTTGTAATCGCAGGGGAATTTTTATTAATCTTTTTCTTTTTAAATATTTCACATTCCTGCAACTGCAAGAATCATATCTGGCAGCACTACATTTCTGCCCTTGTCATACTGTTCTTGTTCCTCATCAGTCCTACCAACAAGTGCTACTCCCGTTGCAGAATTGTCAGAAACAACAAGAAGCGCTACAGCAGGCACTTCTAATAGGTCTGCAACAAGATAAAAAGAGCTTGTTTCCATTTCAATAAGGTCTGTATCAAAAGAACGTATTTCATCCAAATGCACGTATTCAAGCGCAATAGATGGTGTACAGAACACACTTCCGCTACGAATATCATAGCCACGCTTCTTTCCAAGACCAATTACCTCATCTATAAAGTTCTTGTCAGGGTATACTTTTGAAAATAGCATATTATCTCGAATTGATTCTTTTATCAAAAATGAATCCGCATAGCTTCCTGATATAGAATAGGACGGAGTACACACATCTCCTACATGGAAGTCCTCTTTAAGCGCCCCAACTGCTCCAATGAAAATAACTTTTTTGAATGATAGCTCGGCACTGAGCGTAAGATGATCAATAAGATTGCTAGCAGAAGATGCCGTCTTGATCCACGCAATCTTTAGATTATCCTTTTCTACAAGATATCCACCAAGATAAGCAGATTCCCTCAAGGTAGTCACTTTACAATATGCATCCATGTGAAGCTTATAAGGAGTAAAGCTAGGTGCAACAACAAGAGCATCATACATGATGTCTTCTCTGAGTCCAAAAGTTTCAAGCATCATGTGCTCAGAATTATATTTATGGCATGTGTCTAATATTTTCTTTAGCTTTTCTTTCATACTCTCTCCTTCATGTCTTATCTGAAAATAGTTATTTGTTAGTATAATTGTCGCGCAACTATTTAGCAATCAAATTTTTCATGCTTCATGCGGTCAATTGCGTATTACCTGCATGTTTTATTTTTCTCTCGTTGCAGGTAATGAATTTCTTATTCAAGAATGCTTTGAAGCGCAATTATATACCTGCAAACTTAATCTCAGCGTAGATTCAGGTAATAGAATCCCGATTAATCCTGTAAAAGAGCTCAAAATAATACCTGCAATCGCCAATATCCAGCAAATGCAGGTAAAATCAGTAATTCTCGCATGGCTAGCTCGGGCCAAAAGCCACAAGCAGCCGTCCCAAGCATCAAAAATGAGCCACAACCGACCTCCCTGAGGCTCATTTTTAGCAATTCCCAGTAAACACGTTCGTAAGCTCTTTTCTTGCCACGTCAGCAAGCTTATAGACTAGGTCAACAGAAGTTGGCTCTCTATCAGTCATGTTAAATCTAGGGAAAAATCGCGATATATGAAGCGGAATGTCCTTGCCGGACTTGCCACCGTAGACATCCTCAAGAGATGCTATCCAGGAAGAAAGAAGCTCCATCTCACGGACGGTATCGTTCTCCCTAGGAATGATGAGCGTTGTAAGCTCCACGTGGCAGTGCTTTACAGCTTCTTTGATAAAGTTCATGACCATCTTGCGGTTTCCGAGGATGAGCTCGTCATAGAAGTAGTCAGTAAAGCTCTTTAGATCAATATTCATAGCGTCAATGTAGGGAATAAGCTCATTTAGAACATCAAGACTAGCCATACCATTGGTAACAAGGACGTTTTTCATACCTCGGTCATGAACGAGCCTTGCGGTATCGCGGACATATTCATAGCCAATAAGTGGCTCATTATAAGTAAAGGCAACTCCGATGTTGCCTTGATTTTTGTACATGCGTGCCATGCCGGCAAGCTCTTCTGGAGACATGAATTTTGCGTCGTCCTCAAGCTTGTAGGCATAATCCGACCAGGAGATGTCGTAGTTCTGGCAAAATGGGCATCTAAGGTTACAGCCATAGCTACCCACAGATAGAATCAGGCTTCCAGGCATATACATGGAAAGCGGCTTCTTTTCTATAGGATCAAGAGCTATGCTGGTGATCTTGCCGTAGTTAAGGGGCCTTATGGTACCATTTATACAGCCTCTAACTCCGCAAAAGCCTCTACCATCTTCTGCAATTTCGCACTGCCTGTAACATACTCCGCACTTAGCCATATCACACTTCCCCCAAAAAATGAGCTCTAACCGACCTCCCTAGGGCTCATCAACAACCTGCGATACCTATGTTCATTCCAAAAATGGACCACTAACCCCGTCCCCTAGGTCCATTTCGGACTCATACATGCCTTATAACTTCGAATCTCTGGAGCTGAACCTCCTCGTCCTCGGTGATTCCGCCCTTTTGCATTGCAATTGCGATCTGCTCTTCGATAGTATCTACGCCATCAAGGTCAGGTAAAAGAAGTCCTCTCTTCCTGCCACTTGATACGATAACGCCGTAGCGCTTAACATCAAGCTGATCGATTGAAGTGATATATTCAGGTTCAGACAAAACATCAACGTTAACTTCCAAAAAGCCCAGCTCATCAGCTGTAATAGGTCTAAATCTAGGGTCTCTTGTGGACGCGCTGATAGCGTTATTGATGATCTCAAGAGCCAGATTATCCTGAGTAGGTCCGATGGTTCCAATGCATCCGCGAAGCTTTCCGTGTTCATGAATTGAAACGAAGGCTCCAGCCTTTCTTGTAAGCAGTTCTTCTGGAAGGTCGTCTGGAATAGAGATGACTTCACGCCTTAGGATATAGCTTTCAAGAGACTTTATTGCGAGTTTCACATAAGGATCTGCCTTTTTCCTACTCTGTTCCACTTCCTCTTCCTTTCTCTTAAAAAAAGAATCAAGAAAACGCCTCTTTTTGTCTGGCTCCACAGGGTAGAACATGCAGATTCCATAGCCTACGCCTGTAACATCCTGGTGAGATAATCTCTTAGCACTTACCTTTACTCCGTCCAGGGTTCCTGCCATTATGACAAAAGACCTGTGGCCGCACTCTGCTGCCTTCTCACAAAAAGACTCATCAAAGTCAAATAGTTCTCCAAAAGCCCCTCTTCCGCACACATCCATGATCTTCTGGTCATAGACTGGTCCCTCGGGAGCATATCCATATGGACCATAGTCTTTTAGCTTGTGTGAAAGGTCTCCGCTTGCCACCACAACGACCTTTCTGCCAGTCTTGTCTGCGGCATCCTTGATGATCTGTCCCAGCCTATAATGGTCCGTCAATGGAAGTCCAGAAAGGCCTATGCGCACGATCTTGCCGCCCTTATACTTTTTCCTAATAAACCACAGAGGCACCATGGTTCCGTGGTCAAGGTCTCTATCTATCTCACCATCTGTTCCTGCGGGAAAAGAGAAGCTGTCTGCAATCTTGCATATCTCTTTTACCAAAGGCATGTCGTATTCCTCAAGGAATCTGACGCCTCCGGCTCCAAATCTAGCAAAAGAGCCTGTGGCCGCATTTCCAGGTGAAATATGGAAATAGTCCGCATACATAGTAGCGTGAGGGCTTGTTATGACTATTGTCTCTGGGGCAAGCTCAGCAATAGCCTCGGCAACTCTCTCATATGAACTTGTAGTTTCAGCAATCTGCGCTTCTCCGCCCTTTCCTACTTCCGGCACGATAAGTGGCGGATGCGGCACCATAAACGCTCCTAGTATCGGCATATCTACCTCCAAACAATTCCCCAAATATAATCTCAGGACTTGATAACCCTAACGATCTCAAGATCCTTATCAAGTATTACAAGATCACCCTTCTTGCCAACTTCAATGCTACCAACCTTGTCCTCTACGCCAATAGACCTGGCTGGATTTATAGTAGCGCACTTAACAGCTGTTTCCAGCGGTATATTCATCTCTTTTACTACAGTCTTCATGCAGTTCATAAGGTTAGTAACTGAACCAGCGATAGTGCCATCAGCCAAAGTTGCCTTGTTACCATGTACAAAGACCTCCTGGCCTCCCAGCTCGTACTGGCCATCATCAAGGCCTGCTGCCATCATCGAATCGCTGATAAGAACGATCCTGTCGTCACCAAGCATCTTGAAGGTTGCCCTTACAGAAGCAGGATTTATATGAACGCCGTCGCAGATAAGCTCAGCGTACACGTTTTCACAGTCACTAACTGCTCCCACAACTCCAGGAGCCCTGTGGGTAAAGCCGTTCATAGCATTATATAAATGAGTTACATGCCAAGCGCCATTTTGGAAGGCTTCCATGGCAGTCTCATAATCTGCGTCAGTGTGGGCAATGGATATAACAACCTTGTCTTTAAGAGCCTTTATAAACTCCATTCCTCCAGGATTTTCAGGAGCAATATCGCAGAGCTTTATAAGTCCCTTTGCTTTGTCCTGAAGTCTTAAAAACATGTCTACATCTGGATTTCTGATATAATCAGCCTTCTGAGCACCCTTCTTTTTCTCAGCGATGAAAGGTCCCTCCATGTTGATACCGATGATATCAGCTTCATCAGAAGCACCCTTGTGACCTGCAATAGTTTCAAAAACTCTAGAGAGCTTATCCTCAGGGAAGGTCATAGATGTAGGACAAAGGCTTGTGATTCCGCTCTTAAGCTCATACTTAAGAATCTCTGTAAGTCCCTTGTCATCCTCATCGCAGAAGTCATGTCCAACAGCAGCATGTAGGTGCACATCCACAAGTCCAGGAATGACGTAGCATCCAGAGGCATCGATAACCTCTTTCCCAGCTATATCTTCATCTACAATCCTAGTAAAAAGTCCATCCTTAATTTCCACATTTTTCTTCAGAAATCTTGTGTTATCCACAAAAACCAAACCATTTTTAACTATCATTACTAAAAACTCCTATTGCTCCGCTTTTCTCTTTATTTTTCAAATAGTCTGATAAGCTTACCCTTTAAGCCAGCGCTATAGGGGTGCTCTCTCATAGACAGGTTAAACTTATTTGAACCAATGAGCACAGTCTGAGGATGGGTAAACTCCATGAATCCCCATTTTCCATGATATGCGCCCATTCCGGAATGACCAACACCATTAAATGGCACGCCTTTAACCATCATATGAAGGCATACTTCGTTGATACAACCTCCGCCAAACTGCATGCGCTGCATAGTTTTCTTGGCCCATTTAATATCCCTAGTGAAAAGATATAACGAAAGGCCCTTTTCTCTTCTTGAAATAGCATCAAGAAGGCCGTCAATCTCTGCATCCTTGTAGGTAACCACAGGAAGAAGCGGGCAAAAGAGTTCTCTTTGAACGATCTCTTCGTCCTTATCCACAGGGAATATGACAGTTGGCGCATAGCGAAGCGACACCTCGTCTCCGAATCCCCCAAGAACAATCCTATCTCTATATTTATCCGCTGTATCAGCACATTTCTTGTAAGCACCTTCATTTATCAGATGCGGATACTCTGAATTAACAGTAGGATTGTCGCCAATCTGAGTATTAAAGGCATTTTTAAGCTCTTTTACAAACTCTTCACTAATTTCCTCAGCCACAGCCACCTGATTGACGTTAATGCAGATCTGGCCGCTATTAAGTATCTTGAAAAAGGCAATCTTCCTTGCCGCATCCTTAATATCAGCGTCCTTCCTAACTATTGCCCAGTTTCCAGTTTCGCCCCCAAGCTCAAGAGCTGTAGATGTAAGGTTCCTAGCTGCTTCTTCTAGTACATGGACGCCAACCTTGGGAGATCCTGTGTAAAAGATCTTGTCAAAGCGCTGCTGAAGGCACATATCAGCAACATCGTGTCCACCATCTATGACAGTTACGTATTCTGGCGGAAATGTCTCCGCCACAATCCTCTTAACTACCTCAGTACAGTGAACTGACTTGGAGCTTGTCTTTATCACAGCTGTGTTACCGCCTGCAAGAGACGCTGTCAAAACTCCAAGGGATAATAAAACCGGGAAGTTAAAGGGACTTATTATAAGCGAAACGCCGTAAGGCATCTTGTAAACTTTAGTCACAATACTTGGAAAGCAGTGAATACCGCTAAAATGCGTCTCAGGTCTTGCCCAACGTTTAAGACCTCTAATTGTCTCATTAAGCTCCAAGATAAGGCTTCCAATGTCGCAAAAATACGCTTCAAGCGGAGCCCTTCCAAGATCATCAGCTAGAGCCTTTTCAAGATCTTTTTCATTAGCGATTACAGCCGCCTTAAGTTTTCTAAGCTGCTCAATTCTAAAGTTAACATCTAAGGTCTCTCCCTTTAAAAAGAATTCCCTTTGAACATTAACTATTTCCTCAATATCTTCCTTGTTGTACATATCTTTTCCCGTATTTACTGATTTTTTACAATAACATAAGTTATCAATATCTATTGTGAACCTTCTCTGCAAAACACATAACATCCTTTATCTCTATCTTGGTACCATCGTCAAGTATTGCAGTTCCGCTCATCCTGCCAAATACCTGATGCTGATCAGATACTATCACCTTAAAATCAAGGCATGCCGCTCTATCAAGCACAGGCACAAAGTCCATTTCAAATCTTCCATCAGATGAAGTGAACTTCCATGGCTCCATATATGAATTTGCAGGAATATGGAAGGTGACATCATCCAATTTATGGACCTTTCCGTCATAGAATATCACATTTTCCGTTGATGCAGTGGTATTACCAAAGCCATAACCTATATTAAAGCCAAAAGGCTTGCCATTTATATCGCAGTTACCTGATCCCCAATGCCAGGTATTATCGTAGGTCCAGACACCTCGGCCCCAATCCAGAGTTCCAAAATCAGTCTTTGGATCAAACTCATATTTTTTACCATCATACTCCATGTAGCCTGAGGCTCTCATGCAGTTGATCTTCTGGTTATAGTAAAATGCATGCTTTTTGTCCCATGGAGTTGCGATGACCATAGAATCCATAGGTGGTTGCTCCAAGACTATATCGCAGTCAAAGCTCTTTTCCCCATTAAATCTGTCAAAATGGCAGACAATGTGGCGCTTGCCATTAAGGGCTTCAAAGCGCATCTGAAGCCTGTCATCAGCATAGGCTGTCACACCGCTAGCTGAGCTTGATGGCAGTCCCAATTTGCCCATAGGTAGCAGATTTATAACGCTTTCTGTATGTTCATGTGGATCATCTCCGAATTCCAAAAGAGATACGGACTGAAGGCCAATATAGCCATCATCTGAGATTGTGAAGGCTCCTGCGAACTTTTCTGAAAGGACAAGATAGTAGTCCCACTCCTTGATACGCCACTTTGGCGCCTTGATCTTGTTTCTGTCATATACTTGCAAAAGAGATCTTGACCAGCCAGGCTCTTTTAATTCCCCCCGACCATCCAAAAGTGCATGAGAACTAATAACTTCGTGATTTCTAGGCATATTAACACCCCCATAGGCGCACAGATCAAGTATTTTCATGTTTCCTATTTATTATAATATAAATTCATAAAAAGTTATTATTTCTTGGGCAAAAAATGACGATAAACTATATGCAACTTAATGTTTATTTTTGATGGGTAAAAATATGGTAATCCAGCACAACATTGCCGCAATTTCCGCGCAGCGCCAGATAAAAATAAATACAGATACCAGAAAGAAATCAACAGAAAAGCTTTCTTCTGGATACCGTATCAACCGTGCAGCAGACGACGCTGCAGGGCTTGCTATCAGTGAGAAAATGCGCCGCGAGATAAGAGGTCTTACCCAGAACATGGACAATATTCAGGATGGCATAAGTCTGTGCCAGGTTGCTGACGGTTATCTTAATGAAGTCCATGACATGATCCAGAGAATTAACGAACTTGCTGTCAAAGGTGCCAACGACACTTTGACTGATCAAGACCGTTCTTATATCGATTCTGAGGTACAACAGATAAAAAATGAGATTGATCGTATTTTCCATGTTGCTACCTTCAACGAGATTCCTATCTTTAATACGCCTTATATTCCTTCAGTTGGTGGAGATCCTGAGCCTTATGATATGCAGCTCTTTTACAGCAGCGAAGGTGTTCTTGGCGGTCTTGAATTCAACAACGTAAGATATAACATTTCAGAGTTAACTGCTAAGGGCCTGGATCTTGATTCATCAGGCGTAGCAAAATCAGATATAGACGCTGAGTTTAAGCTATGGGATGGTGAAAATGTTCATCTAAAGCTAAACAAAGGCGATACCCTTGAGAAAGTACAGAGAATCTACAACTGGAATGCAGATGAAACCGGCATATATGTAAATGATGTCCTTGCATCTACCTGGGCAGATATGGGTATTGGCGGCCTGGTAGCGGCTGGAACCTATAGCTTTAAATTCCACGGTATGGAAATCTCTTTTGACGTGGAAGAAGGTGATGACAGAAGCGATATCATAAAGGGAATCCGCGGTGAAGGTCTTTTAGAGCCAATGTACTGGACAACCTCCGTTTCAGGCAAAACGCCAAGGGACGTTGTTAGCTATCCAAGTAGCAATAAGGTATATGCAACTAACAGCAACAAGAACACTTTCATGGATGACTACGTAATAAGTGCCAATACAACAGGTATCTCTGTCACCAATACTACTACAGGCACCTCCACAAGCGTAACTCCATGGAGCAGTTTTAGTCACCAAGGCCCGCACCTTGAATCTGATACCCACAATACAAACTATCCTATCGTAGACTGGGGTATCGACAACGATTCTAATGGACAATCCGATACTACTTTTGATACAGAGGCAGTCTACCGCTACGATAGTCCTGACTCTTCGCTAGCTGTGGGCTTTGACTTCCAGCTTGCAGACGTATCCAGCCAGTCTCAAGTTATAGAGGCTATGGATAACACAAAGCTTGATGGTGAGATACATAATAGCGGTTATTTTTCAAACTCACCAAGTGACGGTTCATCTGTTTCTATTTATAATCCCAATATTGCTGCTAATGGAAAAGACTCTTTTCTCATGCAGAAGGAATATGGCAGAAACTTTGATGGTGCTGCTGCCATGACAGGAAATATCACATGGACAAAAACCTATGTTGACGGTTCAGAAACTGATCACAGCTCGCCTATTTCGTCCTCAACTCGTGCTACTTCATCATCTAGTAATACCACTTATGCTGATTATTACTATCATGACGCAGCTACTGATACCTACTACAAATACACTCAGGCTACAACTGTAACAAATCTTAACATGCGTACCGATGACAAGTATCGCTGGACCAAGGATTATGAGGTGCAGTATTCAGGATCTCTTGGAAGCAGTACTATGCAACAGACCGCTGCTGAAACTGTAAGACTTAGATATGATAAAGATACTGTAACCACCTTTACCAGAACAAATACAGAATATGAATATACAAACGCTACTGCCCTTACTGCTGAAGAAGTGGCAGACCTTACTGCTGCAGGAACCAGCTTTAATGAAGCATTTAATAGTAACACTTCCGCTGACTCAGGTCACAGTTCAACCAGCAATGTTTACCTTTCAAATGGAGGTAATACTTTAAGTCACACCCAGCAATATATGGATGAAAACTACACTGATGCCAGCGCTTTTACCTTTACTCACAATATCAGTTATTCAAACCTTGATAGTGCTGCAACTGGTAGCGTATCCATTAACCTTAATTACAATGGTCGTGCCTACAGAGAGCTTGCTCCGCAGGCTAAAGGTAAGGCAGTAAGTGAACACGATTTCAACAATATAGTCGTTGTTCCTCCTGTAAAGGGTATCGTGATCCAGGCTTCTCCTAATGAAGCTGATGTGCAGCAGGTCATCATGCAGTGGAGCCCTATGAATCTTGGTGTTATTGGCCTTTCAGGAACTAACACCCTTACTACAGGTGCAGCTCTTTCAGCTATTACTCAGGCCAAGACTGCACTAGATGCTGTTTCAAAAGAGCGCTCGACCTTCGGAAGTTACCAGAATAGACTAGAGCACGCTTACAACAACGTAGCTAACACTAGAGAAAACGTTCAGGCTTCTGAAACAAGAATTCGTGACACTGAGATGGCTTCTGAATCATCAAGACTATCAACTCATAACCTCCTTATGGAATCCGGTCAAATGGTACTAGCCCAGGCTAATCAGACCAAGCAAGGAGTTATGACACTTCTTCAGTAAATAAATATAAGCAAATAAAAACGCGGTAGCTAAGCTACCGCGTTCTTATATTTCCATGAATAAGGATTAAAGAGATTTAATGCTGTCTGTCTTGATGATGAACTTAACGCTGCTGTCTTCGTCTGCGTTTGCACCACCGAATGTTGTGTAGTTCTCACCAGCGATCTGGATTGCCTGCATCTTGTCTGAGAACTCTGAAAGGTCTCCGTCGAATGCTTCGTAAAGCTTCTTGATACCTTCCTCATCAAGCTTTGTCATACCATCAAGAAGTTCCTGAACACCGTCATCAAGCTTGATAGCGCCATCGTTGAGTTCGCTTACACCGTTGTTAAGTTCACCAGCGCCATCGTTGAGCTTCTTGGTTCCATCTACAAGCTCTTTATTGTTAGAAGCAAGTGTGCTTGTTCCATTTGAAAGCTCTGAAGCACCTGAGCTGAGCTGTCCAAGACCTTCATCAAGAGCAACTGCTCCATTGTAGATTGTTGATACGCCAGATGCAAGAGCTGCATTACCATCTGCAACCTGCTTAGCACCATCTGAGAGCTGTTTGAGAGCAGCCATTGAATCGCCAGTTGATGAAGAACCTGTTCCAGCAAGTGCACTTGCACTTCCTAAAGCCTTTGTAAGTACTAACTCTGCTGCCTGTGCTGCACCAAGTAACTGATTATATTTCTGAACTGCTGTCATACCATCTGTAAGATTAGCTGAGCTTTTCTTCATTGTTGAAACTTTTGAGCTCATTGTTGATACGCTTGTGTTAAGTTCTACAAGTGCTGAATGGAGATAGTCATACTTTCCAGCCTTTTCAGCGTTATCATTAACCTGCTTAAGCAGATTATCGTACTCTGCCTGAGTAAGTGTTACTGTTCCATCAGAATTAGTCTCAATAAGTGATGTACCAAGAAGATCTGCTGTAGAAACTTCTTCATCGTCATCATCATCATCAGTTACATCAGTATTACCATTTCCAGGTCTTAATGAATTGAAGAGATCAAGGTCATCTGGGTTTCCACCGTTGTTATCGTCGTCATCACCATCGCCATTGCCACCATCTGGATTTGGGTTTGGATCTGGATTAGGATTTGGATCTGTTGTTGGAGCTGGGTTTGGATCTGGTGTTGTATCTGGATTTGTATCATCATCTCTATTAAGTTCATCGTAGTCATAATCCAGGACATTATCATTGTTATTAGCAAGAGTATTAACAGTAGTTGTCAATGTAGTCATTCTACCATTAAGCTGTGTCATTCCAGTATAAAGCTGTGAAATGCCGTCAGTAAGAGTTGTTACACCACTTGATGTATCTCTTGCACCCTGGATAATAATATCTACTTTAGCCTGATCAGTAAGCTGGCCATTAGAGATAATTCCGAATCCTTTTGCTGTATCTGCGCTCCAAGAACCTGAACCCATAAGGTAAGATTTAGCTGCCTGGATCTGTCCAAGCATTGTCTGATATTCATCAAGCTTGGTCATCATGTCTGACATACCTGTAAGCTTTGCGCTAAGTACGTTAACACCATCGCTTACCTGCTTTGCACCATCTGCAAGCTTCTGAGCGTTACCAACAATGTCTGCATCCTTCATACCGTTAACAAGCTGACCAGAACCATCCTTTGCTGTAGCTGCGCCCTGTGCAAGCTTAGATGCGCCTTCATTTACCTGGCTAACACCATCTGTGTATTTTACAACGCCTTCATAAAGGCTCTGTGTACCATCTTTTAACTCTTTTGTTCCATCATAGAGCTGTGAAGCACCATCCTTAAGATCTGAAGTACCATTCTTGAGTGTCTGTGTACCATCAACGAGCTGTGTTGAACCATCGTTGAGTTCTCCCATATCATCCTTGAGATCATCGATCTTGGATGAATCAGAAAGGTCTGAAAGACCGAAATCTGAAAGGATATCTGAGCTTGCCATTGTGATTGTCATACCAAGCTCGAAGTTTGATGTATCAGCTGTAACTTCGAAGTAGTTTGAAAGCTTGTTTTCAAGCTCTCCATCAGAATCAAGCTCTTCCCACTTGTCTTCATCGATGTTAAGACTTTCCTTAAGTCCAGGAACTGCAACACCCATAACGATGTAGTTGCCGCCATCTGAGATAACCTTACCATTTGAGATCTCAACGTTTGTGAACTTATCTGAATCAAGCATCATGCCTGAAACCATTGCAAATGGTGTGTAAACTTCGATCTGCTTGCCATCAACTTCTACTGTCTGCTTTTCTGTGTTCTCATACTCGAAACGGATTGTAACTCTTCCGCTCTTACCTGCAAGCTCCTCTGGAGTGATCTCTTTTCCATTGAGAGTATATGTGATCTTCATCTTAACAGGAAGCTCTTTGTCTGTTGTTCCCTGATAGTAGATATCAGCGCCGCTAGCATTCCATGTAAGTGTTCCATCGCCGTTATCTGTGAATGTCTCAGAACCCTTAACGTTTACGATGTCCTTAAGGTCTGTTGCATCTGTAAGTTCTGTAGAAGCATCTGAATTCTTGAGCCATTCGCTAACTACTACGTCGTTTACTGCGCCGTTTGCATCAGCCTTAACATATACTGTCTCGACCTTGCCAGCCTCTCCCTCAGAAGAAGCAATCGCGCTGCTAGCCATCATGCTCTCTTCAAGATCTTTTTCTTCCTGAGTTTCTACAACTGCCTGTGCAGAGTCATCAGATACTGTATTTGCTCCGCAGGCAACTGTCATCATTGCCATCATAGCGGCCATAATTACTGAAAATGTTTTCATCAAATTCTTCTTGATCATTTCTCTTTCCTCCTAATCTATATGTAGCTGCTTTTTATGCCGAGTACTTTTTAGGCAGCTTTATGTCTGTGTAATCTGTCTCCAAGATGAGGTCTGTGGTCTGTATCTACGTTCATGCCAAATGTTGTTCTCATGATCAACTTGTCGAAGATCATGTACATAGCTGGGAGCACCAAAAGAACTGTGAACATACTGATGATTGCGCCTCTGGCCATTAAGTTACAAAGTGATCCGATCATATCGATGCTGGAAATAAGGCCAACGCCGAATGTTGCTGCAAAGAATGAAAGGGCACTTACTACTACTGACTTCATGCTTGTTGAAAGAGCTATGAGTGTAGCTTCTTTCTTGTCATGTCCTGCATTTCTCTCGCTTAGGTACCTTGTTGTCATAAGGATCGCATAGTCAACAGTGGCACCAAGCTGAATAGTTCCGATAACTACTGATGAGATGAAAGGTATTGTTGTATGTGTGTAAAATGGAAGTCCCATGTTTACAAAAATAGCAAACTCTATAACTGCAACCAGGATGAATGGCAGTGATACGGACTTAAGTACAAATGCAATGATAAGGAATACAAGTCCGATGGAAACTGTATTAACTACCTGGAAATCGTGGTTTGTAATATTGATAAGGTCCTTTGTACAAGGAGCTTCACCAACTACCATAGCCTTTGGATCATAGCTCTTTACGATAGTATTGACTGTGTCGATCTGATTGTTGATCTCGTCAGAAGCTATCTTGTAATCTGTTGTCAAAAGAACTAATTTCCATTCGTCACTCTCAAGATCTGATAAAAGGTCATCTGGAATGAATGATCTTGGGAATGCAGGTCCAATAAGTGAATCTGTGCTAAGGACTGAAAGAATACCATCTGTGTCCTTAAGCTCTTTTATCATCTGATTCATACTAGCTGAATCAAGGTTCTTGTCTACAAGAAGCATGTATGCTGAGTTCATTTCGAACTCTTCATCAACCTTGTTGGCACCCTGTACAGATTCAAGCTTGTCAGGAAGTGTCTGTGTAAGGTCGTAATAAACGCTTGTGTGGTTGTTACCATAGATTGCTGGGAACAGGAGCACAAGGAATATTGCAAAGAAGATTCCGTAATGCCTTGCTATAAACTTAGGAATTCTGTTGAACTCTGGCATAAGTGGTTTGTGCTTGGTCTTCTCAATGAGGTTATCAAAGATAAGGATCATACTTGGAAGGATTGTTACGCAGCCAACTACACCAAAGACAACGCCCTTAGCCATTACAACACCAAGGTCAAGTCCAAGTGTGAAGCTCATGAAGCAAAGAGCTACAAAACCAGCAACTGTTGTTATTGAGCTACCGATAACTGACTGGAATGTGGCTGAAATTGCATTTGCCATGGCATCCATTTTGTTGTCATTCTTATCGAGCTCTTCCTGATAGCTGTGCCACAGGAATATTGAATAGTCCAAGGTAACGCCGAGCTGAAGTACCGCGCTCAGTGACTGGGTTATGAAAGAAATCTCTCCCTTGAAGACGTTGGTACCCATGTTGTAAACAATTGCCATTCCAATACTTAACAGGAAGAATACCGGTATAAGGTAAGAATCCATTGTAAGTGAAAGAACGATAACTGCAAGAAGTACGGCGATTCCTACATATATAGGAGTCTCTGCCATTGCCATATTCTTGGTGTCTGTTACGATGGCGCTCATGCCACTCATGAAGCACTGCTTGTTAGAGATCTTTCTGATGTTCTCGATGGCATCCATTGTGTCGTCCGCTGATGTTCCTTCATCAAATATGATGAACATCATTGTGGAGTCATCAGAATTGAATGCATCGTAGACCTCTGTAGGAAGCATCTCCATTGGGACTGAAAGGTCCATTACTGAGTCGTACCAGACAACGTCTGCAACGTGGTCCACATTTTCTATCTGTGATTTAAGATTAGCAACATCCTTTTCCTCCATGCCCTCAACTACATATAGGACAAAAGAGCCGGTGCCAAACTGATCAAGCAGGATATCCTGTCCCTGCATGGTCTCAATTTCTTTTGGCAGGTATGTAAGGATATCGTAATTAACTCTGGTGTTAAAATATCCGGCTGCAGATGGAATAAGAAGTGCTATTGCCGCAATCAGTATAACATACCTTAGCTTTACAATTAAATGTGAAAGCTTGTTCATAATCATTCCTCCTCGTGTAATCTAGTGTTTCAAACGCTTCTTGATTATTTTTTTCAATAACGTATAATGAATCGTGAAACGATTTTATGACCGTTAGTCATTTTCTAAATATGGTATATCACTTTTCTGACCGTTGGTCAATATTTTTTATTAAAATTTTTTCTCACCGGTCAAACAATCTGTGGTATGTTATAAATAAGAGGTGTATCAATGGGAAAAGCAGCCGAAAATAAAAAAATGAAGATGGAAAATCTTCTTAATACATCCTTTGAATTATTTACTTCTCAGGGTATTAACAAGACATCCATTCAAGACATAGTTAATAAAGCTGGAGTTGCTAAAGGAACTTTTTATCTGTACTTTAAGGACAAGTATGATATAAGAAACAGACTTATCGCTCACAAATCCAGTCAGCTCTTTATGCAGGCCTATACAGCCCTAGAAGAGTCAGATATCCATAATTTTGAAGATAGAATAGTCTTTTTAGTCAATCACGTTTTAGATGAGCTTGAAGCCAACAAAGGTCTACTTGCATTCATATATAAAGACCTTTCCTGGGCAGTATTCAAAAAAGCTCTCATTTCTCCGCTGACTAATGAAGACGTTGATTTTGCTGAGATATATAGAAAGATGGTAGAGGAATCAGAATTTAAATTCTCAGATCCTGAGGTCATGCTCTTCCTTATAATAGAGCTTGTTGGTTCTACCGGTTATAGCTCCATCATGTACAATGACCCGGTTTCTCTAGACAAACTAAAGCCACACTTAGAGGCAACTGTCAGATCCATAATCAGACAATATACTATTTCAAAATAAAAATGAGCTTCCTACTTATAGTATTAGTATGTAGGAAGCTTTTCTTATTATATTTAGTTATGTATCTATTCTTCATAGAAAGTCACATATGAGCCTTTGTGTTGTTTGCTCTCATACATGGCTTTGTCTGCCTTTTGATATAAGTCGCCAAAAGAAGCTTTCTTCGTAGCACTACTAAATACCGCGCCAATACTTACCTGCAGTCTCCAATCAGCCATTTCTGGAAAATCGATATCATCAATATTCCTAAACAATCTTTCTACTACCAGTCTTCCAATCTCTTTATCTTCTACACCTTCTGCATATACCGCAAATTCGTCTCCGCCAAGTCTAAATACTACGTCAGAATCTCTAAAGGTCTCTGTAAGGCATCTTGCAAGAGCTATGATCACCTGATCTCCCATGTCATGACCATAGGTATCATTTACAAATTTGAAGTGATCTGCATCCAATAAGAGGACCATTCCTATCTTATCTTTTCCTAATGCCTCATAAACTCTGGTCTCACCACCGCTTCGATTAAGGATTCCTGTGAGGGCATCAGTTTCTGCAAGCTTCTTAAAGTGTTCTTGTCTCTTTTTAGCTTCATCTATAGACTCTATGGCCCACAAAACCTGGTGAAGCTTTCCTTCTTCATCTCTTTGTGCCACAACGAACTGCATTCGATGCCATCTGCCGTGAACATCGACAAATTCGCAGGTTATGGCCTTAATGTCTTTTAACCTCTCTTCAAGAGTAGAAAGATCTGCAAAATCAATAAGGGTATTCTGGAAAGGCTCTGCTACAAGCTTTTTGATATATTCACTATTACGATCAAGAAGAAGTTCATACTTTCCGCCAAGGGCCTTATCCAAGACCTCGCTGACCCTGAGCTTTCTGATAGTGTGATTATCAAGATCAACTAAGCTTAAAGAAGTATAGATGTCACCTATGGCACTTATCTCTCTTTGAAGCTGGCCTGCTTCTTTTTGCTTACTATCATAAATATTGATTATTGTAAAATAAGCAAGGAAAATGACTATAAGTGCTATGGCCGATGACATGTAGATATACTTGGCATTTCTGAAGGTAGCTCTTTGATCTAATATGATCATTGAGCACCACTCATTATTTACCCTATCGCAAAAGACAAGCTTACTTTTCCCATCAATGTCCGTAATAAACATACCTTCTTCTTGCAAAAAAGCTTCTTTTACAAGGTCTGTATACTCCATCTCTTCTTCAAGATAGTTTTTGCCAACTTCTGCACTGTCAGAATGAGCAACTATCATGCCACTTTCATCTACTAACATAGAAAAATCGATCTGCTTTGCCTTACTGATCTCCTCCTCTATACCCTGTATACTATCAAGGAAAATGTCCATGGATATAACACTCTTTTTATCTGAAAGGAGCTTACTTACGGACATCATATACTTATTTGTCTGCATATTCATATATGGCTTAACAAAAGTTATGTCTCCATCTGCCTCAACCGCAGAAATATACCAAGGTCTAGTTGTTGCGTCATAGTCTTCTGGAAAATCCCATCCAGAACCATCCAGATATTCACCATTACAATAGCCATATATTCCGGTGTTGTTGCTCTCTATAAGGCTTGAATAAACCTTTGTCTCAGCCACAAGGTATTTAAGGATCTCCTCATTACTCTGACCAGAGGCCATCATTTCTTCAACACCTTGAGCTGTGAAGATTACGGCATCCTTAGGGGTATTAAGATAATGATCAACATTATGAGATAATTGCTCAGAATTGTAGCTCCAGTTACTTATAACACTCTGTTTGGAGACAATATATAGCCTGTAGAAAATAAGAACCGCGAACATTGCTGTAAGACAGCCTAAAAGAACCAGAACCAGAAGGCTCTTAGTTGCAATCTTTTTCATTTTGTTTTTGAGGGTTTCTGATGACATTGATTGGTCTCTGCTCCCAAACAAAATACAACAATATTACAACGATAAACCAATAACATTATAACATGAGTCTGGTTCCCCTTAAGCCGCTGTAATTCTTAAAATTTTATATAAAAAAACTTCCCAAACTATAACCTACAATTTGGAAGCTTCGACTCTCTCCTTATCCCCGCAATATAATGCAACATTTCGTGAGTTTTTTCTCTTCTATGTCTTTGGATTCATTTAGAAATTTGATATTTTTAGCCTAAATCCAACAGAATAATTTTTTCAGCTAATATTTTTCATTATAATTTGCTATTCATCCTCAAACCCACCTCAGCTTCCTTAACCTAAATCACTTCATACATACACATTCGGCTAAAGATTGTAAAATTCTTCCCTTTTATTGTTTAAATTACTTTAGCCGAAATACACCCGTCTACATTGTTTCAGCTAACAATTATAAAAATCTCAACACTCACTTCTTATTTTGCTTTAGCCTAAAATAAGAAAAACTGCGTTTTTCGGCTGAAAGCCAACCTCCATATATTAGCTTCATAGTTTTTCAACGTAAATGTCATTTCATTTATCATGTTTTTTCCATATGCAGAACAGCCAGAGGCGGCATAATTCCTGATTTTGAGCGATTTATTTTTTGTAGTGATACATTACATGAAAAAATCCCGGAATAATTTACGCTTTGAACAACGTGAAATTAATTATTCCGGGATTTTTGAATGTTTAAATGTATCCTGCAAAAAATACTACTGGAGCGAAAAATCAGGCATTATGCCCCTCCAGCGTCCTCTTATCAATTAAGATGCCAGATGTCTCTGTTGTATTCTGCGATAGTTCTGTCTGATGAGAAGTAACCAGCCTTTGCGATGTTTACAAGCATCATCTTCTTCCACTTGTCGCGGTTCTCGTAATCTGCAAAGATCTCATCTTTCTTGGCAATGTAGCTCTCAAGATCAATAAGAGTCATGAACCAGTCTTTGTTAAGAAGCTCATTGTAGAGTCTCTCAAGATTCTCTTTGTGTCCAACCTTAAGGCACTCTTTACTTACGATAAAGTCTACAGCTTCCTTGATAACTGGGCTCTTCTTGTAATAATCCTTTGAAACATAATCAGCCTTCTTGTAGTGCTTGATAACTTCATCAGCACTTACACCAAAGATATAAATGTTGTCATCACCTACAAGCTCGTGAATCTCTACGTTTGCACCATCATCTGTTCCAAGAGTGATAGCACCGTTAAGCATGAACTTCATGTTACTTGTTCCAGATGCCTCTTTTGATGCAAGAGAGATCTGCTCTGATACATCACAAGCTGGGATAAGCTTCTCAGCATAGCTTACATTGTAGTTTTCAACCATGATGACCTTCATGTACTTATTAACATCAGGATCATTGTTGATGATCTCCTGAAGAACAAGGATAAGGTGAATGATATCTTTTGCAATAACATAAGCTGGAGCAGCCTTAGCACCAAAGATGAATGTAAGAGGTCTAGTAGGCTTCTTGCCACCCTTGATCTCAAGGTACTTGTGAATGATGTAAAGAGCATTCATCTGCTGTCTCTTGTACTCGTGAAGTCTCTTAACCTGAATATCAAAGATTGAACCAGGATCAACTTCTACGTTCTCGTGTTCTTTAAGGTAAGCAGCAAGCTCTTTTTTCTTGCCCATCTTGATAGACTCAAGCTGATCAAGAACTGCCTGGTCATCAGCATACTCAAGAAGTTTCTCAAGCTTGTTAGCATCCTTCTTGAAGCCATCTCCGATTGTCTGTGAAAGGAAATCAGCAAGTGGATGGTTACATGAAAGGAGCCATCTACGGAATGTGATACCGTTTGTCTTGTTGTTGAACTTCTCAGGATAGATCTTGTAGAAATCATTAAGCTCGCTATCCTTGAGGATATCTGTATGAATTGCAGCAACACCATTTATTGAGTATCCGTAGTGGATATCGATAAATGCCATGTGCACTTTCTTTTCCTTGTCGATGATCTGAACCTTAGGGTTCTTGTACTTTGCTCTAACTCTCTTATCAAGCTCCTTGATATATGGAACGAGCTGTGGAACTACCTTCTCAAGATACTCAAGTGGCCATGTCTCAAGAGCCTCAGCAAGGATTGTGTGGTTGGTATAAGCACAAGTCTTGCTAACTACGTTGATAGCCTCATCGATGTTGAAAGCCTTCTCCTCAACAAGGATTCTGATAAGCTCAGGAATGATCATTGTTGGGTGTGTATCGTTGATCTGAATTGCAGCGTGCTTGTGGAGCTCGTGGAGGTCATACTGGCGTTCCTTCTGCTCTCTTAAGATGAGCTGAGCTGCATTTGAAACAAGGAAGTACTCCTGATAGATTCTAAGGAGGTTTCCAGCTTCATCTGAATCATCTGGATACAGGAAAAGAGTAAGGTTCTTGTCGATCTTGGTCTTATCAAAGTCGATACCTTTTTTAACAAGGCTCTCATCAACTGACTCGATATCAAAGAGACGAAGCTTGTTAACACCTGTGTCGTATCCAACAATGCTCATATTGTAAAGGCGTGAAACTACCTTCTTGTCGCCAAAAGAAACTTCGAAAGTTGTATCTGTCTTCTCAAGCCATGACTGCTTCTCGATCCAGTCATTCTTTTCAGCATTCTGAAGGTGATCCTTGAATACCTGCTTGAAAAGTCCGAAGTGATAGTTAAGTCCAATTCCTTCACCAGCAAGGCCAAGGGTTGCAATTGAATCAAGGAAGCATGCCGCAAGTCTTCCAAGTCCGCCGTTACCAAGTGATGGCTCTGGCTCGCACTCCTCGATGGCTGCAAGTGACTTGCCGTTCTTTTCGAGAATAGCCTGTACGCGGTCATAAACTCTTAAGTTGATAAGGTTGTTAGAAAGAAGCTTACCAATGAGGAACTCCATTGAAATGTAGTAAACCTTCTTTTCTCCGTTGTACACTTCAGCAACATCCATGAGTCTGGAAGTCATTTCAAGAAGCACATAGTATGTTTCCTGATCTGTGCACTCTTTGAGAGTCTTGCTATATCTCTCCTGAGCGATCTCTTCAAGCTGCTCCTCAAGATTAAGAACAAGTACATCTCTCTGCATGTTAGTATGCTTGGACATTTTTCTTTCTCCTCTCGTAAGACAATATATGATTTACAAATTCATTTTATTTCTGTTTTATGGAAAACGTTTTCTTTGTCTTGTAAAAAAGCTTAACACAAGAAAACGTTTTCCGCAAGTACTTTTTTATCAGCAGATTATATCTTCATATTTGATGCGCACAAGTTCATGCTTTACTGCTACTTTTCTGCCTTTTTCTCCGGACATTAATCTGTTAAGTTCCATGAGTCCTTCCTCGGAAATCTTGGCAAAATCCTGTCTGACAGTGTTCATCTGCTTGCCGGCATAGCCCATAAGGATAATTCCATCAAAACCGCATACAGGTCTGAAAATATCCATATCTATAAGGGCTTTCATAGCGCCGATCGCCATAATATCAGATGCACATACTACGCAATCTGAATTCTTGGCGTATTTCATAGTAAGCTCCCTTGCCCTAAGCTCAGAAAACTTACCATTTCTAACGGTGAGCTTACATTTCTTTTCATCGCAGAGCTTCTTGATGCCCTGGAGCCTTTCCTCTGTAACGTATCCATCTTCGTCCCCTGCAAGATACAGGATCTTTTTGCATTTATTCTCTGTAATAGTCTTCTTTGCCACATCATACTGAGCCTTGACGTGATCGATGCTGATGCTGGAGGTTGACTCATTTACCATTGGTGCATCCACAACTACGATCTTAAAATTGCCGCTATCTATGAGCTTATGAAGGACTTTATCCTTGGTGGTCATGCCATATATGATGATTCCCTTGATGCTCTGTGACGCAAAATAGCTTGTAACCTCTGCAACGTCCATGTCTTCTATCATTGACGTGAAGACAGTGATCACATCCAGCTGTAGCTCTTTTGCCTTGTGAATAGCACCTGAAATATACTGCATGCTGATCTCATCGCTGGCTTGGGTATGTAAATTTAGTTTTATCAAAAGAGCTACTCTTCCAGTTCTCTTGGATGAAAGAGTTGCAGCTACCGCATTTGGCACAAATCCAAGTCTCTCAACGACTTCATTTACCTTATTTCTAGTCTCTTCACTTACGTTTGGGTAATTATTGAGCACCTTGGAAACTGTTGAAATAGCTACACCAGCTTCTTTTGCTACGTCTTTTATTGAAACCATTGTATTCCCTCTCATGTCTGGAAATCGTTTTCCGTACTATTAATAATATCTGCAAAAAGTTCATTTGTCTACAACAAAAAAACGCCGTAATAAGGCTTTGCTACGGCGTTTATGATTATTTAATATTTAATTTTTTAAGCTCCGAACAATAATAATAGGAAAATTCCAACTATTGCTGAGAAAAGATTGGCAATGAGACTGACTGAAAGAGCTCTGTTAAAAGAGATATCGTATATAGCAAGGTAATAGATAATTCCTTCTATTAAAACAATCGCCAGCTCTAGCACAAGATAGGTGAAACCATATTGAATGAAGTAGGCGTTTAATATAAGGTTCAAAATGCCATTTGTTACGATATTTACGCATATGAGCACTGGAATCTTGTATTTATACTCAGACTTTTTAAAACCAATAAGAACAGGGGCCATTTCAAGGATTATCGTTACAAGAGCCAATATTCCGACCACGGTAATTCCTTCTAGGACGCCTTCAGGAGTAATCACATACTTCATTTTTTACCATTCCTTTTCTTGATACCATTTACGATTGCGATAATAAGTGCAATCAGAGCTGGGACTATGAGAATAAGGGCTCCAATGATGATTCCAAGGCCTACGATCAAAAGTCCTGGTCCGCCAGCATCTAATAAAGTAAGTGTAAGTAAACTAGTTAACATTTTTATCCTCCTTAAGGGTCTTTCCAAGCACGACAGAGCATGCAACAGATAAAACCACGATTATTACTGCATTTAGCATTGGATCAATAGGTCCTGTGATAAATGGTATCATTATTCCATTTCCAAGGGCAAGGGTTGTAAGGCCAAAGGCTAGTCCAGGGTTGTCCGGTATCACCGACAGGAACATTCCAAAGGTGATGGCCATTGTCATACTAAATAGGAATATTCCCAGAATTGAGACTACCATTAGGTTCTGCCCCCATATAAGTAATGGGATGCATAAAAGTGTCGAGTAAACTCCGACTTTCCTTGCTCCAATCTTATCTGAAAGCCAGCCTCCAAGGGCTTTTCCAATGCCCATTATAAAGAAAAGAAGTATTGACTGCCACAGCTCTTTTCTCCAGGAAATCGGAATAGCGTAGCCGATGAAACTACGAACGAAAGTGACAAAATAAGCTGCGACGATGATGACCATGTAGCTGTGAGGCATATCTCTTTTAACAAGGTCAAATTTCGGATACTCATACTCCTCAACAAGCCATGAATTATTAGTTAAAAGAAGTAACACAAGCATCACAGCGAGGACTATAAATATGTACTCTTTTCTCCAAAAGGTTGATGGGCCTAGGATCTGACCAATTACTACGCCAAAAGAGCCTCCGGAAACGAACAGTGCACATGGAAAGAGCTTACCTTTTCCAATGAGTGTTGTCTGGATCGCGCAGCAGTCGTGAAGAAATGCATTAGCAAGTGCAACTATGAGCATGCCTGCCATACTGCGGGGCGATGCGACGTCGTACTGGACAAGCAGGATTCCAATTGCCATCATGGCGACGGATATGACTGGAATGTTGAGTTTAGGGAACTTCTCATGAACTATTCCAACCAAGAACTGCGGGTAAAAAGCCACCATATCAAAGAACATGTAGATAAAAAATCTTGTGGCGTTATCCACCTTAAATGTATGGGTTAAAATGCTAAAGCATATGACTTCGATGCAGAAATGTACAAAGAAGCATGCGTATGAATTAGCGAGGATCTTCTTTTGACTCATTTTTTGGCCTCAATATTTCTTTTCTCTATATAAGATAGACAATATTATAACCTGATATGTTGCGTAGGGAAAAGAAATGAAAAAGTGAGCCCTAGGGACGGAGGTTATGGCTTATTTTTGAAAAACAAAAATGAGCCATAACCTCCGTCCCTAGGGTTCAAAAAGCAGCTACCTACTTTTGTAAGTAGCTGCCTGAGTTTACTGCAAAAAATAATATCTTATTTTGCTACAACTTTACTGCCTTTATGTCTATTAATGCAGCTGTTACCTCCCGCTTTAATAGCCTCTTTTACCTGTTCATTCATGATATCAATGTATGAATTCTTGCCATCCTTGCTATAGTTTGGATCAAGAGATTCAAACTCATTGCCGTCATAGACAAGAGCCATAGTGTTGTTATCAGAAGTCTTCATCAGGATAGTGGTCTTGCTACCTTCCTGAATTGTAAGGTATTCATAATCCTCTGCGCTGAGGAAATCTTCGATATCTTCAACTGCGCCTTCCATGGAACCTGCAGCTACATCCATGTCCATTTCAGCTGGTGTCTGCTCTGCTTCTGACATATCAAATGCCATCTCAGGAGCTGGCTCCTCAAGAGCTATTTCTGGCATTGCTTCTGGTGTTGATTCCTCGAGGGCAATTTCTGGCATTTCCTCCGCAGGTGTTTCTCCTGCTGCCATCGCCGCCATCATTGCATCAAGATCAGCTGGAGCTTCCTCTGCTGGCATTTCTGGTGCAGGCTCCTCTATTGCTATTTCAGGTGCTGGTTCTTCTAGTGCTATTTCTGGCATCTCCTCAGGAGTTGATTCCTCGAGGGCAATTTCTGGCATTGCCTCTGCAGGTGCTTCTTCTGCTGCCATCGCCGCCATCATTGCATCGAGGTCTGCAGGTGCTTCTTCTGCTGAAGTAGCCTCTTCCTGTGCAACCTGCTCAGCTGCAAGCATTGCTGCCGCAACCGGATCAAGATCAGCTGGAATATCTGCTGGCATTTCTGGTGCTGGTTTCTCAAGGGCTATCTCTGCTGCTGACTCCTCTGCAGGTGCTTCTGCAAGAGCATCAACTTCTGCATTAAGTATCGCATCAAGATTTTCTGCAGGTGTTTCTACCTCTGCAGGCATCTCTCCTGCAGCTTCTGCTGCAGCCATATCAGCCATCATTGCAGCCATTACAGGATCAATGTCATCTGCAGGTGTGATATCTGCTGGAGTCTCAGGTGCAGACTCTTCTATTGCCATCTCTGGCATTGCTTCTGGTGCTGGCTCCTCAAGGGCTATCTCTGGCGTTGCCTCTTCTATTGCCATCTCTGGCATTGCCTCAGGTGCTGGCTCTTCTATTGCTATTTCAGGTGCTGGCTCTTCGAGCGCTATCTCTGGCGCTGGTTCCTCTGCAGGTGTTTCTCCTGCCGCCATTGCTGCCATCATTGCATCCATATCTACTGGAGCTTCTTCTACTGGTGCTTCTGCCACTGGCTCCCCAAGGGCTATCTCTGGCGTTGGCTCTTCTATTGCCATCTCTGGCATTGTCTCAGGTGCTGGCTCTTCTATTGCTATTTCAGGTGCCGGCTCTTCGAGCGCTATTTCTGGCGCAGGTCCTTCCGCTGGCATTTCTCCTGCTGCCATTGCTGCCATCATTGCATCCATATCTACTGGAGCTTCTTCTACTGGCGCTTCTGCCACTGGCTCCCCAAGGGCTATCTCTGGCGTTGGCTCTTCTATTGCCATCTCTGGCATTGCCTCAGGTGCTGGCTCTTCTATTACTATTTCAGGCGCTGGCTCCTCTGCAGGTGCTTCCCCTGCTGCCATCGCTGCCATCATCTTATCTACATCAGTTGCCGTTTCTGCAGCGGCCATTGCTGCCATCAAAGCCTCTGTATCCTGCACAGGTGCTTCTTCTACTGGTACTTCTGCAACCGGCTCCTCAAGAGCTATTTCTGGCGCTGGTTCTTCTATAACAATTTCTGGTGCTGGCTCTTCTGCTGGCATTTCAACAGCAGCCGCTGCTGCAAGAGCATCTGCTTCTGCAATTTCAGCTGGACTTGGAGCGGCAGCCTCCGCTTTATTTTCTGCAAGCATAGCTTCAAGATCAGGAAGATCTGGTGCTGGTTCTGGCGCAGCTTTCTTTGGGCGTCCTCTCTTTGGCTTAGGTGCTTCTGCAGGCGCAGGCTCCGGAGCCGGTGTTTCTGCCGCCATAGCAGCTAATAAGTCATCAACATTCGCTGTTGAAAGATCCTGTCCGTTAATCATTTCCTGAGTGCTCATGCCTTCCATGTATATATCTCCTTTCGAGAATCAAACTCAAAAAACATGCATAAAACAGCCTATATATATTATCGTTTATTTCGATGATAATTTACAGTAAATTTTTCATAAATTTATCTAATTCATGCAAGTTTACAGAAGATTCATATTTAATTTGTCATCAAGCTAAATTGTCTAAAACTTGTTGTCTCTTCCTGGGCTGCCTTCGAAGAAAATCTCAATTTGAAAGCATGCCTTTTGCTTTCTTTTATACTTTTAGCATGCCAAATACCTAGATAATCAAGTTTTATAGCATGTGTTTTTCCATCATTTCAGTTTTTGACATGCCGAGTATCCAAATAAACAAGTATTTTGGCATGTCTTTTTCTTTAATTCCATCATTTGACATGCCAAGCCCAAACAAATCAAGCCCCTATACCCAAAATGTGCCCTAACCTCCGTCCCTAGGGCTCATTTTCTCTCAAGCCAGCATACATGGGCACCGCAGTCCAAGCCTTCACACCAAAAATGAGCCGCAACCTCCGTCCCTAGGGCTCAAAAATCCCCCGGCTGAGCCTCAAAGCCCAAACGGGGGAATAAAACTACATATTTACATATCAAACAAGTTTAAACTTACTCCAAGTTCACTCAAATCTTACTCTTCTGAGATCTTGTAGCTATAATCTGCAAAATCTGCTTCGAGAATAGCCTTGTGGCCTTCGTTTTCCCAAACAAATTTCATGACAGATCCGGCAAAAGAAATATCAAGCTTAGCATCAAAGCCGAATGCAGGGCATGTATTGCGGAATTTAAGAAGTTCAAGCTGCTTCTTAACAACATCCTTTTTCATAGCCTCTTCAATCTGTTCTAATGTTAGATTTGTACGATTGATTTCTTTGTGTCCGCCGGCACCAGCTCTTTTAACAGCTTCGTGATCATTCTTGCCTGCAAAGAGGTCAAGATACCATACCTGTGGTTTACCTGGCATGAACATCTGAATTGCTCTAGCAAAGAGCATCTTCTTGTCGTCATCGCCAAGAGCACTGTAGTATGTAGCGTTTACCTGATAGTACATATTCTTGGCACCGTGGAGATCCTTAACAAATCCGCCGCGGCCAACAATTGTATCGATCATCTTCTGAATCTCATCATCAGCTAATATTCCCTTAAGATCAAGAAGAGGAATACCATCGTGGCATCCAAGCATGTTAACCACGCGGATCTTCTTTTCCTGAATCTCATTTGCCCACTTAGCAAGCACTTCTCCAGACTTTGTCTCAATAGCATAGATCAAAAGCCCAGGAAGGAAGAAGTCATATGTCATATAGCCCTTATTTGCTACAACTTCATAGATTTTCTCGCTGTAGCTTGCATGAATCTCTGGTAAAAGAGATACCTTAAACTCGTCAGCAAGCTTCTTAACCTTTTCAAGTACATCCCAGGTATCAGGCTCATTTAAGAAGTTCTTTTTACCTGGTTCCTTTGGAGCATAAGCAAAAGCATCAAGTCTTACGATGCTTGCGCCATATCCTGAAAGGGCCTTAAGAGTATTTCTGTAATGCTCCCAAACAAGATCTGACTTAATATTAAGATCCATCTGACCAAGGTATCTTCTACCTGATTCCAAAAGATCTATAACTGCATCCTTATATTTCTCATAGCCAGTAAAATCGATATCTGCTGGCTTCTTTCCCTCATCAAGTCCCGCACACACTATCTTTGACAATCTATCAGCTGCAAGATACTGAATATCAAGCTTATCCATCAGATCCTGCGCATCAGGGCGCTTGTACTGCACCTCCTGATAGAATGTATTCCAATATGGAACGTCCTTACCATCAGGCATACGCACCATAAGTATTGGAAGTCCCGGCTTTCTAAAGAACATGTCCTTAATATACTTCTGATCAGGCTGAATGTAGCCCTCATCAGTCATCTCGCCATAGCCATCCCAGAACTTATTCCAGTTAATAAAGAAGTCCTTGTACTTAGACTTCTCACCATTCTTAACAAGATCCTGGAACTGAGGAGAAAGAACTGAGGCATGATTCAAGATAAAATCAAGCTTCAAGTTGATTCCAAGCTTCTCAAGCTTCTCAAGATCCTCCTTACTTCCAAGCTCCTCATTAATTCCATAATCTATTACAGAGAACCCTCTATCCAGATCCGTATTAAATATACTAGGCAAAATATAGAAAGACTGGAACACATCATCAAACTCTTTCTTAGAAAGAACAGAAACTATATCTCCCAATCTTCCACCCATACTATCCGGATAAGCATTAAGCATAGGTCCATTATCCACAAATTTACTCATACATATTCCTTTCAAATACTACAAAGCCACACCGCTACGTTTTTCATAGAACGAGAGTGTCAACAAAATCTGTCATACATATTCTCAAAAAAGGCGTCCTCTCAATCACTTCATAAGCTCACTAAACTGCTTGAAGTCAATGATTTCCCCGGATTTGGTGACGATGATTTTGGCTTTGTGGGCCTGGTTTACAAGTTTGTTTTGCTCAAGTTCGAGAACGAGGGTTGTAAATGGGCTGTCAAGCTTGCCATCCCTGTTTCTTGATCTTCTGTGTTCAAGTGTTTCCTGTGGTGTACTATTTAAAAGAACAGGTATATCAACCTGAGTCATGTAATCGCTGTTACCGTGTGTCCACTCTACGATCAGAACCTGCTTTTCTGACATATCAACTTCATCATACCAAAGAGAAGCTTCATCTCTGCCCATTCTCTTGAGCCAAAGCTTGTCAGCTCCATCCTTAAATGCCTTCATGATCTGATCTACTTCTGCAAAGTCTGTCTCCTTTGGAGTTCCAAGGTACTCATCAAGTCCCTTGCTTCCAGCTTCAAAGTATGACTTGAACCACGCGTCAGTTTCTATATGTGCCTTGTTTGCGTCGTCTTCTGCAACCTGCCACTCTTTTACCTTGGCAAAGTTTTCTGGATTCATGACACCAGCGTCAACCATTCCTCTGATACCGCAAACTCTGAATGTATGAAGTCTCTCAGCATCATTGTACATAGGAATACGATGTGGATAATTATCTCCTGACATTGTGTAGCTACCGATTCCAGCCTGTTCTAACATATATGACAACAGTGACGCAATTTCAGATTTTCCAACTCCTGATCCGCCGCAAACCGCTACAACAGCGCGTCTGTAAGGATTAGCAGTCATCTTTTCCTTAAGCTCTTTTACCAGAACTGGAAAAATAGTCTTGGCCTTAGCTATATGGCTCTCGCCGATCTCAATCTTGTCCCCTGGCATATCGCCGTGAGGAATGTCACTTGGTATTTCTAAACTAGCAATATTATCTGAAGCTTTTTCAACCTTGTCTAAAACATCGTTTGAAACAGTCATTTTGTTAAATTCTTTATTCATAATTCTCCTTCTTAAAAACAACAACCAACTTGCACAAATCCCAGCCACCGCCAAGAGCCAGTATTTATGCGGCATCCACATAATAGTTCCATCAAAAGAAATTTCGCGTACAGTTTTCATTTTGACAAGTCATACTATGCCATGTTATTTTGAACACAAGATACAATAACTTTTTTTCTTTGTAAAGACTAAAAAAAATTATGATAACGATTAAAGAGATTGCAAAACAACTAAACATGAGCACTACAACAGTTTCAAACGTTATCCACGGAAAAACTGGTGAAGTGTCCGAAGAAACAACCAAAATCGTTCAAGACTTCCTGAAAAAAGTTGACTATGTACCTAATATCAACGCGCGAAATCTTGCACAAAACGAATCCAAGATCATAGGCCTTGCTCTAAAGGCTCGTGCCGACAAGTATGAAAACCTCATAATGGACCCTTTCGTATCAGTCCTTATAGGTGGTGTCGAAGAGACCATCAGAAATGCTGGCTACTTCATGATGCTGTATATCTCCAGTGACACAACTGAGATCATGCGACATGTTTCCACCTGGAATGTTGATGGCCTCATACTTTTTGGTATGCTCAATGACGACGGAATCCGTGTCAGTGAAAAATACAAAAAACCTATAGTCTGCATCGATACCTACAGTATTGAAGGATTAAAGCACTTCACAAATGTTGGTCTTGATGATGAACAGGGCACCTATGATATGGTCACATATCTTATTTCTCAAGGTCATAGAAAGATCGCATTCCTGTCAGATAATATGAATGGTGTCGATCTTGCCAGACTCAATGGTTACAAGAAAGCTTTAAAAGACAACAATATAAAGTACTCTGATTCAAACTTCCTAAAGATCAGACCTAAAAGTGATGAAGTCGAGTATAGCTTGGAAGAGATCTGTCGAAAGGCCAGGGACTTCACCGCGATCATGTGCGTATCTGACCTCTACGCCGTCACACTTATGGCAGCCCTTGAAGATAGAGGCATATCTGTTCCAAATGATATTTCAATCGTTGGTTTTGATGATAATATGCTTGGTCAGTTACACAGACCAGCCCTTACCACTGTTCATCAGGACGTAAAAGAAAAAGGTATTGTAGCAGCAAGGACGTTGTTACAACAGTTAAACAAACAGAAGACACCTAATCAGATTCTTCTTCCTACACACCTTGTTATCAGAGATACTGTAAAGAAATTAACGTAATAATGACCCTTATCCGTGAATATGTCAAATTTTTTTGGTCAAAATCGGATAAGGGTTATTTATTTTTACCAATCACCTTATGCGCATAAGCCCTGATTATTAACGCAATTGCAAATATTTTATGTATGTTTTATTATAATTTAAGAATTTTCTGTGTCCGTCACAAGTTCAGTTGTTTACTGGGTTTGTGACTTTTATTTAATATACTTATATTAAAATAATGCTAGATACCGCTTGAATTTCAACAGTTTCTGTGCTAATTTGAATATAGCGTACAACTTATGCGCAAAAGTAACCGCCAAAAATGAAATTTATTATGGCATTTTGCACAAAGGAACAAAGGAGGAAACAAAATGAAAAAGAAACTCATGTCAGTTCTTTTAGCAGGAACAATGGTTCTTTCACTTGTTGCTTGCGGAAAGACTACAGCTGACACAACTACATCTGACAGCACAGATGCAACAGCTACTCAGACAGACGCTGACGCTACCCAGTCAGCAGACGCTTCAGGTTCTAAAGATGCAATTCGTCTTGTAAATGGTAAGCCTGAGATCAACGGCCAGCTCAATACCCTTGCTGCTAAGTACAAGGAAGAAACTGGTAACGAAGTAGTTATCGAGACAATCGGTGGTGATCAGAAAGCTTCTGATGCACTTAAGGGTTATTACCAGGCTGGTAATATGCCTGATATCTTCTTCGTAGAGAGCAACGATATTCCTGATTGGGAAGGTAAGCTCGTTGACCTTGCTGGTGAGCAGTGGACAGAAGATACAGATTCTGAACTCGTTGTTAACGGCGTTACAGTAGGTTTCCCATATTCAGTTGAGGCTACAGCTCTTGGTTACAACAAGGAGCTCCTTGATAAGGCAGGTATCGATCCTTCAACTCTTACTTCACCTGCAGCTTGGAAAGAAGCTGTAGAGAAGCTCGATTCTATGAAGGATGAGCTTGGTATCACAGCTGTATTTGGCTGGTGCACAGAGCCATCTAACCTTGGATGGTCATCAGGTACACACGTATTTGGTCAGTATCTTGATGCTGGTCTTGCATACGACGACACAAAGTATATCGATCTTCTCAATGATGGTGGACAGATCGACGAGAATAGAATGAAAGCATTTGCTGAGTTCATCGACATGATGAATCAGTATTCAGATCCTGATCTTGTTATCGATGGTAACTATGATAGCCAGGTTGCTGGATTTGCAGAAGGCAAGTATGTATTCGTAACTCAGGGTAACTGGATTGCTCCTAACATTCTTGCAAATGATAACTACAACGGATTCGAGATGGGCTTTGCTCCATACGCATTCGAAGATGGTATCGATACGATCATCGGTGGCGTTCCAAACTTCTGGGCAGTATATGCTGATGGTAACGTAGATGGTGCTAAGGCATTCCTTCAGTGGTGCTCTGAGGATACAGCTCAGCAGATCCTTGTTGAGGAAGCTGCACTTATCAGCCCATACACAGATTGTAAGTACACATCAGATGCTCCTTTCGCAGCAAGCATTGCACAGTATATCTCAGCTGGAAAGCTTTCATACTGGCACACAATGGAGAAGAAGAGCGGTCTTGAAGACAAGACTTCTGTAGTATTCAACCAGTTTGCACAGGGTGCACTTGATGTAGATAGCTTCGTATCTACAATGGGTCAGGTTATTGCTAGCTACTACGCTAAATAATCCTGCAAAAAATTTATAGATTAGTTAGGCGGGGGCAAATTAATTGCTCCTGCCTTTTCTGGAAAAAGGAGATTCAATATGAGAGGAACTTTCAGACCCAAGAGAACTTCAGCAGTCATATGTCTTATAATCGGCATATTGCTTACAGCTGCGGCTCTTACAATTGATATTTTTTTGGCAACAGGTTTCATTCCTTCAGATAATAGTTCCGATCTGTGGTTTAGAGGACCTCTGTTAGTACTTGGAATTATAGGAATTGTTTTAGGATTATATTTTTATCCTACACTCAAGCATCATCGTACAATTATTAATGTATTGTTTTTGTTCCCATTACTTTTCGCATTTTTTATTACAGTTATCTTACCTCTGTTTTTAGGTCTCTTCTATTCTTTCACTGATTGGAATGGAATAGAGTATTCGAGTGTAATTGGAGTTGGAAATTATACAAAAATGTTCAAGGATCCAAGCTTTATCTGGTCAATCCTTATTACATTCTTGTTTGTAGTATTTAATATGATACTTGTTAACCTTGTAGCTTTCCTTTTAGCTCTTCTATGCACTTCCAAGCTTCCAGGCATGGGATTCTTCAGAGCAGCTTACTTCCTGCCAAACCTTATCGGCGGAATCGTACTTGGTTACATTTGGAATTTCATTTTTGCTAATGTAGTAACTCTTTTAACAGATTCATTATCAGGAAACAGATTATCAATGCTTGCCAATACCAAGACAGCATTTATGGCGATCATCATAGTATATGTATGGCAGTATGCAGGTTATATCATGCTGATCTATATCACAGGTCTTAACACTATTCCAGGTGATGTACTTGAGGCTGCAGCAATCGATGGCGCTAAGCCTCTTCAGACACTATTTGAGATCAAGATACCAATGATCGCACCAACTATTACGATCTGTACATTCCTTACACTTACATCTGCTTTCAAACAGTTCGATGTAAACCTTGCTCTTACAAACGGTGCAGGCGCTGTTCCAAACTTCCTTGGAGAGTTCATCACAAATGGTACTCAGATGCTTGCCCTTAATATTTATGATACAGCTATCACTGCAAGAGATTACTCTTTTGCACAGGCTAAAGCGTTCCTGTTCTTCATAATCCTTGCTTGTGTATCAATCATTCAGGTTCGCATTTCTAATAAGAAGGAGGTAGAACTGTAATGCATAGAAAAGAAAGACTACCTATCATTGTATTAAGGTTCGTTATTGCTACTATACTTGCAATATATGTACTATTTCCTTTTGCACTTGTAGTTATCAACTCATGCAAGAACAAAACAAGCATTATTGATAATCCGATCAGTTTCAATGGAGCAAGCTTAAAGCAGCTTCTGTCAAACCTTGACAATGTTATCAATAATCAGAGCTTCCTATTTTGGAGAGCATTTGGCTTTTCTGCGCTTATAACTGTGTTATCTTTAGTACTTTTGGCATTATTTGGGGCTATGGCAGCCTGGGTCATCTGCCGAAACAAGACAAAATGGTCAGCAGCAATCTACTTCACATTCATTGCTTCTATGATCATTCCTTTCCAGGTAGTTATGCTTCCACTTATCTCAACATTTAGAAGAGCTGGTGATTTCATCGGTATTCCAATGCTCTTCTCTGTACAGGGTATCGTATTTGCTTACCTTGGATTTGGTGGAGCTATGACAGTATTTATCTTAAACGGATTTATCAAGGGTGTTCCATATGACCTTGAAGAGGCAGCATCAATCGATGGTTGTGCTCCTGAACAGACTTTCTTCAGGATCATCTTCCCTCTTCTTACACCTGTTATTACAACAGTTACCATTCTTAATGGTATGTGGATCTGGAACGATTACCTTCTTCCATCACTTATGCTTGGAAGAGCCGGTGATATCAAGACCCTTCCAATTGCCGTACAGGCATTTGTTGGTTCATTCGTTAAGCAGTGGGATCTGATCCTTACTGCAGCACTTTTGGCAATCCTGCCAATGATCATCCTCTTCCTTATCGCTCAGAAGCAGATCATGGAAGGCATGATAGAAGGAGCCGTTAAAGGCTAATATAAACCCACAAAAAATACCTCGCACATTATATGTGCGAGGTATTTTGATATTCTGATCTAATTATGCATTATGCTCAAGAAGGTAATCATTAAGAGCATCTACGATCTCTTCGCCATCGATGCCATGAACTGCGCAAGCCTCAGCAAGTGATTCCATCTGTGAAGCTGGGCAATGAATACATCCCATACCACACTCCATAAGGAACTGTGCTGCAAGTGGATGCTTAGTAATGATCTCACCAACGTTCATATCCGCTGTAACTAAGTTCTCGTTCTCCACGTTTTTGTCCTCTCTTTCCTCGTCATTTCCAAAAAACAGATCTTTTAATCCGCTCATTTTTTCTCCTATTCGTGCATGTGTAACCATGTACAAGTAAGTTTAACAGTTAGCACTTTTTTGATTGTGCACAATGATTTTACCTCACACTAACCTCTCCTGCAAGTACCTTTTTATAATCTTCCAGATTTTTCTTGAGAAGTTCAGGAGTATTGAGTTCGTACGGGCATTTTAAAGTACATGCTCTACAATTCATGCACTGCTCTATCTTGGCCATCTCGCCCTGCCAGTATTCATTTAGCCAGTTTTCTGAAGGCGCTCTTCTGAGCATAAGAGACATTCTGGCACAATTATTGATTTGGATTCCAGCAGGACATGGCATACAATAGCCACAACCTCTGCAGAAATCACCTGATAATTCTTTTTGCTCCTTCATAATGAAGGCTTCAAGCTCTCCACTATATTCCGGAGTGTTATCCATATATGAAAGCCACTCATCAAGCTCAGATTCCCTCTGGATCCCCCAAATAGGCATGACATTATCAAACTGGCTCATAAATGCCATAGCAGCATCTGAACGGTTGATAAGTCCTCCAGCGAGTCCTTTCATAGCTATGAAGCCCATATTGTGCTCTTTGCACATTTTTACAAGTTCAATCTCCCTTGCAGAAGAAAGATAGCTGAAAGGGAACTGAAGCGTCTCATAAAGTCCGCTTTCTATACATTCTCTGGCAACCAGTAGTTTATGAGATGTGACACCAATGTGCTTTATAAGTCCTTTTGCCTTGGCTTCCAGCATGCATTCATACATTCCTGTACCATCGTCAGGCTTGTAACACTGTGACACCATATGGAACTGATAGATATCGATATGGTCTGTCTGTAGCTTACTAAGGGATGTCTCAAGATCTTTCCAGAAATCCTCTGGTGTCTTGGCTGCAGTCTTAGTGGCGATATAAATCTTGTCACGGACGCCATATTCTACAAGACCTTTGCCCAATTTTTCTTCGCTATCGCTATAGGCTCTAGCTGTGTCAAAAAATGTAATTCCACCCTCATAGGCCTTTCTAAGTATCTTAACAGAGGTTTCAATATCATCTCTCTGAATAGGAAGAGCACCAAATCCGTTCTGTGGCGCGCTTATTCCTGTGATGCCAAGTGTTATCTGTCTCATGCCAAATCTCCTCGTAATACTAGTCAAAAGTCTTTATTTTGCTTCTTCAAATACGTAGAGTCTTGTATCTCCGGTTCTCATGATCCTGGTTTCTTCGTTGTTACCAGTTCCACAAAATGAAGAATTAAGCGCTACTCCGTGATTGTTAAAAGAAGCACCGGTAGCAGTTTCTTTTTGCTCTTCTCCACTCATGTTAACAACTTTGTCCATGATGGTGTGAAGAATTCCGTCCTGCTTCACATGGATAGGAGTCTGTGTATTTACAAGGCTTCCGAAGTCCTTGAGACTGTGAGGAACCTTTCTGCCAGTCATATTGTAGAGCTTGTGATCATCAAGTCCAGCTGTTCTAAGACACCTATAGTCATTGTTTGGTCTTGCATTCTTCTCAACCACAAAAGCCACAGCCTTCTTCTTATCCTTGCTGACAATAATATAGCTATTATCAGGAAGTCTGTAGTAATCACCAAATTGGAACAATTTTCTATGCTTCTTGTAATATTCAACCTGATCTGAAACCAGCTTTTTGTCCGCCTCTGACACGTCGCAGAGATTCAGCTCATAGCCAAAGCAGCCTGCTGCCGCAACTTCAAATCTGGTCTCCATTGGAACAGTATTAAGTGTCTGATGGTTAGGACAAGCTGAAACATGGGCTCCAATAGTACTTGCAGGATATCCATAGCTATAACCTCTCTGAATATCTATTCTGCACATAGCATCTGTGTCATCGCTTCCCCAGATCTGTGGGAAATAGCACAGTATACCAAGATCAAATCTGTTACCACCAGCTGAGCAGCCTTCAAACAATATCTCAGGAAAGCTCTCTGTAAGCTCCTTCATGATCCTGTAAAGGCCAATATAATATCTGTGCTGGAACTCGCCCTGCTTGTCAGGAGCAAGGGCTGTACTGTATCTATCAGAGAATATCCTGTTCATATCCCACTTTACATAGGATACTTTACCTGCGGAAAAGACCTTTTTCATGGCGTCAATTACATAGTCCTGAACGTCAGGTCTTGTAAGGTCAAGGTTCATCTGATTTCTGCCCTTTGAATGAGGATGTCCAGGAACAGCCACTGCCCAATCAGGATGTGCTCTATAAAGGTCACTGTCCTCATTTACCATCTCAGGTTCAACCCAAAGGCCAAAGGACATGCCAAGAGCTGTTATCTTGTCTGCAAGCTCCTTGATTCCTCCAGGAAGTTTCTTTTTATTCTCATACCAGTCACCAAGAGATGACTTGTCGTTATTTCTTTTGCCAAACCAACCATCGTCCATTACAAAGAGCTCAATGCCGCATTTCTTTGCCTCTTTTGCCAAGGATACAAGAGAATTCTGAGTGATGTTAAAATATGAAGCTTCCCAGCTGTTAATGAGGATAGGACGTTCTTTCTTTTTCCAGGTACCTCTTACGATGTGTTCCCTTACAAAGTCCTGCATATTGATGCTCATAGCATTCATACCATTGCCAGAGTAGGTCATAACAGCCTCAGGAGCCTCAAATTTGTTTCCTGGTGCAAGAGTCCATGAAAATCCTACTGGCTGGATACCGCTGACAAAACGGCTCATAGAATTGCCATTTGATGACAGCGCCTCATAATGATTGCCGCTGTAAATGAGGTTAAAGCCGTAGCAATCTCCACTAAAATCATCGGCAGATGGGCTACTTACTATAACTAAAGGATTGGATCTTGATCCAGACTCACCTGCAGCCAGCTCTTCACATACTACCTTGCCGCCGCTGCAGATACTCTCATACTTGCCCATTTCATCAGCCCATCTTCCATGGAAGGAAGTGAACTTATGAGATGGTGCATTAAAGTCAACACAGGTACTAAGGATCCTGTCGATCCTGATATCTTCTTTGCTCTCGTTGGACAAAACAGCGCTTCTGGTGATGACATCACACTCAGGAAATACAGAATAGATGAGCTTAAGTCTTGCTCCATATTCCTTGTCCTTCAATGTGACAACAAGCTGCTGAACCTTGTCATCTCCAGCTGCAGTATCCTCTGCATATGAAGATGGAAGGGTGCTTAATGGCTTCTTACCATCAGTTACTTTGTGGCACTCATAGAGGAAATCCACCGTATTGGAACCATCTGCGTAAGTCAGCTCTACAAAAGGATCTCTGATATCACCTTTGCCAAAGCTAGACATTTCCAACGTCAGCTGTTCAAGCATAACAGAGCTATACTCATCAGAATAGCTGTTGAGATTGCCTGCTCCATTAAAATGCTTTGGAGCTACAGCAGCCGCCACCTCATCTAAATGATTTAAGCAGTCATTCTTGTTAGGAAATAAAAGACCTCCATAATGAAGGTGCTCAAGATGTCCTGATTCAAGCCTTCTGAACATATATGCTGTGTTCTTAGTCTGTAACAAAAAGACATTACTATTAGTAACGATCATTGTTAATCCCTCACTTTAAGTCCATTCATGATGATATCGATCATGCCGTTTAGTGACTCTTCATAGCTGTACTTGGTGTTACTAAGTTCTTTTGATGTAAGGAACTTTTCGATGGCACCTTCAATGATCAGCTTGATAAGAGGAATTGGAAGATCCTTAATGAGCTTCTTGTCGATAGCCTCTTTTAAAAGCTTCTCAGTCTCTTCCCAATCGCTTTCTATTCTCTCAGCAACCTTCTTGTAAACGAGAGGATACTTTTCCTTGAGCTGATAAACTCTTCTAAAGTCGATATTCTTATAATTGTCAGGAAGACAAACGATGAGCATAGAGATCTTTTCCAGAAGATCTAATGAATCATCTGCCAAGACCTCTGCCTCTTTTTTCTTGATGTTAGAAAAACCATATTCTACAGTAGCAAAAAAGAGTTCATCTTTATCATCAAATTCCTTGTAGATTGTCTTCTTACTGATGTGAAGTTCCTTGGATATGTCGTCCATAGTAAACTTCATTCCCTTGCTGTTAAACTGGTTGATAACAGCTTCCATAATTTTTTGCCTGATTTCATTCATATGAAATCCCCTCCTTGTATAAGCCCCAAATATATTACTTCAAAACCGCTTTTAAATATTCAAATACGTTGCCTGCTGACTTAACAGAAAGCTTCTCCTTTGGAGAATGGATATCCTGCATGTCAGGGCCGATTGAGATAGAATCAAGTCCTTCGATCTTCTCACTAAAGAGTCCGCACTCAAGTCCAGCGTGTATAGCCTCCACCTTAGGTTCAACGCCGTACATATCCTTGTAAACCTTAACCATGTGGTCTCTAAGTTCTGAGTGCTGTCTGTACTTCCAGCCTGGATACTGGCCAGTTACGTTATATACGCCGCCGTTAACTGTAGCGATGGTCTCAAGCTTTCTGATGAGCATCTTCTTGGCAGATTCTACGCTACTTCTAACTGACTGCTCTGTTGTAACGACATTTCCTTCTGTCTTGACGATACCAAGGTTAAGAGACGTCTCAACAAGTCCTTCTACTGATGAGCTCATAGTCTGAACGCCATCTGGGAAAGAGATCATAGCACCAAGTACTCTCTTAGTGTTGTGGAAATCATAAGCATCAAAGCTTCCCTCACCGCACTCTGTAGCTGTGATATCAACGTCAGGGTCTTTAACTTCAAGCTCTCCCTTAACGTCTGCAAGAGTCTTCTGTACGCTTGCCTTAAATGTATCTACATATGCCTTATCTACAACTACCTTAGCAACTGCAGATGAAGGGATTGCATTGTCTGCCACGCCGCCATTCATACTGATAAATGTTACTTCTGACTCATTTTTAGCGTCGTCCATAGTCTCTACAAGAGTTCTTGCTAAAAGAACATTTGCATTGCCTCTGCCCTTGATGATCATCTCACCTGAGTGGCCGCCTAAAAGTCCTGAAACCTTAACTTCGAGGCATACGCCGTCTTTTTTAGCACTGTTCCCAAGATCAAACTCTGTATAGAATCTGGCACCACCCGCGCAGCTTACAATGAAGTGGCCCTCTTCCTCATTATCAATGTTGATGAGCTTCTTACTCTTAAGCATTGAAAGGTCGATTGCCTGTGCGCCAAACATACCTGTTTCTTCATTTGTTGTGATGACAACTTCAAGTGGAGGATGTGGGATATCGTCTGAATCAAGGATTGCAAGGCAGTAAGCTACGGCAATTCCGTCATCTCCGCCAAGGCTGGTACCTTCAGCCCATACGTACTCTCCATCTGTTCTGCATCTAAGACCTTCTGTTGTCATATCTATATCGTAGCCATCTTCTTTAACAGCTACCATGTCCATGTGTCCCTGGAGGATAACTGGCTCTTTGTCTTCATAGCCCTTGCTACCAGGAGCTTTGATGATAACATTGAGTTCCTTATCCTGAATTACTTCAAGATTTCTATCCTTGGCAAAAGAAACGAGATAGTCGCTTATCTTCTGCAGATTGCCTGAACCATGTGGTATATTACAAATTTCTTCAAAATACTTAAAAACTTCTCTTGGTTGTAAATTCTCAAATGCCATTCTAAGTTGCCTCCTAAACGCGAAAAAATAAGGAGTATCAATAATTTGATACTCCTTAATTCTATCCTAAAAAAACTTTTTTTACAATGAAAGTTTCCGCAAAAATTATGCGATTTTTGTCTTAGCAAGCTCTGCAAGTGTCTTGAATCCTTCTGGATCATTTACTGCAAGCTCAGCAAGCATCTTTCTGTTGATATCAACGCCTGCAAGCTTAAGACCATGCATCATGTTGCTGTATGAAAGACCGTTGATTCTAGCAGCTGCATTGATACGTGTGATCCAAAGAGATCTCATATCTCTCTTCTTCTGCTTACGTCCAGCGAATGCTGATGTAAGTGCTCTCATAACTGACTGCTTAGCAACTCTATACTGCTTTGATCTTGCTCCTCTGTAGCCCTTTGCAAGCTTTAATACTCTATTGTGCTTCTTCTTGGCATTCATTGCGCCTTTAACTCTTGCCATCTTAATATCCTCCTAATAAATTCTAATAAACCAAACTGTAAACGTACTTATACAAATTAAGCGTAAGGAAGAATGCTCTTCATTGCCTTAACGTTTGTAGCGTCAACAAGTCCGGCATGTCTAAGATTTCTCTTTCTCTTTGTGGACTTCTTTGTTAAGATGTGGCGCTTATACGCTTTGTTTCTCATGAGCTTTCCTGTGCCAGTAACCTTGAATCTCTTGGCAGCAGCTCTCTTTGTCTTCATCTTTTGCTGCATAACTTAAATCCTCCTATGACTCTTTCATTATTTTGTAGCTATATCTTAACCAAAAATTGGTAAAATACCTTAGTTCTTCTTTTCTGAAAGGAACATTGTCATACTACGTCCCTCAACCTTAGGCTGTTTCTCAATAACTGCTACATCTGCAAGTGCTTCTGCAAAATCTGTAAGGATGTGTACGCTTGCTCCCATGTGAGCCATCTCACGTCCGCGGAAACGAAGTGTTACCTTTACACGATTTCCTTTTTCAAGAAACTTCTTGGCAGCGTTGACCTTAGTATTAAGATCGTTTGTATCAATATTTGGTGAAAGTCTGATTTCCTTGATCTCAACAGTCTTCTGTTTCTTTTTTGCTTCCTTCTCTTTGCGAAGCTGCTCATACTTGAACTTACCGTAATCAACAACCCTGCAAACAGGTGGTTTAGCTGTTGGGGCGATCATAACAAGATCAACACCTTCATCGTCGGCAACTTTTCTAGCGTCCTGAATTGACATGACACCAAGCTGCTCCCCATCAATACCGATTACACGAACTTCCTTAGCTCTGATCTGATCATTAATAAATAACTCGCTAATGGCCTTACCCTCCAAAATAAATAAAAAAAGGTGAATACGCAATGTATCCACCTAAATCTCACATAAAGTACAGACCTTATAAATGTCTGTTTGAAAGATATTAACGCCTACTGGCTAAGCCGCAGGGTGAGAGTGGATACTCTGCTTTGTTTTCAAATACTAAAGTAATATATCACATGCTCCAAAACATGTCAACATATTTTATCAGAATTGCATCAATTATGTAAAGGCTTTCTTCTTTTGCCTTTCTTTCTGTTTTTGTCTGGCTCTTCACTATTGGACAGCGGCTTAAATATTGTCATTCTTCCTGTCCATCCAACGATCCTAGTGAGAATGATTCCAGGAAGTACGCCGCAGCAATCAATGAGAACATCTCTTTTGGACGGTGACCTGCCACTTACAAAGGACTGATGATACTCATCAAGACAAGCAAAGCCTGCACAGAATATTCCTGCCGTAAACACCAGCCACAGTCCCCTTACACCATATACATAAAGCGGAAATGCCACTGATACAGCAAGCAAAAAGTACTCGGTAAAATGGGCCGTCTTTCTGACATAGAACTGTGAGCTTTCAGATAGATCCTCGATATGCTCCTTAGTCCAGCCCTTATCAAGCTTTTCGTTGGCATATGAAAAGACCTTTATTCCAACCTTGTAGCTGAGCTGACTACTAGTTGCTCCTTCCTGCGCTGAAAACATGAATATGATGCACATCATTATGATCGCGGGCGCAAAAGACAGTGGCTTAAGCACAAACCGCAATGTTTGTTTTATATACATCAAAAAATATTTCATTATTTTCTCTTCTTTTTACCTGGCTTCTTATCTGATCTCTTATCAGATTTCTTTTCTGATTTCTCAGGCTTTTTGGCTACGCTGTAGCCGAACTTACCAAGCTTCTCGCCCAGCATGAAATATTCGCCATGAGAATAAGCCACAAGCTTAGCCTTGCCAAGATCAAGTCTTCCCTTGTCATCAAGAAGCTTGTCATCAACTGTAACGCAGACAACTTCTGCAATGAAAAGATCATGGCTTCCAAGGTCTATGACCTGCTTAACTTTACATTCAATATTTACAGGGCTCTCTTCGATTCCAGGAGCAGATATCTTCTGGGATCTGGAAGGTGTGAGATTCATCTCTTTGAACTTATCATAGTCTCTACCTGATCTGACACCGCACCAGTCTGTAGCCCTAGTGAGTTTCTTGCTAGTGAGATTTACTACAAATTCGCCTGTCTCCTTGATGATATCGTAGGAGAATCTTTCTTTTCTCACAGATATAGACAGCATAGCAGGGGAACTACAGATGTTCCCTGCCCATGCTACTGTTATTATGTTTGGTGTTTCACCAGGTCTACCGCAGCTCACCATTACCGCTGGTATTGGATAGAGCATGTTTCCTGGCTGCCATACCTCTTTTGCCATATTATTACCTCAATTACTTGGTGATCTCTTCCATCTCGCTGATAGCTTCGCCAAATACTGCAAGTGCTGAATCGATAGGGGCCTTTGTTGTGAGGTCTACGCCTGCGATCTTAAGAAGGCTTACAGGATCCTGAGTACATCCGCTTGAAAGGAACTTCTTGTACTGATCTACAGCAGGCTTACCTTCCTTAAGGATCCTATCTGCGATCGCAACAGCTGCTGCAAAACTTGTAGCATACTGATATACATAAAAGTTGTAGTAGAAGTGAGGAATTCTGCACCACTCCCAACCAATCTGTGCATCAGAGATCATATCTTTGCCAAAGTACTGCTTGTTAAGGTCAAGATATACGTCGTAGAGAGACTCTGCTGTAAGTGGTGTTCCAGCTTCTGCCATTTCACAGGTCTTGCGCTCAAATTCCTCAAACATAGTCTGTCTGAACATTGTGCCCTTGAAGCTATCAAGGAAGTGGTTGATGATAAATGCCTTTTCTTCCTTGGTCTTGGCGTTGTCCTTCATATAATGATAAAGAAGAACTTCGTTTGTAGTAGAAGCAACCTCTGCTACAAAGATCTTGTATCCGGCATCAACGATTGTCTGTGCCTTATTTGAATACCATGTGTGCATTGAATGTCCCATCTCATGCACAAGTGTAAATACATCATCAAGAGTATCGTTGTAGTTAAGGAGCATGTATGGGTGTACATCATAAACACCTGATGAATATGCGCCGCCTCTTTTGCCTTCGTTTTCAACTACGTCGATCCATCTGTTCTCATAAGCTTCCTTAACTACTTCAAGGTAGTCCTCTCCAAGAGGAGCAAGTGCCTTAAATGAGAGTTCTTTTGCCTCCTCATAGGAAACCTTCATATCAAAATCAGGAAGCATTCCTACATAAACGTCATACATGTGAAGCTCATCAACTCCAAGGAGCTTCTTACGAAGTGTCACGTATCTGTGCATCTTGTCCATGTTGTCATGGATTGACTCAAAGAGGCTGTCGCAAACTGCAGGAGATACATCGTTGTGGTCTACTGCTGCCTCGAAGGCTGATCCGTACTTTCTAGCCTTAGCTTCAAAGATACGGCTCTTAACCTCTCCATCGTACATTGCAGCCCAAGTATTCTTGAACTCTTCATATCTGCCATAGAAAGCCTCAAAGCTAGCCTTTCTAAGGTCTCTATCCTTGGACATCTGAGTAGGAACGAATCTTCCGTTTGAAAGCTGAACCTCTTCACCCTTGGAATCCTTAACAGAAGGGAACTTAAGGTCTGCGTTAGCAAGCATTCCGTATGCCTTCTGTGATGCGCCCTGCATCTCTCCTGCTGATGCTAAAAGAGCTTCTGTAGCCGCATCAAGCATGTGCTCCTTAAGTCTTCTGGTCTCTGCGATCTTTCTTTTGTATCTGTCAAGCTCTGGAGTCTCAGCGTAGAACTTCTCAAGATCTGCATCTGAAATCTCGAGGATCTCTGGATCAATGAATGCTGACTTTTCTGAAACAGCCATATATGTTGAAAGTGCTCTCTGCTTCATGCCCTGATACTTGGAATTAGCTGTATCCTGGTCTTCTCTCATGTGAGCATATCCATAAACTCTATCAAGATAAAGCTCAACCTCTTCTGCAAGCTTGGACACCTCTAAAAGGCTCTTGCTGTCCTTTGAGATCTTGCCCTGATAAGAAGCAAACTTATCTGCAAGTTCATTGACCTTATTAAGCTCGCTCTCCCATTTGCTCTCATCGTCGTAAATATCTTCCAGTCGCCAAGTGAGCTCCTTAGCAACTTCATCTCTTTTTGGTAATTTCTGCTGCATACTTATGTCTCCTGTCTTTAAGTTTATCCTATATCGGAGAAATCTCCGTCTTTTACAATGATAGCGTCAACGCCGTTCTTTTCGGCAACTCCGCCATCACTAAAAGCTTCATTTCCTATCATAACGCACCTTGAAGGCTCAAGGTTGTTACTTTTTATGAGTTCTTCCAAAAACTCCTTCTGTGGCTTTTTTACCCCTTTATCAGAAGAGATAAAAATGTCATCAAAGCAAGGTGTAAGACCTGTTTCATCCAGCTCTTTTTCTGTAAAGAATCTCTGGGCATTAGATAAAAGAAATACCTTCTTGCCGTCCTTTCTAAGGCCATTTATAAGGTTCATAGTATCCTTATAAAGAGTAAACTTATCCCTTGATTCCTCTCTAAAATAGATGCAGAGGTCCTCAAGGCTTGCTGGGGCTACCTTTTCATTGATCTTGTTAGAAATAAGTTTCGCCCAGACTCTCTCTATCTTAATTTCTGGATATTCAGCATGATTCTTTGACTGGAGGTCTTTTTCTTCCTCTTTGCAAAGCTTTAGATATGTAGTCCTTAGCTCCTTGGCTTCATAATCTGCGCCATATTCATCCTTGAGCTTGCCGGCCATATTGGTCCAAAGCTCCAATGATTCCTCATCAGTGTGGATGTCCACTAAGGTTCCATAGAGATCGAAAATGTAGTTATCGTATTTATTGTACATACCGATACCTCCTCCAAAAAAACTAAAAGAGCCATGCAGAACATGGCTCATTGATCACCTCTTAGTAAGTACTGCAATTCCAAAGGCTGGAACAGTAACTACTTCCCCGTCTATCGTAGAAACTGCCTCAGTGGCATTAAGAGAATATGCAAGCTCCGTATACCTAGCCGCCTCTGTACTCTTACCAAGGTCTACTTCCCTAGCCTCATCAGAGATATTGATAAGGAAAAGAAGACTTCCTGTTTCAAATTCGCCATTCTGCTTTTCCTTCTTAATATAACATGAAATGTCCTTATCAGCCAATTCCTCAATAGGCTCAGTAACGCCGCGGGCTATGACTGGATAGGTGTTTCTAAGCTTGATTGCAGCTTTGTAATAATTGTATATGGACTTCGGATCCTTCATCTGCTCCTCAAGAGATGGATACTTCATGTCAAAAGAGTCCATATCTGCAGGTCCGTCGCACATTCCCTCTGTGCCTTCGCTTCCCCACTGCATTGGTGCTCTCTTATTTTCGTCTTTGCCAGAGCCCACCATGCCAAGCTCTTCGCCATAGTAGATAAAGGCATTGCCACTTGTCAAAAGATTCAGTGCTCCCGCCAGTTTGACGCCTTCCTGAGAATGTTTTCCAGTATAGTAGCCTGCGGATCTAGCCATATCATGGTTTGTATAAAATGGTGCATTTATAGCTTCAGGATTAACCGCTGAGAGAGCCTTTTCTGTACTAGCAAGAGTATCTGCGTACTTGGATGCCACGTACTTGCCTCTTGCCATCTTGGCTATATCACCCTCACTTCCTGACATGTCGAAGTCAAAAAAGCTATCAATTCCGCTAGCATAGTACTTGGAATAGGTCGCGATATTAGTCCAGGCTTCACCGACAATGTAAGCGTCCTTGTTCTGCTCTTTTATCTCACTATTAAGCCAAGTCATAAACTCAGCGTTACTCTCATCATTCCCTGTATAATATGAAGTAACCGCATCAAGTCTAAATCCATCTACGCCATGCTCTGTCCAAAAGCCTGTGATATCCTGGATCTCTGCTCTTACATCTTGGCTATCAAGGTTTAGATCTGGCATTCCTGACCAGAACCTTGCTTCGTAGTAAAGGTCCGTACCCTGAAGTGGCTCGTAGCCTTCCTTTTTCTCTTTTGAGAAGTTGTAGTAATCAAGGTACTTACAGTTTGTAAGGTCTTCCTGTGAAAAGAGGATATTGCCATCCTCTTTAGTTTCTGCATTCTTGAAGCTTTCCCCATTATCTTTTATATAAGAAGCCGCCTCTTTAAACCAAGGATGCTGATCTGACGTATGATTAAGGACTGTATCTACTATGATGTTAACTTTCCTGTCGTGGCAAGCCTTTACAAGCTCATCAAAGTCAGCCATAGTGCCGTACTGCGGATCAATATCCTTATAATCTGTCACATCATACTTGTGATAGGTGGTTGACGGACAGATTGGCATGAGCCATATTTCATTACAGCCAAGGTCAGTATCTGTAGCATCATCGCCGTCGTTTATATAGTCCAGCTTCTGGATGAGACCCTTAAGGTCTCCTATTCCGTCTCCATCGCTGTCATAAAAAGAGTAGACGAAGACTTCATAGGTTGTGCGGTATTTGTCGTCAAGGATGTTAAGTGATGCCTCCGTTTTACCGCATGCGGATAATATGATGGCCGGTAAACTTGCTGCCGCTATTAGTTTTTGTAATCTCTTAGCTCGCATATTTCTCTTTCCCCCATATATAAATCAAAAAAACTTAAATACCTTGCCGATAACTTCCAGAATACTGATTCCAAACTGCGTCAGTATGATTGATAAAGTCCAATAAAAGACGTAGATTATCATTCCTGGATTGCCCATAACTGTGTCGAATCTCTCACCCTTTGGAATCTCACCTTCCTGGTGCTCAAACGCGAACTTCTTACGATGGACGATCATCAATATAACTCCTGCTATTGCAACTACTATAAACCAAAGAGCAATGGAAGTAACTGCCAAAAGTGCATAGAGATTTTCTTCTATTAAAGCAGTGTAAGCGTCGACATCACCATTTGAAAGTGCTGTTGTGATCCTTGTGAACAGATCTCCCTCAAGGATAAATGATGACAGATAGGTGCTTAATCCGTTGATCATCATGTGTATCGCTATTGTGTAGCCAATTCTGCCTGTTCTGATATATATAAATGCAAAGAACATTCCAAGGGTTGTGGCATACACGAACTGCGCAAGATTGCCGTGGAACAGGCCAAACATGATTCCCGAAATGAGCATTGCTGATACTTCGCCGTATTTTACAGTTCTATCGATAAGGAACTTTCTAAATAATAATTCTTCAAATATAGGTGCCAGAATAACAGCAATTACAACCTGCATCACTGGTGACATTGCTCCTACCACGTTAAATATAGGATTGACCGCGCCAACACCTGTAAGTTTTCCGATAAGGACATTTAATATAAGTCCTGTAAGATTTGATATGTACATGATTGCTATAGATATGCAATAACATGCAATAAATCCACCTATGCCAAGTCTCCTTTTCTCAATCTGATGCTTGGGAAGACTTCTGACTGCCAGATACATTATCGGATAGACAATTGCGAATCTAAGACCAAAATTAATGATAATCTTAATACTTTGTGGTAAATATGGAACCCTAAGTACAAGCTTAACTACCTGCAGTAATAACATGTACAACAGTACATACACCCAATGCATCCCCACATAACTCAGCCCAAATCTTGAGTATGTCCTTTTTGCGTTTTCTCTTTCCATTACACTCCTCCTATGTTTGCTATGAGTGATATTATACCAAGAAAGATCCAGATCGGACTAGTGGACGATTATCTTGCATGTAGCAAAATAAAGATGGTTGTTATACTAATTTAGGCAAAAGAAAAAAGATGGTGATATACATATGTAAGAACAAAATCCAGTTCAGTAAATGACGGGGAAAAATTAATTGTATTGCCTCACGGCTTATGCTAATGTTATAAAGCCGTGTCCCTCCAGCAGAAAGGAGGTGGCAGCCATAGCTTATATTATCTCGTTTATTGTCTCTGTATTGGCAAGTATAGTAGCCTACTATACTTGCAAATGGCTAGACAGAGATGAGTAACACGGTACTAACCTGAGAATAGCTCACTCTAACGAGCAAGAAACCCTAGATGCTGCAACATCTAGGGTTTCGTTTTTGCCATAGCTTTTTATTATCTCGTTTTAATGCGGTTCCGCACAATCATAATACTACATTTACCACAACGAGTCAATTTCAATCAATTAGAATACAAATACAAACTTCCGCTCTCTTCATCAATTCTATAGTTCAGATCCAGCATCTTACAGAAGTCCTCAAGAGTGACCATTGTTACTCTAAAGTCGTTCTCTGGCTTGTGATTATTACCGATATGAAGGTCTTCGCCATCGCAGGTAACTTTGAGATTAGTTACATTCATCTCGTTGTAATGGCATGTCATTACGTATTTGTGGTCGCCGATGGTCCAGGTACACTCAAGGTCCTGATCTTTGGTAGTCTGGTCCTTAGTAAGGATCTCAAAAGAGCCGCCAAGTCTGTCTGTGTACTCTCTGATCACAAAGGCTGGGCTTCCGATACCATCTGCTACAAGGCCAAAGTCCACAAACATCATATAGCTATTTTCATCGTAGCTATATTCTGAATATGCGAATTCATCAGTCATTACGCCTACTGTGCCGTAGTCGTTCTGATTGTTGTCGTAGAGCATTTCTTCATCATTAAAATAAATGTGGTCAAGCTGTGATACATGCATATCACCTACAGTATCTCCAAAGCCCTGGTACTGCTCTGCTGAGATCTTACCATCCTTGATGGCCTGTGCAATCTCGTTGTCTAAGGCATTTTTATAATATTCTTCATCATATTCAACACCATTAATGGCAAAATATCCAAGGCCGTAGGTCTTATAAGTGCTTCCTGGAGCAGTATCACATACAACTCTTATATTGTCATAAGGGTGCTCCTCCAAAAAGCTCTTATCATTGTATTTAAGTTCTTCTCTATAGATCTCGTTGGCCTTTACCAAGGCTTCTGCAAGCTTATCCACCTGATCCGAACTGGCAATCTTTACATCTCCATCAGAAATGAACTCCTCAAATAAAGGCTGTATTCTGGAATCGTAAGATGTTCTGACCACGTACTCATAATCAGTTCTTATTTTTCCTTTATATATCTTCATTTCGTACATACCAACATTATGTCGATATGCATATACCTTAAATTCCAGGTCACGCTCTTTTGACTTATATGTATAAGCTATTTCCTTTGGGCTTTCGCAAACTGTCTCTCGACTTACATACTCACACTTTTCAGAAATATTTTCTTTAACATACTTTGCCACATCGCCTTTACTAGGAACAGGTCCCTCAGGGCCACCACATCCTCCAAGCAAAGCTGAAGCAGCAAGGGCTGTAAGGCATACTAATACATTTCTTTTTTTCATATATTGTCTCCAAATTGTTACATATTTATTCACATTTACACAGTATACTTCATGGTCAAACTTTTGTACACGTTTTGCGTCAAATAAGAATTTCTTATACAACAAAAAAAGCTGAACTCTAGAAACTCTCTAAAGTTCAGCCTATACAATAGCAGGGGAAGCAGGATTCGAACCCGCATGAGCGGTTTTGGAGACCGGCATACTAGCCATTGTATGATTCCCCTATTGCACCAACGAATGTTATGATAGCATACCGGCTCATGATTGTAAAGAAGAATTCTGCAAAAAACAAAAGTATTTTAGTATCAGTATTTCTCTGGTTCTGGATAGTCTACTCCAAAGGTCTCAACAGTAACTGTCTTCATGACCTGATCCTGAACAGGACGATCATTCCAGTCTGTCTCTGTCTCTGCGATCTTGTTGACAACATCAAGACCTTCAGTAACCTTACCAAATGCAGCGTAGTCTCCGTCAAGGTGAGGAGATGTCTTGTGCATGATAAAGAACTGTGAGCCTGCTGAGTTAGGCATCATAGATCTAGCCATTGAGAGAACACCCTCTGTGTGCTTTAAGTCATTCTTGAAACCATTTGATGAAAACTCACCCTTGATGCCGTATCCTGGGCCACCCATTCCTGTTCCTTCTGGATCTCCGCCCTGGAGCATGAAGCCGCGGATCACTCTGTGGAAGATAAGTCCATCATAAAAGTTCTTTTTAATAAGTGAAATGAAGTTATTAACTGTGCTAGGTGCAATCTCTGGATAGAGCTCAGCCTTAATAACATCACCATTTTCCATAGTAATTGTAACTATTGGGTTCTGTGCCATTTCTTTTCCTCCTGGTCAAATCATTCTTTGACTAGTATAACAAAAAAGAACTGCCGGCACAAACCAGCAGTTCTTTTAACATCTTATTCGCCTAAGCTGATATTAAATACCTTTGAGATACCAAGTACCCAAAGAGCAAGATTGTCTTTGCTGTAGATATCTGAGTAATCTGTGTCACCATTATCAATGGAGAACTTGTAGTTGAGCATATCACTTACAAATGTATCATCCTTGCCATCGATAGTTACGTCGTAGTAACGAACCTCTCTGTTGTCGAATGAAACTCTCATCTTCTTGACCTGAACATCATGATCTCCAAATTCATAAGCAAGTGAAAGTGCCTGAAGGCAAGCATAAGCAAATGAGTAATCATCGTCTGTTACGTTATCGCTGATAAGATTAACTTCAAGGAACTGGTAAACAAGATCTCTGTTGAGCTTCTCTCCTTTTGGAAGAATCTCTTTATCCATGTAATCGCACATTTCTCCAGCAGTTACACCGTTGAAAAGAACTGTATCATCTTTGATCGTTCCACTTGGAGCTGATGTGATGCATCCATCCTCATATCCTACATAAGAATATCCAAGGAGAACGCCCTGTCCACTGTTTGCAGTGCTGCTAATATCTTCAAGATCCTCAATATCTTCAAGTTCAAGATCTGAATCTTCACTCATCTCGTCAATATCTGTATCAATATCTTCTGATGCCTCTGTGCTAGCTTCATCAGATGAGCCAATCTCTTCTTCGAGCTTCTTTTCTGAAACGAACTCTTTCTTCTGATTCTCGTCCTCTGTTCCCTTAAGTTCGTGACTTCCACTTGAACTGTTGCAAGCAGTTGCTGAGAACAGCATTACGAGACATAAGCCAAAACATACTAATCTCTTTTTCATTTTTCTTTCCTCCTAAAGGGCTATCATAGTAAAAATTTTATAGCCAGCGCTTAGGACATTAAACAATACAAAGGGCAAATTAGTCAAGTTTATAATAGACTTTTTGGCGAAAAAAAATTTATGCCAGGTCACTTTAGTTTCCAGTATGCCTCAAACTCTGTCTGCTGCCATTCTTTAATGGAAACTCCTTCAAAAGAGTGCTGGATAACGAAGCTTGCCTTGGCTCCTTTGTACTTTTGGTCTGCTCTGAAATTCCCAAGAGAGTAGTAAACAAGCATATCTTTGCCATCTGGCCTTTGCACAAGTTTTGCCTCTTGGATCACATGAGGATGGCTTCCTATGACCACATCAGCTCCAGCCTCTGCCAAAAGAGCTGTCATCTCCTTTTGGTAGTCAGATACTTTTGTCTCGTATTCATCACCCCAGTGTACATAGACAATCACAAAATTCGCTTCATCTCTGGCACTTTGGATCTCGCTAACGAATGCATTCCTTTCTGCATCTGAATCTCCAGGAAGGTAATGGATCATGTTTGGGTATTTGTCTGACGCATCACCTGCATTAGTTCCGTATGTATAGGCAAATAGCGCAATCTTGATGCCGTTTTTGCTGATAAGTTCGTAGGGGCGGTAATCTTTCTCAGTACTTTCCTGTATTCCCAGCACAGTCATGCCGTTTCCCTTGTAAAAAGAGCTACTGACATCGATACCATAGGTTCCTTTATCAAGAACATGGTTATTGGCGCAGGCCACAACATCGAATCCAGCTTTTTTAAGAGCCTTGCCAACCTCTATTGGCGAACCAAAGCTTGGATAGCCTGATACTATGTCTTTTTTATCAACTAACACAGTCTCTGCCTGAACCATAGCAATGTCCGCACTCTGGATCTCTTTTGCAAAGGGCTCATACATAAAGTCAAAGCTTCCGCCTTCGTACCTTGCTGCATATTCATAGATAGGCTCATGGATAATGTTGTCACCAAAAGCCACAATGCTCACCTCATTGTCTATGTTCTTGAGTCCAAAGGAATCCCATCTCCAAAGGGTATTGTTGCCGCTTCTATCTTCTGCAAGGATGATGGAAGGATTCTTGTCCATGAGTTTCATGCGGCTTACAAGGATACCTATGTCCGAAGCAAACCATTTCTGGCTGACTTTCCCACCATCAGAAATGTCATATATGAAGATATGCTGTGAATAGGCATTGTCGTTATTTTTAACCCAGAAGGGACGTGCCTTGCCGTAGGTTCCTCTTTTCCACACCAAAAGAACCATCTCAGGGTCGCCATTTCCATCAAGGTCCGTGAGGAAGCCATCCTGAATCCTGTGGCCATCATCACTTGTCCACAATCTGTCGCCGCTAGCATCATATAATCCACATTTTTTGCCTTGTATTACCAATGAATAGTCATATCCATTTTCGGTAAAAGAAGCTTTTTTATCCTGGTAATCTACCCACAAGGGCGGTGCAAACAGGGTTCTGAGATGCGAAAAGTTCAGAGCACAGCAAATGGCTGCCACTGCAAAAAGCAGTAGCAGCCACCATTTATATTTACTTATGAAGTGTAAACACCTTTTCATCAGCCACCTATTCTATAACTCATTGTCCATTCAGGCTTGGCTGGTGCTGATTCGCTCTCAACCCAGTTCCAGTCATCATCGAGATATCCACCCTCAAGCATTGCTCTCCACTGGCTGTCTGTGAGCCTGTTATCTATTGGTGTTGTGAACTGGTAGAAGCTGTAAGCTGCGCCTCTTGCTACGTGGAGCTCGCCGTCGATAGGGAACACCACGTACAGGCTATCAACTTTACCAGAGCCGACCTCAAGAACAGTTCCGTTAGGATCTGTGGCTATATCTGCAATTACAGGGCATGGAGCCTGATAAGCATATACAAGGTCTGTGTCAAAGTCATCCTGATTAGCCTTAAGCCAGAAGTGTTCAAGGTTTCCACCATAGTTTCTGATGTATTCATAGTCATCATCTGAAAGTGACTCATTTTTTAGCTCTTTTTCTGAGATTTGAAGAAGTCTCATGGCAATCTCCGAAAGGAGCTTTAAGTCTTCCTCGCTCTCCTGGTCGATCATGCCATAGCCCTTAAGGCCTTCAAGAGTCTTGTTAGAAAGAGACACGAATCTGCTATAAACAACTGGCTGAGGATCTACATATCCTCTGTCATCTGGGATCTCTTCATCTTCTCCGCCGCCCATCTCTGCCATTACTTGCTTGGCGTAAAGAATTGTGTCGTGCTTGAGCTCAGCGTAGGAACCAACAAAGGTTTCAAGGTTCTTTTTGTCCCAATCTTCAGACTGCATGTATGAAGGATAGCCCTCGCCCTTATGCTCAAGGAGTGGTCTAAGTGTGTTGAGCCATCCAGAATAAAGAGATGCATTCCATGTTGCAGGATCCGAATTATTGAAGGTTTCCTGCATCATAGCCATGTTCTCTGAGTAGTTCTTGTAATCTGTAGCCCCCTGCTCTGTTAAGATATTCATTGCTGTGTCTGAGCCAAGTGCTGCTGGCACATCAAGAGCATCAGGGAGCATCCTGCGCTGCCCCTGGCTGTTCTCTTCCACTGCGCGGAATACCAGCTGCTGCATGATCGCTGCATCTACAGTAAATCTCTGTCCCATGAATCTATAGGATGGGATCACGTTTTCTTCGTCTTCATATACAGGTATTGAATTTATCTGTGGCGCCTTAGCATTCTTAAACTCAGTTACTACCTGCTGGAACGCAGCTGCATTTGATGTAAGGTCAGAAGTTTCTGGCATCTTGCCATAGCTCTTTTCCAAGATTTCCTTAACATCTGCGTATCCGATATCATCTGATACTCCGGCAAAAAAGCTGGTGATGTCATAAACGCTGTTGTAATCAGCATCGCCCTCTGAAAGTGCTGCGTTCATGAGGACTGTGCATCTGACCATTTCCTCGCTGTCAGCCTTGAAGGCAATTCGTCCATACCACATCATAGCGCGGAAGTACTTTTCAAGCTGCGCATCGCCTTCATAGTAGCCTCTTGGCTTGTACTGACTGTAATCTTCATTAAGGCCTGTAAGCGGGCACTCATATATGCCATCTGCTGCCTGTATCTTGGCAAGCTCCTGCTGAACTGCCTTGTTAAAGCTATCATCTGAAATTGGAGCTGCTACCTTGTCATCAAGAAGAAGGCATCCAACATAGAAAAACTCAAGGTTATTTAAAGCTGCGCCTTCCCAATCTGTGCCTTTTAAGGCTTCATACTGGGCTGCAGTTCTTTTGAGCATGTCTTTACTGATGTTATTTAATTTAACTGAAAGGTAGTTTTTCTCAGTTCTTTTAAGAAGATATGAGAAATACAGGTGATATGTGTGCATAAGGGAATCAACAGTTACAAAGCTAGGAAATACAATGTATCTGTTATTCTCATACACATCAAAAAACTCTGAGAAGCTATCCTGCTTGACTGCAAAGTTCTTGGCCTTAAGAGAATCAACAAGCTGGGCTGCAGATTCTCCGCCGTACTCACTACTTGTATCAAACATGTAGTCAAAGTAGTGGTGATAGACAACATTAGAGAAGTCATCTGCTACCTTGTATGGTTCAATTGATGGAACCAGATCAGGATCATAGTAGATCTCTTCATCATAGCCAAAGGCGGATCCAGGATCATTTGGCGTACTTGAACATCCGGCTACGCCACAAAGTGACATAGTCATAGTGATCGCCATAACTATGGAAACAATTCTTTTCTTCATAACACTCCTCTTTCCTTTCCCCAAAAGTGAGCCCTAGGGACGGAGGTTGTGGCTCATTTTCAAAAAATGAGCCACAACCTCCGTCCCTAGGGCTCACTTTTGCTTTCTATCTTAGTCTGTATCTCCGCTAGCGTCAATCTTCTCGCGGATCTGCTGCATTCGAAGATCCAGCTGGTTGATGAGATCTGCGCTGAATTTGAGATCATCAGAAATAACTTCCTGATTCTCAATATTCTTTTTATATTTCATCTTGTGCTCAAGACTTGCCCAGAAATCCATTGCGATAGTTCTAAACTGAACTTCCACCTTCATATACTCTTTTTCCTGAGTCAGGAAGATAGGAACCTCGATGATGAGATGAAGACTTCTATACCCGCTTTCCTTAGGGGTTTCAATATAATCTTTTCTCAAAAGAACCTTGATATCGTCCTGATTTGCAAGACAATCAGCCAGCATATAGATATCATCTACAAAGGAACAGATGACTCTGATACCGGCTACATCTGACAAATGCTCGTTAATATTATCGAGAGTAAACTCAACTCCTTTGCTTGCCAGCTTGTTGTAGATGCTGACAGGAGTCTTGATCCTCATCTTGATAGATTCAAATGGATTACGGTTGTTGATAAGTGAGAGCTCTTTGTTTAGAACATCAAGCTTGGTCCTCACTTCTGATAACGCACAATCATATTTCATCATAAGGATCTGGAAATCCTTTGCCTGATCCTTCATTTTGAGAAGGTTCTCGAGATCACCTGGTGTAATAAAATTAAGTGACCCAATCTCCTCTATACTTTCTGCATTCTCAGCAAAATCTATATCTGAGTAGTCGACATGTTTAGCTGCCATAGACTTCACTCCTTTTCGCTTATAATACTACCTGATAAGTATATCAACATAACTTAAACCACATATGAACGAATTATAAAATTTTCGATAAATAAATTGCCCATAAACCCAAAATTCCGCAAGGCACGTTACGTGCCTGCGGAATCCTCATAAAAAAACCACTTTTCCCCCGAAAAGCTATATTTATTGTTATTCTGCCCGTCCAAGACCTTCTGGAAGATCTGCTAGAGAAACTACGCTGTATTCCAGCTCTGTTCTTGGTCCAGCCAAAATTTTAAGCTTGTTAAGAACTCTTCTGTAAACGATCTTGCAACTTTCTTTGTTGGTTCCAACAAGAAGGAGCAAGAACTGTGATGCGGAATACTTACAATAAGTATCTCCCTGGCGAAGAGTCAATGCTATAGCCTTCTGCAAGAGCTTTCCCCTTGCCTCTAACTTGGCCTGATTAGAAATGGTCTTGCCTTCATAATCTACCAAGGTCAGGAGCATCATGTATACTGACTGTCCAGAACGCTCCATGTTGCGGCTAAGTATATGATATGCATCTATGAAGCTTGGGTAGGAGCAATCATAGGCTCCGCCTTCTTCGACTGATACATTACCTCTTCTTTCTACGATGTCATCCCTAATCTGTAAGATCTTGCCTGGTGTATTTGTGATCTGTCTGCTCATTCGCTCGTAACATTCGAGAAGATCATTACTAGGGGTTATACCAAGCTCGTCAGTATAATATCTGACTGTCTCATCATAAACAGCGTAAGCATCCTTAAATGCTTCCATATCCACAAGGGCGTTGATCTCACCGATCTGCCACTCATCATCTGGATAAAGCTCTGCTGCCTTTTTGTATGTCTTATACATTGATTCGTAATCTCTGCGCTTTTCGTAGTAATTTGCAACTGCTACTACACACTCAGAGTACATTTTCTGCAATTGGACACTCTTGATGATCACCCATTCCTGGGTTGCAACTTCTGGTAAAAGCTCGGCTACATAAAGGTCAAATGCTCTTTTATAATGCATGAAACCTTCAGTCGTATCTTCGTGCTTTCTAGCCTCAATAACAGCCTTCTCAAACTCTCCTGCATCTGTGATTATTTCTATATTATCATCAGTATAGAAGATTCCATCCTTATTAACAATATAGTCGTAATCAGGCAGTCCTGATTTCTTTAGCTGCTTGTGCATCTGATATATCAGATTGTTGAAGCTGTTACTTAGATTTGACTGTTCTTCGCGCTCGTAAAGGATATTCATAAGTCTTTCCTTAGGAATACCATTTTCTCCAGCGAGCCACACTATTTCCAATAGCTGAACGTATTTGGCGGACTTATTTTTACCGACTGATATGTTCTTACCCTCATAAGAAACCACAAGGCCGCCAAATAACTGAACGTCTAACTTAATCCTAATCCCCTCACTCATAAGTCACCTACCTGTTTACTACTTCTTTCCGATTTCCTTCGTAATTGCAAACACTTAGATTTTCCGTTCCGCCATTTATATTTCCAAGCCGAAAATTAGACCACTTGCAACACCAACATTCTCTCATAGGAACAAGCGCTCCATCGTCAGGTTCCCAATGTTCGCAGCAGTAGTCCTCTTTCACGATCATGAGTCCACATTCATCGTACATAGTTTCCTCCAATCATTACCTCACAACTGCATGCTTTCTTTCACACTTTTACGATATCATGAAACTAATTTTCACCGATTTATAATGTCGCCAAATGTACTTTTTTTGTCGTGGGATGAACTTTAAAATTAATAAAAATGAAGACCAGTCGATGCGGCTGGTCTCCATTTTTTACTCAACGCGAATTATTTTTTGACATATTTCTGTAATTTTCATTTTATGTGTAATAACAAGCATTGCCATGTTATGCTTTCTCAAATATTCATCTAAAAAAGCAACTATTTTATTTTCCATACATTCATCTAATCCATCAGTAGGTTCATCTAAAACAAGTAATTCATGTTGTCCAACAAGCGCCCTTGCAAGTCCTACTCTCTTTTTCTCACCACCAGATAATTGCTCAGGCATTTTTTCCAAACAATCATTTAATCCTAGTTCAGTTATTATTTTTTCAAATTCATCATTCGGAACATTTCGCCCAAGCAATATATTGTTTCTTACACTATCATCATATAGAACTATCTCTTGTTCTTGAACCGCAATCCTATCATAATAGCTTTTTATATTAAATGAATCATAGTTGAAACCATTAATTTGTATATTTCCCGCTTTAGGTTCAATTTCTCGCATCAATAACCTTATTAACGTACTCTTTCCTATACCCGATTCGCCAATGATTGCAATTCTTGAAGCGTTTTTCAGCTCTATATCTTCGTATTTAATTACTCTTCCATCATTTTCATATTTAAATTCTATATTTTTACAATCTAATCGTTCTATCTTTCTTAACTTTTTATCATTTTCCTTATGAATAGGATAGCAAAATAATTCCTCTATTCTTTTTTTGCTCACTTGTGCCTGCTGATATCCCAAATTAAAGTCAGTTAAATTCCTAATAGGATTATCAAAAACGCTTGCAAGAGAATATATCCTAAAGTCCCGTCATTTTATACCAAGGATTATGTCGGGACAGGTACTTCCATAAGCTCATAGAGCTTACGTTGTTTATTAGTTATTTCAGACAGATGATGGGCTTTGCCGGGCTGCTGGTAGTATTCGATGACATCCAGCTCGTCAAGCAGTGACTGCATTGTGTAGTCGCTGAACAGGCCATTTTCATCCATCTGCTTTTTGATATAAGACATCAGCTGCAGTGCTATGAACTGCACGAAGAGCTTGCCTTCAAAGTTTTCCTCTGATGCGACAGACATCCTGCGCATTGAAAGGCGATCTTTGAGGTTGCCAAAGGATTTCTCTATAAGATCCTTGAGCCTGTAGATGCGCAGTGCTTCAACAGGATCCTTGATGCCATTGGTCATGAGAGCAAAATAGCCATAGTTACGCTCAGCCTTGCGAATTGCATCCTCATTGAATGAGTAGGTTTTTCCTCTTACTGGTGTCTCATGTATTGTAAAGTACTTCTGATACAGCTTTGCGTCTTCCGGATCAGGAGTGCCATTTACCAGGTTGTTTTCAAGGCGGTCAAGCATTGCATTGAACCGTACCTTGTCATCAGTAGCTTTCTGGTCATTGTAGTAGAAATGGAGATATATACGGCGCTTGTCAGTAATGACTTCACCGGAGCGGGGCTTTTCCTCGGTGTATTCCCATTCCTCTGTAAATGACATGACATAGAGCTTTAGCTCAGAATTATAGTTAAAGCGGGTAACAAAATCATCACGGATCTTGTTAAGGCGGTTGCTTACGAGGTTAAGTGAGAGTCTGGCTCCGATGAGAAACTTATGATGATGCTTCATCAGGTCATTTATGTTCTTCTCGCTGTAGAAGCCTCTGTCCATGACAAGCTTGAGCTTTTCAAGTTTAAGGAAATCCACATCCTTAACGAGGTTCTCTATAGTCTTAACATCAGTGATGTTACCTGCCAGTTTCCTGTAGTAAACAGGGAGCATTGATTCCTCTCCATACAGCAGAGCAAGATTTATCTGCGGAAGGGAATCACCTTCTTTGTTCTTTCCATACTTGGCCTGCTTTATCAAAGTCGAGTATGAGGAGATAGATGTTGTATCAAAAGCAAGGTATTCATCGCAGGAATGGCGTTTTGCCTGGTACTTGAAGTAATCCATCTTGGATTCTTCAGTGATCAGCCCGAAAAGTTCGCTACTCCTTTGAGAAGGAATATCCTTGCCATAAGGATGCCTGTGGGTGCTGCCCCATTTAGTGAAACGGTATAATGGCAACCCTTCCTCAATAACAAGGTAGTAAGCTATGGAGAGTATCTGTGGTGCCAATGAGCCATAGCACTTTCCAAGATCACCGGCTATGCCTGTCTTTTCAGCAATCCTGTCAAGCAGGTATGTAGCTCCATGGAACTGGCGAAGACAAATGTCTGTCGGTACAGGTCCGGTCTTGGAAGCCGTGAGACTGACTTCATATTCAGCTTTGAGACGATGGAAGTTTTTGTTGGGCTTGAAGTCCGTTCCATCATACTTGCCAATGTACTCACGCTTATGATCAGCCTGCTGCTTTTCTGCATCCCAGAATGGGTGATCAATATATGCGTAACCATTCTGAATGCGGACTTTATCAGTGATCCATGGCTCATTTATCTTGATTTCCATAACTCACCTCCTTGGTATAATTATACCAATGAATTAACGGAATATCAAGTAAAATATGTGTTTTTGATACAATATTTTGTGCTCACAAAGCCAGTAAAATCAAGGATTTGCGGTCATAACTGTTAATCATTTATACCAGAGCCTTGGTATAATTTCGCGGGAGCGCAGGATATATACTAAAAAGGGCTCCTACTGTACATTTGCCTATAGAGATAAAATATATCCCGAACATGACAGCAAAAATTAGAATCATTTGTACTAGTGCTGTAGATGTTGCCCCTGCTAACGATTTCCATTTTTGCAAATTGATTGATTTATTACATAATTCTTGCACAAGCTCATTATATTTGTGAGAAAAAAAACTCTCCCTATTATAATATTTTGCAGTTTTTGAAAAAGAATACATTTGACCTGTTGTATGGATTAATTGAGAATTTGTTTCTTTTTCTTCTTTAGAACATTCTCGCATTTTTTTATTTATTACCAAATACGATGCAAAATAAAACATACAAATTACTACTATAAAGATAGAAATATATATATTTATGATAAAAATATAAACAAACCCAATGACCAATGTAGAAACGTTTGTAATGAGCATTGCGTCGCTTATCAATCTATTACTTGCATATGCTCCAACATCGTTGATGATTTTATTGACATAATCCCCTTTCTTTTCACTAGTAAAAAAATACACCGGATTATCCAATGTTCTTTCAAAAACCTTTCCTCTTAACGTAGCTTGACCCAAATAAGTCAATTTAAACCAAAGAAAATTCTGAAAAAAATTGAAAACAGCACTTAACAAAAAAAGAAAAATGATCAGTATAAACGAATTATTGTTTTGATTGCTTAATACATTAATTTGGTCGATAATATGGCCAATATACACAGGAACAACAAGCATAATTACATTACACATAATGCATAGCAATATGACTACAATCCTTAGTACATTAAACCTTTTTAGTGCTTGTTGCGTTAATTTATTAATTTCCATTGATAAACCCTTTCTCAACCATAAATTTAATAAAGGATTCTAATTCTTACTCTCCTTTTTTTATTTGCCATGGCATTAATTTTTCTTATTATAAATACAATCAATACATAAAAAAATGTCGTATGGTGTAACTTTTAGTTACACCATACGACATTTTTTTCATCGCTATTATGTTATAAACTGACTTCACTACTTTTAGGAGGTTTCATATGAAAAGGACACTAATTCTATTCTCAATCATTTCCTGTTTATTATTCTCAGCTAATATCGCTCAAAATTCAGATAAGTCTTTAACTGATTCAAGTGATAGCTCCTGTACACATCTAACATCTTACTCGATACAAATATATGTTCCTGCCCCCTCATCTGATGACTATAATTTTGGAGTATGAACGATACTAAAATATTCTTTCATGGCTTCAATAGCGATTTTTTGATTTGCTTTATCATTAATAACTTTGCATAAATGATACACATCCTCAAATAATTCTTTACTTTTTGCATCATCATCCAGTTGATGCATACACTCTGCCAGGATTATTAAAAATCCTGGCAGGTGTCTATAAATGCCATAATCAATTGCTATTTCTCTTCCTTCTTCAGCATACATCATGGCCTTCTTTATGTTTTCTCTAATTAGATACTCTCTAGATAATCCGTATAATATCAAACATCTTTGGGTTTTTGCAGGAACTATTTTCTCATATCTATCCTTATTGTTAGTTAATAAGTCTTCCCATATTCTTAAAGCCTTCTCCGAATCATTCTGTTCTGAAAAAGCCATGGCAATTTGATTTATCATTTTTATTTCATCAACGGAAAATATACCATTTTTTATTTTAGAAATATCAAAATCAGGATGTGTAAGACGTAACGCTTTTATAAGCTTATCTATTTTTTCAGTCGACTTATACCCTCCAATTATGACTTCGGATCTGACAAGAAACTGCTCGGTCAACTTATCGTTTTTGCTCATCAGCGCACGTAATTTCTGCTGTTTTTCTTCTATGTCTTCCTTTATCGTTTTCTTTTCTTCTCTACCAGCTTTTTCATATTGTACATTTAGGGCAGTTATTTCGTTACATAATTCATTGATTTGCACTTCTTCTACACTAACCGCCGCAAAGAATCGGTCATCACTAATGTCTAGCCTCTGTAGCAATGCATTAAGCGTCGTTCTTGACGGAGTTTGCTTGTCTGTTTCTATTCTCGACATAGTTACTTTGTCGCAAATTCCAAAGCAAACCTCTTCTTGAGTTAAATGAAGTGCTTTTCTTTTCTCTCTTATAATGTCTCCAATTGTCAGTTCTATCATCTAGTCATCTCCTTTGCTACAAGTTCACCAGACTTATAGCACGCATTATATTTGATTAACTCATTATACAGCATCACAAATTAAATTATTCCTCAAAAAAATGCAAATTCTTACTATTTTCAACACATTTTTCAATTTCCATTTTATTAACAAAAACTCCCCAGGCTATATGAGCCTAGGGAGTTACCAATGATTTATACGATTATTTTACTGTGAATTCAACTACGTCTGCATTCTGCATCTCACTTACTAAGCCATCGATCACAGAATAGTCTGGTACTTCTTTTTCTTCCGTACCGTCATTTACGTAGTTTGTTGCATTATCCTCTGAATCAAACTCTGTTCTTGCCAAAAGCACAAGTGAGAGTAAACCATCTTTGACCGTATATTTTGCAACTGAGTTAGGTGTTGCAAAGTATATACAATCTCCTTTCATGACTACAGGGTATCCTGTACCGCTGCTGTCTAATCCGCCGAGTCCTGTTACTTTTCCATCTTCTCCAATGATAAAGAAGCTTGAATCTATTGCTGCATTCTTGCCATCAAGGTCAAAGCAGCCGCTTGATACTAAGAGTACATCTGTATCTCCAAACTTGAGCTTGGCATATCCCATGCCAGCATCAAGCTTTGTGTCGATCAACTGGTCAAAAGAATCAAGGCCTTCCGCATCGATCATTGGCGCTCCGCCAGGGAGAACTACGTCGTAGTCGCCTTCTATCTCATCTGGCGTTATTTCTGCATTTGGTGTTGTAGCTTCATGTGTTGTGTCTTCTGAGATCACATATACATCGCCAGTAGCGCCTGAACTACTTTCTGATGTATCAAGTGACTTGCCTTGACTACCACATCCCATCAGCATTACTGCCAATGCCAAAGAAAGTACGATCTTTTTCTTCATAGGCATTTCCTCCTGTTAATAATATGTTAGTAATTATTACATTAATTGTAATAATTGTCAAACCATGTATTTACAGGAGTTTGAATTTGTTCATTGATATTTGGAATATCATTTATTTCTTTGGATGTAATAAATATGTAAATTATCCTTCAAGTATTCCTATTGCTTCTTCCATGGATAGGCACTTTGCAAATCTCTTTGGCCACATCATCTCGTTGTAGTATCTGTAGGTTGTCTCTCCATCCATGTAGTCATTATCAAAGGTTGAGTTTGTGCCCTGTGGGATTATCGCGTTGTAGCCCCTTTCAAAGGCTGACTTAACAGTGGCATCAATGCAGAAGTTAGTCTGAAGGCCTACTATCATCAGGTCTTTTTCTCCGCTCTGTTCAAGGTATTCTGTTAATTCCTTGTTTCCGAAGGCACTATTTATGGTCTTGTAAAAGATCTTTTCTCCATCCCTAGGAGCTACCTGATCTGCAATCTCAAAATCTCTATCTCCGATTGAAAATCCTGTACCAGGGCCGTCGTCATGCTGAACGTAGATCACTTCCACGTTATTCTGTCTTGCAGTCTCTATGATCTTTTTAGTGTTACTAATAAAGCTTTCAAATGCGTAAAGTCTTTCGTCAATGATTCCCTTTTGAATGTCGATAACTAGTAATTTCATACACTTCCTCCAGATGTCTTGTAATAGAAATTATTATCGCACAGATCATATCAGTTCATCTACTACATTTCTAATCTATGTATCTTTTTGATTTTTGCTCAACATAACGCCGTTTTTACTTGTGTCCCTATTGTAAGAAGATTTTTTTCGAGTAAGATATATAAAGATATAGTGAGGTTAGTATACATGATGAAAAAACAATTTTTAGCAGGAATAATGTCTTTTACCCTTGCAGCATCTATGCTTGCTGGCTGCGGTAAAGATGTGGAAATAGATGAAAGCGCATCAGGGCGTTCTAAAGAGATTGAATCAGTTGATAATAGCGAAAGTTCTTCAGAAGCTTCATCCGAAACTGCCGCTGAAAGCGCTAGTACAGAAGACAATATCTACGAAGCCTTCATGAATGGCGACGTTAAAGTCAAATATCAAAATCTTCCATCAAAGGGCGGCGATGCTCTTTCTGATTACCTAGAAGATGGCAAAAAATACGACATCAATGAGATCATCAAATGCATCGAAGACGACCACAATACTGTTGATGGTGAACCTAAGTATTGTTACATCGATTGCGGAGAAGACGGCATAAAAGAGCTTTTGGTAAAGCTTGATCTTGGCGCATCATCGAGTCTTTCTTTTATCCTTAAGGAATTTGATGGGAAGCTTAAGATCTGTTATTCCGGTGAAGCTTGGGAGAGAAGTGATCTTAGTATCAGTGATACCGGAATGATCTCATCAGCAGGTTCTGCAGGAGCAACAGCTCACGGCGGTGATTTTGCATTCGTAAACGCCGATGGTGATTACAAGTTCTTTTACTCCAGTATGACAGAAGGTGATCCTTATAGCTACTATGCTTACAATGAAGCGGGCGATATGGTAACAGTTAAATTTGAAGGGCTTGAAACTGAGCACTTTATGATCACTAGATACTACATCGAGGATGAAAACGGTGAGGATCACCCTTACTACACCTACGATATGCTTGATGAAGATTATTCGATCATTACTACTGATGAGTGCTTTGACGAATCAAATCCTTATATGCAAAGATTCATTGAAGCTGGCATAAATGTCTATAAGCAAAACGAAATTGACGAAATGCTCACCAAAAAAGCTGACGAAATAGGCTATCCAGGCGGCTATCATCCATACTCTTCTGATGAAGAAGATAATCAATATGGCATTTCTTTAGTTTCTATGGAACACACGGATGTATCGTCTTTATGCCCGGATGATCAGTTTGAAAGTTGCAGAGATGTTTCATTAAATGATATTACTGGTGATATCACCGAGTACGTAGATGGAATCAAAGGAACTCGATTTGATGGGCATTTAGCTGTATTTAGAAGTAAGAACGACAGCGGAGACATCATTTACAGTTTTACAGTTGATGGAAAAGAGGCTGGAAGCTGCATTCATGAGACACATGACTTTAAGACCATTGATTACATTCAGGCCAAAGATATTGATGGTGATGGAGTTGCTGAAATTCTCATCGTTACTTATACCTACAGTTCAGAACCAATTATAGCTGTTGATTTCTCAGCTCTTAGGTACTGCCAAAATGAAAATGCAGCTGATGGCTCATCATATGGCATAGATACTTGCTACCACCTAAATAATGACTTTTCTTGGGGCAATGCTTACTTCTACATTGAACATGACGAAGCTCTAACTGGTGGAAATGTCGTTTATGTCAGTCTTGAAGATAGCGGCCTTAGAGTTGTTGTTGATAAGGGTAAGAAAGTTAATGGCGCATATGAATTTGATACATATGATGTTGTGATGAAGCTTGGATGATCATAAAACGAGACCTCTATCCTTTTTCGAGATAGAGGTCTCATTATTTTATGTATAAATGATCTTTCTAAGAGCAGGCCCGCAAAACTCGTGTGGACATATCTTAAAGCCTTGTTTTACATAGAATTCTTCTTTGCCTTTAGCTGCTAGCAGTTGAATGCTTAATCTTGCTCCCTTAGGCGCATCGTTTTGGATGAGTTCAACCAGCTTGTTGATCAGCGTTGCACCAATCTTCCGCCCCTGATATTCTGGTCTTACTACGACGTCTACTATAGTGTAGTACATTCCATCTCCAACCACTCTTCCCATGGCAACTGGCTTGTCACCATCCTTAGCCAGCACAAAGTATACGCTATTATCTAACGCCTTCTGTGTCTGTTCTGGACAGAAGTTGTTCCACTCAACTGATTCTCTAAGATCATAATATGTCTGTAAATCTGGTACTTTCTCTGAATATGTTATTGCCACTGCCTTGATGCCTCCTTATTCAAGTATCTCTATTGCCTTTTCTACGTCTTTTTCCGTAAGTCCTATCTCTGGATCAGTCTTCACCTGATGTCTTGCCACTTCCTCGTTATGTAGATCTAGGTCATCTAGTACCACCCACTTGGTAAAAGAGCTGTTGTCTTCCAGCCACTTCAGTATCTCATCAGCCTTAACTAGACTAAATTTCTTTGTTTTTCTTATTTCTTCTGTCGTTAAGTCTGGCGTAACTCCGTAAATGCTCATTCCTTCCTTTGCTAACGCATTTGCAAAAAACTCTGCTTCTGGTCTAAGAGGTTTCATGGATTCATCAAACCAAAATCGCCATCCCGAGTGGAGAATAATCTTTGCATTAGTTCTTTTCGTAAGAGTTCCTAGAAGCTTTACGGCTTCAGGGTCTACATATTTACCTTCACTGATCTCACGCTGATGGTCATTATCCCAGAATTTGGAGTTTAAAACGCCGTCTACGTCAAGGAATACTACGTTATTCATGCATTTCCCTCCACGCCCAAGATCTCATCAAGCTCTTTTTCCCAAAACTCCTCAGGTATGCCGTGAAGAGTCTCTATGCCTGTCTCTTTGTAATAATCAGACATTACTTTTCTCAGTATTGACGCATGGGAGTTTTCACCTGTCTGCAAGAGATGTTTTGTGATTCTATACCAGCCTGGTGCCAGCTCATTTATCTTTTCATCGTGCATAGCCTTAATTGTGGCGTCTACATCATATTCCACTGAATAGAAATGATAATCCCATGCTCCATTCTCACCTTCAAGAATCATAAACTGTGCTTTACCGCCTGCATTTAGCGATATTCCTATTGCTCCAGGGTTGATGATTAGCTTCCCTGATCTTGTATACTGGGTTTGAATGTGGAAATGAGCACAGATTACTATATCGTTTTTGAAAGTAGCTGTAACCTCGTCTATATAGTCATAATCAGGTCTCAAGCTCTGATTTGCGCTATATGGTGAACCATGACAAAAAGTGATATCAGGAAATCCCTCGTAATGCTTATCTATGCTAATTGGCATACTCTCAAAGAAATCTAAATCCTCATCTGTCACACGATCAAAATTATATCGCAACATCCCAGTAGTAGTTCTACCATACTCCCAATCCTCTGCGTCAGGATGCTTTCTATGTTCTAACCAATAATCCTCTTTGTTTCCTCTAATGAAGGTGCAAGGATAGTCTTTTCTTACCTGATATACCATATCCATGGTCTGTCTTAAATTAGCCATGTCTCCAAGGTAATCGCCAAGAAAAATAAACTCTGTTGCCCCTTCATTAATAGCCTTTTCAAAACAAGTCTTAAAAGCTTCATAATTACTATGGATATCTGCAAATACTGCTATCTTCATCTAGTTACCACCAATCTGCCATAAACAATATTATTAAGATGTTAGCCGTATGCTATGAATTAGTCAAGGTCCAAGGGCATTATAACTACCTTATATATAAAAAAGCTCCACATTCTCCTCTATAAAATTATAAACAGTCTGTCGTGTAATAGACTTACTAATCACATCACCAGTTTCATGAGCATGTTTCTGAAGATTGTATATCTCAGTAAATCCATCCTTTCTAATTACCACAATTGGATCAGAATAGAACAATGTCCCTTCTTTTTCCAACACGCAAAGCTCATATCCCAAAAGCCTCTTAATTACAACGCAAGCCATTAAATCTCACTCCCAAGCAGGTATCATTTCTATTTTGTGATCTATCCACATTTTGATCAAAAGATTCTTGTTCTCTTCATACCATGCTGTTATAACAGGCAAAACATACTTAGAGAAATCACCTAGAATAGTTCCTTCAAGAAGCTGCAAGCTACCTTGAACATTATCATCCAAATAATTAATCTCCACTAAAGGGTCACCATCAAATTCTGAATCCATGAAGACTTCTATATCGCAAAACTCTGCTATCTTTACCATGGATTTATTCTCTGTCTTATCTATGTAACAGGATTGTGCTTTCTTTTCGATTGTACGGCGAGCATATTCAAGCATATGCTCTCTTTCTAACCAATCCATACTATTGAACAATTCAATTAACTCTCTCTCTTCTGTTCCTTTAGGAATAACCATATAGTCCACATTCCTTCCTCTATCACTATCTTCTGTTACTCCAGAGAGTAGATATTCAGGAGTAACATCAAGGGCTGCACAAATAGCCATAATCTTATCTGATCCAGGATTGGTATTTTTCTTACGCCAATCACTTATAGTCGTTGTTGAAATACCAGTTCTTCGCGAAAACTCCTTCTGAGTCATATGCTGTTCTTCCAACAAATAAAAGATTTTCTGTCCTATAGTCATAATCATCCTCCTGATATCGTTAATTACGGATTAATGATATCATCTGAAACATAAATCGTCAATTACGGATTAATGATGGAAAAAAGCCTTGATTTTACGTGGTTTCTATTCGCACCTTTCTCATGTTTCGCTATATTTGGGGTGGTTTTAGAAATTTTTAGAGCCAATTTAGATCCAAATTATATTTCATCATCCGTAAAGAGTTACTTTCCATCCAGGTATTCTTTCATTTTTGAGTAGATTATTTCCCTGTCCTTACCACAAATAGCTCCGACTTTTTTGTTGTTATAATGATGCCCAAATTCCTCATCAACGTATTCATTGCCATTAATTATCACAGGCCTACTGTACCTTGGTCTACAATGCAAATGCACATGAGGATTTGGATTATCATCCTTGTAGAAATTATTCAAAAGACAACTCCAGTTACACAAATCCGCTCCAAGAGTTGTTTTTAAGCATAATTCCAACTTATGGATAATTGAGTACAGGTCAGTCCACTCACCGAAACTTAGATCTGATAATGCGCCAGCATGTCTTTTCAGCACAATGATGCACCTTCCAATGTAATCCTGCTCATCAGGAAGATACACAGACCAATAATCATCTTCAGACAATATGTATTTTTTATCTTCTTCAGATAATTTCAATCACCAGCGCTTCATATTCTTTTGAAACTTGCTTGTGTAGGTCTCTTTTAGCTCCTCTGCCGTTATCCCATAGCAAAGAAGAACGTCATTGTAGTACATTAATACATCAGCAAGTTCTTCTATCAGATGCTCCCTCTCTGGGTTACCTACATTAGAGGACTCAGGACCATACTTCTTAACTATATCAATTACTTCACCAATTTCACCGATCATCCATAGAAGCTTATTCTTACCTACCTCAGGTGAAATACCTTCCCATTTATCCTTGTACCTTTCCTGAAGAGTTCTTTGCATATCAAGCATTTCATTTATACCAAAGTCAGGCATCACTCGTCTCCTCCGAATCCACTATCATTCTCGTATTAGTGTAATTACTTCGCCATTCCTGTAACCAACACGATTCTTATCTGCCATAAATCCTTCTTTTTTCATCATTTTTATCAACGTATGCATAAAGAAACCGTGCGTAACTATAGCGTAATCATCATTGTCTATAATTGAATCCATAAACTGCTTAGCTCTATTAATGGTCTGTTTCCTGATTTCAGGTTGTCTCTTGCATCCTGTAAACCATTGCAACCTTCCCAAAACATTCCAGAACCATAGTGGCATTCTGATTCCTGTATCAAAGGCTGATCGAAGCGGAACCTCATTTAGTGCTGATGTTCTCTCGAAGTCATCATCTCCAAATATCTTTTCAGCAGTCTGCCGAGTCCTGTCCAAAGTACTAATATAAACCTTTTGAATATCATCGTTCACTGTATCTACAGATGTCTTATCAATCGGAGCCTTGTCATATAACGCACATTGCTCATCAAACTCAGCAGATGTGCACCACTTTTTCCAGTCATGAAGTACTTTGCCATGCCTAATTATCATTACTCTCATAGAATAGCTACCATTCCCCAACATCTCCCGATATTATAGTTTTAAAACTGCGATCAATTCTTCTCCATCCATATCCCCTGTCTCTACAAATCCAAAAGACTCATAAAGAGCTTTTGCAACCGTGTTTTCCGGTTCATAGGAAAGCCAACAGTATTCTGCTTCTCCACATGGGAATGTCTTAATGAACTCAAGAGCAAGTTCTATTGCTTTTCTGCCATAGCCCTTTTGCTGATATCTCTTATCTATCATCAGCCGCCATAAATTATAGTTATTATCTGCTACCTTAGGTGCATCATCCCAATAGTCGTCTTTGTCATATCCGATCATGACAAATCCCACAAGTGTATCATCATCATAGACTCCATAAGGAAATGCGTAGCCATTATTGGTGACAGTTGTATAAGCCTCAATGATACTAACCTCATTAGAAGCAACGAATTCTCTCTGGTCGTCATTAACAGAAAGTTTTAATATATCCCAAACATTTTTTCCATTTATCTTCTCAAGTCTTAACATCTGGTGCTCTCCCAAAACAATTTTGCATTTCTCAATTAAACAATGATTCTTAAGAAGTCTTCAGCCAATCCATAGAACAAAGGTAATCATAAAAAGTCTGATATTCCGGAACTTCCCACTTGCCTTCTACATATGCAAGCAGATCGGTATCGGCTCTATATCCATCAATTGCGCATTTACCATAAGCGTCTAAATGGTCACAATCTTTTCCCAACCAGAAATTCCCAGACTCCACATCATAAACCATAGTTTGATATTTCTTATCTGTCCCTGGAAACAGTTCTTCTTCACATAGATTTATCACAACATAGTGGAAATGATTTTTGCCCGCAGCAGTAAGGTCCTCTATTCCATAGTTGTCATCGGTTACTTCAAGCAGGTAGCTGTTAGCCGAGGCATTTCTGTAGAGTCTGAAAATAGCTTCGTAGCTGTCATTGTGCCTGTAGAAATCATTAAGATCATATCTCATCTTATGCCTAAAGGTATTTCTATGGCCATCTTCCTCAGATAATGATACAAATGAGCATCTGTACACCTGTGGGATATAGAAAGACGCCTCCTGAGACTCTTCAGCCTTTTTCCCGCAAGCGCATAGCTGAATGGCCATCAATGCCAATAATAAGCCGATCGCATATCGTATTCTTATTCCCTTATGTATCTTCTTCAAAAACATATAAAATATCCTCATCAGCATCATAGATAGCTACTGTGCAGTTTATTGAATGTCTGGTTCACAATTCCGATTCATCATATGAATCATTGGCCCGCGAATTGCGATCATAGAAGAAATAATAGCCGTTTGTAACCTCTGGAATAGCCTCTGCGCACTCATTACCAATGGTATTCCTTATCAGATTGAAAACATTTTCTGAAAGCGGCAGTTCTTTCCATAATTCCGACTCTTCCATCTCAGGCTGCATAGAACTATCGGTATATTGGTAAACATGAAGACTGCTACCATTTTTCCCATCTATAAACGTACAACAGTGCATAGCTCTGTCAGCCATGCACTGTAATAATATTACACCATCTTCCTAATTATTGCTTGCATTAATAATTTCTTCTGCCATATCCATCATTTCATCTGCATCCATTGGCGTATCGAAGGAAAGAATACAATAGTCCACTTCACCCATCACAAAATTAACCGTACTGCTCATTTTTGTTTCTCTTTCATCACTACCATAACTAATAAAGAAATGTGGATCATTAGCATCCCTTTCTTTTTCTTCGTCTGTCAAAACCTCGCCAACGGGAACAAACAGATATTCATCACAACTATAATAAACATCTACATCTTCAACCTTTCGGCTAGCTAAGGCATCCTTTGAGATGTCGCCACCAACCATACTCTTTGGATCCATATAGATTGCAACGTATGGTTCATTTTCTTTAACATAATTCATGCTTATGCCTTTGTAAGACAGAAGATCATTAAAATTATCATCCTGTGTAGTAGATTCGCCTATTTCCATATAATCAAACCCATATCCATTGGAAAATGATTCTACAGCGGTAATGTCCAGCTCCGCCTGCTGTTCAAGCTTTTCAAGATCACCAAAATTTCTTGTTCGTGTTTCTATCTTATTATGGCCAACTACGCCTGTCGCAATTCCAGTAGCCGTTGCTGTCACTCCAAATACCATTATACATGCTGCAACTATGATTGCTGTTTTCTTTACTCCCATTCTTTTTTTCATCGTGCCTTCCTTTCTGATTGGACTAATCTTAGTTAAGTCCGATATCATCTTTTCTTTTTTGTCATCAGAAAGTTTGATAAGGCTCATAGATTCAATATACTCTTTATTTCTATATTCACTCATGTAGATTCTCCTTGCCTAATCATTACCCCGTTTCAACATACCAAGATCATTCATGATTGAAAGCCTGAGTTTCTTTCGCCCGCGGGAAAGATACATATTAATCGCTGATTCTTTTTTTCCCAGAAGCTCCGCTATCTCTTTTGCCGAATACCCCTCATAGTAAAAAAGATAAATACTGATACGATAGTTCATAGGCAGCTTCATTACTTCTTCAGTGATTCCAAGATCCGGTGGGGTAACAGCTTTTGCATCATCAGCTTCCTCTAGAACTGTAGTCTTTCTGAAGAATGCACTCTTTAATTCGTTTTTACACATGTTTATAGTGGTTCTGATAACCCATGCCTTTTCATGTTCCAGACTATCAAACTGTGGATCCGATGTAATATATTTCACCAAAACTGCCTGACATATGTCCTCTGCATCAGTAGTACTCTTTAGATAATTGGTACCGATGCGCATAATCATGTCAGTGTAGCTCTCCACCAACCGTCTTGCTTCTTTCTCCTCCATGCGTCTACTCACTTTCTGATATCTTTTAGAAGGCCCTCTATATATAATACAATTCAAAACGAGTAAACCTAACACCAAAAACAAAAATTGAGTGCAGTATTATTACCGCACTCAAATCTTATCACGCAAATCAATTTATCATTCTTAACAAATACAATTATACTCTCACATGTTTTATCGCCTCTTGCTCATATATTACATCCCACTCATCATCAAGAATCCAATGTTTTATTCTTATTCCTGGGAATCTGAATATCTGTCAAATGTTGTAATCCTGCCAAATGAAAAAACTCTTTACCAGAAAATGATAGCTTCATCTTCCTTGTTTTTCTTCGATGCGATAATACAAATTCATACTCATACTGTTGTAATGCCACGTACTTTGCAGCTGCCTGATATATTAAATCCATTAGGTAACCTTTTACATAATAAAAGCCTTGCAACAAGGTGCTGCAAGGCTTCATAGTCTTTTTTGCAACTTTCTTTCGCAAATCGCTAGATGGGTTATGGTAAGTTGCCACCTTTATAAGCCTCCACGTTCACCGCCTCCCATCGCGGATTCCGATTCACAGGCAAATAAAGCATTTTTATGAGTGTGCTTCTCAAGAAGTTTCCTTCTACCATCATAATACATATTCCAGTCATGATAGTCAATCAAAAAACTATAAAATTTACTAACTCCATATTGGCACCGGAAGTGCCATTTACAAAAGCGCATAAATACTGAATATAATCAGAGTCAAGACTCGGAAACAAAATCGTTTCCTCGTTGGCGGATATCCGCCAAAGGTCATTTTCGGCTAGATTGTATACAAAAAAACAGCTTCCAGAGAAACTCTGGAAGCTGTATAAAATCTAGGTTTGTTAAGATCACTCTACGATTGTAGCAACCTTACCTGATCCAACTGTACGTCCACCCTCACGGATAGCGAACTTAAGACCCTGCTCCATAGCGATTGGGTGAATAAGCTCGATAGACATTGTTACGTGGTCACCAGGCATGCACATCTCAACACCATCTGGAAGGTTGCAGACACCTGTAACGTCAGTTGTTCTGAAGTAGAACTGTGGTCTGTAGTTTGTGAAGAAAGGAGTATGACGGCCACCCTCGTCCTTAGTAAGAACGTAAACCTCAGCAGTGAACTTTGTATGGCAAGTTACTGTACCAGGCTTTGTGATAACCTGTCCTCTCTGGATACCCTCACGGTCAACACCACGAAGAAGAAGACCAACGTTGTCACCAGCTTCGCAGTAATCCATAGTCTTTCTGAACATCTCGATACCAGTTACAACAGACTTAGATGTCTCTTCCTTGATACCAACGATTTCGATTTCGTCGTTGAGGTTTAGAGCACCTCTCTCTACTCTACCAGTAGCAACTGTTCCACGACCTGTGATTGTGAATACGTCCTCAACAGGCATAAGGAAAGGCTTATCTGTCTCACGAGTAGGTTCAGGAATGTAAGAATCAACTGTATCCATGAGCTCGATGATCTTGTCACCCCACTCAGACTTAGGATCCTCAAGAGCCTTAAGAGCTGAACCACGAATGATAGGTGTGTCATCTCCAGGGAACTCATACTCTGTAAGAAGGTCTCTGATCTCCATCTCAACGAGGTCAAGAAGCTCTGGATCGTCAACCATATCGCACTTATTCATGAATACGATGATATAAGGAACGCCTACCTGACGAGCAAGAAGAACGTGCTCCTTAGTCTGAGCCATAACACCATCAGTAGCAGCAACAACAAGGATTGATCCATCCATCTGAGCTGCACCTGTGATCATGTTCTTAACGTAGTCAGCGTGACCTGGGCAGTCAACGTGAGCATAGTGTCTGTTAGCTGTCTCATACTCGATGTGAGCTGAGTTGATTGTGATTCCTCTTTCCTTCTCTTCTGGAGCCTTATCGATCTGATCGAATGCTACAGCAGGGCTGAATCCTCTGTCTGCAAGAACAGCTGTGATAGCAGCTGTAAGAGTTGTCTTACCATGGTCAACGTGTCCGATTGTACCAATGTTAACGTGTGGTTTGCTTCTGTCAAACTTAGCTTTTGCCATTTCTAAATATCCTCCTTAAGTGAAATGTTAAATCAACATTTTCATACATAATTTAACCGACTATATCGATTATATTAAATGTTAGCCGCTAAATCAAGCTAAAAACTTGATTTTTTGCGGCTTTCATTTAGTTTTTAATTAGTTGCCTTTGTTAGAAAGGACTTTCTCCTGAACATTCTTAGGAACTGGAGCATACTTCTCAAAGAACATTGAGTAGTTACCACGTCCCTGTGTTCTAGAACGAAGGTCTGTAGCATAACCGAACATCTCAGCAAGAGGCACATGTGCTCTTACGATCTTTCCGCCGCCAAGATCATCCATTCCTTCTACCTGTCCACGACGAGAGTTAACGTCACCGATAACATCTCCCATGTACTCCTCAGGCATTGTTACTTCTACCTTCATGATAGGCTCAAGAAGTACAGGTGCGCCCTTAGCCATAGCATCCTTGAATGCCATAGATCCAGCGATGTGGAATGCCATTTCTGATGAGTCTACTTCATGGTATGATCCATCATAAACTGTAGCATGAACACCAACTACTGGATATCCGCCAAGTGTACCAGCCTTCATAGCTTCTTCGATACCTTCGCTGATTGGCTGAATGAATTCCTTAGGAATAGCACCACCAACAACTTCGCTATCGAACTGGTAAAGGTTGTCTCCGTTAGCATCCATAGGCTCGAAACGAACTTTACAGTGACCATACTGACCACGTCCACCAGACTGCTTAGCGTACTTAGACTCAACGTCTACAGCCTTTGTAAGAGCTTCTCTATATGCAACCTGAGGAGCACCTACGTTAGCCTCAACCTTATACTCTCTGAGAAGTCTATCAACGATGATATCAAGGTGAAGCTCACCCATACCAGCGATGATTGTCTGACCTGTCTCAGCATTTGTGTGAGCTCTGAATGTAGGATCTTCTTCAGCAAGCTTCATAAGAGCCTCATCAAGCTTCTGCTGACCAGCCTTAGTCTTAGGCTCGATAGCAAGCTCGATAACAGGATCTGGGAATTCCATTGACTCAAGGATTACTGGGTTCTTCTCATCGCAGAGAGTATCACCAGTTACTGTGTTCTTAAGACCAACAGCAGCTGCGATATCACCTGAGTAAACCTTATCAAGGTCAGATCTCTTATTAGCATGCATCTGAAGGATACGTCCAAGACGCTCCTTGCTGTCCTTAGTACTGTTAAGTACATAAGAACCTGAATTTGCTGTACCACGATATACACGGAAGAATGCAAGCTTTCCAACGAATGGATCGCTGACAATCTTGAATGCAAGAGCTGCGAATGGGCCATCATCTGTTGACTCAACCTCAATCTCATTACCATCCATATCTGTACCCTTACAAGCAGGGATATCAAGTGGAGATGGCATAAACTCGATTACAGCATCAATGAGCTTCTGGATACCTCTGTTCTTATGGGCTGAACCACAGCAAACAGGGAATGCCTTACACTCGCAAGTAGCCTTACGAAGAGCAGCCTTAAGTTCATCAACTGTAGGCTCTTCTCCCTCAAGGTACTTCATCATAAGATCTTCATCAAGATCGCAGATCTTCTCAACGAGCTCTGAGTGATAAAGCTCAGCATCATCCTTGAGATCAGCAGGGATCTCACCAATTGTAACATCCTCACCCTTATCATCATTGTAGATATAAGCCTGCATCTCGAAAAGATCGATAACACCCTGGAACTGATCCTCAGCTCCGATAGGGATTTCAATCATAATAGCGTTTTTCTTAAGTCTATTTCTGATCTGCTCTACAGCACCGAAATAGTTTGCTCCAATGATATCCATCTTGTTGATGAATGCCATACGAGGAACATTAAATCCATCAGCCTGACGCCAAACGTTCTCAGACTGTGGCTCAACGCCTTCTTTAGCACTGAATACACCAACAGCACCATCAAGTACACGAAGTGAACGCTCAACTTCTACAGTAAAGTCAACGTGTCCAGGTGTATCAATGATATTGATACGATGCTCAAGAGCACCTGGCTTAACCTTACCATTCTGCTGAAGTGTCCAGTGACAAGTTGTAGCTGCAGATGTGATTGTGATACCTCTTTCCTGCTCCTGTTCCATCCAGTCCATGGTAGCAGTACCTTCGTAAGTCTCACCAATCTTATAGTTTACACCGGTATAGTAAAGAATACGCTCTGTAAGAGTTGTCTTACCAGCGTCGATATGCGCCATAATACCGATGTTTCTGGTTCTCTCCAATGGGTATTGTCTATCAGCCAAAGGTTCTTCCTCCTAAATAATATTAAACCTGTCTCATACAAAATCAGATTAGAATCTGTAGTGTGAGAACGCCTTGTTTGCTTCTGCCATCTTGTGCATGTCTTCTTTTCTCTTTACAGCTGCACCAGTGTTATTGTATGCATCCATAATCTCTGAAGCGAGTCTATCAACCATAGTCTTCTCGCCTCTAGCACGTGAGAAAGTTACAAGCCAACGAAGTGCAAGAGCCTGACGTCTGTCAGGTCTAACCTCGATAGGAACCTGGTATGTAGCTCCACCGATACGTCTTGCCTTAACCTCAAGGGCAGGCATGATGTTATTCATAGCTCCTTCAAAAACTTCAAGAGCTGGCTTTCCAGCCTTCTCTTCTACCTGTGCGAATGCACCGTATACGATCTTCTGAGCAACACCCTTCTTACCGTCGAGCATTACTGTGTTAACAAGCTTAGTAACAACCTTGTTATCGTATAAAGGATCCGCTAATACATCACGTTTTACAATATGTCCTTTACGTGGCACGGTTCTTCCCTCCTTTAGAATTGCAATGATCACTAGTAAGATCATTGCTTACTATAATCATCGGTACTCACTAATTTAGTGTACGTGCGGTTTTCTTACTAAAATATATAGATATAGAACACCAACACTATTCAAAAATTAGATCTGTTAATGAAACAAAAAAATTACTTGGCAGCCTTAGGTCTCTTAGCGCCATACTTAGAACGAGCCTGTTTTCTGTCGGCTACACCTGCTGTATCAAGAGTACCTCTGATGATGTGGTATCTTGTACCAGGTAAATCCTTAACTCTTCCACCACGGATAAGAACAACGCTGTGCTCCTGAAGGTTGTGTCCTTCTCCAGGGATGTAGCTTGTTACCTCAATACCGTTAGAAAGACGTACTCTGGCGATTTTTCTCAGAGCAGAGTTAGGCTTCTTAGGTGTTGCTGTCTTAACAGCTGTGCAGACACCACGCTTCTGTGGAGAAGCTGTAGCAGTTGCCTTCTTATGAAGAGAGTTGAAACCCTTCTGAAGAGCAGGTGCTGTAGACTTCTTAACTGATGTCTGACGACCCTTTCTAACTAACTGGTTAAATGTTGGCATTCTTTTTACCTCCTATTTTGATATATGTATGTACAAAATACAAAGGGGCAGAATATCACCCCTTTGCACATACACGCAATTATGAATTATAAATAGTATTATTTTAGTTGTCAACTAAATTTTTTATGACAACTTGTCAGAAAATTACTCCTCTTCTGAGATTGAAACTTCATCATCTTCAATGTCGATTACATCTTCAAACTCATCATCAAAGTCTTTCTTCTTTTTCTTAAGGATAAGCTTCTCTGGATTCTTGAAGTTTGCGTCAGTATTAAGAGCTGTATTTCTATATCTCTTCATACCTGTACCAGCAGGGATCAGCTTACCGATAATAACGTTTTCCTTAAGTCCAATAAGTGGATCAACCTTACCCTTGATAGCAGCATCAGTAAGAACCTTAGTTGTCTCCTGGAATGATGCAGCTGAAAGGAATGAGTTAGTTGCAAGAGCAGCCTTTGTAATACCAAGTATTACCTGTTTACCCTCTGCAGGTCTCTTACCTTCAGTGATAAGTGCTTCGTTACTATCTTCAAAATCAAGTACATCTACAAGTGTTCCTGGGAGGAATTCTGTATCTCCACTCTCGTCGATTCTTACCTTCTTAAGCATCTGACGAACAATAACTTCGATATGCTTATCGCAGATATCAACACCCTGTAAACGATATACTCTCTGAACTTCTCTTAAGAGATAATCCTGTACTGCACGGATACCCTTAATCTTAAGAAGATCGTGTGGGTTAACTGAACCTTCAGTAAGTTCATCACCAGCTTCGATTGTCATTCCATCCTGAACCTTGATACGTGATCCATAAGGAATGAGGTAAGCCTTTGATTCACCAGTCTCATCGTTAGTTACAATAACTTCACGCTTCTTCTTGGTATCTCTGATCTCAACCTGTCCATCAAGCTCTGAAATAATAGCAAGTCCCTTTGGCTTTCTTGCCTCGAAAAGCTCTTCTACTCTAGGAAGACCCTGAGTAATATCGCCACCGGCAACACCACCAGTATGGAATGTTCTCATTGTAAGCTGTGTACCAGGCTCACCGATTGACTGAGCAGCAATAATACCAACTGCCTCACCAACCTGTACAGCCTCACCAGTTGCCATGTTTGCACCGTAGCACTTAGCACAGATTCCGTTGTGTGAACGGCATGTGAGAATTGTACGGATCTTAACAGCTTCAACTGGCTGACCCTTAGCGTTAACACCTACTGAAAGGATCTTAGCTGCTCTTGATGGTGTGATCATGTGGTTCTTCTTAACGATCACGTTACCATCTTTATCTTTAATAGTCTCGCAAGAATATCTTCCTGTGATTCTATCCTTTAATGGCTCGATTGTTTCCTTACCATCCATGAATGCCTTTACAGTCATTCCTGGGATTACTTCCTTGTCTGCGCAGCAGTCGATGTCACGGATAATGAGTTCCTGTGATACGTCAACCATTCGACGTGTAAGGTATCCTGAATCGGCTGTACGAAGAGCTGTATCTGACAGACCCTTACGAGCACCGTGAGCTGACATGAAGTATTCCAAAACGTCAAGACCTTCACGGAAGTTTGACTTGATAGGAAGTTCGATTGTACGACCTGTTGTATCAGCCATAAGTCCACGCATACCTGCGAGCTGCTTGATCTGCTGGTTACTACCACGGGCACCAGAGTCAGCCATCATGTAGATGTTGTTGTACTTATCAAGACCAGCAAGAAGCTCATCAGTAAGCTTTTTATCTGTCTCCATCCAAGTATCAACTACTGCACGGTAACGCTCTTCGTCTGTGATAAGACCACGACGGAAGTTCATAGCGATTCTATCAACTGTAGCCTGTGCTTCATCAAGCATTTCCTGCTTCTGCTTTGGCACTGTCATATCTGCGATAGATACTGTCATAGCAGCGCGTGTTGAATAGTGATAACCAGTAGCTTTGATCTTATCAAGAACCTCTGCTGTAGCAAATGTTCCGTGAGTATTGATCATAGCTGTAACAATCTGCTTGAGCTGCTTCTTACCAACCATGAAGTCAACTTCAAGTTTGAACTCGTTTTCTGGAACTGTTCTATCAACAAATCCAAGGTCCTGAGGAATGATCTCATTGAAGAGGAATCTACCAAGAGTTGACTCTACGATTCCAGTTCCAACTGTTCCATCAGCCTTAGTTCTGTCCATTCTGATCTTAATTCTTGTCTGAAGTGTGCAGTAACCATTCTCATAAGCAAGAATAGCTTCGTCAACACTCTTAAAGAACTTACCTTCGCCAAGAGCACCAGGTCTCTCCTGTGTCAAATAGTAGATACCAAGTACCATATCCTGTGTAGGAACGTTTACTGGGCCACCATCTGAAGGCTTAAGAAGGTTGTTAGGTGCAAGCATGAGGAATCTACACTCAGCCTGTGCCTCTACTGACAATGGAAGGTGAACAGCCATCTGGTCACCATCGAAGTCGGCGTTGAAAGGTGTACATACAAGAGGATGAAGCTTGATAGCCTTACCTTCTACAAGAATTGGCTCAAATGCCTGAATACCAAGTCTGTGAAGTGTGGGGGCACGGTTCAGCATAACTGGGTGCTCCTTAATTACATCCTCAAGAACGTCCCAAACCTGCTCATCAAGTCTCTCAACGAGTTTTTTAGCGTTCTTTATGTTCTGTGAAATTCCTCTAGAAACAAGTTCTTTCATAACGAAAGGTTTGAAAAGCTCAATAGCCATTTCCTTAGGAAGTCCACACTGATAAATCTTAAGTTCTGGTCCTACTACGATAACTGAACGTCCTGAATAGTCAACACGCTTACCAAGAAGGTTCTGACGGAAACGTCCTGATTTACCTTTGAGCATGTCAGAAAGTGACTTGAGTGCTCTGTTACCAGGTCCTGTTACAGGTCTTCCTCTTCTGCCGTTATCGATAAGGGCATCTACAGCCTCCTGGAGCATTCTCTTCTCGTTGCGAACGATGATATCAGGTGCACCGAGATCAAGAAGTCTCTTAAGTCTGTTATTTCTATTGATAATTCTTCTGTAAAGATCGTTAAGATCTGATGTAGCGAAACGTCCACCGTCAAGCTGTACCATAGGACGAAGATCTGGTGGGATTACTGGGATGCAATCCATGATCATCCATGCAGGATTATTTCCAGACTCTCTAAATGCTTCGACTACTTCGAGACGCTTAATAATTCTAGCTCTCTTCTGTCCGCTTGATGTATCAAGACCCTCTTTGAGTTCCTGATATTCAGCTTCAAGATCAATTGCCTGAAGAAGCTCTTTGATGGACTCAGCGCCCATACCAGCTCGGAACTTTCCGCCCCATTCTTCTCTGGCATCCTGGTACTCTTTCTCAGAGAGAACCTGCTTGTACTCAAGTGATGTCTCACCTGGATCAAGTACTATATATGAAGCAAAGTAAAGAACTTTCTCAAGTACACGTGGAGAAAGATCAAGGATAAGACCCATTCTGCTAGGGATTCCCTTGAAGTACCAAATATGAGAAACAGGAGCTGCAAGCTCGATGTATCCCATTCTCTCACGACGTACGCTGCTCTTTGTAATTTCTACGCCACAACGATCACAGACAACGCCCTTATATCTGATCTTCTTGTACTTACCACAGTGACATTCCCAGTCTTTAGTTGGTCCAAATATTCTTTCACAGAAAAGACCATCTCTTTCTGGCTTCAATGTTCTGTAGTTGATTGTCTCTGGCTTTGTTACCTTGCCGCTTTCCGGGTCGTTCTTGTCTCTAATTGCCCAGCTTTTGATCTTTTCTGGTGATGCAAGTCCAATCTTGATTGAGTCAAAGGTCATAGGCTGATAGGTCTGCTGCTGTGTACTACTTCTTCCGCTTGAAGCTTCATTTATTGCTTTATTCATAGTTGAATCAGACATTCGTAACCTCTTTTCTTTATGTTAAACGTAATCAACAGTCACAATTACTCTTCATCGGATGATTCGTCAAAATCGTCGAAACCTTCCTCATCAAAGCCATCAGCGTCGCTCTCATCTGCTACAAGCTCGCCATCTTCATTAAAGCTCTGCTCTGTATATCCGTTAGCAGCGAAAGATTCCTGATTGTAATCGCGTCCTGATGTATCGCCTTCAATCTCATAGCGATAATCAGAATCTGTATAATCAACGCTTTCCATAATTTCAACTTCTGTATTGTCTTCACGAAGAACTTTAATATCAAGTCCAAGTGACTGGAGCTCCTTAAGAAGAACCTTAAAGCTTTCTGGAACACCAGGTTCAGGAATGTTATCACCCTTAATGATTGCTTCGTAAGTCTTAACACGTCCTACAACGTCATCAGACTTAACTGTAAGGATTTCCTGAAGTGTATAAGCTGCACCGTAAGCTTCAAGTGCCCAAACTTCCATTTCTCCGAAACGCTGTCCACCGAACTGAGCTTTACCACCCAGAGGCTGCTGTGTTACTAATGAGTAAGGACCAGTTGAACGAGCGTGGATCTTATCATCTACAAGGTGATGGAGTTTGAGGTAATGCATGTGTCCAATAGTTGTTGGGCCATCGAACTTCTGACCTGTTCTACCATCACGGAGCTGTACCTTTCCGTCTGATCTGATAGGAACACCCTTCCAGAGTTCTCTGTGATCTCTGTTCTCATAGAGGTAATCCATGATCTCAGGAAGTACAAGATCCTTATACTTCTTCTCGAAGTCTTCCCATGAGCTGTTAACGTAATCGTTAGCCATCTCAAGAGTATCCTGAATATCTATCTCGTTTGCACCATCAAAGATAGGTGTTGCTACGTTAAATCCAAGAGCCTTAGCTGCAAGAGAAAGGTGGATCTCGAGGACCTGACCGATATTCATACGGGAAGGAACGCCGAGAGGGTTAAGTACGATATCAAGTGGTCTACCATTTGGAAGATATGGCATATCTTCAATAGGAAGTACACGTGAAACGACACCCTTGTTACCATGACGACCAGCCATCTTATCACCAACAGAAATCTTTCTCTTCTGTGCGATATAGATACGAACTGCCTGATTTACACCAGGTGAAAGCTCATCGCCGTTATCTCTTGTAAATACCTTAGCATCAACTACGATACCATATTCGCCGTGAGGAACCTTAAGAGATGTATCACGTACCTCTCTAGCCTTCTCACCGAAGATAGCTCTAAGGAGTCTTTCTTCTGCTGTAAGCTCTGTCTCTCCCTTAGGAGTAACCTTACCTACAAGAATATCACCGGCACGAACCTCAGCACCGATACGAATGATACCACGATCATCAAGATCCTTGAGTGCATCATCACCTACGCCAGGAACATCACGAGTGATTTCTTCTGGTCCGAGCTTAGTCTCACGAGCTTCTGCCTCATATTCTTCAATATGTACTGATGTATAAACATCATCACGAACAAGTCTCTCTGAAAGAAGAACAGCATCCTCGTAGTTGTAACCTTCCCATGTCATGAAACCGATAAGAGGGTTCTTACCAAGACCAAGTTCTCCCTGTGAAGTAGAAGGTCCATCTGCGATAACCTGACCAGCTTCTACATGATCACCCTTGAATACGATAGGTCTCTGATTGTAGCAGTTACTCTGGTTAGATCTCTGGAACTTAATAAGGTGGAACTCTTCCTTCTCACCATCATCATATGTCATCTGAATAAGCTTACTGTCAACGAAATCAACAGTTCCAGCTTTTCTAGCAACAACGCAAACACCTGAGTCAACAGCTGCCTTGCGCTCCATGCCAGTTCCTACTGCAGGAGCTTCAGTTGTAAGAAGAGGTACGGCCTGACGCTGCATGTTTGATCCCATCAGCGCACGGTTAGCATCGTCGTTCTCAAGGAATGGGATAAGTGCTGTAGCAACTGAGAATACCATTCTAGGAGATACGTCCATGTACTCAAATGCTGTCTTAGGATAAGCTGATGTCTCTTCTCTGTAACGGCCAGATACAGAATTCTTCTTGAAGTATCCGTTCTCATCGAGAGGAGTATTAGCCTGAGCTACATGGTAATTATCCTCTTCATCTGCTGTAAGGTACTCAACCTCATCTGTTACCCTTGGATTCTCAGGGTCAGACTGGTCAACCTTACGATATGGAGCCTCTATGAAACCATAATCATTAACTCTTGCATAGCTTGCAAGTGAGTTGATAAGACCGATGTTAGGTCCTTCAGGTGTCTCGATAGGGCACATACGTCCATAGTGTGTATAGTGTACGTCTCGAACCTCGAATCCGGCTCTATCTCTTGAAAGACCGCCAGGACCAAGTGCTGAAAGACGTCTCTTATGTGTAAGCTCACCAAGAGGGTTGTTCTGATCCATGAACTGTGAAAGCTGTGAAGATCCGAAGAACTCCTTTACTGCAGCCTGTACAGGTTTGATGTTGATCAGAGACTGAGGAGAAACTTCCTCTGTATCGTGAGTAGTCATTCTCTCACGTACAACTCTCTCAAGTCTTGATAAACCGATACGATACTGGTTCTGAAGAAGCTCACCTACGCAACGGATACGTCTGTTACCTAAGTGGTCGATATCGTCATCGTTACCAATTCCATATTCAACATGGATGTTATAGTTAATAGAAGCAATGATATCTTCCTTAGTAATGTGCTTAGGAATAAGTTCATGTACACGCTTCTTGATTGTCTCTGCAAGTCCTTCAGGATCATTCTTGGCTGAGTACTCTTCAAGAATCTCCTTAAGAACAGGATAGTATACGTCCTCGTTGATTCCGAGCTGCTCTGGATCACACTCGATGAAGTGTGTGATATCAACCATCATATTAGAAAGAACTTTGATGTTGCGCTCTTCACCCTGAATAAGTACGTAAGGGATAGCACTGTTCTGGATTTCAGTAGCGAGTGCACGATCAACCTTAGTACCAGCTGATGCGATCATCTCGCCTGTTGTCTCATCAACAACATCCTCTGCAAGAACATGTCCGCTAATACGATTCTTGAAATGAAGTTTCTTATTAAACTTATATCTTCCGACCTTAGCAAGATCATATCTTCTAGCGTCAAAGAACATAGCATTAATAAGACTCTCCGCACTCTCAACTGAAAGTGGCTCACCAGGACGGATCTTTCTGTAAAGTTCAAGAAGACCGCTCTGATAATCTGTCGAAGAATCCTTAGAAAAGCTTCCCTGAATCTTAGGCTCATCACCAAAGAGTTCAAGAATTTCCTCATTTGTACCAATACCAAGTGCTCTGATGAGTACAGTTACAGGAACCTTTCTGGTTCTGTCTACTCTTGCATAGAACACGTCATTAGAGTCTGTCTCATACTCGAGCCAAGCTCCTCTGTTAGGGATAACAGTACATGCAATGAGTTCCTTACCGATCTTATCATATGTAATATCATAATAGATACCGGGTGAACGAACCAACTGGCTGACAATAACTCTTTCAGCTCCGTTGATAACAAAGGTACCAGTTGCTGTCATAAGAGGAAGATCGCCCATGAAAATCTCATGTTCTGTAATCTCGTCTTTCTCTTTGTTATGAAGACGAACCTTAACCTTTAAAGGTGCAGCGAAAGTAGCGTCTCTTTCTTTGCACTTCTCAATTGTATTCTTGTTCTTGTCAATCTCATCCTCGCAAAGCTTGAAATCAACAAATTCCAAACTGAGCTTGCCACTGTAATCTTCAATAGGAGAGATATCGTCAAAGACTTCTTTTAAGCCTTCGTCAAGAAACCATTGATAAGAGTTCTTCTGAACTTCGATCAGGTTTGGCATCTCCAGGACTTCCTTCTGGCGCTGGAAACTCATACGTATGTTTTTACCAGAGCCGGTAGGATGTAATCTGTTTTTTTCCATTGACATTCACCCCGTTCTTAAATATTTTCGTAGTGGTAATACGGATTTTTTTGCACAGAAAAAAGAGCGCAAAAAAGCCCACCACACCACAATAGTGCATTATCCATCTTACATCTAACTAAATTCCGTGTCAAGAACTTTTTTACAAGATAAAAAAAGTCAGACATGTAAACATGTCTGACTTTCTTATTTAGACTTCTATATCGATTACTTAAGAGTGATCTTAGCACCCTCAGCCTCAAGCTTAGCCTTGATGTCATCAGCCTCAGCCTTAGCTGCGCCTTCCTTAACCATCTTAGGAGCGTTATCAACGAGATCCTTTGCTTCCTTAAGTCCAAGACCTGTGATCTCACGAACAACCTTGATAACCTTAACCTTGTTAGGACCTACTTCTGTAAGCTCTACGTTGAACTCAGACTTCTCCTCGCCTGCTGCTGCTGCGCCAGCACCTGCTGCTGCAACTACAACGCCTGCTGCTGCAGATACGCCGAACTCTTCCTCGCAAGCCTTTACGAGATCATTTAACTCAAGAACTGTTAACTCTTTGATAGCATCAATAATTTCTGCTGTAGATAACTTTGCCATTTTATATACCTCCGTATAGTATAATCAATAAATTTTTGTTTTCATTACTTTAAGCACTCAGTACGATCAGATTACTCTGCTGCAGGTGCTTCTGCTGCAACTTCTTCAGTTGCTGGTGCCTCAGCTGTCTCAGCTGGAGCTTCCTCTGCTGCTGGAGCTGCCTCACCATTCTTCTCTGCGATCTGCTTAATAACACGAGCGAAGTTTGTGATAGGTGACTGCATAGAGCCAAGCAACTTGGAAAGAAGAACTTCCTTTGAAGGGATTGTAGCGATCTCTGTCATAGCGTCAGCGTCATAGTACTTACCTTCTATAACACCACCCTTAATCTCAAGAGCCTTTGCAGTCTTAGCAAACTCGTAAAGTACACGAGCTGGTGCAGCTGGATCTGTTGTTGAAACAGCCATTGCGCTAGGACCATTAAGGAGATCCTTAAGCTGCTCGAAATCTGTTCCCTTGAATGCGAAGTTCATCATCGTATTCTTGTAAACCTTATATGTTACGCCTTCTGCACGAAGTTTCTTACGAAGCTCAGTATCCTGTGCAACTGTAAGTCCACGGTGATCTACAAGTACGACAGCCTGTGCGTCTTTAATCTTCTCTGAAATCTCATCAACTACAGGCTTCTTTAATTCAACCTTTGCCATCTTCTTACCTCCTTATAGAATTAACCGCCGAAAAAAAAGCCCCTCGAAGACATCGAGAGGCAAAAAGTCTAAATAATAACTTTTCCTCGGTAGGCGGATCATCATTATGTTCTTACGAACACCTACTGTCTTCGGACGGTTGTCTGTCTTTTTCAGACGACCTTAGTTAAGATATCATAAACACATCTACTTGTCAACACTATTTTATTATTTTATCTAGGACTGATATATCCATTGGAATCAAGCACTATTCCCGGCGACATTCCTGCTAGCTCATTAAGTACTCTCATCTTCTCATCGCCAGTAGCTTCATATACGCTACATCCACTTTGAATTGCTGGTACAAACTGTAAGTTGACTGATCCATTCTTGTGAAGAGTAGCCACCATCATTCCGGTATCAAGAGTCTTTGAATTAAAGATATAATTACCAAGACTATAAACTACAGGAACTCCATTTACATAATCAATCTTCTGAAGCACATGAGGATGAGCTCCTATAATAAGATTGGCTCCGGCATCTGCTATTTCTTTTGCCTGATCAGTCTGAAGATAGTCAACTTCCTTTGTACTCTCAGTTCCCCAATGGATAAAGACTACAACATAGGCGTTCTTTTCTCTGGCTTCTCTTACTCTATCTAATAGAAGTGAATCATCAAAGCATCTGAATACCCCTGGGCTACTTTCGGTAGCACCCTTGGTATCTGGATTATCAAGCCTTTCAATCTGAGTAGCACAGATGATCGCAATCTTCATACCATTGTCTGTGATGTAATAAACAGGATGTGAAGCTTCTTCAAGATTCTTGCCCGCTCCGGCATATACGATTCCGGCATTATTGACAGTTGTTAAAGTATCTAATAACGCCTGCTCTCCATAATCATATGCATGGTTGTTGGCAAGTCCAACTATATCAACTCCCATATCATTTAATATAGAAGCTGTCTCTGGTCTTGCTCTAAATGTGTAGGTTTTGCCCGCAGTAGATGTTCCTCCATTAGAATAAGGAAACTCATTGTTGACCATCATGATATCAACGCCCTGCATCTTCTCAAGAAGACTACTTCCAACTACGCCAACAGCTGTATTCCCAGCTCTTGCAAAAGCATCACCGACAGCATAATTGTCATCAAAAAGGATATCACCAGCAAATCCAATGGTTACAGCATCATCATCTGCCGTCGCAATTACATGGGTATAATCCTCATCACCTTCATATATAATTGCAGCTTTCTTCGCACCTTCCTCACTATCAACCGCTGCATTAGGAGCAGTACTAGCTTCTGGAATATCTTCCCATCCGCTTACAAGCTTCACTCCTTGGCCATGTGCGGAATCATTTATCTTCTTGATCACCAGAATTCCCAGAATTCCTGTAAAAAGAACTATCGACAGTGTCAGGATAAAGACTCTGACAGCCAAAACGCCATTATTAACTTCTCTATTACCACTATTTCTCATAAAAAACAGTATAACACAAAAAGAAGCAAGTCGATAAACGACTTGCTTCTCGAATTTACATTTTATGCAAATTAATACTTGTTAGAAACAACCTTAACACCAGGGCCCATTGTTGTAGCAAGAGTGATGCTCTTGAGGTACTGACCCTTTACAGATGCTGGCTTAGCCTTTGTGATAGCATCCATAAGTGCGTTGAAGTTCTGCTCGAGCTGCTCCTCTGTGAAAGAAGCCTTTCCAACTGGAACGTGGATGATGTTAGCCTTGTCAAGTCTGTACTCGATCTTACCAGCCTTGATATCATTAACAGCCTTTGTTACATCCATAGTAACTGTACCAGCCTTAGGGTTTGGCATAAGTCCCTTAGGACCAAGTACCTTACCGAGACGTCCTACAACACCCATCATATCAGGTGTAGCAACTACAACGTCGAAATCAAGCCATCCTTCGTTCTGGATCTTTGGAATAAGGTCCTCACCGCCAACGTAATCTGCGCCAGCTGCCTGAGCCTCATCAAGCTTTGTACCCTTAGCGAATACAAGAACCTTAACTGTCTTACCTGTGCCGTTTGGAAGTACTACAGCGCCTCTGATCTGCTGATCAGCGTGACGGCTGTCACAACCTGTTCTGATGTGAAGTTCAACTGTCTCGTCAAACTTTGCAGTAGCTGACTTCTTAACAAGAGCTATTGCATCAGCGGCTTCATACTGCTGAGTCTTATCGATAAGCTTAGCAGCTTCTACGTATTTCTTTCCGTGTTTCATCTCTCATCCTCCATCAGTCTTCTACTACAATACCCATACTACGTGCTGTACCAGCGATCATGCTCATAGCACCCTCGATGTCAACAGCATTAAGGTCAGGCATCTTTGTCTCTGCAATCTTTCTAATATCTTCCTTAGAAACAGTTGCAACCTTAGTCTTGTTAGGAACTCCAGAACCCTTCTGGATCTTAGCTGCCTTCTTAAGAAGAACTGCAGCTGGTGGAGTCTTTGTGATGAATGTGAAACTTCTGTCTGCATAAACTGTGATAACAACAGGGATGATAAGATCACCCTTATCTGCTGTCTGTGCGTTGAACTGCTTTGTGAATTCAACGATGTTTACACCATGCTGACCAAGTGCTGGTCCAACTGGTGGTGCTGGTGTTGCTTTACCAGCCTGGATCTGTAACTTAATGTATCCTTCGACTTTCTTTGCCATTATGGCACCTCCTGAAAATATGTGGTCGGCGCGCTACTACAAAATTGTGTAACGCTCCCACTCAGCGGTTACGTGCAGCATAAAGCTGCTATATATTCAAACGCTCTCGCGCTCAAATACCAAATCTTATGAATCTATCTTTCTAACTTCAGCAAAGCTGATCTCAACTGGTGTCTCACGGCCAAACAGATCTACATTGATTGTAGCAGTCTGCTTACCGAAGTCCATTCTCTGAACAACACCAGCTGTATCTTTCCAAACGCCTGCGATTACTGCAATTTCATCACCAACACCGAAATCAACAGAAATTGTATCTGTCTTGATTCCGAGAGGCTTAATCTCAGCATCTGTAAGAGGTACTGGTTTGCTTCCAGGTCCAACGAAACCTGTTACGCCACGTGTATTACGAACTACATACCAAGTCTCATCATTCATATCCATGTTAACAAGAACATAACCTGGGAACATCTTTCTCTGAACATTCTTGCGAACACCATTCTTAACCTCGACAACGTCCTGAAGAGGAACACGAACTTCAAAAATCTGATCCTCAAGGTGTCTGTTGACGATTGCGCTCTCAAGATTGTCCTTAACCTTGTTCTCATATCCAGAATATGTATGAACAACGTACCAATGAGCGTTTTCATTAGCCTTAGCTTCCGCTGCAGCAGTCTCTCCCTCAGTTACAGGAGCTTCTGCCTCTGATAATACCTCATCAGATTCTAAAGCCTTTTCCATTTCTTCAGACATATTATCTCCTTTTAACTTAGAATATAGATGTAATGATATTCATTCCATATCCAAACACATAGTCCAATACAGCAATCAAAGCGCAGCAAATGATAGATACGATCACTACAGCAGTTGTCTGCTTGATCATATCATCCTTGGTAGGCCAAATGATCTTACCGAACTCAGCCTTAACGCCTACAAAGAAGTTCTTGATCTTGTTAAATGTAGCAACAAAAACATTCTCCTTCTTTTTCTTTGTAGAACTGCTCTTAGAAGCCTTAGACTCGTTATCTACTACCTTGGTTTCTTCCATACCTGTAGTCTCCCTCCAATAAAGGATGAAATTACTTTGTTTCCTTGTGTAATGTGTGCTTCTTGCAGAATGGGCAGTACTTCTTCATCTCAACACGATCAGGATGTGTCTTCTTATCCTTTGTTGTGTCATAGTTACGATTCTTACAATCTGTACATGCTAATGTAATTCTTGTACGCATTATCTCACCTCCGGCGTGTTATTATCACTTTAAATTCACGCCATTTTTTACTAAATTTTTGCATAAAAAAAAGACGTAAATCTCATGTCGCTTGTCTACTATAACATAGACAAACTTCTTCGTCAATTAGTTTTTTTTGAAAGCAAAATACCGCCATTATTCCAATTGACCTCATATATGATTCCTGGCTCAAACTCCTGACCATCACTCATAAGAGGGGCAAAAAGTTCCTCTGATAATTTTTCTTCATCTTCTACATATATATATGAAGCGTGATCAGAAATTATCTTTTGCATCATTGTGTCGCTGTTATCCTCTTCTGCCTTAAAAGAGTCATAGACAAGAGCAACAGGTGAAGCCTCTTTGCTGATATATGTATCATGAACCCAGTGATAAGTGTGACCATCTCTGATGACCAAGACTCTTTTTCCCCAAAGAGATTTATCAGCAAGGACTTTATCCACAATTATCCTGCCGTCATCCCCAACCATATCCTGATTGTAGGCCTTATTCTTAGATACATCTTTTCTATATCCATTTAAGTGCTTGTAGATTCCAGCATAATCCGCTGTCAAAAGAACAAACGCAAACGTAGCTATAACGGCAACCATTTTAAATCTCTTTTCCTGAGCCTCATCAAGCCTTGAGAAAAGAGCTCCCATCAAAAGGTAATATCCACCAAACAAGAAAGGAAAGCCATACCTCCCCATAGAAACCGCCATAGCATAGGCATCGAGGTACTGATCCTCAGTCTGGAAGATTGAAATATGTGCCAAGAAAATAATTCCATATGTAATAATTCCAGTAATCAAAAGGAATATTCCAACCTTCTTGGTCTCTGAAGCGTCCATTATCTTCTTATAAGAAAGAACAAACAAAAATGCGAATAGTATTACAACGCCGGCGCAAACAGAAATATCTAAAGTCAAGTTCCTATCAGCGTGCATAGGCATTGTAAGGAATCCTTCCACAAAAAATCTCGCCTTATCAGCTGCATTCTGTGGTGCAGTGTAATTCCCTGAAGTTGCCATCTTGAGCCCAGCACCTGTGAGCTTTGCAACTCTCCTATTGATGAGGCAAAAGATAAGCCAGCTTCCGTAAGTTATTCCGCTAAAAGCAGCGGCAGCAAAAATCTTTTTATCTTTCTTGCAGATAAGAATATAAAAGATAAGCGCAAACACTGCCCACTCAATTCCCACTGACTTAGTCAGGAAAAGAACCGCTGTAAATGCAGCGATCTTAACATATAATAAGGAATCGCTACCGTCCTTACCTTCAAGCATCGTAAGAAGAAGCACTCCATAAATGATTCCCATGGTGATATCTGCAGGTGTTCCATAATAGATGATTCCGTTAAATACGCCAGGAAGCATCACAACAACTGCAAAACCTAAGACATTGACTACAGCTCCAAGCCTGGTCTTTTTGATCCTGCCAAAAAGAGGCATCAAGAACAGGGCATTTAACGCAAAGTATCCCGCAAACTGAAGACTCTCCCTATACTCTCCCATTCCAAGCTGTAAAAAGAGCCACTTAAAGATAGAAGTTACTGGGGGATAATCTCCAAACTCCGGTGATACATTTCCATATTTACCAGGAAAACCATTCATGAAAAAGAGCTGCTTGGCATCAGATGACCAAAAATTGATATCATCCCACCAGGTAAATGGTGTAGCTGAAGTCATCACAGTCACCAAAATAAGCGTAGCAACTAAAAGAACATTAGTAGGATCTAAAAGTGTTTTCTTTAGCTCTTTTAACAGATCAGATCTCCCTGCCTTGTCCATTCTAAAAACTGCCGCGCCAAATAAAGCGCAAAAAAGGAAAGCCAAAGCTCCAATAAGCTTCATCCCTCTAAAAAAGGCAAGGACATATAAAACAAGGATAAGTCCTGCCGTACAAAGAGCTATGGCATCCCCAAGAATTTGTTTGTATCTTATTGAAATTAGAGCGCTACCCAAAAAGAGCGCTATGAATGTAACAAAAAATGTGATCATAATGATTTATTATACCAAACCCTTTATATAACGCAAAGAAGCGGCACACAAAATGGTGCACCGCTTCTTCTATATATTTCAAGTTATCATGTGGCCACATGATAACTGAAGCGTGTTCAACAATAGTTATTGAACATCATTCCAGAATATTCACTGGTAATATATGGAGATGCTGTATTTTCTTTGCTATCAGGATTCTTGTAATTAACTACTGGCCTATCTACATATTTCATGGGATCAACAGCTATATCCTTGGTCTTAGCAATAAGCGTATCTGCAAACTTCTTGATAGGAGCAAGGGACTCATCACTCTGCGAGCTGGCTACCGTCTGACCTAGAAGCTCTGTATCAACCGATACCGTTCCATTTCCTTCAAGCTTTATTCCTATATCCTCAATACCTGACAGACACTGCCTTGCGATTCCGATAGCTTCACTCTTTAGCTTGTCGCCCTTAAACTTTTCATCCTTATAGTCGCCAGTATCGAGAACAAAGCTATTATAGTTATCAATAAGAGCTGTAACATGCTTTATAAGTGCTTCGTTATCTTTTTTGACACCTACATGTACAGGTTCCTCTGTAAGTTTATTGACCTGAATATCAAACTTGCCGCCAACGGTAAAGTGATTGGATACCGCTGTCTTGGGTTCTCCATTAAGTGTAAAGTGTGCATTGGCTGCAGGAGCTGAAACTCTATCAAGTCCAAGCGCCTCCACAGAGCCCTTTGCAAGCTCACCAGAAGATTCATATATCTCAAATTGGCTGGTGGCTCCGCTCTTAAGTCCTGTTCTGGTACTGGATATCTGAAGAGCACTTCTGCCTTCACCTGCATCTATCACTTCAGCAGAAATACCTATGCCAGCTTTATTGATAAGCTTCTGTAATTTATCAAGAACATCTATATTGCGATCAGTCTGATAAATACTAAACTGGAACTCAAATTCCTGTTCATCAAGCTTAACATCAAAGGCGTAGCTGTCAGGTGCAAGAACTGATGTAGATTCCCTAGGAAGTGGTTTGCCCTTATTGACCTGACTAGCTGCAAGCTGCGTTACTTCAATATCAAAACCCGCGCCACCAACATCAGCATCAGGAGTTTTGCCAATATAAGAAGCAGTAACCTTTTCCTCATCTGTAGTAAATGCAGAAGTATGATTAAGCGAAGACTTATCATCCTGGTTACTTAAGCTAAATATATTACCCTGAAGCTGCCTTGCACGTTCCTTTATATCAATCGCATCATTGCGGGAAGCATCATCATCTGTAAGTAGATAAAGAGGGGATTTTTTATTGATTTTTGCAATCGACTTATACACATCCCGAAGCTCATCTTTTCGATGGGCATCAGCCTGTGTCACATCTTTAGAAACATAGTCTTGTATGAAATGGTTGTAGACACCATTCATGGAAATGCCTGCCATATGCGCCCCTCCTTTCTTCCATGATAATGCACGAGTCCTTTCTCTCTGCCAATCCTTTGGCATCAGTCGTGCTAGGGTACAATAAGACACTTTTAGTTACCTATATTTTTCACTAAAGAAAGCAATAAGTCAATAATATTAAAGCAAAAAGTTATTAAAAAACCATAAATTATTTAACCATATCAAGAGCTGCTCTAATGACCTGATCCATGTTGTAATACTTGTACGCTCCAAGTCTTCCACCAAACTGGATGTTTGGATATTCCTTTGCAAGTTCGAGATACTTTGCAAAAAGAGTATTATTCTTTTCATCATTCATTGGATAATAAGGTTCATCGCCATGCTTCCATGTAGCAGGATACTCTCTTGTTACAATGGTTCCCTTACCATTTCCATATTCAAAGTGCTTGTGCTCAATAATCCTGGTGTATGGGATCTCACGCTCAGTATAGTTCACGACTGCGTTGCCCTGATAGTTATCAACATCAGGAAGATCCTCTGTCTCAAATCTAAGTGATCTATATTCCAAAGTTCCAAGCTTGTAGCCAAAGAACTCATCAATCATACCTGTAAAGAGCATGTTATCAAACTCATCACCATTTACTGATGAAAGTGGCTGAGCAGGCACGTTTCCTTCGATCTTAACAAAATCGTAGTAATCAACACCTGTTTTAACAGTGATGCTACCTGAAACCTTTTCAGTTCCCTCTCCTATTAAAAGAAGCTTCTCAATAAGAGCAGTATAGCCTCCAATAGGAATTCCCTGATATCTATCATTAAAGTAGTTGTTGTCATAGATATATCTCATAGGAAGTCTCTTGATGATAAAGGCTGGAAGTTCCTTACAATCTCTTCCCCACTGTTTCTCAGTGTAGCCCTTAACAAGCTTCTCGTAGATATCTCTTCCAGCAAGGCTAAGTGCCTGCTCCTCAAGATTGTCTGCGGTAAAAGAGTCTGTGCCCTTCTCCGCTTTCATTCTCTCAATCTCCTCATCAGCCTGCTTGGAAATAATAGCCTTGGCTTCTTCAGGAGTCTTGATATTCCACATCTTGCTAAATGTGTTCATATTAAAAGGAAGGTTGTAAAGCTCATCCTTGTAAACAGCAACAGGACTGTTGATGTAGTTATTGAACTCAGCAAAATTGTTAACATAGTCCCAGACCTCTTTGTCAGAAGTATGGAAGATATGTGCACCATACATATGAACATTTATCCCCATTCTGTTCTCTGTATAGATGTTTCCTCCAACATGCTCTCTTTTATCTATTACGAGAACGCTCTTGCCCTGCTTAGCTTTCTCGTGGGCAAAGACAGCGCCATAAAGTCCCGCACCAACAACAAGATAATCGTATTTCATATAAAACCTCCAAATTGACGGATCCGTCTACTAACGTCTATTTACAGGCAAAAAAATAGCCCGCGGATTTTATTATAACAAATCCGCGAGGCTTTTTATACCTTAAATAGATAATGTACTATTAGTCTGCCTGGTACTTGTCAAGCTGAGAGAAGTCACCCATCATATCAAGGATCTTCTTACGTCCAACCTTGTTGAGCTTAACATACTGCTGCATTACACGGTTCTCAACGATTTTCTTACCAAGGTCTGTACCCTGCTCAAGAGTAGAAAAATCAACTGGGTTAAGATTTAAACGATCACACATCTTGATAACTGTACCGTAAGCCATACCTTCGATTCCCCTATCTAATGCTGTAACAAGTGTACTATATGGAATAGACATATCTAAAGCGAACTGTCTGACACTCTTATACTGCTGTAAAATTTCTTTTTTTAAAATTTCTGCCTTTGTCATAGCGCAATCCTCCTACTTATTTTTTTATTGCAAAATACTCTTTCCTTTTGCACAAACAAGTCTACCACATAGACGTTATTTCGTCATTCACTTTTTAGGTGAATTTTCCAATAAAAATTTATCCAGTTTGACTACAGTTTTTTGGCATTTTAACGAAATTGCAATCGATAACAAGAATTTGCGAAAGTGTTCACACATTCTTCACAATTCATTGATACAATTAAGACTTTTTTACGTCCATCAAGATCCAGTCATAATCTCTGAGCCGTAGGAATTATCTGCACAATTAACGAAAAAACAAACAGCACAGAAGTGCTGTTTGCCATGTATTTGTGTATGTTATTTAGTTATTAGTTTTTTACTTCTTCAATCTTTTTAGTTAAAAACACTATAACTTCATTGTAAATATCTTTCGGAATACTATAAACTTTATGCACATTTCCTGCACATTGAACATCTATAGTGCCCATTTTCCTATTAACTGCAACAATATTTTTGTAGTCCAAAGTTTCCTTCTTCATACCGCCTGCAGGAGTAAATTCAAGTCTCTCTGAAAAGAGCTTCAGCTCACCCTCCAACAAACCACTGGAAGCCTTGAACTCATACTCTGGCATATCATCTCCAAGAGCAGTCTCAAAGCCCTTCTCGCCAGTCTCTGAAATCATAACAGGCTGAGTGATCTCTTCCTTGGAGATAGCCTCAGCGTTGTGGCCATCCTCAGTTCCTTCCATCTCATTGACGATAGTCTCAATAAGACTTGTGGCTGTATTGAAGTGGGCCTTGATCTCAAAGTCAGCATCCAAAAGGATCTGAATAGATTTATTCCTCACGCCAACTCTAAACTTAATAGTGTGGAAGCCAGCCTCCAGAACTATCAATATTCCATCTCCAGATTTGACCTCATACATAAGCCTCTCATCGATAAATACGAGCATGTTGCCAAGAACCATATCTACAGCGCCCATGCTGTAAATGTGCATGAGATAATGCTTACTGGTATCATATAATCTTTTGCCGCAGAATGGACAAAAGTTGACCTTTGTATTTATGTCATCCGCAAGAGTCTGCTTGCAATTTGGACATCTCATAAACTCAATCCCTTTCTTCTTCCCTATCGTCTATAATGATACCACTTGTTTTTACAAATTGTGAAGCCCTCACCTTGCAGACCTTTTCCCTCTCGAATAGCACCACGTCAAATGAGTGATCATTCCAAGGAAGCTTCGATGTATTGAGGTTTCCGTACACCACATCATCAACAATATTCTTGGCAATACCTGCAGCAAAAGAGTTATCGCAAACGCCAGCTATAAAGGCATCCGGAAGCATGTGCTTTAAATACGAGCCAGTAGCACCGAAATTACAGCTAAAATCAAGGATCTTAAGAGGCTCTTTTCTCTCTGCATAAAGATCTGCTATCTTGTCGCAAGCTTCCTGCCAGTGAAGGCAAAATCCCCAGATATCAAAGTCCCACTTGTCTATAAAAGTCTGGCGGCTCCTTTCCATAGCATCATTATGCCCTTCAAAACCGCTTCCGCCGTTGTGATAGATAAAGCTGTTAGTACACAGATATTGTTCAAAAGAAGCTGTGGCAAGCCTCATTCCAAGGTCATCATCCTCAAAGTAGCCAGGAGAAAATATCTCGTCAAATACCTTGTTATCAGGAGCAACCACCTTCAAGGCGTCTCTTGAAACCAAAAGTGCAAAGCCAGTAAGCCTAAACCTCTTGATATATGGATAGTACATAGGAATGGTATTTACAGCGGCATATTTACTAAAGATCTCAAAGCTCTTAGTTACGCCAAGCTTCTTGTGCCACAGATTATCAAGCTCCTCACCTGCATACTCATCAAGTAGCGCTGGAGCCACCTCCTGAAGAGAAGCGCTGTTAGATAAAGAGCTACAGGCTCCCACATTCCTGTTCTCATAGAGTCCCATTCGCAGCCAAAAAAGAGCATTTGTTGTAAGGACTGCATCGTTGTTCAAAAAAAAGATGTCATTGTCCTCATTGCAGCAGCTAGCTCCCTGATTACAGCCAACAGGAAAGCCCATGTTATCGCTATTTTCTATAAGCTTAAAGCTATAGTCAGTGCTATCAGCCTTTTCTCTAAGAAATTCGCGAACGCCTCCTTCTGTGGAAGCGTTGTCTACTACTACAATCTCAAGGCTCTCCTTTGGAAGAGACCTCTCAACTGAGTCAATGCACATCTTTAATAATTCAAGATCATTATATGAGAGCACCATTACGCTTACACCACGAACGCGTAATCTAGTGTCTTTTTTTAGTTCCTGCAGCGTAGTAGCAATAACTTCCTTATCGCTATCCACATCACAGTAAAATAAAGCCATCTCATAACAAAGATAAGCCTTATCAATATTAAAATTCTGGTAGTACAGACCAAGCATATAGAACAGCTCATAATTTGTCTGGTCAAAGCTCATGCCCTTAGCTATAGCCTCAAATTCAGCTATGCCATCTCCAAGTGCCTCCCAAATAGATGCCTCCAATACGCACAATCTGGATGCATCTTTGCCACTTAGAAGACCAATATTTTGGTACTCTTCCTGAAACTCGTATAAAGCTTCCTTGTAATCACCCTCTGAAATAAGCTGCTCAAGTTTTTCGTACATGTCTCACCTTAATATTGTTTTATGCTATCAATAAGTGGTGTACTTGCTTCCCACCCTGTATCTTCCTTGATCTTTTGAACTGAAGGTCTAAGTGATACAAATGGATCAGCTCTTTTACCAAAGTGCAAAAGAGCTCTGTCAGCCCCAAGATGATCTGCTGCCTCCAAAACGAAATTCCTTAGAAGATCATACTTGCCATTAGCGATATTGTAGGCTTCTCCAGATACGCCGCGCTCTCCAAGAGCCATGATAGCTCCAGCAGCGTCTACTGCGTCAAGATAGTCCCAATACTGCTCGCATGAGCTTAAGTTTACTTCCTGTCCGTCTTTCAATTTCTTCACAAGATCAGGAAGCATCCTGCCTTCAGGTTCATACTTACCGATAAGGCTAAATATCCTGCCCCATATAAATTGTATTTCGGAGATTTCAGCTTTTTTCTTAAGTAAATAATATGCTGCTGCCTTGGAAGCTCCATAAGCAGAGAAAGGTTCCAAGGACATATCCTCTGTGATCTCGGCTTTATCTGACTTAACGCCATATTCTGCCTGAGATCCAATTCCTACAAATCTAACGCTCTGGGCCTTCTCTTTCAAGCTGATGGCTGAATCCATAGCCTTTAAAGAACCCTCAATATTGCTGTACTGAGCATCAAAGTCATCTCTTCCACCGCCCCAGGCAAGATGGAAGATTATCACATCCTTGCCAGCAACATCAGAAGGATCCATGAGCCCCGCTATCTGGTCATACTCATCCATGGCCAGCAAAAGAACTCTAAGTTTGTCCGACTCTGTAAATCTGGAGTTGTGTAAAGAGCCCTTTCTGCCAATAGCATAAACCTTGTAGCCGCTATTCAATAAAGCTTCTGTAAGATTAGCGCCCGCAAAGCCAAAGGCTCCGGTAACTACAGCTGTTTTCATATTATCTACCACATGCCTTTTTGATCACATCAGATACGAAGTCGATCTTCTCATCTGTAAGTCCTGGATATACGCCGATCCAGAAAGCATTGTTCATAACTCTATCTGTAACATCAAGTGAACCAACTACTCTGTAGTCCTTACCCTCTACATACTCATCAAAGCATGGATGCTTGATAAGGTTACCAGAGAAAAGAAGTCTAGTCTGAATGTTATTCTCTTCAAGAGCCTTAGTAATATCGTTACGGGTAAATGTAGCACCCTCTTTTACGCACATGATAAAGCCAAACCAAGATGGATTGGAGTTCTCTGCTCTCTCAGGAAGCTCAAGAACGTCTGAAAGCTCCTGAAGATTAGCCTTAAATCTATCCCAGTTCTTACGTCTAGCATCAGCAAATGGAATGAGCTTATCAAGCTGAGCACAGCCAACTGCTGCCTGCATATCAGTTGCCTTAAGATTGTATCCAAGGTGACTGTATACATACTTGTGATCATAGCCAACTGGAAGCTTACCAAACTGACCGTCAAATCTGTGTCCACAGAAGTTATCCTTGCCTGGAGGACATACGCAGTCTCTACCCCAGTCTCTGAAGCTTCTAACAAGTCTATGAAGAAGACCGTTGTTGGTATAAACGCATCCGCCCTCGCCCATTGTTATGTGGTGTGGTGGATAGAAGCTTGATGTAGCGATATCTCCCCAAGCACCTGTAAGTCTGGTCTCGCCATCAATTGTATATTCTGAACCAAGAGCATCACAGTTATCTTCTACAAGCCAAAGGTTGTGCTTGTCGCAGAATGCTCTAACTTCCTTAAGATCAAATGGATTACCAAGTGTATGAGCGATCATAACAGCCTTGGTCTTGTCTGAAAGCGCTTCCTCAAGCTTAGTTACATCGATGTTGTACTGAGGAATTGTAACATCTACAAATACTGGAACTGCGCCATACTGCATGATAGGAGCAACTGTTGTAGGGAATCCGCAAGCAACTGTAATGACTTCGTCGCCTCTTTTCACCTGTCTATCTCCAAGTTCCTTGCCTGTAAGTGCCATGAATGCAATAAGGTTAGCTGATGAACCACTGTTAACAAGGCTAGCGTGCTTAACTCCAAGGAGCTTAGCAAATCTCTCCTCAAACTCATCAGTATATCTTCCAGCTGTAAGCCAAAAATCCAGTGAAGAATCCACAAGATTCACCACTTCTTTATCATCAAATACTCTTCCTGAATAAGGGATTCTGTCACCCTTGTTAAAAGACTCTCTGTCTACCTTTAAAAACTTCTCATAATACTCAGCTACAAGCTCTTTTATCTGCTCTCTTGCAGCCTGCTCGTTGTTACTAATTGCCACAATAAATCTCCTTTATTTCTCAAAATACTCTTTTATCTGCTTCTCAGTGCAGGAAATTGCGTTGCCAGCCATATATTCAGAGGTCCATTCAACAGTCTTGCTGACAGCCATATCGATATCCCACTTAGGGGACCAACCTAGTTTACACTTTATTTTTGAACAGTCAAGTTTAAGGTAATTTGCCTCGTGAGGACCGCCATCAGGCTTAACCTCAACCTGGAAATCGCCCTTCCACTCGCGCTTAAAGATATCTGTAAGTCTGCCTGCTGTGACAGCATCGCTCTCATTAGGACCTACATTATAATATCCAGCATACTTATGATCCTCGTACTGCTTCTGTGCCAGTAAAAGATATGCCGAAAGAGCTTCAAGCACGTGCTGGAATGGTCTTGTTGAATCAGGATTTCTCAGAACGATAGGCTCTCCTGCCATAGCAGCTCTTACGCAGTCAGGAATGATCCTGTCTCTTGCAAAGTCGCCTCCTCCAATAACGTTACCAGCTCTTGCTGTTGAAGTTGCTATATTAAGCTCATTAAAGAATGAATTCACATAAGAATGAGTCACAAGCTCAGAGCAGGACTTACTATTAGAATATGGATCATATCCATCAAGCTTCTCATCCTCTCTGTATCCCCACTCCCACTCATTGTTCTGGTAAACCTTATCTGTAGTTACATTGAGAAAAGACTTAACGCCGCCCTTTCTGACACACTCACAGATATTAACTGTTCCCATCACATTGGTCTCGTAGGTATATCTTGGCTCCTCATAAGATGTTCTGACGATAGGCTGCGCAGCCAGATGGAATACCATCTCAGGCTTTGCCTCGTCAAAAAACTTCTGTAATTTATCAAAATCTCTGATGTCTCCAATGCAGGAGTGCATATTTTCTGAAAGCTTAAGGATATCAAAAAGATTGTCTCCCTCAGGTTCCAAAGCATATCCATAAACTTCAGCACCAGCCATCAAAAGGATCTTGGAAAGCCAGCTTCCCTTAAATCCTGTATGTCCAGTAATAAGAACTCTTTTACCCTTGTAAAAATCTAACATTACTCTTCCTTTTCGACCTCTGCGGCCTCCCTTTCATAATCTGCTGCCTGCTCGTCATTGCCAAGAGCCCTGTAGCACTTAGCCAGAGCCAGTCTTGGAAGCTCTTTTGACTTCCTGAGATCCAAGATACTCTCGCATTCATATGCAGCATTGAAGAACCATATTATAGCCTCATCATAGTCCTTTTGACCATAGTAATATTCACCAAGTTCATAGCACATTTCACTCGACATTTCGGTATTTGCATCTTTTAAAGAACACTTCAAAAGAGTTTTGGTATCATCTGCTATAACTGCAATGTGTGCAAGGACGCAGCAGGCCTCTTTTATCTCATCAATAGTCCTGTTGTTGTCCTTAAGTGAATCCTCAAAAAATGATCTGGCTTTGATAAAGTCCTCTTTGGTTCCAGCCATCATAAGTTCCCTTGCATACATGTTATGAAGGCGCTTGGACAAATATCTGCCCTCAGAGATAGCCTTTCTAAAGGACTCAAGATCTCTTCCTGCGTGATTCTCAGCTGGTCTGTGAATGATCTCGATCTCGCTGTTGCAGATAACAGGTTCAATTGCCACCTGCTCATGGATCGGATCCTCCCACACGAACCTTCTAAGACGTTTAAAGAGCTTTGGTCTAAGCTCCCTGTCGTAGTTGTAGACAGTTCTGAATGCAAGCTGGTTACAATAGTACATCTGCACAATATCTATATCGAGCTTCAAAAGGTCCTCTTTTAGCTTCAAAAAGCGCTCTCTGTTCTCCTCATCAAGCTCCTCATCTGCATCTGCGGAATAAATATAGTCACAACTTGCCTTAGAAAAAGCAAAGTTCCTAGCTTCACTAAAGTCCCCTGTCCATTCAAAGTCATAGACCTTGGCGCCAAAAGACTCAGCTATTTCCTTAGTTTTGTCGGTAGATCCTGTATCAACAATGATAAATTCATCAGCAATCCCCTTAAGACTGTTTAAACATCTTGAAAGGTTTGCCTCTTCATCTTTTACTATCATACAAACACTAATCGTAACCATAATCAACCCTCCATAGTTTTATGGTACAACAACCTTTACCATGTAGCAAACATAATGTAAAATTAGGAATTATGAAAAAGACACTAGTGTTTACTATTTTGACAATAGCTCTTTTGACAGGATGTGGTAAAAGACCTGCTGAAACCGTAGCGGTCACTCCCTACGAGCCAGAAGGCTACATCGCTGAATCTGAACTGACCGAGGCTGGCAAAGATCCACAGTCCGCAGCTTCAGAACTAGAGCCCATAAATAACTACGACACCAAGCTAAGCGTTCCTACCTGCATCACGCAGATAGATGGCACCTGGTTCATCGTAGACTGCTACCACAACAGAGTCATCTACTCTGACACTCTCGGGGTTCCTCTGACTGAGTGGCGCATCATGACTTCAGAAGTTACGCAGCCACACACCATTGCCAGCGACGGCACGGTCTATATGATAGATGACACTGAAAATAACAAAGTCCGAATCTTCGAAAAAGTCGATGGCGTATTCTTGCAGACTCAGATTTTTTACGATATCGGCAATCGCCCTCATTACACAGTTTATGACAAAGCAACTGACACCTTCTACGTATGGAGCTCCATAACTGGCGAGCTGTACTGCTTTAGAAGAGATGCATCCTCCACAAGAGTGTATCTAACTGATGTCAGGAAGGTCGATGACCTTGAGGGCATATATGTAAGGTCCTTTTCTATAATAGATGGCGATATCTACTTTGTTTCAGGAATCTCTGATTCAGATTCTGCAGCAACTTCCAAGATCTACAGATGCGATCTGTCTGACCTATCGGTAAAAGAGAAAATTGATGTCCCTTCAGAGCTTGCTGGAATGGCGCAGATCACCAAGATTCAGGATTACTACTATATAACAGTATCTACTGATGCTAGCGGTTCTCAGGACAGCGCAACATTAGTAAGAACAAAATCCTTACACGACTTAATGCAAGGTGAATATGAAGATATCTATTCTGAGTACTTTGTAGGTGGCGGAACCCCATATTACATCTCAGAAGTAGATGATACTTATTTTCTTACTGAACATCGTCTTGCAGACCACGGAATATGGTCCTTCAAGATCAAAAATAACGAAATCACTAAGGTCACTCCATTGTACTAATGGGTGACCTTTTTTATTTATAATTATTAAATGACTTTCCCCTTTATATATTTTTGTTTTTTTAGTACAATATTATATTAGGAGAAGTATTATATGAAGATTGTAGAAAACGCTAAAACACTGATTAATCTGTACAAAGATTATCGCACTATGGATAAAGCAGACTTGGCAGACTTTTACAAATCCAAGTGCACTTATTATCAGGATTACGTTGGCATTAGTTTATTATTTGGCAGTATTTTTTCAATTGCGTATCTTTATTCAGATTATCAATTAAATGGATCTTATGGTCCAACTTTAATTCCAAGATTATCAGTTCTTGTCACTGTGCTTATCTTTATTTTAGTGACTGAATTTGTGGACAACACTGGTGTTACTGTTTTTATGGACTATTTTCTGGGACATTATATTGTCATAGCCACAATATGGGCAATTTACTTCCTCAAGATAAGGCTTCACGCAAGTGAAGGATTCATAATAATGAATCTGGTATTTTTGACTGTGGGATTCGTGGCGCGGCCTAGTCAGATCATCTTTTCAAGTTTGTTCTTCCTTGGAGAAATACTTATATCCCATAGTTTCAATCATTATGAAAACATTGATATCATCGTTTCACTTGAGATTCCATGTGCTCTTGCAGTTATTGCTTCACACCTGATCCTTACTCTTTTCTACCTGGATCACTATCGCATGCAGCAAAAGCTTGAGCTTTCAATGGTAACAGACCCGTTAACTCAGGTTTATAACAGACACTTGCTTGAAAAGATTGTAACCAAAAACGCTCTTATCGGTGATTCCAAAGAAATTGCGATTGCAATGCTTGATATAGACTTCTTTAAACAGGTTAACGACGAGCACGGTCACTACACTGGCGATCAGACTCTTTTATACATTGGACAGAAGCTTACAGCTCAGACTCACGACACGGACTACGTTATCAGATTTGGCGGTGAAGAGTTCATCATAATCTTCAAAGACTGCGACGTGAACAACGCCTGCGCACGCATGGAGCAGTTCCGCCAAGACATCGAAAATGCTACAGATTCCCCAGTTCCAATCACTGTATCTGTTGGTGTTTCCAAGTACATCGGCGACTTCGAAAAGACAATCGTCAACGTGGACAATGCGTTGTACAAAGCCAAGAACACCGGCAGAAATAAAGTTGTGGTAGTTTAGTCTTTGGTACCGTACGTTGGCGGTTCATAAAGTTTCATCCTTCGCTCCGATAGTTTTTACAGTTGGAATTATATGAAAACGGAAGTTTTACGCAGTTACTGTAAAAACTAAATCGCTCAGGCTAAAACTTTATGAACCGCCAACTGTACAGTTAATAAAAGATAGAACTATCCATAATAAAACAAGCTTTTAAGGGATGTAGCTGAAGGCTACATCTTTTTTTCTGCATTTGAACATGGTATTATCTTAGGTACACTTTTTAAACAACGGATGTAAGGCTAACATGAAAAAAGAGATTATTTTTGAAACAGACAGATTGTTTCTTCGTGAAATGAATATGGATGATTTTGATGCGTTATACAAAGTTCTTGGAGATAGAGAAATCATGCAGCATTATCCTTATACCTTTGATGACGAAAGAGTCAAAGCTTGGATTGAAAGAAACATGAACCGATACAAGGAGTACGGATTTGGTCTGTGGGCTGTATGCCTTAAAGAGACTGGCGAGATGATTGGCGACTGCGGACTGACGATTCAGAAAATTGACGGTGAGATGCTTCCTGAAATTGGTTATCACATCCGCGCAGATAAACAGCGCAAAGGTTATGCCAAGGAAGCCGCAGCTGCTACCCTCGAGTGGGCTTACAAGAATACTGATTATCCAGCTTTTTATTCATATTGCAAATACACAAACGTCGGCTCCTATAAGACTGCAGAGTCTATTGGCATGCATTTTGAGAAGGAATATCCAGATCCTGATAACAAGATAACACATGTATCAGTAATTTATCGTTAATGCTCGATCAAACTAGATCATATCAAGCTTATAGAAGGGAAACTAACAAACATGATTAAAACGCAAAAAATTGGAATGGAATCCTATGATGCCATTCAGAAATTTGACAAGCTTTGCTTTCCAGTAGCAAGTTGGTAGCTTAGCATGGTAAAAGATAAGAGAACCACCTACTATGCTCTTATTGAAGATGGCATGATAATTGGGAATCTTACAACCTACAACTGGAGCGGCAAGTACGACTATATGAAGATCATGGGCCTTTCTGTGCACCCAGATTACAGAAATCAAGGTCTCGCCACTAAGCTCATGAAATATGCTGAAGAAGAATGTAAGACATCTGGCTTAAAAAAGATCAGTGCCGAGATTCCAGCTGATAATGTAGCTATGCATAAGCTCTTAGAAAAATGTGGTTATGAAAAAGATACTTTTGTAAATAATTTCGTTTATCATCCACAAGAAACCAGCAAATACTATTACATCAATCCTTTATTCATTGAGCAGGATGAAAAAGAACAAAACAATGATCCTGTTCCTTCTAGAAAAGTGATAAATATTGCTGCTGAGCCTGTAGATGTGATACCTCTTACAGCTAGCAAATTTGGTGGCTATCCTTATTGGCCAAAAGACATGGAATATCCAGTTAACTCAAATGGCGAAAAGCTCATACTCCTTGCCCAGATAAACTTAAGTGATGTAACAGATCCTCTTTTACCAAAAGAAGGGCTCTTGCAGTTTTTCATCAGCAACGATGATGTCTTGGGGTATGATGATGAAAAGGGCTACAAAGTCATATATCATAAGGACATTGACCCTACTGTATCTGAAACCACGGTAAAAGACCTTGGTATCAGAGCCGCATGTGATCTTGATCCCGATAAAGATGAATATTTCCCTCTCTATAAATGCTATAGCATCACATTTGAGGAAGGATTTGATAAAAAAGCAGACGAAGACTCAGAAGATGATGAAAGCACCACCACTGGAAATAAGCTATTCGGCTATCCATACTTTACCCAGTATGATCCACGTGAAGATGGCGAATATGATATCCAGCTTTTACAAATGGATTCCAGCTATGGACGCGGAAACGAGATCATGTGGGGAGATTCAGGAGTAGGACACTTCTTTATAGAAGAGAAAGATCTTAAAGCCCTGAACTTTGACAACGCATTCTACACATGGGATTGTTGCTGATTAACTTGAAAAAGCTACATTGTAAGTACTTATTAATTTAGTACTCACAATGTAGCTTTTTATTTTCATCTTTTGAAATATGAATTTCAGTCTTTTATACATGCACAGTAGGCTAATCGGAAAGTTTTAGCCTGAGCGATTTAGTTTTTACAGTAACTGCGTAAAACAACCGTTTTCATACAACTCCAACTGTAAAAACTATCGGAGCGAAGGATGAAACTTTCCGATTATCCTACGTCCGGTACCAATACCTAAACTCTTATCATCACTCCTCAGATGTATCTCCTACTGGCTTACCGCCTGTTGCGAGCCACTTGAGGTATGCGTTGATGAACTGATCAAGGTCACCATCAAGAACTGCATCTGCATTTGATGACTTGAAACCTGTACGTGTGTCGTTAACCATTGTGTATGGCTGAAGGACATATGAGCGGATCTGGCTGCCCCATGCGTTGTCCATAACTTCACCACGGATACCAGCAAGCTTTGCTGCCTGCTCTTCCTGCTTCATGATAAAGAGCTTTGCTTTCAGCATCTGCATAGCCTTGTCCTTGTTCTGGAACTGTGAACGCTCATTCTGACAAGCAACAACTACACCTGTAGGAATATGTGTGATACGAACAGCTGATGATGTCTTGTTGATGTGCTGTCCACCGGCACCACTTGAACGGTATGTATCAATTCTAAGATCATCTGGATTGATCTCTACATCTACGTCTTCTTCAATATCTGGCATTACGTCACATGATACGAATGATGTCTGACGCTTAGCCTGAGCATTGAATGGGCTGATACGAACAAGTCTGTGTACACCGTGCTCTGACTTTAAAAGTCCGTAAGCATTTGTTCCAGAGATCTGGAATGTAACTGACTTGATACCAGCTTCATCACCATCAAGAAGGTCGAGAACTTCTGTTGTAAAGCCTTTTCTCTCTGCCCATCTTGTGTACATACGATATAACATAGAAGCCCAGTCGCAAGCCTCTGTTCCGCCTGCACCTGCGTTAAGTCTAAGGATTACATCATACTTATCATATGGCTGATTCAAAAGATTGCTGATACGGATATTCTCAAGAGTTGTCTCGAAATCATCAAGCTCAGCTCTGATCTCAGCAGCCATATCCTCATCATCTACACCTTCAGCGTTCTGCATATCGATAAGATCAATGATATCGCCGTACTGAGTATTAAGCTTCTCGATACCCTCTACAAGATCCTGCATGTTCTTAAGATCTTTTGTCTTCTTGTTTGCCTTTTCAGCATCATCCCAGAAGCCAGGCTCTTCCATTTCACGGCTAAGCTCTTCGATGATCTTTTTCTTAGTATTTAAGTCAAGTGAAGCAGTTACTTCTTTTAATGTGTCCTGAAGGTTCTGAATCTCAACCTTCATCTGATCTAAAACTACCATAAATAAACCTTTCTATTTTTCTCCTAAAGAAATGCGCATTAAACATGCGCATTCCCCATTAACTACACCTTTATATATTACTGAGCTCTGCCGCAGCAGTTCTTGTATTTCTTGCCGCTTCCGCATGGGCATGGATCATTTGGATAAACCTTAGCTTCAACTCTCTTAACTGGAGCCTTAACTGCTGAGTCATCCTTGTTTGTTCCAGTAACCTTAGCAACCTGCTCACGCTCAACTCTCTCTTCGATATGAACATGGAAGAGAAGTCTTACAGTATCTTCCTTGATGTTCCTTGTCATATCATCGAACATCTCATATCCAGCAAGCTTGTACTCAAGCTTAGGATCTCTCTGACCATATGCCTGAAGACCAATTCCCTGACGGAGCTGATCCATATCATCGATGTGGTCCATCCATTTTCTATCGATAACCTTCAGAAGGATAACACGCTCGATCTCACGGATTGTCTCTGGCTCTGGGAACTCAGCTTCCTTAGCCTCATAAAGCTTAACAGCCTCTTCTTTAAGCTGCTGCATAAGTCCTGACTTTGTAAGAGTCTCGATACGTCCTCTTGTGATCTTCTTGAGTGGAACTGTAGGAAGAAGGATCTCATTGAGTTCGTTAAGATTCCAGTTATCTGGATCGTTCTCCTCACCAATAACTGTCTCAACTGAAGACTCTACTATATCTGTGATCATCTTGTAGATAGCATCTCTCATGGAATCTCCATCAAGAACTTTCTTACGCTCTGCGTAGATGATCTCTCTCTGCTCATTATTTACCTGGTCATACTCAAGAAGGTTCTTTCTGATGGCATAGTTGTTAGACTCAATCTTCTTCTGAGCTGACTCGATAGCTCTTGTAAGTGATGAATGCTCAATTTCCTGTCCATCAGGAATGTTAAGTGCATTGAACATTGCAATGAGTCTCTCTGAACCAAAGAGTCTCATAAGGTTATCTTCAAGTGAAAGATAGAACTTAGATTCACCAGGATCTCCCTGACGTCCTGAACGTCCACGGAGCTGGTTATCAATACGTCTACTCTCGTGTCTCTCTGTACCAATGATCTTGAGACCGCCAAGTTCTCTTGCCTCTTCATCAAGCTTAATATCAGTACCACGACCAGCCATGTTAGTAGCGATTGTTACAGCGCCATGCTTACCAGCTTCTGCAACGATCTCAGCTTCCATCTCATGGAACTTAGCATTAAGTACCTGATGCTGGATGCCTCTTTTTCTGAGCATCTTAGAAATTTCCTCGGAAGACTCAATTGTGATTGTACCAACCAGAACAGGCTGTCCCTTCTTGTGTGCCTCTTCTACAGCATCACAGATAGCATTGAGCTTTTCTTTCTTGGTCTTATATACAGCGTCCTGAAGGTCCTTACGGATAACAGGCTCGTTTGTAGGAATCTCGATAACGTCCATTCCATAGATATCACGGAACTCACGTTCCTCAGTAAGAGCAGTACCTGTCATACCACACTTCTTTTCAAACTTATTAAAGAAGTTCTGGAATGTGATAGTTGCAAGAGTCTTGGACTCTCTCTTAACCTTAACATGCTCCTTAGCCTCGATAGCCTGGTGAAGACCATCTGAATAACGTCTACCTGGCATTACACGACCTGTGAACTCATCAACGATAAGAACTTCGTCGTCCTTAACGATGTAGTCGTGATCGCGCTGCATAAGGTTGTTAGCACGAAGTGCAAGGATAATGTTGTGCTGGATCTCAAGGTTCTCAGGATCAGCAAGGTTTTCTATTCTAAAGAATCTCTCAACCTTAGCAACACCCTGCTCTGTAAGGTTGACGATCTTGTCTTTCTCATTAACGATGAAATCACCAGTCTCTTCTCTCTCGATACCCATGATAGCATCCATCTTGGAGAGATCTTCCATATCCTCACCACGTGTCATCTGCTTGGCAAGGATATCACAAGCCTCATAAAGCTTAGTAGACTTATCTGACTGACCTGAAATGATAAGAGGTGTACGAGCTTCATCAATAAGGATTGAGTCGATCTCATCGATGATAGCGTAGTTAAGACCACGAAGAACGCACTGCTCTTTGTAGATAGCCATGTTATCGCGAAGATAATCGAAACCAAGTTCGTTGTTAGTAACGTATGTGATATCGCAGTTATATGCTGCTCTTCTCTCTTCTGCATTCATGCTGTTGAGTACAACACCAACAGTAAGTCCAAGGAACTCATGGATCTTGCCCATCCACTCAGCATCACGCTTAGCAAGGTAATCGTTAACTGTAACTACATGTACACCCTTGCCCTCAAGAGCATCCAGGTATGAAGGAAGTGTAGCAACGAGTGTCTTACCTTCACCAGTTCTCATCTCAGCAATTCTGCCCTGGTGGAGGATAACGCCACCGATGAGCTGTACTCTAAAGTGTTCCATTCCAAGTACACGCTTACCAGCCTCACGAACTGTTGCATATGCCTCTGGCATGATATCATCAAGAGTCTCGCCATCAGCAAGTCTCTTCTTGAACTCTTCAGTCTTGCCTCTTAATTCTTCATCAGAAAGAGCCTGCATCTTTGGCTGCATTGCCTCAATAGCGTCAACTGTTGACTTGATACGCTTAAGCTCTCTCTCACTATGTGTTCCAATAATCTTATCAATAATGCTCATACTGTTTGTATCTCCTAAAAAAGGGTAAACTACCCCAATATTTTAGCAAAAGTCCGTTGTACATTGTAGCAGATTTACACAAACTATTCAACCTTATCAGAGTTTACTTTGTTGGTACCAGACGTAATATTTTGCAGTAAGATTCATCTCTCGCTCCGTAAAAAAAAGAGCCGTGAAATGGTATCCCACGGCTCTTTGAATGTTTAATTATTTAGTTACTTCTACTTCCTCCTGGCTGACATCAAGGCTTGTAAGCTGATTCTCCTGAACTCTCCACAGAGGCTCCAGAATGAGCCTCCCCATCTGTGGATGCGTTCCCTGCGCAGCCAGAAAGCATCATGCACCCCATAGCCATCAAAGCCACAACAGATAATAATTCTTTCCTTTTAATAATTTATAAGCGTTTTTTCCTTTTATAAGTTATTACCAAATACTTAACAAGTATAATATTCGCTGTAATAAAATGCAACATATTTTAATTAAAAATATCAAATTTCTTAATCTCTAATTCTTATTAATCCCTCCCCCACCTCATCATAATCTACGCTTTTCACACTATTCTTTTAGACGTAAAAAAGCCTTAACAAACACAAACTATAATTAGTTCATGCCTATTAAGGCTTTTATCAGTCTTATTATCAAAAGCTAGCACATCATAAGGCCATTTAGTCTCCCCCAAGGTCTATGAACACCACACAGTGTGATACGTATAAGAAGTTAGCTCGAGCGATTTATTTTTTGCAGTCACTGCAAAACCAAAGCTCTATCGTCATCCTACCCCTGCAAAAAATATCGGAGCGAGAGATGACTTTTTATACTATCACACGTCCGGTATCACTACCTTCCGGGAAACCAACACCCTACCGGGTAATCAATACTTCTGTGCTTCCTCTTCGCCTGTCATGACACGGATTGCACCCTGTGCAAGTGCAAGGAGCTCGTCCTCACCAGGATATACTGTAACTGGGCAGATCCAATCTACACGCTCTTTGATAGCATCTGTGATAACCTGACCATATGCAATACCACCTGTAAGGATGATCTGGTCAACCTTACCCTTAAGAACTGTAGCGCAAGCACCAATGTTCTTGCAGATCTGGTAAATGAAAGCTTCACGAACAAGGATAGCCTTCTCGTTGCCCTCTTCACACATCTTGTTAACTTCTCTCATGTCGTTAGTTCCAAGGTATGCATTAAGTCCGCCGTAACCAACGATCTTCTTTTTCATCTCATCATATGTGTACTTACCTGAGAAGCACATATCTACAAGAGCCTTAGCTGGGATGCCATTTGCTCTCTCTGGGGAGAATGCACCATCACCATTAAGTGCTGCGTAAACGTCTACCATCTTGCCGTTCTTGTGAACACCAGTTGATGTACCGCCGCCCATGTGAACAACGATAACGCTGATCTCGTCATACTTCTTGCCGATCTCTTTTGCATATCTTCTGGCAACAGCCTTCTGATTAAGAGGATGGTCGATAGAAACACGCTCGATCTCAGGAACACCTGAAATACGTGCAACTGGCTCCATCTCGTCAACTACTACTGGATCTACGATGTATGAAGGAACACCGATCTCATCACCGATCTCTCTAGCAAGGATACCGCCAAGGTTAGAAGCATGCTGACCCTGAACGCCCTTTCTAAGGTCCTCTAAAAGAGCATCTGTACACTCATATGTACCACCTGGGATAGGTCTAAGAAGTCCGCCTCTACCAACGATAACGTTGAATGACTTGATATCAATGCTCTCCTTCTTGAGGAAATCAAGAATGATATTCTTACGGAAATCCTTCTGATCAATGATTGATGCATAGCTCTCAATCTCTTCTGTGCTATGTCTAAGTGTCTCTTCCTTTACAAGTGTCTCATCCTCAAAGATACCAACCTTTGTTGATGTTGAACCTGGGTTAATGATCAAACTCTTTATCATGATTATTCTCCTTTATTGTTTGCTGCTACAACAGCTGCAAGTGCGATAGAATTAACCTTTACTTCTACAGAATCAGATCTTGATGTAAGAATAACTGGAGCCTTTGTACCTGTAAGGATGTTACCATTCTTAACAGTTGCAAGTCTTACGATAGTCTTGTATGTAAGGTTTCCAGCGTGAATATCTGGGAAAAGAAGGATGTCGGCATCGCCTACGATCTTTCTGTCAAGAGCGCCAGCCTTGTGCTTAGCAGCTTCTGGATCGATAGCAAGATCCATAGAAAGAGGTCCATCAACGATACAATTCTTGATCTCACCCACTTCGTTAAGTCTTGTAAGCTCTGCTGCCTCAACAGTAACAGGCATCTTAGGATTAACAACTTCTACTGCTGCAAGTGGAGCAACCTTAGGGCAATCAACGCCGCAAGCTCTTGCAACATCTACTGTATATTCAATGATGACTTTCTTGTCTTCAAGTGTTGGATATGGCATGAAAGCAACGTCTGTAAGGAATAAAAGACGATTGATACCAGGAATCTCAAACACACAAACGTGTGAAAGAGGACGACCTGTACGAAGACCAACTTCCTTATCAAGTACGCTCTTAAGGAAATCCTTTGACTCAAGGGCACCCTTCATGTAGATATCAGCCTTGCCGCTTGATACAAGTGAAACTGCTGTACGAGCAGCCTCGATCGTATCCTTAACATCGATGATCTCGTAGTCATCAAGGTTCATTCCAACCTCTTTTGCCTTCTCCTCGATCAGCTCCTTGTCACCAACAAGGATAGAATCAACGATTCCTCTCTCCTTAGCAACCTTAACTGCCTCAAGTACGTGTGTGTCCTGTGCTACAGCAACAGACATCTTCTTGGTACTAGCAGTCTTGAGCTTAGCTAAAATGTCATCAAAGTTCTTACTCATGATAAAAAACCTCCGTTTTAATTGTTCAATCGAAATATGAAAAAAGAGTGTTAAACTCTCGCCATATGACAAAAGTTTAACACTCCGAACTTACAATTACAATATTTTTACCAACTTTTCATACTATAAAAAAGAATTTTTAGAAGCCTTCCATTCTGCGCTGTTTACGAAGCTCGCGTCTCTTGATAGCCCCTCCCCACTCAGCCTTCTCATTTTCTGTTTTGACATTAAGTCCATAAGGCACTGTACATGGTGTTCCGTCGTGGTCAATGCATACTTCTGTGAGGTAAGCCCTGTTAAGAACGTGTCTCATACCAGTCTTAACATCCTCAACATAAGTATCTACGCGAACCTCCATAGAAGTCTTGCCCACATATGTGATCTTGCCGATCATAACAAGCACATCTCCAAGAAGTGCTCCCTGCTTGAACTGCATGTTATCAATTGCTGCTGTTGCGATAGGATTGCCTGAATGTCTCATGGCAACTGTACCTGCAACCTCATCTATCCACGCCATAAGCGTTCCGCCAAAAAGTCTGTTCTCAGCGTTGATATCGCCGTACTTAACGACCTTGGTCCACTCTGTTATTGAATCCTCTACATTTTTGTTTGCAATCTGTTTGTCAACGTGAAAAACCTTGCCCATACCTTGCACCTCCAAAGTGAGTTTAATACTTTCTCTACATATAATTTTACCCTAAAAGTGCCATTGTTTCCATGAAAATTACCAGTCTTTATGTTAGTATATATTTAGCTTGGTAAAAAAGCTAACGATACAAGTGGAGAACAACAAATGTCCAAAATAAGCTTCATTATCCCAGTTTACAATACAGCTAAATACTTAGATAAGTGCATGGAGTCTGTCTTAAACCAGACTCTTTCAGATATAGAGATCATCCTAGTTGACGACGGCTCAACAGACGGCGTAACTCCCAAGATGTGCGATGACTACGCAGCCAAAGACTCCCGCGTAAACGTCATCCACAAAGAAAACGGCGGTCTCATGTCAGCCTGGATCTGCGGTTCCAAAGCTGCTACTTCAGATTATCTTTGCTACGTTGACAGCGATGACTGGGTAGATACTGAAATGGCTGAGTCTCTCTATGCTCTCACCGACAGTTCTTTTGCCACATCAGAGATCATCGCAAGTAATTATATAGTTGAAAAAAATAACGAAAGAAGAAAAGAAACTCAGGCCCTAAAGCCTGGTGTTTACTATAGAGAGGACCTTGATAAGATCTGCACAGGGCTCCTTGGGGCAGAGGTTCGCCCAGTTACCATGTCAAGGTGCATGAAGCTCATATCCAAAGAGCTCCTATTAAATAATCTCAAATACTGCAACACCGACATCTCCATGAGCGAAGACGTAAACATCACTCTTCCATGCCTTTGCGACTGCCAGCGCCTTGTAATTACCAAAGATAGCTACTTCTACCACTACAGACTTGTGGGAGAGTCCATTGTTCACAGCTATAACCCCAAACTCTTATCAAACCTTGAACTCACAGACAAGACCTTTAGAGAGATCCTTAATGATAAAAAAGTTGACGGCGCCGATGCGCAGATGGACAGAGAGTTCATCATCATGCTCCTTGTGATCCTCAAAAATGAGCTTCGCTGCCCAGAAAAAGATACTGCTGCCCGCGTCAAAAAGATCTTCCTAAGACCTGACATCAGAAAAAAAGTGACATCCACCAAAGTAGATGTCACCTCAAAGGCTAATAAATTATTATATTACTGCATCAAGCATCCAAATCCTGCAGTAGTAGCCGTAACAAAAGCCATCATCACAGCTTACGACCGAAAGACCAACTAACAATTGGTCTTTTTTATTTATTTGATCCAAAAACCTTTTCTTTTAACTTCTTGCCAGTAGGTGTTCCAGCAAGTCCGCCAACTGCGGTTTCCTTAAGAGCTGGCACCATAGCATCTCCAACTTCCTTCATGGCATCAAGGCATTCATCCACAGGAATCTTAGCTTTGATACCAGCAAGAGCCATATCTGCGCTAGAAAAAGCTATCATAAGGCCTGACACATTTCTTTTGATGCAAGGAATCTCAACAAGGCCTGCCACAGGGTCACACACAAGTCCCATCTGGCTTGATATCGCCATAGCACAAGCATCTGCGCACTGCGCCGGTGTTCCTCCCATAAGTTCCACAAGAGCTGCTGCCGCCATAGCTGCCGCACTTCCGCACTCCGCCTGACATCCGCCGTTTGCTCCAGCGATGCTAGCTCTATTTGCGATCACCATTCCGAAGGCTCCCGCTGTGAAAAGAGACATGATAACGTCTTTTTTGTCATAGCCCCTGTCCTCATACAAAGTAACAAGGCATCCTGGCAAAATACCGCAGCTTCCCGCTGTAGGAGTAGCAACGATCTTGCCCATAGAGGCGTTACAGCCAGCAACAGAAAGAGCTCTTCCCATAGCCTTGGTCATAAGCTCGCCGCTAAGGCCTCCTCCAGTTCTCTGAACATACTCGTTCATAAGAAAGCCCTCGCCACCAGTAAGTCCTGACATAGAGCGCTGGTTCTTTTTAGATCCCTCGTTTACAGACTCCACCATAATATCAAAGTCTGTAGCCATCTTATCCAAAAGCTTTGAAGGCTCTTTTTCCATGCTCTTTGCCTGGTCTTCCAGCACAAGCTCGCTTATTTTTATATTTCTTTTCTCTGCTTCGCTCACAAGCTCAGCAATAGTCTCATACTTTAACATAAATTCCGTTAAATCCTTCTGATCAAAATTGCATTTGTGACATGTTCGATCTGTCTGATGTCATCCACCAGTGTCTCCGGCGGCTGATTGTCGATCTCAATAGTCATGATGGCATCTCCACCCTTCTCCTGTCTTGAAAGATGGAAATTTGAAATATTAAGATCTGCATGTTCCCAGTGCATAAGGTTCGTAACCCCTGCAATTACGCCAGGTTTGTCCTCATGCATTACTAAAAGCGTATTGTTGTCGCCATTAAACTCAACGGACATGCCATTGATCTGATTTACAAGGATATTACCTCCGCCGATGCTGGCTCCCTGCATGACTCCCTCGGTGCCATCAGTGAGGTAATAATGGATCTTGGCAGTATTGGGATGCGCACCCTTTAGATCCTCCTTGATAAAAGAGTAATCGATCCCCTTTTCATCAGCGATAGTAAGAGCATCTCTGATCTCAGGAGAATAGCTCTTGTATCCCATGATTCCTGCAAGGAGGGCTCTGTCTGTGCCGTGTCCTTTGTAAGTTCTGGCAAAAGAACCTGAGAGCACAATCTCAACCTTTTTTAGCTGCCTGTCATCTATTAACTTATTAACTACTCGGCCCAGTCTCACAGCTCCTGCTGTATGCGAACTTGAAGGTCCTATCATAACTGGTCCGATTATGTCAAAAACATTCATCCTGTAAAAACCTTTTTTCAATTATTTTGCTAAAGATGAAAGTGGTGTGTAATCAAATCTCACGTACTTGCTTGTGTCTGCAACTCTGTTGTTGTAGTCTTCCTCAGTTACGTTTTCCCACTCTTCCCCGTCATATGTGATAAACCAAGGCTGAGCTTCGTTTTCATAGCCGTCGTACTTGGTTCCCCACTGAAGAGTCATCTCTGTTGTATTGTAATCAAGATTGTAAACCATGATTCCGCTTTCAGCTGCGCCGCCAGAAAACTCATTTGCGATAAATGCGCTATCATATACATAATATCTGTTTCGGGCTGATCCGCTGACTACAAGCTGTGGCTGTCTGTTAACTACTGTATAGATATCATAGACAACGCCCTTAAAGTCGCCTTCTGCAATCTCTCCAACGAAGAGTTCATCTACACCGTCAAGGTTTACATCAAGATAAGCAAATCCAATTCTATCACCTGGATTACCTTCTGAAAAGGTAGCAACTTCATAAAACTGAGGGCTCATGTTTTCCTCTTCAAGCTTGTTTGCATCCCATCCTTCTGAAACAGCCTTTACATACTTATCAAGCACGTCTCCGTAGAGGTCTTCGCCGTGTATACCAGCGCCGTATTCAAAGGTTCCGCCGTTAACAGCCTGAATTGTCTTGCAGATATCTTTTTCTGCATCGGCAATCTTCTTGTAATCTTCCGGCATAGAATAGGATTTATTGTAATCCCACTGAACTTCTGAAGGATAGCCTACAACCACGTCGTAGTCCTTACCGTCAGCGGAAACAAGCTCTCCAATCTTGATCTGTGGTCCTCCTGCATAGTCAGGAGTAACTTCTCTTACCCAAACATAAAACTCAAGTCCGCCAAATCCGGCGTCTTCGCCTTCCTTATAGATTATAGAAAGTCTATCAGGCTCATTTTCTACTCTGTATATTCCTTCAAACTCTGCAGGAACTGTCAGTTGAATGAAATCGTTAGCAAAAGAGCTGCCTTCTTCCTGTACCTGCGTTTGCGCTTCCGAAGATTCTTTTTCCGTAGGCTCTACATCTGCATTTGTACCGCCTGACATTCCGCAGGCAGTTGTCAAAACAGTTACCAGTGTCAAAACAATCCAAATATTCTTTTTCATGTTTCTCTCTCCTCATATGGTTTTATGTTTACCAACACAATTCTATTATACGTTTAATTTGTACCTATGACAAAATTAGCAATTTGTATCAACCGGTTAACAAGTTGTGGTTAGTGGATAGCGCCCCTATACTGTATATTTTATTAAAAGCAAAAAACTACTGACTTTGGGAGGCTAACATGAAAATAAAAACTCTTTTATCAGGTGCTCTGATAGTCACGCTCCTTGCAGGATGTGCAAGCTCTGCCGTGACAAATACTGATCCAAGTACAAACGTAAGCGCTACTGAAAGTACAAGTATAGAAGAAAGCGCCAACGAAATCTCTGCTACAGAAGCTTCAAGTTCAGAGGAATCTGCTGATGTGCAGGCAGAATACACTGACTATGCCCCATTAAAAGACCTATGCAGTGATTACTTTACTCTTGGGGTAGGAATAAACGGAAGTAGCCTTGAAAACCAGACCTTAAATCTTCCTCACTACATGGAAATGTGCGAGTATCACTTTAACAGCTGCACCATGACAAACCTTATGAAGAGCTGCTACATTCTTGATCAGTTCGGCTCTCAGGCAAATCTCAAAGATGGAAATGAAGAACCTGCTCTTAACTTTGCTTCCATCGATCCTACTTTAAAATGGTGTCAGGAACATGGCATGAAAATGCGCGGTCATACTCTCGTATGGCATACACAAGCTCCAAACTGGTTCTTTAGAGAAGGCTATACAGACGAAGGCGAATATGTGGATAAAGACACTATGCTCCTTAGAATGGAAAGCTATATTAAGCAGCTGGTAACTCATGTTCAGGAAGAATATCCTGGTGTTGTTTATTGCTGGGACGTTGTAAATGAAGCTGTAGAGCCAGATGCCTGTGACCCTGACAGTTACTTTAAATGCAGAGTAAAAACTGGCGATGATCCAAATCCATGGTATGAGACCATAGGCGAAGACTATGTTGAAATGGCATTTACCTACGCCAGAAAATACGTAACTGATGGAGCAAAGCTCTTTTACAATGATTACAATACCTATCAGGAACCAAAGACTGAAGGCATTTACGCTCTCTGTAGCCACCTCAAAGAAAAAGGTCTCATCGACGGCATTGGAATGCAGGGCTACTGGGGAATCGATTATCCTAAGGACTCCGCCATCAAAAAAGCTATCGAAAAGTTCGCAGAGCTTGACCTTGAGATTCACGTAACTGAGCTTTCTATTGGAATTGAAAATGAGACCCAGGCCCTCATTGATAAACAGGGTGAACGATATGGCGAAGTATTTAAGCTTCTTCATGACATGGATAAAGAAGCTGGCGGCCCAGCAAACATCACTAATGTAACATTATTTGGACTTGTGGACCACTACAGAGACGGTGATACAACAAATACTCGAATCTTTGATATGAACTACGATCCTAAACCAGCTTATTTCAAGATAAAAGAGGCTATGGAGAACTACTGATTTTTTTACATAAAGAAATGCCTAAGCAGTGGATGTTATCCTTCCTGCTTAGGCATTTTCTTATAAGTTCTTTTCTTTGACCATTTTAAGAGCCCTTAATGACGCCAGTTCATCTTCATTAAATGAATATAGCTCTTCTCTGCTGATCCACTTAAAGTCAATAGTTTCTCCTTTTTGAAGTACCACGCTATCTTTTTTAGCATCAGTTTCACAGAAATAAATCACATAAAGAGACCTGTTTTCATCTTGTACAACTCTTCCAATCTCTTCTATTTTCCCTGTGACACCTGTTTCTTCTGAAAGCTCTCTTTTAGCGGCGCCTAAAGGTTCCTCACCTTTAAGAGCTGACCCACCTGCTGTAAACTCCCATTGTCCGCCATGCATTTTCTTAAAATCACGCTGCATCATAAGATAAGTGCCATCAACATGCTTAACCGCTATATCTACAACAAGATGATACTGTCCCTCAGGAATTCCCTCGCCTCTTACAAGAGTCTCCCCTGGTATCCTTGTAAAATCTCTGTTATAAGCATCCCAAAGCTCTATTCCCTTTATGTGCTCTTTGATATACTTGTCTGCTGCCTTTAAGATATTTCTAACTCCATCATATTCAAGAGTCTTAAGCGCATCCTCAAGATTAAGAACCTTGATAGATCTAACTTCATCAGGCCTTACAATACAAGGCTCTTCATCCAGGTACTCAGCAAGAAAATATACGATCTGCCTTGTAACATCAGGTCTCTCATTTGGCACATATTCATCAACCATCCTAAAATTCTGGATAAGGTCAAGCTCAAGTCCTGTCTCTTCCTTTATCTCACGGATTGCTGTCTGTTCCTCATTTTCACCCTCTTCAACATGTCCCTTGGGAAGGCTATGAAATCCTGAATCTTCCTCGACTATCACGTAAAAGATCTGTTCTCTTCGTATAGTAAAAACAATTGCCCCGCATGACTTCTCTATCATGTAACCACCTCATTATTCTGTCATCTCTGATTAGTTAAAGTGTCAAATTTCAATTATTTTACCAACCTGTAACTGTTCAAGCTTCTCTCCAAGAATATCTTTAAGAATATGATAAGCTCTATTCATGGTGCAATGACCAGTACAAACGTAATCAATACCAGTGCTGATTATACCCTCAGCAAGAGTCTTTATCTCCTCTTCTGATTTATTGTATAAATGGAAACCTCCAATAAGTCCATAGATATGCTTGTCAGGAAAAGTCTCTTTTACTTCGTTTATGATATTAACAGCTCCGCCATGGGAACAGCTGTTGATGATCACAAGCCCCTTATCAGTATCAATTACTACGCTCTGCTCATGAGAGAAATCATCTGGCTTCCAGCCCTTCTTTGTACGAACATACATCATCTCTCTTTTGCCAATAGCTTCAAGCCCAGGAGTCTTGTGAGGTATAAGATAAACTCCATCGCAAAGCTTGTAATCACCTGATACAAATGCAAGTCTATCTGGATTTCTCTTGATAATATGTCTTGGAAGGCCAATATAACAGTAGAAAATAAACTTCTTGTGGTAGCAATTCTCCGCTGCTGACTCTCTTAAATAAAACTTTGCCTTATCATTGTGATCAAAGAAATACTGAAGGCCATTAGAGTGATCATAATGAGCATGACTGATAGCACCAAAGTCTACATCAGCTATATCAAGTCCAAGCTTTTCCATATTCTTTGCAAAAAGATTAGATGCTCCCGTGTCTATAAGAACATTATTGTCTCCGCACTTGGCATGAATGCAAAGTCCCCATTCTCCCTGCAGATCTTCATTTGAAATATTATCAACAACTACTGTAAGTTTCGTCTCCATAACTTTCCCCTCGTTTTTTTCATACACCATCAGCATACCACAATATGTTCCAGTTTTACTAGCAAACAAAAAGGTACTATATATTTCTTTTCACACATATGATAACGTCAAAATAGAAGTACTTCTATTTTGATATGAGAATAAAAAAGGAGAATACTAATGAAAAAGAATATACGTACCGTTTTATTGGGAGAACTTTTGCTTTTTATTGCAGTTTTTTTGATCAGCACACTTGGATCCAACTTTGGTTTTTCAGTTATGGCATGGTTTTTTGACTTGCCTTCGCTGCTAGTTATTATACTTACACTGATTCCCGGTCTCATCATCATAGGAGAGTGGAAAGATTTCTTAAAGTCTTTCTCTGTAGGAATAAAAGAATACAGGCTCCTTGAGTTAAAAAATATCATTGAAGCAGTAGGTGCTGCTCAGAAACTTGTTGTCTTTGGATCTCTGTTTGCTATCATAATATCAGCAATACTCGTTTTGGGAAATATCTCCAAGCCAGAAACAATTGGACCTAGCCTTGCTATCTGCTTCCTTGCAGGCTTTTATGCAGTTATTATAGAGTTCTTTCTTCTCCCTCTTAAGCTTAATGCTGAGCGCAAAATGAATGAAGAAATGGATATGGAAAATGATTGATTCTGGAATCACGAAAGCACAATATCTGAATATTGCCCGTAATTTTGGACTTACCACAAGGGAACTCGAACTCGGCTACCTAAAAGTAGCCGGTTTTTCCAATCGCAGAATCGCTTATATGCTCGGCATTTCAGAGCAGACAGTCAAAAATCATTTCACACACATTTATGAAAAAGCCTGGGTACCAGGAAAAAAGGAATTTATAGAACTTTTTAGACAGGATAGATAAAATCTTATGCAAAAAACTAATAAAAAAAGCATTATCGGACTCATCATATTTAGTTGCTTCCTGATTATTGCCGCCACATGTGGAAAAATACTCAGCAGATTTGTTTACGAAGACCATCTTGATGAGCCGCTTATCACAGTTGATGATAGTGAGATAACTTTAAGAGAATTTGGATATTACATATATTTAGTTGAAGAGTTTGTTCAAGATCAGGCTCTTTTGTATGATCCTGAGAACCCAAAGCATTGGTGGAATACTCATTTTTCCGCAGGTTTGGATTCTCAGTTTGTTTGCGACTATGCCAAGAAGTACGCTGTAAACAGCTGTATATCAGACGAGATTTATTATAAAAAAGCTCTTTCTGATGGTGTTGTACTAAGTAGTGAGGAAGAAAAACAAGCTATAGCCGAAGCTGAGATGATCTTAAACAGCATGAATGGTTATCAGCTTGCTAAGACAGGTGTAGATAAAAATATCCTGATCAACATGAGAATAAAACAAACTATCGCAAGGAAATACTCCAACAATCTTGCAAAAGTCCTGAACTTCACTGGATACACTGATTCTCCGGAAAAGCTGATGAACTGGGATGGAGCATATTATCAGGAAAACATTTTACCGGAACATTCAGTTATTACCAATGATAAAGTTCTGGATAAAATAATGCTTGGAACTATAACCGTAAATTATCAGTAAGCAGTTTATTCTTTATATCTGACTGTCTACAGTGCTACCCTTAACATCGTTTGAAAGAAGGCTCAGCTTATTAAGGATATTTGTAATTTCCTACAGAATAAAAAAAGTCGCAACCCTAGAACAAACTAAGTTTGCGACTAAACTTATTAATGCCGGCGACCGGGATCGAACTTTTAAGCATCTCGCAAAGTCGCAGAGAAAGGGGCTTCGCCGGCCTTGCTTTTCTTTTGTACCAAATTTGTACCACTTTCATGTATCTATGACCCGCTTGGATACTGAATAAAATGTGAATATGGTTGTACCACTTATTCACTGTCTCCTTTGTGTGGTTCAGACAAATACTCGTTACAACTAGATTTCCACTTTTCCTCATCCATCCACCCAAAAGCCTCTGAAATATAGTCAGCACCAAAACTGCTAATATACTCCTTTGCAATGGCAAAGCTATTATCTATGGTTATACTTCGATTGCCAAGCATTTTGCAAAAATCATTATATATATCGGGAACTGCTGAACCGATATCTTCAAATAAAAATGGATTCATACTACTCAGAAACTGCCCCAAGTCGTCACTTTTATGGTCATCCCAATATCCATCTAAAACAAAAAAAATCATTGTAAATAACTCAAATTTATTCATACCATTCATTCCGTTTGTTATTGGTTGTCTTTATCTGATCAAAAAACGAAGATAAAGACAGCTGATATTTCTGTTGTACACTAATTATTTTTCATCATATCCTGAAAATGTTTTCCCATTAATCTTACTATTGTACTTATCGCATACCTTCTCAAGCCTTATATAATCAAGACAACGTTTCTTTCCATTAAATGCTGTGTCACTAGTGCATAATAAGAAAAGATTCTTAGCCTTGTCTCTTATTAGCTTGTCATTTCCTCCCTTCCTGCACCAGTTAAGTTCCTTAATACATAATCGCTTCCATGCTTTCTTGGTCAGAGTGTCATTTTTATGTATCCGTAAATCAACTGGAATAAGCTGGGCATCTGTAACCGGAATCATAAGATTAAAATTTAGAACACCTATTAGCTTTCCCTCAACCTCAATCTTATGTAATTCTGCATTATTAGCCATTCGTTTATGTTTCTCTTTTGGATGTGATAATGGTATACAGTATTTCCTATCATTATGCGTTACAACCACACCTATAAATACACGATTTTCTTTCCCTATCTGAGGCGAAACGGAATCTACACGATCATCAGCATTGTGAAGATCTCTAACATATTTCATGTCTATATAGTAAAGCTTTAATTGTTCCATAATAACTCCAAAAAAAAAGCCATGTGCTTTGAGACACATAGCTTTTTATAGCCACGCTATCAGCGAGGACTATCTGTTATAGTTTCCACTTAAAGGTAGGACTCACCTGTAAACATATAATAGCATTTAACCGTCGGAAGTCAAGCTAAACATTTTTTCCTATGTGCATATTTATTATCTGTCATTATTCTGATCTATATTCCATTTAATTGTAACGTTGGTACTTATATAGTTTTCTCCTCAGTCAAGTATTCATAAACTTTTTCCGCTGAACTAAAGTCGATATTTTGACTATTCTCATCAGTAATCATACCTGGTTCGTATTTTCGGCCATAATCTAACTCATAGATGAAATATTCGATATCCTCAAAAGCATCATTCAAAAGTTTTCGCAACAAAAACACAACCGTACTCTCATGAGATATTTGCAACCCTGCACCATTACAAAAATCACATTCAACATTTTCTCGACTATTCTGAAACAACTCATTAATTTTATCAACAAGGTCTGAGGAATCCCTTAGTTTATCAATTACTGAAACGAATTCTTCCTTACTTAGATCAATACTGAACTCTTTGCCTGTTTCATGAACAATTCTATGAATCATCCTTTCAACCTGTTGAAAATACACTATAGCCAATGTTCTCTTGTCTAAAAAAGATGATCTATTTTTATCTTTTATTATCCACTGACGATCAGAATCATTAATGATATAGAGATAATCCGTCCAATTATCTTTAACATCAATCACCCGCTCTTCGTTGCAACAAAACAGTTCTATAAGGTCTTCTTCATATCCATAATGTGATTTATTAAACCGCTTTACAAAACGTTCATAGTTATTGTAATTTGAAAAATATCCTCCCTCGAACATCTCAAGAATCCTATCTGCATTACCATCAGGATACATATCCCCATTAAACTCAATTGATGTATACGCCTTACATTCTTTATCGATATAAATAATCTTACCTCTAGTCATAAAAACTCCCATGTTCAATAGTCTTATATTTAGATTGCAAATTAATTACTCAGCAAAAATCTCCATTCGCCCAATCAATGCAATACTCTTTATCATTGTGACTATAAAAATCCGAAAAATTCATGAATTGTTTTGTCATAGCAGTTAAGTCGGATAGCAGCAAGCTTCTCCGATTGTTCATACTCTAAATGATCAAAAGGAATCCATATTTCTGCTTCTTCTGTTGTACACCTGATTGTCTGAAGATATTTCCTGCCTCTCTTACCCAAAAATTCATCCTCTTCGTATACCCATTTCATAGGTTCAGGTTTTCTTCCACTATGATTCATTATGATTCTCTTGTACGCATCCCATCCAAACTCTTCACCATACTCATCAAAAATTTTCAGAGATTTCTGATGTTCTTTAAAAAATAACTCTAAATCCACAAAAGAACTAAAAGCTTTATGACACTGGAACAGTGGTCTCCATCCGTAACTCAGCTTATTAAGATGAATATAGTAGCCTAGCAAAGGTTCATCTGAAATCTCATATTCCTCATCAGACACCCATGAATTATTAGTTGCAAAATACCTTTGAGCAAGGTTCTTACTTCGTGTAAATAGATAGTAATTTGTCCCCATTACTTAACCCTTTGCTATATCTATAGAATATAAATTATACTAATATGATACATGAGTTTTGTCAATACTTATGGTATATTTAATATACAAATACTATATGCGAGGTAATTATAAATGATTGATAATTATGGCGAAAGAATAAAAGAATATAGGATAAGCCTAGGAATGACACAAGGACAGGTTGCTAAAGAACTCGAAGTAACTCCTGGATATATAAGCAATGTAGAAAATGGTAGAACAGCTATGTCTCTTAGGCTTCTTACCTACTATGCAAAACTCATGAATGTATCCCTAGATATTTTGGTAGGACAATTAGAGCCAGATTATAAAAAAAGATCTTTAGATAATGCTTTAATTGATGAAATATCCAGACTAAATGAAGATCAAAAAGAGAAACTACTTAAGACAATTAAAATTTGGATTTAACATGTATTTATCTTAAAGTTGCCACAGGTTGTGGCAATTTTTATATGTTATCAACAATAAAAAAGTTTCAAACGATTTTTGAAAAGTTCAGTATTCATCGCATTTGCAAGCATTTTGAAAACACTGAACCTCGTTTGAACCTCTATACATAAAAAATGAGAGCTAAAAACCCAGATAAATCAAGGCTTACAGCTCTCAAAAATGCCGGCGACCGGGATCGAACCGGTACGGGTATCACTACCCACGGGATTTTAAGTCCCGGGCGTCTGCCAATTCCGCCACGCCGGCATTCTACCATATTTAATTGGTAAAAAATTCGCGATATGCCTAGACATATCGCGAGTGGGGCCTACAGGGCTCGAACCTGTGACCCTCTGCTTGTAAGGCAGATGCTCTCCCAGCTGAGCTAAGACCCCAAATTAAAAGTACTGGGTTATGATTTCTAAAAAGAAACCTAGTGGAGATTCAGGGACTTGAACCCGGGACCGACCGGTTATGAGCCGGTTGCTCTAACCAACTGAGCTAAATCTCCTGAAATCTGCACTCGGCAGATGCCGATACAGAATACGTTCGAACTAACCTCGACAAAACCTCGGCAAGTTCTCACAGCTGACTCCGACGAGAATCGAACTCGTGTTACCGCCGTGAAAGGGCGATGTCTTGACCGCTTGACCACGGAGCCGTATCAGACCGTAGTAACAGTCTTTTTTTAGCTCCCCCTGTCGGACTCGAACCAACGACACTTCGGTTAACAGCCGAATGCTCTACCGACTGAGCTAAGGAGGATTATTAAAGATACTATATATACAAAATGCCATGCTACTGCATGGTCCTTTTGCTTTGTACCTTCAAAACCGAACACTGATATCTAAATCCATTTTCCTATACTTGCGTTTTGGATAAGCCCTCGACCTATTAGTACACATCAGCTGAACACGTTACCGTGCTTACACCTTGTGCCTATCTAACCTCGTACTCTCCAAGGGGTCTTACTGCCAAAGCAGGGATATCTCATCTTGAGGGGGGCTTCACGCTTAGATGCCTTCAGCGTTTATCCCTTCCGGACGTGGCTACCCAGCCTTATGCATCTGGCGATGCAGCTGATACACCAGCGGTCCGTCCATCCCGGTCCTCTCGTACTAAGGACAGCTCCTCTCAGATATCCTACGCCCGCGCCGGATAGGGACCGAACTGTCTCACGACGTTCT
>NZ_FMXK01000002.1 GCF_900103635.1 Butyrivibrio sp. INlla18
ATAAAAGCTACCCTGGGGATAACAGGCTTATCACTCCCAAGAGTTCACATCGACGGAGTGGTTTGGCACCTCGATGTCGGCTCATCGCATCCTGGGGCTGTAGCAGGTCCCAAGGGTTGGGCTGTTCGCCCATTAAAGCGGTACGCGAGCTGGGTTCAGAACGTCGTGAGACAGTTCGGTCCCTATCCGGCGCGGGCGTAGGATATCTGAGAGGAGCTGTCCTTAGTACGAGAGGACCGGGATGGACGGACCGCTGGTGTATCAGCTGCATCGCCAGATGCATAAGGCTG
>NZ_FMXK01000026.1 GCF_900103635.1 Butyrivibrio sp. INlla18
GCCGTTTCTATCCTTTATTATCAATAAAACACTCGCGAAAAAGAAAAATGGTCTTGAGAGCTACGCTCTCAGGACCACTTTGTCTACAGTCTGAAGAGTGCAGATTATTCTGCACTCTTTATTTTTGTTATGAAATAGTTATCTGATACTGCTCCGTTTTAGTCTTGCCTGCTTCTAGACACTGCTCACCATATTTTTCTGGAAGTTCTCCGTCAAATCCTTTGTTGTCACATCTTCCAAGCCATGGCTCAAGGCATACGTAATGAGCATCTGGTGAAGGATGAGACCAAAGTCCAAAGCTTGGGAAACCTTCGCAGCTAAGTGTGATATATGGCTTGCCATCTGGTGTGCAGAGGCTTGCCTTTTGAACCTGATAGTCATCAAAGATAAGAGCATCCTTATCAAATAAGGTATCTATGATATCAAGAACCCCATCTTTTAATGTGAGAGTACTAGGATTCTGATAATCAACTTCTCTTGTATCTGGAATGATAAGAGAGTAGGTAAGGCTATCTTTTTCAAACTTAACCTTGTAATCAGATCTCTTTTCACCATCATTTATTGGACAAGCAAAAGCGGGGTGACCGCCGATCGAATAGTATAAAGGCTCGCTGTCAGAAGTATTCACTATATCCCATACCACATTGATCGTGTTTTCTTCTAGGATATGAGTGATGATAAGTTCAAAATCAAATGGGTACTTTTCCTTTGTTTCAGCAGTTGATCTTAATGAAAAGCTTATGCTGTTGTCGTCTTTTTTAACCAGCTCAAAATCTGTATCTCTGGCAAAACCATGGGCGGACATGGGATAAGACTTACCCTTATATTTGAATGCGCCGCCATTAACATTTCCTACGATTGGGAAAAGAACTGGTGCATGTCTTTTCCAATATGTTGGATCAGCCTGCCAGAGGAGCTCTTTGTTTCTCTTTTTGTCAAAAATGCTGCTAAGCTCAGCTCCGTGAGTGGCTACCCCGATCTTAAGATATTCGTTTTCTATGTATTCCATGTTAATCTCCTTAAATATTGGTTTATTTAACGAGCTGACCGCAGAAGAGTGGTTCTGGTGTGCCACTGTCAGTAAGGATCATGAATTTAAAAGGCTGGTCTGCGTGGAACTCTTTTATTTCATTTATCTCCATAGCAGATTCTGTCATCATGATCGCTGTAGCTGCAGCGGCTTCAATTCCATCTTCATCTACCTTGATCTTGGTCTTCTGGATGATGTCTGAGATCATAAGGGACATGTCGTCGCTCATTACAGAGAAATCTGCATCCTGTGAGAATGGAAGAGTTGCGCCCTGACTGATCATGTAATCTATAAGCTCGTTGTTGCTAAAAGAACTCTCTATTTCGAACTTTGGAAGCTTAATATCAACTTCTTCGTATGTAGCATCTTCTAGCTTACCCATTATATCATCCACTTCTCCAAGGATAAATACAGCGTTGATTCCGCCGTTCATTGGGAGAACAACGAACTTTCCTTTTTCATCCTCGTAGTACTTAAAGCTGTTTGTCTGCTGCATGAAGTCTTTTCTTACAGTTGAACCATCAATTGCGGTGAAGTCTCCAGGAGCTGTGTAATAGTCGCTAAATTCTTCAACCCAGGATGTTCTCAGGTACAGAGTGTTAACGAGAACTACTGATGCATAGGACATGTTGTCGCTTATCTTTGGAATGAGACCGCAGGTCTTGTCGTTGATCCAGGAATTGACCTTGTCTGTAATATGGTTACTATCAACGTTTTCTGCTGCTGCGTCGAAGTTCTTGTTTACATATTTGATGTAGTCCTTGGAAAGTTTGCCGCTGGCATCTGTGTTACTCCAAATGGAGTTGGCCATCTGAAAGGCTCCGTCAGGTTCTTTGGCATCTTCGCCGTACCACTTCTTGTTTTTCTTGAATTCTTTTTGAGCTTCTTTTAACAGCTCGTCGAAATTATCGATTGATGAAGTAACAGAGCTGTACCAGGCATTTAGTTCATCCATACTACTAAATCCCATGGCTGCCAGGATCTGCTCCTTGGTCTGTGTATCAGCACCTGAAACAGCCAGAGCAAGAGCTGCTCTAAAGGATGTAGGAGATACCATATAGTTATCCTCTGCATAGCCGTTTTGCTCAACAAATTCAATAAGAGACTTGTTGAAATCAGGGTTTGTTGCAATATCTGTTGTCTGTGGCTGATTGTTCTCAGAAACTGAGGTGTTGGATGAAGGATGCTCACTAGGAGCCTCTGCTCCGCATCCTGCTAATGTTCCTGCAACGAGGGTAGCACTTAAAATAACTGATATAAGATTCTTTTTCATAATCCATTCCTCCTAAAAATCATTCTGTGATCTTTTCAAAGATTGTGTAGTTGCCATCAATCTGTACGGCAATGTGAGTTTCGTCTATCACTACGTAAAGAGATGAAGAGGTTTCATCGAAGTTTTGCTGTCCATCCTCTTCTGGGGTTCCATCAACATAGGACAGCACCTTTATAGGAGCATCATCTGGGATCTCTTCAGTGTAAGGGGCGTCAGTGCTATAGTAGAGATTTCCATCGACCATGATCATGTATGGTATGTAGCTTTCGGTAACAAAGGTTTCAATCTCGGCCTCGTCGTCTTCCTTAGTGATCTGATCTGGCTTTTGAACTGTGAGCACGGTTCCTGCAATGACCGTCAGTAAAAGAACTGCAGCTGCCAGATATAATGTGTAGAACTTCCTTACATTAGATCTGGTCTTTGGATTGATGTCAGCTTCATTTACGTATTTGGGTTCAATATTTCCTATTGCATCTAATAGATCATATGTATTCATATACTGTAACCTCCTGCATTAAGCTGCTCTTTTAGCTTTTCTCTCATTCTAAAAAGCATGGTCTTGACCTTACTTTGTGGAAGTGAGTATGCTTTGCAGATGTCAGCAACTGAGTCAAAGTACCAGTATCTTCTTACGAATACTTTGCGCTGTTCCTCGGAGCAATCCTTAAGAAAGGAGTTGATCAATGCAATCAGCTCTTTTGCATCAACCTCAGAAGCAACATCGCTTTGACCAGGAATACACTCTGAAAGCTCGGTAGTAAGTTCGCTGAGCTTGGCAGATCTCTTTTGACTACCATCATGACGAACTCTGTCGATTGCAAGGTTTCTGATGATCTTTCCCAAAAAAGAAAATAGGTATGTTCTTGGCTCGTTTGGTGGAATAAGATTCCAAGTCTTGAAATATGTGTCGTTTTCACATTCCTTGGCAATGTCTATTTCGCCTATCACGTTGCTTGCTATAACTCTGAGACGGCTGCCATATTTTTGAGATGTTTCTGTTATGGCTGCTTCATCTCTTGATAAGTAAAGCTCTACAATTTGTGAGTCATCCATTGGAATGATCCTCCTTTTAAGGTCTTCACTATATATAACGAAAAATCATATTGGCTGGTTACATGTTTTTTGAAAAAAATTATGAATAGTCAAAAGATGCAGAAAAATATAGAAGTGTTGGGGAAAATGATATAGCGGAGACGGCGGGATTCGAACCCGCGTGCCCAAAAGGACAAACGCATTTCGAGTGTTTTACACCAACCGAAAAGCGGTCAAAAATCAAGATAAATAATCATATCTAATTCGATATTTTGACAGCCTCCGCGCCCCGTAAAATATACGAAAACTTCATACAAGCCATATTTTACTGAACTTCCTTAGAGAAATCAAGGAAGTTTTTTCTTTTGCAAAAAAGAGAGAACTCGGAGAGAACTGGAGAGATTATCGGTGCCGGAAAGGAAGAAAAACAGATGACAGATTTAGAAAAGAGGATCCTCGAGATCAAAAAACAATATGGCGATTATCTGACACAAAGGGAATTCATGGAGGCTGCCGGTATCAGCTCTCGTACCGCATATCTGGCAACGAAGCGTGGACTGGTCCCCTACACTAAGCGCCGGGTTGGTACCGTCCGGTATTATCGGATCCGGGTGGAAGATGTCGCCCGCTACATGGAGAAGAGGTTCCAGAGCAGACGGACGGATGTTTCTCCGGAGAAGATAAGGGTGCTCACCACTCTGCTCTCTTCGGAACCTGATGTCCTGAGCATAAGGCAAGCCAGCATGGTAACCGGCATTCACAAGAATTCTATAGCAAAGTGGATCGACAAAGGGTATCTGAAATCCTTTCGATGGAAAGGTGATCACAGGATCACGAAGGTGGAATTGATCCGGTATATGGCATCCGGAAGATATTGGAAAGCCAGGAGCCGCTCGCTTCAGAGACAAGCGATCCGCATGGCAATGGAATGGCTGGACACACAACATACGAGATTTGAACGAAAGGAGAAGAATCATGACATCAATACAGGATCTGATAGATGAAAAAAAGATTTTTACACCCGCAGAGGCTGCAAAGTATCTGGGGATAGGCAAAACGGTCGCCTATGCAATGTTCAGAGAGCCGGGCTTCCCCTGCTTCCACATTGGTCGCCGTAAGTTTGTCGTTTGGGACGATCTGTATAAGTGGCTGATAGAAAACAAGGCGGTGCACCCGTCCGGAAAGGAGCATGAAAAGAATGGTCCTGAAGAATGAGACACAGGGAAACTTTGTGATGGTCAGTCAGAACATCCTGCACGACAAGACGCTGAAGCTGTTTGACCGTGGATTGCTCATCACACTTATGTCTTTGCCGGACAACTGGAACTTCACAATAAATGGTCTCGCTACCATTCTGGACGACGGCAGGGATGCTATCCGGGCAGGGCTTGATAGGCTTCAGGAGAAGGGCTATCTGGTGAAAGAGCAGCTAAGGACTAACGGCAAATTTGCGGATATCTGCATCAGGATCAATGTGGTTCCCAAACAACCGTTGTTGGAAAAAACGATATCGGAAAACCCGTCAACGGAAAAGCCGTCAACGGAGAAACCGATAACGGAAAAACCGGTATCGGGAATCCCGACACAATTATATATACAAGAATCTAAAAAACAAGAATCAAAGAATCATAAATCAAATACACACAAATATGTCGAAGCGGACAGGAAAGGAGCAGAACATGGAACTGCTGACGGGACAGACAGAAACAGAACAGACAGGAAAAGCGCTGGCTCAGGAGAATCCTCCGGCTGGTCTAAAAATGAGATCGACCTCTACGGCCTCTGAATGTCCGATATGCCGGGGCACGGGATGGGCTTTTTATGACGAGAACGGCTACTCCTACGCAAGGGAGTGTGACTGCGGGATCAGAAAAAGGGAGGCGCTTGGAAAGAAGCTTAAGTTTGCCAACATCCCGGATGCCTTTTCGGATGTCAGGATGGAGAATTTCCGGCACGATATTTACCGCCGCCAGGATTCCCAGATGGTGATCACAAAGGACTGCAAGGCCATAAACTGGTGGATTGACGGGATTGAGAAGATGAAGGCTCAGGGGATGGGGTTATACCTTTACTCCGATACCAAGGGCAGCGGAAAAACACGCATGGCGGCATCAATAGCCAACGATCTGATATACCGCTGCGGATTGTCGGTAAAATTCGCCACATCGGTCCAGATCCTCAATGAGATCAGGGCAAGCTGGAACCGGGAGGAAGGAATGACCGAGCACCAGCTTCTTGATGACCTGTCAAAGGCGGAGATCCTTGTGATTGATGATTTCGGGATCGAACGGATCAAGGACTGGATTGAGGAGAAACTGTATCACATCATCAATTCACGCTATATCAACCGCCTGATCACGATATATACCAGCAACCTGCCGATTGAAAGACTGGAATATGATGACCGTATCACCAACCGCATCAAGGAAAGAAGCTTTCCGCTGATGTTTCCGGCTGAATCGGTCAGGGATTACATAGCAGAGGACAATTTCGCCTGCTTGAAAGCTGTCATGGCAAGTTAAGCAGGAAACAATCATAGCACATACACAATAACAACAAAGAATACGGAGGAATTTTATCATGAAAGAGTTAAAGGATTATAAGCCGGTGATCATCGGCGTGGATCATGGATACGGGAATATAAAGACAGTAAGCACGGTCTTCCCTGCCGGAGTGGAACTGCTTCAGGGTGAGGCGATCACGAATAATAACATCCTGAAATACGGTGACCGGGAGTATGTCATCGGCGAAAGCCATCTGACCTATCAGGGCGAGAAAACGAAGGGAAATGACTATCACATCCTTACTCTCGCTGCAATCGCAAGAGAACTGGATGTCAGGGGCTACAGGGAAGCCAATATCATCCTGGCAGTGGGGCTTCCGCTCCAATGGATCGGAGCTCAGAAGAAGAACTTTCGGGAATATATGCTTTGTGATCAGGAGCCGGTCTTTACCTTCCGTGACAAGGAATACCATATTCTGATCAGCAAAGTGTTTATCTTCCCGCAGTGCCTTGCTGAAACTGCCCTTATCAGTGACCTGTCCGGAGAAAACATGATCGTGGATATCGGAAATGGAACCATGAACATCGCAAGGATTGAAAACGGCACACCTTATGAAAACAGCCTTAAGACGGAAACCTATGGGGTTTCCATCTGTGTCCGGGAGATACAGAGTGCTCTTTCCAAGAAGCTGGGCAGAAATATCGCAGAGCGCAGGATTGAAGAACTGCTCAGAAATGGATGTGAAGGAAGAACCGGGGATGTGCCGCAGACCACGGATGAACTGGCAAGGACATATACAACGGAGATAATCAGGAAACTCGAAGTATATGGATATGACGAGAATGTCAAGCTTCATGTATTTGGCGGAGGCGGATGCCTGCTTAAGCACTACTCTACCCTCTCTCAGCTGCCCGGCGTGACCTTCTACGATGATATCTGCGCCAATGCCAAGGGATATGAGGCCAGTGCCCGGATGAAGCTGGAAATGCAGGAGAAGAACAGAAAATGAGGGCAAAGTATAAAAGCATCCTGGTCAAATTCCGGGAGGACGATCCTTCGCAGCTTGCAGCATGGGAATACATGAGGGAAAGGTTGACGGAAAAACGTTCTTATGCGGCGATCATCGCTGAGATGGTCGCAGAGACTCCTGGAGACAGCACCACCGTCTCCGGGCAGCCGCTTAAGCAGATCGAAGAGAGCTTAAGCCGGCTGGAGCACATCTGCCTGAGTATTGATGAAAAGGTGCAGATGGGCTCTCTTCCTCCCACCGGTGCAAATGCAGGGTCAATTACCACAGGCACAGGTGCGGAGGAAATTCAAAGCGAGGGACGCTATACCGCAGGAATAGCAAACCTCGTTTTGAGCATGGGCGATGAGGACGGTGACTGAAATGGATATCCATTCGATATCCATCCGTCCGATTTGGGTATCCGGTGGATATCCAAACGCCCATGGGCTTCCGAAAAGGAAGCCGAGCGTTGCGGGCAACGCAACAGCCGGGACGCATCTTCCCGGCCAAGCCTCGCAGAGGACCGACACTTAACGCAGTTAAGTACGAGGTCACGTACTTAATATCTTAAGAATGCTACCGGCGACCGGAAATCGACCAGGTCTTACCGCCGGAGATAGGAGAAAAACAAATGAATGAATTTCACGTAGGACTCCCCTGCCTGAAACTGTCACTCAATCCATCCAACCAAAGGCATAAAGGAAAAGCTGCCCGTACCTGCAGCGTAAAGAAAGCCTGGGAGGAAATGAATGATCTGCGTAAAGGGCGGGATGCGTCCATAGATCATGAACTTACAAAAAATAATGTATGGCTGTGCGGAAGCTCCGATATGGATATGGAGCTGGTGATCCAAGCGGAGATCGACCGGATCAATACAGAGCGAAAGGCTCATGGGCGAAGAGCTTTGAGAAAAGATACTGTTTCTGCTATAGAAATAGTCCAAAAGATACCTATGGAGATAATGCAATCACTCTCCGAGGAAGAACAGCTAAAGATTATCAAGGACGGTAATCAGGTTTTGAGGGGTATACTGCATGATTGGCAGTCAGGGTGGAAAATCGTTGCAACTGTTATACATTGTGATGAAATGGGTGGAAAATCAAAACATGACCATAGCATATGTTTGACAACATCCTTTGAAGAGGACGGCTGCCTAACTATGAATGCCAAGAAAGATTTCAACCTTAAGTTCTTTACCTTTATGAACAGAGAGTATCCCAAACGTATGCGTGAGCTGGGTTATCCGGTACTCGACTGTGAAATCTATGAAGATATGACCGAGGAAGAAAGAGCAAAACACGCTGAGAAAAAGAAGGATTACGGTCTGGAAGGTTATGAGTATAAGCAGAAGAAAGCTGCTGAGCAGGAAGCGCAGATCGAAACAAATCAGGCTGTGATCGAAACTCAGGCGGCCCAGATATCCGATCAGAAGAAGGAAATTGAGGCTGTCACCAAGTCGCTTGCTGTGAAAAACGAAGAGGTATCTCGGGCAGACAAGCAGCTTGTTTCAGCCAAGGAAGAGACGAGCAAAGCCAATGCTGAGCTTAATGATATCAATAAAAAAATCAAGAGCCAGAAAAAGGAAAGTGATCGTCTGGGTGCAGAAATCCTTACAAGGAAAGAAATTAAAGCGCTTCCCTCTCCTGCTTCCACTTTTGACGGGAAATACTTCAAGATTCCGAAGGAGGATTATAAAAGCATTTTAGCTACTGCTAAGTCCGTGGATAAGACCAGAGCAGAAATGGCGGCTCACGAGAAGAATATGGCTGCACGAGAGGCGTCTCTTGCAAAAGAAAAAAAGCAATTTGAAGATAGCCGGAAGCTCCCATTCAAGGAGAAGATCGAACTTGGCACACTCCGGAAACTGAAAGAGTCCGTCCAATGGATCGTGAATCAACTTTCGGAACACAATCTTATAAGAAAACTGCTTGAAAGGGCGCTGGGCGGCGAAGATCTGACAGTAACGCAAGGGAAAGAATTACAGCATCGGGTTAAGAGAAATGAGATGGTGATATAGCACACACAATGATAATCGAAAATATAAAAAGCCGATGCCGATAGAGAAATAATTGAATAGTACTATCCCACAGCAAAAAGAGCAGGATGTAAATTCCGTCAAATAAGGAATTCTCTCTGCTCTTTTTTTATCGATTTTTATGGTTGCAATAGTGCCGGGATATACGAAGCACCAATATTCACCTGCATTTTACGTAAAGAATAATTCGTAAAGAGTATTACCTAAAGAATGCTGTCATTCTTTAAATTATACCAACACATATAGATTTATTCTCTCACGCATCCAACAAAAAAGCAAGAAACAATTTGAAATCCGAGTTGTTTCTGGTTATTTTTACTAAATTATTCTATCAAATTATGCATATTTGACGTTTTTATTAATGACCTGTCAACCAGTTTCGATCCTATAAGGGGTCAGATCAAGGGGCAGAGAATAAAAATTATAGGAAGGGAGATAAAAGAACATGCCTAGAAAAGGAGAAAACATAAGGCTAAGAAAGGACGGACGCTGGGAGGGTCGTTATTCCAAAGGAAAAAGAGATGGAAAGCCTCTGCAGGGGTCTGTATTCGGAAAAACATATAAAGAAACCAAAGAAAAGCTTGTTCAGGCAAAGGCTGCGCTAAAGGAAACAAATAAAACTCTTACAGAGAAGCAGAAAGAAGCAATGAAAGAGACATTTCAGGCGGCTGCAGAGGAATGGCTTGAGTATAAAGAACCAATAGTAAAGGAATCCAGCATGTCCGGTTATCAGCATATTTTAGAAAAATATCTGATTCCTGAATTTGGCGACCGGATAGTTGTTGATATTACAAGAGATGATGTGACGACATACTCAACGAAGCTTCTCGCCAATGGCGGTATTAGTGGAAAGGGATTGTCTCCCAAAACCGTATCCGGCATAATCTCTGTTCTGAAAAATGTAATAGATCATCTCCGCCGTGTAAAGTGTGTACCGACTATGGAATTTGATGGGCTTGCGCTGAAACAGCCACAAAAGCAGCTTCGTGTATTCAGCCATATGGAATGCGATAGGCTTACAGAATACTTGCTGAATAACCTTTCGTTCATTTCATTGGGGATACTGCTCTCTCTTTATACCGGACTTCGTATCGGAGAACTGTGCGCACTTAAATGGGGAGATATCTCATTTGATGAACATAAGCTTCATGTGGAAAGAACGTTGCAGAGAATACATAAGCCAGATGAACATGGTCATAAAACGCAGATCATTATTACAACTCCCAAGAGTGACTGCTCTGTGAGGGATATCCCGATTCCCGATGATATTTATAACGTTCTGGTCAATATCAAACAACCGGATGATTGCTTCTTCCTGACAGGATCTGAAAGTTTTTTTGTTGAACCCAGATGCATGGAGAATCATTTTAATCGTGTGATGAAAGAATGTGTAATAGAAGGAGCCACTATGCATACTTGTCGCCATAGTTTCGCCACAATATGTGTTGAGCTTGGTTTTGATATCAAGTCTCTGTCAGAAATACTGGGGCATGCAAGTGTTTCCATTACGTTAAACAGATATGTTCATCCCTCTATGGAAATGAAGCAGGAAAACATGAACAGACTCTCAGAATTTTTGAGGGTCAAAAACAGGGGCAGTTCAGACGGAAAAATCGCGTAGATAGCGGAAATGAAGGCACTTTTTCTGTCAGTAATACTCTTTACGAAAATGGAAGTCTGTTTTACCACAGGCAGAACTTTTTTTTGGGGGGGTATGGACAGAGACTCCAAAATCAAGATATCCGTTATAGTTCCTGTTTTTAATGGGGAACGTTATCTAGGTGCCTGTTTGAAAAGTCTGCTTAACCAGACTTTGGATGGGATTGAAATAATCGTTGTCGATAACGGTTCGACAGATAATTCATTAGCGGTAGTAGAAGAACTCATAGATAAATGGGCGGATAAAAGAAAAATATATTTCATACAGGAATCAAAGCAAGGGAATTCATATGCAAGGAACTTGGGTATGAAGCATGCGCAGGGAGAATATATTGCATTTTCTGATCAGGACGATCATGTGGAAAGAGATTTCTTTGAGCGTATGTATGGCAGGGCAAAGGAACTGGATGCTGACGTACTTGTATCGGGTTATCAGTCGGTAGATTCAAATGGCAATACCAAAAGGATTATGAAGCTGACGGATGATTACTGGTCGCCTTTCAGAATGACTGCCCCTTGGGGAAAGCTATATAAAAGAGAACTTATTGAAGAACATGAAATCAGCTTTCTTCCGGTAAATAAGGGAGAGGACGTTTACTTTTCCTTTAATGCATATAACCAGGCAGAAAGACTCTTTTCTGTGCCGATAGTGGGATATAGCTGGTTTTCTAACAGTGAGTCACTGTCGCACACGCAGCACAGGCAGATAAATGAAAACAACAGCATCCTGCCATTATTTGACAAGCTGCAGGAGAGCTTATATCCATTAAAAACCATAAAGAAGGAATATCTTGAATATTTCTTCATAAAAACAATTGCTCACGAGACGATGTTCTGTGCCCGTGGGAAACCAATTGATGTTGCATATGCATATTTTGAAGAGATGTGCAAATGGATAGATGAAAACTATCCGGAGAATGAAAGAAACAGTAATCTGAGCTTTTTTACACCTGTCGGAGAGGAATTTAAGAGAAGGATCTTTATAACCTGGTTCTGGCATATGAAGAAAAAAGGAACGATAAAAAGATTCCTATCACTATATGTAAAAATTGCCGGTTAAAAGTATATATCACAAGGAGAAAAGAATATGGATATTCAGTTGTTTAAAGCAAAATATGAAGTTGACGAGTGCCTGTCAGAAATACGCGAGTGCCTGGAAGTAGGCTGGACAGGAATGGGCTTTAAAACAGTTAAATTCGAGGATGCCTGGAAACAGTATACCGGACTCCCTTATGCGCATTACCTGAACTCATCAACCATGGGATTGTATCTTGCGGTTGACATATTAAAGGAAGAATGTGGATGGAATGATGACGATGAGATCATAACAACACCTATCACCTTTATTTCAACAAACCATGCAATTGCAAAGTCAGGTTTGAAGGCAGTGTTTGCAGATATTGATGATACTTTCTGCCTGGATCCCAAGTCTGTAAAGGAACATATTACAGATAAAACAAAGGCTGTGATGTATGTCGGACTTGGCGGAAATACAGGAAATTATGAAGAAATAGTCAAGATTTGCAGGGAAAATAATCTGAAATTTATCCTTGATGCCGCCCATATGACAGGAACGCGGATTAACGGCAAGATCCCTGGATCTGAAGCTGATGTGGTTGTCTATTCATTCCAGGCTGTAAAAAATCTCCCAACAGCAGACAGCGGAATGATCTGCTTTAAAGATGGCAGGCTGGACGAAATCGTAAGAAAAAAAGCATGGCTTGGAATCAATAAGGATACTTATGCCAGAACACAGAATATGGGCAACTATAAATGGAAATATGACGTCGAATATATAGGCGAAAAAGGACATGGCAACTCTGTTATGGCTTCCATAGGATTGGTGCAGCTAAAGTATGTTGATAGAGACAATGCTTATCGCAGGACGATCTGCAACTGGTATAGAGAAAGACTCGAGCCATATTCAGACAAGATTACATTCGTGAGAATTGAGAAAGGCTGTGAAAGTTCATGTCATTTGTTCCAGATTCTGGTGGATGACAGAGATGCACTGATTGTCGCCCTTAATCAGGCAGGCATTTCTCCGGGAGTTCATTATATCGCTAATACCGAATACAAAATGTATGCATATGGCAAAGGAACTTGCCCTCATGCAGATTACGTAAGTAGCCATACATTATCACTTCCACTTAACTTATATCTGACCAGGAAAGATGTGGATTATATATGTGATGAAGTAATAAAGTTCATAGGAAAGTAATCATCTGCCATGAAGCTAACTACTGAAAGGTTCGCCGTTATATCTGATGTGCACGGTAACTATCAGGCATTGCGAAAGGCATTGAAGATAATTCGCAGAGAGAAAATAGATCAAATAGTCTTTCTTGGAGATGCAATTGGTTACGGTGCAGATCCGGAGAGATGCTTCAATCTATTAAAAAAACGGTGCTCCTTGTTTTTGATGGGGAATCATGAAGCGATGATCATTGCTCCTGAGCAGAGAAAGAGCCGATTGTGCGAGGAGTCGTTTTCATGGACGAGAAATAGCATATCTGGCGATATGATTAGTCAGATTGCTCTGCTTCCGATGAAACATACTGAGAATGGGATGGGCTTCTATCATGCCTGCCCACAGGCTGATTTACAAAGTTGGAAGTATCTTAATGATCCGAAGGATGTGACAGATGCATTCGACGGATACGAAAACATATGTTTTTACGGGCATACTCACAGACCGAGGGTAATGATCATATCAGATGATGGCTCTGTTGAAGACCATATCGTAAAGCACACTTCAGAATACGTTATAGATACCGAGAAAGAACGGGTATTTGTTAATCCCGGAAGTATCGGGCAACAGCGCGATGATATCACGGATATGTCTTTTGCAATATGCCAATATGATGGACGTAAATTGCAGCTGAGAATAGAAAGGCACAAATACAATTCTTTAAGAGCGTACCTAAGAATCAGATTTATTGGATGTGGGAGAGAAAACGCCAAGTATCTGATAAGAGAAAAATGGAGAAAAAGGATTTATGAAGGTATTGGTAACAGGCTCGAATGGCTTTATAGGTAGATTCGTATGCGAATCTTTGGAAGAACGTGACATAGATTATGTTAAAGGGACAAGGGATAACTTTGATTTGCTTGATGTGGAATGCATGAGAGAGACACTGACGCTGAATCAGGTGACTCATGTCATTCATTTAGCAGCTTTTGCTGATAGTTCAGATACTGAAAAGGTTTTTGACTCCAATATTTCCGGACTGTACAGAATGCTACTGGCTATAAAGGAAACTGGCGTGAAAAAACTGATTTTTGCGAGCGGCAATAATGTGTATGGCGAAGGGTATGCACATAACATCAAGGAAACTGACATAGCAGAACCTGCATTAGCAAATATTTATGGTTTATCCAAGTATGTGGGAGAGTTGTTGATTGAAGATATGCTTAAAAATACAACTATAACCTACTCTATTATGAGAATATCAGATGTTTATGGTCCTGGACAGAGATTTGGGAATCTTATTAAAGCACTTGTTAAGTCCATAGCAGAGAAAGAACCAATAAAGCTATACGGTGAAGGAAAAAGAACTCGAGATTACATCTATGTTAAGGATGTGGCAGATGGACTGATATTTGCGTGTCAAAACGATATCGATGGTGTGTTTAACCTTTCAACTGGCATAGGAACAAGTGTCAAAGGACTTGTCGATATTGGAGTTGATCTGAGCGGAGGGGAATGTGCAGTAACCCCGATAGTGGTAGAAGGTGAAGATGATTCAAAAATAGTATTGGATCCTGGCAAATTAAACAGATGTGGCTATAAGGCACAAATAGATTTAAAGGAAGGTCTGCGAAGATGTGCAGCAATAAGATAAACATGAACCTGAATATATTGGTCACCGGTGCAGGCAGCACTATGGGACAGAGTGTTCTTAAAGCACTTCTTATGTCAAAGTATGGCAAGAGCGTCAATATACATGTAACTAACTCAGAACAGCTTGGAGCCGGATATTTTATATCGGATCGAATCGTTGGCAGACATATAGTACCCGTTGCTAAGGACACTTCATATATTGATGCAATCATAAATATTTGCAAAGAAAACAGTATTGCCGGTATTTTTTCGGGTACCGAGCATGAAATATATGCATTATCGAACGCAGCAAAAAGAATAAAAGAAGAATCAGGAGCAATTGTTTTTTTGTCGCGCCCAGAAATTGTGGATTTGGGCACAGATAAATATAAAACTTATCTAGCATTCAAAAAATATGACCTTCCATTTCCTGAAACGGTTCTGTTCGACGATTATAAAAAACTGCTGGATATAACCGGCGGATATCCTATTTTTATGAAGCCGCGAATTTCCTCTGCGTCGAGAAATATATATAAGATTAATTCTGAAGAAGAGCTTTTTGCCAAAAAGTTTGCAGATTCTGAAAATATAGTACTTCAAGAATTTCTAGATAGCGATATTGAGTATACAGCTGAGGCATTCTGCGACAAAGAAGGAAATGTTGCAGGAGTTATTCCAATGATCAGAAATCTTGAGTATGGCATGTCGTATTATGGAAAAATTGACGATAATTCCGAGGTTATCAATGTCACAAGAAAAGTAGCTGCTGCACTCAAGCCGGAGGGGGCTATTAATGTTCAGATGCGTATAGTCAACGGAAGAGCAATCCCTTTTGAGATAAATACACGATTTTCCTCTACTGAATGTGTGAGGGCGCATTACGGATTTAATTCTGTGGAAGCCGCTATTGATAATTATCTGTTTGATCTTCCTGTTGATCTTAATAACTGGAAAAAAGGCATGTTTATGAGATATTGGGAAGAATGCTACTTTGAGGAAAATGATATACCAGGTGGACATTTTGATATTAATACTGTTCTTTAAGAGGTTCTGATATGAATGTGTTTTTAAGACCTATAAATGAGGATGACGGAAAACTGATCGTTAGATGGAGAAACAACCCTAAAGTTGCTATGCATTGCTTCAACAGAACACCGGTTACAGAAGAGTCTCATAGAAAGTTTTACGAGGAGCAGGTTAAAACCGGCAACTATAAGCAATTTATTGTTGAGAAAATTGAAGAGTCCTCCGGAGTGTGCTTTTACCCAATAGCAACGGTTTATTTAAAGGACATAGACAGGACCAATAAAAGATGCCAACTCTGCATTTTTACTAGCGATGACGAGGAATGGAATACAGAGTGCCAGATGATTGCCATAAACAAGCTCCTGATGATTGCTTTTGAGGAGCTTGGAATGCATAAGGTCTATTCTTTTGTTTTCACAAGATATAGTGATGAGAAAGAACTCTTAGAAAATGCAGGATTAACTGTAGAGACTGTCATGAAAAGCGAAGCGATTGGTAGTGAAGGAGAATTTGAAGATGCATACAGAATGGTGATATTCGAGGATGAATACCGCAGGAAAAATCAGTCATATGAATAACATACTTATTGTTTACTCTTCACGTATTCCAACCGTAGAGCTTCTTTGCGACGTGATGCGCTGTTTTTCTGAGGAAGATTTTACCGTCAGAGAAATGGCGCATATTGATGTCAGGAAGAAGGACATTGAATGGGCGAACATTGTACTCTCCATTCGTCCATTTAATAAAAGTGCATATGCTATCACCTCTGCCGCAAAAGAATCAGGCAGACAAGTTATAGTTTATCTGGATGATGATCTTCTTAATCTGCCACATATATATTCAAGCAGGATACGGGAGTTTTTCACATTAATATCTTTTGAAAAGAATTGTGAGTACTTGAAGAAAGTGTTGGAGCATTGTGATGTATTATGGGGATCGAGTCCCTATTTTATTCATCGCTATAAGCAATATGTGACAGGCGCCCGGTGTGTTTGTACCAATATCTGCAAAGAGCTGAATGATGTGAGGGAACCTTCTGTTAATCCGGATTCATGCAGCATATTGTACACCGGAAGCGCAAATCACTATCGACAGTTAAATGATTTAGTAATCCCCGCAATAAACAAGCTGATTGGTAAATATCCTAATATCGTCCTTACATGCGTTGGCATGAGAAAACAGAATATAGCTGACTGCAAGGCTGAGGTCATATGCATTCCGTGGATGGATTACGCTGATTATTACAGTATGGTTAGCAATATGTCTTTTGACATAGGTGTTGCCCCTACCCTTCAGGAAGATTTTTACAGATGTAAATACTTTAATAAATTTATAGAGTACAGCCTGCTTGGAATAACCGGAATCTATACTGATGATTATCCATACAGGTATGTTGTTCAGGATAGCGTGAACGGATTTTTGACAGCCAATACGGTTGACTCTTGGACAGATAAAATTGATTTTGTTTTATCTAACAGAGAGCTGGCGAAAGAAACAGTAGTGAATGCCCAGAAGTACTGTGCCGAAAAGTTTTCAAAAAAGCGACAGCTTGATGAAATTAAGGCAGAAATCCCAGAACTGTTTCTAAAAGGCAATAACAAGTATCTGCCGGTAAAGTACAGACCATATCGTATTCATAATGCGGCAAGAAAATGTGCTAATAAAGCAGTGGCATTATATGAAGGATTAAGACCGTGAACACTTTTAAAATATATTTTACAGAGTTATATAGAAACAGATATTTGTTAAAAGTACTTGTCCAAAGGGACGTGCTAATGAAATACCGAAGATCAAAATTAGGAGTATTATGGTCTGTTCTCACACCCTTGGGACTTGCTGCAATTGTTGGGGGTGTTTATGCAATTTTGTTTGGTACAAGCCCGGCATCGCTGATTCCATTAATTTTCGCAAGCATTAACCCATGGAGCTTTATGTCGGGAACAGCAGATGTATCAACAGGCTGCTTCATGAGCGCAGAAGGATATATAAAGCAGTCATCCGTGGGAACTATTATTTTCCCTGTCAGGATAACAACAACAAACTTTGTTAATTTGATGTACTCTACTCTAGCCTTTTTTACGCTATATCTGATTATCAATCCGGATCTGTTTAACTGGAAGATGTTGATGTGCATACCTGGCTTTGTTCTTATGTATGCCTTTACCTTAGGCCTGGCAAGCATTACGTCTATTGTCAATCTTTTCTTCAGGGATTTTGCGCCGATACAGTCTCTTATGTTGCAGGGATTGTTTTATGCAACGCCTATCATTTATGACACTAGAATTCTGGATGAAAAGGGATACTCAATCATATATGAAATGAATCCGTTTTATTACATGATCGAGGTAGTTAGAAGGCCGATGCTTGGGGTGGAGCTTCCTGATATCAGATGCTATATAGTTGCATCCGTTATGTCGGTCATAATCTGTTTAATCGGTATCTCGATGCAGGTTAAATATAGAAATAAAATTGTTTTTCAACTTTAGGGACGGAATAAATGAGCAGTATAGTATTAAACAAGGCAGATCTCATTTTTAATACAAAGAAAGATAAAAGTATCAAAGATATTTTAATGCAGAATAAAAGTGACTTTTCCAATCTTACACAGTCGGGGGAAGTGCACGCGATAGATCACATGTCCCTGAAAATAAATGATGGAGAAAGGGTCTCAGTAATTGGACATAATGGGGCGGGAAAATCAACATTTCTCAGGCTTATATCCGGCATCTATAGTCCCACTTCCGGTGAAGTTAATGTGGAAGGTGAAATATCCGGAATGTATGAATTCGCAACCGGTTTTGAAATGGAGCAGAATGGTTGGGACAATATATACATACGAGGACTTATGCTTGGACTGACTCCTGACAGGATAATACCTATGATGCCGGAAATTGCTGAATTTTCCGAGCTTGGTAATTACTTAAATATACCTGTCAAATACTATTCATCAGGCATGTTGATAAGACTAGCGTTTTCAGTTTCAACGGCAATCAGACCAGATATCCTTTTGTTAGATGAAGCTCTATCAGCAGGTGATGCATCCTTTATTCAAAAGGCAAATGAAAGAATGAAAAAGATGGTCGATAGTTCGAAGATTCTTGTATTGGTAACTCATAGCATGCAAGCAGCCGCGGAAATATGCAACAGGTGCATCTGGCTGGATAAAGGAAAAATAATAATGGATGACAAGCCTGAAATCGTCACAAAAGAGTATATAGCTTTTGTAGAAAACGGAAGAAATAAAAAATGAACTCTATCAAAAAAAGCAATCCACATCTTCTGATCGCATATGCAGGTAAAACGACAACTGCAGACATCACTATCAGACTGATGAAGCAGTATGCTTTAAAAAATGATGTAGAACTTAAGACGATCGAAGGAATTGATGTGGATCGATCCGATATAGCATGGTGTGACTGCGTCCTGATAATACGCGGTGCTGATTGCTTTTTATCAAGGATATCCGCAGCCGCTAAGAAAGCCGGAAAATGCTGCGTCTTTTATATTGATGATGATCTACTGGCACTATACGGTGAGAACGATGTTTATCATAAATATTTGCTCGACTGCTTGCACTATGCAAGTATTTTATGGACGTCAAATATAAACGTTTCAAAAAAATATTCAGCATTTTTAAGAAATGATGCCAAAGTGGTCGAAGCAATTGTTTTAGATCCGTGGGAAGGAATGAACTCCTACAGAGATTCAGAAGACGAAATAGGTATCATTTTTGCCGGTTCCCCCTCTCATGAGAAAAATATCAGCAGATATATTCTGCCGGCTATTAATGACATATATTACAAACAACGCAAGAAAGTATGCTTTCATCTGATAGGATTTCAGGATTCAAAGCTTAGAGATTCAGAACCCTATATAAAAGTGACCAGGTGGTTTGATAATGCCGAGGAGTACAGAAGGTACGTAGCAACGATCAATGCGCAGATAGGTCTTGCTGTTATTGAGGATACCGAATTTGGAAGATGCAAGTTTTATAACAAATATCTTGAATACAGTAAGCTAGGACTAATGGGAATTTATACGGACTGTGAGCCGTTTACCTTTGCGGTAAAAGACAAGTTCAATGGACTTCTTGCTGAAAATACAGTTGAGGACTGGACTAATAAACTGCTTACGGCAATTGATAATCCCGAGCTCAGAAAAGAGTGTGTGACGAATGCTCAAAGGGATCTTGATCTACACTACTCAACATCTGCAATAATCGAAACTATTGAAGAAAAACTTCCGGAATTAAAAAATTATCGTTCAGAAGAACGCCCTGTTATTTATAGTCGGAGAGGCACGCAGATTTTAGCAAGAATAAACACGTTGCTTAATATATTGGCAAATCCAGAAATTCTTGAGAAAAGACTGGAGGATGGGAAAAGTCTTCCACGCCCTGCTAAGGTAATATGCCGTCAGCTGACGACAACCAGACAGTATAAATTAAAAGTTGCCAATAATTTCAGGATTATGTCCTTATGTTTTGCTAAGGATAATGATGTTAAAGGCGAAATCACTATATGCTTGTGTAACGCTGGCGGAGAAATCGTTGGCGTTAGAACTATAAATTTTGATGACACTATCTCTAATAACGTAACTGAGATTCAGTTTGATAAGGAAATAGATTGTAAAGAGAAACTAACGATGTCTATAGATGTTTCTTATGAAAATGCAGGATTTTTTGGTGTGTTTGAAAAGAAGAATCTGAATAATTATGTATGCAGAGGATTAGAAAAGTTGAATATCAAAGTTACCGGGAAAAATATTATCTGGTATAGAACACTGTGATGAGTATGGATGTTATGAAAAAAGAGCGATTTGTTATTTGGGTAATTTTGTCCATTATTATTGAGATTTGCGTTTTTAATTTTACAAATGTTCTTTCTATATTAAAAAATGATAGTCAGATTATTCCAACAGATGAAATGCGTCTGAACGAGGAATACAACGAAACAGGTATTCAGTGGCTGTTTGACATCGGTTCAGAAAGAAACATATACAATATAAAGATTGATACAGATAAAGCCTGCAATCCGGATTTTTACTATATTGACAAAGATGGAATGATTCAGAACAAACCTTTTATCAAAATAAATGATACGGAATATATGGTAAAAGTCGGGAAAAAGCTATCAGGAGAGATTGGTATTTCTTTATATGGAGATGCGTCTCTATCAGCTATTGTTCTGAATGCTGGAACAATTCATTTTTCAATTGCAAGAGTGATAGCAATGATACTGCTATATATTGCCGGAACGCTGTTGTTTTCGATTCAGAAAATGCCGGACTACAAGATCGACAGTCAGGCTGAAACCATTAAAGAGACGACGGGTGGAACATCTTAAGAAATGAAAAAAGCCAGAAAGAAATGGATTGATTATCTGAAGACGGCAGCTGCCTATGGAGTGATGCTTGGACATTGCTATTCACTTTTTATTGGTCAGAATCCCTATGGGCAGGCAATTATAACCAAAACGCTGGATTTGTTTTTCAAAAGCACCTTCTTTATTTACAACGGAGATATGTGGGTTATAGTATTCTGTATTCTTACAGGGTATTTTGCTTCTTCAAAGAAAGCCATGAACTTAAGGGAAATGGTTACAGACGTTGTAAAAAGATATTTGAGATTTGCATTACCTCTATCGCTTGTTGCCCTATTTATACTTGCCATGGGTGGACTATTTGGTTTTGAGGAAAGAAGCGACCTTGTTGCAAATGCGTGGCTTGGGATTCCTATGACTTATGGAATTACTGACCTGCTTAAGATGATTTTTACCTTTAATAATTCAGTAGACGGACCTTTATGGACATTAAGAGTTATGTTTATAAGCGGAATTGTGATGTATATCATGAATTATCTTGTGAATAAAATAAATGCTTCAAAAGAAAGAACATTCTTTGCAATATACACAATGCTTGCGGTGATATTGCTTGCGGCTGGTTCATGTAGTTATTTTCCGTTCCCTTATACATCGCTGTCAGGCTGCTGTTTTTTAGGGGGGTGCTGAGATATTCCTACAAACCACACTTCATCAGCGGGTTAGCTTCAGCAATGTCCGCTGTGATCATATTACTGCTTGTGTTGATGATGGATGGCACCCAGAATATTCTTGCGTTGATAGTTGCTGATGATAGGCTTGAGCGGTTCCTTACAATAAACAGGACATGGTATGCGATATATTGGTTTGTTATATTGTACCTGCTATTTGCCAATGAACGAACCATTGAGGAAAAATTGGGATTATGCAATATATTTTCGGCAGCCGGTGACCATTCATTTTATGTATATATTTTGCATAGTATCGTTTTAAAAAGTGTTGTGATGGTCATATTTTCAATAACCATTCATGAAACAGGATTTTTGGGTGCTGCCATGATCTCGACCATATTCTGTGTCGCATTAACAGCAATTGCGGCAATATTTCTCGACAGGCTATATAAACTGCTGGTAAGTGGAACAATCAGGATTACACAATTGTTGCATAAGCAAAATAGATAAACAGGAAAGGAGTTGTTTATAGAAGATGAAAGGTATCATTTTGGCAGGAGGCTCAGGCACTCGCTTATATCCATTAACAAGATCTATTTCAAAACAGATAATGCCGGTTTATGATAAGCCGATGATTTACTATCCATTGTCAACCCTTATGCTTGCGGGAATAAGAGAAGTTTTGATCATTTCTACTCCTCGAGACTTGCCTGTATTTGAGGATTTGTTTGGTGATGGCAGTCAGCTGGGCATGCATTTTGAATACAGGATTCAGGAGGAACCGAGAGGACTCGCTGACGCATTTATAATAGGCGCAGATTTTATTGGAAGTGATTCTGTTGCACTGGTATTGGGCGACAATATTTTTTATGGACAGAGTTTTTCTAAATTACTGAAGGAGGTGGCTTCAAGAGATCACGGAGCAACGATATTCGGTTATTATGTTCGCAATCCCAAAGCGTATGGCGTTGTTGAGTTTGATGAGAACGGAAATGCCATCAGCATTGAAGAAAAGCCTGAACATCCAAAGAGCAACTACGCGGTTCCCGGATTGTATTTTTACGATAATCAGGTTGTTGATATAGCAGCTAATGTAAAACCCTCCGCACGTGGAGAGATTGAGATAACAAGTATCAATAATGAATATCTTGTCCGTGGCGAACTGAAAGTTGAAACAATGGGCCGAGGTTTTGCCTGGCTGGACACAGGGACACATGACGACCTGCTGGATGCTGCAGACTTCGTTTCTGCATTTCAAAAAAGACAGGGACTGTATATTTCATGTATTGAAGAAATAGCATATAAGCGTGGATTTATCGACAAAGAGCAGCTGATCAAGCTTGCAGAGCCACTGATGAAGACGAACTATGGAAGGTATCTGATAGATGTCGCAGAGGGGCTCTGATTCACTACTGAGATCTTTTATGAAAGATTAAGTTGCAGGTATAGAAGGGAAAAGATATGGGCAAAATAATTGTTGAAAAAGATGTAAATGGCATAGAAGGTCTTTGCGTGATCACTCCTTCTGTTTACGGAGATGAGCGCTGATATTTTATGGAGACATATAATCAGAAAGACATGGAAAACGCCGGGTTAAACTATGATTTTGTGCAGGACAACCAGTCTGCGAGCAAAAAAGGTGTTCTTAGAGGGCTTCACTTTCAGAGGAATTATCCGCAGGACAAGCTCGTGAGAGTTATTTCCGGCGAGGTATATGATGTCGCTGTTGACTTAAGGAAGGATTCCAGGAGCTTTGGAAAACATTATGGGATAGTTCTTTCATCTGAGAATAAGAAACAATTTCTTGTTCCCAAAGGATTTGCTCATGGATTTCTTGTTATAAGTGATTATGCAGAATTTTGCTACAAAGTAACAGATTTTTATCACCCAAATGATGAGAGCGGCATTATATATAATGATTCTGACATCGGCATCGAGTGGCCTATTCCTGACGGAATGACAGAAAATAATTTGATATTGTCTGACAAAGACAGAGTAAATACTTCGTTCAAGGAGTATTTAGCCTCAATAGGTATGTAATATCTTAGAACTTGAAGTTTTGTCCATGATAAAGGGAGGGAGAAACAAATGAACATAATGAAATTTGATGAATTGCCTGAAAATCTTGTCAAAATAGACATTGGATGCGGAAGGCGAAAGCAGGACGGCTTTATCGGGATTGTTAATTCCCCGTATAGTATGGCAGATCATGTTCTCGATCTGAACAAAGATCCGCTGCCTTTCGAAGATAACTCAGTTGATTATGTTTTTTCATCACACTGCCTTGAACATTTGGAAAACCTGGAGCATATTCTGGCTGAGATTTACCGCGTGTGCAAAGACAGGGCACAAATATTCATAACCGTTCCATACTATCAGCAATCAGCCAATTTTGCGAATATCTATCATAATAATCAGATTGCGTTTAATGAGCACACATTCCGTTTCTTTTCTTCTGATGAGGAGTGTGATATTCCAAAAGAGGACTGGGTTACTCCAAGTTGCCAGACATGGGGACTGAAATATTCAGCCAATAGTGAAAATGGAATAGAGATACGTACGAGAAAAATAGAATACATTTACTACCCGGAATATGAAAATCTTTCCGAGGAAGAAAAAAGACGAGCACGGAAAAAATATAATAATGTGGTTGACATTATAAATTACTATCTTGAAGTGATTAAGGACAAGCCATCTACAATCAAAAAGGAGTCATTGATCATTGAGCCTCAGGTTGAAACAATAAGAAAGCAAAATCTACTGATACAAGAACAGCGAAAGCTGTTGGATGAGCGTTATGATCTCATAGTCAAACTCCAGGAAGTAAACGCTAACAGAAATAAGTGGTTGCGTAAGATGAAGAAGCTGCTTAAGAAATAATAGTTATAGTGATAAAATCGGCACCCATAAATTTGGATGCCGATTTAACTAAAAAAATATTATTCATCCCAGTATGACTCTGTATCTGATGATGTTGTCTTTATACCAAACAGCTGATACATGAAGTCTTCACGCTCATTATAGATGTTGACCACATAAACGCGTTCATCATCGAATTCATAGAAGATATAGTTATGAGCGACAAATACAAGATGGTAACTGGACTCTATTCCAAACATCGCTTGTACAGAAACGCCTTGCTCCGGAAACATTTTCAGAGAAGCGAGCTTGGCTTTTATGTTCTGCATAGCTTTGGCACGGATATCTTTCCCGAATCTAAGATCCAGCCACTGTCTGACATTGGATATTTTCTCCTTATAATCAGGTGAAAAGGCTAATTTTCTCATAACCCCATCACCTGATCCATCTCTTCTTCGGAAATCCAGCCCTCGCGCTCTGCTCGTTGTTTTGCACGATCAAGATCCGAAAGAAGACCATGGAGAGCCTTCAAGCGCATATATTCATCAATTTCATTTATTGTAAGTATGCCGTAAGCACCATTTCCATTTCTGGTGAGATACACCAAACCATTTGTGTCAACATCTTTAAGAACTTCGTTGTAATTTCTAAGGTCAGAAATCGGTTTTATACTTGTCATATCGCAACACCTCCTTGCTAATTTTTAGCATATCACATCTGCTAAGCTGATTCAAGCATATATACGTGTAAATTTACAGCGAAAGAAAATGAGAAAATGATTATGAGCTGCCGGTCACTCCAGCAGCTCTTTGTTCTTTTCTATATATTCTTTCCACACCGCTTCCCTTTCTTTCTGGTGTGTATTCTCGTATCGTTCGTAATAATCGTCATGCAGGCGCTTGAGCTGATCCATGAGCGGTGTATCTGCCGGGAGCTTGCCGCGCCGGATCCGTCCATATAGCTTATTGTAGGATTTGGTAAACTCCTGATGGATCGGATGCTGGAAGAGCTTTTCTTTATATGACTTGCGGCTGGCATATTCGTTGCAGGCGGCTTTGGTGTCACCGTACAGGCGTGTGCAGTATTCCTGGGATGAGGTATATCTGATCCTGAAATATCCGCCGCAAAGTTTGCAGATTCTAATGACGCTTTCGCTTCCGAGCATGTGATCTATCCCGATATGCAGAAAATGCGTAAAATCAGAAATATTGTGTGTCTCTTTCTTTTCTCCGCTTGAGTGGAACATATTCTTATGCTTATCAAGATAAGATTCCCATGGAATATTATTTACCGGGATCAGACTGACAGACATTCTCTCCCCATAATCCACGGAAAAATCATTCCGGCCACTCTCCATACAGTAATTATGATAGATTGCGGCGATAATCTCAGGGCTAAGATCGGATCCGGGTGCATTTGTGGTCAGAAAGACAGCCTGGCAATACTCTCTTGCCCGGTCATAGTCTTCTTTGAGGGAGTCGACTTCGCTCTGTATGGAGAATAGCTGTATAGAAAGCGGCAACGCTATATCTTCCGTAGTAAGTGTTCCCATATGATAGTCCATCAGATCTTTCAGTACAGGGTAATAGTGAGTATAAAGACAGGAAAGTGCCGGGCGCAGCTCGAATACTTCCTTCAAAATGCCCAGGACTGACTTAACCATTTCCGGTATCTGATCTCCGGATTGTTTTTCCAGATGAAGAGCCAGCTTCTCTGAGTCCTTTGATAGTTTTACAGAAAGGATATCAAGCGTTTCACTCAGTTTCTGAAGAGCAACATCCGTCTTTGCTTCATCCAAAGCACCATAATCCAAAACCTGCATCCATGAAGATAACATGGAGGCATTGCGGGTGAAATAGTGTTTCTGCGCCTTGGCGGCATCCCTGCCCTCCTTATAAGACAGATAGATCGACTCGGCGTGTTTATCCACCTGGAGCATATAGTATACGCCGGAAATCTCATACCCGGACAAGATAAAATCAGAAGAATAAATATTCATATAGCGAGCTCTCCTCGTTCTTGATAATGCGCCACAATGTGCTTTTATAAAAGATAACACAAAGCAAAAATAATATCAACAAAAATTATCTTGACAACGATTCGACGATACTATATGATAATAGCAACGCAAGATAAAAATACAATCTTGATAATAAATCTTGACAAAAGGAGGGCTTATGGAAGCAATGGCAATGAAAGCTCCGGAAGGAGTTTTCCGGGATTACCCGGATGTGGTTTCGGTAGATGAATTGTGCCGAATGCTGAATATCAGTACAGCAACGGCATACAGGCTTCTGAAGGAACAGAAGATTGACAGTCTGAGGATCGGACATGTTTACAAGATACCGAAACTGTATGTGATGAAATATCTGCATCTGGTTTCATAAGGATCAGATATTACAAAATGACGATCATCTGATAACCATAATAAGAGGAAGGAGGCGATGCAATATGGTATCAGGACACCTTTCGGTTAAGAAAGGGTATTACTACTGTGTACTCAGCTATAATGATGAGCTGGGGAAACGCAAGACAAAGTGGATTTCCACAGGACTGCCGGAAAAAGGCAATAAGAAAAAAGCGGAAGCACTTCTGGTCGAGGAACGGCGTAAATTCAAACCGCCATCGGAGATCAGAGATTCTGATGTCCAGTTTGCAGACTTTATGAAGGAACAGTGGCTCCCCTCGGTGAAGGGAAATATAGAGCTTACTACCTACTCCAGTTATCAGGGCATGTTAAACAGCAGGATATACCCGTATTTCCATGAATTAGGAGTATCTCTGGCAGACTTGAAGCCCAAGCACATACAAGACTTCTATACGATGCAGAGCAAGCGTGTAAAGCCTGCAACGGTCAAGCATTACAACGCGATCATTCATGAGGCGCTGGAATGGGCAGTTAAGCTGGAGCTGATCCTCTTCAATCCGGCGGATCGGGTCACACTTCCGAGGAACCGGCAGTACATACCGGAATATTACACAGCGGAAGAGCTTCAATCCCTCTTTGAATGTATCAAGGGCGATGAAATGGAGCTGCTGATCCGGATGGTTTGCTTCTACGGGTTGCGTAAGAGCGAGGTGCTGGGGCTTAAATGGTCGGCGATCAACTTTGACGAGGATACTTTTGTGATCCGCCATGTGGTGACAAAGGCGCGTGTGGACGGAAAGAAGATCATCGTCAGGAAAGACAGACCTAAGCGTAAGGCAAGTTATCGTACCATGCCGCTGGTGGATGCTTTCAAGCAGGATCTTCTGGAAATGAAGCGTAAACAGACGGAAAACCGGAAGCTCTGCGGTAACTCCTACTATAAGGAAGATGAAGAATATGTCTTTGTTGATACGATGGGATATCTCTTCGATCCGGAACGGGTGAGCCGGCATTTTAAGGCGATCCTGAAGAAGAACGGGTTAAAGGAGATTCGCTTCCATGATACAAGGCATTCCGCAGGAAGCGCTCTCTGTCAGAGCGGGGTAAATATGAAGGAGATACAGGAATGGCTGGGACACAGTGATTTTTCCACAACAGCCAATATCTACTCCCATCTGCGCAGTGATACCAAGATAAGCACGGCGGCATCCATGATGGCGAGTCTTGGGATGGAAAATGAAAAGACCGCATCCGAAGATACGGTCAAATCTGAAACTTAAGTCCATGCAGCCACCTACCACAGTATCTGCAAGGGCTTGAAAGCAACAATGAGAATGGAGTTCTCTCCTAAAAAAGTACATTGGAGGAGCTGTCAAAACTCCTCCAAAAGCGCAGAGGGTGGGATTCGAACCCACGCACCGGGAACCGGCCTAAAGCATTTCGAGTGCTCCCTCTTGGACCACTTGAGTACCTCTGCATATATTGAAAAGCTTCACCTCTCCAGCTTCCCCAAAGGCACCAGGGAGAAAAGAGAGAACTACAGGAGAGAACAAAGCAGTTTCACAAAAATCAAATTATCAAAAGTTCAGTAAAATCAATGGTTTGCAGCTACGACTGACCATTTGCCAAGCAAGTTTTCGAGTGCGCCTCATTACGACCACTTTGATACGTCTCCATATGCTCTGGAAGTAGTTCCAAAGCGCTTTTTATTATACTTTTATAATGTGGCAGAGTCAACCTGACAGACTTGGCAGTTTATCTATTATTATGTATAATTATCAGTAGTATGCGTTCCTAAAAAAGCTTTTTTCAAAGGAGGCCTTTTCACATGATGAGAATTGGTATGTTGACAAGTGGTGGTGACTGTCAGGCTTTGAATGCAGCAATGCGCGGCGTTGTAAAGTGCATCGCCCACAGCGGCCAGGAAGTTGAATTTTATGGTTTCAAGAATGGCTATAAAGGACTTATTTATGGCGATTTTAGAATGCTTACATCTCATGATTTTTCAGGTATTCTGACCAAGGGTGGCACAATTCTTGGTAGTTCCAGAACACCTTTTAAGACCATCAGAGAGCCAGACGAGAATGGTCTTGATAAGGTAGAAGCTATGAAGCAGAACTATTACAAGCTTCAGCTTGATTGCCTTGTTGTTTTGGGAGGCAATGGCTCTCAGAAGACAGCTAATTTATTAAGAGAAGAAGGACTCAATATCGTGTCTCTTCCAAAGACTATCGACAATGATCTTTGGGGAACAGATATGACCTTTGGCTTCCAGAGTGCTGTGGATGTAGCAACTAATGTTATCGATAACATCCATACAACAGCGGATTCTCATGGAAGAGTATTCATTATAGAAGTAATGGGACACAAGGTAGGATGGCTTACACTTAATGCTGGTATTGCAGGTGGTGCGGACGTTATCCTTATTCCTGAGATTCCATATGATATTAACAAGATCTGTGATGCGATCAAGGCTAGAGATGAGCACGGCAGCAGATTTACGATCATTGCAGTGGCAGAGGGTGCGATTTCCAAGAAGGATGCTAAGCTTTCCAAGAAAGAATATAAAGAGAAGCTTGCAAACAGTAAGTATCCATCAGTATCTTATGAAATTGCAGAAGCAATCCAGAAAAAGAGTGGACATGAAGTGCGTGTTACAGTTCCTGGACACATGCAAAGAGGTGGAGCACCAGATCCATACGACAGAGTATTTGCTTCAAGACTTGGCGCAGAGGCTGGTCAGCTGATCCTCGACAAAGAGTTTGGATATATGGTTGCTTACAAGAACAGAGAGATCGTTAAGGTTCCTCTTTCAGAGATTGCTGGCAAACTCAAATATGTATCGCCGGATGCCAGCATTATCAAAGAAGCAAAGATGCTTGGGGTTTGCTTCGGGGATTAAATAATACAAAAGTTTTGTTAATGGTGGAGTAGTTTTTTTAATGGGTTATGTAGCACTTTACAGAAAATTCAGACCCCCGGTCTTTGAAGATGTCAAAGGCCAGGATCATATAGTTACAACACTTAAGAATCAGATCAAATCTGACAGAGTTGGACATGCTTACCTGTTCTGCGGAACTCGCGGAACAGGTAAGACTTCTGTTGCAAAGATTCTTGCAAAGGCAGTTAACTGTGAGCACCCTATAGATGGAAGTCCTTGTGGTGAATGTGAGATGTGCAGAGAAATAGCAGCAGGCAACAGCATGAATGTCATAGAGATCGATGCTGCATCCAACAATGGTGTTGATAACGTCCGTGAGATCATTGATGAGGTCTCATATTCACCTACCAAAGGTAAAAGAAAGGTATACATCATCGACGAGGTACATATGTTATCCGCCGGTGCTTTTAATGCGCTCCTTAAGACTTTGGAAGAGCCACCTTCATATGTAATGTTCATTCTGGCAACGACGGAAGTTCAGAAGATTCCTATCACAATCCTTTCTAGATGCCAGAGATATGATTTCCACAGGATCACAATCGACAACATCGAGGGCAGACTTCGAGAGGTTGTTGATTCAGAAGGAATCAAGGTTGAAGATAGAGCTCTTAGATACATTGCCAAGACTGCAGATGGTTCTATGAGAGATTCACTTAGTCTTTTGGATCAGTGCGTAGCCTTTAACTATGGTCAGGAGCTTACGTATGACAAGGTGCTGAACGTACTTGGCGCGGTGGACACAGAAGTGTTCAACAGACTTTTTTCAGCTCTTTATACACAGGATGCCAATGCGGCACTTACTCTTTTAGCAGATATAGTGATCCAAGGTAGAGAGCTTACTCAGTTTGTAAATGATTTTGTCTGGTATCTCAGAAATCTGATGCTTGTAAAGGCGTCTGACGAGATGGAGGATGTTGTAGATATCTCATCTGATAATCTTAAGTCGTTAAAAGAGCAGGCAGAGGGAACAGATACAGATACTATCATCAGATATATCCGTATTTTTTCTGAGCTTTCTTCTCAGATCAGATATGCAACACAGAAAAGAATATTAATAGAAATAACACTTATCAAAATGTGCAAACCACAGATGGATAAGGCGGAAGATTCTTTTGAAGACAGAATTAGAATATTAGAGCAGCACGATGAAGAAAACGGCAAGCTTTTGAAAGGCATAAAAAGTGGACAGGTAGCAGTGGCTGCCAGTAGCTCTTTTGCTGGAGCAGGGCAGGTCGCGCCAAAGGAAAAGAAGGTGCTGGACAGGGCAGTTCCAGAGGATATCCAGAGAATAGTTAATGGATGGTCTAAACTTCTAGCCAGAATGGACAATCCTATGAAGACATATATGCAGAGAGCAAGGCTTAGTCTTGGTAATGGCGATATTCTTCAGATTGTTTTTGATAACAAGCAGCTGTCAGATAAGTATTCTGGTGGACAGTATGCTGAGGAACTTCAACAAGTTCTTGATGGAGCCATAGGTAAGCATGTAGAATATGAAACAAGGTTCCTTCCTGCAGAGCAGGATTTTGAAGAAAACTATGTTAATTTACAGGCGATTAATTTTGATATAGTTACAGAAGATGAAGAAAAGGAGAATTAAGAAATGGCTAAACGTGGAGGATTCCCAGGCGGTGGTATGCCTGGCAACATGAATAATTTAATGAAGCAGGCCCAGAGAATGCAGCGTCAGATGGAGGAGAGCCAGAAAGAGCTCGAGACTAAGGAGTTCACTGCTAAAGCAGGTGGCGGAGCTGTAGAAGTTACCGTATTAGGTAGCAAGACACTTAAGAGTGTTACTATTTCACCAGAAGCAGTAGATCCAGATGATGTAGAGATGCTTCAGGATATGATCGTTGCAGCAGTTAACGAAGCAATGAAACAGGCAGATGAGGCTTCAGGCGCTATGATCGGCAAGATGACAGGCGGCCTTGGTGGAGGATTTCCTTTCTAATGGACCTATACAGCGGACATATTAATAAGCTGATAGATGAACTAGCAGCATTGCCGGGTATTGGTAATAAATCAGCGCAGAGACTAGCTTTTTATATCATTAATCTTCCAAAGGATAGGGTAAAAAAGCTTGCGGATTCAATTACCAGTGCAAGGGAGAATGTACATTATTGTAGTGTGTGCTGCACACTTACAGATGATGATGTATGTCCTATCTGCAGTAATCCCAACAGAGATCACAAGACCATAATGGTTGTAGAAAATGCCAGGGATCTCGCTGCATATGAAAAGACTGGTAAGTTTGAAGGTGTGTATCATGTTTTGCATGGCGCTATTTCACCTATGCTTGGCATTGGACCAGGAGATATCAGGCTCACTGAACTTATGCAGAGACTTCAGACTGAGGATGTTGATGAAGTTATAATAGCTACAAATTCAAGTCTAGAGGGTGAGACTACTGCTATGTATATCAGCAAACTTATCAAACCAACAGGAATCAAAGTAACCAGGATCGCAAGTGGTGTTCCTGTGGGCGGAGATCTTGAATATATTGATGAAGTAACTCTTTTGAGAGCTTTAGAGGGAAGAACAGAATTATAAAAAAGTATTGTTGGAGGGAAAAGAAATGGCAGTAAAAAAAGAAGCATTTGGACAGAATTCTAATGGAGTACCAGTATATGCGTACCACATTAGCAATAATGCAGGAATGGAAGTTGTTGTATTAAATTTTGGATGTATCATTAAGAATATTTTCGTTCCAGACAAAAATGGAAACACAGTGGATGTAAACCTTGGCTTTGATGATATTAAGGGCTATGAGGTTAACAGCTGCTTCCTTGGAGCAACAGTTGGACCTACAGCTAACAGAATCGCAAATGCTAAGTACAAGATCGATGACAGAGAGTTCGTTCTTCCTGTAAATGATGGACCAAATAACCTTCACACAGATATGGCTAATGGATTCCACAAGAGAATCTGGGATGCCGAAGAGGGTGATAACTGTGTTAAGTTTACACTTAAGTCTGAGGATGGAGATTTAGGCTTCTCAGGAAACAGAGTATTCGAAGTTACATTTACAGTTACAGAAGCATGTGAGCTCAAGCTTCACTATCATGCAACAAGTGATGCAAAGACTCTTATCAATATGACTAACCATGCATACTTCAATCTTAGCGGACACAATTCAGGAAGCATTCTTGATCACAAGCTCTTACTTAATTCAACTAAGTTCACTCCTGTTATTGATTCAGCAGCTATTCCTACTGGAGAGATTGCAAGTGTTGTTGGAACACCATTTGATTTCACAACTGAAAAGACAATCGGACAGGATATAAATGCTGACGACCAGCAGCTCAAGTATGTTGGTGGATATGACCACAACTATTGTATTGATGGAGCTGATGGAACAATGAAGGTATTTGCTACAGCAACTTCACCAGCAACAGGTATTTCTATGAAGTGCTCTACAGACCTTCCTGGATTCCAGCTCTATGTTGGCAACTTCCTTGCTACTGAAAATGCTAAGGATGGTGCAACATACAAAGCAAGAGAAGGATTCTGCCTTGAGACACAGGTATATCCTAACTCGATCAATCAGGCTGGCTTCCCAGACTGTGTATATGGACCAGACAGAGACTATGATAATACCACTATCTATCAGTTCTCAAATAAATGATAATGGAGAAACAAGGTTTTGGCGGAAGTAAAAGATTTTAGAGCTTATGCCGACAAATTAAATAAGATCATCGAGTCAGATGAAGAACTACCAGAAGAATCCTTTGAGGAAACTCCTGTAAGAGAAACTTCTTATAAAGAAAAGATAAGAAGTCATAAGCTCAGAGTGTTTTTTAGAACAGTTATCATTGCGGCTGTCACAATATTTTTTGTGGCAGCAGTTTATATCAGTTGGAGAGATAAGGAATACTCAGAAGCTATTATCTCTACTGGTTCTAGTATTACAAATGGAGCGGATGCCAAGGTCATAAGCTTGAGTGGCCACGTTATACAATACAGTAAAGATGGTATCAGCTGTTTGGATGAAAGCGGGCAGGTGCTCTGGAATCAGACATATGAAATGCAGAGTCCTATAGCTCATACTTGCCAGAACATAGTTGCAGTTGGTGACTATAACGGACACAACATATATGTCAATAGTGTCAGTGGCTCTTTGGGACAGGTGGATACCAATCTTCCAATAAGAGATTTTTGTGTATCTTCACAGGGAGTAGTTGCAGCTGTTCTTGATGGTAAGGATGTTACCTGGATCTACCTCTATGATTCACAAGGAAACACCTTAGCTAACTTTAAGACCACAATGAAGGATAGTGGATATCCTATAGACATCAGCATTTCTCCTAATGCAGAGCTGGTATGCGTATCATATCTATATCCAGAAGATGGCCAGGTTAAGACTAGCGTAGCGTTTTTTAACTTTGGGTCAGTTGGACAGAACGCAATAGACAACTATGCCAGCGGATTTGATTACCCTGGAGAGGTTGTCCCTTATGTGCAGTTTATGAATTCAAGCGCGAGCTTTGCTATATCTGATGCTAGAATAATGTTCTATTCTGGAGACGAGAAGCCTATTATCAAGAGTGAGAGCTTTACTGGAAATGAAGAGATCAGATCTGTGTACTTCAGTGATAGTTATGTTGGCCTTGTATTTGCCAACAGCACTGATGAAGGTGCTTATAGACTTCAGGTATACAATGAGAGTGGAGCCCTTATTCTTACTACATATTTTGATATGGATTACACAGAGATCATCTTTGACAAGAATCAGTTTGTCATCTACAACGAAGATGAATGTGTTATCAAAGATATGAAAGGACATGATAAGTTCAGAGGAACCTTTGACAAGCCTGTTCGTACAATGGCTGCCACAGGTGCTAGGAATAAATTCATTCTTGTAACAGCTAGTAGTGTTGATACTTACATTTTGAAATAAGGATATGATATGAACTTTGATATTTCACAAGTAGTAATGACCGTTGTAGTCTTGTGCTTGTTCTTATGGAGAATGTCATATGGTGCTAATAATGGCCTGTTTGCGGAAGCAGCAGGCCTTGTTGCTGTCATAGCGTCTTTTGCTGCGGTGTATTATCTTATGAATATCGCAGGAAGCGTACTTAATAAGAGCTTGGGAACTATTATTCCAAAGATAGGCTATTTGATAGTAGCATTTGCAGTATATAAGATAATGACTTCTATAGGAGAAGCGTTTAAAAAGGTAAAGAACATACCGATCGTTGGAAAGTTCGACAGATTCATGGGCGCAGTCATTGGCATATTTGAAGCTGCTTGCATCATATATCTTGTTGAATTCATTACTGATATTGATATCGTGAAGCCTGTTTTGGGTGTTGGAATCCAGTTATTCTGCGGCATCCAGAGTTATTTGAGAAGTTTTTATAAATAATTGAAAAAAGGTGTTGCATAGTAAAATAAGTAGTGCTATACTATGTCTTACCCGCTGTGAGGTGAACAACCTCAGTAAATAAGCGGTTTTCCGACAAATCAAAAGTCGAAAAAATAATTTAAAAAAGATGTTGACAGACACTTAAAGCTGTGATATTCTAAATGAGTTGCGGCTGAGAGCTAAGCAACAAAGCACATTGACAAATAAACAGTAATGCAACCCTGAAAAATTCCAAGAGAATTATTCAGAACAAAGATTTAGTAAATAACGGACAGAACAAAAGCCAAGCTTTAGTTCTTTGTCAGATCAAACTTTTAAACGTGAGAGTTCGATCCTGGCTCAGGATGAACGCTGGCGGCGTGCCTAACACATGCAAGTCGAACGGAGATTTAACGCTGATGAGGCTTCGGCGGATTCTTGTTAAATCTTAGTGGCGGACGGGTGAGTAACGCGTGGGCAACCTGCCTCATACTGGGGGATAACAGCTGGAAACGACTGTTAATACCGCATAAGCGCACAGTATCGCATGATACAGTGTGAAAA
>NZ_FMXK01000011.1 GCF_900103635.1 Butyrivibrio sp. INlla18
AGGCTGGCGGCCCCACTTAGCTGAACTAGGCAGAGGCAGGGCGCGGCCCCAGTGAACCAGCCAGCGGCCACCCCCAAAACTGTGAATGGTAACAAATAATTAAGTTTAAACTTATCGAAAATTGATTTACATAAATTAAAAAATGTAAAAATTTAGTAGCAGATCGAATCGGATCTGCTACTTTTTTTGAATCAAAATGGAAGAAAAATAATAAAATTTATAGTTATTTTTAAGAGAAAATTTGATGTTTTTTGTTATGAAATTGATTAAAATTAATCTATAGTCTTTTTTAAACACCGCTAAAAATCTGGAATTATAAATAAAATGATGTAACAAAAAATATAAAATAACAAAGGTTATACAATTGCATTATTGACAAAAAATAAAATCATATTAAAATGATTTTAATGAGAAATATTTATCGGTTTAAACCGATAAAGTATATTCTTGATTTTTCGATAAAATCATGAATTTAAATTTTATAGCATTGGAGGATTTAGAAGTGTCTAGAGTTTACAATTTTTCTGCTGGTCCTGCAGTTTTACCAGAAGAGGTATTAAAAAAAGCTGCTGCTGAAATGCTCGATTACAACGGTTGTGGTATGTCCATCAATGAGATGAGTCATAGATCCAAAACTTTTGACAGTGTTATCCAGACTGCTGAGCAGGATATCAGAGATCTTATGAACATTCCTGATAACTACAAAGTCCTCTTTTTACAGGGCGGTGCCAGCCAGCAGTTTGCTGCAGTTCCTCTTAACCTTATGAAGAACGGCAAGGCTGCCTATATCATCACAGGTCAGTGGGCCAAGAAGGCTTATCAGGAGGCTCAGAAGTATGGGGAAGCTATTGAAGTAGCTTCAAGTGCTGATAAGACATTCTCTTATATTCCTGATTGTTCAGACCTTGATATCCCAGAAGATGCAGATTATGTATATATCTGCGAGAACAATACAATTTATGGAACTAAGTTCAAGACACTCCCTAATACAAAGGGTCATATCTTAGTATCTGATGTTTCATCTTGCTTCCTTTCAGAGCCAGTTGACGTTACTAAGTACGGTGTTATCTACGGCGGTGTTCAGAAGAATGTTGGACCTGCTGGTCTTGTTATCAGCATTATCAGAGAAGATCTCATCACGGATGACGTTCCTTCATACACACCTACAATGCTCAAGTGGAAGACTCAGGCTGACAACGGCTCTTTATACAACACTCCAAACTGCTGGAGTATCTATATGTGCGGCCTTGTATTCAAGTGGCTCAAAGAACAGGGCGGCCTTGAAGAAATGAAGAAGAGAAATGAAGCTAAAGCTAAGGTTTTATATGATTATCTTGATCAGAGCAAGATGTTCAAGGGAACAGTAAGACCAGAAGATCGTTCACTTATGAATGTTCCTTTCATCACAGACAGTGAGGACCTTAATGCTAAGTTCATTGCTGAGGCTACAAAGGCTGGATTTGTTTCACTTAAGGGACACAGAACTGTAGGCGGTATGAGAGCAAGTATCTACAATGCAATGCCAATCGAAGGTGTTCAGAAGCTTGTAGAATTCATGGATAAGTTTGAAAAGGAGAATGGCTGATGTACAAATATAAATGTTTGAACCCAATAGCAAAGATAGGACTTAACAACTTTAACGATCTTTATGAAGCTGTTGATAACGTGGATGATGCAGATGGCATCCTTGTTAGAAGTGCTAACATGCTTGAAATGGAGTTTTCAGAGAATCTTCTTGCTATTGCAAGAGCTGGCGCTGGCGTTAACAATATTCCTCTTGATAGATGCGCTGAGCAGGGAATTGCTGTATTTAACACTCCTGGAGCAAATGCAAATGGTGTAAAAGAGATGGTGCTTGCAGCAATGCTCATTGCATCCCGTGATATCATTGGTGGAACAGAGTGGGTTAAGGCTAATGCTGGTGACCCAGATATTGCAAAGCTTACTGAGAAGTCCAAAAAGAAATTTGCTGGTACTGAGATCTTTGGTAAAAAGCTTGGTATCATCGGCCTTGGAGCTATAGGTGTGCGAGTTGCCAATGCTGCTAGACAGCTTGGTATGGAGGTTTATGGTTATGACCCATATCTTTCTATTGACGCTGCTTGGAGACTTTCATCTGACGTTAAGCATGTCACAAATGTTGATGATATCTACTCTAAGTGCGACATTATTACTATTCACGTTCCTGCTTTGGATTCAACTAAGGGGATGATAAATGCAGATGCTATCGCCAAGATGAAAAAAGGCGTTATCATCATCAACCTTGCAAGAGATATTCTCTGCAATGAGGTTGATGTCCTTGCAGGCATCAACGCAGGCAAGATCCGTAAGTATGTTACTGATTTCCCAAATCCTACCATTGCAGGTCACGACGGATGTATTGTAATTCCTCATCTTGGAGCTTCTACTGAAGAGTCAGAAGATAACTGTGCTGTAAAGGCGGTTTTGGAACTCAAGGACTTCCTAGAAAATGGAAACATCAATAATTCAGTCAACTTCCCTAACTGCGATATGGGTGTTTGCCATAGCCCTAGAATTGCTATCTATCACAAGAATGTAGCAAACATGATCAGTCAGTTCACAACTGTTCTTGGTGAGAGCGGATACAATATCTCAGATATGACCAACAAGTCAAGAGGAGACTATGCTTACACTATCCTTGACCTTGAAGACAAGGTTACAGATGCTCTTGTAAAGAAGATTTCTAAGATCGACAACGTAATTAGAGTACGTGTAGTTAGAAAAGACGTATAAATATAGGATTTATAGTATAATATCGGGTAGGAAACATAGCTTTCCTACCTGATTTTGATGTACAAGATTATGGAGGCAAATTCATGGCAGATATCAGACCTTTTAGAGCAATAAGACCTGCAAAGGGCAAGGAGGAAAACATCGCATCCCTGCCTTATGACGTTTTTAACAGAAAAGAAGCCTATGAAAAGGTAAAAAGAAATCCAGAGTCTTTTCTTGCAATAGATAGACCAGAGACACAGTTTCCTGAAGATCATGACATGTATGCACAAGAGGTATATGAAAAAGCTCATGATATGTTGTGGGATAGAGTTGAAAAGGGCGATTTTGTAAAGGACGAAGGAAAGTTCTTTTACATATATGAGCAGACCTTCAAAGGAAGAACTCAGACTGGAATCGTAGCCTGTGCTTCTATTGATGATTATCTTTCAAATGTTATCAAAAAGCATGAAAACACAAGGGCTGACAAAGAAGAGGACAGAATAAAGCATGTCTATACCTGTGATGCTCAGACTGGCCCTATTTTTCTGTGTTATAGAAAAAATAAGCTTATATCAGAGCTGGTTGAAAGGGTAAAAGAGTTAGATGAACCGGTATATGACTTCACATCTGAAGACGGCGTTGCAAACAGAATCTTTGTTATCTCAGATGAGGACGAGATAAATACCATCAGCAGAGTGTTTACCACCATCAAATCTATATATATTGCCGATGGTCACCACAGATGCGCCTCAGCTGTTAAGGTTGGGCTTAAAAAGAGAGAAGAAAGAGAAGCGGAAGGAAAGCTTCGGGGCAAGCTTAAATCTGACTACTTTTTGTCAGTTCTTTTCCCTGATGATGAGCTTGAGATCATGGACTATAACAGAGTTGTAAAGGATCTAAATGGCCTTACAGCTGATGAATTCATGGCTAAGATCTCTGAGAAGTTTGAAGTTACCAAAGAAGAAACAAGCGTTAAACCATCTAAAAAGGGCGAATTTGGCATGCTCTTAGATGGGAACTGGTACAGACTTAATGCACATAAGGATATCTTAAAAGACGATGCTGTGGAGGGACTTGATGTCTCAGTTCTTCAGAATGAGGTGCTGGGTCCTATCCTTGGAATTGGAGATCCAAAGACAGACAAGAGAATCGACTTTGTTGGCGGAATAAGAGGGCTTTCAGAACTTGAGAAAAGATGTGAGACAGACATGAAGATAGCTTTTTCCATGTATCCAACTTCACTTAATGAACTTTTTGATGTTGCAGATCAGGAAAAGCTCATGCCACCTAAGTCTACATGGTTTGAACCAAAGCTTCTTAGTGGGTTATTTATTCATGATATTAATGGTATTATAGACTAAGGTATTTAATGATTCATTAGGAGGGGATGTGCAGTGAATAACAAACTGTATAAAATGATGAATTGGCCGGAAATCGAAGAGATCATCTATTCAGATGGTGACAATCCACATCGTATATTGGGGGCTCATAAAGTCGGAAACAATTTCCTTGTTCAGGCTTTTTATCCTGATGCTTCAGAAGTGAGCGTATATGTTGAGAACAGCAAAAAGACATATCCTATGGAGCTTGCTGATGAGGCTGGATTTTATGCTGTCATTGTTCCTTATGTTGACAAGCTTAAATATAAGCTCATCATCAAGGATTCTGAGGGCGTAGAAAAGGAAGTTTATGATCCATACGCTTTTGGTCCAACTATGGACCGAGAGGATTTTATAAAGTTTGGAAGTGGCATTCACTACCACATCTATGAAAAGCTTGGGGCACACCTTGGCAAAAGAAATGGAGTAGAGGGCTGTACATTTGCTGTATGGGCACCTTCTGCTGCAAGAGTAAGTGTTATTGGTGATTTTAATAACTGGGATGGCAGACTTTGCCAGATGCACAGACTTGATCCTATTGGTGTTTTTGAGATCTTTATTCCTGGTGCCAAGGAAAAGGATGGCTACCAGTTTGAAATTAAGACTAGAAGCGGTCTTGTCTATAAAAGACCTGATCCATATGCCATAATGTCCAGAGGAGAAAATGGAATAATTTCTGTTATCAGCTCTAACAGATCCATTTCCTGGACTGATTCTAAGTGGCTTTCTGACAGGAAAAAGGTCGACCTTGACGAGGCGCCTCTTTCTATCTGTGAGATCTCGCTTGAAGCTTTTGCTGGAAGACATGAAGGCGTAAGTTCAATGGAGGAGATCACAGGTGATGTCCTTGAATATGTAGAAAACCATGGCTTTGACACTATCGAGCTCATGCCTGTTATGAAGCATCTTCCAGGACATTTCTATCACATCCTTGATTTCTTTGCTCTTGATGATACAAATGGAACTCCTGAGGAGTTTATGAAGTTTATTGATAGATGCCATGAAAAGGGCATCAGAGTTATCATGGACTGGGTTCCAACGTTCTTTCCTAAGTCTTCATGCGGCCTTAGCGATTTTGATGGCAAGGCTTTATACGAATATGAAGATCCAAGAGTGGGCATTCAGCCAAGGTCTGGAGATCTTATCTTTGACTATGGCAGAAAAGAAGTGACAAACTTCCTGATCTCAAATGCTCTTTATTGGATTGAGGTATTCCATATTGATGGTCTTAGAACTTCAGATATTTCAAAGATTCTTTATCTTGACTATGACAGAAATCCAGGGGAATGGTCACCTAACATCTATGGCGGCAATGAAAACCTTGAAGCCTTGGAATTTTTAAAGCAGCTTACAACAGCAGTTCATAAGGATAATCCAGGAGTACTTCTTATTACCAAAGAAACTGCCTGCTGGCCACAGCTTACTGACACCATAGAAGATGGCGGTCTTGGCTTTGACTATAAGTGGAATAATGGCTGGACTAGAGATTTCCTGTCTTACATGGAAAATGATCCGCTATTTAGAGCAGGACATCACGACGAGCTTACATTTAGCCTTATTTATAGCTATACTGAGAGGTTTATTCTTGCATTTACCCATGAAGATATGGAGAAGGGCTTAGAAGGATTGTATTACCTCATGCCTGGAGATTCATCTCAGAAAATGGCAAACCTTAGATTAGCTCTTAGCTATATGATGGTTCACCCAGGTAGAAAGCACCTTTACATGGAACCTGACGCACTTACTATTGATCAATCAGTGTTTATTGAGAACATGATAAAGAAACTAAACGACCTTTATTTTGAGCATGCAGCTCTTCATGAGCTTGATAGTTCAGACAGTGGCTTTGAGTGGATCAATAACATGGCTGCTGAGGAATGCATGGTCTCATTTGCAAGAAAGAGTGACAATGACAAAGAGATTCTGGTTGTCGTAGCTAATTTTGCTGGCGTTGAAAGGCAGATAGAGCTTGGCGTTCCTGCTGATGGCAGATACACAGAAGTCTTTAACAGCGATGACGTTAACTTCGGTGGTCAGGGCATTCTCAATGAAGGTAAGCGTGAAGCTAAGAGAAAAGAAGTTGATGGTAGAGATTATTCTATCAAGATAGACCTTGCTCCAGCTTCTTTATCAATTCTTTCTTATGCACCATATTCTGTTCAGGAAAAGAAGATCCGTGCCATCAAGGAAGAAGAGGAAATAAAGAAAGAGAAAGAGCGTGAAGAAAAGATAGCAGCTCTTAAGGAAAGACAGACACAGGAAGAAGAACAGCTCCTTAGAGAACTTAAGCTTAAGTATGAGCGCGAACTTGCAGAGCAGGAAAAAGCTATCGAAGAAAAATACGAAAAGATCGAAGAAGAAAAGATCTTCAAGATAGTTTCAGAGGAAGCAGTTAAGAGCATCTCCAAGACCTCTTCAAAAACTGCAAAAACAAAGAAGTCCTCAAGCACTACCAAGAAGACAACAACTTCCAAGAAAACAACCAAGAAGAAACCTACTAAATAATTTTTAAAAGTAGATTTGTTGAGTTATGTAAACGTTTATAAAACCCTAAAATATTAGCCAGGAGAGTATCGGTCAAGTCCTTTCTCCTGGCTTTTTCATAGTCAGTGGTAAAGTAAAAAAATATAGTGACCCAAACCGATTTGATTTCGCAGAAATCATCGGAGGTTTGGGCACTATATTTTTTACTTTACCACGTCCTCATAAAAAGAAGCTGGAAAAGGGACTTGAACCCTCGACCTACTGATTACGAATCAGTTGCGCTACCAACTGCGCCATTCCAGCTAGCATCTGTGTAAACACAGGCACAATGAAGATTATACCTTTAGACTTTTCTTTTGACAAGGAGAAAACGCGAATTAATTCTGTTAAGAAATTGGGTCTTGTGCTATAATCTAAAGTTGAAGTTTTGTTTTTATTTTAGAGAGGAAATTAAAACGATGAAAGATTTGAAAGATTACGTTAGAACTATACCTAACTTTCCCGAGGAAGGAATAATGTTTAGAGACATCACATCAGTTCTTCAGGATCCAGACGGATTCAAGCTTGCGATTGATGAGATGGCTAGACTTGTAAGTGACCTTGATTTTGATGTTGTTCTTGGCGCAGAGTCAAGAGGCTTCATTTTCAGTGCTCCTATCGCATATCAGAGGGGCAAGGCACTTGTACCTGTTCGTAAGAAGGGTAAGCTTCCTTGCGAGACAATTCAGGTTGAGTATGACCTTGAATATGGTAAGGCAGTTCTTGAGCTTCATAAGGATGCTATCAAGCCTGGACAGAAGGTTCTTTTGGTAGATGACCTTATGGCTACAGGTGGAACAATTGAAGCTATGATCAAGCTTGTTGAGCAGCTTGGTGGTGAAGTAGCTGGTATCCTTGTTCTTATGGAACTTAAGGGACTTAAGGGTAGAGAAAGACTTAGCAAATATAGACTTGATGCTGCAATTAGCTACGAAGGGAAATAATATTTAATGCCTCAGAATTTCGACGACGGAAAAATTGAAGCTATTGAGGAGTTTCAGGCACCTGATAAGTTATATAAGGGACTCATTGAAAGAGTAAAGAAATATCATCCATCGGATGATATTTCTCTTATAGAAAAAGCTTATCAGCAAGCTGCTGAAGCCCACAAAGATCAGCTGCGCAAATCTGGTGAACCATACATCATTCATCCTCTTTGCGTGGCTATTATCCTTGCTGATCTTGAAATGGATAAAGAGACCATTGCGGCAGGGCTTCTTCATGATGTCGTTGAAGATACTATCTTGACCAAAGAAGAAATAGAAGAAGAGTTTGGGGCTGATGTAGCTCTTTTGGTAGATGGTGTTACAAAGCTTACAAATTTGCAGCTATCTACTGATAATACCAATAAAACACAGGAACAGATCGACATGCAGGCTCAGAACCTGCGTAAGATGTTCCTTGCTATGGCAAAGGATATCAGAGTTATTCTGATCAAGCTTGCCGATAGACTTCACAACATGAGAACTCTGGGTCATATGCCTCCAGAGAAACAGTCAAGGATTGCCCAGGAGACCCTTGATATTTATTCACCTATTGCTGGCAGACTTGGTATCAGCAGGATCAAGGTTGAGCTTGATGATTTGTCACTTAAGTATCTCAATCCTGATGTTTATTACGACCTTGTTGAGAAGGTTGCTGCCAGAAAGAGTGAGAGAGAAAAGTATGTAGAAGACATCGCTGAAAATGTTAGAAAAGCTATTTCTGACGCAGGTATTGTTGGCGATGTTAATGGTCGTGTCAAGCATTTCTTTAGTATTTACAAGAAGATGCGCAATCAGAACAAGACCCTTGATCAGATATATGATCTTTTTGCTATCAGAATAATCGTTGGAACTGTTAAGGACTGCTATGCAGCTCTTGGTATCATTCATGAGATGTACAAGCCTATTCCTGGCAGATTTAAGGATTATATAGCTATGCCCAAACCTAACATGTATCAGTCCCTTCATACAACATTGATCGGACATACAGGTCAGCCTTTTGAGATTCAGATCAGAACCTATGACATGCATAGAGCTGCTGAATACGGTATCGCTGCCCATTGGAAGTACAAAGAGGCATCTGATGGCAAGAAAACTGAAACTGGAGAAGAAGAGAAGCTTATCTGGCTCCGTCAGATCCTTGAATGGCAACAGGACATGTCTGATAATCAGGAATTCATGAGCCTGTTAAAGAGTGACCTTAACCTGTTTTCTGAGGATGTTTATTGCTTTACACCAACTGGTGAAGTTAAAAACCTTCCAGCAGGTTCTACACCAATCGACTTTGCTTACAGTGTTCACAGCGCTGTAGGTAACAAGATGATCGGTGCCAAGGTAAATGGTAAGCTTGTTCCTATAGATTACAAGATTCAAAATGGTGACAGGATCGAAGTTGTTACCTCTCAGAATTCACGTGGTCCAAGTAGAGACTGGCTTGCAATTGCCAAGTCTACTTCCACCAAGAATAAGATAAATCAGTGGTTTAGAAATGAACTTAAAGAGGAAAATATCGCTAAGGGTAGAGATCTTCTTATTGAGTATTGTAAGAGTAAAGGCATTGATCTTTTCTCAATTTCTAAGCCTGAATTCCAGAATATAGTTATCAAGAAATATGGATTCCATGATTGGAATGCTGTTCTTGCTGCTGTTGGTCATGGCGGACTCAAGGAAGGCCAGATCATCAACAAGATGCTAGAACTTAGTGACAAAGAGCACAAGCGCAATATCACTGATGAAGAAGTGCTTGCAGCCGTTGCTGAATCTAATGTTACACCTCAGGTTTCTGGCTCTGACAATGCAATTATCGTTAAGGGTGTACATGATGTAGCAGTTAGATTTTCTAAGTGTTGTAATCCTGTTCCTGGTGATGATATCTGCGGATTTGTTACTAGAGGACGTGGTGTTTCTATTCACCGTCGAGACTGCGTCAATGTCGTTAAGATGCAGGAAGAAGACAGGACCAGACTTATTGAAGCTAGATGGCAGTCTGATTCTAAGAGCGGCGGCAAGTATGCTGCAACGATCAAGATATTTGCTAATAACAGAAGCGGCCTTCTTGCTGATGTTTCAAGAGCGCTTACTGAAAAGAACATAGATATTATTTCTATGAATACTAGAACAAGTAAACAAGGTCTTGCTACAATGGAAACTTCTTTCCAGGTTTCATCAAGAGACCAGCTTAGAGAGATTGTTGACAAGATCAGACAGATTGATAGCGTAATTGACATCGAAAGGACGACGGGTTAATGGGGAAAAATGTGCTTTCAGTTGGCAGTATGACTTTGGGGATGGTCGGAACAAACTGCTACTATGTTTTTAAAGAAGAAGCACCTTGTAATGATGAGAAGGTAAAGCATGTGATCGTATTTGATCCAGCAGATAGAGGAAGAAAGATATATGATACACTTACAGAAAATGGAATGGTTGTAGATCTTATTCTTTTAACACATGGACATTTTGATCATATTGGCGGCGTTGATGAATTAAAAAAACTAACAGGTGCGCCTGTTGGCTGCTATGAAAAGGAAATGGCTCTTTGTAATGATCCATACATCAATCTTTCCAATGATTTTGGAATGCATTTAAAGGTGACTCCTGATAAGACTTACAAAGATGGAGAGATTATCGAGGCTGCAGGTATGAGCTGTGAGGTAATCTTTACTCCAGGTCATACGTCAGGAAGCTGCTGTTTTTACTTTGAAGAAGGACATATTCTCATAAGTGGAGATACTCTTTTTGAAGAATCCGTTGGACGAACAGATTTCCCAACAAGTTCTACAAGTGAGCTTATCCGCTCAATAAATGATAGACTTTTTGTTCTTCCAGAAGATACAATTGTTTATCCAGGACATGGGGATATTACAACGATCAAGCATGAAATGATGTATAATCCTTTTTGCAGATCTTAAGCATGATAAAGGTGATGAAATGCAGGTAATTTATACAGGTACAGATAAGTATTCTTATGACATTCATTCTTTGTATAAAGCTTTTTATCCAGAGGAAGAGATAAGAGTACTTCCAGGAAAAGAAGGTGATTTTCCAGAGAAAGAGAAGGATATTTCAGATAAAGATGAAATATCCTTTATTGATGTGGAAAAAACAAAGAATGAGCTTAAAAAATCTATATATGAGGATCTGTCACAAAAGACAGGCAAAAAGCTTCCTTGGGGTAACCTTACTGGCATCAGACCTACAAGGATAGTTATGAATCTCATGGAAGAGGGAAAGAGCGATGACGAAATAGTAGAGTACATGAAGGATGTGTACTGCGTTTCTGATGAAAAGATAGCTCTTAGCCTTTCTATTGCTCATAGGGAAAAGGAAATCCTAAAGGACATTGACTATAAGAACGGATATAGCCTTTATATTGGAATTCCATTTTGCCCTACAACTTGTCTTTATTGCTCCTTTACCTCTTACCCAATAGGCTCTTTTTCTGGTCTCGTGGACGATTATCTTAGCTGCATAGAAAAAGAGATTGATTATGTGGCTGATAATTTTAAAGGAAAGACTCTTGATACTATCTACATTGGCGGCGGTACTCCAACAACTCTTGAGCCCCATCAGATAAAAAGACTTCTTGGTTATGTTAAGGAAAAGCTTGATACCTCCAAGGTCAAAGAGCTTACTGTTGAATCTGGAAGACCTGATTCTATCACGAGGGACAAGCTTAAAGCCATGAAGGAAATGGGAGTTACCAGAATATCTGTAAACCCGCAGACTATGAAGGATGAGACTCTAAGGCTCATTGGTAGGAGGCATAATGTTGCACAGCTTATCGATGCCTTCAATATGGCTAGAGAAGAGGGCTTTGACAATATCAATATGGACATCATCCTTGGACTTCCTGGTGAAGATGCTGGGGACGTGGCTTATACAATGTCAGAAATTGAAAAGCTTTCACCTGATGATCTTACAGTCCATTCACTTGCGATCAAGAGAGGTTCTAAGCTTGCAGAGATCATTCATGAGAAGGCTATGAGAGGAGAGATCTCTGAGAGCGTTCTAGATTCTATCAATAATACAGAAGAAATGATGAAGATAGCTTCTGATGGCGCTGCCAAGATGGAACTTTCTCCATATTATCTCTATAGACAAAAGAACATCAGTGGTAACTTTGAAAATACTGGTTATGCAAAAGCTGGTAAGGCTGGAATCTATAATATTCTCATAAATGAAGAGGTTCAGTCCATAGTTGCTCTTGGTGCTGGTACTGTTACAAAGAGAGTTTATGGATTTGGCGGCAGAATAGAGCGCTGCGATAATGTCAAAGATGTGAAGCTCTATATGGAACAGATTGATGAAATGATAGATCGAAAGAAAAAACTTTTTAACGGCTAAACGCCAAAAAGCAGACGAAATGTGGAATAACGGAAACCAATTTAAAAAAGGTGGTGCCCCACATTGCATTATTTTAGACATAATTTATTGTTTGCTATTGTGCAATGTGCTATAATAGTGACGTATAAAAACTAAAACATGATATATACGTATATCAAAGGAGGTCACTTATGTTATTCCAATTATATGGCAACTCTGCAGCTATGCAATTAGTTGGTTGGGTTCTTGTATTTGTTGGACTCATTCTTATGAATGAAATTGGTCGTAGGACCAAAATTGGTGGAATGATCGTATTCGTAGTTATTCCATGTATCTTAACTGTTTATTTTATTCTTGCTCATCTTGGTATGTTCGGAGGAAAGGCAAATCCTACCGTTGCATATATGGATGGATGGTTCCATTATTTCAAGCTTTATGCTGCGGATATTGGCTGCGTAGGCTTTATGATGATCAAATACAAATGGGGCATTGGCAAAGAAAAATGGTTTGCTTGGTTCCCATGGGCTATAGTTGCTGCAAATATCATGATCGCTAATGTATCTGATATGGAGTCAGCTCTTGCTGCATTTAGTATCACAGGTAACTTAAGTGGTGCTTGGTGGGCATCTAATGAAGGTGTATTTATCTACGGCGGATGGTGGAACGTTGTTAACGCTATCGCTGGTATGATCAATATCTTCTGTATGACAGGTTGTGTACATCTTTACACATCAAAGGACAAGAATCATGCAGATATGCTTTGGCCAGATATGACAGTTTGGTTCATTCTTGCATATGATGTTTGGAACTTTGAGTACACATACTTAAATCTTCCTACACACTCATGGTATTGTGGTGTAGCTCTTTTACTTGCTCCTACATTTGCAAATGCATTCTGGAACAAGGGTGCTTGGATCCAGAACCGTGCTAATACACTTGCAATTTGGTGCATGTGGGCACAGGTTGTTCCATTCTTCCAGCTTGGTTCTAGATTTGCAGCAGCTCTTCCTTCAGTATATGGCGGCGCAACTCAGGCTGGTATTACAACAATGGACCTTTACGAAAAGGCAATTGCGCTTTATAATTCAGGTGCAGGCAAAACAGCACAGGCTGGCGAGATCATTTCTTCAATGGGAGTCACAGCAGATCCTAGAATGCAGGGATTTGTTGCTATTCTCTCAATTGCCATCAATGTGATCTGCATTGCTGAGATTATAAAGAGATCAGTCAAGCTTGGTAAGAGCCCATATTCTAACGAAGTATTCAAGGATACTAAGGACTTCCAGCTTGCAATGGAGCGTGCTGAACAGTAATGGACAATGTTAGAGTAATCGAAGTAAAAAGAAGTATTTTTGAAAGCAACGATCTTGATGCAGAGAAGCTTAGAAAGGAACTTAAGGATAGCAAGACTTTTCTTTTGAACCTTATGTCTTCACCTGGATCAGGAAAAACAACAACACTTACAAGAACTATTGAACTTCTGAAGGACAAGTATAGGATTGGTGTTATGGAAGCTGATATTGATTCAGACGTTGATGCCAAGACTATTGCAGCCACAGGAGTCAAAGCTATTCAGCTTCATACAGGTGGTATGTGCCATCTTGATGCTGATATGACTAGGCAGGGTATCAAAGAGCTTGATACCAGCGATGTCGACTTTGCTATATTGGAGAATGTTGGAAATCTTGTATGTCCTGCAGAATTTGATACTGGAAGTACCAAGAATGCAATGATCCTTTCTGTACCAGAGGGACATGACAAGCCACTTAAGTATCCTCTTATGTTCTCTATTTGCGATGTGGTGCTGATCAATAAGATTGATGTAATGCCTTACTTTGATTTTGATCTTGAGAAATGTAAGGAAAATATCTTATTTAGAAATCCTAAAGCAAAGATCATTCCTATCTGTGCTAAGACAGGTGAAGGAATGCAGGAATGGGCTGATTGGCTTTCAGCTCAGATTGAAGAGAATATTAGATAAATTGACTAATGATAAAGGCCAGGCGATTATATGCAAAAATTTAACCGTCCCGGCCTTTTTCTGACCTATATGGGAACTGAAATTTTAAAAACAGTTTTTACACTTTAAAAGGTTAAAGATATGCATGAATTAGGTGTAGTATTTCGCATAATTGATGACCTTACAGAGGTTGGCAAGGAGAATGATATTCAAAAGATCCATTCAGTAACCTTGCAGCTTGGTGAGGTTTCCGGTGTTATTCCTTCTTTTTTGACAGATGCATGGAAGTGGGCTGCGGCTAAGACAGAGCTCATGAAAGATTCAGAACTTATTATTGAGAATCTTCCAGCTGTTACCTATTGTGAGGATTGCAAGAAGGAATACAGCACAGTAGAACATGGCAAGATCTGCCCATATTGTGGCAGCGAGCATACCTATCTCTTAAAAGGCAACGAATTTTTAATTAAAGAGATAGCGGCAACATAATTTTTTTTAGAAAGATGATGGTAGAGAGATGGATATGAACAAATTTGATATGAATGATCTTAGCACTCCATATTCCTTGGACCCTAATCGTAACAAGGAAGATCCTAGAGCTGGTATCATTCCTGAGTGGGTGGATATGGATGCACCTTTCCGTGAGCCTCTTGCTAGGTTTGCTAAGGCTGTTACGGATAGAAAAAACATTAAGCTTGGCATTGAAAAGATCACAAAAGAAAGCCCAGAATATTGGGGCCTTTACAATCTTATCACTGATGCTCAGTGTGAGATCGCTCTCAAGATGGAGAAGCGTAAACCAAAGACTTTTGATGAGATCGCAGCTCTTTGTCCTGAGTATTCCAAGGAAGATCTTCAGAAGCACCTTGATGAGATGTCTTACAACGGTGTTATCGAGTGGAACTACGAAAATGACAAGCATGAGAAGCAGTACGTGCTTCCTATGTACGTTCCTGGTTCTGCTGAGTTTGGTAACATGAACCACAAGGTAATCGAAGAGCATCCTGAGGTTGGACCATTCTTTGAGAGAATGAGCCGTATTCCTCTTGAAGGACTTACACATATGGTACCTATGGGTGGTGCTGGTGTAGGTATGCACGTAATCCCAGTTGAGAAAGCTATTGAGATGCAGGGTGAAGCAATTAACCTTGAGAAGATCTCTTACTGGCTTGATTACTATGAAGGAAAATATGCAGCTTCTCCTTGCTCATGCAGAAGATCAAGAAAGACATTTGAGCAGGGCTGTGCTGATGATCCAGAGGGCTGGTGTATCGCTATTGGTGATATGGCTGACTATGTCGTTGAGACTCAGAAGGACGGCCGTTACATCACTAAGGAAGAAGCTCTCGAGATCTTTAAAAAGGCCGAAGATAACGGATTCGTACATCAGATCACAAATATTGACGGACAGCACAAGATCTTTGCTATCTGTAACTGTAATGTCAATGTATGTTACGCACTTCGTACTTCACAGCTTTTCAATACTCCTAACATGTCTCGTTCAGCATATGTTGCTCACGTTGACAAGGATAACTGCGTAGCTTGTGGACGTTGCGTAGAGGTTTGCCCAGCTGGTGCAGCTACACTTGGTCAGAAGCTTTGCAAGAAAGATGGTAGTGAAGTAGTTTATCCTAAGATGCCTCTTCCAACTGAGAAGAAGTGGTCACAGGATATGTGGACAGAAGATTATAGAGATATTAACAGGATCAATACTCACAAGACTGGTACAGCTCCATGTAAGACAGCTTGTCCAGCACATATTCCAGTTCAGGGATATCTCAAGATGGCTGCTCAGGGAAGATATGAAGAGGCTCTTGCTCTTATCAAGAAATACAATCCACTTCCTGCAGTTTGCGGACATGTATGTAACAGAAGATGTGAGGATGCTTGTACAAGAGCAACTATCGATCAGGCAATTGCTATCGATGAAGTTAAGAAATTCGTAGCTATGCGTGATCTTAAGGCTGAAACTCGTTATATACCTGAAAAGGTTATTCCTAAGATTGAAGGCGGCTTTGATGAGAAGGTTGCTATCATTGGTGCAGGACCTGCTGGTATCTCTTGCGCATATTATCTTGCACTTAAGGGCTACAAGCCAACACTCTTTGACAAGAACAAGAAGCCAGGCGGAATGGTTACATATGGAATTCCTTCATTCGTTATGGAAAAAGACGTTGTAGAAGCTGAGGTTGATGTTCTTAGAGAACTTGGCGTAGATATTCGTCTTGGCGTAGAAGTTGGTAAGGATATTACCTTAAAGCAGCTTCGTGAAGAAGGCTACAAGGCATTCTATATTGCTATCGGATGTCAGGGCGGCCGCGGAGTTAACGTTCCTGGTGAGGACGCTGAAGGCGTTATCAAGGGCGTAGATATTCTTCATGCTGTAATTGATGATGAGAGCTACAAGCTTACTGGTGACACAGTTGTTATCGGTGGTGGTAACGTTGCTATCGACGTAAGCCGAACAGCAATCAGATGTGGTTCACCAAAGATCACACAGGTTTCACTTGAGACTCGTGATATTATGCCAGCCCTTCCAGAAGAGATCGAGCTTGCAGAATCTGAAGGAATTCAGTTCAAGGGCGGTTGGGGACCAAAAGAGATCCTCACAGAAAACGGCAAAGTTAAAGGAATCGTATTTAAGAAGTGTACTCAGGTTAAGAATGCAGAGGGAAGATTTGATCCTCAGTACGATGAGAATGAGACAATGGAAATTGCTTGTTCAAACGTAATCCTTTCAGTAGGACAGGCTACAATCTGGGGAGACCTCTTAAAGGATGAGAATGTAGAGTTTAGAGGTCCAGCACCAGTTGCTGACAAGATCACATTCCAGACAACAGTTCCTGATATCTTCGTTGGTGGAGATATGTTCTACGGACCAAGATTTGCTATTGACGCAATCGCATGTGGTAGAGAAGGTGCTGAGTCGATCCACAGATTTGTTCAGCCTCATTCTTCACTTACCATCGGCCGTGATCCTAACTTCTTTATCGAGCTTGATAAGGATGATATTTCTGTTAAGGATTATGATCATGTAGGTCGTCAGGTTGCTGGAAATAGCAAGAAGGATGGCGAGAAGCTTACATTCCGTGATACAAAGCTTGTATTTACAGAAGAGCAGGTTAAGAAAGAGACATCTCGTTGTCTTGGATGCGGTGCTTCGATCATCGATCCTAATAAGTGTGTAGGCTGCGGACTTTGCACAACTCGTTGCGAATTTGATGCTATCAAGCTTACAAGAGATAACCCAGATGCTTCTACAATGAGAACTGCAGAAGAGAAGCTTAAATATATTCTTCCAAATGGTATCAAGCAGGCTATCAAGAGACCATTTGTTAAGAAGACACCTGAGGATACAGCATGGCTTCCTAAGGACAAGAAGTAAAAAGAATATTTACTTTATATGATAAGATTAAGTCAAGTGTTTAAATAGGGCACTTGACTTAATCTTTAAAAATGTATATTAATATGAAATATGTTAACAACAAATTTTATGAAGGGGAAATTTAGTTTTCGAATGGCAACTAAAACAACTAGTAACAAGAAAAATGCACTCTTAATAGTTGAGTCTCCAACAAAGGTCAAAGCTATTAAGAAGTTTTTAGGATCAGGCTATGAAGTTGCAGCCAGTAATGGTCACGTCAGAGATCTTCCTAGAAGTCAGATGGGAGTAGACGTGGATCATGATTTTGAGCCTAAATATATTACTATCCGTGGAAAGGGCGACATCCTTGCTGAACTTCGTAAGCAGGTCAAGAAGGCAGATAAAGTTTATCTCGCAACTGACCCGGACCGTGAGGGTGAGGCTATTTCATGGCACCTTGTTTCAGCTCTCAAACTCAATGAGGCTGATGCTAAGGTTCAGAGAGTAACCTTTAATGAGATCACCAAGAACGCGGTAAAAGAGGCTATGAAGCATCCAAGAGAGATCGATATGAATCTTGTTGATGCCCAGCAGGCTAGACGTGTTCTTGATAGAATGGTTGGTTATAGTATTTCTCCACTTCTTTGGTCCAAGATAAAAAGAGGTCTTAGTGCAGGAAGAGTTCAGTCAGTTGCACTTAGGATCATTGCAGATAGAGAAGAAGAGATCGATTCATTTATTCCAAAGGAATATTGGACATTAGATGTTAATCTTTCTGCAGCTGGTGAAAAGAAGCCGCTTGTTGCTCACTATTATGGTGAAGGCAATGAAAAGAAAGAAATCAGCTCTAAAGAAGAGCTTGATAGCATCTGCGCATCACTTAATGGTGCCAAGTATGTTATCTCAGATGTAAAGAAGGGTGAGAGAAACAAGAAGGCACCACTTCCATTTACAACATCAACTCTTCAGCAGGAAGCATCTAAGGCACTTAATTTCTCAACACAAAAGACAATGAGAGTTGCTCAGCAGCTCTATGAAGGAATAGATCTTGGAAGCCAGGGAACAGTAGGTCTTATCACATACCTTAGAACTGACTCTACAAGAGTATCAGCTGAGGCTGTTGCTTCAGCAAATGATTACATCCAGCAGAATTTTGGCAAGGAATATCTTGCAGGAGATGCTTCTTCCAAGAAGTCAGAAGCCAAGATCCAGGATGCTCACGAAGCTATCAGACCAACATATATTGAGAATACTCCAGTTAAAGTAAAAGATTTCCTTTCAAGAGATCAGTTCAGACTTTATCAGCTTATCTGGAGAAGATTCATGGCAAGCAGAATGGCTGCTGCCAAATATGAGACAACATCAGTCAAGATCGATGCTGGCAAGCATAGATTCACAGTATCTGCATCCAAGACTGTTTTTGATGGATTCCTTAATGTTTACACAGATGATGAGGATCAGATCGAAAAGAATGTTCTCATGAAGAATCTTGATACAAGCACAAAGCTTTCCTTTGATTCTTTTGATAGTGCTCAGCACTTTACTCAGCCAGCACCTCACTATACAGAAGCTTCACTGGTTCATGATCTTGAAGCTTTGGGAATTGGCAGACCAAGTACTTATGCTCCTACAATTTCTACAATTTTGGCAAGGCACTATATTACCAAGGAAAATAAGAGCATTTTCATTACTGAGCTTGGTCAGGCAGTTAACAAGATGATGATGGAGGCATTCCCTCAGATTGTTGATGTTAACTTTACTTCTAACATGGAAGCTCTTCTTGATGGAATCGCTGATGGTAACGTTAAGTGGAAGACTGTTATAGAGAACTTCTATCCAGACCTTGATAAGGCTGTCAAAGAAGCTGAGAAGGACATGGAGAAGGTTGTTGTTCAGGATGAGGTTACAGATGAAATCTGCGAAAACTGTGGCAGAAATCTCGTTATCAAATATGGCCCGCATGGTAAGTTCCTTGCTTGCCCTGGATTCCCTGAGTGTAAGAACACAAAGCCATACTTTGAAAAGATCGGAGTAGCGTGTCCTAAGTGTGGTAAGGATATAGTTCTTAAGCGTACCAGAAAGGGACGTATATTCTATGGCTGTATCGATAATCCAGATTGTGATTACATGTCATGGGCTAGACCAACCAAGGAAAAATGTCCTAAGTGCGGATCTATAATGGTTGCTAAGGGCAATAAACTTGTCTGTTCTGATGAGCAGTGCGGATATATCTGCGCTAAGGAATCTAGCGATTCAAATAAAGATTGAACAATAAATCAGAATTTTTAGAAAATTTAAGCTTTTTTTCATAATTGTAGGCGCTTCAACGTTTGAAGCGCCTATTTTTTTATGTTATGATAACAATAGTTTAAATATGCAAAATAATCTTAAAGGAGAGCAAAAATGAGTAGTGTTCAACTACTAGATAAGACCCGCAAGATTGGCAAACTATTACATAACAGTAACTCTGGAAAGGTTGTATTCAATGACATTTGCCGAGTTCTCTGTGATATTTTATCTTCTAACATGTTTGTTATCAGTAAAAAAGGTAAAGTACTGGGAATAGGTGAGAGTGCAAATGTAGAATCATTAAGTGATCTGCTTGTAGACAATGTAGGTTCATTTATTGATCCAATGCTTAATGAGAGATTACTTACAATTTTATCTACAAAAGAAAATGTTAATCTGGAAACCCTTGGGTTTGAAGGAATTGACAGTTCTAAGTTCCAGGCGATAATTACTCCTATTGAGATTGCCGGTGAGAGATTAGGAACATTATTTATTTACAAGACCGATACACCTTATGACATTGATGACATAATCCTTTGCGAATATGGAACAACAGTTGTTGGTCTTGAGATGCTAAGAGCAGTTAATGAAGAGAATGCTGAGGAGAGCAGAAAGCTTGCAGTTGTTAAATCAGCTATCAGTACACTTTCATTTTCTGAGATGCAGGCCATCATCCATATCTTTGATGAACTTGATGGAATGGAAGGCGTTCTGGTTGCCAGCAAGATAGCTGACAGAGTTGGTATTACCAGAAGCGTTATCGTAAATGCACTTAGAAAGTTTGAAAGTGCAGGTGTAATTGAATCTAGATCCTCTGGCATGAAGGGAACTTACATCAAGGTTACTAATGACGTAGTCTTTAACGAGATCAAGAAGTTAAAGCAGGAATTATAACTAAAATGTATTATATTGCAGGATGGATGTTGATGAACGGATTTATCGTGTATGATAAATCCGTTCATTTTTTATACATGTTGTAGTCAATAATTTTATAAAACACAATATGAAGTATATTTTTCTTGTTTTTTTCAAATAAAAATCATATTATTAATAATAATAAGATAATAGGTCTTATTATGTTCTCATTTAAGGAGGATTTCTATGATCAACAGTAATGCTTTTGATTACATCAATGTTCTAGACAAGGCTGCAGATGCTGCTTGGACTAGAAACGAAGTTATTGCTAATAATATCGCCAATGTTGATACTCCTGGCTACAAGAGACAGGATCTTAATTTTGAGGACGAACTAGAAAGAGCTCTTGGACATTCAAGATACAAGACCATGGATCAAAAGGTTGGAAATCTTAAGGACAAGCACTTAAAACCAAGAGTCATCAATGATTATTCAAATTTTTCATATAGACCAGACAAGAATAACGTAGACATCGATACTGAGAACGTAACACTTGCAGCTAACCAGCTCAAGTATCAGGGACTTATGTCAGGTCTTAACAATGAATTTAATAACCTGCAGTCCGTTATGAAGTCTTGATGAAGGAGGGAGATTATGAGTATATTTGATTCTTTTAACATAAATTCATCTGGTATGACAGCTCAGAGATTCAGAATGGATATCATTTCTGAGAATATTGCCAATGCCAATACAACACGCACTCAGGATGGAACTCCTTATGTCAGAAAGGTAGTTACATTTGCAGAAAAAGGTACACAGACTCCTTTTTCAAGGATCCTTAACGAAAGACTTGACCATTATTCAGGCAGAGGTGTTAAGGTTACTAAGGTTCAGGATGATACATGGACACAGATGAACGTTGTATATGATCCTTCACATCCTGATGCTGATGCTAACGGATATGTTACTTATCCAAATGTTAATACAGTCACAGAGATGACTAACCTTATAGACGCAAGTAGATCCTATGAAGCTAATGCTACAGCATTTAATGCCAGCAAGAATATAGCTTCAAGAGGACTTGAACTTGGCCAGGGCGGCTGATAGTTTTGATGGAGGAATGATAAATGGCATCACTTGATATTTCACAACTTAGAAATGTTACTTCAGGCGCGATCAAAAGTGCAGAAAAAACTAATAGCAGAGTTTACAATGTCCTTGGAGATGATCAGAAGGGAAATGATCAGGCATTTTCTGTTATCTTTGGTCAGGCTGTAGAAAATATAAATACAACAAACGCGTATTTGTCCGATGCTGAGAATGAAGAGATCAAATGGGCTCTTGGTCAGACAGACAATACTCATGACTTATCTATAGCAATACAGAAGGCTCAGACAGCACTTCAATATACAGTTGCTGTAAGAGACCGCGTTCTCTCTGCATATAGAGAGCTCACTCAGATGCAGATTTAATATGTTTTAAGATTTTGGGGAGGGAGAGAGCATGGCTGATAAACTTAAAGCCTTGTGGCAAAAAGTTCTCGACTGGTGGAATCAGTTTACTGCCAAACAAAAGACTCTTATCATTGGAGCCGGTTCAGTAATACTGCTTACCATCATTATATTGGTTTCTATTTTGAACCAGCCTCAGTATGTTCTTTTGGCTACGGCCAATTCTACAAAGGAAGCCTCTGAGATAAAAGAGCTTCTTGATTCAAATTCAATAAATTACAAAATGTCAGATGATGGTCTGGAATTCAAGGTCCTTAAAAAGGATCAGGGTGATGCCAGCCTTCTTTTGGGTGCAAATGATATTCAGTCATATGCCTATAGCATTGATAATGTTACTGATGGTAGCTTCTCAACTACAGAATCTGATAAGCAAAAGAAATACGTCCTATATCTAGAAAGTAGGCTAGAATCGGATTTTATCTCAAAGTTTGAAGCAATCAAGAGTGCTAATGTTCAGCTTAATATTCCTGACAATGATGGAACACTTATTGGCAATCAGGAAGAAGCATCAGCTTGGATCCTTCTTAATATAGCTGATGGAGCAAGCTTTTCAGAAGATAATGCAGCCTTTCTTGCAAAGGCAGTTGCTGTAGCGATCGGTAATGAGAACACTGAGAATATCGTTATCCTTGATACTAATGGAAATATGCTTTTCTCAGGAAGCGAGGAGACTACAACTTCTGGTCTTGCAAGTTCACAGCTCTCATTAAAGGCTAAGGCAGAGCAGATCGTTAAAAGTGAAGTAAAAAAGGTACTTCTTGGAACAAAGCTTTATGATGATATTGAAGTAGCAAGTAACCTTGTTATGGATTTTTCAAAAGAAGAAAAGACAACTCATAACTATACTCCTGCAGCTGATCAGACTCAGGGTGTACTTAGTCATGAGGATACATATAACGCAGAAAATGTAAATGGTATAAGCGGTATTCCTGGTACAGATACAAATGCTGATGATGAGACAACTTATGTTACTCAGGACAATCAGAATTCAACATCAACTATAACAGAGGAATCCCGTGATTATCTTCCTAATGAGGAGATCACTACTAAGACAAATCAGCCGGGGGCTATTCAATACGACCAGTCTTCAATATCAGTTACAGCTATCAACTATGTAGTTGTCAAAGAAGAAGACTATAAGAGTGCTGATAACAATAATATGACTTGGGATGAGTACAAAGTAGCTAATGCTCAGCCTGTTACCATGGAAGTTCCTGAAGAGATGATTAATGTAGTTTCTAAGGCAACTGGTATCAGTGCAGAGAATGTTGCGATGGCAGCATATACAGAGTATGTGTTCTTTGATAGAACTGGCGCTGCTATAACACTTACAGATGTTTTACAGATCCTGCTTATCCTTGTTATCCTTGGACTTCTTGCATTCATTATCATCAGGAGCATGTGGACCAAGAAGGTTCAGGAGGAAGAGGAAGAGCCAGAACCTCTTTCTGTTGAATCCTTGCTTGAGTCTCAGCCAGAAGAAGTTCTTGAAGATATTGAGATGGATACAGGTTCAGAAACCAAGCGTCTTATTGAAAAGTTTGTTGATGAAAATCCAGAAGCTGCAGCTACGCTACTACGCAACTGGCTTAACGAGGACTACGGTCTATAATTTAATGAGGGAGTTAGAAGTATTATGGATACTGAAGTTTCTGCAGGAGGAAATCCGTTAACAGCGGGTTTTACAGGCACTCAAAAAGCGGCAATTCTTCTGATCGCACTTGGACCAGAAAAATCATCCGCCATATTCAAGCATCTCAAGGATGAGGAAATTGAGGAGCTTACTTTAGAGATCGCCAACACTAGAAGTGTAACTTCTCAGATCAAAGAGGCAGTCTTAGAAGAGTTCTATGGTGTCTGCCTTGCACAGCAGTACATTGCTGAAGGCGGTATCAACTATGCTAAAGAGCTTCTTGAGAAAGCTCTTGGTGAGGATAAGGCTCTTGATGTTATCAGTAAGCTTACTGCATCTCTTCAGGTTAAGCCTTTCGAATTTATTCGTAAGACAGAACCTTCGCAGATCCTTACATTCATTCAGGACGAGCATCCTCAGACTATCGCTCTTATTTTGTCCTATATGTCACCGTCTCAAAGTGCGCTTATTCTCTCAGCTATTCCACCTGACAGACAGGCTGATGTTGCTAAGAGAATCGCTTCTATGGACCGTACAAGTCCAGATACAATAAAGGAAGTAGAGAAAGTGTTGGAATCCAAGTTGTCATCTCTTGTAAATCAGGATTATACAATTGTTGGTGGTGTAGACGCAGTTGTAGAGATCCTCAATACTGTAGATCGTGCAACAGAGAAGCACATTATGGAAACTCTCGAGATCGAAGAGCCAGAGCTTGCAGACGAGATCAGAAAGAAGATGTTCGTATTCGAAGACGTTCTTCTTCTGGACGACAGATCTATTCAGAGAGTGCTGCGTGAAGTTGAAAATAGTGACCTTGGACTTGCTCTTAAGGGCGCTACAGAAAACGTTCAGACAGCAATCTTCAACAACCTGTCAAAGCGTCTTGCTGCTATGATCAAGGAAGATATGGACTTCATGGGACCTGTTCGTATGAAGGATGTTGAAGAGGCTCAGCAGAAGATCGTTAACGTCATCAGAAAGCTTGAGGACGCTGGCGAGATCGTAATCTCCAGAGGCGGAGGTGATGAGTTAGTTGTCTAATCTGTTTAAAGCAGGTTTTGTGAGCTTTGATCAGGGTGAAGCCAGGATCATTGATAGCAATGAACTTGCAAACAAAAAAATAGAAGCATTTCAGGAACAGGAGCTAAAAAGGCAGAGAGCTCAGATGGCTTCTGAAGAAGGCTACGAAGAAGGTGAAGAGCCAGTTGACTTCATTCCTGGAATTGAAATGGAACAGCTAAACCAGCTTACCGAAGATCAGGGCATGATCGAGCCTATGCAAAGTCCTGATCCTCAGTTTGATATGGAAGCCATGCAGGCTGAAATTGATTTTAAGATCCAGCAGGCACAGGAACAGGCTGACGCTATCATTCAGGAGGCCAACGAACAGGCTGATGCTATTCGTAACAACGCAATAGATCAGGGGCGAAGAGAAGGCTATGAAGCTGGATATCAGGAAGGCGTTGCTGCTGCCGAGGGTTTAAAAGCTGAGATTGAGCAGCAAAGAGAAGGCCTTGAAAAAGAGTATCAGCAGCTTGTAGATGAGTTAGAACCAGAAATGGTAGATACCCTTACTCAGATCTATGAGCATGTTTTTGGAATTGAACTTAGAGAGGATAAAGCTATTATCCTTCATCTTTTAAAGAGTACCTTATCAAGGATCGAACCAGGAAATGACCTTATCGTTCATGTTTCATCTGATGATTATGATGAGGTCATTGATGAAAGAGATAGTCTTGATGCTTGTATTACTTCTCCTAACACCACAATGGAGATCATAGAAGATCCTCTTTTAAAAGAAAATGAGTGCATGATCGAATCAGATAGTGGTGTATTTGATTGCAGTCTGGGAGTTGAACTTTCAGAGATCAGCAGAAAGCTAAAACTTCTGTCTTTTGACAGAAAGAAGAGATAAACAGGTGATGGAATGCTAGTTTCTTCAATTGATCTTTCGAAATACAAAAAAATGAAGAGTGCTCCATTTTACCGAATGAGAGGCAAGGTTGTAAATGTTATCGGCTTAACTATCGAATCAGCAGGACCAGATGCTAAGCTTGGTGACATTTGTCTTATTTATCCCAAAAAGAAAGACAGCGAATCTTTATCTGATTTTAGCGCAAGACCAGCTATGGCTGAAGTTGTTGGATTTAAGGACAATCATGTTCAGCTGATGCCTTATGAAAATACCAGTGGTATCGGTAATGGCTCAATTGTTGAAAATACTGATTCACCTCTTAGAGTAAATGTTGGTGAGGGTCTTCTTGGTAAGACCTTGGATGGTCTTGGCAGAATCGATGGAACAAGCTTTGGTAAAGGCGTTTCCCTTGAGGGCGGCGTTGCTTATTCTGTTGAGAATCAGCCACCAGATCCTATGACAAGAGATCCTATTTCGGAAGTGTTATCCCTTGGCGTTAAGGCTGTTGATGGACTTCTTACAGTTGGTAAGGGACAAAGAATTGGTATTTTTGCTGGTTCTGGTGTTGGTAAGTCAACACTACTTGGAATGTTTGCCAGAAACACTCAGGCTGATATAAATGTCATTGCTCTTATTGGAGAGCGAGGCAGAGAGGTTAGAGAGTTTATTGAAAGAGACCTTGGCGAAGAAGGTATGCGAAGGTCTATTGTAGTTTGTGCTACTTCTGATAAGCCTGCCCTTGAGAGACTTAAGGCAGCCAAGACTGCCACATCAATTGCAGAGTACTTTAGAGATAAAGGTAAAGATGTACTTCTTATGATGGACTCTCTTACACGTTTTTCAATGGCTCAAAGAGAAATAGGACTTGCTAGTGGCGAACCTCCTGTATCTAGAGGATACCCACCTTCAGTTTATGCTGAGATGCCAAAGCTTCTTGAAAGAGCTGGCAGATCAAGGAAGGGCTCTATCACAGGTCTTTATACAGTACTTGTTGATGGTGATGATATGAACGAGCCTATCACAGATACCGCCCGTGGTATTCTTGACGGACATATTGTACTTAACCGTAAGCTTGCTCAGAGAAATCATTATCCAGCAATCGATGTCCTTGCCAGCATCTCCAGATGTATGGCGGCCATTGCTGATCCAGAGCACAAGAAGGCTGCAGGTAAACTTAAAAACGTGCTTGCAACATACAATGATGCTGAAGACCTTATTAATATAGGAGCATACCGCAGTGGAGCCAATAAGAACATTGACTATGCTGTATCCAAGATTGAAGCTGTTAATGAGTTTTTGATGCAGGAAACTGATGAAAAATTTAGTTTCGAAGAGATCAGGCAGACCTTGATCGATATGTTTAGGGACTGATAAATGGCTAGATTCAATTATAGGATGCAAAACATTCTAAATATCAAGGAAAAGACTGAGGGACAGATCAAGATGGAATTTGCTGCTGCCCAGTCAGAGCTTAATAAACAGCTTGATATTTTGGATGAATATATTTATAGGCGAGCTAATTATCTAAAAGAAGCTGAAGACCTTCGAAATGAAGAAACCTTGAGGCTTCAGGATATACTCGATAATCAGTATGCTACAGCTCAGATGGATGTTATGATAGCATCTCAGGCAAAAGTAGTTAAGAAACATGAAGCAGAAGTCGAAAAAGTAAGAGTAAGACTTGCACGTGCCATTCAGGAAAGAAAGATGCAGGAGACTCTACGAGACAGAGCTTATGCGGAATTTGTAGAAGAGCAAAAGCAAGAAGAAGCTAAAGAAAACGATCAGCGAACTAGCTTTACTTATGGACAAAAAAGACAGGAGAATGGTTAATTATGGCTGATAACAGCATGATGACACCTATGGACGATCCTAAAGCTGCCAAGAAAAAGCTTGCGGACGAGAAAAAAGAATATAGAAAAAAGCTAAGAGAACAGCGTAAAGAACAGAAAGAAAAAGAAGCTGAATTTGCTGAAAGAACTGCTGAGATCAATGGTGACGATGCCGGCGGTCTTGCAACACTTATCATCACTTTCCTTATTATTTTGATCTGGCTCGCAATCATGGCTCTTTTGGTCAAACTTGATGTTGGACATTTTGGATCTGTGATCCTTGCTCCGCTTCTTAGGGATATTCCTTATGTTAACATTATCCTTCCTGATGGAAGCGTAACAACACAGACTTCAGAGACAGCAGTTGATTATAGTAATGCTGAGAGTTCTGCTTCGGGCATTAATTCCATGGAGGAAGCCAATGCCTATATCAAGAGACTTGAGCAGGCACTTCAATCAGAGATGGAGCTTAATAGTAGCTATGCATCATCTATAGAGAAGCTTGAAACTGAAGTAGCAAGGCTTGAGCCTTTTGAAAAGCAACAAAAACAGTTTTATGAAGAAAGGGCTAATTTTTATAACAGTATAGTTTATGGAGATTATGCTCCGGATGCTTCTGCTTATGCCTCATATTATGAGATGATCGATCCTGATAATGCAGCTGAGATCTATAGAAAGGTTGTACAGGGCGAATTTGATGACGCAGCTATAAAAGCCTTTGCTACAACATATTCTGGAATGAAAGCCAAGAAGGCTGCAGCAATCTTTGATGAGATGGTTGCAGAAAATCAGATCGAGCTTGTTTCAAGGATCTTGGCACAGATGAGCGTTGAGAACAGAGGAGATATCCTTGCTGCAATGAAGGAAGAAAATGCAGCTAAGCTTACACAGCTTCTTGAGCCTACATCCCTTGAACAAAAATCTACAAAAGTTACTGGATAAATTTCAAAATAGATATAAATAAAATATAAAAAATACCGATATACAAGTAGGAAGTATATCGGTATTTTTATGCTTACCAATAGAAAGGAGGATCTTGATGGGCAGTACAACCAATCAGGTTGGTACATTGTTACCGATCATGACGCAAAGTACTGCAGCGACTAATGTTTCATCTGTAGCAGAATCAAACAAGGGCACGTCGAAAGCATCTGCAAGCTTTGACAACATTCTGAATCAGTTTTCAGATACAGTGATGCAGACAAGAGCAAATGATGCAGGAAAAGACAATAAGGCGCTACTTAAGGATGCAGATCAGAAAAACATCTCTGATGATGCTACAAGGAAGACTGAAAAGGAAAATGGAAGTCCTAGTGATAAGGATATCAAAAAGTTTTCTGAAGCTTGTAATAATGCAGATAATGCAGAAAAAGCTAATGCTACAGGATTAAAAGAAACAGACAGCACGGAAGCAGATAAAAAGCTGCAGGAAGCCATTGAGGAAGATGGCAAAAAGCTTGTATCTGAAATTGCAGAAGCCTTCGATGTATCAGAGGACGAGATACTTGGCATGATGCAGGCAATGGGACTAATGATGGCAGATCTTTTAGACCCGCAGAATTTACAGGAGCTCGTAACACGAGTTATCGGACAGGACAAGGCACTTGAACTTTTAACAGATTCAGATCTCTATACTTCATTGCAGGACCTCTTAGAGGGTGCGGAAGATATGAGAAGTCAGCTTATGAATGAGTTTGACTTATCTGATGAAGAACTTCAGAACGTAATAAATGGTGTGAAGGCTGATTTTACAGAACATATTTCAAAAGAGACTGAGAAAATGCCTGAAGTTATCATTAACGAAGCTGGAGATGAATTGTTTAAGGACAAGACCGCACTACAGTCTGATAAGACATCAGCAGAAAGAACTGAAATTACATTGGAAAGAAGCTATGAAGAGGAAAACAGACCAGTAGAAGCTTCTGGAAGATCAGAAAATGAAAGTAATAAAGGTTCTTTCCATCAGGATGCTGGTGCTCCTAATCTTTTCAACCAGGTACTAAATAATATTACTGAAGCTGCTATGAATGAGCCGGCTCAAGAGATGCAGTACACTGATAGAGCTCAGATGGCAGATATCATCAGGCAGATCACAGAGAGAATCACTATTTCTTCTGGTCAGGATGAGACTACGATGGAACTTCAGCTTCATCCGGCAAGTCTTGGAAATGTGAACATAATGCTTACTAGCAGCAAGGATGGAATAGTTGCTAAGTTCACAGCTCAGAATGAGATAGTAAAAGAAGCAGTAGAAAGCCAGATGATCCAGCTTCAGCAAAAATTTGAAGCACAGGGAATCAAGGTTACATCAATTGAAGTTACGATTGCAAGTCATGAGTTTGAAAGAAACTTAGACGAGCAGAATAGACGTCAGGGAAGCGACGAAGAGACTGGAAAGGGTAAGAAGAATACAAGACGTATCGATCTTTCATCTATTTCAGATCTTGAGGACGAAGCGCTTGATGATTCTGACAAGATAACAGCTCAGATGATGGCTGCAAACGGTAATACAGTTGATTATACCGCCTAATTGCTTATGAAAAGAGGTCAATATGGCAGAAACTAATGCAGTAAATAATGCAGTAAATAACAATTCAGTAAGCGCTATCATAAAGGATGGAAAGGTTCAGAATCTTGATAAGTCAAAAGAAAGCAAGAATATGAACACTGCTTCTGGCTATGACAAAGATTCTTTTCTTAAGATCTTAGTAGCTCAGATGAAATACCAGGATCCTATGGAGCCTACTTCCAATACTGAATACATTTCACAGTATGCGACCTTTACTCAGGTTGAACAGCTTAACAATATGGCTAATTCAATGTCTCTTTCCAGAGCATCTGAGATGGTAGGTAAGACAGTAACTGTTACTCAGGTAAATGCTGACACTGGTAAGACTTCAGAGGTACAGGGAGTTGTAGACTTTGTTACTTACAGCGGCAACAAGGCATACCTTAGCATCAATGGTACAAACTACAACATTGATGATGTAACAGAAGTTCTTTCTACTGATTACACAGATGCACTTGAAGTTGTTAAGGACTTCCAGGAAGCAATCGATAAGCTTCCTAACCTCAATCTTATTTCAGAGGAAGAGCACGGAACAACCATCGATACTATGTATGATTTCTACATGAACAAGATGGATGAAAAAGCTAAGAACCTTATGAATAAGGATTATGTGACATCACTTCTTCAGTTCGTTAACAGAATTGATGATATTAGAGGAAATGATCACAGAACACTTATTAAAGCAACTACTTAAAATACACGTGGCGCCCGGAAGGATCCGGGTGCTGCAAAAAATTTAGAAGAAAGGAGGAAAGACAGTCATGATAATGGATGATAGACAGTTTTTATCAATAGGTCAGATGCAGAATCAGATAGGGACAGGATCTGTAACAGCTGGAAGTTCAATAAACAAACCTTCTAGTACTCTGCCTGTAGGTGAAAATTCTTTTGCTAACATCCTTAAAAAAGCTGAGGAATCTGTCGATAATAATATTGGTTCGGAAAGTCTTAAGTTTTCTAAGCATGCAGTAAACAGATTAAGCGATAGAAATATCGAACTTACTAAAGAGCAGATGGCTAGACTTGAGCATGGCAAGATTGAAGCTTCTGAAAAGGGTATCAAGGATTCCCTTATACTTATTGATCAGCTTGCTTTCATAGTTAATGTACCGAACAATACAGTAGTGACAGCAATGGATCAGACAGAAAATAAAAGTAATGTTTTTACAAATATTGACGGAGCAGTGATTGCGTGATTGGACCTATTGCAGGAAATCATTTGATCCCCGACCGATTGAAGGGATCTATCTTTATCACTCATCCGTCCAAAATCTCAAAAAAGCTAAATACAAGATGGAGGACTTTGCCTTATGATGAGATCACTTTATTCTGGTGTAGCAGGTCTTAAGACACACCAGACCAAGATGGATGTTATCGGTAACAATATCGCCAACGTTAACACCACATCTTTCAAATCACAGTCTATTACATTTTCAGATCTTATGTATCAGACAACACAGACAGCTTCAGGAGCTACAGAGACCAAGGGTGGTGTAAACGCTCGTCAGATCGGTCTTGGTGCTAAGTCTGGTGCTATCAATACAGCTATTACATCTCAGGGTGCAACACAGACAACCAATAACCCATTCGATATCATGATCACTGGTGAGGCTTTCTTTGTTGTAAATAACGGTAATGAAAACCTTTACACAAGAGATGGTTCTTTCTATGTAGACGGTGCTGGTAACCTTGCAATGCAGTCAAATGGTTACTTCGTACAGGGCTGGGTAGCTCAGGAAGATAAGGAAACTGGTGAGATCACGATCAATAAAAATGGCGGACTTTCAAGCCTTCAGATCATGAGTGCAGCTAACAGCACATATTCACCAGCATCTACAACAGCAGCTCTTTACAGTGGAAACATCGATGACCATGACAAGAACCTCATTTCTGATGATGGTAAGACTGTAACACTTGAGTTCTATGACAACAAAGGTTACCTTTACACAGGTAAGTTTACATTAAAGGATACTGGCTATGATCACCAGTTCGCACTTACTCTTACAGATATCATTGATTCTGACGGAAAGAGTATCGGACCAGATCTTTTAAAAGAGATCACATTCGGTAATGTTGAGAGCCCAACAAGATCACAGTCATTTGAAAAAGGTACTAAGTATTCTATCGTACTTGATGCTTCTGGCGAAAATATCGCTATCAATGCAGAAGGCGGAGATGTTAAGTACAAACAGGTTCCTTTAACTGGTTATTTATCAGATCTTATGAGCACTAGTTCAAAGAGCTACTCAGGAATTCTCAATACTGTATATAATGTTACAGATACAGATGAAAAGAACTATCCAGCAGATGCTACATATAAGATTGATGACCAGACTGGTGAACTTACAATAAAGTACAACAAGGTTGACCTTGCTGCAGCTGATGGATGGTATGCAACAGCTAAGTACACTTATAAGACAAACTCATCAGAGAAGTACTTTGTAGATCCTACAACACTTGAGGCTTATCACATTCCAGATTCAACAGCAAATTCAAGTGCAAGTGCATTTGCAGATACAGATTTTCTTTCAAAGGTATTTGGAATCGCTGATACTTATGGTTCAGCTGATTATGACTATACATATTACAATGCAACAACACCTCCTAAGATGGAGATCAAGAGACATGTATCTGTTCCTCAGGCTACAACAACAAATCCTGGTGCTTATAGCAAGATCGCATCAGTTGGTCAGTACTTTACACTTGACGGAACAACAACAGGTAAGACAGTTCTTCAGGCAGCTCAGGATTGGGTTGATGCAGCTCCTGCTGGAGAGACTAGATCTCTTGATCAGGTATTCTACGCATACAACTCAGCTGATGATACAATCAGCCTTTATGTAAAGAACTATGAAGATGTAACAAAGACTGAGGCTACAGGCGGTTCAGCAGTACAGGCTGACGTTGATAACCTTACTGCTACATTTACTGAAGGTACTATTGATGTATCAACTGGAATTGAGACTCAGGATATAACAGATGTTCTTGCATATATTGATAATCAGATTGCTGCTCTTAACGCTGATAATCAGACACAGGAGCAGAATAAGACAACAGAGCAAGGAAATATTGACACACAGCAGGGTATAATTGATGCCCAGAATCAGATCATTAGTGATGCAGAAGCAATTATAAATGATCCAACTGCTGATCCTACAGACGTTGCACAGGCTGAAGCAGATAGAAATGCTGCAGTGGCAGCACGTGATCAGGCTGTACTTGATAAAGCAGCTGCACAGACTGCATACGATGATGCTGTTGCTGCAATTACAAATAATGATGCTAAGATTGCAAACTACAACTCAGCTAAGAAAGCTGCTGAAGAAATTCAGAGCGCAATGACAGCTAAGAGTCTTTCAGTTGTAACTGATGTAAAGGGAACTACAATAACTGGTACTACAGGTCTTATGTACTCATATGAGACTCAGGAACTTGGTGGAGCACAGGTTCTTAGAGATGGTACAGGAGCAATTATCTATTATTCACATCAGATTGAAGCTCAGGGCGATCTTAATACAACAAAGTTTACAGATGAACAGCCAGTTCAGCCAAAGGGTGTATATGTAGGAGCATCTACATTTGCTAAGGCTTATGGTCTTACAAGCCTTACAGCTACAATTACAAGTACAAACAACCCTTATGAGACACTTCTTGGAGATGCATTTGGAACAAATACAAATATTCCAAGTTTGGCTTCTGGTCAGGAATATACAATTACATTCTCAAATAATACTGACACTTTAGGATATGTATCAATTGCTCACAGCGTAACTGAGACAGCAAAGGGAATGTCAACTGGATATTCAGTTTCTGATAATGGTGATGGAACACTTAACTATACATCAGAGACAGCTTATGAATCAGTACCTGTAAAGGGAAATATCGCAGATCTTCTTACAACAGCAGAAGGCGATAACAAAGGTCTTTTAAATAAGGTTTATGGAATCACTGATGAGCAGGCTGATGCATATGGTATTGATGGTACTTATGAGATTAACACTTCAACAGGTGCTATTAACCTTACAGTAGGTAAGCATTCTGTACAGCTTAAGTTTGATGCAGCTAATGGTTCTCTTGTTTCAGCTGATACTAGTGATGCAGGTCTTGTAACAATGAACTTCAACCAGTCAATTCCTGGTCTTGAAGCCTTCGGCTACCAGCAGACAGCAGGCGATACAACTCATAATCCTGGTGATGTACAGTTTGACTTCTCAACAGTTACAAACTACAACACAAACGGATCATCTACGATCAAGGCTGTTAAGGGCGACAAGAAGTCTCTTAACACAGGACGTGCAGTTGGTGAGATGAATGGTGTTTCAATCAGTACAGATGGTCAGATCTATGCTACATATTCAAATGGCCAGACCAAGCTCCTTGGACAGATCGCATCTGCAGAGTTTGCTAACGCATCAGGTCTTTCAAAGGAAGGTGATAACCTGTATGCATCAACTCTTAACTCTGGTGAGGCTACAATTCAGGACATCACAACTGATGGTGGTTACATGAACACTGGTGTACTTGAAATGTCAAACGTAGACCTTTCATCACAGTTTACTGAGATGATCACAACACAGCGTGGTTTCCAGGCTAACAGCCGTATCATCACAGTATCTGATACACTTCTTGAAGAGCTTACAAACCTTAAGAGATAATCTTAAAGACAAAATTAAGGCCCTGCCGATTACCGGCAGGGCTTTTTGCGTGCGTAAGAACTATAATTCATATTTAGATTTCTTTTTATTTATCTCATTCATATAGGCAGCTGTGATGATGCCTGATGGAAGAGCAATGACTGCAACTCCCACAAGAGCAGATATCATAGTGATCATTCGTCCAACTTGAGTACATGGGGAAATATCTCCGTAACCAATTGTTGTGATGGAAATGGTTGCCCAGTATAATGCGTCAAAAAAGTTAGTGAAGAGATCAGGTTCTAATTGGAAGATCAGCATTGCTGAAACAACTATATAAATGATTATCAGGATAAGTACAGCTAGGAGCTGATTCTTTACCTTTCTTATTACATTTGCGATAACGATCATTGTCTTTGAATATCTTATAAGCTTTAAGACTCTAAATATCCTAAAGAGTTTTAAGAGCTTGATAGCAGAAGATATAGGAAAGACGAAGTATAAAAGTGGAAGAATAGACAGAAAATCAAAAATGGCAAGAGGCGTAAAAATGTAAGCTATATACGCCTTAGCACTTTTGTAACCCATCTTATAATCTGCCGTATAGACTCTAGAACAATAATCTATTATAAGAATGATGCCAGTTAATATCTCAATGAACTGAGTGTATAGATTATCAGCTTTGAGAGTAAGTGGTATCATGCCTACAAAGATAGTAGTGTTCATTAAGATATCGTAGGCTCTACTGGAGGCATCGCCTTCTCTTGAAACTTCTATGACTTCATATATTCTTTGCTTTGAATCAGCCATAATCATTCACCTTTTGGGGAAGCGCAGAAATTAAAAGTTACCACTTATAAATGCAAGTAATCCTAAAACGATCAGAATAATAGTAAAAACATGGCATATTATTACAAAGGAGATAGTATATAGCTTTTTATTGCTCTTAATAGTGCCATCATCTGAGATAAGAACTGAGTTATCTATTTCTTTTTTCATGGGAACTCCTTATTAAAAGAAACTAAATAGCGTATCTATAAAAACATTATACCATACTAGCACTAACTGTATATTGGACAAAGATTATTCTTTTAGCAATTCTTTAAATAATCTACTGTAATATATTGACTTGTTGTGGTAAAATGATTTTAATACCACAATATGTAGTACTATGTCCAAAAATAGATTTTGGACAATATAAATACGAAAAAATATTACATAAATCACATTAAATTTATGTAATAAAATTTAAAATATGTCTAAATTGTGAACGCGACATAGAGATTTTACATGGAAAAAGTGGTAAAATAGTAGTAATTAGAAATAAAGTTTCACTTTTGAATGAAATTTTATGAATGAGTGAAATTTTATATTAGGTGAGGGGTTAATGTCTAAGATTATTGAGCTGACCAAAATGGATACGCGAAAGATTTTTCTTAATATTTCTTCCATTGAGACTGTAGAAGCTAATCCAGATACCATCATTATCCTTAATTCTGGTAGGAAGCTATTAGTCAAAGAAAACCCTGATGAAATCTACAAGATGATTCAAGAAAATTAATTTTGAAGCAAATTATCGAATAAGTAAATGATGTTCACTATAAATATGAGAAAGGGGAGTTTGTTGTGGATATTGCGTCTTTACTTGGTGTAGGTCTATGTTTTATATTCATGATCCTGAGTATTGTGTTCTCAGCTGGTATCACGGGTGTTAAATACTTCCTTGATGCGCCTTCAGCTATGATCACCTTTGGAGGAGCCTTCATGGCCGTTTTGGGATCAAGAAGTATGCCGAGTTTCATGAGCGGTCTTAAGTCATATACTTTGATCTTTAAGATGCCATCTGATGACACCAAATCGGTTATCAAAAAAATCATCGATCTTTCAAATACAGCCAGAAAAGAAGGTCTTCTTGCACTTGAAGAAGCTGCTGGTAGTTTGGAGGATGCTTTCATGAAGAAGGGCGTCATGCTTATCGTAGACGGTACTGAGCCTGAACTTGTAAAGAGCATTCTTGAAGCTGAAATTGATGCCATGGCAGAGCGTCACAAAGAGAACTATTCATTCTTTGGCGATGTTGCTGGTATGGGTCCTTCTTGGGGTATGATTGGTACCCTCCTTGGACTGGTTCTTATGCTTCAGAACATGTCTGATCCTTCATCTATCGGACCATCCATGGCGGTTGCCCTCATTACAACATTCTATGGATCAGTTCTTGCTAACTGGTTCTGTTATCCTGCTGAAAATAAGTTAAAGGCCAGAAGTAATGCTGAGTACATGACAAAGAGCATTATCATTGAAGGCCTTTTGTCTATACAGGCTGGTGAAAACCCACGTGTTACAGAAGAGAAGCTTAAATCATTCCTTTCACCTGCTGATAGATCTGCTTATGAAGCTGAAAATGGCAGTGGCGATGGAGGCGGAGAATAATGGCAAAGAGACAAGAGGAGATAAAACCTGGTCTGCCGGCCTGGCAGGGTACCTTTGGTGATCTGATGAATCTGCTTCTTTGTTTCTTCGTACTTCTTTTCTCAATGGCTAACATGGATGCGGCAAAGTTCGAGGAAGTAGCAGCATCATTTAGTAATGCTTTCGGTATCTTCTCCGGTGGAGAAATGTCTATAGGACAGGGAGCACTTATTGGTGATGGTGTTTCTCAGCTTAGTGCTTTATCTAGTTATATCACTTCAATGGGACTTGCTCAGAGCGGCGAGGATTCTGATTCAGAAGAGACAGCTATTGGAGAAATGGAGCAAAAGGAACTGTTAGAAGCTGCTGAGGAGGAACAGCTCGAAGCTTCAGAGGAGCTTGCTGAAAAGATAGAAGCTGCGCTTGAATCTGGAGATGTAGAAAATGAAGTATCTCTGAATTATACAAGCCAGTTTGTACAGCTCACTATTCAGGGTTCAATTCTTTTTGATTCTGGTAAGACAGATATTAAAGAGGATGCTATACCTGTTATCGATAAGGTAGGTCAGATCCTTGAAACCTACGCTGGAGGTACTATTGAGATTGAAGGACATACGGATAATGTTCCTATGTCTTCAGGCGGCAAATATGCCAACAATGATGAGCTTAGTTCTGGAAGAGCTCTTTCAATCTTTTATTACCTTTGTGAAAATACTAATCTTGATCCTGCAAACATTGTTCATACAGGTAGAGGTGAGTATTCACCAATTGCTGACAACTCTACAGATGAGGGCAGAGCCCGCAACAGAAGAGTAGAAATAAAGATTTACAATCCACTTAGTTCATCTTATTAAAGAGGGGAGATAGTCCTAAATGAAAAAGAATCTTTTATCAATCATCATCTTGGCACTTTTAGTCATTAACCTTGCTATGAATGGTTTCATGCTTCTTAGCGTAATGACAACCAATTCTCAGACAGCAAAGCTTATCTCTGATATTGCTGCTGCACTTGAACTTGAAGCAAGCGGCGGAGCAGGCGGTGGCTTTTCCAATTCAAATTCAGGAACTGTTGGTGTAGCAAACATAGCTACATTTGGTTATACAGGAGATAACAACCTTACTATCAGTCTTAAGCCTGGCGCAGATGGCAAGACTCATTACATGCTTGCTGACGTTGTATTTTCAATGAATACAGCTGCTCAGGACTATGCAACCTATGGTTCTTCTGAATCACTTGCAAGTATGAGCGATCTTGTTAAGGCTAAAGTTATTGATGTCCTTTCTAGTTACACAATGGAAGAACTTCAGGCTGATATGCAGACAGCAAAAGACCAGGTTCTTGAAGCTGTTCAGGAACTTTACGGTTCAAACTTTATTTACGACGTAAGTATTAGTGCAATCTATTCATGATGATCATGAATAGATCGGTATTTAATAAATACAGAAAGGAGATCCATTTTGAGTGAAGTACTGTCACAAAGCGAAATAGATGGTCTGTTGGCAGCGCTAAGTAGCGGTGAACTTGATGTGGATCAGATGCAGGCAGCTGACGAAAAGAAAGTCAAAGATTATGACTTTAAACGTCCTGCCAAATTCTCCAAAGAACATCTTCGAACTTTGGAGATGATCTACGAACATTATGGACGACTTTTATCCACGACTTTGCCACTATATCTTAGAAAGAACGTAACTGTTTCTGTAGCTAACTCAGAGACTGTTACATATTCTGAGTTTAGTAATGCTCTTTCCAATCCTGTTATTTTGGGAGTAATAAGTTTCCTTCCACTGCAGGGTAATATCATTTTGGAATTGCAGGCAAACATAGGATTCTCTTTTATTGACAGAATGCTTGGAGGTGAAGGAGGAACCTTGGATAAACCAAGACCATTCACCGACATTGAGATGCCACTTATAGAGAAACTTGTAACAATCTGTATGCAGCTTATGGTAGAACCTTGGCAGAACGTTGTTTCTATCAATCCTGTTATGGAAAGGATCGAGACAAATCCACAGTTTGCTCAGGTTATCTCACCAACAGATATGATCGCTATCGTTACGCTGAATATCAAGATTGGCGATACAGAAGGACTCATGAACGTCTGCTTACCATATTTCACCTTAGAGAGTGTTATGGATAAGCTCAATACCAAGTTCTGGTTCTCAACAATGCAAAAGAACAATGATGAGGACTATGAGGAAACTCTTGAGACCATGGTCAGACATGTTGATGTACCAGTTAAAGCCATACTTGGTAAGTGCAATGTTTCTGTTAATGATTTTGTACATCTTCAGGCCGGAGATATCATAAGGCTTGATAATAGGGTAAATACTGACATGCAGGTATATGTAGGCAATTTGTTTAAGTTTACTGCACTGCCTGGAACTGCCAAAGAGAAATATGCCGTAAGAATTACTTCGGTTGTGAGAGAGGAGGAAGAGTAGAGCATGGATGGAATGTTGTCACAGGACGAAATTAATGCTTTGCTTGCCGGAATGGATACGTCTGCTGGCGGAGATGCCCCAGCTGATGCTCCTGCAGATGCGGGAGGAGATGCTGCTGCACCTGCAGAGGCTGCTGTATCTACAGCACCAGTTGGAGGTGGAGCAATAGATGAATCGCTACTTACAGATTCTGAAAAAGATGCAATCGGTGAAGTGGCTAATATTAGCATGGGTTCTTCAGCTACAACGCTGTATTCCCTTGTTAATCAGAAGGTTAATATTACAACACCTCAGGTAGAGCTTGCTAACTGGGAGAATGTAATAAATAACTATGAAAGACCCTGCGTATTTATCCAGATCAAATACACAGTAGGTCTTGATGGAACTAACATCCTGATCTTAAAAGAACATGACGTTATGGTAATCACTGACCTTATGATGGGCGGTGATGGTACTAATACTGATGGTGAGATCGGAGAACTTCAGCTTTCTGCTATTTCAGAAGCTATGAACCAGATGATGGGCGCTGCTGCCACATCTCTTTCTACAATGATCAATCAGAAGGTTGATATCAGTCCACCACAGGCTACAGTTCTTGATATGATCAACGACGATCCTTCGGATATTGCTGAGTTTCTGACTGGAACATTCGTTAAGATCTCTTTCAAGATGCAGGTGGGAGAGCTTGTAGATTCAACACTTATGCAGCTCTATCCAATTGACTTTGCTAAGACTCTTAAGGATACAGTTATTGCTGCAGATGAAGGTCCACAGGAAGCTGCGGCACCTGCTGCTGCACCTGCTCCAGAACCAGCACCAGCTCCTGCACCACAGCCACAGATGGCTCCTCAGATGGATCCTTCAATGATGCAGGGACAGCCAATGCCTCAGATGGGTATGCCACAGATGCAGATGGCTATGCCTCAGATGATGGCACCTCAGATGATGAACATGAACATTCAGCCTGCTCAGTTCCAGAATTTTTCTGGCGGAACAACTATCATGGCAGGTGGAGAGAACATTGGAATCATCAAGGATGTGCCTCTTGAAGTAACTGTTGAGCTTGGTAGAACAGCAAAACCTATTTCTGATATCCTTGATTTTGCTCCTGGAACTATCATTGAGCTTGATAAGGTCGCAGGTGAGCCTGTTGACGTACTTGTTAATGGTAAGTTCGTAGCAAAGGGAGAAGTTGTAGTTATCGAAGAAAGTTTTGGCGTAAGAGTTACTGAGATAGTGCAGTAAAGGAAACTTAAATGACAGCTGATTCATATTTACAGTTTATTTCTATATTGATCATTTTCATTGGTGTCCTGGCGGCTACCTACTATGTCACCAAGTTCCTTGCAGGTTATCAGAAAGAAAAGACTTCCTCAGGAAATATTGAGATCATCGAGACCAGTAGAATATCTGTCAACAAGTACATTCAGATAGTTCGTGTAGGGGATAAATACATGGCTATTGCTGTTGGAAAGGATGAGATCACTGCTCTTGGTGAAATTGATAAGGATTCGCTGATCACCAAAGAGGATGGGGCTACAACACTTAGTTTTAAAGAAGTATTTGAAAAGTTTAAAGGCGAGATTAAAAAGTAACATGAAGAAAATGCGGGGAGAATCAAAACTGAATAAGAATGTAGCAATTAAGAGATTTGTTCTGGCCGCTATCTCTGTATTACTTATCTCTAGTTTGGCTTTTTCAGTTCCACTTACAGTACACGCTACTGAAAACGTTGTTGAGGATACAACGCCAACTGATCCTACAACTGATAGAGATAGCCACTTAACTGGCTCTCAGGATGAAAGGACAAATATCAATGCTCCCGGTTCTTCGGAAGATCCCGATGACCTTAAGGAGCTGAATATAGCTAATACTGTTACTGTTACATATGATAACGGTAATGGCTCAGTGAATGGTGCTCTAAGGATACTTATTACACTGACCCTTATTTCTTTGGCACCAACTCTTCTTGTGATGATGACTTCTTTTACCAGGATCATCGTCGCACTACATTTTACAAGAACTGCCATTGGAACCCAAACATCGCCACCTAACCTGGTGATGATTGGGATTGCTTTGTTTATGACACTTTTTATCATGCAACCTACTTTAACAGCTGCATATAATGATGCAGTTATTCCATTTGAGAATGGCGAGATAGACCAAAAAGAGTTCGTGGAAACAGCAATGAAGCCATTTAGGCAGTTTATGTATGGACAGACTCAGAAAAAAGATGTTGTTTTGTTTATGGAAATTGACGGAATAGAGTGGGATGGCGAGCTTGATAGCATCCCTAATGTTGTTCTGATCCCTAGCTTTATCGTGAGCGAACTTAGAACAGCTTTTATCATTGGATTCCTTATCTATGTACCGTTTATTGTTATAGACATGGTAGTAGCGTCGGTACTTATGAGTATGGGTATGATGATGTTACCGCCAACTACAATTTCAATGCCGTTTAAGATCTTATTATTTGTTCTGGCTGATGGTTGGAGTTTAATAATAGGCAACCTTGTTAAGTCGTTCTATTAAGGGGGCACTTTATGATCACATTATCAGACATCAACACAATAATAAATAGCGCGTTATTCCTGGTAATCAAGATGTCTCTTCCTGTACTTTTGACATCAATGATCATCGGACTTATCATCTCTATTTTTCAGACTGTTACATCTATTCAGGAGCAGACACTTACCTTTGTTCCTAAGGTAATAGGTGTTTTCATAATGATTATGCTAATTGGTAACTGGATGCTTACAGAATTGTCTGGTTTTATTACTCAGCTTTGGTCTGATTTTGCACAGTATGTCAGATAGAGGTATCACATGATCGATTACACGTTTAGATATGGGGATCTTGAGATATTTCTTTTGATTCTTGTAAGAATAACAAGCTTCATATATGTTTGTCCGTTCTTTGGTGGTAGACAGACCCCTAATCAGGTCAAGATTGGCTTTAGCTTACTGCTTTCAATACTTATCTACGGTGCTGTTCCTTATGAAGCGCCAAATTATAACACGATCATTGGTTATACAGTTATCGTGTTAAAAGAGGTTATGGCAGGATTCCTGATTGGTTATGCTGTACAGCTTAGTACTCTTATAGTTAACTTTGCAGGTACCATTATTGATATGCAGATAGGTCTTTCTATGGTAAGCCTATTTGATCCTAATACAAATGAGCAGACATCTATTACTGGTACATTGTATTCCCAGACGCTTACTATGATGCTTATTTTGTCAGGAATGTACCATTTTATCCTTAAGGCCCTAGCTGATTCATTTGTACTGATTCCTATAAATACAGTTACTATCCATTCTGATAGAATGCTTGATGCTATAGTTTCATTCCTTAGAGACTACATTGTAATAGGCTTTAGAATAGCCCTTCCGATCTTTATCATTACTTTCATTACAAACGTTGTTCTTGGCGTTCTAGCAAAGGTTTCACCACAGATGAACATGTTCTCTGTCGGTATTCAGATCAAGATCATTATTGGTCTAATGGTTATGTTTATTACAGTTTCTATGCTGGGAAGTGCATCGAACTTTGTTTATATCAATATCAAGGAGTTAATGCATGATTTTGTCTACAGCATGCAAGCTGGCTAAGCATGATGATAGTCAGCTACTAATTTCATATGATCTTCAGTTTTTTGCTGAAGATGCTAATGGTGCTGAGAAGACAGAAGAGCCAACAGCTAAAAAGCTTGATGATGCCAGAAAAGAAGGACAGGTGGCTAAGAGCCAGGAAATAGCGACGGCTTTTAGTTTGCTTGCACTTTTTCTCATATTAAGATTTTTTTATTCCTTTATGGGAAGTGTATTTAAGAGCACATTTGAAAAGGTATATAACTCAATCCCAAATGTGGCAAGAACCTATGATGGATATCTGCCCATAGCGTATCTTAGGAGCATTGTAAATAATTCAATGCTTACGCTGTTACTTCTTTGTGCTCCGTTTTTTATCATTGGTTTTGCCGTAGTTTTTATCTGCGATTTTGTTCAGGTTGGATATAAGCCCACAACTAAGCCTTTGCAGCCAAAGCTTTCTAAGCTTAATCCTGTTTCTGGTATGAAAAAGATCTTTTCAACCAGAAAGGTCTTTGAACTTTTAAAATCTATACTTAAGCTTGCTATTATGGCCATTGTTATCTATATGTTTTTTATTGGCAGAAAAGAGTCTTTGTTTCTGCTATATGACATGCCACTTAATCAGGCAATCGGCTTGATGGGCAATCTTGTCATAAGTCTTGGCATCAGGATAGCCATTGCTTATATGTTTATAGCTTTTGCAGATCTCATCTATCAGAGACGTAAATTCAGAAAAGATATGATGATGACCAAGCAGGAACTTAAGGATGAGTACAAGAATTCCGAAGGTAACCCTGAAGTTAAGGGCGCTCAGAAAAAGAGAATGATGCAGGCTTCACAGCGCAGGATGATGCAGCAGCTTCCACAGGCGGATGTTGTTATCACAAACCCTACTCACTATGCTGTAGCCATCAAATATGATGCTGAGTCAGCAGAAGCGCCTATGGTCATTGCTAAGGGTGCAGATTTCCTTGCTCAAAAGATCAAAGAGATAGCAAAGGAAAATAAAGTTGAAATAGTAGAAAATAAGCCTCTTGCCAGGATGCTTTATGCTAACGTTGAAGTGGGAGAACTGGTTCCGCCAGAACTTTATAAGGCGGTTGCTGAAGTCCTTGCTTATGTATATCACCTGCAGGGAAAGATATGATGTATTGTATTTACTATAACGAGAGAAAGGAGAGGAAAATATGGATGTAAAAAAACTACGAGACCGTGTATTTGACTACGGACTTGCTCTTTATATTGTTGCAGCTATCGTAATGCTTATTATTCCTCTGCCGGACTTTCTTTTGGATATTCTTTTGGCCTTTGATATGTCACTTTCTTTCGTGATCATGTTCACAGCCATGTTTGCTCAGGATGTTCTAGATATGTCGTTCTTCCCAACGATCCTTTTGTTTACGACTATCTTTAGAATTTCACTAAACGTATCATCTACAAGACTTATTCTGACACAGGGAAGCGCAGGACAGGTTATTACAGTATTTGGTTCCTTCGTTGGTGGTGGCGACCTTATTGTAGGTGCAATTGTTTACGTTATCCTTATTATCGTTCAGCTCATGGTCATCAACAAAGGTTCTGAGCGTGTAGCTGAAGTATCTGCAAGATTTACTCTTGATGCTATGCCAGGTAAACAGATGGCTATAGATGCGGATCTTAACACTGGTGCTATTACTGATCAGGAAGCCAAAGAAAGAAGACAAAAGATTCAGGATGAAGCTAGCTTCTTTGGAGCTATGGATGGTGCTACCAAGTATGTAAAAGGAGATGCAACTGCAGGTCTTATCATTACTGCGGTCAATCTTCTTGGCGGTATTGCGATGGGTATGCTCAGAAAGGGCATGGATGCAAATACTGCCATCAATACATATTCAATACTTACTATGGGTGATGGTCTTGTAAGTTCAATTCCTTCACTTATGATCTCAATGTCAACTGGTATTCTTGTTACAAAGGGATCAAAAGAGGCAGACTTTGGTCATGTTCTTATTGGACAGCTCTTTGGTATGCCAAAGACCTTGTACCTGGTTGGAGGAGTTGTGGCTGGACTTGGTATTTTGTCACCTCTTCCTACAGTTTTGTATGTTTCATTTGGTGCAGGATTCATTCTTCTTGGAAGGATCGCAAGCCAGACTATTGAAGAGGTTAATGTTGAGAGCGAGGTTGCTTCTCCAGAGGAACAGCAGGCTGAAGAGATAAGGCAGCCTGAGAATGTCACGAGTCTTTTGTCTGTTGATCCTATCGAGCTTGAGTTTGGCTATGGAATCATTCCTCTTGCTGACGTAAATCAAGGCGGAGACCTCCTTGACCGAGTTGTTATGATCAGAAGACAGGTGGCTCTTGAACTTGGTACTGTTGTGCCTATCATTCGTCTTCGTGATAATATTCAGTTGAATCCTAATCAATATATCATTAAAATTAAAGGTATACAGGTAAGTGATGGTGAGATCTTATTTGACCATTATATGGCTATGAATCCTGGTCATGTAGAGGAAGAGATCACAGGTATTCCTACATTTGAGCCTTCATTCCACCTGCCTGCTATATGGATCACGGAAGGTCAGAGAGAAAGAGCCGAAAGCTTTGGCTATACAGTTGTTGATCCGCCTTCAATTATTGCTACGCATCTTACTGAGATCATCAGAGAACATATTGCTGAGCTTATGACCAGACAGGATGTTCAGAATCTTGTTGATAATCTTAAGGAGAATAATCCTGCACTTGTTGATGAGCTTGTGCCTAAGCTTATGAGTCTTGGTGAGATTGAAAAAGTACTTCAGAATCTCTTAAAGGAAGGCATATCTATTAGAGATCTTGTTACTATTTTTGAGACTCTTGCTGATTTTGCTCCTTCAACCCATGACCCTGATATTCTTACTGAGTACGTAAGACAGAGTCTAAAGAGAGCAATATCAAGCAAGTACTTTATGCCTGGTGAGACTACAAGCGTAGTTACTCTTGATCCTAAGATCGAGCAGGAGATCATGAACAGCGTCAAGCAGACTGAGACTGGCGCTTACTTAACACTTGATCCAGCCAGAACAAAGGCAATATTAAATGCAGTTGGAGAGCAAGCTAGAAAGCTCGAAGAAGCTGGAAGGCAGGCTATCATCATGGCTTCTCCGATTGTGAGAATGTACTTTAAGAAAATGACTGAAGATTACTACAAAGACCTAGTAGTAATTTCATATAATGAGGTGGAGGCTAACGTCGAATTACAATCTGTGGGGATGGTAACTGCATAATATGATTATCAAAAAGTATGTTGGAAAAACTGAAAGTGAAGCTACTGAAGAGGCAAGAAGAGAACTTGGCCAAAACATCGTTGTAATGAATGTTAGGCCAACCAAGAAATCTGGATTTTTCTCTTTTTTTCAGTCTCAAAAAATTGAGGTAACTGTTGCTCTTGAAGAGGAGTCAGAAAGACCTGTAAAGTCCTATTCTCAGCCAAAGGAAAACAGGCCTCAGATAGTAACCCCTTCGAAGGATAGCTCTCAGAGAGATACTATCGTTTCTGCTACTTTGAATGCAACAAAAGTTAAAGAGAGCAAGGACTATAGAGATGATAACAGCGCAATAGAAGAAAAGCTCGATAATCTTAGTAATCTTCTTGAAAAGAACTTTATCAAGAACGAAAAGGATAGCTCTTCTGATAGCGCACCTTCTGATAGTGGTGTTAAAGCTCCTGAAAAGGATGAAGTTTCAGAAGAGACAATGTCTTTTATCAAGCTTTTATACAATACTCTTATTGAAAATGAGGTTGATGAGATATACGTTAATCAGCTTACTGACGAGGTTGAAAAGATCAGTAAACCAGGACTTCCTTTTGATTTTGCTCTTGCAAACGTTTATCAGAAGATGGTTCTTAAGTTTGGTAAGTCTGAACCTATAGTTATGGATAAACCAGGTCCTAGAGCAGAGATATTTATTGGACCTACTGGTGTTGGTAAGACAACAACTATTGCTAAGCTTGCTTCAGAGCTTTCTGTGACCCAGAAAAAGAAAGTAGCTCTTTTGACGGTTGATACCTATAGAATTGCGGCTGCAGAGCAGCTTCGTACATATGCATCTATATTGGAGATTCCATTTAGAGTTATCTATTCTGTTGAAGAGATGAAGCAGGCTGCAGAAGATTTCAAGGACTATGATTTCATCATGGTAGATACTGCTGGACATTCACTTCACAATGAAGAGCTCAAGCAAGGCGTAGAAAGCTTTATCAGAACATTGGAAGATATCATGGAATGTGAGAATTTCCTTGTTCTTTCTGCAACTACCAAGTATAGGGATCTTATTGAGATCGCAGATGCATATTCTGAGATGGTTGCTTATAAGCTTATCTTTACCAAGATGGATGAGACTGGGGCAAAGGGAAATCTTTACAACGTTAGAATGCATACAGGTGCTCCTGTTGCATATATCACTAACGGACAGAACGTTCCTGATGACATTGCTGTATTTGATGCGCAGCGCATCGTCAAGAATCTTTTGGGTGGAAAAAGTTAATTACTAAAATTATTGGGGAAATTTATGGATCAGGCACAACAACTTAGAAATATAATCAAGAACTCAAATAAGCCTCAAAGGCCACTTGCCAGGATCATTACGGTTACAAGCGGTAAGGGAGGCGTTGGTAAGTCAAATGTAGCCATAAATCTAGCTATTCAGTTTCGCAAGATGGGTAAAAGAGTGATCATCCTTGATGCGGACTTTGGACTTGCTAACATTGAGATCATGTTTGGAACAGTACCAAAACATAATCTCTGTGACCTAATTTATCAGGGCAAAAATATTAAAGATATCATTACCTGGGGACCTGAAGGGGTTGGATTTATTTCCGGAGGCTCAGGTATTTCGGGCATGTACAACCTTTCGAGAGATTATTTAGTATATATTATTGTAAATCTTGCCGAATTGGACGCAATTGCTGATATAATAATAATAGATACCGGTGCAGGTATATCAAGTGCGGTTATGGAATTCCTTGTAGCAAGTGGTGAGATAATGCTTGTTACTACTCCTGAACCTACGTCTATTACGGATTCGTATTCTCTTTTAAAAGCACTTAATCAGTCACCTAGGTTCTCAAGAGAGAATACTAAGGTTAAGGTAGTGTCAAACAGAGTTTCTAGTGATGAAGAGGGACAACAGCTCTTTAACAAGCTTAACGCGGTTGTTGCTAGATATCTGAAACTTCCACTTACATATATGGGAGCAATTCCGCAGGATCAGATGCTTGCTAGAAGCGTTATGCAGCAGTCACCTGTTTCTATACAGTATCCTAACGCTAAGGCAACTAAGGCATTTGAAACGATAGCAGCCCATTTAATGAATCCGGGCTATACAGAGGAGGTAAAACAGCGCGGTATGGCAGCTTTCTTTTCCCATATCATTACTGGAAGGAAGCTTAGTAGTACCGGCAATGTTCCAAATATAATCGGCAATGCGCCAAATACACAATAGTACTTCATTAAGTACATGAACGGAGACAAAAATAGATGCTTTCTGATTACATTTCACCAGGAAATCGAGTAGAGCTAAAAGCTACTGGAAAAATCTGGATGGATGAGGATGCTAGAACGAAGCATATTTACATGAGTAAGATCATGGATGTGACTTCTGATGACAGAATCGAGATCCTGATGCCCTTTGAGAAAGGTAAGGTGGTACTTTTACCAGTTGATGGGGAGTATAGCCTGTGCTTTTATAGCACACGAGGGTTATTTCAGTGCTATGCTAGAATAGTAGACAGATACCGAAGTGATAATATGTACATTTTGGTTCTGGACCTTATAAGCGAATTACAAAAACTCCAACGCAGGGAATATTACAGATTTAGTTGTGCACTAGAACTTAAATCAAGGCTATGTTCCAAAGAAGAACTTGAAGCATTTGAAAGAAACAGGAAATACCTAGTAGATGCTGATCTTGGTCTTCAAAGAAGCGTTGTTGTTGATATAAGTGGTGGCGGGCTTAGGTTTGTAGCGAATTTTAAATACGAAGAAGGTAGTACCATCTATTGCTCCTACAATTTACCGAGCAGTGCCAATGACAAAGAGTATGAAATGATATGTACAGTGCTAAAAGTGAGTGAGCTTGAGAGTAGACCAGGACTGTACGAGCACAGAATCCAGTACGTTTACATTGACGAGACTTCCAGAGAGGATATCATCCACTTTATCTTCGAGGAAGAGCGCAAAATAAGAAAGAAGCAAACTTGATTATGAAAAAAATTTTGATAATTGATGACTCTGCACTTATGAGAACCGTACTCAGTGATATTATTAATTCAGATTCAAGATTCCACGTGGTTGAAACCGCAAAAGACGGAGTCGAAGGTCTCGAACTGCTTAAAAAGAACACATATGATGCCGTCGTTCTTGATATTAATATGCCAAGGATGGATGGCATTACGTTACTTAAAGAGCTTCAAAAAAATAATATAAGAGCAAAGATTATGATGGCAAGTACAGACACGAAGGAAGGCGCAAAGGTCACCATGGATGCTCTTGATCTTGGGGCTCTGGATTTTGTTCATAAGCCAGATCGAGCTTCTGAATGCAGAGGTGAGGATTTCACAGCTCATTTCATTGATACCCTTGCTGCTGTAGCAGATAGTAAAGCTCCAGTTCATGCAAAATCTTTTTCTATTGAAGATGTGAAGGAGTCGAAAAAAGTTGTTGAACTCGTTAGCAAATCGGCCAGTAAGATCACTGGTAATCGAATTGTTGCGATAGCTAGTTCGACAGGGGGTCCGAGAGCACTACAATCAGTTATTCCAAAATTACCTAAAAATTTAAAAACGCCAGTTGTTCTGGTTCAGCATATGCCGGAAGGCTTTACAGCTTCTCTTGCTGAGAGACTTGATTCACTTAGTGAGGTCAGTGTAAAAGAGGCTGCAGAAGGAGATATACTTCAGCCGGGTACTGTTTATATTTCCAAAGGTGGCAAGCATATGCATATCATAAAGAGCGGTGGTAAGAGCGCTATCCATTACGTGGATGGTCCCACAAGAGAAGGTGTAAGGCCTTGCGCGAACTTTATGTATGAATCACTTATGGACTCGGATTACGACGAAATTTGTTGTGTGGTTCTAACAGGAATGGGAGCTGACGGAACAGAAGGAATAAAGAATCTTAAATCTAAGAAAAAAGTTCATGTAATCGGTCAGGACGAAAGCACTTGTACCGTTTACGGAATGCCGAAGGCGGTAGCAGTAGCTGGTCTCGTTGATCAGGTTGTAAAGCTAGACAATGTAGCCCAGGAAATAATAATGAATGTCGGCGTGAATTGAGGTTTTATCTTTTTTAATAGTTCTTTTATCCAATTTTTCTAATTCCTCCATTCAAATGCCGATATTTTGAACAAAAGTATGCGATAATAAGATTATACTTTTGAAAATCTATCACATTTCAAATGGAGGTAAATTGGTTATGGATGTTTCTCAGTATCTAAGTGTCTTTCTTGATGAGGCAAAGGAGCACCTTCAATCGCTCAATGACAACATTATGACTTTGGAACAGGACCCAGAGAATGAAGATTGTATTAACGAGATCTTCAGATCAGCCCATTCCATGAAAGGTATGGCTGGTACCATGGGCTATACCAGAATGCAGAATCTTACACATGATATGGAAGATGTTTTCTCAGACGTTCGTGCTGGCAAGATCAAGATCAAATCTGCCGATATCGACGTTCTGCTTCAGTGTCTTGATGCTATTCAGGGATATGTTGATAATATCACTGAGAATCAGGATGAAGGTACTGATGAGCATAAAGATATAATTAAGTCTCTCGCTGATATCAGAAATGGTGGCGCAGGCGGTGGTGATGAAGCGCCTGCAGCAGCACCAGCAGAAGCAGCAGCTTCTACAGAAGCAGCGCCTGCAGCTGATGGACCAGCAGAGGGAGCTGATGGTTCTACGGATTATAGGGCAATTCGCCTTGATCCATCTGTTAAATCCACATTAGAAGAAGCAAAGAGCCAGGGAAAGAAGATCTATGGCGTTACAGTTCATATTCAGGAGTCTTGTATCCTTAAGGCTGCAAGAGGTTTCCTTGTATTTAAGGGATTGGAAGAGATCGGTGAGATCGCGGTTTCAGATCCTAATACACAGGATATTGAAGATGAAAAATTTGATTTTTCTTTTAGTTTGATCCTCATTACTGATGAGTCAAAAGAAAAGGTAGAAGAGATAGTTAAGGCTGTTTCTGAAGTTGAAGGTTGTGAATGTGGTGAGTTTGATCCTAGCGGAGCAAAGTCTTCAGAGGATAAGGATGATGCTCCTGCAGCAGCTGCTCCTTCTGACAACAAGCCAGCACCTGCAGCAACACCTGCAGCAAATACTCCTGCACCAGCCGGCGGCGGAGCAGCTGGCGGCAAGAAGCCTGTTGGTAAGCCTGTTGTTAACAGAACAGTCCGTGTTGATATTGAAAAGCTTGATGTGCTCATGAATCTTGTAAGTGAGCTTATTATTGCAAAGAACTCACTTATTTCTGCAGCAAATACATCAGGTGTATCAAATGTAAATGAGCAGATCGAATATCTTGAGAGCGTTACAACAAACCTTCACGAATCTGTTATGAAGGTTCGAATGGTTCCTATTGAGAGCGTTCTTCAGAAATTCCCTCGTATGATCAGAGACCTTAACAAGACTCTGAATAAGAAGATGGAACTTACAATGACTGGTGAAGATACTGAAATGGATCGTACCGTTGTTGATGAGATTGGTGATCCTTTGATGCATCTTATCAGAAACAGCGCTGACCACGGTATTGAGAGTGCTGATCTTCGTGCTCAGAGAGGTAAGCCTGAAGTTGGACAGATCTTCCTTCATGCTTTCCAGGATGGTAACAGTGTTGTTATCGAAGTGGGTGATGATGGTAACGGTATTGATGCTGAAGTCGTTAAGAATAAGGCTATTGAAAAAGGAGTAGTTACTCCTGAACAGGCAGCTCTTTTAACAGAAAAACAGTGCGTAGAGCTCTTGTTCCATCCAGGTTTCTCAACTGCTAAACAGGTTTCAGAAATTTCTGGTAGAGGTGTAGGACTTGACGTTGTTAAGTCAAAGGTTGAATCACTTTCAGGTGAAGTAACAGTTAAGACTAAGCTTGGTGAAGGTTCAACATGGGTTATCAGACTTCCTCTTACACTTGCTATTATTCAGGCTCTGATGGTTATCATTGGTGAAGAAAAATATGCTATTCCTCTTGATTCTATTCAGAGTATTGAGGATGTATCTCCATCAGAAGTTAAATTCGTTGAAAATAAGGAAGTTATCAATCTTCGTGGAAGCGTTCTTCCTCTTATCAGACTTAATCAGGTTCTTGATACTGAGTCTACAAAGTCGCCAGATGAAGATATGGTTGTTGTTATTGCCAGAAAGGGCGATCAGCTTGCAGGTCTTGTTATCGATGAACTTATGGGACAGCAGGAAATCGTTATCAAGCCTCTTGGCAGATACACCAATAAGTGCAAGCTTATAAGTGGTGCTACTATCCTTGGTGATGGTGAGATTGCTCTTATTCTTGACACTAATTCAATTTTCTAATGACGGTTGATTATTAAGAAGAAAGGATGAACCATTATGAACGAACTTAGAGATAATTCTGATGTAGGTGAGCTTATTCAGTTTATTGTTATCAAGATCGATGACGAACAGTATGGCATCAACATCAAATATATTGATAATATTGTAAGAATGCAGCAGATCACCAGGGTTCCAAAGGTTGATGACTATATTAAGGGTGTTATCAATATTCGTGGTGAGATTGTTCCTGTTATGAGTGTTAGAATGAAGATGGGACTTGAAGAGGATGAGTTTACTAACAAGTCCAGGATCATTATCTTAAAGACAGAGACAGGTGATCTTGTTGGAATTATTGTAGATCAGGTTAATCAGGTGCTTACACTTGATGTTAATAGCATTGAAAAGATGCGTTATGATGACAAGAAGGGAACAACTGGAGCACAGTTCGTTGGTGGCGTTGGTCATTATGAGGGCGGACTTGTTTCTATCCTTGATCTTGAGGCTGTTGTTTCTGAGAAGGAAGTTAAAGAAAAAGCATCAAATGCTAGCTGATTGGAGGATTTAATATGGGTGAAATGAGTTTGGACAATTTGTCCAGCCAGTACTTTGATGTCCTAAAAGAACTGGGCAATATCGGTGCGGGAAATGCTACAACAGCTCTTGCACAGATGATCGGAACAAAGGTTGATATGAATGTTCCTCAGGTTAGACTCCTTGATTTTAAGGATGTTGGCGATCTGATGGGTGGAGCCGAAAAGATCATGGCTGGTATTTACCTTGCTGTTGAAGGTGACATTGATGGAAGCATCATGTTCCTTCTTGGTAAGCAGGCAGCCAGACATCTTGTAGATAAGCTTATGGGAACAGGTGCAAAATCTGAAGAAGAGGATTTTGACGAAGTTGAGATGTCCGCTCTTAAAGAGGTTGGAAACATCATTACTGGATCATACCTTAATTCCCTTTCAATGATGACTAATTTAAAGCTCGTTCCTTCAATACCATATGTAGCAATTGATATGGCTGCAGCTATCCTTAGTGTACCAGCTATTCAGTTCGGTATGATGGGCGACAAGATTCTTTTGATCGAGACTCAATTCTTTGATGAGCTTAAGTTAAGTGGCTATTTTATTCTATTACCTGATATGGATGGTTACAGTAAAATTCTCTCTTCACTTGGCATGGGAGATGTTTCTCTTTAACAAAGGGGCAATTTATGAGTCAAATTATTAAGGTTGGAATGGCCGATCTAAATATTTGTGTAAGCCCCGATGGAATAACCACTTTGGGGTTAGGCTCGTGCGTTGGAATAGCTATTAGAGATCCGGTTACCAAGATTGGTGGCCTGGCACATGTTATGCTTCCAGATTCTACTGAGATCAAGAATAATTCCAATATTCCTAAGTTTGCTGACACAGGAATAGAGGAACTTGTGAAGCAGATAGTGGCTAAGGGAGCAAACAGATCAAGACTAGTTGCTAAGATAGCTGGCGGAGCTCAGATGTTTGCGTTTCAGACTAATAATGCTACTATGAGAGTAGGTGACAGAAATGTTCAGGCCTCTTTGAAGAAATTAAAAGAGCTTAATATACCTGTACTTGCGCAAGACACTGGCGATTCTTATGGACGAACGGTCATTTTTTATCCAGAAAATGGAGATTATATTATTAGAGCGGTAGGAAAACCAGAGAAGGTCATATGAATACTGATGAGATTAAACAAATTAATACAAAGCTGATCACTCCGCTAGTAGTGCTTTCAGCTACAGCGGTCATTGCTATATTTACTTACTTTAAACGCTACCCAGCGGGGGATTTCTTTGTTATAGTATTTACATCAGTTGTCGTTTTTTTGGTTATTGGTCTTATCGTTGAAAAAATGATAACTAGGTTTTTAGAGATTAATTATGAGAAAGCCATGGCTGAAAAAATGGAGGCTGAGCGCCTTGAAGAAGAGGCGCGAGCTGCCATGGAAGCCGAAGGCGAAAATGGGGAGAATGTTGAACCTTTGGATGTTCATGATATCCCGGAATAAAATAACAGGATTTGGGGACTATTTACATGGATGACGCAGGCAGAAATAAGTTATGGACGGAATATAATAAATCTAAATCCCAGGAGATAAGAGAGCAGCTCATTTTAGAGTATGCTCCTTTAGTCAAGCTTGTAGCTGGAAGACTCAGCATGTATCTTGGTTTTAACGTCGAATATGACGATCTTGTGGGATATGGTATCTTTGGTCTTATTGACGCCATAGACAAGTTTGATCTACTCAAGGATGTTAAGTTTGAAACTTACGCAAGCCTTCGCATACGAGGTGCTATACTTGATCAGATCAGAAAGATGGACTGGATCCCCAGAACCATTAGACAGAGACAGAAAAAGATTGAGACTGCGATAAGAGAGATTGAAAGAGATACAGGACATGTAGCTACAGATGCTGAGATAGCTGCTAAGATGGAGATTTCAGAGGATGAATATCTTTCATGGCAGAATCAGATGAAGGTTACAGGTGTTGTATCATTAAATGAGTTCATGGATCAGGGCTCAGATATTACGGAGGATGTTAATAATCACAGCGCTGGTTTTGTAAAACCTGAAGAAGCTGTCGAAAAAGAAGAGCTAAAGAAGATGCTTGCTGAATCTTTGGAACTTCTTACTGATAAAGAAAAGAAAGTCATACTTTTATATTATTATGAAGAACTTACATTAAAAGAGATTAGTGAGGTATTAGAAGTTTCTGAATCTAGAATTTCTCAGCTTCACACCAAAGCTCTTCAGAAAATGAGAACTAAGCTTGGTAATTACCTGGGACTAGTTACAAACTCCAGATAGTGATTTTAACTTAATTGAAAAGGGGACTATATTATGCATGGTTATTTTCAACTGGTTATAACACCCAAAGGCACTGGCATAAAAGTATATCCGCCAACAGATGGTGACGAGCCTTTAAATGTCAATGATGTCAGAGACTATTTGGAAGATAGAAAAATTCAATATGATGTAGTTGTTATTAATGACGCTGTGACAAAGGCTGACGATGAAGTGGTTATTTTTACAGAGGCGCAGATCTTACCCGAAAGAGAAGGGGTGAAATTTGACGTTTCCAAGGATCGTATGACTGTCACAGCTATTTTTTATCCTCCAACAGAAGGTGCTGAACTTCTGACAGAAAAAGAGATCATGGATACCATCGCTTACAGAAAATATACCTATGGCATTCAGACTGAGAATATTCATAAGTTCTTTGAGCATAGGGAATATTGTAAGGAAATAGTTGTGTGTCAGGGAAAAGAGGTTAAGCAGGGCAAGAACGCAGCGGTTGAATATCACTTTAATCGTAACCTTCGACCAAAGCCAACATTAAGAGAAGATGGTAGCGTAGACTATTTTCATTTAAATCTCATAAATAACGTAAATGAAGGAGACCTTTTAGCAACTCTTCACCCGGAAGTTCCTGGTGAAGCAGGCATCAATATATATGGCGAAACTATTAAGCCAGCTGCAGTAAAGTCTACTTTTATTAAATTTGGTAAAAATACGGTTCTTTCAGAAGATAAGATGACTTTAACTGCTGCAAAATCAGGACATGTAACTATTAAAGAAGGGAAGGTTACTGTTTCTGATGTACTTACCCTAGAAAATGTTGATGTTTCTACTGGAAATATCGATTATGAAGGAAGTGTTCAGGTTAAAGGAGTTGTAGCTTCTAACTTTTCTGTTAAAGCAGGCGGCAATATTGTAGTAAAAGGTATTGTAGAAGGCGCAACACTTGAAGCTGGATCAGATATTATCTTGGAATGCGGAGCTAAGGCTGGCGGTAATATCAAAGCAGGCGGAAATATAGTTACAAAATTTATAGAAAATGCTACAATTACTGCAAAAGGAAGTATTACAAGCGAATGTATCCTTCATTCAAATGTAGCTTCCGGAACTGAAGTAATTGTAACTGGTAAAAGAGGGTTTATAGCTGGAGGCAAAGTTATTGCTGCTGAAAAGATTCAGGCCAAGATCCTTGGCTCTGAAATGGGAGCCAATACTATTGTAGAAGTTGGCGCTGATCCTCAGCTCAAGCTAAGACTCAAAGAATTACAAAAGAATATGACAACCAACCAAAAGACAATTGAGAGCATCAAGCCTACAATTGAAGGCTTCACCAAGATGCTTAAGGCTGGAGCTAAGTTTTCACCTGATCAGGTCGCTAATGCCAAAAAGCTTATCGACATGAACAAGACATTAACAGAGTCTATTCAGAATGATTCAGAGGAATACAGCGAACTTATGGAAAAGCTTGCAGATTCCAAGGAAGCCTTTGTTATTGTCGAGGGAACAGCATATCCTGGAACTACCGTGAACATTGGGGAATTGTCCATGATAGTGAAAAAACCAGTGCAATATAGTAGATTTGTAGTGAAAGAAGGCGATGTAAGGCTTGCACCGATTTGACGACCATTTCTAGAGTGCTCGCCTGAAACGGAGGAGCAGACTATGTCAATCAACAGAATCGATTTCGGGGTAATTGCTGCATCCAATGAAGTATCAACCGTCAAGGCTGCTGAAGATGCCAGGCCGCTTATGGACAGAGAGATCTTTCAGACTCAGTTCAACGAAGAGGTTGATAATCAAAAGAACTCTGTAAATCAAAAGGATGATGTCGGCCAGGGAGAGTTACAATCTGACGCCCAGGATAAAGGAAGTAATGAATACATGGGCGATGGAGGACGTAACAGGAAGCAAAAAGAAAAGGATGAAAAGAATCCTTTATTGGAAAGACAGCTTTCAGCCGAAAAAATGGAAAAAATGGCAAGTCACATGATCGACAGGAACGGTAAGCCTGTGGACCTTCAAATATCGTCGGGTTTTGATTTGAAGATTTAATATTTCTATATTATAATAATATATCGCAATTGTTTTGCATGAGATTTAACATGGGGTGATTGGGCGGAGAAATGATAAGTATTACCGAGATTGTACTCATAGTTGCTGGATTTGCAGCAATCATATTGGGTTATCTTCTTCCAGCTGGAAAGGAAATCGACGAAGAGGATAAATTGCTTATGGAGAGAGAAATCCGTGAGCTTGTTCGTCGTGAAGTAGAAGACCAGAAGGAAACCATTGAGAATATGGTAGATGACACCGTCGATAATTCCCTTGATAGAACTGAACGTGCAATGGAGCGTATTTCTAACGAAAAGCTTTCTGCAATTGGCGAATATTCTGATACCGTCATAAATGATATCCATAAAAATCATGATGAAGTAATGTTTATGTACGATATGCTTAATGATAAGCATAAGAATCTTACTGATGTTGTTTCTGAAGTTACTAGGAAAGCCGATGAGGCTAAGAGAACAGTTATGGATGCCGAGGCTACTGCCAATGAAGCAAGACAGGCTACTGATTCTCTTAAGTCTATTTCAGAAGCATCTTTCCCTGAGAGTAATGTCAGAGCGATCCTTCTTGATGAAGAAGAGGACAAGCCAAGTGGCATCAGAATTCCTTACAAAGAAAAATATAACGTTAAGCCTGTTTCTCCAGTTGCTCCGATCGAACAAGATCTCGTTGGGCCAGAACCAATCGGAAATGTAGAGAGTGGCTATGTTGAAGAAAAGAATGTGAAGGAATTAAAAGAGCTTGATGCTATTCCTGTAGAAGTAATCAAGGAAGAACAGGTTCAAAGTCTTCACGTTATTGGCAATAAAGTCAAAGAAGAGCCAAAAGAGACCACTAGTGCTAAGGTTGTTTCAATAAATGATGTTAAGCCTTCTAATCCTGATAGGAACATGAAGGAGCTTACAGCCAATGATCCAATTTCTCAGAACAAGCAGATCATAGAGATGCATAAGGCTGGTAAGTCTAATATGGTCATTGCTAGAGAACTTGGTCTTGGTATTGGTGAAGTTAAGCTTGTGATAGATCTTTCTAATAAACATAGAAAAGTTAAGTAAGGAAATTATTGAGGAATGAAATTAAAGTATTATCTTAGGGGCATTGGCATAGGTGTCATTCTAACTGCTATTGTCATGGGATTTGCTCTCGGCGGCCGCAAGACAACAATGAGTGATGCGGAAGTTATTGAAAGAGCCAAAGAGCTTGGAATGACAGATGGCGGTGTTTTATCAGACACTGTGAATGAAGGTGACGCAGTTGAAGAATCGAATACATCTTCATCCGATCAGGCATTGGATGAAGCAGGAAAAGAAATATCTAAAGAAATCGACGAAGCATTCGCTTCGGCAAGTGAATCAGCTTCTTTCCTGGCTTCAAAGGAGGAAGAAGGAAAAACTCAGGAAGCAAAAGAGGAAAATAAAGTTACAGAAGCTTCAATTGAAGCATCAAAAGAATTAAGTACTGAAAAACCAGAGACTAAAGTAGAAGATAAAAAAGAAGAAACAAAAGAAGAAGTCGCTGAATCTGAAAGTACTGAGCAGCTTCAGGAAGTAGCTAAAACTGAAGAAAAGCCAGCTGAGACTACAGACAATGATCAGACTTCTGTATCTGGAACTGCCAAGACAGTTACGATTCCAGGAGGAAAAAGTTCAGATGCTGTAGCCCAGATACTTTATGAGGCTGGTGTAATTGATAACGCAGTTTCTTTTAACAGATATCTTATTGATAAAGGTTTAGACAGAATCATCAGATCTGGCACCAGAACATTCCCTGCCGGATCCACATATGAGGATGTAGCATATATCATCACACATTAAGAACTTCCTATTGCTAAAATAGGAAGTTTTTTTATGAAAAAAAGTGTTGAAATATGAATATAGCTGTGTTAGTATAAAAAAGCTGTGGACTAATTGGTGAATTATGCCTATTATTCACGGGCTGTCGAAGGACAGTAACAAAATATGCACGTATATCTGATTCTCATTATGGTGTCAGCTAGCTGATCAGAATGGGAGCCGTCACTTTAGAAGACGCGCTTTTGTGGATTTTCGGCCAAGGATATACGGAAGATTTTAACCAAATGGAGGTATTAAAATGAGCGTTGTATCAATGAAACAGTTACTTGAGGCAGGTGTACACTTCGGACACCAGACAAGAAGATGGAACCCTAAAATGGCTCCTTACATCTTCACAGAGAGAAACGGAATCCACATCATCGACCTTCAGAAGTCAGTTGTAAAGGTTGACGAGGCTTACAAGGCAGTATTTGAGATTGCACAGCAGGGTGGAACAATCCTTTTCGTTGGAACAAAGAAGCAGGCTCAGGACGCAGTTAAGTCTGAGGCAGAGCGTTGCGGAATGTACTATGTAAACGAGAGATGGCTTGGTGGTATGCTCACAAACTTCAAGACAATCCAGAGCAGAATCGCTAGAATGAAGACTATTGAGAAGATGCAGGAAGATGGAACATTTGATGTTCTTCCTAAGAAGGAAGTAGCTCAGCTTAAGAAGGAACTTACTAAGCTTCAGGCTAACCTTGGCGGAATCAGAGATATGAAGAGAATCCCAGATGCTATCTTTGTTGTAGATCCTAAGAAGGAAAGAATCTGCATCCAGGAAGCTGAGTCTCTTGGAATCACACTTATCGGTATCGGTGATACAAACTGTGATCCTGAAGAGCTTGATTTCATCATTCCTGGTAATGATGATGCTATCAGAGCAGTAAAGCTTATCGTTGGTAAGATGGCTGATGCTGTTATTGAGGCTAATCAGGGTGCTGAGTCAGATGCAGTTGCTAACTACGAGGTAGAGGGTGAAGTTGCTACTGAGGAAGTTGCAGAGTAATTTATACTGAATTTTTTACGCAGTCTGCCAGTGTGGTGGGCTGCGAATTTAAATAAAATAACGGAGGATAATACAGATGGCTATCACAGCAGCTATGGTTAAAGAGTTACGTGAGTCTACTGGCGCAGGTATGATGGAGTGCAAGAAGGCTCTTACAGAGACTAATGGAGATATGGACGCAGCAGTTGAGTTCCTTAGAAAGAACGGTATCATGAAGGCTGAGAAGAAGGCTAGCAGAATCGCAGCTGAAGGTCTTACAAGAATCGCTGTTAAGGATGATACAACAGCTGCAGTTGTTGAGGTTAACTCAGAGACTGACTTCGTTGCTCAGAACGATAAGTTCCAGGCATTTGTTGAGGCAGTTGCTCAGCAGGCTGTTAATTCAGATTCTAAGGATATGGATGCATTCATGGCTGAGAAGTGGAACCAGGATGCAACAAAGACTGTTAATGATGCTCTTGTAGAGATCACAGCAGTTATCAGCGAGAAGCTTTCAATCAGACGTTTTGAGAAGGTTGTTGCTTCTAACGGTATCGTAGTTCCTTACGTTCACGGTAATGGTAGAATTTCTGTTATCGTTGAGGCTGAGACAGACGTTGTTAACGATGACATCAAAGAGGCTGTTAAGAATGTAGCTATGCAGGTTGCAGCTCTTAACCCTAAGTATGTTGCTTCTGAGGATGTTTCAGAAGAGTACAGAAACCACGAGAAGGAGATCCTTCTTGCTCAGGCTATGAAGGAGAATGAAGAGCTTCCAGAAGGCAAGAGAAAGCCTCAGGAGATCATCGAGAAGATGCTTATCGGACGTCTTAACAAGGAGCTCAAGGAAATCTGCCTTAACGAGCAGGTTTACGTAAGAGCTGAGGATGGTAAGCAGACAGTTGGTCAGTACATTGCACAGGTTGCAAAGAACAACAACGCTAAGCTTTCAATCAAGAGATTCGTTCGTTTCGAGACTGGCGAAGGAATTGAGAAGAAGAACGAGAACTTTGCTGAGGAAGTTGCTAAGCAGGCAGCTGGACTTAACTAATTAAGTGTATATATTTCCCACTTTCAGCTTTGTTTGAACTGAAAGTGGGATTTTTTTATGCATAAATATTTGTTCAAAAAGAGTTCATTAAAAAGACTTCAAATTTCAGAACAAATGTTTTATACTGTATTGGTATGATTTTGTAAGGTTGGTGAGGACATTTGAACGATACAGTTACAATTAAGGGGACTAAATCTGGTATTATTTTAGTTCTTGATGGCGATGCACCTTTTGAATCATTAAAGGATGAGATCGCAATTAAGTTCCAAGAGGCTTCCGGCTTTTTAGGAAGCAGTAATATGGGACTGATCGTTAGGGGACGTAAGCTTTCTGAATCAGAAGAGCGTCAAGTTATTGATATTATCAATGATAATTCCAGTTTGAAAATAGTATGTATTATTGATGAGGAAGCTGATATTGAGAAGCGTTTTGCTTCAGCAGTTTCTAATGCTACTGAGGAAGTTGAGCCAAATATTGAGCAGGCCGTTCTTTCAAATAACAATAATGCATTGATCTATAAAGGTAATCTTCGTTCTGGACAGGATATTTCCTGTGAACAGAATGTTGTTATATTAGGTGATGTCAAGCCTGGTGCCAATGTTGTATCCTATGGCAGTATCTTTATTTTGGGAGAGCTTAGGGGTAATGCTTTTGCAGGCGCTGGTGGAGACAGAAATGCAGTGATCATGTCACTTAAGCTTGATCCTTTACAGGTTAGGATTGCTGATGCTATTGCTATTTCACAGGATGCAGACAAAGGACCTAAACTTAGGATCAGGAAGAAGAAACCAGGTACATCAGTTGATGAACCAGAAGTAGCATATATTTGTGACGGACATATTGTAAAAACATCCTATGGACCTGGCTTTTTACGCCAGTACAATAATAAGTAATTGGAGGATAGTATGGGAGAAGTAATAGTTGTTACATCAGGTAAAGGTGGAGTAGGTAAGACAACCACAACAGCTAATATCGGTACCGGTCTAGCTAAATTAAACAAGAAAGTAGTTCTTATTGATACAGATATAGGCCTTCGTAACCTTGATGTAGTAATGGGACTTGAGAATAGGATCGTATATAATCTCGTTGATGTTATCGAAGGCAACTGCAAGATCAAGCAGGCCCTTATCAGAGATAAGAGATATGAGACTCTATTCCTTTTACCAGCTGCTCAGACAAAGGACAAAACAAGCGTTACTCCAGAGCAGATGAAGAAGCTTACAGAAGAGCTCAAGCAGGAATATGATTACATTATTCTTGATTGCCCAGCTGGTATCGAGCAGGGATTCAAGAATGCTATTGCTGGTGCTGATAGAGCATTAGTAGTAACAACTCCTGAGGTTTCTGCAGTGCGTGATGCAGATAGGATCATCGGTCTTTTGGAAGCCAATGAGATCAAGAAGACTCAGCTTATTGTTAACAGACTTAGAGCTGATATGGTTAAGAGACATGAGATGATGTCTGCTGATGATGTTATCGATATCTTGGCCGTTGAACTTATCGGTCAGGTTCCTGATGACGAGAATATCGTTATTGCTACTAATAATGGTGAACCTCTTGTTGGCGACAATTCACTTGCTGGACAAGCATATATGAATATCTGCCGTAGAGTAACTGGTGAACAGGTGCCATTTCTTGACCTTGATGCCAAGAAAGGTATTTTTGGCTGGTTTAAGAAAAAATAATAGGAGGGGATTGTTATGAAGATATCTGATTTATTTAAGAAAAAATCTTCTAGCGATGTTGCTAAGGACAGGTTAAAGCTTGTACTTGTTTCAGATCGTGCCACATGCTCTCCTGAAATAATGCAAAAGATTCGTAGTGATATTATAGAAGTTCTTTCAAAATACGCTGAAATTGATATGGATGGAATCGACATCAACTTCACACATATTGATGCTGAAGAAAATGATGGAAAGACAGTTCCAGCTTTATATGCTAATATTCCTATCAAGAATATGAATCACAACGTAAAATGAATTTATTGGACGGAAGGTCATTTCTAAGTGACTTTCCGTCTTTTTTATTGTATAATTAAATAGCATAAAATTTTATTTGGGAGAATGATATGAGCGAAAACGAAGAAAAATATGAAACACTAAAGTTAGGTAACCAGCTTTGCTTTCCTTTATATGCTTGTTCCAAGGAAATAATCAGAAGATATAAACCATATCTTGATCAGATCGATCTTACTTATACTCAGTATATTACTATGATGGTAATGTGGGAGATGAAGAGTGTTAACGTCAAGACTCTTGGTGAGAATCTTTATCTTGATTCCGGAACACTTACTCCTGTACTCAAGAAGCTTGAGTCAAAAGGTTATATTAAAAGAGAAAGATCCAATCAGGATGAGCGCAATCTGGTTGTGACAATTACCAAAGAGGGAGAGGCTTTGAGAGATAAGGCTATTAAGATTCCTTCTGAGATGGGAGCTTGCGTTAAACTTACCAAAGAAGAAGCAGCTGTGCTCTATAAACTTTTATATAAGATTATCGGAAATGTAAGATAATATTTATTGATTTTTTTGTGTATTAGAAATATAATAAATTTCGGTCAAATGTGCGGTTTTGTTGGGTATTGATGTTTTTTGATCTTAAAAGTCAAAAAATTAACGAAAACGCACTTTGTTTTTTGGAGGTTTTTATGAGTTCTCATACCCATAATCATCACCATGATCCTGAGAAGATGAAAGCCATCGTCAATAGATTGTCTAAGGCAATAGGACATCTAGAGTCTGTAAAGAGGATGGTTGAGGATGACAGAGACTGTACTGAGGTTTTGGTTCAGCTAGCAGCTGTAAGGTCGGCAATCAACAACTGCGGTAAGGAAATCCTCAAAGAGCACATCAGTCATTGCATTGTTCATGCGGCTCAGGATGGAGATGAAGAAGCTATCGTTGAACTTAACGAAGCTATCGACAAATTTATGAAGACTTCATGAGGTTCTCTCATGAAAATTGTATGTGAAAGGGGCGAAACACCTTGGCTATTCCAATTTTAAACGTAGTAAACTTTCTTATCTTATTTCCCTTTATCATGGCAATTATCATAGGATGTCTCAAAAAGGCTAGTCCTTTGAGAAGTGCAGTTATCATAATTGGTGGATTCACTATTATGGCAGCTGCTATTTATGTTGCTGTAAATGTATTATCATCTGGTGATACATCTTCGTTTGTATTTTTACAGCATACAGAACTTCCTGATAAATTCGTTATTGCCGGCGAAATATTTTTGATGGGACTTGTTTGCTTCCTTAGCATCAAGTATAAAAAATACTATGCTATCATCTTTTCTCTTGTAGGAACTATCCCAGTTCTTTGGATGGATTTTACAGGAAGAGCAGTAGAAGGAAATATGCATCTTCGCATTGATACTTTTGCTGCAGTTATGTACCTTATCGTAGGTATTGTAGGTATTCTTATCTGCATCTATGCATCTGGATATATGAAGGATTACCATCATCATCACACAGATGTACAGGATCGTTCAAACTATTTCCTTGCACTTATGTTTGTTTTCCTTGGTGCTATGTTTGGACTTATTTCTTCTGATAATCTTGGTTGGATCTATTTCTTCTGGGAGATTACCAGTGTTTGTTCATTCCTTATGATCGGTTATACAAGAACACAGGAAGCTGTTGATAATTCATTCAGAGCTCTTTGGATGAACCTTCTTGGTGGTTGCGGATTTGCAGCTGGTCTCTTGTATTGTAGTTTAAATCCTGAACTTGGCTTCTCAAATCTTAGTCAGGTTACAGAAAGTGGTGCACCTGCACTTGTTATTGTTCCTGTTACATTATTTGCATTTGCAGCACTTACAAAGAGCGCACAGTTCCCATTCTCTAGATGGCTTCTTGGCGCCATGGTTGCACCTACTCCATCTAGTGCACTTCTTCACTCAGCAACAATGGTTAAGATCGGTGTGTACATGCTCATCAGAGTATCACCAGTAATGTATGGAACACTTACCGGTGTTATGATCACAGTTATTGGTGGCTTTACATTCTTTGCTGCATCACTTCTGGCTATTACAGTAAGCGATGGCAAGAAAGTACTTGCATATTCAACAATTTCAAACCTTGGTCTTATTACAGCCTGCGCTGGTACTGGTACAACAGAAGGTGTTTGGGCTGCGATAATGCTAGTTTTATTCCACGCTGTATCTAAGTCACTTCTTTTCCAGACAGTTGGTGATATTGAGAACTGTATGGGTAGCCGTGATATTGAGGATATGCATGGACTTATCATTAAGCTTCCTAGACTTGCATTCATCATGATCATCGGTATCTGCGGAATGTTCATGGCTCCATTTGGTATGCTTGTATCAAAGTGGGCTGCTCTTAAGTCATTCGTAGATTCAGGATCTGTATGGCTTGTTCTTTTCCTTGTATTTGGTTCAGGAAGCACACTTTTCTACTGGGCAAAATGGCTTGGTAAGATTTGTGCAGTAATTCATCAGTCCTTCGAGCTTGATGATATTACTCCTAGAAGTGAGATGATCTCAATCTTCCCACTTACAACAATGATAGTAGTAATGTGCTTTGCATTCCCTTGGATGTCTGGTCATATGGTTCAGCCTATTCTTGATGAGGCTTTCCATACTAACATTCCTGATGTTATTGGAACCGGAGATTCAATCGTAATGATGATCATGGTTGCTATGATCTTTATGATTCCTATTGGATCAAGATTCCTTTCAATCGGTAAGAATTCAAAGATGACTATGTCTTATGTAGCTGGTGTCAATGCTGGTGATGACAGACATTATATCGACTCTTTTGGTAAAGAGAGAGCTCTTTATATGTCTAACTGGTATATGAATGATTACTTCGGTGAAAAGAAGCTGCTTAGACCTTGCATCTATGTAGCGACTGTACTTGTTGCAGTTATGCTTATTATTGTGGTTGGAGGTGCTTTCTAATGACACTTGGTATGTTTATTAAAGCGTTGATCTATATTTTACTTGCTCCTCTGATTGGAGGCACACTTGCAGGACTTGATAGGATCATTTCTGCTCGTATGCAGGGAAGACAGGGTCCACCTCTTTTCCAGCCTTTTTATGATGTATTTAAGCTCCTTAACAAGCAGACAACTGTAGTTAACAGTATTCAGGTTCTGTTTGTTACTGGATATCTTATTATGACTATTTTCACAGGTGCTTTGTTCTTTGCAGGCGGCGATATGCTTCTTGTATTCTTCGCCCTTTCAATGTCAGAAGTAGTTATGGTTATGGCTGCTTTCTCAACAAATGGACCTTACAGTATAATGGGTGCTCAGCGTGAGCTTTTACAGATGATGTGCTATGAGCCTATGACACTTCTTGTTGCAATTGGTTTCTATTATGCAAATGGAAGCTTCATGGTTGATGATCTTATTCAGGCTAAGATTCCTGCGATCGCACAGATTCCTGGTTTCTTTATTGGCTTTGTATTTATCCTTATCATCAAACTGCGTAAGTCACCATTTGACCTTAGTACTTCACACCATATGCACCAGGAGATGGTTAAAGGTCTTACAACAGATCTTTCTGGTAACAACCTTGCGTTTGTAGAAATCGCAGAGTGGTATGATCTTGTACTTATGATGGGTATCGTTGGAATGTTCTTCATTACAGCTAACCCAATTAGCAGACTTTGGGCAATACTTGCTTGCTCAGTTGTATTTTTCCTTGAGACACTTATTGATAATCTGTTCCCACGTGTTAAATACATTACAATGCTCAAGGTTACATGGTCAGTTATCCTTATATTTGCAGGAACTAATCTGCTGATTCTTAACGTACTTAAATAAGACGAGAAGGGAAAGTGAGATCTATGAAAATATCTAAATCACCATGGGTGTTACATTATGATGGCTCCAGCTGTAATGGCTGTGATATAGAAGTTCTTGCCACAATGACTCCACTTTATGACGTAGAGCGTTTTGGCATTATTAACACAGGTAATCCTAAGCATGCAGATGTGCTTCTTTTAACTGGTGGTGTAAATGCTCAGACAGCACCTGTTATCAGACAGCTTTACAATATGATGCCTGATCCAAAGGTAGTAGTTGCATGTGGTATCTGTGCATGTGACGGTGGCATTTTCAAAGAATGCTACAATATCTTAGGAGGCGCTGATAAGGTTGTGCCTGTAGATGTATATGTTCCTGGATGTGCTGTTAGACCAGAAGCACTTATCGAAGGTGTTGTTAAGGCAGTAGGCATCCTTGAAGAAAAGAAGAAGAAGTTAAAAGAGTCCATGAAGGTTGGCTACTGTACAGTAGATTACAGCAAAATGGCTATTCATATGACTGCTGATGATTATGATCCAAGTACTCAGTATGACGCAGTTCTTACTGAAGAGGCTCTTAGACAGCAGGCTGAAGAGAAGATCAAAGCTACAAATAAGCCAGCTCCAAAGCCAGCAGCAAACGCAGCTCCAGCACAAAAGCCTGCTCAGGCAGTAGCTGCAGCAGCTGATTCTGAGAAAGGAGACAATGCATAATGAATACAGAATTTGTTAATGTTAATCCTGAAAACATTATTGATGAGTCTCAGAAGCTAAAGTTTGCAGGCTATCACCTTATGCAGCAATGTGCTACAAGAGTTCCTGATGCTTATGAACTCATCTATACATTTGGTAAAGATCTTGAAGTTAAACAGCTCAAGATGACTCTTCCTGAAGATCAGGAGATTTCAAGTATCACAAGTATTTATCCTTGTGCTTTTATTTATGAAAACGAGATGCATGATCTTTTTGGCGTACAGATCAAGATGATCAATATTGACTATGAAGGTAAGCTTTATCGCACTGCGATCGAGACACCATTTAAGTAATCGGAGGAACCAATAATGTCTAATAGAAGTGTAATACCATTTGGACCCCAGCATCCGGTTCTTCCGGAGCCAATTCATTTAGACCTTGTAATGGAGGATGAAAAGGTTGTAGAAGCCATTCCTTCAATTGGATTTATCCATAGAGGTCTTGAAAAGCTGGTAGATAAAAAAGATTTTAATGAGATGGTTTATGTTGCAGAACGTATCTGCGGTATCTGTTCACTTGGCCATGGTCTTGGTTATTCTGAGGCTGTAGAGCATATTATGGATATCGATGTTCCTGCAAGAGCTAAATATCTTAGAACTATCTGGTCAGAGCTTAGCAGAATCCATTCACATCTTCTCTGGCTTGGACTTTTAGCTGACGCATTCGGATTTGAGTCTCTTTACATGGATTGCTGGAGACTTAGAGAAGATGCCCTTGATATGTTTGAGGCTTCAACAGGTGGAAGAGTTATCTTCTCTGTTATGAAGATTGGCGGTATCAGAAGAGATGTAAGCGATGAGATGCTCAAGGATTTCTATCAGAGAATCAACAAGATGGAAGAAGACCTTAAGACTATTGCAAAGCCATTCCTTCTTGATAAAGCTGTACAGACAAGACTTCGCGGCGTAGGTGTTTTAACTGCAGAGCAGGCTGATGCTTTAGGATGCGCTGGTCCATTCCTTAGAGCTAGTGGAATTGCTAGAGACATCAGATCAACAGGTTATTGTGCTTATGGAGATGTTGATTTTGAGCCTATAATCTCTACAGAGGGCGATTCTTATGCTAGAACAGAATGCCGTATCAAAGAGATATTCCAGTCATTTGATATTATTCGTCAGCTCATTGACAGGATGCCTTCAGGTGATATCGATGTTCCTGTTAAGGGAATGCCAAACGGCGAATATATGATGAGAATAGAACAGCCTAGAGGTGAAGCTCTTTACTATGTAAAGGCTAACGGAACTAAGTTCATAGACAGAATGAGAGTCCGCACCCCCACATTTGCAAACCTGTCAGGTCTTGTAGAGACTTTGAAGGGATGCGATCTTGCTGATGTTCCTATTCTTGTACTTACTATCGATCCTTGCATTAGCTGTACTGAGAGATAATACGTCGTATAAATGGAGATGAAAAATGGCAATTGTAAGTTTTAAGAAAACAATTCTTCGTAACCTGGTATCAAAGCCATATACAAGAAAAGCTGAAAAAGAATATCCTGAAGGAACTAGAGGACACGTTGAAAATGACATGGATCTTTGCGTATTATGCGGACTTTGCTCTATCAAATGTCCTACACATGCGATCACTGTAGATAAGGTTGAAAAGACCTGGTCTATCAGACCTATGAGCTGCATTCAGTGTAGATGCTGCGTAGATAATTGTCCTAAAAAGTCACTTTCAATGGGACTTAGATTCCAGGAACCAGGCGATGAGAAAGTAACTAAGACATTTAAACAGTCTGAAAAAGCTATAGCTGCTCAGGAAGCACTTATGAAAGCTGCTAAGGAGCGTGCCGCTGCTGCAGCCGCTGCAAAAGCTGCCCAGGCCGCTCAGGCTGCAGGAAATGGAGCTCCAGCTCCTGCTGCACCAGCTACTCCAGCTGCTCAGACTACAAATACAGAAGAAAAGAAAGACTGATGGTTGTTTCCATTAAAGTTAAAGGGGCGGTGCAGGGTGTTGGCTATCGCCCCTTTATTGCAAATAAAGCAACTGAATATGGAATTACAGGCTACGTCAAAAATATTGGCGCTGCAGTTGAGATCATAGCATCTGGAAAGGAAGATAAAGTGCGCTCTTTTTTAGACTCACTTTATTCCGACTATCCTTCAGGTGCTATTATTTTGGATGTGGAATCCAAGACTATCCCAGACTTATCAATAAACTACAATGATTTCAGGATCATTGACAGTGAGTCCATATCTTTATCTGATGAACTACCTGTATTTTTACCAGATATAGGAATATGTGATGATTGTCTAAAGGAACTTCTTGATAGTAATGACAGACGCTTTAAATATCCCCTTATTAGCTGTGCAAGTTGCGGACCAAGACTTAGTATCATAGAAAAACTTCCTTATGACAGAGCTACGACCAAGATGAAAAAGTTTGGAATGTGCCCTAGATGTCATGAGGAATACCTAGGTGGCAGAAGAAAGCACGCCCAGACTATATCCTGTCATGATTGTGGTCCACAGATGGTCTTTGATCATTATATTGGTGATGACATTTTGTCTGTTTCAGGTAATGAAGCGGTAGAAAGGGCAATAGAGATTCTTTTAAATGATGGAATCATCGGTTTAAAAGGTATCTCTGGCTATCAATTTGTTTGTAAGATTGATGCTGTATCAGCTAAGAGGCTAAGGAGCATTAAGGGAAGAGAAAATAAGCCCTTTGCTGTAATGTTTGCTGATATAGAAAGCGTAAAAGAGTATTGCCTCGTAAATGAAAAAGAAGAAGAATTACTTAGGTCTCCAGCAAGACCTATAGTTTTATTAAATAAAATAAAAGACATGCCTTACGAAGTTTGTAAGGACAGTAGATATATTGGAGCTTTTTTGCCTTCATCTGGTATTCATAAGCTCTTATGCGACGCTTGTGGGCCTATCATCTGTACAAGTGGTAATTTATCTGATGATAATATCATTATTGATGATGAGGTTTTCAAAGAAGCTTTTTTGAAAAAAATAGATGGTATGCTGTTTCATGATAGAGAAATAGTGATGCCTCAGGATGATTCAGTTTGCTTCGTGCTTGACATGGGAAATAGTGAATTTTCCGTTCAATATGTCAGAAGAGCAAGAGGCTATGCGCCCCTTCCACTTCTTATAAAGTCTGGAAAAAATGGAATTAACTCATTTTTAGCAATTGGCGGTGATCTAAAGAGTACTTTTTCACTTGCTAAAAAGGATAAGATAATTCCTTCTCAGTATATTGGAGACCTTGAAAGTACCAATACTTATAGATCTTACAAAAATATAATGGAGCAGTATCTAAAGCTTTTTGAATTCACGCCAGACCATATAATATGCGATCTTCATCCTATGTATTTTTCAACTAGGTATGCCAGGGAACTTTCAGATGAAAAGAGCTTAGATATTTCATATGTTCAGCATCATTTTGCCCATTCTCTTTCAGTAATGGCTGAGCATTCACTTTTATCCTGTATCGGTATATCTTTTGATGGAACAGGATATGGAACCGATGGTAAGGTTTGGGGCGGAGAGATATTGCATTGTAGAGACGGCGAATTTTCAAGGAAATGTCATCTGAATTACGTGATGCTTTCTGGCGGTAATAGTGCTCCAAAGAACGCAGAGCTTGTTAAAAAATGCTATGAAAAAGCATTAAACTACGATATAGATGATAAGCTTGTTGAGGCCGCTTTATCTAACAAGGTAAATGTGTTTGAAACATCTAGTATGGGCAGGCTTTTTGACGCAGTTTCTGCACTATTAGATATCAAAAATTACAATTCTTACGAAGGTGAGTGCGCGATTCTTTTAGAGAACATGGCTGAGGCTTCAAATAAAGAAATTTATCCTAGTTTTGAGCTTAAGATATCAAAAGATGAGGATGGTACATATATTGCAGATCAGCTTGATCTCTTTGATCAGGTTAAAAGAGCTTTTGAAACAAAAAGTAATAAAGTCCCTGATATTGCCTACGGATTTCATATGGCGATCGCATCCTTTGTAAGAAAAATATGTTGTATAATAAGACGTGAAACTTCAGAGGATAAGGTATGTTTATCTGGCGGAGTTTTTAATAACAGGATACTTCTTGGAGAATGTATCAAGATTCTTAGAGATAATGATTTTAAAGTATACTGGAACAACCAGGTTCCATGCGGCGATTCCGGTATTGCTACAGGTCAGGCATATTACGGCCTTATCTGTAATGAACTAGAAAGGCGTTAAGATGTGTGTTGCAATCCCTGGAAAGGTAATCAAGATTGAAGGAACAAAGGCTACAGTTGATTTTAGCGGTAACATAGTTACTGCAGAGGCTGGCCTTGTTAATGTTAAAGTAGGCGATAAAGTATTAGTTCATGCTGGATGTATCATTCAGACCATGGATGATAAGCTTGCTAATGAAATTGAAGAATTATTTAACGAAATAGAGGATCTTACAGTTTAATGGCTAATAAGAGTTTTCAGGAAATTATAGATTTTCTAAAGAATTATGATGGCGAAGAAGTAAGGATCATGGAGGTTTGCGGAACTCATACTGCCGCAATATCTGAAAATGGTATTCCATCCATGCTTTCGCCTAAGATATCACTTATATCTGGTCCTGGTTGTCCTGTTTGCGTAACTGTGACAGCTGTAATAGACAAGCTTGTGGAACTTTCGCTTAGACCAGACACCATCGTTCTTACATTTGGCGATCTTATAAGAGTTAAGGGGACTGAAAAGTCTCTTGCTGACGCAAAAGCGGAAGGTGCCAATGTTCGAATGGTTTATTCACCTACGGAAACTGTAACTCTTGCCAAAGAAGATCCTGATCACACCTATGTTTTCGCTGCTATTGGATTTGAAACAACAACCCCTGTTTATGCGATGGTCCTTAAAGAGGCAATTGAGCAGGATATACATAATCTCAAGCTTTTGACATCACTTAAGACTATGCCAGAAGTTATCAGATGGGTAGTTAATAACGGCGGCGGGATTGATGGATTTATAGCTCCGGGACACGTGGCTGCAATTACAGGAAGTGATGTGTTTAAAGAGCTTTCAGATGAACTTGGAATTCCTTTTGTAGTTTCAGGTTTTGAAGGAAAGCAGCTTCTTATGACAATATATGCTCTTGTTCTTATGAAGGGCAAAAAAGGCATTAAAAACCTCTACAAAGACGTTGTTTTACCAAAGGGCAATATAAAGGCTAAAGAGATTGTAGATAAGTATTTTTGCCCATCAGATGCTTCATGGAGAGGTATGGGCAAGATTAAAGGCTCTGGAATGTGCCTTAAGCCTGAATATAGCTCTTTTGATGCAGGTAGCGTAGGCCTCGATGAAGACCATATGCCTCCTGGATGTAGCTGTGCAAAGGTATTAGTTGGTAAAGTAAAGCCCTATGAGTGTCCACTATTTGGTAAGAGCTGCACTCCAGATAATGCTCATGGAGCATGTATGGTATCAACTGAAGGTAGCTGCTATAACTACTTTGTTTCAGGAAGAAGATAAGGAAGGTTTATATATATGAAAGTTACTATGGCTCATGGAAGTGGCGGAGAGTCTACTTCTAAGCTGATTGAAAGCGTATTTGCCAAGCATTTTCACAATGAAATACTTGATAGATTAGAGGATTCTGCAGTTGTAGGAGGAAGTTCCAAGATTGCAGTTACAACAGATAGCTTTGTTGTTACACCGATCATTTTCCCTGGCGGAGATATCGGAAGATTATCTGTTTGTGGTACAGTCAATGACCTGCTGATGAGTTCCTCTACGCCTAAATATCTGACATGTGGTTGTATCCTTGAAGAGGGCCTTGATCTTGAAGTTTTGGATAAGGTAATTAAGTCCATGGCTGAAACTGCAAATGAAGCAGGAGTTAAGATAATAACTGGCGATACAAAAGTTATTGAAAATAAAGGAGGAGAGCCGGGGCTTATCATTAACACCTCTGGTGTTGGCTTTATTAGGGATGATGCCGAAATTCCTGGACCTTTTAATCTTAAGGACGGTGACAAGATCATTATTTCTGGTAATCTTGGTGATCATCATGCTACGATCCTTGGAGCTAGAATGGGTATCAGCAACAATATTTGTTCAGATGCAGCTCCTTTAGTAGAAATGGTAACAAAGCTTCTTGATAATGGCATTAAGGTCCATGCCATGAGAGACGTTACAAGAGGCGGTCTTGGAACTGTATTAAATGAGTTTGCTAGTAGTTCAAAATGCCAGATCAACCTTTACGAGGAAGCTCTTCCTGTATCAGATGCAGTCAAGGATTTCTGCGGAATTCTAGGGCTTGATATTATGTATATGGGTAACGAAGGCAAGATGGTCTTATCAGTCGCAGCAGAGGATGCTGATAGAGCGTTTTCTATTATCCGAAGCTCTAAATATGGCGAAAATGCTACTATTATCGGCAATGTAGTCAAAACTGATAAAAATGACGATATAAAAGGTGTAATACTTAACACTAAGATCGGTGGCAAACGCACTATTGGTCTTATGTATGGCGAGGGACTTCCAAGAATTTGTTAAATGTTGTAAAATATTATCTATCCCTTGGAGTGCTTTTGAAAGGATTAAATTTTTAATGGAATTTAAGAGAATCAATAAAGATACAGTTACATGTATTATTACTGAAAATGACATGGACGAGCAGGGAATCAAGCTTGAGGATCTTTTTGAAAAGAAAAAAGAAGCCATGGATTTTCTTCATGATGTAATGAGAAAAGCTCAGGAAGAAGTTGATTATAAGCCAACAGGTTCATTTATGCCTATGCAGATAACAGTTCTTCCAGATCATTCTATTTCTCTTACACTTTCAGAAAATGCGTCAGCTTCATTTGGCGAGATCTTAAAGAACCTCACTGACAAAGCTGGTATCAAGATTCCTAAGAATGTTCTTGAAGACCTTGGCGATTCAGTAGATGAAGAGAGAATAAATAGATTAAATGAATATTTAAAGAGCCTTAAGCAGTTTACTAATTCCGTAAAGAACATTATGGAAGAGGTTAATTCAGGTGAGGAACAGGGCAAGATTCCTGTAAATGATGGAGCTACGGTAGAAAAAGACAAGGCTCTTTCAGACAGAATCTCTAATGGTGCATCCAGAAGATCCAAGATCCTGACTGACGAAGATAAGGTAAAGCGTGACAAAGAAAGACTCAGATTCCACGAGTATGTCTTTACTTTTGATAATATCAGAACTGTGATCAGCTTTTGTAAAAAAGCTCCTAAGCATCTTCAGATCGCAAGTTCTTTATACAAGAATCAGACAACTGGTAAATATTATTTAGATCTTCAGAGACAGGATGAAGATCCTAAGGCATTTGCCTCATTATTTACCATGGCTTATGAATTTGGTCATTTCCAGGCTACAAATCAGCATGTTATAGCTTTTATCAAGGAAAGTAGCGACCTTATTATCGCTGAGGATGCAATAGTTCTTTTAGCCAAGGTTTCAGATTAAGTTATGCAAATACTGAACGGTCCGGCAACAGACCGTTCTTTTTTTGTATTTTGACTACTACGAGGTTTTTATGAGATTAAACCAGTATATAGCTTCTTGCGGCCTTTGTTCCCGCAGAGAAGCCGATAAGTTAATAGCTGCAGGTAAAGTATCTGTAAATGATGTCACAGCTTCTTTTGGCACCAAATTAGAAGATGGCGACGTTGTCAAAGTTGAGGGCAGACAGATAAAGCAAAAGTCAGAGCACATAGTCCTTGCTTATTACAAGCCAAGAGGTATTGTATGCACAGAAAAAGACTCCCATGCTGAGAAAACAGTTATCGAAGACGTAAATTACCCTGAAAGAGTAACATATGCAGGAAGACTTGATAAGGACTCTGAAGGACTTCTGATCCTTACTAATGACGGTAATCTTATAAATGCCATGATGAAGGGTGCAAATAAGCATGAAAAAGAGTATGTGGTTCAGGTAGAAAAAAGCTTTGATGACAAATTCATCGAAAAAATGTCTAAGGGCGTTTATTTAAAAGAGCTTGATAGGACTACAAGGCCTTGCAAGATAAAAAAGCTATCCAAAGATTCTTTTAACATAATTCTAACTCAGGGCCTTAACAGACAGATCAGGCGAATGTGCGACGAGTTAGGATACAAGGTGGTTTCGCTTAAAAGAGTTCGTGTTATGACAGTAAAGCTTTCTGATTATGATCTAAAGCCATCTTCCTATCACAAGCTTGATGAAGGAGAAGTGCTTAAATTGTACAAAGCCGCTGGAATTGTGCTTTAAATAATACTATACTAATTAAGATATGTTATTTTTGGGGGTAAATATGCCATTAGATATTAAAATGGAATATGACGAGCTTGTTAAGACTATCAAGCATCATATGGACCTTTATTACAATCAGGATGAACCTGAGATTTCAGACTATGAATACGATCAGCTCATGCTTAAGTTAAAAGAAATGGAAAAAGAACATCCTGAATTTGTAACTAGTGATTCTCCTACAAAGATTATTGGAGGCACAGCCAAAAGAGAAGCTGGTGTTAAGATCACGCACAATGTGCCTATGCTTTCTATAGAGGACGTCTTTAATAAAGAGGACGTAAAAAGCTGGGTAGAAAAGGTTCATCAGATGCACCCAGATGCACTGTTTTCTGCAGAGCAAAAGATTGATGGACTTAGCTTGTCTCTTAGATATAACAGGGATGAAAAAGATAATAAGCTTCACCTGACTATGGCTGAAACAAGAGGAGACGGCCTCATCGGTGAGGATGTAACAGCAAATGCGCTTGTTATTTCAGATATTAAGAAGATAATCGATCTTCCTTATGATTATCTTGAACTTCGCGGCGAAGTTTACATGTCTCATGATGACTTTGAAAGATTTAATGAAGAACAGGAAAAGCTTGGTAAAAAAACAGCAGCTAATCCTAGAAACCTTGCTGCAGGCACATTAAGACAGCTTGATCCTGAGGTTACAAGGTCTCGCGGACTTAAAATGTTTGTTTTTAACGTTCAAGACGGCCCTGAAGAGCTTAAAAATTCCCATGTAGAAGCTTTAGATATCTTAGAAAAAGCTGGTGTAAAAACAGTATTTCATAAGGCCTGCAAGACATTTGATGAAGTCTCAGAAGCAATAGATACAATTGGTAATATGCGTGAAGATCTGGACTTTGATCTTGATGGCGCTGTAATCAAGGTAGATAACTTAAAGTGGAGAAATGATTTCCCTGCTGGTTCCAAGTATTCAAGCGGACACATCGCTTACAAGTATCCTCCAGAAGAAAAGATAATCGTAATGGATGAGATACTTGTAGATGTAGGTAGAACTGGTAAGCTTACCTTTACCGGAAGCTTCCATGACAGAGAAACTGGTAAGCCAGCAAGACTTTGTGGCACAAGCGTTTCAAGAGCAACGCTTCACAATCAGGACTATATCAATGAGATGCAGATTGGAATTGGCGGCGAATACAAGCTATTTAAGAGTGGTGAGATCATTCCAAAGCTTAATGGCTGTGTGAAAGCTCCTAGTGTGGTATACAAAGCTCCTGATGTATGTCCTATCTGCGGAGGGCACCTTGTTAGAGAAGAAGATACAGCTGATATCAGATGTATAAATCCTACTTGCCCAGCACAAGTTACAAGAACAATTGCATACTTTACTTCAAGAGATGCCATGAATATCATGGGACTTGGTGATACACTAGTAGATGCATTGGTATCTGATGGGTATCTAAAAAATTATGCGGATATATATCATCTTAAGGAACATAGAGATGAGCTTATTGAAAAAGGCATTATAGGAAAAGAGAAAAATACAGATAAGCTCCTTGGCGAAATAGAAAAGTCAAAGTCTAACGATCCAGTAAGACTACTTACTGGCCTTGCCATTAGAAACGTTGGTAAATCAACAGCTAGAGAGATCATGAAGCATTTTGATGATCTGATGGACCTTACAAAAGTTACTGTTGATGGCTTCTTACAGATTCCTGATATTGGCGAGACTACTGCTAATGACCTTTATGATTTCTTCCACAATGAAGAAAATATAGCCATCATCAATGAGATGAAAAGTCTTGGACTTAATATGGTGGTCACCAAGGATGAAGACTCATCTGATAAGCTTTCTGGTCTTACTATTGTAGTAACTGGAACACTTCCAACTCTTGGACGTAAAGAGGCAGAAGAGCTCATTACTAAAAATGGTGGTAAAGCCTCAGGCAGCGTATCAAAGAAAACAAGCTATGTTCTTGCAGGTGAAGCCGCTGGAAGTAAGCTCACAAAGGCTCAGGAACTTGGAATTGAAATCATTGATGAAGCTAAGTTTTTAGATATGATCAAATAAAAAATGCATGGAGTAAACGAATATGCCTATTAAAATTCAAAATGATCTTCCTGCCAGAGAAATATTAGAGACAGAAAATATATTTGCAGTAGATGAAAATAGAGCTTTGCATCAGGATATCAGATCCCTCCAGATCTGTATTTTGAATCTTATGCCTTTAAAAGAGGACACGGAGCTTCAGCTCTTAAGGTCAATGTCAAATACTCCTCTTCAGATTGATGTGTCATTTATGCAGATGAGTTCACATCATTCTACAAATACATCACCTAACCACTTAAACAGGTTCTACAATACCTTTGAAGAGCTCAAGGATAACACCTATGACGGACTTATCATTACAGGGGCCCCTGTGGAACAGATGGCTTTTGAAGAAGTAGACTACTGGGATGAGCTCTGCAAGGTCTTTGAGTGGTCCAAGACAAATGTAACTTCAACCTTCCATATTTGCTGGGGAGCTCAGGCCGGAATCTATTACCATTATGGAATAGACAAAAAGTACCTTGATAAAAAGAGATTTGGAATATATAAGCATCGTGTAATGAACAGGAAAGTGCCGCTCGTAAGAGGTTTTGACGATGTCTTTTGTATGCCACATTCTCGTCATACTGAGACACCTGCTGATAAGATTCATGCATGTGATGATCTTGTAGTACTTGCAGAATCAGAGGTTGCAGGAATATTCCTTTGTATGAATAAGTCAGGAAGCCAGATATTTGCTATGGGTCATGCTGAATATGACAGACTTACACTTGATGCAGAATACAAGAGAGATCTTTCTAAGGGACTTCCTATAGAGATGCCTATAAATTATTATCCAGATAATGATCCGAACAATAAACCTGATCTTTTATGGAGAAGTCACGCAAATATCTTGTATACTAACTGGCTCAACTATTACGTATATCAGAATACTCCATATAAATGGGGACAGATTCTTGATGAAGAGAAAAGAGCAATAGCTTCAAATACACTTACACAGAAAATTTGACAGGAGGAACCCAAATGAAGCTTAGAAATATCTATACCTGTTTTCCAGGCGGCAAACATAAGGTACTAACCCTTAGCTATGATGATGGCAAGATTGCTGATAGAAGGCTTGTATCTATCTTTAATGAATATGGACTAAAGGGAACTTTTAATGTCAATTCAGATCTATATGATTACCCTTGCACAGAGCCATATGATCCAAGAATTCCATTAAGTGAGTTCAAAGAACTATATAAGGGACACGAAGTAGCTTGTCATACAGCACAGCATCCTACAATAGCAAGGTGTCCTAAGGAACAGATCGTTCTACAGGTAATAGAAGATAGAAGAAAGCTTGAAGAAGCCCTTGGCTACACAGTTAGAGGCCTTGCTTATCCTAATGGTTCTTATGATGATACTGTTGTAGATGCTTTAAAAGCCTGTGGAATTGTTCATGCCAGAACAGTTCATTCAACACTTGGCTTTAGTATGCCAACTGATTTCCTTAGATGGAATCCAACATGTTCACACAGAAATGAAGCCTTGGAAAGACTTTCAAAGGAGTTTTCAGAGCTTCACAAAACTCAGTATCTGTATATGATGTACGTATGGGGCCACAGCTACGAGTTTGAAAAAGATGACAACTGGAATATAATTGAGAAGTTTGCAAAAGATATGGGCGGTCACGAAGATATTTGGTATGCAACCAATATCGAGATCGTTGATTATATGGATGCAGCTTCAAGAATTCAGGTATCAGTTAATGGCGATTTTGCGTTTAATCCAAGTGCCATTAGTGTATGGGTAGAAGTAGACCGAAAGCACGTTGAACTTAAGCCTGGAGTAGTGACTGAGTTGTAATTTTTCATTTAATAAGTTAAAATAAATATGTTAGGTTGTATATTTTTAGACGAAATTTGACAAGGAGATTATTTTATGGCCCTTAATATGGAAAATGATGACCTTGAACCAAAGACTGATCTTAAGAAGAAACCAACCAAGAAGACGAAAGAGATGCTAGAAGAAAACGCTAAACAGATTGAAGAATTAAAGGCTCTTCAGAAAGAGCTTACAGAAGAATTATCAAAACTTGATAAAGAAGACAAAGAACTTGGAGAACGTTCAGCTCTAAAGATGAAAGTTACTCACAAGAAATTTGGTGAAGGCAAGGTTATAAGCCAGGATGGTAAATATATTGAGGTAAAATTCAGCGATGTTGTAAAGAAATTTGTTTTACCTGGATGTATTGCTGATAAATACTTAGAAGTAAGTGATGAGAGTGTTTATGAGTATTATGTGAAATGTAATGAGATTCACAAAAAGCGCATGAATGCAGAGCTTAAATCTAAGTCTGCTACCTTTGCCATTCAGCGTCATGAAGATGCAATAGAAAAGCTTAATGCCAAATTAAAAGTATAACTAAATATTAGAAATTTAAAGGCACGCCATGAGGCGTGCCTTTTTTATTACATTGCTTTCTTTTCTTCAACTTTCTTTTGAGCAGTAGAGAGCATAAGCTTGATCCTGTTAAGCTGGTTAACTTCAGAAGCACCTGGATCATAGTCAATTGCTACGATATTGCATCCAGGATAGAGATGTCTCATCTGCTTGATAACGCCCTTACCAACTACGTGGTTAGGTAGACATCCAAATGGCTGTGTACAAACGATATTTGAAGCACCTTCTTTGATAAGCTCAACCATTTCACCTGTAAGGAACCAGCCTTCACCAGTCTGATTTCCGATATCAACGATAGGTTTTGCATATTCAACAAGCTTGTAGATGCTTGTTGGAGGATCAAAGTGAACACTCTTTTTAAATGCTTTTGTAGCGCCTCCTCGAAGTCTTTCAATTGCCCAGATGCCGGCTCTACAAAATGCAGCTGTCTTTTTGCTTGTTCCAAGCTCATCAGCCTTGTAGATCTGGTTGTAGAAGCAGTAGAGCATGAAATCAATAAGGTCAGGAACAACGGCCTCAGCACCCTCAGCTTCAAGAAGCTCTACAAGGTGATTGTTTGCAGCTGGAGCAAACTTAACAAGGATCTCACCAACAACGCCAACTCTTGGCTTTACTTCATCTGTGATCTCGATCTTATCAAAATCAGCAATAATATCAGCACAGATCTTTTCAAATTTGAAGATGTTCATATGCTTAGCTGATACAAAGTCCTGACAAACCTTAAGCCATTTAGCATGGCATGCATCAACTGATCCAGGAACCTTCTCATAAGGGCGCATCCTGTATACGCATCTCATGAAGATATCACCAAAGATTGCTCCAAAGGCTGCTCTTTCTAGCATTTCAAGATTGATATGGAAGCCAGGGTTTGCTTCAAGCTTTGAAAGGTTAAGTGAAACAACAGGAATCTGCTCCATACCTGCCTTTTTAAGAGCTCTTCTAATAAATCCTACATAGTTAGTAGCTCTGCATCCGCCACCTGTCTGTGACATGATGACAGCAGTTCTGTTGAGGTCATATTTGCCTGAATGAAGCTCATCCATGATCTGACCAACAACCCAAAGAGATGGATAGCAAGCATCATTATTAACGTACTTAAGACCCATATCAATGGCGTGACGATTGTCATTTTGCATTACAACGAAGTTATAACCGCAAGATCTAAAAGCTGGCTCCAAGATGTCAAAGTGAATAGGAGACATCTGAGGACAGAGAATAGTGTAGTTCTTTCTCATTTCTTCTGTGAAAAGAACTCTGTTAATAGCGCTTGATCTGATAGTTCTTTTTTTATTCTTTTGCTTACGAACTCTGATAGCGGCAAGAAGAGAACGAACTCTGATCCTAGCACTACCAAGGTTATTTACTTCGTCGATCTTAAGACATGTATATATCTTGTCTGATCCTGAAAGGATATCGTTGACCTGATCTGTTGTAACAGCGTCAAGCCCGCATCCAAAGGAGTTAAGCTGAATAAGATCAAGATCATCTCTAGTCTTAACAAAGCTTGCAGCTGCATAAAGTCTAGAATGATACATCCACTGGTCAGATACGATAAGAGGTCTTTCTGGAGTGCCAAGGTGTGATACAGAATCCTCTGTAAGAACTGCAACACCGTAAGAGCAGATCATATCTGGAATACCGTGGTTGATCTCTGGATCTACATGGTAAGGACGGCCAGCAAGAACGATTCCATGCTTACCATTTTCTTCCATCCATTTAATTGTCTCTTCGCCTTTTTTCTGAATATCGAGCCTTGCTTTAGCCATTTCATCCCAGCCGGTCTTAGCTGCTTTGATGACTTCTTCAGCAGGAATCTCAGCAAATTCTTTTACAAGAGCAGTAGTTGCTGTCTCAAGTGAAGTAAATGCCATAAATGGATTTCTAAGCTTAACATTACCATTTGTGATAGCTTCAACGTTATTTTTGATATTCTCAGAATAAGAAGTTACGATAGGGCAGTTGTAATGGTTAGTTGCGCCCTTAACTTCTTCTCTTTCATAGAAAAGTCCTGGATAGAAGATAAAATCAACTTTCTGTTTGATGAGCCATTCAATATGTCCGTGAGAAAGCTTGGCTGGATAGCACTCAGACTCACTAGGAATAGACTCGATTCCAAGCTCGTAGATCTGATGAGTTGATCTAGGAGATAACACTACCTGATATCCAAGGTTTGTAAAGAAGGTAAACCAGAAAGGATAGTTCTCATAGAAATTAAGAACTCTTGGAATACCTACGCTACCTCTTTTTGCCTTTTCAGCACTAAGAGGCTCATAACCAAAGATTCTCTTATATTTGTAATCAAAGAGGTTAGGAATGTTCTTTTCGTTCTTGACTTTACCGATACCTCTTTCGCATCTATTACCAGAAATATGAGTACGTCCGCCTGTAAACTTATTTACTGTAAGTCTGCAGTGGTTTGTGCAGCCCTGACATGTAGTCATACTTGTTGTATATTCAAGATTGTTGATCTGATCAATAGAGAGCATTGTTGTCTTGTAATCATCAGTCTCTGAGAAACGATCTCTAGCTATAAGAGCAGCACCAAAAGCGCCCATGATACCTGCAATGTCAGGTCTGATGGCTTCAGCGCCAGAAATGATCTCGAATGCTCTAAGAACTGCGTCGTTATAGAAAGTTCCACCCTGAACTACAATGTGCTCACCAAGGTCCTTGGCATCTGAAACCTTGATAACCTTAAAGAGTGCGTTCTTAATTACAGAATAAGCAAGACCTGAAGAAATATCAGCTACATCAGCGCCTTCCTTCTGTGCCTGCTTAACTCTTGAGTTCATAAATACAGTACATCTTGTACCAAGATCTACTGGAGATTTAGCATATAAAGCAACTTTGGCGAAATCCTGTACGCTATAATCTAGGGATTTTGCAAATGTCTCAATGAAAGAACCGCAGCCTGAAGAACAAGCTTCGTTAAGCTGAACAGAGTCTACTGACTGATTCTTGATATGAATGCACTTCATATCCTGACCACCAATATCAAGGATGCAGTCTACATCAGGATCAAAGAAAGCAGCAGCGTTATAATGAGCAATTGTTTCAACTTCGCCGTCATCAAGTAAAAGAGCTGATTTAAGAAGAGCCTCACCATAACCAGTAGAGCAAGCTCTTGCAATCTTAACTCCTTCAGGCATCAGCTTATAGATTTCCTGAATTGATGAGATTGCTGTCTTAAGTGGGCTTCCGTTATTGCTTGAATAGAAAGAATAGAGAAGATCACCATCTTCACTGATAAGTGCACACTTTGTAGTAGTAGAACCAGCATCGATTCCAAGGAAAGCATTACCCTTATAGCTGTCAAGCTTTCTAGTCTTAACCTTGTACTGATCCTGACGATTTCTAAATACCTTGTAATCCTCTTCATTTTTGAAAAGAGGATCAAGACGAGAAACCTCAGCGTCCATAACGATCTTGTGTGAGAGCTTTGAAACCATCTCATCCATTGAGTAGGATGTTTCTTCTTTTGCATTTAATGCTGAACCAATAGCTGCAAAAAGATGAGAGTTGTCAGTTTCGATAGTATGCTCCTCATCAAGTTTAAGAGTTCTGATAAAAGCAGCTTTGAGCTGATCAAGGAAGTGAAGAGGACCTCCAAGAAATGCTACATGTCCTCTGATAGGCTTACCACAAGCAAGACCAGAGATTGTCTGATTAACTACAGCCTGGAAAATAGAAGCAGAGAGGTCTTCCTTGGTTGCTCCTTCATTGATAAGAGGCTGTATATCTGACTTAGCAAATACTCCGCATCTAGCTGCAATAGTATAAAGGGAATTGTAGTTCTTGACATATTCATTTAGGCCTGATGCATCTGTCTGTAAAAGAGCAGCCATCTGGTCTATAAAAGAACCTGTACCACCGGCACAGATACCGTTCATACGCTGTTCTACATTTCCATCCTCAAAGTAGATGATCTTGGCATCTTCACCACCAAGTTCGATAGCTACATCTGTTTTAGGAGCAAGCTTTTTGAGTGAAGTAGATACTGCAATAACTTCCTGAACGAAAGGCACTTCAAGGTGCTTGGCAAGAGTGAGACCGCCAGAACCTGTGATAACAGGATGTATTGTTACATTTCCGCTTATATTATAGGCTTCATGAAGGAGATCAGCTAAGGTCTCCTGAATATTAGCAAAATGCCTTTTATAATCTGAAAAAATGATATTTGAATCTTTATCAAGCAGTGCGACTTTGACCGTTGTGGAGCCAATGTCTATGCCTAATGTATAGTCTTTAGAAATCATGTAATACCTCTTATTTCTTCTAATAAATGTTGCTCAAGGCAATCCCTATGATTATAAAGCAGGTGTCTATAAAAATCAATCGACGTAGTTTTGTAAACTACTTTAAGAAAAGCAATATTTCATGAAGAAAGGCAATAAGATAGAGACGGTCACAGAAACTCTTGGCATTGCAATTGATAATACAACGGTCATAAGAGATAAGAACGACAAGGTCTATGTAGCCCTTACAGGAGATGAAGTTGCGCTTACTGATATCAGAATTGTAAGATGAATGTTTGAATTCAGAGCCCCACGTAATGCGAAATTGCGTTACGTGGGGCTTTTTTTATTACATAAATAATGTTATGATTAAACTGTTGTATAACCTTAATGGAGGGGATAAAGGTTATGATAAAAAATAAAGCTAAAAGTCTAATTCTTCTTATTCTTTGCTTTTTGATTTCTTTCTCTTGTTTTCCAATTAATTCAAATGCTTCGCGCACTTATACCAAGAAAGTACGTATTGGATACTATGAAAATGAAGTCTTTGAGAATGGTGCCTCAGAAGATTCCGTAAAAAGCGGCTATGCATATGAATATTACCGTAAGCTTTCAGAATACACCGGATGGGAATATGAATATGTCTACGGGGATTTTGTAGATATTTATGAGATGCTCCTTAAGGGAGAAGTAGACTTTGTTGCTGGTCTTGCCTATACAACTGAAAGAGCTAGCTATATTTTATACCCTGACAAAGCTATGGGATCTGAAAAGTATAGTTTTGTTAAACACGATTTTGATAAGGATATCTCTTCTGATCCAAGATCATTTAACAACAAAAGTATTGGCGTCTTGAATAGTGCCATCAGGGATGTTCTTATTAATTACCTTGATAAGCACAGGATTAATGCAAAAGTAGTTACTTTTGATGACTATGATGTTTTATTAAATGCTTTCGACAAAAAGCAGATTGATATTTTGGCGGCAGAAAATGACGGCTTATATGATAGAAGACATGCGGAATATCTCTTTGCTTTTGGTGAATCCGATTACTATATTGGAGTATGTCCTGGTAAGTCATATCTGTTAAAAGAGCTAAATAGTGCTCAGGAACAGCTCTTTTACGAAGAACCTAATTATATTGCAACTCTTAGAAACAAGTATTATCCAGTTACCCTTTCAAGCAGAGCTTACACTCAGGTTGAAAAGGATTGGTTAAATTCGCATCAAAATCTAACTGTAGGATATCTAAATAATTACTTACCATATAGTGGAACTGATAATGATGGACATGTTACAGGCATGATCAGTGAGCTTATGCCTGCAATATTCAAAGAGCTTAATCTTTCTGATATCGTTATCAGATATGTTTCTTATGATTCATATGATGAACTTGTCTTAGGCCTTACAAATAACGAGATTGATGTTGCTTTCCCTGTGGGCGGCGGCCTTTATTATTCAGAAGAAGATGGTATCTTCTTATCAAATCCACTTGTTTCTTCATTAACAGATCTTATTTATAGAGTGGATTTTCTTGGAACTCCAGTCTCTGATTTTGCTGTAAACAAGAATAATAAGATGCAGTATTACTATGTAAAGACTCATTTTCCGGATGCTTCGATCTCTTATTATTCATCAATAGAAGAGTGCTTAAATGCGGTAGTTAAGGGTGAAGTTTCATTTACGACTCTTAATGGTATCAGAACTAATTCATACCTAAAAAAGAATGCTTACAGGTCATTATCCTTTAGACAGCTTAGCTTTAGTGACGACAGATGCTTTGGTATCAAGATTGGTAATGAAGGCCTGTTAAAACTGCTTAATCGTGGTGTCCATGTTTTAGGAGATGAGTATATTCAGAATCTTTCATATAGATATATGGATGCCATGACAGCTTATAGTTTCAATGATTTTATAAATGATCATTTCATTGCTGTTTTTGTCATTTGCTTAGTTCTTTTAACAACAATACTTGTTCTTTGTGTAAGAGATATCAATAGGACCCGCAGAAGGATCAAGGAAAAAGAATCAGAAAAACTTGATATTCAAAGGATGAGTTCAGATAAAACTAATTTCATAAGCACGTATAGTGAAAACTTAAGATTTTATATCAATGCTACTGAAGGGCTTGTGGATCTCATTAAGCATTCAAACAGTAAAGAAGAGACTATTATTTTTGTTGACAGGATAGATATTTGCGCTGAATGCCTTGCTAATATTGTAAATGATGTCCTTGACCTTAGTAGAATAGAGAGCGGTCAGGTGAAACTTGAAAGCTCTCCTGCAAATATTTATGAGATCATAAAAGATGTTAGAACAGTTACATCTGAGTCACTTGCCGAAAAGAAACATATTATCAGTGTAAACTATCGAAATATCAAGCATCCTAATGTTTTAACGGATAGAATAAGACTTTCACAGGTGCTTATCAACATACTCACAAATGCTATTGAGTATACCCATGAAGAAGGCCTTCTTGTTATGAATGTAGAAGAGCTTTCTTCCTATGACTCCAAAGAAGCCAGATTTATGTTCCAGATAAAGGATAATGGTCCTGGAATGAGTATGGATATAATCAATTCCATTTTTGATCCATACGCCAAGGAACGTGAGAATTTTAAGAATTTCCGAATAATAGGATTTGGTCTTGCCATATGTAAAAAAATTGTTGATATGATGGGAGGAACCATAGATGTCTTTTCGATAGAAGGAAAAGGATCCGAGTTTACTGTTGAAGTTCCGCTTCTTATCAATTCAGAATCTGAAGACAGCTCAAATGTAGCTGAAAAAGAAATCGATTCATATAATTTCTCAGGAAAGAGAATTTTGGTACTAGAAGATAGTCTTCCAAATCAGCTTTTTGTCAGCAAGATCATGAAAAAAGTTGGCTTTGAGATTCAGATTGCACTTGATGAATTTGAAGCCTATGAAAAGATTAAAGCGGCTCATTCTGATTATTTTGACCTTGTGCTTATGAACAGCGATGTCTATAATAATGGAGATAACGAGCTCAGTAAAAGATTAGAAATGATAGATGATCCTGAAAAGGCTAATATACCTATTATTCCTTTTACAAATGATACACCTTCACTTATGAAGAGTATTTCAGAGCTGTTAAATACTTGAAATGAGGTTTTAACTAAATGAACAAATTCCTTAATAACCTTGAGAGGAAAATTGGAAAATATGCAATTCCAAATCTTACTATGTATATTATCGGACTATATATAATTGGATATATGATAAGCATAGTAGGAAATGGAACTGGAATATTAGCATATATGACTCTTGATCCAAATCTTATTTTGCATGGTCAGATCTGGAGATTGTTTACATGGGTGATCATTCCAATGGGAAGATTTAACCTTCTTACTATCATTACTTTACTTTTTTACTACTTCGTTGGTAATACAATGGAGAGGACTCTAGGAACCTTTAGATACAATGTATTTATTTTTGCAGGTTGTCTTTTTATGATCCTTGCTGCATTTCTTACATATTTCTTTTATGGACTGCAGCTTGGCTTTGGCACAGAAGCTTTTGCATATGAGTTAAATCTTGCTTCTTTACTATTTTCTACAACACATATACAGACAATAGTATTTCTTGCTTTTGCAATCTGTTATCCAAATTTACAGGTACTATTGATGTTCATTATTCCTGTAAAGGTTAAATATCTTGGAATTCTTTATGGCGTGGGAATGATTATAGAAGTGTTATTTGCTTTATTTTCGCTTGATTTTGCTACATTATTTGCAGTTCTTTTACAGCTTATCAACCTTCTTTTATTCTATATCTCACTTGGTAAAGCTCATCATTTAAAGCCAACTGAAGTTAAGAGAAGAAATGAATTTAAGAAAAATACTAAGATAGTACCACCAGGAATCACAAGACATAAATGCGCAGTTTGCGGCAAGACAGAAATTAGCGATCCTAATGCAGAGTTCAGATTCTGTTCAAAATGTAATGGCAACTATGAATATTGCCAGGATCATTTATTTACACATCAGCATATTAAATAATTTGGAGCAGTAATGGGAAATATAGATAATAAAGAAAAAGAATTTGCAGAAATATTAAAACAGGTCACAAGATTTGCCAGAGAAAATAAGAACGTTATCTCAAGTGAGCAGGTAAAAGAAGCTTTTTCAGAGCTCGATTTTGATGATAAGCAGTTTGAGATGGTATTTGAATACCTCAAAAATCACAAGATCTCCGTAGATGGAGAAGCTGTTGATACTGATGAAGGTCTTTCTACAGAAGAAAAGAATTATCTTCAGGACTATATTGAAAGCCTTGAAGCACTTCCTAAATACACAGATGGAGAGAAAAAGGCAATCTCTATGTCAGCAATTGCAGGAGATAAGGATGCACAAAGTAAGCTTATTGAGATGTATCTTCCTCTTGTTGTAGATGTTGCTAGAATGTACTCAGATCAAGGCGTTTTTCTAGAGGACCTTATTGGTGAGGGAAATGTAGCCCTTACAAAAGGTGTAACAATGCTTGATGCAGTAGGAGAGCCCGAAGAAGTAGAAAGCTTTCTTTATAAGCTCATGCTTGATGCAATGGAGAACATCATTCAGGAAAATCTTGCTGAGGATGCTGGAAGCCAAAAGGTACTAAAGCTTGTACAGGAAGTAGCAGATAAAGCTGCTGAGCTTGCGGAGGATCTTAGAAGAAAGGTTACTGTTGCTGAACTTATGCAAGAAACAGGTTGGGACGAAGACAAGATAAGATCCGCCATAAAATTTAGCGGTGATAATATAGAAGATCTTGATAGCGGAGAAAAAAAGAAAAACTGACATGAACAATATTGTTAATGAAGATGATTTCAAATACTATATGCAGGATCTTGAAAGATATTACTTTGGAGCTCGTTATGATTATAATGAGCTCTTAAATAATGAAATGGTTCCTTTTAAGTTTAAGACGATCATTTCAAAATATCTTATAGAACAAATTGATCCATCAACTACAATTGAAAGTCATCTGTATTTTTTAGAAAAAGATTCTTTTGATTATAAAGTGCTAAAGCAGTTAAAAGCAAGAGTACGAACATCTCTTTATAAAACAAAGGCAGATAATACCAAAGGATATAAGGAAAAAGTATTTACTATAGAGCAGCTTGTTAAATTATCAAAGGAAGAAAAAGAAGACTTAGGAATAATAGTAAGAGAACTGATCATTGGAAAGCTTTCATTATTTGCTTTTCAGATCTGAAAGAAGAGTACAAAAAAACCACCGATCACTCGGTGGTTTTTATTTTCAAGATTATCAAGCTCTTTCAACTTTGTTTGATCTAAGGCAGCTTGCGCAAACGTGCATTCTCTTTGACTGTCCGTTAACCTTACATGTAACGTTCTGAACGTTAGACTTCCAAACTCTGTTAGATCTTCTATGAGAATGGCTTACGTTGTTTCCGAAATGAACGCCCTTGCCACAAATATCACATTTAGCCATTTTGACACCTCCTTATAAGCCATGTAATCTAATCAATAGCGTAATTTATTGGGGATTTACATCCGCAACATTGATATATTAGCAGAAACAAAAACGGATTGCAAGCAAAATATACAAAATTTATGGTTTATTTTTTTAGAAACTGCTATTATAATACTATATGTATGCTAAAAAGGTAGTCCTATGGCTATCTGATAAGGAGGACAAATATGAAGACTTCGGTGGTAAACACTCACATGGGAAATATTTCTATCGATAATGAAGTAATTGCCCAGTATGCAGGTGCTGTTGCTATGGAGTGCTTTGGAATTGTCGGAATGGCTAACGTCAACGTCAAGGATGGCCTTGTAAGCCTTCTTAAGATCGATTCCATGACAAGAGGTATCAACGTATCTCTTGATGACAATAATAAACTGGTTTTAGATTTCCATGTTATAGTTGCTTATGGTGTTAGCATTTCAGCTGTTTCAGACAACTTGATTGATAACGTCAAATATAAAGTAGAAGAATTTACCGGGCTTGAAATCGAGAAGATCAATATCTACATCGAAGGTGTCCGCGTGATAGATTGATAATTATTCGATTTAGGCAAGTCTAGGAGGAATTTTGTTTTGAGTAATAATGTAATTGACGCTAAGATGCTGTCAAAGATGTTTTTATCTGGTGCCAAGAATCTTGAAGCCAAGAAGGAGTGGATAAACGAACTTAACGTGTTCCCAGTTCCTGACGGAGATACTGGTACTAACATGACTATGACTATCATGTCTGCTGCCAAAGAGGTTTCTGCATTAAATGATAGCGCAAACATGGAAGCTATCTGCAAGGCAATCTCATCTGGATCCCTTCGCGGAGCTAGAGGTAACTCAGGTGTTATCCTTTCACAGCTTCTTAGAGGTTTCACAAAAGTTGTTAAGACTAATGATGAAGTAAATGTTCAGATCTTGGCAGAGGCTTTTGATAAGGCTGTAGAGACAGCTTACAAGGCTGTTATGAAGCCAAAGGAAGGAACAATCCTTACAGTTGCTAAGGGAGCAAGCGAAAAGGCTCATGAGCTGGCTGTAGAAGGAACTGAAGATATCGAGTATTTCTGTGCAGAAGTTATCAAATATGCAGAAGAGGTCCTTTCCAAGACTCCTGATATGTTACCTGTTCTTAAGCAGGCTGGAGTAGTTGATTCTGGCGGACAGGGACTTGTACAGGTGTTAAAGGGTGCCTTTGATGGTTATCTCGGCAAAGAGATCGACCTTTCAATAAATGAAGAGTCAGCAACTCCTGTTACCAAGAATGAAGTTCAGGAAGAAGCTGATATTAAGTTTGGATATTGTACTGAGTTCATAGTTCTTTTATCAAAGCCACTTAATGTTAAGCAGGAGATTGATTTTAAGAACTTCCTGGAGTCAATCGGTGACAGCATTGTAATGGTTGCTGATGATGAGATCTGCAAAGTACACGTACATTCTAATGATCCAGGTCTTGCTATTCAGAGAGCTCTTATGTATGGTCAGCTTTCTAATATGAAGATCGACAACATGAGAATGGAGCATAGAGAGAAGCTCTTCCACGAGAACAACGATGGTTCTTGGGCAGAGATCAAGACTGAGATAAATGGTGCAGCAGAGCTCACACCTACATACCTTCCTGGAGACGATATTCCTCTTGGAGATAAGGTCGAGATGATCGATGAGCCAGCATCCAATGAGCCACGCAAAGAGATTGGATTCGTAACTGTTTGTGCAGGTTCTGGACTTGCAGAGATCTTCAGAGGTCTTGGCGTTGATTATGTTATTGAGGGTGGTCAGACAATGAACCCTAGCACAGCTGATATTCTAGATGCTGTAGCCAAGGTCAACGCTGACACTGTTATAGTTCTTCCAAATAACAAGAATATTATTCTTGCAGCAAATCAGGCAGCTATCATGTGTGAAGATGGCGACGAAGACAAGAAGATCGTTGTTGTTCCTTCCAAGACAGTACCTCAGGGTATCACAGCTATCATCAACTACGTGCCTGATGTACCTGTAGAGGACAATGTGGCTGCAATGACAGATGCTATTTCTACTGTTAATACTGGTGAAGTTACTTATGCCGTTAGAGATACAGTTATTGATGATGTTCAGATCAGACAGGGCGATTACATGGGAATCGGTGATTCAGGAATCCTTTCTGTTGGTTCAGGTATCGAGGATGTAGCATTTGAGATGCTTTCAAAGATGATGAACGAGGATCTTGAGCTCATCAGTGTATACTACGGTGAAGATGTAGAAGAGAAGGATGCAGAGGCACTTAGAGAGCGCATTTCTAAGGAATTTCCTGGGTGCGACGTTGAGCTTCAGTTTGGTGGTCAGCCAATCTATTATTACATTCTTTCAGCAGAGTAATTATTTAGGAATATTCAGCCAGGCTTTTTGCCTGGCTTTATTTCTATATAGAATTATGAGGTGTGAGTTGGGGAAAAGAGAACTTGAAGAAAACATCATAAATCTTAAAGGCGTAGGAGATAAGACCGTTAAACTCTTTGAAAAATGCGGTGTTAGAACCTGCCGTGATCTGATAAGCTACTATCCAAGAACCTATGACCTTTTTAGCGACATAGTTAATGCTTCAGATGTCATAAATGGTGAAGTCAATACAGTAAGGCTTACTATCATTGGAAATGTAGTCAAAAGGAGAGTAAGAAACCTTACTATCATTGCTTTTGACGCAGCTGATCAGACTGGTAAGATCAAGATCACTTACTTTAACGCGCCTTATCTTATTAATTCTCTAAAATCTGGTACCACTCATGTATTTAGAGGCCAAGTACAAAGAAAAGGTTCTTTCTTTACTATGAATCAGCCCAAAATGTACAAGCTTGATGAATATATGGGAATCGTAAGGAGCATGCAGCCTAGATATCCTTTGGTTAAAGGTCTTACAAATACTGCTGTCATGAAAGCTGTTAAGGGAGCACTTTCTTCAGCTGGATCTTTTGAAGAGTTCCTACCAAAAGAGATACTAGATAAATACGAACTCATGGGATATTCCGAGGCTCTTTATAATATTCATTTCCCAAAAAATAGAGATTATCTAGAAAGTGCAAGAAGACGTCTTGCTTATGATGAATTCCTTTTATTTGTCTTAAAGCTGCGTCTATTAAAAAATACACAGGAAGTTTTAAAGAATTCTTTTCCTATGATAGAAGTTTCAGAAGTTAATAGACTTTTGGAACAGCTTCCATATAAGCTAACAAATGCTCAGCTAAATGCATGGGAAGACATCAAAAATGATATTTCTGGAGAGGGCGTTATGAACAGGCTTATTCAGGGCGATGTTGGATCTGGTAAGACTGTAATTGCGCTACTTGCTCTTTTAACAACTGCTGCAAACGGATATCAAGGGGCTCTTATGGCTCCTACTGAGGTTTTAGCAGCACAGCACTACGAAAGCTTTAAAGAGATCATTCAGAAATATAACTTAAAGAGCTTAAAACCAGTTCTTTTAACAGGAGCTCTTTCTGCAAAGGATAAAAAAGAAGCCCAAAGGCAGATCAGTGAAGGTGAAGTAAACTGCATCATAGGAACAAATGCTCTTATTCAGGAAAAGGTTAATTACAAGAACCTAGCCCTTGTAGTTACTGATGAGCAGCACAGATTTGGTGTTCGTCAAAGGGAGTCTCTAGCTGGAAAAGGCGAAAATGTCCATGTTCTTGCAATGAGTGCAACGCCTATACCTAGAACTTTGGCCATCATATTATATGGAGACCTTCATATCTCGGTCATTGATGAGCTTCCTGGTGGCAGGCTCCCTATCAAGAACTGCGTGGTAGGTACTGACTATAGGCCAACTGCTTACAAATTCATAAAGGACCAGGTAGAAAAAGGAAGACAGGCCTATGTCATCTGTCCAATGGTAGAAGAAGGTGAACTAGACGGCGTTGAGAATGTAACAGACTATACTGATAAGCTAAGAGCAGCCCTTCCTTCTGATATTCAGGTGGAAATGTTACATGGCAGGATGAAGCCTTCTGTCAAGGATGAGATCATGGAGGCCTTTGCAAGGAAAGATATAGATGTTCTGGTTTCTACAACGGTAATTGAAGTCGGGATCAATGTGCCAAATGCTACAGTTATGATGATAGAAAATGCTGAGAGATTTGGCCTATCTCAGCTTCATCAGCTTCGAGGAAGAGTAGGTAGAGGAAAAGAGCAGTCTTATTGCATTTTCCTTAATACATCAGAGTCAGATGAGGCAAAACAAAGGCTTGATATTATGAATAAGTCAAATGATGGCTTTAAGATTGCAGAAGAGGACCTGCGGCAAAGAGGCCCCGGAGATCTATTTGGGGTTAGACAGAGCGGAGATTTGAACTTCAGAGTTGGTGACATATACCACGACAGTGACCTTGTAAAAGCTGCTGCTATGGATGCTGATAATATCCTTTTGGATGACCCAGATTTAGCCAAGCCACAACATGGTGTGATTAGAGATATGCTATATACAAAATCTGTAAATCCGGTTGACTTAATGGCTTTATAAAAGTAATATAGAACTAGTGTTTAAGTTTAAAAATGGGAGGATTGTCGGCCTTTTGTCGACTGCTTTTAGTATGTCAAAGATAGCAATTATCACAGATAGTAATAGTGGTGTCACTCAGTCTCAGGCTGAGGAGCTTGGAATCTTTGTTGTTCCAATGCCTTTCATGATAAATAATGAAGAGTTTTTTGAGGACATTAATCTAACTCAGGAGCAGTTTTATGCAAAGCTTGGCGAAGATGCATCAGTATCTACAAGCCAGCCAACTCCTGATTCTCTTATGACTCTTTGGGATAAGGTATTAAAAGAGTATGACCAGATCATTTATATACCAATGAGCAGCGGTCTTTCTGGTTCTTGCCAGAGCGCTTACATGATCGCGCAGGAAGAGTACGAAGGCAAAGTATTCGTAGTTGATAACCAGAGAATATCAGTAACCCAGAGGCAGTCAGCACTTGATGCTAAGGCCATGGCTGACGCAGGATATTCTGCTGAAGAAATTGTAAAAGTTCTAATGGATACTAAGTTTGAATCTAGTATCTATATCATGCTTGATACATTGTATTACCTCAAAAAAGGAGGTCGTATCACTCCTGCAGCTGCAGCTTTAGGAACACTTCTTAGACTTAAGCCAGTTCTACAGATTCAGGGTGAGAAGCTTGATGCATTTGCCAAAGCAAGAACCAGCAGTCAGGGCAAAAATATCATGATAAACGCCATAAAGGCAGATATTGAGAATAGATTTGGCGGTATGGAAGCCAAGGATTTCCACATTGCTTGTGCTTATACTCAGGACCTTGATCTTGCAAATGATTGGAAAAAAGAGTTAGAGGAAGCCTTCCCTGGTTTTGATATTCATATGGATCCACTTTCTCTTTCTGTTGCCTGCCACATTGGACCAGGCGCTTTGGCTGTAACAGTCACCAAAAAAGTCCATGTATAATTTTGATATAAAAAGTTTTGAAAAGGGGTAACTTAATGGCTACATACGAACAATATGACGCTTCCAGCATAACAGTACTTGAAGGTCTTGAGGCTGTAAGGAAGCGCCCAGGTATGTACATTGGAAGCGTTTCTACAAGAGGCTTAAATCATCTTGTCTACGAAATAGTTGATAACGCTGTAGATGAGCATCTCGCAGGTTTCTGCACACAAATTCATGTGACATTAGAAGCTGATGGTTCAGCTACAATTGAAGATAACGGTCGAGGAATTCCAGTAGGAATGCACGCTAAGGGCATTACAGCAGAGCGTGTTGTTCTTACTATGCTCCACGCCGGTGGTAAGTTTGATAATAACGCCTACAAGACAAGTGGTGGTCTTCATGGTGTAGGTTCATCCGTTGTAAATGCTCTTTCTACCTGGATGAAAGTTCAGATCAGAAAAGACGGATATATATACGAGGATTCATACGAGAGAGGTATTCCTACGACCAAGCTTAATAATGGTATGCTTGATCCTGTAGGTACTACAAAGGCTTGCGGAACAACTATCAGTTTCCTTCCTGATGATACTATCTTTGAGAAAACTCGTTTCAAGGAAGATGATATAAAATCAAGACTTCACGAAACAGCATATCTTAATCCTTCACTTACTATCATTTTCCAGGACAAGAGACCTGGAATAGAGGAATATGTAGAATTCCATGAACCTGATGGTATCACTGGATTCATCAAGGACATGAACAAGACCAAAGAAGCTGTTCATGACGTTGTTTCATTTAGCGGTGAAAGTGAAGGCGTAGAAGTAGAAGTTGCTTTCCAGTATGTAAATGAATTCCACGAGGAAGTTCTCGGTTTTTGTAATAATATCTATAATGCAGAAGGTGGTACACACCTTACTGGCTTTAAGACAATGTTTACAAATATCATCAACCAGTATGCTAGGGAACTTAATATTCTCAAGGACAAAGATAATAACTTTACAGGTACAGATGTCAGAAATGGTATGACAGCTGTTGTATCTATCAAGCATCCTGATCCTAGATTTGAAGGTCAGACCAAGACCAAGCTTGATAACCAGGACGCAGCCAAGATCGTATCCAAGATCACTAATGATGAAATGACGAGATTCTTTGATAGAAATCTTGAAACATTAAAGTCTATCATTGGATGCGCTGAAAAAGCTGCCAAGATCAGAAAGACAGAAGAAAAAGCTAAAACAAACATGCTTACCAAGCAGAAGTACTCATTTGATTCTAATGGTAAGCTTGCAAACTGCATCAGTAAGGATGCTTCTAAGTGCGAGATCTTTATCGTAGAGGGAGATTCTGCCGGTGGTAGTGCCAAGATGGCTCGTGATAGAAACTATCAGGCTATCCTTCCTATCAGAGGTAAGATTCTTAACGTAGAAAAGGCCAGCATTGATAAAGTTCTTGCAAATGCCGAGATCAAGACCATGATCAACGCCTTTGGATGCGGCTTCTCAGAAGGATATGGTAATGACTTTGACATCAACAAGCTTCGTTATGACAAGATCATCATCATGGCGGATGCCGATGTAGATGGTGAGCACATTGCCACACTTCTTTTAACATTGTTCTACAGATTCATGCCTGAGCTCATATATCAGGGACACGTATATATTGCTATGCCTCCCCTTTATAAGGCTATGCCTTCTAAGGGCAAAGAGGAATATCTCTATGACGACAGTGCTCTTACTAAGTACAGAAACACTCATAAGGGCAATTTCACTCTGCAAAGATATAAGGGTCTTGGTGAGATGGATCCTCAGCAGCTTTGGGAGACAACACTTGATCCTGAGCGCAGAATGTTAAGGGCAGTTGAGATCGAGGATGCCAAGATGGCTTCTCAGATGACAGAGCTTCTTATGGGCGTAGATGTACCACCAAGAAGAGACTTTATTCATCAGCATGCAACAGATGCCGAGCTTGATGTTTGATAAATACAAAGGATAGATAAAATGGAAGACAGAATTATAAGAACAGAATATTCTGAAATAATGCAAAAATCATTCATCGATTATGCCATGAGTGTTATCGTTGCACGTGCACTTCCTGATATAAGAGATGGTCTTAAGCCCGTTCAGCGTAGAACTCTTTATGATATGTATGAACTTGGCATCAGATATGACAGACCTTACAGAAAGAGTGCCAGAATTGTCGGTGATACAATGGGTAAATATCACCCTCATGGTGACAGTTCTATCTATGATTGTCTTGTAGTAATGACTCAGGATTTCAAGAAGGCTATTCCACTTGTTGATGGCCATGGTAACTTCGGTAACATCGAAGGTGATGGAGCCGCTGCCATGCGTTACACAGAGGCAAGGCTTTCTAAGATAACTCAGGAGAACTTCCTGGAAGACCTTGACAAGAATGTAGTAGATTTTTTGCCTAACTTTGATGAGACAGAAAAAGAGCCATCAGTACTTCCTGTTAAGATTCCTAATTTCCTTATCAATGGTTCAGAAGGTATTGCAGTAGGTATGGCAACAAGCACACCTCCTCATAACCTTGCAGAAGTAATTGACGCTGAGATTGCATATATTCAGGATGATACACTTACTACCAAGGACCTTATGAAGTATATCAAAGGACCTGATTTCCCAACTGGCGGCATAGTTATCAATAAGGACGACCTTAGAGAGATCTATGAAACAGGTGTTGGCAAGATCAGGATCAGAGGTAAGGTTGAGACTGAGAAGGGCAAAAACGGACACATAAATCTTGTTATCACTGAGATTCCTTATACTATGATAGGTATGGGAATTGGTAAGTTCATGGCTGATGTAGCTGAGCTTGCTGAAAAGAAGATAACAAATGACATTATCGATATTTCTAACCAGTCATCAAAAGAAGGTATCAGAATCGTAATCGAGCTCAAGAAAGATACTGATATTGAGAACTTTACAAACCTTCTTTACAAGAAGACTAAGCTTGAAGATACATTTGGCGTAAACATGCTTGCTATTGATAACGGAAGACCAGAGACCATGTCTTTAAAAGAGATCATGCGTGCCTGCGCTGACTTCCAGTTTGAAGTAGCAACCAGAAAATATACAACACTTCTCAAAAAGGAACAGGATAAGAAGGAGATTCAGGAAGGTCTTATCAAGGCTTGCAATGTTATCGACCTTGTTATCGAAGTTCTTAGAGGCTCAAAAGACCGCGCCATGGCCAAGAACTGCCTTGTAAATGGCGTTACAGATGGAATAGGCTTTAAATCAAGAGAATCTCAGGCTATGGCTGCACAGCTTCTTTTCACAGAGGCACAGGCAGATGCTATTTTAGAGATGCGTCTCTACAAGCTCATTGGACTTGAACTTGATGCCCTTGTAAAAGAGCACGAGCAGACAGTTGCTAATATCTATAGATATGAAGATATCTTAGAGAGCCATGACTCTATGTCTATGGTTATCCAGAATGAGCTACTCAAGATCAAAAAAGAGTATCAGTCTCAGAGAAAGACTATTATCGATAACAGAGAGACTGCTGTATACGAAGAAAAGCCTGTTGAAGAGATCGATGTAGCATTTATCATGGATAAGTTTGGCTATGCCAAAACTATCGATGCTACAACATATGAAAAGAACAAAGAGACTATCGAAGCTGAGTTTAAGTTCTCATTTATCATGAAGAACACAGGTAAGGTATGCTTCTTTACAAATACTGGTAATCTCCATACTGTTAAGGCTATGGATCTTCCTCAGGGCAAGATGAGAGATAAGGGTGTACCTATTGATAATGTAAGTAATTTTGATACCTCCAAGGAAACTATTGTCCTTGCCGCAAGCCAGTCAGACCTTAACCTTTACAGGTTGTTATTTACTACCAAAATGTCTATGATGAAAGTAGTAGATGGCGGAGAATTTGATGTTTCAAAGAGAACCGTAGCTGCAACCAAGCTAAATGATGGCGATGAGGTTGTAAACGTAGAGATCCTTCACACACAAAAGACAGTGATCTTGCAGTCTAATGATGGATATTTCCTTAGATTCTACGTTGAACAGGTTCCTGAGAAAAAGAAAGCCGCTGTAGGTGTACGTGGTATGAGGCTTGGAAAGAACGACTTTGTAAGAGATGTCTATTACCTCGATGATATGGAAGAAAAATCCATAGAACACAACGATAAAGAGCTTCATCTTGGACATTTAAAAGTAACAAGTAGAGATACAAAGGGAACAAAGGTGAGATTATGAGAGTAATTGCAGGTAGTGCCAGAAGACTTCGTCTTTTGACTCCTGAAGGAAATGATACCAGGCCTACACAAGACAGGATCAAAGAAACTTTATTTAATATGATACAGAATGACGTTCCAGGGGCTGTTTTTATCGACCTCTTTGCTGGAAGTGGTGGAATAGGCATAGAAGCTTTATCTAGAGGCGCTTCTAGAGCATATTTTATCGAAAACGCTGCTAAAGCCTACAAATGTATAATGGAAAACCTTAAGACCACCCATTTCGAAGACGTAGCTACTGTATTCAAGCAGGATGTGGTAATTGCTCTTAGAAATATACATGAAAAGGAAGCAGATATCATTTTTATCGATCCACCATATCAGGCTGGACTATACGAGAGGACACTTTCTCAATTAGCAACAATGTCCTATGTTACAGAGAATACAATGATCATATTGGAAAGTCCTGTAGACATGGATTTCTCTTTTGTTTCAGACTATGGCTTTGAAGTTAGAAGAGAAAAGGAGTACAAAACTAATAAGCATGTATTTTTGTACAGAAAGGAAAACCTATGAAAGTAGCAGTTTATCCTGGTAGCTTTGATCCAGTCACACTGGGGCATTTGGACGTGATACAGCGTGCATCAGCCATGTTTGATAAGGTTGTTGTGGCAGTAATGTGCAATTCCGCCAAAACTCCATTGTTTACCCTTGATGAACGTGTTAAAATGTTAAGAGAGTCCGTAAAAGGTCTTAATAATGTCGAAATAGAATCTTTTGATGGTCTTCTCATAGACTATTGCAAAAAAGAAAATATCCATATTGTTATCAGAGGACTTAGGGCTATAACTGATTTCGAATATGAACTTCAGATAGCACAGACTAATAAAGAGCTTTCACATAACATGGTTGATACTGTATTTTTAACAACAAGTATTAAGTATTCATACCTTAGTAGCTCAGTTGTTAAGGAAATTGCCAGCTATAACGGTGATATTTCGCCATGTGTTTCTGATTTTGTGGCAGATGCGCTATACCAAAAATATGGGTTTAGATAAAACTACGGGGGTATAAAAATGACCAGCAGGATTGAACAACTTATTGATGAGATCGAAACATATATCGATAATTGCAAGCCTCAGCCTCTTTCTCAGACCAAAATCATTGTAAATAAAGAGGAAATTGATGAGCTTTTAAGAGAACTTAGGAGCAAAACTCCTGAAGAGATCAAGAAGTATCAAAAGATCATCAGCAACAAAGAGGCTATCTTAAATGATGCAAGAAAGAAAGCTGAAGAGATCGTAGATCAGGCTACAATCAAGACTAACAAGCTTATTAACGAGCATGAGATCATGCAGCAGGCCTATGCGCAGGCTAATGAAGTTGTATCTCAGGCTGCAATGCAGGCAAAAGAGATTCTTGATAACGCTATGATCGAAGCTAATAATATGAAAGCTTCAGCTGTTCAGTATACAGATCAGTTGCTTGCAGGGGTTGAGGATGTTATTTCTCAGTCTATTGATGCAACCAGCAAGAACACTGATGATATCATTGACTCGATCAAGCTTCACAGCGTTGAGATGGTCAAGAATATCAGCCAGAGCAATGACAGCATTCTTTCAGCTCTCACTCAGTATAGTGAAGTGATCAAGTCAAACAGAGCTGATCTCAAGATGCCGGAAGCTTCAAGCCAGACGCCATCTCCAGAGCCACAGGCTGTAGAAGAGGCTGGAATCACTGAACAGGAAGCACTTAATCTAGATATGATCAACTAAGAAAACATTAAGCTGCCGCTTTTATGCGACAGCTTATTTTGAAAAAGGGGATATAAATGAAAAAAGTTTTAGTTTTTTTTGCTATTATTATGAGTTTATTCTCATTCTTATTATTACCAAGCTTTACTATCAAGACAGAAGCTGCAAATAAGCCAGTTGTAATTGTTATCGACCCAGGTCATGGCGGAACAGGTGATAGAAATCTTGGAGCTCAGTACAACGGTTTTTCAGAAAAAGATCTTACATTAAAAGTTGCAAATGCAATGAAAGCAGAGCTTGAAAAATACGATAATGTAACTGTTTATCTTACAAGAACTGCTGATGGTTATATTTCACTAGAAGATAGAGCTGCTTTTGCAAAGAGCGTAAATGCAAACTTTGTATATAGCATTCATTTTAATGCTTCTACAGAACATAACTTCTATGGCTCAGAAATCTGGACTTCAGCCTTTGGATCTTTTTATCAGGCTGGTTACGATTTCGGACAGATTGAATCAGGAGAGCTTTCAACCCTAGGTCTTTATCAGAAGGGTGTCAAATCAAAGCTTGGAAGTACTGGCAAAGACTACTACGGAATCATCAGAGCAAGCGTGGCTAGAAATATTCCTTGCGTCATCATTGAGCATGCTTATCTTGACCATGGCTATGATCTTCCTTTATTAAAGCAGGCTGATTTTACAAGTAAGCTTGGCGTATGCGATGCTACAGCAGTTGCCAAGTATTTTAAGTTAACATCTAGCTCTACAGGAACTGACTATTCAGGCTACAAGTTCACATCAGTAAAAAAGCCTTCATCACCAGTAAGGCAGGATCTTACAGACCCAGATTATTGCGATATTTCTGTGATCTCCTATGATAAATCATCAAGAAATGCACTAGTACAGATGTCTACCAAGGATAGCCAGAGCCCTGTCATCTATTTTGCTTATAGCTATGACGGAGGTAAGACCTTTTCATACCTTCAGATGTGGGATAGAACCCAGGAGACTCAGTCCTTTAATGTAAATATTCCAAAAAGTGTCACAAATCCAAGTATTGTTTGCAGGGCCTATAATAACTTCGAGTTGTTCACACAAAGCGCTCCAGCTGCAGTTCCTGGCTATTAATTTTGATTAGAAAGAGTATAAATTGAGATTAGATAAATTCCTTGGTGATCATAATATTGGCACCAGAAAACAGATAAAAGAATATGTGAAAAACGGAAGATGCAAGGTAAATGGCGTTGTTGTCACAAAATCTGATATTCATATTAATGAAAACACAGATGAGATCTCTTTTGACGAGATTCCTCTTACCTATGCTAAGTTCCATTATTACATGCTTTATAAGCCACAGGGCGTAGTTTCAGCTACAACTGATGGCAAAAATGAAACTGTTCTTGCTCTTTTAAAGGATGAAAATGTTAAGGGATTGAATCCTGCAGGAAGACTGGACATCGATACTGAAGGGCTTTTACTTTTAACTGATGACGGAGGGCTTATTCATAGACTTCTTTCTCCAAAGAAGCACGTAGACAAGACCTACGAAGTTCATCTAAAAAAGGAGCTTTCTGATGAAGATATTAAATTGTTGGAGGAGGGCATTGATATAGGAGATACCAAGGACGATGGAACTCCATATCTGACACTTCCAGCTAAGATCGTAAGAAGAGAAAAGGATGAAGAAGGAAGACCTGTTATTCATCTTATTATTCACGAAGGAAGATTTCATCAGGTCAAGAGAATGCTTGAGGCAGTTGGCAACAAGGTAGAATTTCTTAAAAGGATCACCTTTGGACCACTTGTTCTTGATGAAGACTTAAACCCTTCAGAATACAGACTTTTAAATGAAAAAGAATTAAGAGAATTAGGATTGTAAATATATGGTTAATTTATGCCTTGATGATTATGAAGCTGTCATATTTGACCTTGATGGTTCATTAGTTGATTCCATGTGGATGTGGAAGGCTATTGACAAAGAATATCTTACCGGCTTTGGAATCACACCACCTGAGACTTTGCAGCAGGATATTGGTGGCAGAAGCTTTATAGAGACAGCGCAATATTTTAAAGATAGATTTGGAATTAAGGATTCCATCGAAAAGATTGGCGACGATTGGAATAAAATGGCCTGGGATAAATATACTAACGAAGTCCCACTAAAGGATGGTGCTTTTTCTTTTATCAAAACCTGCATAGCTAAGGGCTTAAAGCTTGGCATTGCATCTAGTAACTCCACGGAGCTTATAGAACAGGTTCTAGGAACTCACAACATAAAGGATATGTTTGGAAGCATCAAATCTGGCACAGAGGTGCTTAAGGGTAAGCCAGCACCTGATGTTTATCTTGAGGTTTCTAATGAGCTTTCTGTTGCACCTGAAAAGTGCCTTGTTTTTGAAGATCTTGTAGATGGCATCAAAGCAGGTAAAAGTGCCGGAATGACTGTAATTGCTGTTAGTGATGACTATTCAAGACACAGCGATGATGTCAAAAAAGACTTATCCGACTACTATATTGAAGACTACAACGAAATCGTTCTTGAGTAAGGGGAATTTATGAAAAAGATTTACAAAGGCGACTTTGGATATATTGAAAACAATAGAAAGAAAGCCATTATCAGAACATCTATTTTTCTAGCAATAGTACTTATCTTGTTTTTGACAGGTCTATTTTTTAAGCATACTCAGAAAAATGTTTTTAGTATTTTAGCTGCTCTTTTCTGCCTTCCAACTGGATGGAGCGGTGTTAATTTGATCATGTTCCTTAAAGCTAAAGGCTGTTCTAAGGAAGACTTTAGAGTAATAGAGTCTCATAAAGGTGAGCTTTTGATCCACTATGATCACATTATCACATCCTATGAAAAGAACTATTATGTAATGGCTTCTACAGTACTTGATAAAAATATATGCTGCTACACATCAGACAAGGACATGGATACTTCTGACTGCGAAAAGCACATCAAAAAGATGATGGCAAGTAGCGGATATTCTAGCTATAGCATCAAGATCTTTGATGACCTTAAGAGCTTTTGCGACAGACTTGATCAGCTTGAGAAGCTTCGTGCTGATAAGGGTATTGACCCTCAAAAGATCGAGGATTCATGGGAAGCTGGAACAGTTGAGACTCCTGCAGGAGTTCTTTTATCTATATCTTTATAATAGGTTTTTATATGAAAGAAATAATAATCGATAACAATCAGCTAGATAAGAGGCTTGATAGCTTCCTTAAAGGGTATCTTCCAAATGCTTCTGGCGGATTTATTTACAAAATGCTAAGAAAAAAGAATATTACCCTAAATGATAAAAAGGCTCAAGGCACAGAAAAGCTTAAGCTTGGGGATTCAGTTAAGCTTTTCTTTGCAGATGAAACCTTAGAAAAATTCATGGGAAAAGAATCAAAGGCTCCGGAGGCAAAGGCTTCTTTTGACTACAAAAAGCTTGGGGTAGAGGTAATATACGAAGATTCACATATTGTTCTTTTATCTAAGCCAGCAGGTCTTTTGACTCAGAAGGCGCAGCCCCAAGATATTAGCTTAAATGACTATCTCATAGAGTACCTTTGTGATACAGGCGCTATCACTAAAGAGACACTTGAAACCTACAGGCCATCTGTATGTAATAGACTGGACCGCAACACAAGCGGACTTGTCATATGCGCTAAGTCCCTTGCTGGAGCAAGATGCATGAATAGTCTATTAAAGGACAGAAACCTTGATAAATACTATAGGACAATAGTAGAAGGCAAGCTGTCAGATAGCTTTACGTTAAAAGGTTATCTCACCAAGGATGAAAAGAAAAATAAGGTTGAGATCACTAGTGAGCCTATAAATAGTGATTCAGATTATATCGAAACAGAATATGAGCCGCTTGAATATTTAAGTGATAGGAATCTTACTGTTCTAGAAGTTAAGCTTATAACCGGAAAACCTCATCAGATCAGAGCTCATTTATCTAGCATAGGTCATCCTATCATTGGAGATATCAAATACGACGGACATAAAATTGCTGGATTAAATTACCAGCTACTTCATAGTTATAGGATCAAATTTCCTAATGATCTTCCTGAAGATTTCATGTATCTTGCAGGAAAAGAGTATATTTCGAAATTACCAACTGTCTTTGAGAAAGTACTCGGAAAGGGGTAAGATGCCTACTTGGAAATCAAGAGGTTTAAGAGGTTCAACATTAGAAGAACTCATTAATAGGACCAACGAAAGATATCTTGAGCAGAACCTTGCTCTTATCCAGAAAATACCAACTCCAATAACTCCTATCAATATAGATAAGGAGTCTCGTCATATTACTCTGGCTTATTTTGATCAAAAAAGTACAGTCGATTACATAGGTGTAGTTCAGGGCATTCCTGTTTGCTTTGATGCCAAGGAATGCGCAACTACAACCTTTACTTTAGAAAACATCCATCCTCATCAGGTTACATTCATGGAAAACTTTGAAAAACAGGATGGCATTGCTTTTTTTCTTATTTATTTCACAAGTTTAAACGAATTTTATTACCTGCCCTTTAGAAAGCTCAAAGAATTTTGGGATAGAGCAGAAAATGGAGGCAGAAAGAGCTTTAGACATGATGAGCTCGATCCATCATACATAATATCCTCAAAACCTATTAATGGAGTTCTTGTTCCATACTTAGAATCTATACAAAAAGATTTAGATGACAGAGAAACTTTGGTTTGACATTGTCTAGTTCAAATGTTAAACTCTTTATTATGATAACCAATTAGCACTGTACCATACTAAAGCGAGGTCGATATGAACAAGGTCCTATTGCATACACCCGATGGTGTTAGAGATATTTACGGAAGAGAGTGCAGCGACAGAAATATTGTCCGCGACAAGATCCATAGAGTAATAAAGAGTTACGGATATCAGGATATAGATACTCCTACATTTGAATTTTTTGATGTGTTTGCAGAAGAGATCAATGCTTCTGATGCCAAAGAGCTTTTTAAGTTCTTTGATAAAGATGGAAACACACTTGTCCTTAGACCAGACTTTACCCCATCTATTGCAAGATGTGCATCAAAGGTAATGCTGGAAAACAAAGAACCAGTAAGGGTTTGTTACCAAGGTAAAGCCTATCTCAATACATCAAGTCTTCAGGGTAAGCTCAAAGAAAACCGAAACATCGGAATTGAGTTCATGAATGAAAACAGTGTTTATGCAGATGCTGAAGTCATATCTCTTTTGATAGAGTCACTCAAAGCTACAGGACTTTCAGATTTCCAGATCAGCATTGGCGACGCTGATTACTACAAAGGATTATGCGAAGAAGCTGGTATCGATGATGATACTGAACGAGATATCAGAGAACAGATTACAGGCAAGAACTACTTTGCAGCTGAGAATATCATGGTTTCAAGGGGCGTTCCTGAAAAATACAAGGATCTCATCCTAAAGGTATCTGAATTTATTGGCTCAGATGATGCATTAGATAAGGCCCAGAGTCAGGTTACAAATGAAAGGTCCCTAAGCTCTATCAAGAGATTAAAAGAGCTTTATAAGGTTCTTACAATGTATGGTGTTGAGAAGTACATTTCTTTTGACCTTAGTATGCTTAGTAAATTCAATTATTACACAGGTGTCATATTTAGCGCCTATACCTACGGCGTTGGAGATGCTATAGCTAAGGGCGGAAGATATGATAATCTTCTTGGAAAATATGGTAAAGATGCACCTTCAATTGGTTTTTCAATTGTACTTGATGATCTGATGTCTGCATTATATAGGCAGAGCTGTGATCTAGAGCATGAAAGCGAGGCAACTGTCATTGAATTTAATGATGATTCTTTCAAAGAAGCTCTAAGTAAAGCAAATGATCTAAGAAATAAAGGTCAAAACGTTATCCTTAAATGCACAAAGTAATTGGAGGCCCTATGAGATATCTTACATTTGCACTTGGAAAGGGAAGACTTGTAGATTCTACAATGGAACTTTTAAATAAGTGCGGTATCAAATGTGATGAAATATTAGATAAAAAAACAAGAAAGCTGATCTTTACCAACGAGGAACTTGGTCTTAAGTTCTTCCTTGCAAAAGGTCCTGATGTTCCTACATATGTTGAATATGGCGCAGCAGATATTGGTATCGTTGGCGCAGACACTATCCTAGAAGAAAACAGAAGAGTATATGAAGTCTTAGATCTTGGCTTTGGAAAGTGCAGAATGTGCGTATGTGGACCAAAAGAAGCCAAAAAGCTCTTAGAGCATCGTGAGATGATAAGAGTTGCCAGCAAATATCCAAATATAGCCAAAGACTATTTCTTTAACCAAAAACATCAGACTGTTGATATTATCAAGCTTAACGGCTCAGTAGAACTTGGACCGATCGTTAATCTTTCTGATGTTATCGTAGATATTGTTGAAACTGGCTCTACTCTTAGAGAAAATGGATTAGAAGTATTAGAAGAAATCTGTCCTTTATCTGCAAGAATGATCGTAAATCAGGTTAGTATGCAGATGGAAACAGAAAGAATTCGAAAACTTATTAATGCTATGAAGGAGAATCTTGATTAAAATGCAGACCCTTAGATTAAATACAGAAACCAAAAAAGAACTACTTGGTAATCTTCTTGGTAGAAATACCGGAAGTTACACTGAATATGAAAAAACAGTCAATGATATAATAAACAATATAAGAGCAAATGGAGATTCAGCTCTTTTTGATTATACTCTGAAGTTTGATAAATGCTCTTTAACAAAAGATACTGTTAAAGTAACCCGTAGTGAAATAGAAGAAGCGTATAAAGAGCTTAGCCCAGAATTTATTGAAGTAATGAAGAAAAGCGCTGAAAATATCAGAGTTTTTCACGAGAAACAAAAGAGAAACAGCTGGATAGAAACAAATGAAAATGGAAGCATATTAGGTCAGAGAATCCTTCCAATTGAAATATCCGGAGTATATGTTCCAGGTGGAAAAGCAGCTTACCCATCAAGCGTACTTATGAATGTAGTGCCTGCAAAGGTTGCCGGCGTTGAAAGAATCGTAATGTGCACACCTCCTTCAAAGGATGAAAAGGTAAATGCAGGAACATTAGTTGCTGCTGATATAGCAGGTGTAACTGAAGTCTACAAAGTAGGCGGAGCTCAGGCTATAGCTGCTATGGCTTTTGGAACAGAGTCTATTCCTAAGGTTGATAAGATCACAGGTCCTGGAAATATCTTTGTTGCCCTTGCCAAAAAGGCATGCTTTGGCTATGTTTCAATTGATTCAATTGCAGGCCCAAGTGAGATCCTTGTAATTGCTGATGAAACAGCAAATCCTAGATATGTTGCCGCTGACCTTTTATCTCAAGCTGAGCACGACGAACTTGCATCAGCAATCCTTATTACAACTTCTGAAGAAGTAGCTAAAAAGGTAAAGGAAGAAATCGAAGGCTTTTTAAAGACATTATCAAGGGCAGATATCATTAGAAAATCTCTTGATAATTATGGCTATATCTTTATTGCTGATAATATGCAGGATATGATCGATGCAGCAAATGCAATTGCATCTGAACACCTTGAGATCATTACCAAAAATCCTTTTGAGACCATGACCAAGATTAAAAATGCAGGTGCTATTTTTCTTGGCGAGTATTCATCAGAGCCTTTGGGAGATTATTATGCTGGTCCAAATCATATTTTGCCTACAAATAGAACAGCAAGATTTTTCTCACCACTTAATGTTGATGACTTCCTTAAGAAAACAAGTATTATTTCATACTCAGAAGATGCTTTGAGAAAAGTTCATAATGATATTGAACTATTTGCAAAAGAAGAAGGCCTAACAGCACACGCAAACTCAATCGCAGTACGATTTGAATAAATAATTACATTGGTTATTATATTGACTGCTATGGTTAATTCTGATAAGTATCAATTGTAATTGTATAAAATTGTATAATTATTGCAAGTTAACTTTCTAAATTAACTATAAATTGCAAGTAATGACTTAAAGTTCTTTGTTTTCATGCTATATGTTGAAGATATAGAAAAGGAGACACTAATTATGGGAAGCAGAACTGCAACTGTTGCAAGAAATACAAAAGAAACTAAGATTACAGTTTCCTTAAATATTGATGGTACAGGCAAGTCCAAGATAGATACAGGCATTGGTTTTTTTGATCATATGCTTGAGGGATTTGCAAAACACGGTTTATTTGATCTCGAAGTAAATGTTGAAGGTGATCTTAATGTTGATGGACACCACACAGTTGAGGATACCGGAATAGTACTTGGACAAGCTATTATGCAAGCTATAGGCAACAAAAAAGGAATTAAGCGCTATGGCAATATGATCCTTCCTATGGATGAAAGCCTTGTCTTAAGCGCTATAGACCTCTGCGGACGACCATATTTTGTTATGGATGCTGAATTTTCAAGTCCTATGGTTGGCGATTTTGACACACAGCTTGTAAGAGAGTTTTTCTACGCAGTTTCTTATTCTGCAATGATGAACATTCATCTTCGTGTCATAACCGGAATAAATGATCACCACAAGATAGAAGCTATGTTCAAAGCTTTTGCAAAGTCTTTAGATGAAGCAACAACCATCGATCCTAGGATCACAGACGTACTTAGCACAAAAGGAGCACTATAATATGTCAAAGATCTTTAAAATACTGCCATGCATTTATCTTTATGATGGCAAAGTAGTTAATTCCATAAAGGATAAAAATATCATTGATAATGACCCTTTAGCATATGCAAAAAGGCTTAATGAGCTTAATGTAAATGATATTTTAGTCTATGATATGTCCGAAGGCATGACAGATACTGATCACGAGAAAGCTCTTGATATCATCAAGGATATCTGCAGAGCTTGCGACGCATCCATAATAGGCACTGGCAATATTAAGCGCATGGAAGATGTTAAAAAGCTCTTATATGCAGGTTGTCAGAAGGTTGCTATTAGCTACGTAGATAAAAAGAATCAGGACATATTAGCTGAGGTATCTGAAAAATTTGGATCAAACAAGATTTATGCCTTATATTCAGATATATCAATTATTTCTGAATGCAAAGATGAGTTAACTTCTTATGTTTCAGAACTCCTTTATTTTTCTGATAAAGAAGATGATCTTGGAGAAAATTGCCTTGATCTTCCTGTAAATTTAGTAGTTAGTAATTTTAAAGATGACGCAGCATCTTATGAGGCATCAATCAAAAAGGCTGGACTTGAGCTCTTTTCAATGAAACCTGCTTTTAAGTGGGATGAACTTAAGAAAAACTCTGATGGTCTCATTCCTGTAATAGTTCAAGACTATAAAACCGATGAAGTTTTGATGCTGGCATATATGAACGAAGAGGCTTATAATAAAACTCTCGAAACAGGAAAGATGACATATTTTAGCAGAAGCCGAAACGAGCTCTGGACAAAGGGAGAAACAAGCTCTCATTACCAGTATGTTAAATCTTTGTATGCTGACTGTGACCTTGATACTATACTTGCCAAGGTCAAGCAGATAGGAGCTGCTTGTCACACTGGCAAATACTCATGCTTCTTTAATGAGATATCTAAAAAGGATTATGTCGAAAAGAATCCTCAGAAGATCCTTCAAAATGTTTTTGACGTAATAAATGACAGAAAGGTTAATCCTAGGGAGGGCTCTTATACAAATTATCTTTTTGACAAAGGAATTGATAAGATCCTTAAAAAGGTCGGCGAAGAAGCAACAGAAATAGTTATTGCAGCCAAAAATCCAAATAGCAATGAAGTAGTTTACGAAATGTCCGATTTCCTGTATCATATGATGGTCCTCATGGCTGAAAGAAATGTCAGCTGGGAGGATATAACTAGTGAACTAGCAAGACGATAAGGAAATGGTATGAATTATAATTTAGCTTTATCTGATGAGATCTTATTAGACCTTGAGAAACCTGAAAGATACATTGGTAACGAAGTCAACAGTGTTACTAAAGACAAAAGCAGTGTTGATATCCGATTTGCAATGTGTTTTCCAGATGTTTACGAGATTGGTATGTCTCATCTTGGTATTCAGATTTTGTATGGAATGTTTAATTCTTATGACGATGTCTGGTGTGAGAGAGTCTATTCACCTTGGGTAGACGCTGACAAGACCTTCAGAGAAAAGAACATTCCTCTTTTTGCGCTTGAATCTCAGGATCCTATCAAAAATTTTGATTTCCTGGGATTTACTATCCAGTATGAGATGTGCTATACAAACATCTTGCAGATACTAGATCTTTCAAAGATTCCTCTTTTATCAAAGGATAGAACATGGGACGATCCTATTGTAATTGGTGGTGGCCCATGTACTTATAATGCAGAGCCTATTGCAGACTTTTTTGACATTTTCTATATAGGTGAAGGCGAGACCAAGTATAGAGAATTATTTGATCTGTACAAGAAATGCAAAAAAGAAAACATGTCTCGTATAGACTATCTTCATGAGTGTGCCAAGATCTCCGGTATCTATGTACCAGCCTTCTATGATGTAAAGTATAAGGAAGATGGCACAATAGCTTCTATGAAGCCTATTTATGATGACATTCCTAGTGTCATAAAAAAAGAGATGTGTCTTGACCTTTCTAAGACTTTTTATCCTACAAAGCCAGTAGTACCTTATATCAAGATTACTCAGGACAGAGTAGTACTAGAGATCATGAGAGGCTGTATCAGAGGATGCAGATTCTGCCAGGCTGGACAGCTATATAAGCCTTTAAGAGAAAAAGATGTAGAGCACCTAAAGGAACTTGCTCTCGAGGCATTAAAAAATACTGGTTATGAAGAAATATCACTTAGTTCCCTAAGTTCAAGTGATTATTCAAAGCTTCCTGAGCTTATTGACTTCCTCATCAAGAACTGTAGTGAAAAGAAGGTTAATATTTCTTTACCATCCCTTAGAATCGATGCTTTCTCTCTTGATGTTATGAGTAAAGTTCAGGATGTTAAAAAAAGTAGCTTAACTTTCGCCCCAGAAGCTGGCACTCAGAGAATGAGAGACGTTATAAATAAGGGACTTACTGAGGAAGACATATTAAGAGGTTCGCATGAAGCATTCCTTGGCGGATGGAATAAGGTTAAGCTCTATTTCATGCTTGGACTTCCTACAGAAACTGATGAAGATATCTATGGTATTGGCGATATTGCCAACAAAGTAGCTGTAGAATACTTTGAAACTATGCCAAAGGAAAAGAGAAACGGAAGAACAATTGATATTGTTGCAAGTACTTCATTCTTTGTTCCAAAGCCATTTACACCTTTCCAGTGGGCTCGTATGAATACTAAGGAGGAATTCCTTGATAAGGCAAATAAGACCAGAAAAGGAATCATGTCTCAGCTCAACCAGAAACATATCAAATACAACTGGCATGAAGCTGACGCTAGTATGATGGAAGGTGTTCTTGCAAGAGGTGACAGAAAGCTTTGTAAGGTAATTCTCAAGGCATACGAAAAAGGCTGCATATTTGATGCCTGGGGTGAATACTTCAAGTTTGATACTTGGATGGAAACCTTTGAGGAATGCGGCGTTGATCCATTCTTCTATACAACAAGAGAAAGAAAAGATGATGAGATCTTCCCTTGGGATATCTTAAATTGTGGTGTAACCAAGGAATTCCTTCTTCGCGAATGGAAGAATGCTTTAGCTGGAAATAAATCTTTTAACTGCAGACAGTATTGTCTTGGCTGCGGAGCTGCTTCTTACGGAGTAGGTGTATGTAAGGAGGGCAGAACAAATGCATAAATTAAGACTTAAATTTTCAAAGACCGGTCCTATCAAATTTGTTGGTCACCTTGATATAATGAGATATTTCCAAAAGGCCATAAGAAGAGCTGAGATAGATATCAAGTATTCTGAAGGCTTTAGCCCTCATCAACTTCTTTCTTTTGCACAGCCACTTAGTGTTGGCGCTACAAGTGATGGCGAATACCTTGATATGACTGTTAATTCAATGGTTTCAACAACAGATGTTATGAATAGACTTAACTCTGTTATGAACGAAGGAATCACGATCCTGGCTGTGGAAGAGCTTAACGAGCATTCTGCTAAGGCTATGACTGATACCTACGCAGCGAAATATGTATTATCCTTTAGGACAAATTCTAAGCCTGATTTTGATTGGATCGCCGAAATGGAAAAGTATCTAAGTGGTGATAAGCTTCCTGCCATGAAAAAGACAAAAAGTGGCATGAAAGAGATCAATATGAAGCCTATGATCTTTGCTCATGAGTTTGATGAAAAAACTCAAACAGGAACTTTTCTTCTTAGCATGAGTAGCTTAGAAACACTAAAACCTACACTTTTATTTGGTGCTTTCTTTGAAAGCATTGGTAAGGAATTTAGTACTTCATCTTTAAATATTCACAGAGTTGATATCTACAAACTTGTTGATAATGGCGACGAACGCTACATTGAGCCATTTATAACAAATGATATGAATGAAAGGTTTTATTTAAATGGCTGAGATAATAATCTCAAAATATATAAATACTCCAGTGGTTACAGCTTTTATAGATGGCAAACTGGAGTATTTGTCATTTGTGAGAGAAAGTAAACTTAATAATATCTATGTTGGACGAGTAGATCACATTGTAAAAAATATTGATGCTGCATTTATTAAGTACCACGAAGATGAGATTGGCTATCTGTCTTTAAAAGGAATAAATGAAAGCTGCATACTTAATAGAAAGCTCGAAGGAAGCTCTTTAAAATGCGGCGATATGGTCGTGGTACAGATGAGTGCTGAACCTGTTAAGACCAAAAAGCCAAAATTTACAACAAATATTTCAGTATCAGGTAAGTACACTGCAGTTACTCTTGGTAAAAAAGGCGTTGGAGCATCTCTAAAACTTAATGACGATATTAGAAAGAAATTAGTAGAGGATGTTCGAGACTCATTTAATGATCTTGTAAATTCAATGAGTATGATTGGTGATGCTGGTCTTATTATCAGAACTTCAGCCTGTGATCTAGATGAAGCCCATATAAAAGAAGAGGTCTTAAACGATGCCAAGGAAAATCTTATAAAGCTTCAGAATATCCTCAAAGAAGGAAACACAAGAACCTGCGGGACATTACTAGATTCCTCAAACAACAAAGATTCCCTAGAATCAAACATAGATAATGCCATAGCTTTTTTAAGATCAAGAAATATTACGGAATATAAAGTTATAGAAGATAGCGGTATTCATGGTATTAGATCCAAAATTGATGAACTAAGGCAAAAGAAGGTCTGGCTTAAAAGCGGTGCCTATCTGATAATTGAGCAGCTTGAAAGCTTTAACGCTATAGATGTTAATACTGGTAAGGCTATAAACGGTAAAAACAATATTATAGAAAAGGTCAACTTAGAAGCTGCAGAAGAGATAATCAGGCAGATACGATTGAGAAATCTCACAGGAATGATCCTTATAGATTTCATCAATATGAAGGAAAAAGATAAAAACGAGACTCTAATATCAAAGATTGTAAGTTTGGCCAGACTTGAACAGGTACATACTGCATTCATCGATATTACAGGCCTTGGAATTATGGAATTAACAAGAAATAAAAACGATAAAACATTAAAAGAAATATTAGAAGATGTTTAAAATAGTGTTGACAACAGTAAACATCAGTGTTAATATATTATGGTATGCCGCATAACTAGGCATAAGTGGGTTTATCCCCGCCAAAGTTAGCGAGTTTTTATGAAGAAGGAGGTAACTTATGTACGCAATTATTGTAACTGGTGGTAAGCAGTACAAAGTTTCCGAGGGCGATGAAATCAAAGTTGAGAAGCTTGATGTTGAGCCTGGAAAAAAGGTAACATTCGATAATGTTATCGCAGTAAATGATGACAAGGCACTTAAGGTTGCTGGTGACGTTAGCGGAGCAAAGGTTTCTGCTACAGTTGTTGAGCAGGGTCGTGCTAAGAAGGTTGTTGTTTACAAGTACAAGAGAAAGACTGGCTATCATAAGAAGAACGGTCACAGACAGCCATTCACTCTCGTTAAGATTGACAAGATCTCAATGTAATTATTAACAAACGGAATATAAATGACTACTATAACTATTACAAAATCATCTAATAATACATATAAATGTATTGAATGTAATGGTCATGCAGGATTTGCAGAGTATGGCGAGGATATCGTTTGTGCTGCAGTTTCAGTTTTGACTATTAACCTGATCAATTCCATTGAAAAGTTTACTGACGATGAGATCGATCTTGAACAAGATGAAGATAAAGGTATTATCAGATTGAAGTTTAGAAATGAACCAGGTTCTGATTCAAATCTGCTTCTTAAATCTTTTGAATTAGGAGTAAGCAGTATATTCCAGCAATATGGTAAGAAGTTTTTGAACATTAAATTTAGGAGGGAATAAGTCATGATGAATATGAACCTTCAATTTTTTGCTCACAAGAAGGGTGTAGGATCTACTAAGAACGGTAGAGACTCAGAGTCAAAGAGACTTGGAGCAAAAAGAGCTGACGGACAATTCGTAAAGGCCGGTAATATTTTATACAGACAGCGTGGAACACACATTCATCCTGGTGTAAATGTAGGCATCGGTAAAGATGATACATTATACGCACTTGTTGATGGTGTTCTTAGATTTGAGCGTAAGGGCAGAGATAAAAAGCAGGCTAGCGTTCATCCTGTAGAGAATAAGTAATTATTGCAAAAACGGGCTTCAAACACATAATGTTTGGAGCCTTTTTTAAACGAAACTTGAGGTGTGATCATGCCAGTTTTTGTTGATAAGGCGAAAATTTTTATACAAAGTGGTAAGGGCGGAGATGGACATATCTCTTTTAGAAGAGAAAAGTATGTACCAAACGGTGGCCCAGACGGCGGCGACGGTGGTAAAGGCGGCGACGTTATTTTTGTAGTGGATGAAGGAATCAATACTCTTTCAGACTTTCATTACGGCGGAAAATATAAAGCTGAAAATGGTGAAGATGGAAATAAGAGACGCTGCCATGGTAAAAATGGAGCAGATCTTTATATAAAGGTTCCTGAAGGAACAGTAATAAAAGAAGCTAATTCAGGTAAAGTCATTGCAGATATGAGCGGTGATAATAAAGAAGCTGTTATCTTAAAAGGTGGTAAGGGCGGAAATGGTAATATGCATTATGCTACATCTACAATGCAGGCTCCTAAATATGCTCAGCCTGGACAACCAGCTATCAGCCTTGAAGTTATGCTTGAGCTTAAGGTAATTGCAGATGTTGGACTTGTTGGATTTCCAAATGTTGGTAAATCTACCTTTTTATCAAAGGTTTCTAATGCTAAGCCAAAGATTGCAAATTACCATTTCACAACACTTTCTCCAATGCTTGGAGTTGTTGATCTTGCAGATGCAAGAGGATTTGTAGTTGCTGATATTCCAGGACTTATTGAAGGTGCTTCAGAAGGTGCTGGACTTGGACATGAATTTTTAAGGCATGTAGAAAGAACCAGAATGATGATCCACGTAGTTGATGCAGCTTCTACAGAAGGTAGAGATCCAATAGAAGATATTGAAGCAATCAACGAAGAATTAAAGAATTATAATGCTGACATTTCAAAGAAACCACAGGTTATTGCTGCAAATAAGATAGATATGCTGCCTGATGGTGAAAATGATGAGATGATCCAGAAGATAAGAGACAAGTACGAACCTTTGGGCGTTAAAGTATTTGCCACATCTACCCTTACTGGAAAAGGCATACAGGAACTGCTATACTATGTAAGTAGGACCCTTTCTGAAATGCCAGAACAGAAGGTAGTATTTGAGCAGGAATTCTTCCCTGAAACAATGGCTCGTGAAAATGACGAAGCTTATTCAGTATTTTACGATGATGAAACATCAGAGTACGTTATTGAAGGTCCTAAGATTGAGAAGATGCTTGGATACACTAATCTTGAATCAGAAAAAGGATTTGCATTCTTCCAGAAATTCCTTGCTGATAATGGTATTCTCGATGAACTTGAAAAGCTCCATATTGGAGAAGGCGATACAGTTAGAATGTATGGCTATAGTTTCGAATATTATAGAAATGCAGACACTCAGCCTGTATATGATGATGAAGAGGAAACAAACGAATGACTTTAACTAGTAAGCAACGCGCATATTTAAAGAGTCTTGCATCTGAATTAGAACCAGTATTTCAGATCGGTAAGGCAACAGTTACACCAGAAATAATTGAAGCAATCTCTGAAACCTTCAATACTCATGAGCTTGTAAAGATAACAGTTCTCAAAAACTGCACAGAGGATGTTACAAATGCAGCTATTAAGGTATCTGAAAGAACACGTTCAGAGCTTGTCCAGGTAATTGGCAGAAAGTTTGTATTATACAAACCTTTCAAAGATGAACCAAAGATAATTCTTCCAAAAACAAAAAAAGAAAAATAATCTTATCATTAAATAAATGGAGGTTATTATATGGAACATAGGAGAATCGGAATATTAGGTGGTACTTTTGATCCTATTCATAATGCTCATTTACTACTAGGTGAATCTGCCAGAGAACAGTTTAATCTCGACAGAGTCATTTATATTCCCAATAATCTAGCTCATCTCCCTAACAGGACGGAGATCACTCCAGGAGATGTTCGTTATCAGATGGTCAAGATGGCCATAAGTGATAACCCATATTTTACATGCTCCAGAATTGAAATTGATAAGCCTGAAGGAACATATACATACAATACCATTCAGGAATTAAAAGTCATGTATCCAGGTGATGAGCTTTACCTAATACTTGGCGGAGACTCTATCATTGGAATAGACACATGGTATAAAGCAAAAGATCTTTTGACATCTTGCACGATACTAGCAGCTGTAAGAGAAGATGATGATCTTGCTGCTCTTGATAAAAAGAAAAACGAGCTTAAAAAGATCTACAATGCAGATATCAGACTTCTGAAATTTAACAGAATTGATATTTCTGCAACTGAGATACGTCAGCGCATTCGTTCAGGAAGATCCGTAAGATATATGCTTCCAGATGAAGTAGTTGAATTTTTGTGTATAAAGGGCTTATACAAATGAAAACATTAGAAATATCACAAAAGCTCAGAAAAGAACTGGCAAAAGAGCTTAAGCCAGATAGGTTTGATCATACTCTTGGCGTAGCTTATACAGCTGCCAGTATGGCCATGGTACATGGTGCCAATGTAGAAAAAGCATTAGTTGCCGGAATGCTTCATGACTGCGCAAAATGTATGTCTCATGAAGAACAGCTAAATATATGTGAAAAAAATCATATAGAAGTAACTGAAATAGAACAGAAAAACCACTCATTACTTCATGCCAAAGTAGGAATGTACCTGGCTCGAACCAAATATGATATATATGACACAGAGATATTAAATGCTATCAGATGGCATACAACCGGCAAAGAAGATATGTCACTTCTTGAAAAGATCGTCTATATAGCAGATTTTATCGAGCCAAATAGGAAGCCTCTTGAGGGCATGGACGAAATCAGAAAAGAGGCCTTTACTGATCTTGATAGGTGCCTAGCGCATATTCTTCATGATTCAGTTGTATATCTTAACACTATTGGCAAAGAATGCGATGATGCGACTATGAACGCATATCATTTTTACAAAAAATACTATCAAATTTGAGGTGAATATGGCAGACTTAAGTGTTTCAAAAAAGATGGCAGCTATGGCTGTTGACGCATTAGAAGATAGAAAAGGAGAGGATGTTCACGTAATCGACATCAGCGAGATTTCTACTCTTGCAGACTATTTTGTAATCGCAAGCGGAACTAATATCAATCAGGTACAGGCTCTTGCAGATAATGTACAGGAAGTTCTCGGAAGACAGGGCTTCATGACTAAGGATGTTGAAGGTTATGACGCTGGAAATTGGGTTCTCCTTGATTTTGGCGATATTATTGTACATGTATTCGATAGTGAAAACAGATTATTCTATGATCTCGAAAGAATCTGGAGAGATGGAAAACTTGTAGATGTAAATGAACTTAAATAAAAAAATGAGCTACTTACATAGTAAGTAGCTCTTATTTTTTGAAAAAATCAGTGATAAAATCTCATAACACCAAACACTTTACCAAGTATCTTGCAATCATCTACGATTATTGGATCCATAGAGTCATTTTCTGGCTGAAGTCTGATATGTCCTTGTTCTTTATAGAAAGTCTTAACAGTTGCTGAATCATCTATAAGGGCAACTACCTGTTCACCATTTCTAGCTGTATCACATACCTGAACGAAGAGTTTGTCTCCATTATAGATTCCAGCATTGATCATTGAATCACCCTTAACATTTAATATAAAGGCATCTGATCCCTTAGGACACATGCTTGCTGGAATAGGAATATAGGAATCAATATTCTCCTCAGCAAGAATAGGCATGCCAGCCGCAACCTGACCAACGACAGGTAAGCTAACGATCTCAGTTCTCACCATATTGAAGCCATCATCACAAACTTCAATGGCACGAGGCTTTGTAGGATCCCTTCTAATATATCCGTTCTTTTCAAGAGTTGCTAAATGAGAATGAACAGAAGAAGTAGATTTAAGATTAACTGCAGCACATATATCTCTAACAGAAGGTGGGAAACCTCTTGATAATGTCTGTTCCTTAATGTAATCAAGAATTTCTTGTTGCTTTTTTGAAATGTTGCCTTTTTCCATACAAACCCTCCTTTTATCAATATCTGAGTTAAGTATAACAAATGCAAATCCAAAAAGCAAATATTTGTTCGGAAAATATGTTCGATTTTTGTTGACAAACAAATGTTTGTTTTGTATTATGATATCAGAACGGCTGTTCGTAACAAATGTTCGTTTTTGGATGAGGTGATGATATGAGTGATGCAATGTTAGCAGCAGCAAGACTTTACAATAATCCTAGATATTTTGATCCTAGCGAGATCAGAATCAGACAGAACAAGATCAGGAGACAGAGGATAGTTCGTAGACAATATATTACTATATCTTTAATTGTATCTATTCTCTTATTCGTAATGATGTTCTTAAAGCTTTCAGTCATGTCAGATGCTCAGTCTGATACATTTGAGCCAGAATACAAATATTACAAGACTGTTACAGTTTATTCTGGTGATACATTATGGGACATTGCCAGCAACAACTATAATAGTGGCAAATATTCAGATATGAATTCATATATCAATGAGATTCTAAGCATCAATTCCATCAGTGACGCTGATCAGGTAAAGGCTGGAGAATCTCTGATAATCCCATATTTTTCAAAAGAATATAAATAAATCCCCATATTCATCTCCCTATTGATGATATAATAATCCTTGATAGGGAGATAATTTATGAAACTTTCAAGTTTACTTAGCTATGACTCTATAGTAATTCAATGTCACGACAATCCAGATGCAGACGCTCTTTGTTCTGGATATGTGTTGTATCGCTATTTTTCTTTCTTTTCCAAAAAAGTAAGATTTATCTATTCCGGAAATTTCGAAGTTACAAAGAGTAATCTTGTGTATCTTATCAATAAATTACACATCCCTATAGAATATGTAACTAAGCTCAAGTCTAAACCTGACCTTCTTCTGATGACTGACTGCCAATACGGAGAAGGTAATGTTCAGCGTTTTGATGCCAAAGAAGTAGCAGTTATAGATCATCACCAGGTTTCAACCAAACTTCCAAAACAAAATGAAGTTCGAAGCAATCTTGGTAGTTGCTGTACAGTAATCTGGAACCTTTTAATGCTAGAAGATTTGAATGATTTCTTCGATAAAAAGATTTCAACTGCGCTATATTATGGTCTTTATTGTGATACAAACTCTTTTTCAGAGATATCACATCCTCTAGATAGAGATGTGATCGAATTTCTAGACTATGATAAATCTCTCATATTAAAGTTAAAAAACATGAACTTAACATTAAGAGAAGCGAAAGTAGCAGGAGTAGCAATGCTCGGCATTGATTATCATCCAGATAACAGATACGCCGTCCTCAAGACAGAAGCCTGCGATCCTAATATTCTAGGTTTAATTGGAGACTTTATCATTGCTATTGACACTGTTGATGTATGCCTTGTATATAGCATCCTTTCATTTGGCGTTAAGTTTTCAGTCAGGAGCTGTTCTAAGGAAACAAAGGCAGATGAACTAGCAATGTTCATTTCGGACAAGATTGGTTCCGGAGGTGGACATATAGAAAAAGCCGGCGGTCTTCTTAAAAATGATCTGATCAAGCAGATTTATCCTGAATATGTAGAAATTGATGATCAATCAGCTAAATTCTCAATTTCCAATATCCTGAAGCAAAGATTAAAAGACTATTTTGAAAATAGCGATATTATATATGCCAAGAAAACCAAAATAGATACAAGTAAAATGAAACGCTACATAGCAAATCCCTTTGTTGTGGGCGTTATAGATCCAAAGAAATACATTCCAGCTGGTAATATGGCCATCATCAGAACAATATCTGGTGACAAAAACATAGAGATTAAGAAGAATACTTTATTTATCGTTACTGAATCAGGCGAAATATATGGTATTTCTGAAGATAATTTCAAGAAAAATTATGTTAAGACAAGAAAGCATTTTAAGATCACCACGGATTACTCACCAATAATCAAAAATGCTGATACTGGAAAAAACTACCACATTATCACAGAGGTTAAACCATATATTTCAACAGGTGAGATCAATATCTATGCTAAAAAGCTTACAAAGACTACCAAGTTATTTACTACATGGGACAATGAGAAATATATGCTTGGATTAAAAGGCGATTATATAGCTGCAAGCATAGATGATCCAAATAATATTTTTATTATTGAAAAAAGCATCTTCAAAAAAACATATGATTTAGCGTAAAGGCAGTAAGGCTCTGATTTTTTCTACTCTATATGTAAAAAAAATCGGGGCTTTTTTGTTTCTTTTTTACATTGAACTAAATATGTCATAGATGTTAAGATTTTCTTGTTATATTCTTTTGTTGGGTGGGATTTTACTTTGAGTAATTATAGAAAAGCTAATTATAGAACAAGGGACGGACAGCGTCTAACTGCGCAGCAGTATAAAAATAGAAGAAAATTCGAGATAATACTTCATTTATCATTACTTGTGGCTTGCTTTGTAGCTGTGATCTGCCTTATCGGAACACTTATCCATAAGGCTATTTATAGACCAGATACGCAGGAAGTTGTAGAAACAGCTACAGATTCTGCAACGGCAGAGCTTACAATTGTCGATACGATAGTTGAAGATGTAGTGGTAGAAGATAATCCATATCTCAAATCATCAGAAGATTCAGCTTCATTCTTTAGTGGTTATGAAGTGATCATTGATGACAACACCAAGCTTATTACAAGTGATAATGTTCAGAGCTCCTATGGTGTGTTAATAGATCTTGATTCTGGAAAGGTTATCGCGCAAAAAGACGGTAACGTACGCATAAATCCAGCATCAATGACCAAGATATTAACTCTATTAGTTGCAGCTGAACATATCGAAAACCTTGATGATACCTTTACTATGACCCAGGAAATCGGCAATTATATTTTCAGCAAAGATTGTAGTGCTGTAGGCCTTAAGGTTGGAGATGTTCAGACCATAAGAGACTTAATGTATGGAACAATACTTCCTTCTGGCGCAGATGCTGCAATGTGCCTTGCAGAATATGTTTCAGGCTCTCAGGAAGAATTCGTTAAGCTCATGAATGAAAAGCTTGATGAATTGGGTATTTCTTCAACAGCTCATTTTACAAATTGCATTGGAATATATGACAAAGACCATTATTGCACACTGCTTGATATGGCTATGATCCTCAAAGCAGCAGAAGAGAACGAGCTTTGTCATGAAATATTAAATGCTAGAACTTACACAACTTCACCCACATCTGAACATCCTGAAGGAATAACAATATCAAACTGGTTCCTTAGACGTATTGAGGACAAAGATACTCACGGTGATGTTGTTGGAGCCAAAACTGGTTTTGTAAATGAATCAGGATGCTGTGGAGCAAGCTATCAGATTTCAAATGACGGTTCACATTACATCTGTGTAACAGCTGATGCATGGAGTTCCTGGAGATGTATATATGATCACGTTGATATCTATGAAACCTACACTAGCTAATAATATACGAAAATCCCTTTGTGGATAGTAATAAACTTTTTCGCAAAATTCTAGTTTTACGAAATCAAATACTATGATATAATAGACCTAGGCCATATATAAGGCTAAAGGTCTATTTTTATTGTTTTGGGGGAATCTATTATGCCAGCAAACAGGATCAACTATTCTGACAAGATAAACGCACTCTTAAATGAAATGCCTGATTTTGTCAGCGACTTCATCTACAACTTTGGCCGCGTTGAAAATTATGCCACTAAGCTTGAATATTGTCGTGACATTAAGATTTACTTAGAATATCTTATAAATTTCCTTCCTAAGTACAGCGAAAAATCCATCAAGGAACTCACTATTGATGATGTGGCTTCTGTAGAAATCCTTGATATAAACAGATTTCTAACAACGCTTTCTGGTAATCACAAAGAATCAACAGTTAAAAGAAAACGTGCTTCTTTATCAAGTATGTATGGCTTTTTTGTTGCTACAGGCAAAATGCCTCGTAATCCAATTGCAGCTACAAAGACCATCAAAATTCCTGAAAAAGATGTTATTTATTTAACAAATGATGAGCAAAGAATCCTTCTTGATACTGTTAGACACGGAACCAAATTGCATGAATCTGTTGCCAAGGTTCACTATATCTATGCAGATAGAGATTCAGCCATGTTTCTTTTATTATTAGATACAGGACTTCGAGTATCCGAAATGCTCGATACAGATATTATCGACTACAACTTAGATGATTGCAGCGTTGTTGTTACCAGAAAAGGTGGCGACACACAGATTGTCTATTTTAGCGATGAATGTAGGGATTACCTTGATATATACTTTTCATCACAAAAGGCCAAATATGGCATAAAAAACCTTAAATTCCCTGCTTTTACTACTTCTACCGGTAACAGACTAGGCGTAAGAGCTGTAGAAATCTTGGTAAAAAAATACGTATCTGTATGCCTTCCAGAAAAAGCCAGGATAATTTCTCCTCATAAGCTGCGTTCAAGCTTTGCAATGAGCTTTTATGCAGCCAGCAACAACAATATCTTATTACTTAAAAAGAAAATGAATCATAAAAGCATACAGACAACCAATATCTATGCTAAAGCTTCAGATACAGCAATGAAAGACTCAAGATCATTACTTCAAGGTTTAAGATAATAATAGGAACATAATAAAGCCTGTAGGAAAACATATTCCTACAGGCTTAATTTTTATTACACAAATTATGCCTTAGAACTTACGATAGATTTAAGTAGTGAATCAACTGATGTATCTTTAAAAGACTGTCCATTTATATCAGCAAAGAAATTAACCTTTCCATCTTTTCCAATGCTGATACCAAATTTTGATATTTCATCGTCATCACCAGTGTTCTCTTCTATCTTCTTACTAAGATCACTGATCTTATTCATAGCATCATCGATATTTTTAAGAAGCTTATCCTTAGCTTCTTTATCCTTCTCATCATCTGATGCTAAAAGCTTCATCTCATCTTCGGATAATATGATGCTGTACTCAAGATCTCCACCTATCTGTGACAAATCGTCATCAGGCCCAGCAACAAATATGTCTGCATTTTCGTATTTATTTTGCAGCATATCGACAACCTTGCCGAACATCTCAACTTCTGGAGAGAACTCAACAGATGCGCTACTACCTACACCAGTACCAAAAACAGTGTTTTTTACATCCTTTTTTGAGGTTATATCTTTTGCTTCTGATCTAGCCTTACCTTTTACTGTAAGATTTTTGCCAATATTACTGTTTTGAAGGTACTTATTTATAGAATTACTGATATTAGTATTCATGGCTTTCCTCCTTGAAAGATCATGCACAGATTCCATTCTGTGATCAAACTCAGCATATCATCCAAATTAATGAATAACAATTAAAAAAGAATAAACAATATTCCAAACAAAAATAAACTTTCAAAGCAGGAAATACTGCCCTGAAAGTTTATTTAAAATACGGATTTCTATGGCACTCAAACCTTTCTAGAATGCTCAAAGTCTTCAATATACTGAGTGATAAACTTAACTGTACCTTCTATACCAAGGATGCTGGAATTGATGCAAAGATCATAGCTGTCAGCTCTTCCCCACTTCTTGGATGAATAGTAGTTATAGTAGCTCTGACGCTGCTTATCCTTCTTGTTCATCATTTCTCTAGCTTTGTCATCAGATGTGATATCATCGAATCTCTCTCTGATCCTCTTAATCTTGGACTCTTCATCTGCGCAGATAAAGAGATTTAAAACATTAGGAAACTCGCTAAGTGCGTAATCAGCACATCTACCTACAATAACACAAGGACCTTCCCCAGCGATCTTCTTAACTGTATCAAACTGTGCGAGAAACACCTTATGACTGATAGGCATATCTACAAAGCTTGATGAATTGTAGCCAAAAGAATATGTATCCATGACCAGGTTATAAAGGAATGAATTTGTAGGTCTTTCATCGTGGTTTTGGATCATTTCTTCGCAAAAACCACTTTCCTTGGCTGCACGTGAAAGAAGCTCTTTATCATAACACTTTATACCAAAGTGATTTGCTACCATTTCTCCTATTTCTCTTCCGCCTGATCCGAATTGTCTTCCAATAGTGATTATAGTATTCATAAATACTCCTTCCCCCTTTTTCTTTTATTTTACTCTATTTGAGAACATCAAGCAAATGCGAAAAGTACTCAGGAAGCGGTGCATTTGTCTCAATATACTCATTAGTTGTAGGATGTACAAAACCTAAGATCTTGGCATGCAAGCATTGACCATTTGTCTTAAATTTACTCTTTCTAGAAGAATAAACCTCGTCCCCTAAAAGAGGATGTCCGATATGAGCCATATGAACGCGAATTTGGTGTGTTCTACCTGTTTCTAGCTTACATTCTATATAGGTAAAAGAATCCTCCTCAAATCGCTTTAAAACGCGAAAATGAGTAACCGCTTCTTTACCACCACTTTGAACAACTGCCATTTTCTTTCTATCACTAGGGCTTCTACCAATAAGTGTACTGATAGTTCCCTCATCCTCTTTGATAATGCCGTAGCAGATAGCGTGATAAACTCTGTTAATAGAATGTTCCTTTAACTGCTCAGCTATCTTTTGGTGTGCATTATCATTTTTGCAGATAATAACTGAACCAGTTGTATCCTTATCGATCCTATGAACGATTCCAGGCCTTAAAACGCCATTGATCCCAGATAGATTATCCTTGCAGTGGAACATCACTGCATTAACTAAAGTATCCTTATAGTGACCAGCTGCGGGATGAACAACCATATCTTTTGGCTTATTTACAACAAGAACGTCGCTATCTTCATACAAGATATCAAGAGGAATATCCTGAGGTAATATCTCTGGGACTTCAACAGGAGGAATCTCCATCTTTATATGATCATTTTCAGAAACAACAAAGCTAGCCTTAACGATCTTGTCATTGCAGGTTACTTTTTTATCATCAATTATCTTTTTGATATATGTACGTGAAAAAGAATCAATAAGCTCGCTTATAAGCTTATCGATCCTATATCCGTCATATTCATCTGTTACATAATACTCAAAAAGATTATTGTCATTATCCATTATTTTATTTCCCTAAATTTCTTTTGCTGTTTAAAGCTTAAGAAGTTAAAATCATTTTCCTTGTAATAGAAAAGGAAAAGAATGATAAATAAAAATGTCGCTACTGTAACGTAAATATCAGCTACGTTAAAGATTGGGAAATTAATGATAACAAAATAAATAAAGTCTACTACGTAGTCCTGTCTGACTCTGTCTATCATATTCCCAGCAGCGCCACTTGCAATAAGGACAAGAAGAATATGCATAACATTATATTTCTTGTCATCAGGCATTCTGAAAAGAACATACGCAATGATAAAAAGGATCAAAACAGCAACAAGTACAAAAAATACCTTTTGATTCTGGAATAAACCGAATGCTGCGCCGCTATTTTTAAGGAAATTAAGCTCAAGAACATTGTTGAAGATAACAATAGCTGGCTTATCCTGTAAATAGTCGCAAGCAAGCTGCTTGGTAAGCTGATCAAGTGCCACCAAAAGGATTGCAAGCACCAGATCAACGATCAAAAAAATCTTTTTCTTTTTAGACATCTTATTCATAACAAACTCCTAGATCAGTCATTATTTTCAATATATATTATTTCGTCTAAGGCTGCTCTCATCTCATCCTCAGTAACAGTAAGGTCAATAACAGCCTTTCCTATCTTCTTTAAAAGAATAAATCTTATCTTGTCGCCATCAGCTTTTTTATCTGACTTAGTAAGGTCAATAACACTCGCAGGATCAATATCCTCAACAGAAATAGGCAGGTTAAATGGAACAAACATATCTCTGATCTCATAATATTCATCCATAGAGATCATTTCCTTCTTCCAGGAAATAAAAGCGGCTGCAACACAGCCAAGCGCTACACATTCGCCGTGTGCAAGCTCAAAGTTCTTGGCCTTCTCAATAGCATGACCAAGTGTGTGTCCAAAGTTAAGTAAAGCTCTGTCACCCTTCTCAGTAGGGTCCTTTTCAACAACAGCTCTTTTGATGTCACAGCTTCTGTAAACCATCTCAAGAACAACATCAGGATCCTTGTCATCAATCTCATACATGTTCTCGATAAGCCATGAATAAAAAGATGCATCCTTAATAAGTCCATGCTTCATAACTTCAGCAAAACCTGAAGCATACTGTCTGCCGCTTAAAGAATTAAGCGTTGAAATATTCATGTAAACAAGACGAGGCATATAAAAAGCGCCGATCATATTCTTGTAGCCATTAAGATCAACACCTGTCTTGCCGCCAATGCTACTGTCAGTCTGAGCTAGAAGTGTAGTCGGAACCTGAATAAATGCTATTCCTCTAAGATATGTAGCAGCTGTAAAGCCCGCCATATCTCCAACAACTCCGCCGCCAAGAGCAATAATAAGATCATGTCTATCAAACTTATTTATAATAAGCTCTTCGTATATCTTTTCAATTTCTGATAAATTCTTATTTTCTTCACCAGCAGGAATCTCGATGGTAATTATCTTGTCAGAAAGACCTTCAAGTTTCCCTTCTACTTCCTTAGCATAAAGCTTACTTACATTAGAATCTGTAATAATAGCAAATTTACGACCTTTAAAACCAAGCTCATCAATCTCTTTTGCAAGCTTATCGAAATCTTTTTCAAAAAGAATGTCATAGCATGGCTTATTGTTGTAATTAACAGTCATTCTGTTTTCCATGGCCTTATCTCCTTAAGCATAAAAAGAAAGCTGTTGACTAATTAGTATTTTGTCAACAGCTTGATATTCTCAATCAATTTGCTGTGGTCCCTCTGAGATACCGCCGCCAAAGGTTCCGCTTAATATGTTCTGGAAATCACCAGATATATCAACTGAAGCAGGTGTGATAATGAATATATATCTTGAGATCTTCTGAAGGTTACCTGAAATAGCAAAGGTTGAACCCGATGTGAAATCGATGATCCTCTGTGCAATATCAACATCCAGGCCTTCAAGATTAAGCACTACAGTTCTATTTGCTAAAAGAGTTTCTGTAATCTCTCTCGCATCCTCAACAGATGTAGGTTTGATAACACAAACTTCCATACCTGCTGCAGATAATGCTTTTCTAGATTTTGAAGGTACCTTAGGAATTGGCTTCTTTGCCTTATCTTCAGAAACATCAATTGATGGATCATCCTTACCAACTGGTGCTCCAGTATTTATTGAATCACTCTTTGAGCTGCTATCATAGTAGCCGTCATCGGAATCATAATATCCGCTTTCGTCATCCCCATTAAGCTGAATTGCTTTTAAAAACTTATCCATTACGCTCATTGTATTAAAACTCCTCGAAAATTTTTCCCAACAAATCACATATAATATTAACTTAGTTTTACATAATCTGTCAAATTTAATTAAGTAGAACTAAGTTCGGAACTCTCATTAGATTCCTCATTTTGCTCGTCACCATTTTCCTCTTCTGGGATATCTTCAGAGGTTTCCTCTACAGAAGCTTCTGAAGCTTCT
>NZ_FMXK01000013.1 GCF_900103635.1 Butyrivibrio sp. INlla18
AATGTGCCTCAAAGACGAGTTTGTTTCAAAGAATTTAAAGTAAGAAATATAATGCCATGAACATAAAAATCCAAAGGATGAACAAAAATAAACTTCAGGCTGGCGGCCCCACTTAGCTGAACTAGGCAGAGGCATGGCGCGGCCCCAGTGAACCAGCCAGCGGCTATCCCCAAACTGTGAATGGTAACTACAAAAAAGCTATTGAAAAAAAAATTATACTAAAGTATTATGATGCTAGAAAATAAAAATCAAACGCAGAGTAGAGACATAAGCGTTAAGTGCCTTTTGAACAGGGAGTTGTCATTAGGACGAAGGATTATCCGCGGTTTACGTCTCGCATCCCGCTGCTACATCGATTGAATATCTTTTGTCCTCCGATGTGGTAAAGGAATAACTGCAAAGGAGGTATTATTATGAATGAATTTCTAGAATCTAGCACAAACTCCAAATTACTAAGTAAAGAAAGATTAAGTCCAAAAAACATGAATCAGCTTACTGATACCAGAGTTATGGTATTTTGCGGAGTCATGGGAGCAATTGCTGTTGTCCTTAGCTCAGTTGCAACTATCAAGATCGGCGACTTCTTAAGGATTGGTTTTTCAAGTATTCCAAACCAGATAGTCGCTTTCCTCTTTGGACCATGGATCGGTATGATCTTTGGCGGCGCCATGGATATAGTAAAGTTCATGGTTCACCCTGATGGACAGTTTAACTTCTTGTTCACTTTAGTACCAATGGTAAGTGGTCTTATTTACGGATTCTTCCTTTACAAAAGGCCTATTAAGATCTGGAATATCTTTGTTGCAGAGCTTCTTGTTAAGATCATCTGTAACCTTGGGATGAACACCTATTTCATCATGCTCACAACAGGAAATGCCTTTAAAGCTATCATGCTTCCAAGAGTACTTACAAATGCTGGTAAGCTTCCATGTGACGTAGCCATCATGCTCATCCTCTTACCTATCATCAACAAGATCATAAGACCAGAGTTTGAATCAAGCAGAAAGCCACATGGCAATGTAGTATGCAAGCCAAAGGAAAACTAATAATTACAGGAATATAGCAAAGAAAAAAACAGCTTCCTCACCAATCGAGGGAGCTGTTTTCTGTTCTCTTATCTCTTTCCATCAGATCGCTAAGAGCATCTTCTGGTTTCTTACCTTTAAAGAGTATCTCATTTACTTCTGCCACTATAGGCATCTCAACTTCGTATTTATCAGCAAGTTTAAGTGCAGCTTTGGCACTATATACGCCTTCTACAACCATCTTAACTTCGTCCATGGCTTCCTGATAGGATTTGCCCTGTCCAATAAGGATTCCTGCTCTTCTGTTTCTAGAATGCATAGAAGCGCAGGTAACAATAAGATCACCTATTCCTGAAAGTCCGCTAAAGGTCTCAAGTTTGCCGCCCATAGCCATTCCAAGTCTGGACATTTCGGCGATTCCTCTTGTAATAAGAGCTGCCTTGGCGTTATCTCCACATCCAAGACCATCAGCTATACCAGCAGCAAGAGCAATTACATTCTTGAGGGCTGCGCCTATCTCAATTCCCAGCATATCAGGACTTGTATAGACTCTAAATACATTATTCATAAATACGTTCTGTACGTATCTAGCAATATCTTTGTCAAAAGCACCAACAACTATAGATGTTGGCATTTTGCGTCCTACCTCCTCAGCATGAGAAGGTCCTGAAAGTACGCATACATTACATCCTGGAATCTCATCAAGGATGACGTCAGACATGAGCATCATAGTGTCTTCCTCGATACCCTTTGAACAGTTGACGATGATCTGCTTACTTTCCTTAGTAGGATTGATATATGGAGCAATAAGCTTAACTGTCTCTCTCATATGGGCAGAAGGAATAACAAGAACGATGATGTCCTTGTCTTCGACAGCTTCCTGAATCTTGGAGGTGTAGATAACATCCTCTGGAAGCTTAACTTCAGGGAGCTTATCTTCATTGCCGTGATAACTTTTAAGTTTTTCTACTGTAGAATCACTTCTGGACCAGATAGTAACCTTGTGTCCATTATTGGTAAGTAGGTATGCAAGGGCTATACCCCAGCTTCCTGCACCAATTATTCCGATGTTTTTACTCACAATTTTCCCTCATTTAGTCAATCTTGTTCTTTTTAAACAAATATGTTTTTCTCTCATTTCCAGATAAAAGCTTCTGGATATTGGTTCTATGCTGATAAAAAGCAAGAACAGTCATAAGGAATGCTACTATATACATCTCGATTCTAATGCCCTGAGGCATAGCATCGATAGCCATCTTGCAGATTCCTGTCTGACCTTCAACAATAAGCTGGATAAAAAAGCATGTATAAAGGCAAAGGCTTCCAAGTGATACATAATGTGTAATATTAAATGGAATAAGGAAAGCAAGAAGACCAACTACAACGAAAGGAGTTCCTGTTGCAATGATATAGCCTGATGTAACTGCTATCCCTTTGCCACCCTTAAACTTAAGGAAGAATGGGAAATCATGTCCAAGTACGCATCCAGCAGCTGTGTAGATCTTAAGGAAGTAATTGTAGCTAGTATATACTTCACTTCCAAACATCTGCTTAAATACAAATCCTGTAAGGAATATAGCAAAGATGCACTTGATCATATCTCCAAAAAGAACTATGAAACCAGCCTTAGTTCCAAGTACTCTCAAAGTATTTGTAGTACCTGCGTTACCACTTCCAACCTTGCGGATATCTACTCCTTTAAGTCTTCCATACAAAACTGCTGTCTGGAACATACCAAATGCATATCCAACAACAAGGCAAAATAATCTAACCCCAAACAAACTTAAGCTGTTCATGTCTTTATTTATCCTCTTTTCTCTCCCTGATAATGAATCTAAGTGGTGTGCCCTTAAATCCAAAGGCCTCTCTTATCTGGTTCTCAATATATCTAGTGTAACTAAAGTGCATAAGCTTCTTGTCATTAACAAATATTACAAATGTCGGAGGCTTAACTGAAGCCTGAGTGATGTAATAAAGCTTAAGGATCTTGCCCTTATCACTAGGTGGCTGCTGCATAACAACTGCCTGTGTCATGATCTCATTAAGTACACCTGTTGCAACTCTAAGTGCATGGTTCTCGCTGACCATATCGATCATGTCATAGAGCTTTACAAGTCTCTGACCTGTCTCAGCTGAAATAAAGATGATCTCGGCATAGTTCATGAAGGCAAGTGTGTTTCTGATATCCTTGGTGAACTCTTTTACTGAGTGATTGTCTTTTTCAATAAGATCCCACTTATTAACAGCAATGATAACAGCTTTACCACTTTCGTGTGCTATACCTGCAATCTTGGCATCCTGCTCTGTTACGCCTTCTTCTGCATTGATAACAAGGATTGCTATATCAGCTCTTTCTACAGCGCCTACAGTTCTAACGATCATGTAATGCTCAAGCTCATCCTTGATCTTGTTCTTTCTACGAAGACCAGCTGTATCAATGAAGGTGTATTTCTTGCCATTGTACTTAACTTCTGTGTCGATGGCATCACGTGTAGTACCTGCAATATCAGAAACGATAAGTCTGTTCTCGCCAATAAGCTTATTGATGATAGATGACTTACCAACGTTTGGCTTACCAATGATAGCGATCTTGGTAGTGTCATCCTCAGTGTCGCCTATCGAATCCTTTACAAAGTGGCTTACAACCTCTTCTAAAAGATCACCGATTCCCTGCTTGTTGATAGCTGAAATAGGGAATGGCTCGCCAATTCCAAGGTTATAGAATTCATAAACATCAAGGCTATCTCTATTGTAGTTATCAACCTTATTGACACAAAGTACGATCGGCTTACCTGATTTACGGAGCATATCAGCTACCTTTGAATCAGAATCAGTAAGTCCCTGCTTGACATCAACCATAAAGATGATGACATCAGCTGTATCAATAGCGATCTGAGCCTGTTCTCTCATCTGAGACAAGATAACATCCTTTGAATCAGGCTCGATACCACCTGTATCAATAAGTGTAAAGTTATGATTAAGCCATTCAACGTCCTGATAGATCCTATCTCTTGTTACGCCAGGTGTATCCTGAACAATAGCGATCCTGCTACCAGCAAGAGCATTAAACAAAGTAGATTTACCAACGTTTGGCCTTCCTACTACTGCAACAATATTTTTTCTACTCATTTCTTATCCTTTATATAATTCATCTTCTGGAATATCTAAAAGGAGGGATACAAGATTGTGTCCATCACACTTGGATATTCCTACATTAGTATCAAGAGCCTTCTCTATATCTCCAATGCGAACATCATCTAAGAGATAATCCTCGCCACTTCTTAAGAGATTCTCTGGAAGATACAAAGTGCTGCCAAGTTCCCTGCCCTTAAGCTGTTTAATAATGTCCTGACCAGTTAAAAGCCCGGAAACTGTGATCCTCTCGCCAAAAAACTCATTTATTATCTCATAAACATGTACCTTAAGTCCAGTTGAAACTTTCATAGCTTTTTCAACCAGCTCTTTTATGCAAGGATACACGAGTCTACCTGTAGCAAGGGAAATCTCTCTGTTAAGTCCTGCAAGGTGATCAGCGTGCTCAGAAACAGCGATCTCAAGAGCTTCATCAAACTCATCCATCAAAAGTCTGACCATTCCTACGCCGTTTTCAAGCTGGATATATCCGTCATACCTCTCTGCCTCTGGAAAATCCCTTCCAGCAAGGAAGTACCACTCGTCACTGGCGTGAATAAAGTGGATGCCATGCTCGTCGTATATCTTGCGCTGCCAGCTCTCGATAAGATCAATAACCTCAGCAGCATCCTCAGCATTAAATGGTTCAAGAGGATAAAGACCGTCTCTATACTTGGAAAGACCAACCGGAACTACAGATACGCTCTGAAGATTAGGAATGTACTTGGACATATCCCTAATAGATCTCTCAAGCTCTGCTCCGTCGTTAACTCCCTTACACAGAACAATCTGGCCATTAAGCTCTATACCAGAACCTGGTGCGCAGAGTCTGTCCACTTTCTTGAGTGCTTCACCTGCAAATCTGTTACCAAGCATCTTGCAACGAAGCTCTGGATTGGTAGTCTGAAAAGATACATTGATAGGCGATAAGTGATACTTAAGGATCCTGTCTATATCTGCATCAGACATGTTAGTAAGTGTTACGTAATTACCCTGCAAAAATGAAAGTCTTGAATCATCATCTTTAAAATAAAGAGTATCTCTCATACCCTTTGGCATCTGGTCTATGAAGCAAAAGATACAATTATTGGAACAACGTCTGTAGTTGTCCATAAGTCCATTTTCAAATTCAATACCAAGATCTTCGTAATAATCCTTGTCTATATCAAGTAGCCACTCTTCGCCATTTTCTTTGAGGATCAGCACATCAAGATGTTCATCCTGAACAAGATACTGGTAGTCAAAGATATCTGTGATCTCCTGATCGTTTATCTTAAGAAGTCTGTCTCCTGGTTCGATATTTAATTCTTCAGCAATACTATTCTCATCTATTCTTCCGATAAGATGACCTTTTTCTTTTGGCATAAAAATTTCCTTTAACTTTAAATACTTCGCCACAATATTATACATTTTTTTTATTGACGTGTCAGCATTCATGATGGTAAAACAATAAATGTAGAATTATGTTCTTTTATAAATCACAAAAAGGAAGGGATTATTATGCCAGATTTTCACAAGCTGGAAGGTACTATTCCAGTTGCCCCACTTAGTCTTATTGTTATGGAGTCAGCAAGGGAACTTGGTGATAGCGTAGACCGCTATATTTCAGAGTTCAGACACGACTTATATAAAATGCCAGAGAATGATCCCGCTTTTCATGGATATGTAAAAAATACTTATCAGACAGCTTACAGCCTCGACAGATTCGGAAGTGGCGAAGCTAAATGTACCATCAACGAGAGTGTTCGCGGAAGCGATGTTTATATTCTCACTGATGTATGTAACTACAGCATTACATACAAGATGTACAACTATATCAATCACAAATCTCCTGACGATCATTATCAGGATCTTAAGAGAGTCATTGGTGCTATCACAGGTAAAGCCAAAAGAATAAATGTTATCATGCCTTTCCTTTATGAAGGCCGTCAGCATAAGAGAAATGGAATGGAATCTCTTGATGCAGCTCAGATGTTCAAGGAACTTCATGACATGGGTATTTCAAACTTCATCACTTTTGATGCTCATGATCCAAGAATTTCAAACGCTAAGCCACTTGGCGGATTTGATAATTTCCTTGCATCATATCAGTTTATGAAGGCTCTTTTATCTCACATTGATGACCTTATCGTAGACAAGGATCACCTTACTGTTATCAGCCCGGATGAAGGTGCTTTGGACAGAGCCGTATACTTTGCCAACGTAATCGGTGCTGACACTGGTATGTTCTACAAAAGACGTGACTACGCACACGTAGTTAACGGTTCTAACCCTATTGTTGCTCACGAATTCCTTGGTTCTGATATTTCAGGTCGTGACGTTATCGTAATCGATGATATGATCTCATCAGGATCAAGTATGATAGATACAGCCAAACAGCTCAAGAATATGGGCGCTAAGCGAGTATTCATATGCACAACCTTTGGTCTTTTCACAAATGGTATGAGTAAGTTTGATGAAGGCTACAAGAATGGCTACTTCGACGCAGTCATCACTACTAACCTCACATACATGAACGAAGAGATTACTTCAAAAGAATATGTATTCATCGCTGATATGGGTAAATTCCTTGCAACTATCATTGATTTCCTCAATCACGATGCTTCAATGTCTACAGTCAACATGCCAACAGACAAGATCCACGAGATCGTTGGTAAGTACAACTCAGGCTGCAAGACTCCTGAAGAGTTATTTGAATAATCTTTTGCAAAATAAAACGAGGCTTTTACAGCCTCGTTTTTTATTGCCTTTATCATTCTATTACTTCAAAGGTAAGCATTGCCTTGAAAAGATCTCCATCAAGCTTGATATCAAACTTACCACCCTGAGATGTTGTAAGATTCTTGGCAATTGAAAGACCAAGTCCGCTACCTTCTGTAGTTCTGGACTCATCTCCTCTTATAAATCTCTCTGTAAGCTCTCCTTCATCTACGTTAAGCTCATTAGCTGAGATATTCTTGATTGAAAATACAACGTATTTCTTGTCATTTTCTTCCTTGATACGCATATCCATGTAAACTCTTGTGCCAGGAAGTGCGTACTTGCAAACGTTATTGATAAGATTCTCAACAACTCTCCAAAGGTGCCTTGCATCTGCCATAATAATGATAGATGGTCGTTCTGACTTAAATACTGGAGTAAGTTTACTAGCTTCTAGCTTTTCAAAGAACTCTCCAATTGTCTGATTAACAAGCTCTACAAAATCGATTCTTTCAAGTTGAATGCTTATATTACCTGAACTTATCTTAGAAGCTTCAACAAGGTCTTCTGTAAGCTGCTTGAGCTTCTGTGACTTGGACTCAAGAACAGCCACATACTCTCTAACTCTTACATTGTCGATATCCTCTCTCTTAATGAGGTCAACATAGTTGATGATAGATGTAAGAGGTGTCTTGATATCGTGGGATACGTTAGTAATAAGGTCAGCCTTTAGCTTTTCATCCTTCATGCTGGTATCAACCGCTCTGTCTATACCTTCACCAATGGTATTAACAGCTTCTGCAAGAGAGATATTATCTGCATGGAGGTTATCAATCTTAACCTTGGCTTTGACGTCACCATTTTGGATATTCTCGATCACATGTATGATCTTGTCTCTATCAAGGTTCTGCCTATAGAGATATACTCCCACCAAAGCATCTAATATAGCTGCCAACACTATTCCAGCAAGTCCGATCTTGAAAAGAAGTAAATTAAGTACCACAAATCCCACATAAGGAATCCAGGTTCTGATAATAACGTTGGCATTATCAGTTGTTGAAAGAATAAGCTTTTTAGCCTTTATGATCACCTGTCTTGTAAATGAATCCTTCCACAGGCTCTTTTCCTTATACTTCTTGACAAGTCCGTAGACAAGGTACAAAAGGCCAATGTCAAATACAAAGGCTCCGGCAGCGGCATACACAGGAAAATGTGCTATCTGAAGAAGCTTGCCATAGCTGATATCCATAATAAGGCTTGCAATCACAAATGCTACAAATGGAATCAGTATTATACCTAAGCCTACTCCAATGATTGCACCTGTATACAAAGGCTTTTTATTTTCCTCCTCTGCTCCAAGATTCTGTGCCTTTAATCTCAGAACCAGGATTAAAAGATATACGACAGCTGCAACAAAACTAAGGATATAAAGCTGCGTTCTGTATGGCATATATTTTGAAAAGCTGATCTTACCCTGAGTAAAGCCATCTATACAAGGATAGTCATTGGTATCAACTGCTATATAGATCTTTAACTGATCAGGAAAGGCATATTTGTAGCTCTTTACCAGCGAACGAACCACGCTCTCCTTTATAAGAGTATTGGACTCATACTGTAGGTCGTATGGGCAATAATAGATATATTTGCCATAACCCTCGAACATTCCCTTAATGTCGATTCCAGTTGTCTCTTTAGAGAGCTCATCAACATTAGTATAAGTCTCTGTCTTACCATTTATGGTCCTTGATACAAAATATCTAAGGTTACTGTTCTGGTAACTATAATATGAAATAAGCTTGCCGTAATCCTCAAAATTGTTAGTAAGTGTAAGTGCTGCCTCTTCTACGTAGGAGCAAAGCAAGTTGTACTCCTCCCAGTTAGATACAAGGTCCTCAATTTTCTTGCCATCAACTGTCTCATACCTAGAAACAAGGATATTGTGCTTGCCACCTTCAGGCTGAGTGCTGCTTGTAATTGTAAAGGTCATGCTATTATCTTCTAGTTGTGAACTAAGATAAGAGTTCATGCCGCCAGATACGATATTGTTCTTAAGATGAGTGTAAGTAGTTGACTTACTAAGGAACTTGGCGCTTTCTTCATCACTAAAATCCCTTGTCTCATACTCAAATCCGCTCTGTCCCCATTTAAGAAGATCAGAAAGATAAAAAGTGGCAGTAATATAATCTCCAGGAAGTGTAGTTCCCCTATTTACGTAGGCAGTGACATCGATCTTCTTTTTGCCATCATACTCTCCTTGAGTTTCAAGCTGGCTTCGCTCTGCCACAAGCTTTAATACATCTGAGATATTATTTCCAAGAATATTGTTAAAAAGATATGAGTCTTCATAGCTCTTAGTTCTGTCAGACTCATAAAGATTATAAGAATAATCTCCTCTAACACCTGAGATAATGATGCTTGATCCAGCAAATACATAAAAGTAAGTAAAGGCAATAAAAGCTACCATAAGATGCTGAATAAAGCTTAGTAATTTAGGGTGTTTTAAATACTTTGTCATATAACTTCGTCCTCAATCTTGTACCCAACTCCCCAAACCACCTTAAGGTACTTTGGATCCTTAGGATTAATTTCAATTTTTTCTCTGATATGTCTGATATGGACTGCGATGGTATTGTCAGCACAAACCGCTGAATCTCTCCAGATCTGCTCATAGATCTGGTTGATGGAATATACCTTTCCCTTATTTTTTACAAGGAAAGCCAAAATACTGTATTCAATAGGAGTAAGTCTGATGCTCTCTCCATAAACTGTAACCTCTTTGGAGTTCTCATCCACAACAAGTCCGCCAGTTGAATAGACATTTTCCTGACTCTCTCTGCTTCCAAGTTTCATGTATCTGCGAAGATTAGACTTAACCCTGGCTACAAGCTCAAGCGGATTAAAAGGCTTGGTAATGTAGTCATCTGCCCCGATATTAAGCCCAAGGATCTTGTCAGAGTCTTCTGACTTAGCAGATAAAAAGATAACTGGAACTGTGCTAAATTTCCTAAGCTCCATTACAAGATGGATACCATCAAGTACAGGCATCATAACGTCTACGATAGCAAGCTGTATGCTGGCTGTCTTTAAGATTTCAAGACCCTGCTCGCCGTCATAAGCCTTATAAACTCTGTACCCTTCCTGCTGAAGATAGATCTCAATAGCATCAACTATTTCTTTATCATCATCGCAAACTAAAATATTTTCCATATCAACCTCACATATTCCTATAATCAATTAAACCATTAAAATCTTAAGATTTACCTACGAAATTTCTTAAGATTTCTTAAGAATTACAATTTATTTCTTTAGTGACAAAAATGCGCAGAGATTTCCGCGCTCTTCATGGTGAACCCTGTGTGAAAATAATAGGTCAGGATTACATTTTGTACAGATATCTGTAACTAAGATGTTTTCATCTAAGACGCCTGCTTGCCTAAGTGTCAGTTTAATAGCATTCCATAAAAAGAGCCTGTACTTGCCATTTGGATATGGAATCAAAATATGTTCATATGAAAGCTCAGCATCTGTAAAGCTTTCAGAAAACTCTTTTGCTACGTCATCGCCAATCTCATAGCAATCGCCGCAGATTGAAGGGCCAATAGCACAGATACAATCTTTTGCTTCAGTTCCATACTCTTCATGCATCTTTTTAATAGCAATGGCTCCAATCTTACCTTTGGTGCCCTTCCAACCAGAATGTACCATTCCGATGGCCTTATGAACTGGATCTACTATGTATATAGGCGGGCAATCAGCGTGAAAGGTTCCAAGTATGATACCTGGTACATTTGTAATAAGGCCGTCTATATCAGTATAGTCGCGAGCCCTTGCTGGTCCCTTTCCTCTATCCTCCTTAGTTACAACCTTGATATTAGTAGTATGAGTCTGAAATGTCAGAACAAAGTCATCAAGTGTTCTGCCATGCCCCAGTGCATTAGCTACTCTCCTGTAGTTTTCATCCACGTGTTCCTTGTCATCACCTCTTGTGTAGCTTAAGTTACACTCTGAGAAGTACCCAGTTGAAACACCCCCAAGCCTTGTACTAAAGAGATGGTCTACAATTCCAAGCTCTTCAAGTCTTGGAAAAACAAGGTATTTAAGTTCATTATTATCTCTAAGTTCCATGGTCAAAGGAGCACCAGTTCTTTTTATATTCAAACTCATGTGAAAATCATCCTCAACAATATATTCTTATATTTACACACTTTAACATAATTTGATAAACTCTACCATATAGCAGTGGCAAAGGCTTTGGAGGCAATATGGAAAAAAGTGTAAAGATAATACCATTAGGTGGTTTTGATAAGATAGGTATGAACATGACTCTCCTTGAATATCAGGACTCAATGATCATCATAGATTGTGGAACCAGCTTTCCACCTAATAATATGCCTGGAATTGATACGTCAATTCCTGACATATCTTATATTATGCAAAATAAAGACAAACTAAAGGGTCTTATTGTAACTCATGGACATGAAGACCACATTGGAGCTATTCCTTATGTTATTTCTGATCTAAATGTCCCAATATATGGAACACCTCTTACTATACTTCTTGTAGAAAATAAATTAAAAGCACTAAGCATAAAGAAGGCCAGGACTAAAGTAATAAAACAGGGTGCCTCCATTGTTCTAGGTGACTTCAAGATTGAATTCATCAAGACAAACCATAGTATTCCAGATGCAGTGTCTCTTTCCATCAATACTCCTGTAGGAACCATCATTCACACTGGAGATTTTAAGATGGACCTGACACCTATAAATGGTGATGCCATAAATCTTAAGCGCCTTGCAGCCATAGGCTCAAAGGGTGTCCTTGCTGTAATGGCAGATAGTACCAATGCCATGATCGAAGGCTACTCTCCTTCTGAAACAGCAGTTAGTAACTCAATCGACCATATATTTAATGCCTACAAAAATAATCGCATGATCATCGCAACTTTTGCATCAAACATGGACAGAGTTCAGCAGATCATCGAGATTGCAAATAAATATGGCAAAAAAGTAATATTACAAGGAAAAGCCATGCTGGACATATTTAATGCCGCAGAAACGCTTGGTTACATAGTTCTTCCAAAAGATACCATAATAAACATTGAGGATGCGTCAAAATATCCTGATAACTCACTAGTTTATATCACAACTGGAAATCATGGCGAACCTATCACTTGCCTTGCCCAGATTGCAGATGGAACCCATGAGCATATCAAGATCAAAAAGGATGACACCATTTTGTTTAGCTCCATTCCTGTAATGGGAAGTGAAAAGAGTTTCGAACAGACCATGAACAAGCTCGAAGAACAAGGTGCAAATATTATCTTCCAGGAGATCCATGCAACAGGTCACGCCTGTTCTGAAGAGCTTAAGCTTATCTATACTCTCCTAAATCCAAAATTTGTGATCCCAGCTCACGGTCAGTATAGATACAGAAAAGCGTCTGCCAAGATAGCTGAAAGCATCGGAGTTCCTCACGAAAATACATATCTTATCAAAAATGGCGACGTACTTGAAATAAGCGAAAACTCCTGTAAAGTAACTGACCATATAAAGGTTGATGAAATACTTATAGATGGACTTGGAATTGGTGATATAGGTGGACTCATCCTAAAAGAAAGAAAAATACTTTCAGACTCTGGCATAGTGATTACTCAGCTTTGCTTTGACCATAAATCTGGAAGACTTGCAGCCAAGCCATCGATCGTAACTAAAGGCTTTATAAACAATGAAAATGATTTTGGACTCATCGATGAACTGCAAGACCTTGTTAGAACTGAGATCAGCAAATCGATTTCTCAGGGAGTTCGCGATGATAGGCTATCAAAGAACATCAAATCCTCTATCGAAGACTATATTTGGAAAAAAATAATGAGAAAGCCTTTAATCGTTGTTACAATTACTGAAATTGTGCTATAATTGATGGCAGTTGAATTTGCATCTTAACACGCCTTATAAGGGGTTAATGCTTTTAAGATAAAGAGCTTGTCTGATTTCATTTGGATGATCAGAAACTCAATATTGTGAAAAGAATTGTGTGAAGCAGCAAAATACGAAGATCAAGACATAGTGATATGTCTTTGTTTTTTGTATTTTGCTGCTTTTTTTATGGAGTAAAAATGAAAAAAAGAAGTTTTAAGATCACATGGTACTGGGGAATTGTAATAATTATAACTTTAGTAGAACTTGCAACCTTTTTGATTGCTGGGCCTAAGCACACCTATATAGGTGTGCATGACAATCTAGATATACATATTGCCGACTATCAAATAATGCGTCTTAATAATGCATTTTTTTCTCACGCAAAGACCTTACCACTACTTGGAGGAATAGACAGAAACTTTTTATTATCTGAATTCTATCTGTATTCACTTATATATGCAGTTCTACCTAATTTTACTGCATATATAACTTGCTATTTCCTTAAGATCATGATTGCTCTGATCTCAGGAATACTCCTTGGCAAGGATGTTTTAGAAAACAAATATGAAAAATACGAGTGGCTTATAGTACTTGGAAGCTTTATCTACGGTCTCCTTCCTCTATATCCAGCATTTTCATTTGCTTTTGCTTCAATTCCGCTACTGATCTACTTGCTCAGAAAGATTGCAAACAATGAAGGAATAAGATACTACGTTCTCTTATTCTTTTACCCTGTTTTATCATATTTTACTTTCTTTGGTCCCTTCATTATCGGATATATACTGATCTACTTTATCTATAGATCATTAAAAGACAAAAAAGTTAGCTTTTCACTTATCATCAGTATGGCACTTTTATCGGTCAGCTATATTCTCATAGAATATCGATTATTCCTGCTGATATTTGCAGGCGATCAAAAGACAATAAGGGATACTATGGTGGTGGATAATTATAGTTTATCTAAGATTCTTTTGACCATAGTAGATGTATTTGTTAAAAATATGTTCCACTGCGAAGATCTCCATCGATTTGTGGTAATGCCAATCGTCCTAGTCTCAGTGATCATCATAAATTTCATACATATCAAGGAAAAAGACATTAAAAAGCTCCTTACAGATCCAATAAACCTTGTTATGTACTTCATCATCTTTAATTGCGTGATCTACGGTCTGTACTATTGTCAGATCGTAAGGGAATTATTTGAAATGATATTTAAGCCACTTAAGGGATGGCAGTTTAATAGAACCCTATTCTTTAACCCATTTCTCTGGTATTTAGAGATCGTGTTCATTGCAAAACGCCTATGTGAATACAAAAAGAAATTCGCTATACTCTTAGTCCTACTGGTACTATTGTCTGTTATTGGAAATCAGTCTCTATACAATGATTTTTATAACACAGTCTACGTAAATACATGGCAGATAGCAAAGAATAAAAAGTCAGAAACTCTGTCCTATGGCGAGTTTTATTCAACAGATCTTTTTACCAAGATAAAAAAAGATATCGGCTATGAAGGTGAGTACTCTGTTGCCTATGGCTTCCATCCATCAGTGCTGTCATACAACGGTATATCTACCTTAGACGGATGCCTTAGTTATTACTATCAGGATTACAAAGAAGAATTTAGAAAGATCATTGCACCTGCTCTTAACGAAAATGAAGCAGCAAGAGCCTACTACGACGAATGGGGAGCTAGAGCTTATATCTTCTCTGGAACAGTCGATTCAATCTGGTCTCCAGTAAGAACCAAGATGGTTAGTGATAAAAGACTTTTAATTGATGTAAACGCCTTTAAAAATCTGAATGGAAAATACATTTTCTCTAGAATTGACCTTTCAAACAATGAAGAACTTGGTCTTAAGCTACTTAGCAAATATACTGATAAAAACTCTCCATACAGCATTTGGTTATATGAAGTCAAATGAGTTCTTGTGCCAGTATACGCTTACAGATTCCTGTTCTCCAGAAACGCATATTACATCATATCTAATGGGAATGTCTTCAGAAAGGCCTTGACTATATAGATAAAATAAAGATGTTTTACAGATTTTCTTTTGTTTAGACAGATTTACGGCGGCCTCAGGGCCGCCATATTTTTTATCTTTTCGGTACTTAACTTCTATGAAACACAAATAGCTATCATCATAAGCTATAATATCAATCTCTCCGTTTCGGAGCCTATAGTTAGTAGCAACTATTCTACCACCATTTTTCTTAACATATTCCCTGGCTAGTCTTTCATACCAGGAGCCAACTTTCCTATTGTTCACCTAGTCTTATCCTTTGCTTTGATCTTGTCCATAGCATCCACAAATACAAGGATCTCAGCAACTACTTCGTAGAGCTCAGGCGGGATCATCTCGCCAATCTCAAGTCTCGACAAAGTATCTGCCAGCTTGTCATCCTCATGGACAGGTATTTTATTTTCTTTGGCCTTTTCAATGATTTTTTCAGCAAGAGCGCCTTTACCAGAAGCAATTACCTTAGGCGCGCCATCTTCATTTGGATCATATCCAAGTGCCACCGCAGTCTTATTTTTCTTATTTTCCATTTATAGTCCTCAAACTATGCCCTTGCATCAAAAGAAGCTGTGGAGATGATAGGCATCTTACTAACATCCAGCATCTCATCAACTGCCATGTCCTTGCCATCTTCATCTGTATGAAGCTTCATTGTGACCTGCATAGAATATCCACGCTTTTCAAGCCTTTCATTAAGAATATGAATGTTGTCGTTTATAAGGTCAAGAACAGAGTCATCCGCCACATAAAAATGAGTAGAAACCTTCTTATCCAGCATCTTAACATAAACATCAACTGGTCCAAGATTCTCCATATCAAGGTGAAGCATGGCACTAACTGAGCCATCTTCACTCATGCGCTTATTCTTGTTTCTATAAACATACAGATCTCCGTGAGCGTTCTGCCCAGTCATCTGAAGCGGAAGCTGAACATATTGGAACATCTGATTTAGCTGATTCATGAAATCTAAGTTGTTCTGAAGATTATTGGCAGCCTGTCCAAGCTTGGACTCAGCTCCCATTGTATTGTTTATGGTCTCAGCAAGGTTATTTATCTGTTTACCAAGCCTTTGATACAGATTCTGGATGTTCTCCTTATTTTCTACTTCATCAGGCTTTAGCATCCACTGATTCGATATGTTATCCTTAAGGAGTTTATTGTATTCGTTTGAGGAAAAGAGCTTTTTCCAGGCAGTAGCTTCTGTTGTATTAGTAAGGTCTGCCTCGTTAAAGGCTTTAGCAAGCTCTCCAAGTAGCTCTTTTGCTGGCAAAGAGCCTTGTCCACTCTTAACATCATATACAAATTTATTTATGGTCTCTTCTTTTATGCCAAGCTCTTTTAAAGTATCTGCAAATGTTGCGGTATTTTGAGCTTTTACAGCTGACGCATCCTGCTTTAAAGCTTCTGATTCGCCCATTTCACCAGCTTCATTTAATATAGCTTCACCTGGGAGCTCTTTTGCCTGTAAATTTTCAGAAACCACAGCTTCAGCATTCTCTTCATTTCCAAAGAGCTTAAGTACTTCGCCATATAGCTTCATAGCAGCATCAGAATTGCCGCTATTAGTCAGGGTTTCATAGGCATTTGGAAGTTCATCTATGATACTCTGCATCTCATTTATAACCTGATGCTCGTAGTTTCTATAGCTCTCGTAACCTTTTATATTGTTATCAGTAATTGGAATATTAAGGGCCTTCATCTCTACAAGAGTATCGATTGAAGTGTTTGGAAATGTAGAAAGAGCCTTACTCATATCCTGAAGTGAATTCTTGTCGATTGGAAGCGAATGCTCCATCATAGTCTTCACCATCTGGACATTGTCGCGAGTAATCTCGAGCCCAGCGGCATTTAGAGCCTTCTCTGTGCTCTGATCAATAGATGTATTCTCATACAATGGAGTAATAGAAACATTGTTAGATGAAAGAGATCTTACAACAAAATTAAGCATCTGACCTTCTCTTAGGCCCATGCCCTCAGAAAGCCTCGCTGACAATACATTATCGCCAACACTGATATTAACTATCTTCTCGCCTTCTGCATCTTCTATAGACAATACCTTACCCTGAATGGTAGAACCATTCCTTAGCTCAAGAGGCTGTTTATCAGCTCCTACCTGGCTAAGCTCTCTGCCATTCACAAGGATAGTATTATTTGATTGTGATACGCTCTGTATATTACTCATACAAAGTTACCTATAAATGATCTGCGATGTAATTCACAAGGTCCGTACTTCTTGAGAGCTTGAATATGATCTGCACTTCCGTATCCCTTATTTGAATCAAATCCATATTCAGGATACTTTTGTGCATACTCCTTCATGAGCCTGTCCCTTGTAACCTTAGCAATGATACTAGCTGCAGCAATAGACATGCTCTTGGCATCACCTTTGATAATTGAGATCTGCTTGTACTCTTCAAGCTGAGGAATATGTACAGCATCGATCAAAAGAGCATTTGGCTTAACCTTAAGGCTATTAACAGCCATAGTCATAGCTTCATAGGTAGCCTGCAGGATATTGATCTCATCAATTCTCTTAGGAGAATTGCATCCAATACCTACAGCAATAGCCTCATCCATGATGATGTCATAAAGCTCTTCTCTCTTTTTTTCGGATAATTTCTTGGAATCGTTAATATAAAGAATGTTGGAATCAGGAGGCAAAATAACTGCGGCTGCATACACAGGACCTGCAAGAGGGCCTCTACCAACTTCATCAATACCACACAGATAGCCTAAAGAAGCATATTCCTTTTCATATTTTTTCATTTCTTCGAGACGCAAAAGCTCTTTTTGAATGGCTTCTACCTTCTTGTTGGCAGTAGCAACCATCTTCTGAACTCCAGCTCTCTCATCAGAAGAAAACTCATCAATAAATAAGGAATATTCATCGATAGTACCAAGTCCTGAAAGAAGTGACTTGATATCAGACATAGACTTCATCAATCCAATCCTCCCATCTTATCGAAAGGATAGATTCTAACAAGCGCATGTCCCATTATATCTTTTTTCTTGATACTTCCAACAGAGATATCTCTGCTGTCCATACTGTTATTTCTATTATCTCCAAGAACAAAATACTCATCATCACCAAGTACAACCTCTGTCTCTGCTCTACCTGGGTCTCTCATGATCTCAGCGCCATAGTCCTCTTCAAGTATCTCGCCATTGATATAGATATTACCAGCGTAATCGATCCTTACTGTTTCCCCAGGAAGACCGATGACTCTTTTGATAAAGTACTGCTGATCCCCATATTTGTAAGGAAATACGATTATCTCAAAGCGCTTGGGTCCACTAAATCTATAGGATACCTTCTCAATAAGAAGTGAATCCCCATTTTGAAGAGTAGGCTCCATTGAAGTTCCGCTAACCTCAGTTCTCTGCATTACAAATGTAATAAAAAGATATGTAAGGCAAAAGATAACCACAATATACGCTACTGTACTAAGAATTTCCTTTAAGACCTTTTTCATACATTCCGCCGTTTCCGTGTTTGATACACTTATTAATCTGGTCTTTCAAGAGACAATCTGCCAAGTCTTCCATTTCTAAAGTCATCAAGAAGTAGCGCAGAAGCTCTTGAAATATCAGGAGTAGCCCCCTGTTTAAAGCATTTTCTATTGATAGCAATAGCTGACAAAACAGCGCTTGCTGGAGTCTGATACTGATCCTCCATAAGCTCATCTATCTGCTCATCAGTAATATTATACTTCTCAGAAATAGCATTAGGATAGTACTGTTTTAATATCTTGATAAGTTCACAGGCAAGCTCATCAGTATCGATGTTCTCGTCGTTCATAGAACCGATAAATGCAAGATGAAGTCCAACTGTCTGGTCCTCAAACTTTGGCCACAAGATACCTGGAGTATCAAGAAGCTGAAGGTTCTTGCCAAGGGAGATCCACTGCTTGCCCTTAGTAACACCAGGCTTATTACCTGTCTTGGCAGAAGCCTTACCAGCAAGCTTATTGATAAATGTAGACTTACCAACGTTAGGAATACCTGCAACCATAGCTCTTATAGGTCTTCCTACAATACCTCTTTTTTTATCCTTTTCTATCTTTTCAGCACAGGCACTTTGAATGAGCTCCTTGACCTTACCGGCTTCATTGCCAGTCTTGGAATTCATCTCCATTACAAAATAGCCCTGTTTCTGATAATATTCTTTCCATCTTTTAGTAATAGCTGGATCTGCAAGATCAGCCTTGTTCAAAATGATGAGCCTGAACTTGTTCTTGCCAAGTTCATCAATATCAGGATTCCTACCCGATGCTGGAATTCTGGCATCAGTAATCTCGATAATGATATCGATAAGCTTGATATTCTCCTGCATCATTCTGATTGCCTTAGTCATGTGACCAGGATACCACTGTAAATTCATCTAACTACCTTTCCGATCATTTGAGAACAAATCCGCCGCCTACATCAGCCGCTTTAAATTTGAACCAAACCTTTCCAACAATCATCTTGCCTGTAACAACACCAATGTTGGCACTTCGCGAGTCCTCACTGCTATTTCTGTTATCACCAAGAACGAAATATTCTCCGCTCTTAAGCTTGATCTCATTAGCAGCTATACCTGCATCTTCCATTTTATCATATAATTTGTTATCTTCCTCAGCGATTTCTCCGTTTACATAAAGTTTACCATCGATGATCTGAACCTTATCACCGGAGACTGCAACAACTCTCTTAACATAGTAATGAGAATTAGTATTTCCATTTGGTAAAAAAACTATGATATCACCCTTAGATGGTCTAAGGATCTTGTATGAAAGTCTATTTACTAAGAGAATCTGGCCATTAGAAAAAGTAGGAGTCATAGAATCTCCTATATTGCTGACCTGCATGCCAAATACACTGACAAAGACAAAAGCTAGTGCAACTGCAATTACAGTTACTGAAAGCCAAGACAACACCTCTCTGATGATCTTAGGTGTTATAGTCTTCTTTTTTTGATAGAAAGAATATCTGTTTCTTTTCCTTCTAAACATACCCCACACCTCATACTTTTATATGAAAAAAGGCAATTACTAAAAAGTAACTGCCCTTTTAAAACACAAATTATCTGGTAACAAGTTCCTTAACCTTAGCCTTCTTACCTGTGAGACCCTTAAGGTAGTTAAGCTTAGCTCTTCTAACCTTACCTCTTCTAACAACCTCAACCTTCTCAACGATAGGTGAGTGAAGTGGCCAAGTCTTCTCAACGCCAACGCCGTAAGACTCTTTTCTAACTGTGAATGTTGTACGGTTGCTACCACCCTGGATCTTCTTAACAGTTCCTTCGAAAATCTGTACTCTTTCACGGTTTCCTTCCTTGATCTTAGCGTGAACTCTTACTGTGTCACCTGTGTTGAACTCAGGTGCGTTTGCGTTCAACTGCTCTTTCTCGAGCTCTTCGATAATTGTACTCATATCTTTTCTCCTATTCTATGGACGTTCTTAATGCACCTATTGCAACAGAGGACCGTCTGATTTATACAACGCAGTATAATATAACACAATATTATGTCAAAAGTCAACCTAAAAGATCTTTAGGCCCGAATCTTTCTGGAAGTATTTCAGGTAAAGTATAGGTTTTGTACTCATCCTCTGACTTTGCAAGAATGATGATAAACTCGTCATCACAAAACTCGCTCATAACCTGTCTGCAGACACCGCAAGGTGGGCAATAATCAAGTTCTGTGGCACCATCTTCACCACCAACAATAGCAATAGCCTTAAATTCTTTAACTCCTTCGCTTACAGCCTTGAAAAATGCTGTTCTCTCAGCGCAGTTAGTAGGTGTATATGAGGCATTTTCTATGTTGCAACCTGTATATACTTCACCATTTTTAGCAAGAAGCGCTGCTCCCACATTAAAGCGGGAATATGGTGTGTATGAGAAAATTCTCATATCAAGCGCTCTGCGTACTAAACTCTTTATTTCATTCTCATTCATAAAAATCACCTAGAACCCTTATCGTATGGAATACCCTCTGCCTTAGGTGCTCTTGATTTCTGTGATGTAAATGCAAGTACGATAAGAGAAACAATATAAGGGAACATATTATAAACAGTTCCTGGAATCTTAAGTGCCTGAAGGAAATCAATTCCCATATATACATTTGACAGTGATCTAAACACTGCAAATAGTACAGCAGACCATGCAATTCTCTCAGGCTTCCACTGACCAAAGATCATAACAGCAAGAGCAAGGAAACCTGCGCCTGCAACACCATAATCAAAGTGCCATGTAGAGTTGGCAGCTGCAATATATATAATACCGCCAAGGCCAGCAAGAAATCCTGATAAAAGCACTCCTGAATATCTCATAACATAAACATTGATACCTACAGAATCAGCAGCCTGAGGATGCTCACCGCAAGCACGAAGTCTAAGTGCAAATTTCGTTTTGTAGAAAAAGATAATGGCAGCTACAAGAAGAACTGCAGCAATTACTATAAACCAGCTAAGCTGTAAAGGTCCGATGTTAAACATAAATGCATCGTGTCCTCTAACATAATCAAGCTTAGCAGAAAAATCTGATCCCTTTGAACGGTTAGTGTTAAATGCCTTAACAATAACTGTAGCAGCAGCTGTAGCAAGCATGTTTACAGCTGTACCAATAAGTGTCTGATCTGCCTTGAAATAGATACATGCAACACCAATGAGCAGTGAAGAGATCATTCCTGCAAGAGCGGCTGCTAAAAGTGTAAGAAACACTAATGTAAATTTAGAAGCTGACTCCGGCAAAAGAACCATTACCATAGCTCCAGCCATTGCTCCAAATACCATTATTCCTTCAAGTCCAAGATTGATAATACCGCTTCGCTCTGAAAACATTCCGCCCAAAGCAACAAGGATAAGTACTGCTGAGAAGATGAGTGTGTATTGGATCAGTAGTATCATCTCTGCACCTCCTTCTTTGCTGATGCATTCTTATCAGCCTCAGCATTAGACTTTTGTACCTTTTTAGGCTTATTGATAATAGATTTAAAGAAAAGCACAAATCCGCAGAGGTAAATGATGATAGCGATCATCAGATCAGCAACCTGTGGATTGAAATAATTTGTATTAAGGTACTGACCACCAAGTGTAATATACTCAACAAAAAGGCCAGCAACGATCGCTCCAATAGGATGAAGACCTCCAAGGAAAGCAACAGCAATTCCTGAAAAGCCCATTCCTGGAACAGATGAAGCAATCTTGTAATGCTCAATACTTGTAAGATAATAAAGAGCAGCTGCAAGACCTGAAATAGCGCCTGAAATAAGAAGTGTAAGTACAATATTTCTCTTGGCGTTCATACCTGCATACTTGGCTGCATCCTTGTTATGTCCGGTAGCTTTGAGCTCATAACCAAAAGTTGTCTTATTTAGAACAAGCAAAATAATGATAGCAATAATTACTGTAATAGGAACGGCAATAGTCATATACTGGTTCTTACCAAAAAGTTCCTGCAAAAATCCAGGAAGAATTCCTGATGGGTTCTTGGCTGCTATATCATATGTCTCAGACTTGGTTGTATTCATACAAGTCTCGTTTCCAAGAATGATATTACAGATATAAAGTGATATCCAGTTAAGCATGATACCGGCAATAACTTCGTTAACATTACAAAATGCCTTGAACAAACCGCAAATAGCTCCCCACAAAGCTCCTGCAACCACTGCTGCAAGTAGACAGAAAAACCAGTTCCAGCCAAGAGCTAGTGAAGTATAAAGGCTTGCAAGAATACCTACTGTATACTGTCCTGCTGCACCTATATTGAAAAGGCCTGCCTTATATGCAAAAAGGATAGCTTCTGAGCAAAGGATAACAGGAACAGCCTTAACAAGGGTTGATCCAAGATAATACTTAAGCTGCTGAGGTTTAGCACTGAACTTAAAGAAGTTCTTAAGGATTGCCACCATTCCTTCTGTTGCATGAGCTGGATTCATACAAAGAAGAATAATATAACCTAAAATAATACCAAGGACGGCACATAGGATTGATGCAAATATAGTCTGAATTGCAGGTTTCTTAAAGAAACTAGACTTCTCTTTCATTACCTAAATACCTCCTTTCTCTCATCATGTTTAGCTCCGGACATATAAAGTCCAAGTTCCTGAAGTGTTGTTGTCTTAGGATCAACTTCACCAACGATCTCACCATCATGCATTACCAGAATTCTGTCAGAAAGGTTCATAACCTCTTCAAGCTCAAGTGAAACCAACAAGATAGCACATCCCTCATCGCGCTGCTTAACAATTTCTTTGTGAATATATTCAATAGCACCAACATCAAGTCCTCGTGTTGGCTGTACAGCTACCAAAAGCTTATGATTTCTGTCCATTTCTCTTGCAATAATAGCTTTCTGCTGATTACCGCCAGACATGGATCTAACGATTGTCTGAGCCCCACGACCAGATCTTACATCAAACTCTTCTGATAGCCTATCTGAATACTCCCTCATCTCATTTTTCTTGATGAAGCCATGGTTAGAAAACTGAGGTTCAAAGTATCTCTGAAGGATCATGTTCTCTTCAAGGGTATAGTCAAGAACAAGACCATGCTTATGCCTATCTTCAGGAACATGGCTCATACCATGTGTATTCTTGTATCTGATAGACTTATGTGTGATATCATCACCCATAAATTTGATAGTACCACTTGAAATATCATCAAGACCTGTAAGCGCTCCAATAAACTCAGTCTGACCATTTCCATCAATACCGGCGATACAAACGATCTCGCCCTCTCGAACATTAAAGGAAACATTGTGAACTGAATCATTCTGATGGATCTTACTCTTAACGCAAACATTCTCTACTCTGAGTATTTCCTTACCAGGTTTAGCCACTTCCTTATCAACCGCAAATTTAACATCACGTCCAACCATCATAGAAGACAGCTCTTCCTTGGTAGTATCTGCAACATTAACAGTACCAATATACTTACCTCTTCTAAGGATAGTACAACGATCTGCAACTTCCATGATCTCATTAAGCTTATGAGTGATGAAAAGAATTGACTTACCTTCTGCAGCAAGATTCTTCATGATCTTCATGAGCTCATCAATCTCCTGAGGTGTGAGTACCGCAGTTGGTTCATCAAAAATAAGGATATCATTGTCTCTGTATAACATCTTAAGGATTTCAACACGTTGCTGCATACCAACAGTAATATCCTCAATAAGAGCATCAGGATCAACCTTAAGATTATATTTCTCAGAAAGAGCAAGAACCTTTTTTCTTGCATCTTTTTTTGTCAAAAAGCCAAATTTACTAGGTTCAGCTCCAAGAATAATATTATCAAGAACTGAGAAAATATCTACCAACATAAAATGCTGATGCACCATACCTATACCAAGGTCAGTAGCATCATTAGGATTTTTGATGGTAACCTCTTTACCATCTTTCTTGATCACGCCCTTCTCTGGTGTGTAAAGTCCAAAGAGAACACTCATAAGAGTCGATTTTCCTGCACCGTTTTCTCCAAGAAGTGCATGAATCTCACCTTTCTTTAACTGCAAAGTGATATCATCATTTGCAATTATGCCAGGAAACTCTTTAGTGATATGCAACATCTCAATTACATAATCATCCATAATTAAAAACACCTTCCTAACAAATTTTTTTCATGGCAAAACCATAATAATTTCCACTACTGATCTGTAATAGAAATTATTATGTTCTTGAAAAAAGGGAAGGAATAAAGTTCCCTTCCCTTTTGAAGAACAACATAAATTAGAAATATTTAATTAGTGAATGTTATCAAATGTTGTAACCTTGATAGATGTTGTAGGCATAGCATCGATATTGCTATCTACTGTTACAGTACCATCAGCCATTGACTTAACAAGAGCCTTGTAATCGTCAACTGTGAAGTTCTTCATTGACCATGTCTCTGTTGGAAGCTGAACATAGTTAACTGTTGGATCATCACCTGAAACGATACCAAGGTTCTCAATCTTTCCTGAGTGTGCATCCCAGTTACCAGCAACTACATCTGTAAGTGTTGCATTAACTGTAGCAGCAAGACCCTTCATAGCTGATGTTACGCATACACCTTCGCCATAAAGTCCATCAATTGTGCCAGACTGATCAACGTCAACACCAACAAGCTTACCGTCTACCTTCTTAGCAGCCTCACCAGCTGATGTGAAGATACCGCCACCGCAAGCAAATACGATTTCTGTTCCGTTAGAATACCATGTATCCATTGTAGCTGTGATAGCTTCGTCACCGAAGAACTGTCCGCCGTATACATAGTTAACTTCTACGTCAGAAGAAATGCCAAGCTCTGAAGCTGCAGCATCTGCACCCTGAACGAAACCATAACCATAACGAACAACAGCAGGAACTGCCATACCGCCAAGGAAACCAAGCTTCTTGTAACCTTCCTTAACTACAGCATATCCAGCCATGTAACCAGCAAGCTCTTCCTGGTATGTGAATGAGCAAACGTTAGCAGGAAGCTCTGTAACACCAGCACCTTCGAAGTCGCCCTGTGAAACGTCAAGAGCAATGATCTTTACTTCTGGGTTAGAATCAGCTACTGATGCGATCATTCCAGCAAAAAGATATCCAGGAACAACAATTACGTTATAACCATCAGCTACAGCATTGTTGAAAGCAGCTGTACGAGCCTCATCAGAGTCCTCTGTTGGCTTGTAGTACTGAAAATCAAGACCATTTGCCTTAGCGAAAGCATCTGAAGCCTCGTAAGTTGTCTGGTTGAATGACATATCTGTAATGTCACCAGAATCTGTGATCATAGCGATCTTAATGTCAGATGTTGCCTCTGTGTTGTCTGCTTCAGGAGCTGCTTCTTCTGTTGCAGGCTCTTCTGTTGCAGGTGTCTCTGTTGCAGGTGCTTCTGTTGAACCACATGCTACAAGAGAAGCTACCATTGTTGCAGCCATAAGTACTGCAAGGATTTTCTTTTTCATAATCGTCCTCCATTTTTTGATTGATGAAAATTTTTTATAATAAAACCTATTAGGCTTTATCCCACTCAATAAGATACTTAACCGCTTCAATTGTGGTCTTATAAACTATGTCCATATCATGGACCTGAGGATTAGAAAGTCCCTTCTTGGCTCTCTCCTGATTGGCAACTACTAAAAGGATCGAACCTGTTCTAACTCTTAAATAATCTCCTACAACAAAGAGTGTAGAACTCTCCATCTCAGAACAAAGGGCACCGCACTTTATCCATGCATCCCATTTATACAAAAGCTCTGGTCCCACAGGCTTGGTCTCTGGCTCGTGCTGACCAAAGAATGAATCCTTGCACTGTGCAACTCCAACGTGATACTTAGCGCCAGTCTTCTTGGCACCCTGTACAAGTGCTGTTACAACATCAAATGTAGCTACTGCTGGATACTCAATAGGAGCATACTCCTTAGAAGTACCTTCTGCTCTGATAGCACCAGATGCGATGACTACATCTCCGCCAATGACATCATCCTGCATTCCGCCCGATGTGCCCATTCTGATAAAAGTATCAGCTCCGCACTTAGCAAGCTCTTCAACACAGATTGCTGTAGAAGCTCCGCCAATACCATGAGAAATTACACTGACCTTTTCACCATTCAAAGTACCAGTGTAACAATTATATTCTCTGTTATATGCAACAAATTTGGGATCATCAAAGAAACTAGCAATATATTCACATCTTCCAGGATCACCTGTAAGAATGACATATCTGCCAACATCCCCCTTACCAACATGTGTGTGGTACTGATAACCAGCACCTTCTGTATAATCTACCATAAATACCTTAATTCACTCCACTAAAATTAAAAGATAATTTAAAAAAATTCATTATTATTATAGATTAATTGATAATAAAAGTCATCATCAATTATAAAAGACCAGGAATTACATGAATCTTGATCTGCTTGTTTTCAATATCAACGTCCAAGATACAATCCTTAATAGCTGGAATAAGAACATTCTCCTCGCCATCTTCTCTTTTCATCTCATAGACGTCATTGGCCCCAGTCTGAATGACATCTACTAATGTTCCGAGAACTTTCCCCTCTTCATCTACGATTGAAAGGCCAATAAGATCAGCGCAATAATATTCCCCAGGCTGAAGCTTAATTGCGTCCTTACGTTCAATCGTAAGTTCACAGCCCTTTAACTTCTCAACTTCATTGATATCGTTAAACTGCTTGAACTTAACGATAACAAATTTCTTGAAAAATTTAGCGCTCTGAACATCAAGCTCTATCTCCTCACCACGCTTTGTATGAAGAGTAATTTTTTTTAACTTTTTAAATCTGTTTGGATCCTCAGTGGTAGGAAAAACATTTACTTCACCGTGAAGTCCATGGGTAGAGGCTATTACACCTACTTGGAATCTATCTGTCATTAATTACCTCTTTCTCTTCTTTTTCTCAGGCTTTGGAGGATTTTCCAAAAGCCATTTTTCATAGAGATCAGGTCTACGTTCCTTAGTTCTAATTATAGACTGTTCTAAGCGCCATTCATCAACTTTTTTGTGATCTCCTGAAAGCAGTATTGCAGGGACTTTTTTGCCCATCCACTCTTCAGGTCTAGAATACTGTGGGTATTCAAGAAGATTGTTGTTAAAACTCTCAGTCATAGCTGATTCATCATTACTGAGAACCCCAGGAACAAGTCTGGAGATGGCGTCGATCATGACCATAGCCGGCAGTTCGCCGCCAGTAAGGACATAATCGCCAATAGAAACATAATCTGTCACGATCTCTTCAAGAACTCTCTCATCAACGCCTTCATAATGGCCACAAAGGAAAATAATGTCCTCTTCCTTTGCAAGTTCTGAAGCCATTTTCTGGTTAAAAACGCTTCCCTGAGGAGTAACATAGATCACACGAGGCTTTTTATCTGTTTTCTCGGAAATCTTGTCCTTGATCGACAGATAGCAATCATAAATAGGCTGAGCCTGCATAAGCATACCTGCTCCGCCACCATATGTATAATCATCAACCTTATGATGTTTGTAGTCGTTAGTATAATCCCTGATATTGACAGCATTAAAGGAAATATATCCCTTATCGCTGGCCCTTCCAGTAATACTATTGGAAAGACTCTGCTGTATCATCTCAGGAAACAAAGTCATAATGTGAAAATTCATAAATCTTTCTCTTAAAAATGAGTCGAATAAAGTATTAACTCTATTCGACTCATATCTGGCTTAAACTATTTCAACATCAACCTTAACGTTTTCTCTAGTAGATGCTGCTTTAACCACAGCTCTGATTGCCTTAGCAATACGGCCCTGTTTGCCAATTACCTTGCCCATGTCTGAAGGTGCAACATGAAGCTCGATCATAATATTACGCCCGTCTGCCTTCTCGATAACAACCACCTCGTCAGGATTATCAACAAGCGCTCTTGCGATTACTTCAACTAACTCTTTCATATGTTAACCTCCGGCATAAGTAATTTTTTAAATATCAATACAAATTACTTTGTGATACCGGCCTGTCTGAAAAGCTTTGCAACAGACTCTGTAGGCTGAGCACCGTTAGCGATCCACTTCTTTGCAAGCTCCTCGTTAACCTTAACTGTGCTAGGATCTGTGTTAGGATCGTATGTTCCGATCTCCTCGATGAACTTACCCTGTACAGGGAACTTTGAATCAGAAACGATGATTCTGTAGAAAGGAACCTTCTTCTTACCAATTCTCTTTAATCTGATCTTTACTGCCATTTTAAACTTCCTCCATTAAATAAATAAAATAGAATTTTTAATATTATATGTGTTAAACAGCTATTCGCTGAAAGACATATCAAAATGGGAATCCACCTTTGCCAAAGCCGCCGAGGCCACCAAATTTACCAAAGCCTCTCTTGCCGCCCATAAGTCCTGGCATCTGTTTCATCATCTTCTGCATCTGTTCAAACTGCTTGATAAAGCGGTTAACCTCTGCAATGTCATTACCTGATCCCTTAGCTATTCTGAACTTTCTCTGTGGGCTCATAAGCTTAGGATTCTTGCGTTCCTCAGGTGTCATTGAAAGCACGATTGCTTCAATTCTCGCAAGTTTCTTTTCATCTGGAAGCTGATCATCACTGATCTTGCCCATTCCTGGAAGCATTCCCATGATTGCTGAAAGGCCGCCCATGTTGCGCATCTGTTTCATGCTCTCAAGGTACATCTCAAAATCGATCTTGCCCTTCTTCATCTTGGAAGCCATCTCGCGATCCTTTTCGATATCGCGGTCCTGATTGGCCTCTACAGCCTTATCAATAAGGCTTAAGACATCTCCCATTCCAAGGATACGACTTGCCATTCTATCTGGATAGAACTGCTCAATATCTGTAAGCTTCTCACCCATACATACGTAGATGATAGGCTTACCTGTAACAGCCTTAGTTGAAAGAGCTGCACCACCTCGTGAATCACCATCCATCTTGGAAAGGATGATTCCGTTGATACCAACCTTTTCATTGAACTGCTCAGCAACATTAACTGCTTCCTGACCAGTCATGGCATCAACTACAAGAAGTGTGTGATGAACTGTAACGGCATCCTTGATGTCCCTAAGCTCCTTCATCATAGCTTCATCTATCTGAAGACGACCAGCAGTATCAAGAATTACTACATTGTGGCCGTGTTCCTTGGCATACTCCATAGCTGACTTAGCAATCTTAACAGGGCTAACATCTGTACCCATTGAGAAGAAGTCAACTTCCTGTTTCTTGGCATTTACTTCCAACTGATCAATAGCAGCTGGTCTGTAAATATCGCAGGCTACGAGAAGAGGTTTTCTTCTGTTCTTAAGCTTGCCTGCAAGCTTGGCTGCTGTGGTAGTCTTACCAGCACCCTGAAGACCGCACATCATGATAACTGTAATGTACTTGCTGTCCTGAAGCTGAAGTTCAGTAGCTTCAGAACCCATGAGATTAGTCATCTCTTCATTAACGATCTTGATGACCATCTGTGCAGGATTGAGTCCGTTCAAAACTTCCTCGCCAATTGCCTTCTCCTGTACAGCGTTAATGAACTGCTTAACAACCTTAAAAGATACGTCAGCTTCAAGAAGTGCCATCTTGACTTCTTTCAACGCGAGCTTAACGTCATCTTCTGTTAACTTACCCTTACTCTTAAGCCCCTTAAAGGCATTTTGTAATTTATCTGTAAGACTTTCAAAAGCCATTAACTATTTAGCTCCTCTAATATATTACTGGAAATAGTGTTTACTTTGTCTCGAAGTTCCATATCACTGATATCAGCATGGTTCTTGGAAAGTTCCTGAAGCTCTTCAGCATTTTCCTTGATAGCTTCAAATCTCCTGATCATGTGAAGTCTATCTTCATATCCCTGCATGGTCTTGGTACATCTCTTGATAAGATCATGTACACCCTGCTTGCTGATACCGTGTTCATCTGCAATCTCAGTCAGTGACAGGTCGTCATAAACAGCTGCTTCATATACTTTTCTCTGATGTTCAGTTAGAAGCTCGCCGTAAAAATCATACAACAAGCCTTGCTCTACGATTTTTTTCATGAATGACCTCTTCCGGCAAAATTGCACATTGACTATATTATACAAAAAAACAATAGGTGTCAAGTATTTTTTCTTGACACCTATATCTTAACATCAGATGGTAATATTCCAAGTTGATTTTTAAATGCTCTGCTAAAAGAGGAATAATCCTTAAAGCCACATTCTAGGCAGGCTGTAGTAGCTGGAGTTCCTGACATTATAAGATTTCTAGCCATCAGTATCCTCTTTTCAGAAATGTACTGATGAACAGAATATCCAGTCTCGTTCTTGAAGATCCTCATCATATGGTACTTACTCATATAGAAATGATCAGCAAGAAAGTCAATAGAAAGGTCTTTGCTAAGATTCTCATTTATATATTCAATGAGGTCCACAACCTTTCTGTTGTATCTAGCCTCTGGCTTAAATCCAAAGTTTTCATCGATACAAGCCTTGTTAAAAGAAATAAGGAAACGAAGCACATCTATTCTAGTAGTAAGCTTACCTGCGTATTCTTTGTCCTCTATATTAAGGTCCTCTTCAATCTTCTTTAGAGAATCATAGATATCAGCACTTACATTTGCTGGAAATCTCACAACATGGCTTGCCACTTCTTCTGTCTTATCAAAGGCATTTAAAAGTCCATATTTTTCAAGGAAATCATTGCTAAGATATAGAATGATCCTATCGTAGTCCTTGTCATCATCAGCCTCAAAAACAGGCTTATGGATGGCATACCTGTTTACAAGCACAAAATCGAAGGGCAAAAGATCATACTCTCGTCCTTCGATTATATATTTAACATTTCCGCCAAGAACAAGGATCAACTTATGAAAATCATGGTAATGAAAAGGCACATCAAGCTTCTCACTATTTTTGATATGAAAAAACTTGTAATCCTGATTCAAATAACCCTTTTGTTCGTAGCTTTTATCAATATTATTCATAGTATCAATAATCAGTTATGCAAATGTTAAGGTCAACGTTTCCATCGATTCCATCTACCTTACCGGAATCTGTGTACTGCCAGATATTAAAGTGATATGGATAATACTGTGATTCTCCATAATATGCGATCCAGATATCATAATCATCAACATCTGCCGCATCCATAAGTAATGTAAAGGACTTAACATTACCATAGATCATAGGAGTATAGCCAGCCTTCTTGACTGTTTCACAGAAAGTCTTGGCAACAAGTTCATATTCATCAGTAGTTAAGTTCAAAGTTCTGGCTGAATCAGACTCAGCAGACTCAACATCAATAACTACAGGGAATTTAATATCATAAGGCTCTATCATATCAAGAAGTATCTGAACTTCCTCAAGAGCCTCTTGCTCATTGATAGCCTGTGTATAGAAGTAAACGCCAACATCAATTCCGTTAGCAAGTGCTCCTTCAATATTGTCTGTAAAGCAGTCATCAAGAACGATCTTGCCCTCAGTATTACCTCTAAAGCCAACTCTGATAAATGCAAAGTCAATACCAGAAGCAGCAACCTTTTCCCAGTTGATATTTCCCTGGAACCTTGATACATCAACGCCTTGCTTGACATTAACATTGATATCAGGACCTAAATACTCAAGGAATCCCTTGTCATTGTAAGCAAAGTCTCCCTCTGAGAATCCGTGATGTTCGATCTGGTCTGAGATTGGGAAAAAGTAATATCTTCCCGCACTAGCTACAACAATCTGATCAGGGAAAAGAGATCTGATAGTTGCTGTTGTTCCTTCACCAGCCTCAAGCTTTTGCTGGATCATATCTCTAAAAGACTTCTTGGTCTTTTCCTCAGCCTCTTTTTTGGCTTCATCAAGCATGATCCTAGCTTCTGCCTCAGTATAATATCCCTCGTTGTTAAGGGCATCTAGTTCGCTCCTAACTGCCTCCTCTTCCCTTTGAAGAGTAGCATTCTTGATAAGCAGAGTGATACTAAAGATAAAAGCCATTACAGCAAGTAAGCTCAAAAATATTATAGAAATTATGTTATGAGTATTACGCACTCCTCGTCTTTCACGAGTGTCCAAGCTAGTATTATTCATAATTAGATTCTCTCATCAAAGTAGCTTTTGTATCCTTCACCGTAGATCTCACTTGCACTTGAGATGATCATAAATGCATTTGGATCCTCGTCTCTTACAATATCCTCAGCAAGAGGTGAAAGTCTCTTTTTGATAGCGCACATGATAACCTTCTTGTCTTCGCCGCTGTATGCACCTTTGGCAAAAACATGTGTTGCACCGATATCAAGTTCTTCAAGAAGTCTAGAAGTAATGATATCAGGCTTGTCAGAAATGATGTAGATAAGCTTGGCCTCATCTCTTCCGTATAAAACAAGGTCAAGACAATAGGATGTAACCATTACTGACATAAATGAATAAAGTGATGCTTTAAAATCTCCAAATACAACACCCGCGATCATAAGGATCACTACATCTGTAAGAAGATACAGCATTCCTGTTTTGATGTGTGGGTATTTGATCCTAAGTAGTTTGATTATAACATCTGTACCACCTGTTGTGGCATGACATTTAAAAACAAATCCAATAGCAACTGCAAGTATAGCACTTCCAAAAGACGCTCCAAGAAAAGTATCCCTAACAATATAGCCTGATAAATACTTGGTACAAAGGTCTGTAACCCAGGAAATAACTGCAGTGCAATAAATCGTAGAAATAGTAAATCTAATTCCAAACTTCCATATTGCGATTATCAGAATAGGAATATTCATGATCATGAACCACATACCAGTACCGATATTAACGATACGATTAAGTACAATGGCAAGACCAGTAAGTCCTCCAGGAGCTATATTATTGGGATCGATCATAAGAGCTGTCGCTGCTCCATATAAAATAGCGCCTAAAGTGATAAGTCCATACTCTGCGATTCTTTTTGTTGCTTTAGATTTACCGAATTTCATTTTTAAATATTTGTCCTTACTATTCTTGGCTGATAGCCGTTTTCATTAAGAGCATTCATGATCTGCTCTTTGTGCTCTGTACCGAAGGCCTCAAGTGTAATTCTAAGCTCAACGGCTGCACTTCTGTTAATAGATACAAACTGGTTATGCTCAAGCTTGATAACATTACCATTTACATCTGCGATGATTCCAGAAACTCTTGAAAGTTCACCTGGCTTATCTGGTAAAAGAACTGAGACTGTAAAGATTCTGTCTCTCATAATAAGTCCCTGCTGTACAACAGAAGACATTGTTATAATATCCATATTACCACCTGATAATACACAGGCAACCTTTTTATCTTTAACATCAAGCTGCTTAAGTGCAGCCACTGATAAAAGACCTGAATTCTCAACTACCATCTTGTGATTCTCTACCATATCAAGGAAAGAAACTACAAGATCCTCGTCAGGAACTGTGATGATCTCATCAATATTCTTGGAGATATATGGGAATATCTTCTCTCCTGGCTTCTTAACAGCTGTACCATCTGCGATAGTATTAACTGTAGGAAGTGTTACAACGTGTCCAGCCTTAAGGGACTCCTGCATGCAGTTAGCACCAGCTGGCTCAACACCAATAACTTTGATCTTAGGATTAAGGAGCTTGGCAAGTGTAGAAACACCTGTAGCAAGTCCGCCACCTCCAATAGGAACAAGGATGTAGTCAACTGTTGGAAGCTCCTTGATGATCTCCATAGCAATTGTGCCCTGTCCTGTAGCTACATCAAGGTCATCAAAAGGATGAACCATTGTATAGCCATTCTCTTTTGCAAGCTTGCAAGCGTGCTCGTAAGCTTCATCAAAGACATTACCATGTAAAACAACCTCAGCTCCAAGAGCCTTAGTTCTATTAACCTTAATAAGAGGTGTAGAAGTTGGCATTACGATAGTAGCTTTAACTCCGTAAGCTTTGGCAGCATAGGCAACACCCTGAGCATGGTTACCAGCAGAAGCTGTAATAAGACCTTTCTTTCTCTCTTCATCTGAAAGAGTTGTGATCTTATAATAAGCGCCTCTAACCTTGTAAGCACCAGTTCTCTGAAGGTTCTCAGGCTTGAGATAAACCTTGTTGCCAGATAAGTTACTAAAATAATCGCTGTAAATAAGCTTAGTTTCAAGAGTTACTTTTTTTACATCTTCATAAGCTTCTTCAAATTTATCAAGTGTCATCTTGCTATCGTCTGCCATTTCAAGTCTCCTCACTATTTAGTCTTTTTTGTCGAATTCAGTAAGTGCTGTAACAAATTCATCAGAGTTAAATCTCTGGAGATCATCGATTCCTTCACCAACTCCAATAAATTTAACAGGAATATTAAGTTCTGATACGATTGCTACTGCAATTCCGCCCTTTGATGTTCCATCAAGCTTGGTAAGGATAATACCTGTAAGGTCAGCAACCTCTCCAAACTCTCTAGCCTGAATGATAGCATTCTGGCCAGTTGTTCCATCAAGAACGATAAAGTTCTCTCTGCAGATATCAGAAAGCTCCTTATCAATGATCCTGTTCATCTTGGCAAGCTCTTCCATAAGGTTCTTTTTGTTATGGAGTCTGCCGGCTGTATCAACTATTAGAATATCACAGCCTCTTGCCTTATATGCACCTACCGCGTCATAGATAACGCTGGCAGGGTCAGCACCTTCTTTGCCCGCAATAAGAGGTACATCAGCTCTGTTAGCCCACTCTCTGAGCTGTTCTGTTGCAGCTGCTCTATATGTATCTGCTGCAGCGATCAGAACCTTCTTGCCTCTGTTCTTGTAAATAGACGCAAGCTTACCAACTGATGTTGTCTTACCAACGCCATTTACACCGATAACAAATATAACTGTTTTCTTGTCCTCAAAATCATAGGCGTTCTCGTCAGTCTTCATCTGTTCTCTGATGATAGAGATGAGAAGTTCCCTACAATCATTAGGATTATTTATTCTTTGCTTCTTGACCTCTTCTCTGAGCTTATCCATGATCCTGCTGGTGGCATTGACACCAATGTCTCCCATGATCAGGATTTCTTCAAGCTCTTCGTAGAAGTCCTCATCAATACTTGAAAAGCCGTTAAATACATTGTCAAAGCCCTTGGTAATGTTATCCCTTGTCTTTGACAGGCCTTCCTGTAATCTACTAAAAAAATTATTAGCCATTAATTCGTAAGCTCCTTATCAATAAGGTTGACACTAACAAGAGTAGATACACCCTTCTCCTGCATAGTGATACCATAAAGTCTGTCGGCACTTTCCATTGTACCACGCCTGTGGGTGATTACAATAAACTGTGTGCTTGAGAGCTTGTGCAGGTACTTGGCAAAACGTACTACGTTGTTCTCATCAAGAGCCGCCTCGATCTCATCAAGAAGACAGAATGGTGAAGGCTTAAGATTCTGGATAGCAAAAAGAAGTGCAATAGCTGTAAGCGCCTTCTCACCACCGGACATCTGCATCATGTTAACAAGCTTCTTTCCTGGTGGCTGAGCATTGATCCTGATTCCTGCCTCAAGGACGTCCTCATCCTCAGCAAGCTCAAGGCTACCTTTACCGCCTCCAAACATCTCTTTAAATACCTTATCAAACTCGTTGTTAATAAGTCTGAACTGCTCAATAAACTGCTTACGCATTGACTCATCAAGCTCTTTGATGATCTCTTTGAGCTGTCTCTCAGCTTCAACAAGGTCATCATGCTGAGTCTTCATGAATGTATATCTCTCCATGAGGTTCTTGTAATCCTCGATGGCGTTGACGTTTACATCACCAAGTTTTCTGATGGAGTCCTTAAGAGAATTAGTCTCTTTTCTCATGGCAGGAACATCAGTCATCTCCTCATCTCTGAGCTCAGCTGCATCAGAAAGAGTTATCTCATACTCATTCCACATATAGTTGATGTGTGACTCTATAGATTCCTGACACTTTTCCTTTTTAGAAGTAAGTCTTATTACTTCCTTCTCAAGGTCAGACATCTGCTTGTTGAGTTCTTCTGTCTTACCAAAGAATTCCTTCTGTGACTCAGAAAGAGCAAGTTTCTTTTCTTTCTTTTCATCAAGTTCCTTGGTAGCTCCAGACTGAACGTCTGCAGAAGCCTCAATAGTAAGCTTGATCTCTTCGATATCATGCTTGTTCTGTTCAAGAGCTGCGGCATTTTCAGCCATTGCTTCCTGAATCTCCAAAAGAGCTTTCTCTTCAGTTTCGATATCAGCATCTACACGGTCGATATTCTGCTGCTGGAATTCCTGCTTCTGAGCGATCTTCTCGTACTCAATGTCCCACTTAGAAACCTTTTCGTTCTCAGCTTCTTCAATCTGATGAAGGCCTTCAAGTTCCTTCTGGAACTTCTCAACCTTTTCTGTGCAGAGCTTTTCAGTATTTTCAGATGATAAAAGAGCTGCCTGGGCCGCTTCTTTTTCTCTAGCAATCTCCTCGATCTTATTCTCTATCTCATCATTCTCAGCCTTGAGGTCACTATAGCCAGCCTTCTGTTCCTTCTGTCTCTCTTCCTCATTCTGAACATTAAGTCTTGCAGTGTTCTGCTCGATGAACTTGCCCTGGAGCTCAGTTCTAAGCTCTTCTGAAAGAGTTCTAAGTTCATTTCTCTTAGCCTTAGCATCCTCAATCTCTTTCTGAAGAGTATCCATCTGCTCTTTGTACTTCTTGACGTTCTTTTCCATGTCGTCCATCTCACGACGTCTTCCAAGGAGATTACTGTTGTTCTTGAAAGCACCACCACTGATAGCACCACCAGGAACAAGAAGTTCACCCTCAAGGGTAACCATACGAACAGTGTAATTATATTTTCTTGCGATCTTGACCGCATTGTCTACATTGTCTACAGCAACGATCCTGCCAAGCATAGCCTTAGCAACAGATCTGTACTTAGGATCTGTGTCTACAAGCTCATCAGCCATACCCAAAACGCCAGGCTCATTAAGTGCCTCTTTAGCCTTGAGTTCTGGAGGATTGTCAAGGGATGTAAGTGGAAGGAATGTAGCTCTACCTGCCTTGGTATCCTTCAGATATCTGATCATCTTCTTGGCTGTCTCTTCATCGTCAGTAACGATGTTCTGAATATTACCGCCAAGAGCAACCTCGATAGCTGTCTCGTACTTTGGCTGTGTCTTGATGATATCAGCTACAACACCGATGATACCCTTAGTATCATCCTTTCTTTCCATGACTTTCTTAACAGAACCGCCGTAGCCTTCATATCTCTCAGTAAGGTTAGCAAGAACTTCAAGTCTTGACTTCTCCTGCTGATAAAGACCTTGAGTCTTACGAAGCTCAGCATCCTTCTGCGTCATGCTCTCTCTGATAGAAACGATCTCCTGATCTGTCTCTTTTTGCTTTTTGTTCATCTCAGAGATTTCAGCTGTGATCCTGTCAAATTCATCCTTGAGCTTCTGGATAGTCTCCTGCTGCTTGGACTCATCAGACTGGGCTCTAACAAGCTTACCAGTAAGCTCAGCCTTTCTGATGTTGACCTGTTCCTTCATAGTATCAAGAGATGAAAGTTTGGACTTGATAGTAGCTCTATTATTAAGAGTCTCGATGATAGTGCTCTTACACTCCTCGATCTCGTCATTGATGTTAGAGATCTGAGTAAGTACTCTATCAAGCTCTTTTCTAGCTTCATTTCTGCTCTCAGAGAGCTTTTCAGCTTCTGAATCTATTACGTCTTTTTCAGCCTTATACTTTTCTTTTTCTTTGTTCTTGTCAGCAATCTTGGCCTCTTCGTCCTTGATACGGCTCTTGTAATGCTCATCATTAGTAGAAGCTGCCTTGATCTTCTCATTTAAGATACCGATCTGACCTTCGAGCTTTTCTCTTTTAACAGAAGAATCTGTGATCTTGGCTCTTGCTTCATCGATCTCTCTATCAAGAGTTTCAAGTTCCTTCTGGATCTCTTCATAGCTGACCTTGGCATTCTCGTAATTGTCCTTAGCTTCAGCAAGTGAACCGTTAGCAATTTCAAGGTTCTTCTCAGCTGCATCGAGCTGTTCCTTCTGATTCTTGTTCTCAACAAGGAACATGTTAACATCCAAAGTCTTGAGTCTTTCACGAAGCTTAAGATATTCCTTAGCAACCTCTGACTGCTTCTCCAAAGGTCCGATCTGCTTCTCAAGCTCTGATAAGATATCGCTAAGTCTTGTGAGGTTGATCTTTTCCTCTTCAAGCTTCTTGATAGCAGTCTCCTTGCGGGACTTGAACTTAACGATACCAGCAGCCTCATCAAAAAGATTACGTCTATCCTCTGGTTTACTAGAAAGGATCTGGTCGATCTGACCCTGTCCAATGATAGAATAGCCCTCTTTACCAATACCAGTATCCATAAAGAGTTCGTTAACGTCCTTGAGACGGCATGCTGAGCCGTTGATCATATATTCACTCTCTCCAGAACGATAGAGACGTCTGGAGACAGTTACTTCATCATAATCGATTGCAAGAGAATGATCTGAATTATCCAAAGTGATGGCAACATAAGCGTAGCCTAGTGGCTTACGAAGCTCAGTTCCCGAAAAGATAACATCCTGCATGGATCCGCCACGCAGCTGTTTGATACGTTGCTCACCAAGAACCCATCTGACAGCATCGGCAACATTACTCTTACCTGAGCCGTTAGGTCCTACAATACCGGTGATTCCGTTGTGAAAATCAAATTTTATTTTATTAGCAAATGACTTAAAGCCGTGTATCTCAATGCTCTTTAAATACATTATTCTTTTTCTTTAATACAAGAAGCGCCTCATAAGCAGCCTTTTGCTCGGCAGCTTTTTTGGTTTTTCCTGACCCCTCTCCCAAATTCTTATCTCCAACAAAAACGCGGACATCAAATATTTTATCATGTTCAGGACCACTTTCGCCACATATTTCATATGTAACTGCTCCCAAATTTTGCCCCTGAGCAATCTCCTGAAGTATAGACTTGCTGTCGCTGAACATCTGCATGCTCTCAACGTTTGTAAGTACATATGTATCAATAAAGCGCTTGGACTCTTCAATTCCGCCATCCAGGAAAAGAGCTCCTATAACAGCTTCCATCATATCTGCGATGATAGACTCTTTATTCCTGCCTCCTGTGGCCTCTTCACCCTTACCAAGCTGCATATATTTCCTGATGTTAAGTTTCTCAGAAGCAAAAGCAAGTGCAGGCTCACAAACAAGTGATGCTCTGATCTTGGAAAGCTCGCCTTCCTTTTTCTGAGGATATTTTCTAAAAAGAAATGCACTTGAGATCATCTCAAGAACTGCATCTCCAAGGAACTCAAGTCTCTCATAATCTGGCTTTTTGTTGATCTTTTGCTCATTAACAAAAGAGCTGTGGGTAAAAGCCTGTGTAATAAGTGCCTTGTCCTTAAATGTATATCCGATTGCTTTTTCAAAATTTTCAATATCTGCTGCTGTAAGCATAATTACCTCTTTTAAATGGAAATGAGGCAGCTTTTATTCTGCCTCATCCAAAATGCATTATCAAATCCGAATAAAAATTATTTATCTGAAAGTGCTGTCTTAAGAAGCTCTACAGCCTCGCCAACAGTTGTGATGTTTTCTGTCTTCTCAGGATCAATCTGAACATCAAACTCATCTTCAAGACCCATGATGATCTGGAAAAGATCAAGTGAATCAGCCCCAAGATCCTCAGTAAATGTTGTCTCAAGTGTAATCTCCTCAGGATCAACATTTAAAACATTTGCAATAACTTCTTTCATCTTTTCGAATTCCATAATAATCGACCTCTCTTACTGTCAAAAATAAAATATAAAATATAATCAATGCCTTAGTTTTCTTGCGAAATCTTTGCACTAATTTTCTCGCTGATCTTTTGCTCAGTGAAGGTTACGCACTGAAGGATCGAATTCTTAACTTCAACTGCGTTAGCACTTCCATGAGTCTTGACTACAAGACCTTTAAGTCCCAGCATAGGAGCTCCGCCGTACTGATCCATGCTATAGTTTGAAAGCGACTTCTTGAGATCATCCTTAATAAGAAGTGCACCGATCTTGGTCTTGAGACTGCTCATAAGACTCTTCTTGATAACATGCATAAGTGACTTGGCAACACCCTCATACATCTTGAGGATAACGTTACCTGTGAAAGCCTCGCAAACGATAACATCTGCGAAACCAGCTGGAATATCTCTAGCCTCGATACTTCCGATAAAGTTAATATCTGGACAATTTTTAAGAAGTGGGAATGTCTCCTTAACAAGAGCGTTACCCTTCTCCTCCTCGGCACCAATGTTGACGATAGCAACTGTTGGATTCTTGATGCCCATGATATTCTCCATGTATACAGTTCCCATCTTGGCAAACTGAACAAGATGATTGGATCTGGCATCAACGTTTGCGCCGCAATCTATAAGTAGTGAGCTTCCCTTCTCCGTAGGAATAAGTGGAGCAAGTGGGGCTCTGTCTACGCCCTTTAATCTGCCTACGATAACCTGACCACCTACAAGTGTAGCGCCGGTACTACCAGCTGAAACATAGGCATCTGCCTCACCATGATTGACCATGTACATAGCCTTAACAATGGATGAGTCTTTCTTTTTCCTGATGGCCATTACTGGTGGCTCAGCCATCTCTATAACCTCAGTAGCATCAACAACCTCGATCTTGTCCTTGTCATACTGGTATGCTGAAAGTTCCTTCTCAACAACTTCCTTCTGACCAACAAGGAAAACCTTAAGGTTATCTGATTCACTGACCGCATCAACAGCTCCCTTTACTGTGACGAATGGAGCATTATCTCCACCCATTGCATCAACAGCAACTCTTACAAGCTCTGACATGTACGCATCCCCCTGTCTGATTTTTGACTTATTCTAATATACTAGGTTAAAAACCAAAAATCAATAGAATAAAAAAGCAATATTTGAGGGTATTTTGAGCATAACAAAAGGCTCTCCGAATCAAATCGGAAAGCCTTATAAATCGGAACATATAAGGTGAAACAAAAACTAATTAAGCCTCAACTTCTACAATGCTCTTCTTGTTATAATAGCCGCACTTCTTGCATGCCATGTGTGGCTGCATAAGAGCTCCACAATGACTGCACTTAACAAGAGTTGGAGCTGTCATTTTCCAGTTAGCTCTTCTCTGGTCTCTGTGGCCTTTTGATGACTTATTCTTTGGACAGATTGACATTTGAGTAACACCTCCTTACAGTAACCGTATAAGAAACTGCCTATGTTTTAAGGCAATTGTTTACGTTTATTCATTAGCATACCTATGTAGTATACCCATGAGACTACTATTTGTCAACAGTTTTTTTATTGACCTATTTTAAGATTGTCTTCAAGGACATTTACCTTGCTTGCAAAAAATGAAAACTCGCCGCTATCAAGGAGATTTCCATTGTCATCAGTAACTCTGATATCAAATACAAGAATATGTTTGCCAGTCTTGAGCTTCATGCATTCACAATAAATATATTCTGTATTAACTGCAGGTAAAAGGAAATTAAGATTGGCAGAAACTGTAGTCACATATCTTCCGCTCATACTTCCTGTTGCACCAGCCATGGCATCTACAAATGAAAGAAGTGCTCCGCCATGGATACTTCCATAGCTGTTGTGAAGCCTCTCATCGCATTTGATCCTAGATTTACTATAGGTACTGCTAAGTTCAAGGATCTCAAAACCAATAAACTGGTTGTACTTGTTGCCATAAAGCTCAGCTATAAGCTTTTCTCTAATGGCATTTTCTTTTTCATTTCTAGCTTTTCTCATTACTAAATAAGCTCCAATTAACGATTCAAAATTTCTTTTATATAATATGTGAGAACTTCACTGGCCTCGGCATGAGCCTGTGCGCCAGGATGCATGTGTGCTCCAAAGGTTCTCATTGTGGTATTTGGAAGCTGGAAGAAAGATACGTTGTTGTCACCGCTCTTTTCTCTATATTTGTTAATAGCCTCTGTAAGAGTCAGATTAAGATTGCTTCCAAGCATTCCGTAAGCCCAGATGATATGGGCATGATGATTGTGTTTCCTTAACATCTCAAGGAAAGCTATTGCCGCATTTACAACCTTTAGCTCATCTTCTCTATTATATGAGCCATCCTCATTTTTGCGCTGCTTGAAGGTAGCCCCAAGCTCATCTATATAAAGAGGTGGCTGTTCAAAAGCGGATGCATCATTAGTTCCAAGGTTGACCACGATAACATCAGGCTGCCAACTGTCAAAGTCATAAGGTTCCTGCGTTCCAATGGCCTCATTAGAAGGTCCCATGGCAAGACCACACACCTTTTCATATATTGAAGGAATGTTGTGTCTAACATCATTGTCCCAGCCGCAGTAAACTCCCCATCCGCCCTGAGAAACAATGTGATAGTCTGCATTTAACGCCTTAGCTGTCATAGTTGCATAGTTAACTGATGCGCTCATGTACATTGCAAGCCAGTCAACATCAGATACAGCGCCGTAGCTGCCTTCACCAGAGGTGATGCTGTCTCCGATAAATTCGATCTTGAGATCATACTTAGGAACTTCCATAAACTCGCCATCAAGCCTAAAGCCCTTAACAAGTACCTTACACTTATCATCCTCGCTCATAGCCTGAAGTTCTCTATAAAATCTAACTCTCTTTGGAGTTCCAGGCTCCATATTTCTAAATAGGCAAATGCTGTGCTCACCGGCAAGAACCATCTGTCTACCCATGAAAGCTCCGTTAAGCTCATAAGCAACCCATGGCTCATGGAAATCATTGTCTGTCTCAAAATCGATCCAAAGGTCAGAACCTGTGACAACAACCTCCACAGCACTACCATTGAATAAAAGAGGAAGCGGATCTCTCACCTTTCCAAGTCTTCCAAAAATGTTGATGTTACTAACTTCACTGATAGGTACAAATCTTAATTCTGCCATGTTAGCCCCCTTGTTGTTTGTAAAAGTACCTTTTATGCTATTTATCTGTTGCAGTTCTGAGAGTATTTCTTTGGCGAAATGCCCACAGACTTGGTAAATGACTTAAGGAAATTGCTGTAATCACTAAATCCGCATCTCTCACAGACTTCGCTAACGCCAATGCCCTCTGCCAAAAGAGATTTGGCAATGGATATTCTCCTTGCAGTCATGTACTTATTGATTGTAGTACCAGTTGCGGACTTAAACAATCTACATATATATGATTCACTTATAAAAAACTGTCTGGAAAGGTCACCAATACTGATAGGATACTGGATATTATTGTTAAGATATGAAAGTATAGCATCGACCTGATCATTATAAGTAGAAAGCTTATTAGGCACATTGTCACTAAGCTTATCATTGATGATCTGATTGATCATAACAAAAAGCTCAGTAAAAGTAGCCTTCTCAAGCAAATCATGGCCGTAGTCATTGCTTGAAAGGATCTTGTTTACAAAATAAAGAAATCTACCCTGCTGCTCAGAAGAAAGACTTATCTTGTGAGAAAACTCTTCCGTTCTCTTCTGGAAACATGCGTCCAGATTGGTCTCTTTGGAAGATATACTCTGCATAAAATCAGGGTCTATCATGATAACGATTCTCTCGTGGAGTTCTTGATCTATCTGAGTAAGATAATGTGAATCATACTGATTGATCAGGAAAAGATCTCCTGGCGCAATATCATAGATCTTATTATCAATAAGAAACTGTTTGCCTCCGGAAATTGAAAAATAGACTTCATAGCAGTCATGGATATGCATCTCCATGGCCTTCTCATCCTTATACAAGTGGGCAATACTGAAATACTTATTTTCAATACTTGCCGCCATAGCGTCCTTGCACGAATTTAGTTCTCTCATTACTACCTCTTTATTTCAATATAATCTAAAATATAATACCTTTATGTTATAGTAATGCTTCACTATTTTCAAGTTTTTTATATTTGGTATCAGTTTTTATAGAAAATATTGGAAACAAAAAAGCCAATCGCACCGCTTGGGTACGATTGACTTGAAGTTTTTTAAAAAATTTTATTTGCAAAGCGCATATGTATCACGAGCAATAGCAAGCTCTTCGTTTGTAGGAACAACTAAAAGAGTAACCTTACTATCTGGAGTAGAGATTGTCTTCTCCTCGCCGCGAACCTTGTTGGCCTCTACATCGATCTTGGCTCCGATAAATCCAAGTCTGTCACAGATAAGCTTACGAACAAATCCGCTGTTCTCACCAACACCAGCTGTGAAGCAGATAGCATCAACACCGCCCATAGCTGCTGTGTATGAACCGATGTACTTAACTACTCTGTATACGAATGCATCAACTGCTCTATGTGCACCAGCGTGTCCCTTGTTGTAACCATCCTCAAGATCTCTAAAGTCAGAAGAAAGCTCATCAGAAAGACCAAATACACCAGACTTCTTGTTAAGAAGGTTAGTAACGTCAGCCACTGTAGAATTCTCCTTCTTCATGATGAATTCTACAACTGAAGGATCGATGTCACCTGATCTTGTACCCATGATAAGACCTTCAAGTGGAGTAAGTCCCATTGAAGTATCTACGCACTTACCACCGTCAACAGCTGAGATTGAAGCACCATTTCCAAGGTGGCAAACAATGAGCTTAAGGTCCTTAGCATCTTTGCCAAGAAGCTCTACTGCTCGCTTAGAAACATATGAATGGCTTGTTCCGTGGAAGCCGTATCTTCTGATGCCGTACTTTTCATAGTATGAATATGGAAGTCCATAAAGGTATGCATCCTGAGGCATTGTCTGATGGAATGCTGTGTCAAATACAGCAACCATAGGAACACCAGGCATAACCTTCTGGCAAGCTCTGATACCAATGAGGTTTGCTGGGTTGTGAAGTGGTGCAAGATCTGAAACCTCTTCGATAGCCTTGATAACCTCTTCTGTAATAACAACAGACTTTGTGAACTTCTCTCCGCCGTGAACGATACGATGTCCAACAGCTCCAATCTCTGAAAGTGAAGAAACAACGCCTGTTTCTGCGTTTGTAAGAGCTTCAATTACAAGCTCGATTGCCTTGTTGTGATCTGGCATAGGAGTAACTTTAGTAACTTTATCCTTGCCTGCAGGTGTATAACTGATCTGGCTTCCGTCAATTCCGATTCTCTCGCATAATCCCTTGCAGATTACCTGCTCTGAGTCTGAATCAATAAGCTGGAACTTCAGTGATGAACTACCACAATTGATAACCAATATTTTCATCTTAACGATTCTCCTAATTAAAATAAAATTTAATATATGTTTACTTATATATTTTACCAAGGTATTATTTTATAACAAGGAAAAAGTTGCACAAAAATTGTATTTTATTGAAAGTGCTTACATCATGATGAAGACTGTAGCTGTAATAGCTGAATTCAACCCATTTCATAATGGGCATAATTACATATTAGAGAAGGCAAAAGAGATAACAAATGCAGAAAACGTGATCGTAATAATGAGCGGCGACTTCGTTCAAAGAGGCGCTCCTGCATTCATGGATAAGTTCTCTAGGACTATTTGCGCCCTAAATTCAGGTGCAGACCTTGTTTTGGAGCTTCCAATCTATTATAGTCTTGGAAGTGCTGAGTACTTTGCTCAGGGCGCTGTTTCTATACTTGATAGACTAGGCATCGTCACTGACCTTGTATTTGGTAGCGAATGCGATGACCTTGCTCTCCTATCAGATATCGCAGATATTCTAGTAAAAGAGCCAGAGGAATTCAAAGAAAAGCTCCAGGAACAATTAAAAAACGGCGATAGCTTTGCCCTTGCCCGTGAGAAGGCTGTATTACAGGCACTTCACACAGATGATTCCAAGGTAAAAGACATCCTATCTAGCCCAAATAGTATCTTATCCCTTGAATATCTAAAGGCACTAAAAAGGCTTAATAGCACTATAGAGCCCCACACCATAAAGCGCGTAGGCTCTGATTATAATTCAAAAGAATTGTCTAACATACCAAGCGCAACTGCCATCCGCTCTTTTATCGCAAAAAATGGCACAAAGCTTCAGGATGAGTTAAAAGAAATGGTTTCCAAAAGCTCTTTTGACCAGATAATTAATTACCAGGGAAGTTTTGGAAATACAGATAATTTCACTAAGTACTTGTATTACAAGATCATGCAAGCAGGTGAAAAAGGCCTTACTGAATACCTTGATATAAACGAAGAACTTTCCAATAAGATTCTGGACGCAGCACAAACATTCAAAACATTTGATGAGCTCTGCGCAAAATGTAAGTCCAAGAATATGACCTATTCAAGGATTTCTAGGAGCCTTATGCATATAGTCCTAGATATGAAGGCTTCTAACATGGAGGAATACAAGGCTGATGGTTATACTGGTTATGCCCGTATCCTTGGCATGAAAAAAGACATATCTCCTAGCATTAAGACAGTCAAAAATATAGGAAATATCAAGATCTTTAATCAATTAAAGGAAGCTAAAGAGAATCTTTCAGAACTGGAAATGCGACTACTTAACGAAACTCTTTTTGCAAATAAGTTATACAGCCTTGAATTTAAAGGCGAAAATGTAAACGAATATAGGCTACAACCGATAATTCTTTGATTGAAGTAATTTTTTTAACGTGATAACATTAATATATATGCTTTTATGAACACTTGGAGGAAAAAATGGGACTTGAGAAGATAGAAAAAGGCACGATAATACACAAGGCAGGCGAAGATACCGTAGGTACCATCGAGATCCTTGTAAAGGGAAGTATAAAAATATACGATCAATTCTCTTCCATTACCATGAGTGTCGGAAGCTTTATTGGAATTGTAGAATCACCTGGCAAAAAATATATTTACTCCTACGAAGCACTTGAAGATTCAGCAGTTTATTCATATCCATTTGAAGACTTAACAGATATACCACCAATAGTAAGATCCAATCCAAAGATTGCGCCAATACTGGCTGCACAGTCTGTTGCTACTGCTTCTAAATGCTGCGACGTATACGAAAAAGAGTATGATGATGCCCTTTCTGAATATGAAAAGATCATCGCTGATTACGCTGACTACCCTAGTCTTTGCATAAAGGTTGGCGAAACCCCAATGATCTTTAACGAGGTCGACGAGATCATTCCACCTGAGAAGTCAGAAAAGATCGGTGAATGGGCATTTCCTTATATCAGAAGTTTAAAAGAAAATGAGGCAATCCTCAAAAAGTCTTTATACAACATAAACATCGACATTGCAGCTGGTATCGTAATGTCCACTTTCTATATCTACGAAAACATATCAAAGGAAAACCAGCTTCTTGGGGAATACAGAAAAGCTCTAAAAAAGAAAACTGCTAACTTCACTGCTAACATGAAGATGATAAACGCTAAGCTCTCCGACATGGAAAAGAATGCAGATGGAGGCTCAAGTGTTGTTACCGTTGTTAACGCCCTTAGCACCATCCTTGCTTATTCTGGTGTATCACCTGAAGTCGCAGCCAAGTTTGAAGAACAGATTGGTGAGTTCAAGCACAATGACAACAGATACGATTCTGAGGACGAAGCAAGAGCCCTTAGACGTAATCTTGGAAATACCTTCTACGAAGTATTTACACCTGCTTTCATAAAAAGTCTAAATGACGACAACTATCCTATGGAAGTTAAGATGTTCTTCATGTTCGGCTTTGTAGACGAAGAACTTGCAGGTGAAAAGAACACTAGAATTCTTTATAACATGGCAAAAGCCTACGTGCCAGATCCAGAAGGCAACGTAGTCACATTATACGAATGGCTCAAAAAAATCTACAACCTTGAAGTTGAGCCTTCAAGAAACGAATTTGACCAGGACTGGGAAGGTTATCTTCGCGAGCAAAAAGCTACAGGTAATTTGAAGCAGGCTCAAATAGATGCAATGGTCAATGACCCTAAGAGCAGACTTGATTTTGAGATTCACAACCTCTTCTCTTTAGGTAACAGAATGACCTTTGGTAGAATCTCTTCCTTCGTTCCTGTATTTGATGAAATGAACGTACTTAGGCCTCTTGATATGGCCTATCTGACCTACAGCAAGATCAATGAATATTTTGCAAATATCAGAGCCGTTGACTACGGAGTATTCTGCAGACAGGCTGTTTATTCAAATCCAGAGATCGGTGTTACGCAGCTCTTTTACGCTGATGATATCACACCTTATATGATCCTCATGCCAAACGTTGGTAGCAGAGCTTCCCTTTGGCAGGAAATTGAGGGCAAAAAACGTAGTACCAAAGCCAGAATGCTGGTTTCAATATTCAACACAGAAAATACTGAAGAATGCATGGTAAGACTCTTTGGTGAGTTTAGATGGGAAATGTGCAAAACTGAACAGGGCGTTCACTGGAACGACGTTACTGACCCATCTCTTACTTCTATGTACTGCGATTATCTGCAGTTCTTCAAAAAGAACTCAGCTCTTTCTACAGAAAATAAGGAAAAGCTAAAGACTGACCTTAAGAAGTATTCTAATAACTACAAGAACGTGTTTATTGCCGATTATTTGGCTTATGTAAAGTTCGAGGCAAACGGATCGCCAAGACTTAATAAGGTTGCAAGAGAGATTCTCTTTACCTTCTGTCCTTTTGCAAAAGAACTAAGAGAAAAAGTTTCAGATAATCCTCAGTATACTGAGCTTATAAATCACTACCAGGCTCATATAGGTAACCTTGCAAAGCCTGTTATGAACATGGCAAGTAAACTTAAACGTGATGGAATTGAGATTCCAGAACAGATAACAAAACAACTTGAACATCTAAGCAAATAAAAAAGGCGGCCAGTTGGCCGCCTAAATTATTCTATAAAATTAGTTGAGCTTCTCAGCATTCTCGAAAAGGTGTGTAACATCTTCCTTGGTAAGACCGCCTGTTGTAAGGCTCATTACATATCCGTTGTCTACAAGGCAGCATACTCTCTCGTAGTAATCGATACCCTGGATCTTGGCTGAGATAAGAAGTGATGAATGCTCCTCACCCATGAACTTAACCTTATCGATCTCAGTTGTAACGTTCTCAAATCCCTGCTGCTCAAGGATCTCAACAACTGAAGTAGATGAAGCATTAAGAACTGTCTCCTCGTCAACAAGTGTGCTAACGATTGAACCAACTGACTGAAGTGCTACGTTGAATGACTTGAGCATTGTATCATCTGCTGCATAAGCAACGATCATAACCTTACCCTCATCAACATACTTCTTGATAGTATCATTTGTGAAGTCGCCAGCTGCATTGTTAAGATCTGCAACAGCCTGCTCGTCAGCAAAAGTCATATCACTATCAACGTTGAACTTAAGGTTGAAGTTCTCGTTGATATAAGCCTGTCCATCAACATAACCAGCAGCAGCATCAGCTGTAACTTCTGTAGCTTCCTCAGATGAAGCCTCGCTTGCAGCCTCTACAGCCTCTTCTACAGAAGCCTCTGAAGATGCCTCGTCAGCGCTATCCTCTTTGATCTCAAAAGCTGCCTCTGAAGACTCTTCGCCAGCCTTTAAAGGTCCCTTATCTGTGTCTGTGTTACCACATGCTACGCTAGAAGCCATGATCATCATAGCAAGCATAGCTACTAAGATTTTCTTCTTCATAATTATCTCTCCTCTTATAATCTGGATTTCTTTTTGCAAAATGACTTTGCTATATTACCAAATTTAAGAGGATAAATCAAATTTTACTTGTTAAGGTAAGCCTTCTCGGCCTTTTCAATGCACTCTCTAGATGATACAGCAACATCAGGAGTTGTATCCTCCAAAGTAGCCTGAATATAAGGCTTATTGTCCATTGCAAACTTAACGATACCTGAATAATCAAGTTCTCCAAGACCGCATCCCATGCTGACAACACCTTCATCTGTAAGGATACAGTCCTTAAGATGTATCATGCAGATATCCTTACCAAGAAGCTCGTGAGCTTCCTCAAATACTTCATACTTTCTGTCATAGTTGTCTGTCCAAAGAAGGTTTACAGGATCATAGATGATCTGAAGGTTTGGTGAACCAATTCTATCAAGAACCTCTCTAGCTCTTGCTGGAGTATGTACGATATGTCTGTAAACAGGTTCGATCGCCACAATAACACCCATCTTCTCTGCATACTCTACAACAGGTCTCAAATTAGTGATAAAGGTATCAAGAGCTTCCTGGGAATGGCAAGCCTCTTTGTCATAGTGATAATCAACATTTGGAGCACCTGTCTCTGTTCCAACCATGCCGCATCCCATTAGCGCTGCAAAACGGATGTGAGCCATGTACTTCTCCTGAGTCTTTTTAAGCTCTTCCTGATCAGGAGTTGCAAGATTCAAGTAGCAACCAAGAACTGCCACTTCAAGATCAGCCTTTCTAAAAGAATCTCTAAGATACATAGCGTATCCAGGAGTAAGAGCTGAAGGCTCAGCTGTAAAGCCAGGAACCTTAGAAAGAGCTATATGAACGCAGGAAAATCCCTGCTTTTTGATCTCCTTAAGTCTCTCCTCAAAAGGAAGTTCAACTGTATCATGGAATCTGATACCAATCTGCATCATAATCTATATCCTCCAAAAACTATACTTCATTTATCAATATCAACATGAAAAGTATAGCGTAGTTTCCTATCCAAAAATAGTTACTATACTTGCATCAATATCGAATATCTTTTCATACTTTTATAAAGTAACGCCCCTCTTCCAGATAGCCATATCATGGAATCCTGCAATTTCACTCTTAAGCTTTTCACCAGAAGCTGTCCTTAAGATCTTGTCATAAAGCTCATCAGTAAGCTCCTCAAAGCTCTTGCCCTCAAGGATCTGACCAGCTCTAAAATCTATCCAGTTGCTCTTTTTGTCAGCGATCACATTATTACTAGCAATCTTCATAGTAGGCACTGGACATGCAAATGGAGTTCCTCTTCCCGTTGTGAAAAGAACTATCTGTGCCCCGGAAGAAGCCAGAGCCGTTGCAGCACAAAGGTCATTACCCGGTGCACATAAAAGGTTAAGGCCCTTTTCATCTGTTCTCTCGCCGTATTCAAGAACCTTCATAACTGGATAATCTCCAGATTTCTGGGTACAACCAAGAGACTTATCTTCTAAAGTTGTAATACCGCCAGCCTTGTTTCCAGGAGATGGATTTTCATAGATAGGCTCTCCTTGCTTAGTAAAATACTCTTTGAAACCGTTGATCATATTGACTGTATCGTTAAAAGTAGCTTCATCCTTACATCTGTTCATAAGGATAGTCTCTGCGCCAAACATCTCAGGCACTTCTGTCAGAATAGATGTGCCGCCATTTTCAATGATCCTATCAGAGATTCTACCAACAAGTGGATTAGCTGTTATACCTGAAAAGCCGTCACTTCCGCCGCATTTAAGACCGATGATAAGGTTAGAAGCACTAACTGTCTCTCTCTTATCATTTGAAGCTACATCAATGATCTCTTTAAGCAAATTAAGACCATCTTCCATTTCATCATCAGATTCCTGGCAAACAAGGAACTTAACCCTTGATTCATCCACCTTACCAATGTAAGGCTTTAAGACATCAATATTACTATTCTCACAGCCAAGTCCTAGAACCAGAACGCCCCCTGCATTTGGATGGTTTACAAGATCTGACAAAATGGTCCTTGTATGCTCCTGATCATCGCCAGTCTGAGAGCAACCATAGTTGTGAGTAAAAGCTACAACTTCATCAATGCTACCCTTAACATAGGAATTTGCTACCTTAGCAAGAGCTGTAGCTATGTTATTAACGCAGCCAACAGTAGGTATGATCCAGACTTCATTTCTGATACCAACCTTACCATTTGCCCTTACAAAGCCCTCAAAGGTGCTGTTTTTGGAGCCCATACGAGATAGCTTTGCTGAAATATCATCAGCATCTGGCTCATATTTATAATCTAAGATTCCCTCAAGATTAGTCTTGATATCATGAGTGTGAACCCAGCTTCCAGTCTTAATGTCATTTATAGCATGTCCAATTGCATAGCCATATTTTATGACATTCTCATTTTCTGAAATGTCTCTAATGGCAACCTTATGACCAGCATTAACATCTTCTAAAAGAATAATTTCCTTCCCAGAAGAAAGTGAGATTTTTTCTCCCTTTGTCATAGGTTCAAGGCAAACTACCACGTTATCCTCTGGATGGATCTGCAAAAATCTACTCATAATTTCAAGCCTTTCTCATAATCAATGTAAGCGTTTACATTAAAATCATATCTTCATTAAATCCTAGAGTCAACAAATTTTTGCTATTGTAAAGAGAAATCGGCTTTTGTATAATTTAGAGGATAAAATATGAAAATGCTTACATTTTTGTAAAGCCAAATAAAATCAATATTGTTGGAGGGTTCATAATGAAGAAATTTATGGATGCAGATTTCCTTCTGCAGTCAGACGCAGCTAAGACAATCTATCATGACTACGCTGAGAATATGCCTATTCTCGACTACCACTGTCACATCAGCCCAAAGGAAATTGCTGAGGACAGACACTTTGAGAACATCGCTCAGGTATGGCTTGGTGGCGATCACTACAAGTGGCGTCTCATGCGTGCTTTTGGTGTTGATGAGAAGTACATCACAGGCGATGCTTCTGACAAGGACAAGTTCCTTATGTTTGCTAAGTGCCTTGGTAAGGCTGTTGGTAACCCACTCTATCACTGGGCACACCTTGAGCTTCGTAAGTACTTCGGTTACGACGGAGTTTTAAATGAAAAGACTGCTGAAGAAGTTTATGACCTTTGCAACAAGGTTCTTCAGGCTCCAGATATGGGCGCAAGAAAGCTCATCAAGATGTCAGATGTAACACTTATCTGCACAACAGATGATCCTATCGACACTCTTGAGTGGCATGACAAGATCAAGGCTGACTCATCATTCGATGTTAAGGTTCTTCCAGCTTGGAGACCTGATAAGGCAATGAACATCACAAAGCCTGACTTTGTAGATTATATTGGTAAACTCTCAGAAGTTAGCGGCGTTAAGATCTCTTCTTTCAAGGATCTTAAGGAAGCTCTCAAGATTCGTCTTGATTACTTTGGAACAAAGGGCTGCAACGTAACAGACCACGCTCTTGAGTATGTTATGTACCGCCCTGCTACTGATGATGAAGTTGAAGCTATCTTTGCTAAGAGAATCAAAGGTGAGACTGTTTCTTATGAAGAGAGCCTTAAATTCCAGACAGCATTCATGCTCTTTGAAGGCGCTGAGATTGCAAAGCGTGACTGGGTAATGCAGCTTCACTTTGGTTGCAAGCGTGATAATAACACAGCTATGTATGAAAAGCTTGGACCTGACACAGGATATGATACAATAGGAGCATACTATCCTATGGGTGAGCTTGCAGACTTCCTTGATGCACTTCAGAAGACAGGAAGCCTTCCAAAGACTATTCTTTATAGCCTTAACCCTAACGATAACAAGATCATCAACACAACACTTAATGCATTCAACGAAGGACCAGCAGTTGCCAAGATCCAGCAGGGAAGCGCTTGGTGGTTCAATGATACCAAGCTTGGTATGGAAGAACAGCTTCAGTGCGTAGCTGAATCAGGTAACCTCTCAGGTTTCGTAGGAATGCTCACAGACTCAAGAAGCTTCACATCCTATACAAGACATGACTACTTCCGCAGAATTCTTTGCAACTACCTTGGAAGCCTTGTAGATAACGGTGAATTCCCAGAGTCAGAAATTGACACACTTGGTAAGATCGCTGCTGATATTTCATACAACAACGCAGTAAGATATTTCAAATTTCCTTTAGAGGTTAGATAAAAACTTATGAGCAACCAGATGACTATTTATGACATTTCCAAAAAGGCTGGCGTATCCATCGCTACTGTTTCAAGAGTATTAAACGGAAGCGCCAACGTTAAGCCTCGCACCCGTAAAAAGGTAATGGATATCATAGAACAATACGGCTACAAGCCAAATGCATTTGCAAGGGGCCTTGGTCTTAACTCAATGAAGACCATCGGAATCCTCTGCGCTGATGCTTCGGACCTTTATTTAGCCAAAGCTATCTACTATATCGAGCAGAGCCTTCGTGAAAACGGCTACCACTCTGTTCTATGCTGTACAGGCTATGAGATGGAATCAAGAAAAGAGTCCTTGAATCTCCTGTTATCACAGCACGTAGATAGCGTAGTCATGGTTGGTTCACACTTCATTATGAACAATCCTGAGGACAATCAGTACGTAAATGATGCCGCTGCATCAGTACCTATCATGCTCCTTAACGCTGATTATGATTGTCCAAATGTATACTGCACTCTCTGTGATGACCACAAAGCCACACAGGATGCAACCGAGAAACTCATAGCCGCTGGTTGTAAAAAGATACTATATCTCTACAACAGTAACTCCTACAGCGGACTCAAGAAACTAGCTGGTTTCCAGAACGCACTCCTTACAAAAGACATTCCTCTAAAAAAGGAAATGCTGCAGTGCTTCCATGGAAATCACGAAGACATCGATGGAGTAAAGAACTTCCTAAATGATCTTCACAGCAAAAAAGGCATTGAATTCGACGCTATCGTAACTAGCGAAGATTTCCTTGCAGTTGGTGCCATGAAATATGCTCGTGCCAACAAGATAAGTGTTCCAAAAGACCTTCAGATCGTAGGCTACAACAATTCAATCCTAGCCCACTGCTCTGAGCCGGCCATCTCTTCTATTGATAACCGTCTAGAAGACATGTGCCTGCAGCTTGTCAAAACACTTATTGGAGTTCTCACTCAAAACGAAATGCCACAAAAGACTATCTTTTCCGGCGAACTGATTGAGCGAGGCTCAACAAAATTATAAAAAATAGGTGCTAGCCCCTTTTTGGGACCGGCACCTTTTTTAGTGTTGTTAGTTATGAATTTGTAATGATTCCACCGCCAAGAACAATATCGTCATCATAGAAAACACAAGACTGACCTGGTGTAGCTGCTCGTTGTGGCTCATCAAAAATAATAGTTGCGCCACCATCAGAAGTTGGAGTAACAGTACATGGCTGCTCTTTGTGACGATATCTAATCTTAGCTAAACATCTAAATTCAGACGTTGGCTTTTCACCAGTAATCCAATGGAAATCTCTAATAGTGAGTTCTCTCTTAAAGAGATCTTCATTATCACCTAATATAACTTGATTGTTAGGTACATCTAATTTTGTAACATACAATCTTTTTTCCGCTGGGATACCTAAACCGCGGCGCTGACCGATGGTATATCCGATGATGCCGTCGTGGGTTCCGAGGACGTTGCCGTCTCTATCTACGAAGTTACCCTTTGGGTAATCTTTTCCGCGGTAGCGTTTGATCATGCCAGCATAATCGCCGTCAGGTACAAAGCAGATGTCCTGGCTTTCTTTTTTATGAGAAGTTACAAAGCCCTGAGAATCTGCGATCTCTCTAACTTCATCCTTGGTATATTCCCCAAGAGGGAAAGCTGTGTGTGCAAGCTGCTCCTCAGTAAGATCATAGAGAACATAGCTCTGGTCTTTGGCAAGATTCTTGGCCTTTAATAGATAAAAATGTCCATCTCGCTCTTCTATCCTTGCGTAGTGACCAGTTACGATAACGTCATAGCCCATCTCTCTTCCCTTTTGATAAAGGGTATCAAACTTAAGATATTTGTTGCATCTGATACATGGGTTTGGTGTCTCCCCCATCTCATAGCTACATACAAAAGGCTCAATGACTTTATCTCTAAACTCCGCCTCGTAGTGATAGATATTGTACTCAATACCTATCTTGTCGCAGACAGCTCTGGCATCCTGTGTATCATTAAGACTACAGCAGGTTCCAAAAAGGTCCTCGCCTATCATGTCATTTTCATATAGACGCATGGTGCATCCCATGCAATCATATCCCTTGCTGGCCATAAGGTAAGCTGCGACGCTACTATCAACTCCGCCGCTCATGGCAACAAGCGCTTTTTTCTTTTCACTCATTTCTTAATCCTTTATAGTGGCATCCCTTAGAATACCGTAAATCTTGTCCATATCAATATTAGCTCTTATGGTATCTGCTAGTATATCATATTGAGACTCTTTAAACTCAGAGTACGACAATAAACTTATACTCTTTTTGCCAAGAATCTTCAAGATGTCCGCCGCAATTCCGCCCTCATCAAAGATTCCGTGGACGTAGGAAGCATACACGTTTGCGCCGTTACTGATAACAACATCAGTTACGCCGCTTTGTCCCATATGTATCTCGTAGCCCTTATATTCTTTATCCGTAATAGACTCAAATACTCCCTTAGGAAAAGAGATCCTACCTTCCCTCTGAACTGTGGTCTTTGAAGGACTCATCTTGGTATCTATATCAAGAAGCCCCATTCCTCTTATTTCAGACAAAAGACCTGATTCCACCTTATCTTCATCTGAAATGGAATTTCCAAGCATCTGAAGACCGCCGCAGATTCCAAAGACAGGCTTAGTCTTAGAAAATCTAATAATCTCTCTTTCAAGACCAGATTCTCTGATATATTTAAGATCCTCAATAGTGTTCTTACTACCAGGAAGGATGATCATATCTGGATCACCAAGTTCGTAGACACTATCAACGTACCTAACAGTTACTCCCTCCTGCATCTCGAAGGCACCAAGATCAGTAAAGTTGGATATTCTAGGATACCTGATGACCGCAATATCAATAAGGTCTCCAGTAGCTCTTTTACTATCAAACCTTGAAGTTAAGGAATCCTCATCATCAACCTTGATGTTCATGTAAGGAATAACGCCTACAGTCTCAATACCAAGCTTATCTGTAATAAAATCAATTCCGCTATCAAGAAGAGACTTATCTCCTCTAAACTTGTTGATCACAAGTCCCTTTATCCTGTCTCTCTCAGAGGGCTGAAGCAGTTCCACAGTTCCATAGAGCTGGGCAAATACGCCGCCTCTATCGATGTCGCCAACAAGAAGAACAGGACTATCAACAAGCTCAGCCATGCCCATATTTACAATGTCATTTTCACGAAGGTTGATCTCTGCTGGGCTGCCAGCACCTTCTATAACGATAATATCAGCATCTTCAAAAAGTTTACGAAAGGCATTTAAGATATCAGGAATCAAAGTCTTTTTGTAAGCAAAATAGTCCCTAGCCTTCATATTGCCACGGGCTACGCCGTTTACAATAACCTGGGAGCCTGCATCACTTGATGGCTTAAGCAAAATAGGATTCATATAGACAGATGGCTTAACGCCAGCGCACTCCGCCTGCATGACCTGTGCCCTTCCCATTTCAAGACCGTCCTCAGTGATATAGGAATTAAGCGCCATATTCTGGGACTTAAAGGGAACTGCCTTGTATCCGTCTTGTCTAAATATCCTGCAAAGTCCAGCAACTAAAAGACTCTTACCTGCGCCGGACATTGTGCCCTGAACCATGATAACCTTTGCCATAATCTTTACCTCAAAAATGCCCTTATACAATTAAGTATAAGGGCATCACCATTCATATTCTACCAAAAACTTAATCAAGCTCTGATGTGCAGTGAGGACATCTTGTTGCTTCAATATTGATCTCACTCTTACAACGTGGGCAGATCTTGGTTGTTGCAGGTGCCTCAGCCTTTTCCTTGGCAAGCTTCTCGCTAAGCTTGTTCATGAACTTAACGATAAAGAAGATCACAAGAGCCATCAGGATAAAGTTGATGACAACTGTAATAAAAGTTCCATAGTTAAGTGTTGCTGCTCCTGCCTCTTTGGCAGCGTCAAGTGTTGCATACTCTGAGCCATCAAGACTTACAAACATGTTGTTAAAGTCGATTCCCCCTGTAAGAAGGCTGATAACTGGCATGATAATGTCATCTACAAGTGATGAGATGATCTTCTGGAAAGCACCGCCAATGATAACACCAACAGCCATATCCAGCACGTTGCCACGCATTATAAACTCACGAAATTCCCCTGCAAGGCCCTTTCCCTTGCCTGCTACTGCTTTAACCTTTTCTGTCATACCTGCTCTCCCTATATACGAAATAATTTTTCAGTATCTGAGAAAATTATAGCACACTCCCTCGAAAAATAAAGGCGGTGACTAGCACCGCCTATACTTTTTTAAATACTTATGAATTCTCATTTATGTAGATTGAAAGTCTGCTCTGAATGATGTCGCATACCTCTTTGGCAGTCTTCTGACCACTAAAGAATGCGGAAGCCTCCTCAGAGATTATGTTGCTAACGTTCATGTTATAGCTCATAGCATAATGTGAGTTCTTGACAAGAGCGTCAACCTGATCTACGTCAGCCTGTGTAAGTACTGGAACCTCAACCTCTTTATCACCAACGTAATAATACTCTTTGGATTCAACTTTGTTGCCATTTTCATCCTCGTAGTACTCAGCCTCCATGGCTTTTGCTTTCATCTTCTCATAACTTGACTCTCTTATAGGGAAGTCCCAATCAAGTGAATCCTGGAATTCCTCTGAAAGGAAGTACTTGATGAACTTCCAAGCACCATCAGCGTTCTTGGACTGAGCTGAGATGCAAAGTCTTGTTCCAGGATAGATGACTGATGTGTAATGAGATCCTGGGAATCCTATAAAGGACACATCTTCACCAAAGACTACATATCTAATTCTTTTAAATGAATCAAATCCATAGAGGCTAGTTTGGTTAAAGAGGGCCTCATCTGATCTATAGGCTGTGTCATAATCCATGTAATCATCTTCCTGATATTCTTCTGGGAAATCTTTCATGAATTCCATAAGCTCAACAAACTCGTCGCTATTAAAACTGCAAGTCTTGTTGGACCAGTCAATATAATCAGGACCAGCAAAAGCTACGCCATAATCAAGCATATCTTTTCTAAGGTTCATTCCAAAAGCATTAGCCTTCTTTATACCCTTAGCTTCGATGATATTCTTGTAATCCTCCATAGTAAGAAGGTCCTGGCCCTTTACAAGTGATGCCTTACAAGCAACTGTAGCAATTTCAAAGTAAGGAACTACCTGATACATCTTGTCTCCAGTCTTGAATGCATCCATGATATTATCAATGTACTTGGCATCTGCAATGTCAGGATCAGAGCTAAAATATGGTGCCACATCAAGGAAAAGTCCCTTGTTAATATAACTCTCTACTGGGCTTTCAAGGTCAAAAGCCATAATGTCAGCCACGTTACCAGATGCAATATCAAGGTTAAATCTCTTTATACCAGCATCATAGTCATCTTCTGTATCATAAGTTGAGTAGTCAACGAATTTAATCTTGTACTCATCATTGTCCTTATTAAACTTAACTGCAGCCTGTCTCACATTATAATCAATATACGCTCCAGCAAGAGTGATGATCTGTCTGTCCTTGACCTGATCAGCTGGAACCTTTGTAAGTCTGGTCAAAGTAAAGTTGTAGTCAAAATCCGGTACAAGTGCAACCAGCTCTGTATCGCTTACAGCAACGGCATTATTAAGGTTATATGTAATAGAAAGATCTGAATCTATGTAATCAAGGAGTTTTACAAGCTTATCAGATTTAAGGTCATAACCGTAAATTGCTGTATCATCAGCGCAATAAATGTCGTAGCCATTACCGCCAAAGAAGGTGTAATAGTTAGTGTTTGAAAAGACTTCTGACTTATGGCCAATATCTTTGGCATCAAAATCAAGAGTTCCTACAATCCTGCCTTCATCTGTATAACCTGTTACAAAGATATCTCCATTGTAACCTCTAGTAACTTCAAAATTAGATCCTGTGTATTTGCTATTAAGGTCAATAATTGTTGTAAAGCCCTTATCTTCATCATATGTAGCAATACCCTGATTAGAGCTTAAGATAACTCCATGTTCCTCAGAATATGCAATGCCATATGCTGCATAATAATCACCCTCTGCAACATCCTCACCGAGCTTTATGCTATAAACCTCGTTACCAGCATTATCATACTTAACAAGTGTGTACTCTTCGTCCACCTCCTCATCGTAGTAATGCTCCCCAGCATATCCATCATCACCATCTTCATCTACAGCTTCAGGATCTGTATCCCCTGAAGAAGCTTCTGTACTAGCGTCACTTGCAACAGTGTCCTTAGAAGAAACAATTTCTTTATCTTCCTCTTCTGAGGCTGATTCTGAGGTTGCTTCTGAAGCTGTAGATGCAGATGCCTCAGATGAAGCCTCTTCGCCAGCTTCTTCATCCTCAGAGGCCTCAGTATATCCTGCGCCATCAAACCAGTTATACTTGGCCTTTACCGCATAGAAGTTACCTTCGGAATCAAAATCAATGTAGCTAAAACTCTCATCATTTTTAGCTGGAATCTTAAACGACTTAACATCTGATCCATCAGAATTAAATGAATAGATTACTGTTTCTCCCTCATCACCATAGTAGGTACCATAGATTCTATCCCCAACAATCCTAAGACTATTCATTCTATCTGGATTAAGACCATCAATAATTATGTCCTCAGATGCAAACACATAATCTTTTGAAGCTTTTGTAGCATCACCCAAGATGCTTTCTTCATCTTGCTTCCCCTTACCACAACCAGTTACTAGAGATACTGACATTGCAAGTACAAGAGAAACACTGGTTATTCTTTTAAAAATATCTCTCTTTTTCATAACTTAACTCCTCTCTTTTGCCTCTTTTTCATCTTTCTTTTGCTTTTGTTTTACTTCAAAGTCGTATTTTTTGTCGGACAGAGTCTTAACGATGCCAGAAACTGTCCATGTTTTGTGTCTATATAGATAAACCACATATACAGAGAACATGCATATTACAATGAGCTTACATATCCATCTGATAGCGAAAAGAACTACCAATATATCTTCATAGCCCCTTGCAAGGTTCTCCCAATATGGATAAAAGATTGCCTTATTCCACATGCTCCTTGTACCAAAGCTTGTCAGTATGTCATACATAGAAAAAGCTGAAAATCTCTCAGTATTATCTACTATTGAAATGTATCTATCATCAAGAGCGGCGCTCTCTTTGACTATAGTCTTTACAATGCCGTCAACTGGGCTTGGCATCACAACTTCATAACAGTTAATGCCTCCTGTAAGAGCAGTCTTACCATCTTCTGAAATCTCTACTTTCTCTGCTCTGCCGCTTAGGATAGCTCCATATTTACAAAGGCTATCGTATGAGATGTAGGCTAGTCCCCCTTGCTGACCGGCTGCAGTCCTCATCTTGCCTTCCTGCCTCTTAACAACACCAGAAATGTAATGAGGAACATCACCTATTGTGACCATCTGACCCACTACTTCGTTTGAACCAAAGAGCTGCCAGGAAAGATCTTCATCAATAACGATCTGATCCTTCATAAGGGCATCCTTGTTGTAGTAGCTCCCGCTTACAAGCTCAAGTGGGTGAAAGAGAAAAAAATCGCCGAAGGTCCCTATTGCTGTAACCTTATCTGCAGTCTTTCCTTCAAAAGATATTGATACAAGCCCCTGAGCACTATAACAGCTAGAATATAGCTTGGTGTCATCTACAGGCGCCTCAGTATCTTCAGATGCGCCATTATCACCGATCTTTTGAGTTTCTACGATCCGTGGATCTTTTTGTGGCTTTGGATCGTCGTCATCTTGCTCTTCTACGATTCCCGCATCAGTCATCTTGGATTCCATAACGTACTCCATCTTCTTGATGAAGTCCGTATCGATCATCTGATCCTCGGTAAAAAAGATACTGACCTGAGCCATCTTTTTGCCATCAGAAGACCACCTGTCTGCTGCGCTCTGTTCAGGAAGCTTGTGTATAAGAGCTCTGCTGATAAAACCAAGTACAAGATCTAATAAGATCAGCGTAATGACAATGATGAAAGCTTTACTCTTTATGATCTTTAGTATTTTGTTTTTTATCTTTTCTTTATCAAGATTCTTAAAAAACTTCATTACTCGTTTGCCAGCCTTACTTGTTCTCCTGCCTTAACAGGTTTGTTTGATGTTGTGATAACGTACTCATAATTGTCGATAGCAGCTGTGATAGCTGAATTCTTGTCATCTGATGCAACTACTGTTACATCTGCTCTTGTAGCTGTGTATCTGTTGCCAAGAGGACTAGATTTACTCTTAACTATGAGAACGAATTTACCATTTGAATCAGATTTGATAGCACTGTTAGGAACTATCATGTCGTAGTTCTGGGTTCTCTCACCAATTGCAAGAGAAAGAGTCTGACCTGGAGTAACCTCTGTACTCTCGATCTTAAATGTAAGAAGCTTTTTACCTGCAGGATCAGTCTTGTCGTTTTTGATCTGAGTAAGTGTTGCCTTAAAGTCTGAATTAAACTGCCATGCATTCTGTGGCTGTGCTGCATCGCCAACTTTTAGTTTAGCTGCCTGAGCATTTGTTACAGAAAAGCTTGTTGTCATATCTTTGCCATCAACCTGGATAACTGCGATAGTCTCATCAGCTGATGTAGACTCACCAGCAACCTTGGATATTGAGCTAACAGTACCTGCAACTGGTGCCTTTACTGATGAACCAACTGACTCAGATTCAAGCTTTGCAATCTTTTCCTTCTGCTCTGCGATGGAATCGCGCTTTGCACAAAGAGAGATCTCAACATTGATACTCTTAAGCTGCTCTGTCTTTACTCTCTCAGCTTCTTTTAAAGCTGCGGCTGTCTTAGCTTTTTTCTCGGATGCTGTTGCAAGCTTCTGATCATAGCTAAAGCCTGACTGTGAGCTGTATGTAGAAAGCTGTGACTTATCTCTTGTAAGCTCAGCTACGAAATTATTGAGCTCTACCACTCTGTCTTCATCGCCATCATTCTTGGCTTTCTCGATATCTACCTGAGCCTGTGCCAAAAGATACTCAGGAGTTGCTGTATTGTAGTTCATACCAGCCTGCTCATAAGCACGCAGCTGAGTAAGATAATCAATCTCTGCCTGAGCTGCGTTATCTTCTGCAAGGGCTGCATTATAAGTATCAAGAACACCCCCAACCTGCGCCTGATATGTGTCATAAGAAGCAGTCTTACCATTTCTTACATTTGTGATAACGCTGCTTGGAACATCTCCTGAAAAGAGCATCTGCTCATATTCAAGTTCCATTGTATCCAAAGTCTCTTTTGCCTTGGAAAGCTCTTCAGATTCCTTGTCCTCAAGATAATAGATGACATCTCCGATCTCCACATGTGCGCCCTCTTTGACAGCAACGCCTGAGATCTTTCTAGTCTCTTTTACCGTGATATTGTATGGATCCTCAGCCGTTACAGTTCCTGAACCTCTGATCTGTGGACTAATGGTGCCCTCCTCGATCTGAACTGTTGCTACCTGAGGAAGCGAATAATTCATGATGGTGTTTGAAAAGAATGTAAGGATCAGCATAACTGTAAGGAATGCTATCGCTATATTCTTCACCATGTCTTTCCTGTTTACAGGCTTTTTTTCTAAATCCTTGGACATAACATTTACTCCCTTTTATAAACTTTTTGTCATCCCTTAATGCCGCCCTGGTACGAGATTCCCTCTACCAGATAGTCCTCACCATATAGGAATATCAGAAGTGGTGGGACCAGATATATTACTGCAACCGCAAAGGCAAGTGATATCTCCCCTGAGTTGATCTTGGACAGGAACACTGAAAGCGGATGCAGATCAGTATTGGTCAAAAGAATCAGTGGCTGCTCCACCATGTTCCAAAAATCAAAAAATACTAAGATAGCAATTGATGCTATACCGCCCTTACAAAGTGGCATGTTGATCCTTGAAAAGATATACCACTCGCCAGCTCCGTCTATAGACGCCGCCTCTATGACTTCTGTAGGAATCCTTCGCATGAACTTGGTCAGAAGGTACACCGCAAAGGGTGAGAAGAATCCCGGAAGCCATATGGACCACCTTGTATCTATGATGCCAAGGGCCTTTGATACCAGGAAGTTTGGAACAAGTGTTACCTGATAAGGCATCAGCATCATAATGATGTAGGCAAAGAAAATAACTCTTTTAACCTTGCTGTCGTATCTTGAAAAGCCGTAGGCTGCTAGGGTTGCGATACCCAGCTGTACTGCCACGATAGGAACTGTATAGATAATTGAGTTCCAAAACTTTATAAGGTACTGAGGGCTCTTAAATAGCACCGTAAAGTACTGAGAAAAGGTCACCATATCAGGTATGAACTTAAGGTTCACAGTCTTGGATATGAAGATCTTGCCGCCCTTTTCCGTTGTTGCAAATATTGAGCCATAATTGGCGCTAATTTCCGACGAACTCATAAATGAATTCGTGATGGTTAGTATGATCGGAAGCAGGAATATGAAGGCAAAAATAAATGCCGCTACAGTTACAAGCACTGTCTTGTAGTTATCTATCCTCTTCCTACGCTTGTACATTTTTTGTAAAAGATTCATAGTTTAGCCCTCTACGTCTTTCCCATAGAAGTTCTCAACAGCGTACATGACGTATACAAGGGCTGTTACAACTATGAACATTATGATTGCTGCCGCAGACAATTTCTGATAATCGAGAGAGGCAAAAGTATTATTCATGAAATGCTGCAGCAGATATAACGAAGTAACCGGATAGTCGCCAGTCATAAGGTAAACCTCTCTAAATACCTTAAATGAGTTGATAAGCGACATGATAGTTACAAATAGTATCGTCGATGAAAGGTATCTGACCTTGATAAGCCAGAAAACCTGCATCTTGGATGCATTTTCAAGGGCCGCTACTTCTAGGAGCTCTTTTGGAATACTAGCAAGGGCCGACATGAACAGGATCATGTTGTAGCCTAGGTTCTTCCATAGGAAAAGAGCTACTATAACGATGTAGGCTTTATCTGACTTTAGCCAGTCGATCTTGTCTGCTCCAAATAAAGCTGTGAAGTTATTTACAAGACCGTTGTAATGAAACATTACCTGCCAGATAAGGACAATTGAGGCTGTAGGAACCATTAAAGGGCTTAAGAAGAAAGACCTAAAGTAGCTCTTAAATGGAATCCTTGATTCCATGACAGCTGCCAAAAAAAGCGAAAGCAAAACTGCCAATGGAACTGCCATGAATGAAAACTTTAGGGTATTCATTCCAGCAAGTTTAAAAGCATCGTTCCCCCAAACATTTATGTAGTTTGCAAAGCCTACAAATCTCTTTTGAATAGGGTTATTGATCATGGAGTAATAGATAACTACCATGAAAGGAGCCACGAAAAACAGCAGCACTCCCACTATTGAAGGAAGCAAAAACAGCCAGGAGATCATGCCCTTTTTTTCATTGGCAGACATAGTCCCTGTTCTGAGCCTATGAAGTTTTCTTTTGATCCTTGATAATAATTTGGCCAATTTAGTTATTAGTATCCTTTACTACAAATTCTGGGACGATTCCATAGTCAAAGTACATATACTGACCGTAGCTACCATAATCACTATTTGGTATCTCACCTTCTCTTGTAACTACAATAGAATACTGCCCACAGAGTTTGCTGTGATCACTCCAGTAATTAAGGAAATCGTTAAAGTATGCTGTTTCACAGATTTCTTTTATCTGTTCAGGATCTGTATAAATTACAGAAACAGAATCAAGATCTGAAGGAACTTCATTATAATCAGTAACAGACATATCATAGCCTGGATAATAGTTTGTAATTTCTATAGATTTAATCTTAGATATATCAAGCTCTGATCCAGAATATATTCCGTATTTTTTCATAAGAGCAATAGTCTTCTCATAGTTTTCATAAACAGGAATGTTGGCATCTACGTAATATAAACCATCATTTGAATATTCGATGCAGCCAATAGGTCTGTGATCACGCATATATGAATATGAGAAACCATTAAGAATATCTTCTCTAAGTGCATCGCTAAGTTCTTCATAAGAAAGCTCAGTTGAAATAAGTGTCTCATTTATAGTGTTATATCTGACGATCCTGTTCTTGGAATTAAATTCATCAGAAGCTCTGAGTTCATCGTCGAAAAAGACGTCAAATCTGCCCTTCAAGTACTCATCTGAAGCTAAGACCTTATCCATAAGTTCTGGATCAACATCAAAAGGAATAACAATGCTTCTATAGATATTCCTACCGCTCTTCATCCTGTATAGAATAGTCACATCATATCCATCTGCATATGAATTATGGTCCTCACCGTTTCTTGCAGCTTCTCTTGAGTTGTCCATTCCAAGCTTGGCAATCTGAATGAAATCATTCACATTAGTTATATACATGTGATTTACCTCTGATTCAACGAAGTCATTATCTTCATTGGACCAGACATTGAACTCACCGTAATAATCAAGTATTGCGCAGCTCTCCACCTTCTCAGGATTTGGAATATATGAATCATAGCCCAAAAGATCGCCCCTAAAGATAACAAAGATAAGAAGCACGATCGCAATAGCCATGATGGTCTGTGGAATTCCCTTAAAGAACCTTCTGATATTAGTATCAATGATCACTTCAAAAATGCATCCAGCAAGGATAGTTCCAAGGATCATGATAAAGCACATGAGCATGCAGAGTTTTTTGTTCCATACGTTCTCGTACATTATGTATACAAGGTATGCTGCCCCAAGACCAACTATTACGCATATAGTAACTTTAACAAACCATCTAAATGGTCTGAAGGCAATACTCTTTCCTGCCATCTCAGCTTTACGCTTGCTGCTGATAAGAAGGACTAATATAAAAGCTATAACAGCTACTAAAAGGGTATCTATCTCAAATCTAAGGTTTGATAAGATCCTAGCCTGGAGAATGCTCATATTCTCAATCATCTTGTCAGAACTTAATCCGCCAAATCTTGAATTAAAAGCAAAGAGGCTTGAAAATCTATCAAATACAGGTGAAAGATAAACATTCATCCTGGAGCTGTAGCTATATGTGGCATAAAAAAGTGACTTGAAGAAATCAAGTTCAGCAGCAATGACAATTGAAGCAAATGCGAAAAGACCTGTGACCAATATTGCTGAAACATAAGTTCCACACAGCATGATAGCTACAACTGTAACGTTATATACTGCAAAGTAAAGAACTATGTTGCGAACAAATTCAACTAATGCAGAAACTAAAACCTGTTCATTGATTGCTCCCATGCATGCTGCAATGATCAAAGCAATGAGCTCGCTTATACCAAACATTGTCAAATACGTAAGGAACGCACTGACATATGTCTTTTTGATTCTCTGAACCCTTGTTGTAGGCTGGCTCAAATAGAAATCAATCCTGCTCTGGCTAAAGAGATATGAAAATCCCTGAAAAGCAAATACAACGCCGATGAGCATTACAAGCATAAATGTAATACTATCAAGACCCATGATTCTGCTGACTGCTCTGCACTTCTCCATGGCAAGCACGGCGTCAGTCTGGTTGTACAGTCTGTAATAATTGATGGATCTTGAGATCATCATGATGACGCCAAGAACAAAATAAGCAAACACAAATGGAAATGTTACAAGTGAAGTCCAAAGAGTTCCTGTAACATATTTTTTCTGGTTTTTAACCTTATCACTGAAGGACAAATTTGCGGATGTCATATCCAACTACCTCCGTCTCACTAATAAAGATTTCTTCTAATGTAAGAGCAAGAACTTCAAAGAAAATAGGATTGCCTCTCTTAAAGGCTGTCTCAATATCTTCTCTCTCGCCTCTAATAGTAATTGTATGAAGTCTTCCTCTCTTTTCATGAAGGAGAACGTTAAGGCCTTCAAGGGCTCTTTTTTCATCCTCTTCTGATGAGAATACGCACTGTACCTTCTGCATCTGAAGCTTCATGTTCTCGATATCCTCTGAAAGGATAACTCCGCCCTGATGGAGAAGACCAATGTGATCACAGATATCTTCTAATTCTCTAAGGTTATGAGATGCAATAACAGGTGTCAGCCCTCTATCTTCCATCTCAGCAGCAAAAAGAGATTTAACTCCCTGTCTTACTACTGGATCAAGACCATCAAAGGTTTCGTCACAGAGAAGGTACTTGGTTCCAGCGCAGATTCCAAGAAGGATAGATACCTGCTTTTTCATTCCCTTTGAAAAGGTTGATATCTTGCGCTTAGCATCAAGTCCAAAGCCCTGGCACATCTTAAGGAATCTCAGCTTATCAAAAGTGTCATAGACTCCTTCATAATATGTAGCCATCTCTTCTGGTGTTGAATTTGGAAGGAAATACTGGTCATCGGAAATGTAAAAGACATCCTTCTTGACATCAGGATTGTCATATACAGGTCTATTATCAACAAGTACGATTCCCTTGTCTGGCTTGATAACACCAGCAATAATTCTAAGGATAGTACTCTTACCAGCACCATTAGTTCCAACAAGTCCGAATACTTCACCGTCAAGTATTCCAAGAGAAACACGATTGACAGCTTTTATGTCATCAAATGATTTTTCTAGATCTAGTAATTCAATCATGCTCTACCTCCAGTTCCCAAGCTTCCGCTAAAGCGGATCTTTATTTCATTCATAAAATCCTCAATAGGTATACCAATCTCATTGGCTTCAAATAGAAGGTCAAGAATCTGCTGTATGAGTTCTTCCTTCTTATTTTCCTTAAGGGAATCATTGCCCTTAACGAAATTGCCGCGCCCTTTGACAGTGTAAATAAAGCCCTGTCTCTCAAGCTCAGCATAAGCCTTCTGAACAGTATTAGGATTAGTAGACAGCTCCATAGCAAGGCTCCTGACAGATGGCATCTGATCATCAGCCTGTAATATTCCCTTGTAGATCTGCGCCTTGAAGTTCTCTACAATCTGCTCATAGATTGGTCTGCTATCTTGATAATCAATAAGTTTCATCTCATCCCTCACCCATTGTTTAACAATAATAGTATCAACGTAACCAACTGTACTAACATAACTAGTACACTTATGATTTTATTCCTATTGCGTTTGTTTTGCAATAGGAATTTTTGAGCCCTAGGGACGGAGGTTGGGGCTCATTTTTGGCAAAAAAAGAGATCCTACCGTGTGGTAGAATCTCTTTTCATATATCTTAGAAATCAACTTCCGTGTCGTAATAGCAGCACTTGAGGAGTTTTTCCATCTCTTCCTGTGATGGCTGGCGAGGATTTGATCCTGTGCAAGCATCGAGGATAGCGTTTGCTGCAATGTCGTGAAGTCTCTCGTTGAAGATAGACTCAGATACAAATCCCTGATCTGCTGGAAGTCCATCAGCACCATAGTGCTGGATGCAGTGAGGAATGTTGAGGTCATCATTCATCTTGCGGAGATAATCAATAAGAAGTTTAACCTTCTCGTCATCATTTGATCCGCCGAGGTTCATGTAATCAGCGATCACGCCGTATCTCTTTTTAGCTGTAGGATCCTTAGCGTTGAATGCGATAACCTTTGGAAGGTACATAGCATTAGCTGCGCCGTGGATGATGTGTGCGCCCTGGTCTGCAAATACAGCACCAGTCTTGTGAGCCATTGAGTGAACGATTCCAAGGAGAGCATTTGAGAATGCCATTCCCGCAAGACACTGAGCGTCATGCATTGCGTCTCTTGAATTCATGTCGCCATTGTACGACTTAACAAGATTTGCCTGGATCATCTCGATTGCATGGATTGCAAGAGCATCTGTGTATTCGCAATTTGCTGTAGAAACGTAAGCTTCAATAGCATGTGTGATAGCGTCCATACCTGTATGAGCAACAAGCTTAACAGGCATTGTATGTGTGAGCTCAGGATCAACGATTGCAACATCAGGTGTGATCTCGAAGTCAGCGATAGGATACTTGATGCCCTTGTTGTAATCAGTGATGATTGAAAAAGCTGTTACTTCTGTAGCTGTTCCAGATGTAGAAGGAATAGCACAGAAATGAGCTTTTGTACGAAGTTTTGGAAGGCCGAATACCTTGCACATATCTTCAAATGTAGTCTCAGGATATTCATACTTGATCCACATAGCCTTAGCAGCATCGATAGGTGAGCCACCGCCGATAGCAACGATCCAGTCAGGCTGGAACTTCTGCATAGCTTCAGCGCCCTTCATAACTGTCTCAACTGAAGGATCAGGCTCGATACCTTCAAAGAGTTCTACTTCCATTCCAGCTTCCTTAAGGTAATCTTCAACCTTCTGAAGGAATCCGCCCTTTTTCATAGAACTTCCACCAACACAAACAATTGCTCGCTTACCTTCCAGTGTCTTTAATGCCTCCAATGCTCCCTTGCCGTGATAGACATCCCTAGGTAGTGTGAAACGTGACATACTGAAATACCTCCTTTAATTTATTATGTTAAAAATATAACGCAACCCCACACATATTATATCGCAATACCATATAAAGCACAACAAAAAAGAGCTTCTACCCACGGTAGAAACTCTTCTCAATTACAGTTATTTTTCTTTCTTTAACTTACTTTGTACATCAAGAATTTGTTGCAAAGGATAATCACAGAACTCCGCAATTTCTTCAGGCCTTTTACCTCTGCGAAGCATGTCGGAAATCTTATCAAAGTCTCTCTGTTCTATTCCTTGCTCTATTCCCAGTTCAACGCCTTTGTTCTCGGCATCCTTAAGTTCATCAGCCATAAGTTCTCTTAGTGCTTCACACATACTAGTATCTCCTTTCAGCTTGTCATACAGTTCCTTGTTGCTCATGGTACTGATTTGAAGTACTGCGTCAGCAAAACGCTTGTCTCCAGGCTCAGTGTATTTACTTGCTTCTTCAAGGAATTGTCTTACTGTATCTTCGTCTGCCTTCTTTCTCATGACAGACAAAGCTTTTAAACTTGAATCTCTGAGCTCACTGATGACAACAATGGATATCGGAATGTCAATCATTCCGTAAACCTTGTATACACCAGGGTCCTGCTCTCCAACTCTCACACCTTTTTCTCTTAAATACTTAAATAACTTAACCGGCTTGGCCGCTCTGAATATCGATATTGTTATCTCGCTTGCTTTGATCTCATCGACCGTCTTTCCAAGGCTTTTGAAAATACAAGTATATCCAATCACCTTCCACAGAACATCAACATTGAGCTCATCATTTGGGTTCTTGTACTCAATGATATTGTAAGTCCTGTAATCTCGCCCAATTGCATTATCAACATACACATCGTGGCGCTTCTTGATAACTAGATAGTCAATTCTAAGTGGCTCGCTTGATAGTGGATGTTCTCGCTCCACCTCAATATCTTTTGCATAAGCACGCAAACTCAGCATCAAGCCACCTTCAAATCCGGAATGCCAGTCAAGTCGCTGTTTTTCGCTTTCAGTCATTGTAATTATATCACCGCCTTTTTTTATCAACAACTAAGTAATTTTGTAGCAGATTATGGGATTGTCGGCATAAATCGCCTTTGCAACAGAAAGTTGCATTTCGCTCTGAATGAGCACAAAAATAAGTGTAGCAGATAAATCTTAAGATTTATTGTAGGAAATTCTTAATTTTTCTTAAGAATCATTTTTAACAAAAATGAGCCCTAACCTCCGTCCCTAGGGCTCAAAAATATTGACTTCCCCACCTAGCTAGCGTATATTTAAATGCGAATGATTTGCAACTAGAATAACAAGGAGCACAACATCAATGGGGAAAGTATATTTCGTAAACGGCTTCCTGGGAGCTGGCAAGACCAGATTCATACAGGAGCTTCTAGAGGAAGATTATTTCAAGATAAAAGGCAAGACACTTCTACTACTCTGCGAAGAAGGTGAAACTGAATACGACGATTATCTCATGCAAAACCTAAACGTAGAGATCAAAAAGATTGAAAACGAGGAAGACTTCACACCTGACAATCTCACAAATATAGAAAAAGAATCAACCCCAGAGCGCATTATCATCGAGTTCAACGGCATGTGGATGAGAAAAGACCTAGAATTTCCCTGGTACTGGAACGACATCATGGAGATTGCGATCTTCGATACTCCATCCTTTGACATGTACGCAAGAAACATGAAGTCTCTTCTATCTGAGCAGGTGAGAAATGCATATATGGCGGTGTTCTTTAGTGCTGATGGGTTCAAGGACAAGCTTGCGACCTACAGACGAAACGTCAAGGCCGTTAATCCCAAGCTCAACATTGTCTTCAAGGACAGAGACGGCGACGACATTGTAACTCGCTTTGAGGACGAGCTTCCATACGACCTAAATGCCCCACTGATCGACATCACAGACGATGCCTTCGCGGCATTTTACCTAGATTCACTAGACAATATAGACAGATACATTGGTAAAAGAGTCAGATTCACAGCCCAGGTCATGAAGACCAAGGACCAGACGAGAAAATCCTTCCTTGCAGGAAGAATGGCCATGACCTGCTGCGAACAAGATCTTTCCCTCTTTGGCGTTATCTGCGACTATGATCAGATTGATGAACTCATTCATGGTTCCTGGGCGGTTATCGAAGGTACCTTGTCAAAAGAGTTTTTCTCCAAGTACGAAAATGAGTTCCTCATCTGCAAAGTAGATGACATACAGATATGTGGCAAGCCAAAGAAGGAAATAATAGATGTAATTTAAGCTGCCATAGCTTCCTTTTATTGAAAAAAATCTTCATTTAACCGTTTGCATGTGATAATATATGGAATGTTGGTTTAACAAACAGTTTTGAAAGGAATAATGAGATGAAAATTGCAGTAACATACGAAAACGGACAAGTGTTCCAGCACTTTGGACATACAAGCGAATTTAAGATCTATAGCGTTGAAGATAACAAGATCGTATCTTCAGAAGTAATGAATACTAACGGCACAGGCCATGAAGCTCTTGCTACTCTCCTTGCAGACAGCGATGTAAAGGTGCTCATCTGCGGTGGTATTGGCGGCGGCGCTGTTGCTGCTCTAGAAGAAAGTGGTATTGAATACGTATCAGGCGTATCAGGAAATACAGATGATGCTGTAGAAGCTTACCTTGATGGAAAGCTCACAAGCACAGGAGTTAACTGTGACCATCATGATCACGAACATGAGCATCATCACGAGGACGGTGGATGTGGACACTGTGGTCACGATGATTCCAAAGAGGGATCATGTGGAAACTGTAGTGACGACGATTCAGAAGGCTGTGGCGGTGGCTGCGGCGGTTGTGGTGGTTGCCATCCTACTACTCCACTCTTTGAAGGTACAAACGTTGGTAAAACATGCAGCACTCACTACAAGGGAACTTTTGATGATGGAACTGTATTTGATTCATCCTATGACAGAGGTGAGCCAATCCAGTTCGTATGTGGTATGGGCATGATGATCCACGGTTTTGATAAAGCTGTTGCAGAGATGAAGGTTGGCGAGAAAGTCAACGTTCACCTTGAACCAAACGAAGCTTACGGCGAAGTTGATCCAGAGGCAATCTTCACGGTAGAGATTGAAGAACTCCCAGGTTCAGAAAACCTTACAGTAGATCAGAAAGTTTATCTACAGGATACTTTTGGAAGACCTTTCCCAGTTAAGGTTGTTGAGAAAACAGATAAGACAATCACACTTGATGCCAACCACGAGATGGCTGGTAAGGCACTTAACTTTGAGATTGAACTTGTTGAGATCAAGGATTGAGATATTAAAAAATGGCTTAGCAGCATATTGCTAAGCCATTTTTATCATAATAAACTTATTCATTCTTAGATGCTGACGCATACTCTTCTAATAACTGCTTCCTAAATTCCCGATCTTTACTAGCCCTTTTTGCATCAGAAACTCGGTCATTATCAAATAACCATTCATATAAATCAAAAACAGTATCAAAACTCTCATCCTGTATAACCTGTAAATGCTTCTCAGCATTATATCCTAACACACCCATCTCAATGACCTCCTCTTTATTCGCTGGTCCAATTATGACGCTCATCCCACAATAGACATTATGAAGTTAATGATAACTCCTGCAGAAGCTCCAGCAACACACAACAGGATAACACCGATCACGATACAAACTCTACTTAGAACCTTTCTCCTTGAATCCTTAGAGAAATGCTTACCAGTAAAAAGAAGGATTCCTCCACCGATAAGTCCGGTAAAAAACGCACCGATTACAAAAGACGCAATGCAAATAAATACGATTAACGCAATGATCATTGCAAAAAAGAAAACTCCGCCCATAACTCTTTTTCCTCCTAAAAACTAATAATATATTATTGTCCCCAATTATCTAAAATATCAAGCATATCCTCGTAGGTATGATACTTCTCAGCATATTGGAGCTTGAATTCATCCACATACTCCGCCACGTGCGCATTGAACTCCTCCTCAGTCACAGTCTCGCCCTTCCACTCGTAGGTCAGCGTGTAGGGATAATTCTCATCAGTTGTCATCTTCTCCCAGTCTTCATCGGACACGTACTTAAGGCCAGAAGCAATTAGCGTAAACTTGCCATCCTTGAGCTCTGTGATCTCCACTGGATAATAGTCCTGATGCCCCGTATCCGTATAAATGAGGCCACCGTACTGAATGTACTTGGAACCAATCCTAGAAAAATGCCCCTCGACAACCTGTCCATCATAATATGTCAAAATGTACTCGCCGCCTGCCTCAGTCCCCGAATCGATCAAAAGCTCCGGCTCAGTATTATCATCAACATATATAAGCGCAAAGGGCATTTCATCTTTCCTAAAATACTCTTCGCCGTACTCAGTCCTGATATATTCCGCATAAGCGCTAGGCCAGCCTAGTTCCGTATTTACCGGCGCAGGCTCTGCGCACCCTGTTAAAAGAGCTACAGAAAGCGCCGCAATTCCTATATTTACTCTCTTCATATTGTTCCTCCACAAGCGTATCTACAAGTGAAACACATCATCCACCCCCAGATGTTGCATCACTCCCACTTCTTCCAAACATCCGGCTGATAGCCAAGTGTGGCCTGCCTTCCATTTCTCACAACCGGAGTCTTGATAATATGCTGATTCTCCAGGAGTTTCTCCAGCTTGTCCTCATCAGCAATATATTGTAAAAGAGCTATAGCGTCCTTATCCTTGGCATTCTCATCTATCATATTTAATAGACCACCACACACAGAAGCTACAGAAGTAAGCTCACCCTTACTCATGCCCTTTTCCTTCATGTCGATAAACTGAAACTTGATCCCGCGCTCCTTAAAGAAACGCTCTGCCTTCTTGGTATCATTGCACTTCTTAGTGCCAAAAATCTGTATGTTCATCAAACCTCCAAATGCTGCCTACTTCCAAAACCGCAAGTATTATTTAACCCAAAATCTACACTCTCTAATATATAGCATTTTACTGTTCGGTCAATAACATCTTATCTTTTCCAAATATAACGTTCAAAATTGAACACAATTGAAGTAGTTTAGCCTTTATGGTATATTGAAGCTAATAAAAAACAAGGAAATAAACAATGGAAACCATTAAACTTCTTGAAAAAGATGGCCTTTCTATCGAAACACTTACATCACTTTCATATAAGACAAGCCTTGATAAAAACTTAAAGAGAAATCTTCATCATTTTGATAAAGAAACTCTATAAAAGATGTTGATGAAGCAATCTCATTTATGGATAATCAAGGAGAACTTCTTGAAAATTTGGCTATCGATTATAGGATAAAATCGGAACAATCCGCACATCACAAATATGAACGCTATTATCCTGATACGTTGACAGAAAAAGTCTTTAATGATTTACTAGGATTCAGATCTCTCTGCGATTCATATTCAGACATACTTGCTCTATCAAATGAAGATAACTTCAGAGTTGCTGATATGACCAAAGGCAAGGCTAATGATGATGGATACAGAGGTGTTCACGTGTACTTTCAGGTTGACCATTACCATTATCCTATAGAGATACAGTACAATACATATTATGACAGACAATTAAACAACTGGCTCCATTCTTTCCTGTATAAAAAGGGATATGATAACAGTATCGGAAAAAGAATGCGTCAGGAATATGAACTTGGAAAAATAAAATCCGATATAGATTTTGAGGAGGTGCTAAAAAATGTGCTATCTAGTTGCTAAAGATATCAACAAACGCGGCTGTGTTGCTTTTAAAACAAAACATGGTCCTGCACTTGTATCATTAAAAAAAGAACTTATTGATCAGGTCGGTCTTGATAGAATACAGCTTGTAACAATCAGTAGGCCATCAGCTTATGGTGAATATGAGCCTTACAGTTTTGTAAAAACTGAAGATGAAATGAAGGAAGCAGTGCTTCATATGTAAGAATAAAGCAGAGACTTTTTTAGTCTCTGCTTTTTTAATCTATCCTTTAACCAATTTCCTTATCTAGTAATTGTTTTTTTGCAAATTATTACACGTCTAAATGCTGTCTACTTCCAAAAACGCAAGTACATCATAACTCTAAGGTGTGACCTTGATATTTTTCTCACTCTCCCATTCTAATTTGTAATCATTTGCCTCTGAGTAAAACTCAGTCTTAAAAAAAGGATAGTAATCCTCAACAGTTACTATCCTTGAACCCTTTTGCTTATTACAGTTCTTGCATAATGGCAAAAGATTTCTCTCATCATCACTTCCACCACGATACTTAGGAATATAATGCTCAATCGTCGCCTTTTCAAAAGACAATACTCGTCCACAACGCGCACACACTCCATCAGTCTTTGCAAGAACTAACCTTTTAATCTCAGCTTTCCTCTGCTTTAGTCCCCTCATGCATATCCCCCAAATGCATAATCTCAGTAAATCTTATCTATGTCACAACTGATTCCATACTCTTCCTTGAACTTATACAGATCCTCAGAATCCCTGATCAGCATAACTTCCTCAAAGGCCCCAGTATGGATGTCCTGAAATCCAGCAACTTGCTCCCCATTGCAAATGCTTGCCTTGATCACTGGCTTCTTGTCACCCTTGTCATAGGTTTTCTTTTCTGTTTTCTTTTTAAAAAACATCATTTTTCAAAGAGCTCCGGCTCTGTCTCTTTTAATAAATCAGCAAGCACCTTATAATCCAGATACTGCATACCCTCGTTACCTTGATTTATTTTGTTAGAAAGCTTGCTCCCATAATATATAGCCATAGCTTTCTCCAAAGATATGCCATTTTCCTCAGCTATATATGAAATCAACCTTTCTTCCAAATTTTCCTGATATACTTGTTCCAATGCTCTATCGTCCATTATTTGACCTCATACGAAGAGGCATCATATTTTCACCCCTCTTGCATTCAAATAGTCTGTAATATCATCAATAATATATGAAGTACTCTGTGTATGAATAATATCAAAGTGCTTCACCAAATAATTGTTGATGCAGTCAACGCTGCTAAGTAATGAATAAACCTCCGATGGAAGCTTTCCCCATTTATTAGCACAAGCGTGAATCATATATATTACAAATGAGAATGATTCTTGATTCATCTATCTATTCTCTCCTATACCTGTTATTAACTACTATACTATCATATCTCATAATCCAAACAACTTCTAACTTCTGTAAAAGGTCTAACATCCCTATCAGCAACCTCCACATGAGCTGGATGAGTTGCATAGTTCTTAAGGGCATCCTCATTTTCAAAGGTTGAATCAAGCATAAGGTCAGCATTAGATGATGCTAGTCCGTTAGTGACAACCTTTATATCAATAAGTCCCGGTATCTTTCCCTTCAAGCCCTCAAGGCCATCCTTGATCCCCTGCTTGATCTTAACCTTGTCATCAGCTGTAAGTTCAGATTTTAAAGTCCAAATAATCACGTGTTTAACCATTTTCATACCCTCCAATTATTCTGATTTAGTTTCATCCAAGCTATTCATAAGAGCTGCAAAATCCTCAAAGTACCAATCCTTTGTTGGCTTTACTCCTCCAGCTTTTTTGAAAAAGCAGCTTGGTATCTCGCGCTGTGCTAAATTCTTGGAAATACAGGGAGTACATCCCTTATCATGATTTGTTGGATGACATGGACAAGCCGTGTCTGTACATGTACAAAATGGTACTGAAGATTTAGTTTCTATCATAGTTTTATCATCCTTCATTGGCATTAACCTTTTAGTAAATGATAACATTTAGCATTTCATTTTGCATTCCATTATCAACAATTTTATCCTACCATCTGTTTATTGTGTATAATCACATCCAGAGGTAAATTTTATGAAAAAATTCTTCAAAAACCTATTAGCCATTAGCGGCATCCTACTGGCGCTATATCTCCTGGTTCAGGGGAGCCTCAGATTATTTGATCTACAGCTTAGAGCCTGGATAAATGTATGGTGGCTTGGTATCACAGCATTAGTGTTCATCTTAGGAATACTGCAGCAGATCTTCAAGATCAAAAACATCAAATTAAAAATCGGCTCCATTGTGGCCATAATTGCTGCAATAGTTCTTTTCCTAAAAACACGCCTTGGCCTTCTACTACTCATGACTGCATGGGTTATTCCCCACGAAGAACAGGTCGCAATTATTGACGGTTACAAATTTATAGGATATGTAGATGATTCCTGGGATACATTCATCGACTTTTATGACTACAAGAATACCTTCGTTTCTGGCGCCACACTTAGATTCACTGCCCTTGGCTATAACACTGATGAGGAGAGCGGCAAAAAGAGATATTATGACGAACTGAGATACATTGATCATCTAGAAGACATCTACGAATATAAACAGGGATACTTCACTGAGAAGGATCTGACAAAAGAATCTAAATAAGTAGATCCAATTATTGTGATAAAATGGATACTGATTTTGCATTACAAAGGAGAGAGATATGAAAAAACGTAACTTAATAGCACTTACATGCATGGCAATGCTCTTAATGGGCTGCGGCAAGGAACAGTTACAGCCATCAACTAATGAGCCTGGGCCAAGAAATATTTCGACTGTAGATTCAACAACTGAAGTTTCAACAGAAGCAAATCTTCGTCCTTCACTTCTCCCAGAACAAAAGACCGCCTAAATAGCGGTCTTAATATTTTTTGAATAGATCAGTATGTGTTCCAGTCCTTACAGCAGTAAGTACAAGATTGCCTTCATCTTTACCGTAGATAAGTAACCAGTCAGGCTGTATATGGCATTCATTAAACCCTTCATAGTCGCCATGTAAAGGGTGATCAAGATACTTAGCATCTAGCGTATGTCCTAATTGTAATTCGTCAATGACATACTCTAGTTGTTCCAAGTTCAAGCCACGCTTCTTAGCAAGTTTGTAGTCTTTCTTAAACTTAGTAGTAGATTTTAATTCATATTTATACTCACTCATTCTGCATCAAGCTCATCAAACAGTTCTTTTGCAGAGCTGTATGCCTTAGCTTCAACCTTTCCTGACATTATATCTTTGGCTTCATTAAAAGCTGCTAATGTTTCCTTATTATACTTTGGAACTCTTACATCAAACGGGATTCCGCCTTCCATTAATGACTTCTCAAAGAAAATATTTACTGCTTCCGCTAAAGTCATGCCAAGATTACCATAAAGTTCCTCAAGGCTTGTTTTCTTTTGTTTATTCATTCTCATGTTAAAATTTGTATCTTTAACCAATGTAGCTGACATAATTATCACCTCCTAAGATAATAATATCATTATGTATCACTTTTGCAATACATTGTTTTACATTTAATAAAAATGTCAGATTTAGTGCAACGGGAATCAAGGTGTTGCACTTACCTTGCAAATCTTCCTAAAATTTTTAGTCATCACTCAATAATCTTTTCAGCAGCTGTTCTTTATTTTCCACAAACATCTTTGTAACCTGATAACTATCAGTATCCTCGTACTCTATCGGATGTATCTGTCCATCATCAAAGCTCAGGATCTCAGCTCCAGGTATACCAAGTAGAATGGGCGAATGTGTCACCATAATAAACTGAGAATCTTCCTTTGCACAATTTACGATTTCCAAAAGGAGTGTCAGCTGTCTTTGAAGAGAAAGAGCTGCTTCTGGCTCGTCCAAAAGATATAAGCCATGACCTTTAAAATTGCTCTGAACAAGTTGCAAAAAGCTTTCTCCATGAGAGCGCTCATGAAAATGTTCCTGTCTACCTCTAGGATCTTCTCTGCTATACATTTCTTCGGCCGTTGCAACATTATAAAAGCTCTCAGCCCTTAGGAAATATCCCCAGCCAGGCTTATTATAACCTCTAGATAATCTAATAGCATCGCACAATTCTGAATGAGAATCATAGGTTGAAAAGCTATAATTCTTGGTCCCTCCTTCAGGATTAAAGCCATAGCTGACAGCAATTGCTTCAAGCATAGTAGACTTGCCGCTGCCATTTTCTCCCACAAATATCGTGATATTCTTATTAAAAGAAAGATACTCCAAATCCCTAAATGCATCTATATTCCGCAAATAGCTAAATCTGTCTATCTTGTCCCACTCAATCTTAACCCCTTGAATCGGTAAGCTGTTGTCCTCTCCTATCACGCAATAATCCTCTCTCGTACAATCCTAGCCCCAAATGGAAACAAAGAAAGCTTGGCAATCTTGAAAAACTGCTTACCAAAAGGAATTCCAATAATAGTAATGCAAAGAATACATCCAATAAATAGATTAGCTAAAGCAAGTTCTAGTCCGGAAACAAATAGCCATATGATATTCAGTAAAAAAGACACTGCTCCACCTTCATCTACTACCTCTTTTCCAAATGGATTAAGTGATAAAGATGACATCTTAAAGCATTGCAGCCCCACAGGAATGCCCACTACTGTGATACACCAAAATACTCCTGCAATCCACCAGCCGATGGCACTTAATAAGCCACCACATATTATCCATATAAGATTTCCAATAAAGTTCATGATTTAATCCCCCTTTAACTCTCCAGGTAACGCACTTCCTTACTATGGCTCTTGGCATACTCAATCTCTGACCTAGTACTGTCACCGATATAACCACCAACATTGATAACATAAATAGAATCAGCCATATCTATCTTGCGCTTGTGCATATCATCAAGCATTTCCTTGGTCTTGGTGAGAGTTCCTTCGTCCATATTCTCCCAGACTTCCCTGTCTCCTGAATGTCCAAAGAGACCAACGCTGATCACTATATTACCTTCCAATGTAAGTCTCTTCTGAGCTTCCATGAATTCATCTTTGAAGCGGGTGCTACCGCATAATGTTACAACTGGATAATTTCCAACCATACTTTTCACCTTATTATGTTTATCAAATCTTAGATAATGCCCCTACAATCAATGATAACATTAATACTATTTCCTGTGACATAGGAAAAGAGCTATCTATAGCGATAGCTCTCCTAAATCAAAAAATCATGCACATAAAGGAAGAAGAGGACTTTCGTCCTCTCCAGCTGTCATGTTATGAACAAGAATGTCATCGATGTGACATCCAAATAAAATACTAAGCCTTACAAGGTTATCAGCATTAGGTAAACACTGTCCACGCTGCCACTTGTAAATTGCCTGCTCTGATTCAAGTCCCAGCGCATTTGCAAGGTCAAATACCTTGTAATGGTTCTGTTTTCGAAGCTGCTTGATTTTATTACCAGTAGCCTGCATATCAACAAATACTTCAAAAATGTCCATGGTTGCCTCCTCCATTAACAAAAAGAATCTACGACACCATCCCGTTCCTATATAATACCATAAGCATTCACTAGAAAAAAATATACCTACGGTTCAGTTTTATACCACATTCTTAAGCAGCCTATATATAGCAACTCCATCTTTAAGACCAAATTCGTGAAGCGTTCCGGTATATAGCTTCTTGCTACTCTCTTTATTGTTATCAGCAAAAAATCTAATGATATTGTCAGTCATTGGCATATATTCAGTATCCTGTAACAGCTGTGATATCTTATCTCTAACTGCGTTCTTTTCCTGAATCTTTCCATACTCAATTTCAAGATCTACAGTCTGCATTTTCTGGCGGATGAGTCTTCTTCTCTCAATATCTTCAGGATCCGTAAGCTTTTCCAAGCCATGCTCCACATTATCGCACACTACAAGCTTAGTAGTTCTGAGATTCTCATTAACACTAAAAAAGTCTGAGATAGAATCAAAGCCTTTATCTCTTGTTATAAGCGCAATCTGGTAATTGCCCATAGCACTAAGTCGGCCAGCTTCAGTAGCAATATAAAAATCCAAAGCATTCTTTCTAGCTGTCTTAAGTTTGTAAATTGAAAACTGGCATCCGCTCTCTCTTATTGGGTCCATATACTCAGCAGCAATCTTCATGCAGGTAGCACTATAAAAAATTATAAGGTGATCATTCTCATTCAGATATTCAACACCTTTAAGTCCCTGAAATCCTTAGACATTTTCATAATCAACCAATATTGTTGCCATTTTTATTCCTCCATCTTATACAAATCATCAGGCAAAATTCCCACTATACTCTATTATCCATATAAGATGTACAATAAACCTCCCTTTTTAATCCATACATATCCCCCATATGAGGCTGCTCATTGTATCCTCTACCGTGAATTCATAGCTTGAATATACATTTTGTGAAACTATGCGCAGTATCTTAAACAATTTATACACCCCTTTATGATCCATAATTGGCTTCTTTGCATGTAATGCAAACGTATGATGCCTCACTTTTCTTAGCTTTTTTTATTATTTTGAACTTCGTTTAATCATTGCAATGAAAATTTACGTTACAGTGCTTTGGTTCTTAATTGGCACAGCTATCCTTGCTTTAGCAACGCAAACTCCACTTTTAACAAGGTAACATTCCGTATAATGCGGCCCTTTAAACAAAGAATGTTCTCTATGCGATGTCTGTCCTTTGACAATTTGCCCTCTAATATCATCTCTAATTTCCGCTTCTCTTCCAACATTTCTTACTTTCCAATAAATATCATAAGGCTGTGGACAATCTGTTGACATAATCATAAATTCCAAGTTTTTATCTATTTTCAAAAATCCATCCGTTTTTATAATTTTTGAAAGTAGATTTGGACGCCAACCATCTTGCTTTACCTCACAATCGATATCCAAATTGTAAATAATATCGACTGGAAATTTATCCATAATAAACTCTTCTGTATTTCTAAACTTCTTATAGTTATATATTTGCTGGTCTTTTTCGAATTTCGGAAAATCGTATCCCAGAATTCCTCGAAGAACTTCATTTATATTGTTATCGTTAGCTTCAACAAGCTTGTCATACGCTTGTTTAGCCTTTTCAACAAATTTACCCTTTCCCTTATCTGAAACATGTTGGTTACTGCCTAGTGCAAACCAGTAACTCTGATTTGAATCTTCTTCTTTTAAAAAGCTAAATAGATTTAATAACATCTCCCTATAATCATAGTAAGTAGCATTTTCAAAAGAATCATTGTCCTCAAAAAACTCCGCGACAAGTGTATCTATTAATAATCCACTAAATGAGAACCCAACATTATTTTTCCATGCTCGTAAAATACCAGTAAAGTCACGAAATGCTCCATTGGAAGAATCATCAAAATCATTACATGCTTCTTGCTCTAATATCGGTTTTGTAATCTTCCAACTGCCACCGTCATGAGTATCAGGATAAATAAAGGAACTTTCATCGTTTATAAAAGCTGGAACTAGTTCTACCGTATATGCATCAAAGTCAATGACTACAACTTGCCCATCTCCACTTATATCTGTTTTAGGATATCTTTCTTTTAAAACTTTTTTAACTTCTTGAAGTAATTGCGACTTACCACCGCTCTCATATCCATTGTATTTGTCATAAATCTCTTGTGGTAGAACAAACAGCAAATCAAGATCACTACTTCCCTTAATAGCTGTCTTTCTCCCTACAGATCCGACAATATACATATGGTCGGATTCTTCCCCTATAATGTCGTAGTATACTTTATTAAGCTTTTTCGCTATCTCTCCTGCTGTAGTCCTCATAGCACTATCATCAAGTTTTATTTTCTTACAAAACTGCTTAAAATCACTGCTTAGTGACAACTTCACCCTCTCCCCTCAAATACTCTGGCAATAAAATATCCGTCTCTTCTTCGCTGAATTGATTATCCAAATTTACATGGAGCTTTTTCATTGCTTTTCGACTTGCTTTATCTGTAGTTCTTGGTGCATCTTCATAAATCTCATGCTTTTGCTTCTCCAAAGATTTATATTGTTCTAAAAGACTTTCATAATCACGTCTACCATTACGTATTTCCATTAATAACGTAATATACTCGTCACGTAATCTTAAGAGTTTTCTTGCAGTTGCTTTTTGAGATGATTCCCCGTCCTTCAAATCAAACGACTGCATAACTCCTGTAATAATAGCTGTGATAAATGATGCGATAGCAGTGATTAACTTAATCCAAAATTCGTCTTTTTCAAATAATATCGCTATCAATCCAGCTGATGTAGCACCCGCAACAATTATTCGAATCCACTCAAGTACCGTATATCTCGCTATATATATATCCGCCTGAACTTCATGTATCTTGTGAGTCTCCGCTACCGCAGTGAATGAATGTCTTACTACGTTTTGTAGCATTTTAATATCGTTTTTCATCTTCTCCCTCCAACACTAAACCATATAATTTAATACTTTACCTAAAACATCCCATCCTTTTGTGGAATCGACTGGCAGCCCACTTCCTGGTGCAATTATTCGAGGTGTAAACATCCCATACATGGAAATATCATTGTAATGTTGTAACAAAGTTTCTTCATATGTCTTCTGCGATGGAACATGCTCCTCGCCATCTCTTGTAAAATGCCAACCTCCCATAGCTTCATAAACAAATGAATCTATAAGAATTCCAGACAAATGGTAGCTAGAATACTTAGTACCCCTTATGTATCGTATATGCTTGCAAGTCTCATATAGCAGACCATTAGTACTGCTATTCTTCTGCTTCATAGCGTTTTGCTCCGCCTTGGGATTTGTTGTCATCCAATTACCACCCATATGAGTATCTGGATATCTGTATGTCTCATCATATCCCCAGTAATTCTGAACCTTGAAGGCCGGCAGTATTTCAAATCTCATCCCATCAGTAAAACTCACAACAACAACTTGCCCGTCGCCTTTAATATCTGTATTCGGGTATGTGTCTAAAATTGCATTCTTAACTGCTTGAAGAAGTCTAGACTGACCATTTCCATACATGGATGAGAAACGATTAAATTCACTGTCCGGCAATTGAATGAGCACATCCAAATCACTGGTATTTATTGCGGTTCCTCTTCCATATGAACCAACATAAATACTATGATCCACATCGCTGTTACTGCCCCAAAATGCTTGATTAACTGCTTTTGTTATTCTATGATACCTCGAAGATATTTGTCCTCTGGTACCTTCGTCTATTGTATGCTGTCCCTTTGTAACATGTGAACTAATCTTAATCCCCTCCCTCTGTATCTATATCAGTTATCAAATCTGCCTTACAATGTTCAACCATGTACTGAGCAGAATTAAAAAGTGGACATGATGACTCGAGGCACTTTATGGTGCCTCTCTGGTCATCACCGTCCACAATAATATCACGTAAACCACCATTGTTCACAAAGCATTGTAATAGATATGCTTTTGCAAATATCTCATATTTTTCTTTTAATCCTTTGCAGGATTCATCAGAGCCAAGCCAGATTATCTTAATCCCCTGACTTAGCCAAGCCCCAATCTTATCACTATATTCATGGACAGACTGTCCGCATAGAAGAACTGAATATTTTGGATTCATAACAGCTGCACCTGCTACAATTATTTTGTCATACCATTATTTATTATAACAAAATTACGTAGTGACAGACTCATTATTCTTATCATTTTTTAGAATTTCTACTGTTTAGCTCAGGTTGTCTTAACTTCTTTTCCTCAATACTGACCTTATCAAGGATTCGCTGTATCACCTCCTGCAATAATACTGTTATCGCAAGGAGTATTGCTAACACAGTAGCTATAAGCTTAAGAATAATTCTTTTTATTTTGGATTGGTATTCACTCTTATTTTTCCTGTAATGTCTTACTACAACGACGATAATAGCTATTAGTATTTCGAACCATACTAACATAAGACCACCGCCTTTCGTTAATCCACATCACCATACCATCCTGGTTTTGTATAGCCATTCTCTCCTTCTGGGAGCCCAACAACATGGAGTTCGTCAGTGGAATATACCCATCCTTTTCCTGAAGATGTTGTGCTGCCAGTAGTTGAAGTAGTATTTTTACTACTGTTTTCACTACTTTGACTAGATTTATTTGGCTTTCTTTTTGAAGTGCCTTTACTAATGGAATCTATTGCTTCTTGAGTAAGATTACCATCTGCTTCTAGCTCATCCATATACTTTTCTTGCTGTTTAAGCTGTTTCTGAAGCCATTTCTCTGCGTAGTCGTCATAGTTTTCAGCATGAACTGTAATACTTGATAAGCAAACTAATAAAACAATCATAGTTACCGCGGATATTACACAAAACTTATTCTTCATAATGCTCACCTGATCCTTTCTGAATAAAACTAAGTTCCAGCAACATTCTATTAGTTTTCTATGATTCAAATTTTAAATCAACATATGTCCTATAAATACCACACCAAAAAGCCAGCCCCTTTCAGGGCTGGCTCAATACTATTCTCTATAATACTATCAAATTCTCGTTGTCCACTTTGAACAATCCACGATCTCTGTAGCTATATCCTCATAGAAATCTGGTTCATGGCATACCATTAGGATGCTGCCCTTATATTCTTTGAGAGCTCTTTTAAGTTCGTCCTTGGCATCTACGTCCAGGTGGTTTGTTGGCTCGTCAAGGACTAAGAGGTTTGACTCACGGTTTATGAGTTTGCATAGGCGCACCTTTGCCTGCTCGCCACCGGAGAGGACTTTGCACTTGCTTTCGATGTGCTTGGTTGTGAGGCCGCACTTAGCAAGGGCTGAGCGAACTTCGTACTGGGAGAAGCCTGGGAATTCCTGCCAGATTTCTTCCATACAGGTTGTCTCTATGTTAGGGTCCATCTCCTGCTGGAAATAGCCGATCTCTACGTTTTCTCCAAGTTCTACTGAGCCGCTTATTGCTGGGATGAGACCCAGGATGCTCTTAAGGAGTGTTGTCTTACCGATACCGTTAGCTCCTACAAGGACGATCCTAGAGTTTCTCTCCATGCTTATATTAAGCGGCGATGAAAGTGGTTCATCATAGCCTATCACAAGGTCTTTGGTCTCAAAGATCATCTTGCCTGGAGTCCTTGCAGTCTTAAAGTTAAACTCTGGCTTTGGCTTTTCCTGAACCTTTTCGATAAGGTCCATGCTGTCAAGTTTCTTTTGCCTTGCCATTGCCATGTTTCTGGTTGCAACGCGGGCCTTATTTCTTGCAACGAAGTCCTTGAGTTCTGCAATCTCCTGCTGCTGTCTATTATATGCCGCTTCTCTCTGAGCTTTTTTCATCTCATAGACTTCCATGAACTTGTCGTAGTCACCAACGTATCTCTCAAGGGTATGAGTCTGGCCATCCATGTGGTAGATGATGTTGACTACGCTATTGAGGAATGGAATGTCATGGGATATGAGGATAAAAGCGTTCTCATATTCCTGAAGGTATCTGGTGAGCCCTACGATGTGCTCTGCATCCAGGTAGTTGGTAGGCTCGTCCAGGAGCAGGATATCAGGCTTTTCCAAAAGAAGCTTAGCAAGGAGGATCTTGGTTCTCTGACCTCCGGAAAGCTCTGTAACATCTCTATCAAGACCAAGGTCCAAAAAGCCCAGTGCTCTTGAAACTTCTTCTATCTTGGAATCTATAAGGTAGAAGTCGTGGTTGGTAAGAAGGTCCTGAATGGTTCCAAGCTCTTCCATGTACTCTTCAAGGGTCTTTTCATCAGCATCACCCATGGCGTCGCAGATTTCGTTCATCCTGCGCTCCATGTCATAAAGTGGCTCATAGGCTGATGCTAGCACGTCCCTGATGGTCATGCCTTCATGGAGGACTGCGTGCTGATCAAGGTAGCCTACCTTTACATTCTTGGCCCACTCGATCTTGCCCGCATCTGGCATGAGCTTACCTATTATAATATTCATAAAGGTTGACTTACCTTCGCCGTTAGCTCCTACTAGGCCTATATGTTCGCCTTTTAACAGTCTAAAAGACACATCATCAAATATTGCTCTATCACCAAAACCGTGAGTTAAGTGTTCAACGTTTAAAATACTCATTATTTACCTCATCTATTTTTAATCGCAACAGGCAATATTATAGCATGGTTTTTTATAGGCAGGAAGCGTAAGCTTTTTCGGCACCTTTTTCTCTGATGAGCTGTAAATTTTCTGTTACTTTCTCTGTGAGGCCTTCGATCTTGTTAAGGTCCTGATCCCACATCTTTTCATTACCAAGTACTGCTGCCACGAGTTCTTTTGCCGAATCATTTCTGTGGTCGTAGTAGAACTCAAGAGCCCATCTGTCATCGCTTACTGTGTAGGAGGTGCCTCCCGGTCTCTTACATACAAGGCCTGCCTCTGTGAGCTCCTGCACATCATTTGAATAAAATGCGATGTAAGCAGCAAGAGACATTGTAAGGCAAGCCGGGAGCTTATGATTCTTGTCAATGTACTGCAGGAATGATGGCATGTTGCGGGCTTTCCACTTACTTGTTGAGTTAAGGGAAATTGACATGAGCTCGTGGTTTACGAATGGGTTATTGAATCTATCCTTAACTGCTGCAGCGAAGTTATTGAGGTCGTTCTCATCAAGGTGATCTACGAGAGTTGGGATTACCTCTTCGTTTAACATCTTGTTCATGAAGCCTGCTACTGTCTCGTTGTGCATGCAGTCTCTTACGATGTCGAAGCCAGCAAGGTATGCTCCAAGGACAAAGCCTGTGTGAGCGCCGTTTAAGATCCTAACCTTTCTGTGCTTGTATGGCATAACGTCTGGAACAACGTGGACGTTTACGCCGGCTTTTTTGAATGGGAGTCTGTCTTCAAGTTCCTGTGGGCCTTCAATGATCCACACGCCAAAGATCTCGCCTACGTCGATTAGTTCGTCGTGGTAGCCGTTTGCTTCTTCGAGCTTTGCTACTTCTTTTTCGTCGCGGATCCTACCTGGAACGATCCTATCTACAAGGGTTGAGCAAAAGATATTTTCTTTATTCACCCATGTCTTGAAATCGCCTCCAAGGTTCCACTGGTCGATGTACTGATTTACGCACTTAAGGAGCTCTTTTCCGTTATTATCAATGAGCTCGCAGGAAAGAACTACTACGCCTTTCTTGCCGGCCGTAAATCTCTTATAGAGGACCTGAGTAAGCTTACCAGGAAAGCTACTTGCTGGAGTGTCTGCGAAATTGCAGGCTGGATCATAGGCGATACCTGCTTCTGTAGTGTTAGATGCGATGATATCAAGGTCGTCGCTTGCTGCGATCTCCATCATCTTGTCGTAGTCGCTCTTATTGTATGGGTTGAGGCAACAGTCTACGGCTGAGATGACTCTTTTCATATCCACCTTCTGACCGTTCTCGCTGCCACGAAGGTACAGGGTGTAGAGACCTTCCTGCTTGTTGATGAGGTCTGTGAGGCCCTGAGCGATTGGCTGCACGAGGGCTACCTTGCCGTTAAAGCCTGCCTTCTCATTGCTGATGTCAAAAAAGTAATCAACAAAGGCTCTAAGGAAGTTACCTTCGCCGAACTGGAGCACCTTGACAGGGGCTTCCTTCTGGATGAAGCCTTCGTAGCCTGATTTTGATAAGACATCATAGTTTAATTGTTCCATTGCTATATCCTCCTTGAAATGTAACCTCTTACATTGTAGTTTCAAATGTTAATTTTCATCTTAAGTTATAGCATAGAAATGTAAGCGTTTACAAGAAGATTTTTTTAGCATAAATTTGGGCTTATATGCTGATTCTATGCTATACTTAGTTTGTTTTTATAGAAAGGGCTTTTATTATGGCATTTGATGGAATTACAATTGCAAATCTTACCAAAGATTTAGGGGACTACCTTGTTGGTGGTCGTATATATAAGATTGCTCAGCCGGAAAGTGACGAGCTTGTTATCACTGTTAAGTTGTCCTACGAGAACGCTGACAAGTACGGAATCAAGCAAAAGAGGCTTGTGCTGTCTTCTGATGCTACTCTTCCTCTTGTGTACATGACTGATGACAACAAAAACTCACCTATGACTGCGCCTAATTTCTGCATGCTGCTTAGAAAGCACATCCAGAATGGCCGCATTGTGTCTGTGACTCAGCCGGGCGGACTTGAGAGGGTCATCAGGATGGAGGTTGAGCACCTTGATGAAATGGGGGATCTTCGTCACAAGACTCTTATCATCGAGATCATGGGCAAGTATAGTAACATCATATTTACTGATGAGGAGGATGTGATCATTGACTCTATCAAGCACATCCCTGCTTCTGTGAGCTCTGTTCGTGAGGTTTTGCCTGGCAGGAAGTACTTTATTCCTAGTCAGGACAAGTGCAATCCTCTTGAGACTTCTGCAGATGAGTTTTCATCCTGCGTCTTAAGTAAGGGTATGCCTATATTTAAGGCTATTTATGGTTCTTATACTGGTCTTAGTCCTATCATTTCTCAGGAAATCTGCTACAGAGCTGGGGTTGATGCGGATAAATCTGCTATCTCGCTTGAGACTTCTGAGGCTATTGCGGTTTACAAGGCTTTTGATGAGGTTATGAGTATTGTGAGGAATGGGGAGTTTGTGCCTCAGATTGTGTATGAGGATGATGTGCCAAAGGAATATTCTTCTATTCCGCTTAAGATTTATGGGGGTTCTGGTGAGGCTTCTGGTAGATTTGAGTGTGTGGAAGCTACCGATATATCTGAGCTTATTCTGCAGTACTACGCTGAGAAGGACGTGGCTACCAGGATCCGCCAGAAATCTGTTGACCTTCGTAAGATTGTTCAGACTGCCCTTGAACGTAATGTTCGTAAACTTGACCTTCAGACCAAGCAGCTTGCTGATAGCGAAAAGAAAGATAAATACAGAGTTTACGGCGAGCTTCTTACTGTTTATGGCTACAGCGCCAAGGAGGGTGACAAGTCTATCACAGTGAATGACTACAACACTGGGGAGGATGTGACGATTCCTCTTGATCCTACTCTTTCACCTAATCAAAATGCCAAGAAATATTTTGACAAATATATCAAGCTTAAGCGTACCGCCGAGGCTCTTGATGAACAGATCAAAGAGGTTTCGGAGGCGGTTTCACAGCTTGAATCAATAGAGTCAGCTCTTGAGATTGCAGAAAATGAGGCTGACCTTGCTCAGATTAGGCAAGAGCTTGTTGATAGCGGATATCTTAAAGCTCACTATAATGGCAAGAAGGGCCGAAGGGACAAGGTTACTTCCAAGCCTTTACACTATGTGAGCTCTGATGGTTTTGATATTTTTGTTGGCAAGAATAATATTCAGAACGATGAGCTTACTTTCAAGATGGCTAACGGGGGCGACTGGTGGTTCCATTCCAAGAAGATTGCCGGGTCACACGTAGTTCTTTTAACAGGGGGTAAGGAAGTTCCAGATAGAGCCTTCGAGGAGGCTGCGGCACTTGCTGCCTACTATTCCAAGGGCAAGAACCAGGAAAAGGTTGAGATCGACTATTTAAGGCGCAAGGATGTCAAGAAGCCAAACGGCGCCAAGCCTGGTTTTGTGGTATATTACACTAATTATTCAATGGCTATAGCTCCTGACATTTCGGGACTTAGACTTATAAATGAAGGAGAAAACAAATGAAAAAATTGAATCTTAAAAAGTACACTGACTTTATTGTCAAAGAGACTTCAGATCTTCTAAGCATTGACTCTCCTACTGGCTACACTGAGGAGGCTGCAGCTTGGGTCAAGAAGGAATTTGAGAAGCTTGGTTTTAAGGCTACTCTCACTAACAAGGGCGGCGTTATTGTTGATCTTACAGGTAAGGACAAGAAGAATGGTCTTTTACTTGAGGCTCACACTGATACTCTGGGCGGCATGGTTGCTACGATCAAGTCAAATGGCCGTCTCCAGCTTACAAACCTTGGTGGCATGAATCCTAACAATGCTGAGACTGAGAATGTCCGCGTTGTTACTAAGTTTAATGGCATCTATGAGGGAACTTTCCAGCTAAATAACGCTTCTATCCATGTAAATGGCGATTACGACGATACCAAGAGAACTTGGGAGAGCTGCGAGGTCGTCCTTGATGAGGATGTTAATTCTAAGGAGGATGTGGAGAAGCTTGGCATCTCTGTTGGCGACATTGTTTGCTTTGAGCCTAATGTTCGCGTTACTAAGTCAGGCTACATCAAGTCTCGTTTCCTTGACGACAAGCTTAGCGTAGGTATACTTCTAGGTCTTGCTAAGTACATCAAGGAGAACAAGATCACTCCTAAGAGAGCTCTTTATGCTCATATTACTGTATTCGAGGAAGTTGGACACGGCGGCTGCGGCTCAGTTCCTGAGGGCTGCACAGAAGCTATCTCAGTTGACATGGGTTGTGTGGGCGATGGTCTTACCTGCACAGAGCGTCAGGTTTCTATCTGCGCCAAGGACAGCGGCGGCCCTTACAGCTATCCTATCGTCCAGGCTCTTATGCAGGCCGCCAAGGACACAGGCGCTGACTACGCTGTAGACATCTACCCTCACTACGGTAGCGACGTTGAAGCTACTCTCCGCTCCGGCAATGATCTCCGCCACGGACTCATCGGCGCCGGCGTCTACGCTTCCCACGGCTACGAACGCAGCCATAGAGACGGCGCAGAGAATACGCTGAAATTGCTCATCGGGTATTGCTGCTGAATTTTTTTTGAGCCCTAGGGACGGAGGTTAGGGCTCATTTTTGTGGCAAACGCTTGAATTGTGATGCCCATGTATTCTGGCTTGAGAGAAAATGAGCCCTAGGGACGGAGGTTGTGGCTCATTTTTATATATTCTAGGAAAGGGAGGATTAACGCATGGCATTTCTATGTGGAATGTTATTGGGGGCATTTCTAGTAGGTCTTTTACTTGTAGGTATCGTTCTTTGGATTATCGAAATAAAATGGACCATCAGAAATAAAACCACATGGTGGATCTTGTTATCCATAGTCTACGCCATTGTTTACACAGTGCACGAATATATGTCACTTGGAGCAATGTAATGTAAAAAGGCTTCTACCAAGATGGTAGAAGCCTCTTTATTCTTAGCAACAGTTTTGTCGCCTTTTTTGTCAATATTTACATGTTTTTGCTTATTTTTTACCCATTTGGATTATTATAATTTACTCTGTACGTCCAAGATTTGCTCTAATGGATAGTCACAGAACTCCGCAATCTCTTCTGGCTTTTTTCCTCTTCGGAGCATGTCAGAAATCTTATCAAAGTCTCTCTGTTCTATACCTTGCTCTATTCCTTGCTCTATTCCTTGTTCTATTCCTTGCTCTATACCCTGTACTATTCCTTTTTCTATTCCCAGTTCAACACCTTTGTTCTCAGCATCCTTAAGTTCATCAGCCATAAGTTCTCTTAATGCTTCACACATACTAGTATCTCCTTTCAGCTTGTCATACAGTTCCTTGTTGCTCATGGTACTGATCTGTAGCACCGCGTCAGCAAAACGCTTATCTCCAGGCTCAGTGTATTTACTTGCCTCTTCAAGGAATTGTCTTACTGTATCTTCGTCTGCCTTCTTTCTCATGACAGACAAAGCTTTTAAACTTGAATCTCTAAGCTCACTGATGACAACAATGGATATCGGAATGTCAATCATTCCGTAAACCTTGTATACACCATGGTCCTGCTCTTCGACTCTCACACCTTTTTCTCTTAAATACTTAAATAACTTAACTGGCTTGGCCGCTCTGAATATCGATATTGTTATCTCGCTTGCTTTGATCTCATCGACCGTCTTTCCAAGGCTTTTGAAAATACAAGTATATCCAATCACCTTCCACAGAACATCAACATTGAGCTCATCATTCGGATTCTTGTACTCAATGATATTGTAAGTCCTGTAATCTCGCCCGATTGCATTATCAACATACACATCGTGGCGCTTCTTGATAACCAGATAGTCAATTCTAAGTGGCTCGCTTGATAAAGGATGTTCGCGCTCAACTTCAATATCATTTGCATAAGCACGCAAACTCAGCATCAAGCCACCTTCAAATCCGGAATGCCAGTCCAGTCGCTGTTTTTCGCTTTCAGTCATTGTAATTATATCACCGCCTTTTTTTATCAACAACTAAGTAATTTTGTAGCAGATTATGGGATTGTCGGCATAAATTGCCTTTGCAACAGAAAGTTGCATTTCGCTCTGAATGAGCACAAAAATAAGTGTAGCAGATAAATCTTAAGATTTATTGTAGGAAATTCTTAATTTTTCTTAAGAATCATTTTTAACAAAAATGAGCCCTAACCTCCGTCCCTAGGGATCATTCCGCATGGAATGGGCACTTTTGGAGGCCAAAAATGAGCCCTAACCTCCGTCCCTAGGGCTCAAAAACACTCACAACACCCTAAACTTCTTCAATAGCCTCACGATTGCTGCGCCCTTAGGGAAGCGTCTAATGTCTTCCTCTGAAGCGCCGCCTGACTTGATGAGCACCACAAAGTAGCATGGAATTGCGGCGGCGACGGCAAACATAGTTGCAAAGAGGTTCACGAAGTACCAGCTAGGCACAAAGAGGCCAAACAAAAGCTCAAAGAGCTTGAATACTCCGAAGGCTACGCCGCCCATAACTGCGGCGGAAATTGATGGAAGAAGGTATGCCTTCCTAAAGTCATTGCGGGCATGAATATGCTTCTTCATGACAATATTGTTGAGAACGCACATCATAAGTGAATAAACAATAGTCACGATACAAAGTGCAATATCATTCAAATTTGTATATAAGAGAAGTGGCACCAGGATCACGCCCTGGGCAACAAGTGAGATTGCTGCGTTGATAACAGGTGCAATGAGCTTGCCAATTCCCTGAAGAACTGCATTTGTGACAGTAGAAATTGAATAAAAGATAACTGTTACAGACAGCACCATAAGGAGCATTGAAGCCTCTCCTATTGAAGATCTTTGTGGGAACAGAATTGTAACTACAGGTCTAGCAAGGGCAAAGAGTCCAACAGCGCATGGTACTGAGATCATATAGATCACACGAAGCACCCTTGAGACAATGTCTCTAACTTCTGCCTTATCCCCTTTAGAAAATGCCGCTGATAATTCTGGCATCATAGCAGAAGCTGCAGCACTGGCAAAGGCTATAGGAATATTTGTAATGAGCATGGACTTTCTAATGAAGATTCCATACATAGTTGCAACCTGCTGCTCATCAATATTTCTCACATGCATAAGGATTCTGTTAAAGAAAACATTATTCAGATATGAAGAAAGATTGTATATTGCAGTACTGATGATGAAAGGTGTCACGATCATGAGTATCATTCTGAATATCTCAGAAGTTGGCATGTCTTCATGAGAATCCGCATTTACTCTCTTGTGGATACCTTTTCTATTTACAGAGTACACAAAGTACATGAACAAAAGAGCTATGACAACGCCTGATCCTGTACCGATGGCGCTACCTATTGCACCGTAAACAGCCCTTTTAGTAGCATCTTCGTTACCTGCAATATTAGTGAGAATAAGGGCTCCGCCGACACTGACAATGGCATTTAATATCTGCTCAATGAGCTGTGATATTGATGTTGGAACCATGGTCCTGTGAGCCTGGAAATATCCACGAAGTACTCCTAGGAACCCAAATATGAATATTGTTGGGGCAAAAAATCTAAGTACAACCGCAGAATTACCGGTTGCCAGAATGTCTGCTCCAAAGAACAGAATGAGACTTCCGATACCGCCTACAATTGCCACATACACAAGGGCACATTTAAAGATCCTGTGGGCGTTCCTATACTCTTTTACCGCCAGTTTACCTGAAATGATCTTGGACATAGCAGATGGAATGCTATATGCAGATATTAAGAGAATTATGGTGTAAACATTATAAGCAGCTCCATAATAGCCGTTTCCTTCGTCGCCTATTATGGCTGCCAGTGGACTACCATATAACAGGCCGATAACTCTTGAGATAATACCAGCTATCGCAAGAATACCAGCCTGCTTTAATAGATTTTTCTTTGAATTTTCCTGTTGTTCTATATTACTATTCATAAAAAATATTTAAGGTCTCAGCCAATCGTACATCTCCTGGTACTTCTCAGCAGATACCTTCCATGAGAAGTCAACTGCCATGGCACGATCGATCATCTTGTTCCATTCGCGCTTCTGATCATAATACACATGCTCTGCTTCGCGGATAGTACCCAGCATCTCGTGAGCATTGTAGTTAAGGAAGCCAAAACCTGTTCCTGTGCTTTCAAATTTGTTGTAAGGCTCAACGGTATCAATAAGTCCGCCTGTCTGTCTTACAATCGGTATTGTACCATATCTTAACGCCATTAGCTGAGAAAGTCCACAGGGCTCAAAAAGTGATGGCATCAAAAACACGTCAGAAGCCGCATATATCTTGTGTGACATAGGCTCAGAATAATAGATATTTGCAGAGACTTTGTCGTTGTACTTCCAATCAAAGTGTCTAAAAGAGTTCTCGTACTGCTCAGAACCTGTTCCGAGGACTACAAGCTGAATCGCATCCTGGCACAGCTCATCAAGAACGTAGTTGATAAGATCAAAGCCCTTCTGATCTGTAAGTCTTGAGACGATACCGATCATCATGACCTTCTCATCTTCCTTAAGTCCAAGCTCTTTTTGGAGAGCCTTTTTATTCTTAACCTTCTCCTTGCGGAAGTTGATAGCGTTGTAATTATAAGGAATGTACTTGTCAGTTTCAGGATTGAATTCGTCGTAGTCGATACCGTTTACGATACCTCTAAGGTCATTAGCCCTTGCACGAAGGAGTCCGTCAAGCTCTTCGCCATAGAATTCAGTCTTGATTTCCTCAGCATAGGCCTTACTAACTGTAGTGATGGCATCTGAGTAGACAATGCCGCCTTTTAAGAGATTCGCATCCTTGTAAAGACCTAGCTTATCAGGTGTGAAGTAATAATCTGGAAGTCCTGTGATATCCTGAACTGTCTTGATGTCGTATTTTCCTTGGAACTTAAGGTTATGGATTGTCATAACAGCCTTAATTCCTCTGTAGAACTCGCTTCCCTGGAATCTTTCTTTTAAGTAAACTGGCACAAGTCCTGTCTGCCAGTCGTGGCAGTGGATGATGTCAGGTCTAAAGTCAATTACAGGAAGTATAGAAAGAGCTGCCTTAGAAAAGAAGGCAAACTTCTCTATCTCAAAAATAACGTCGTCGCCATAAGGCTTCATTCCGTTAAAAAAGAACTCATTATCAATAAAATAATACTTAATTCCGTCAATCTCTGCTTTGAAGATTCCTACATATTCGTTTTTCCAATGGAAATCCATGTAGAAATTTGAAACATATTCCATTTTGTCTTTCATAGGTTGGCTTATGCACTTATATAGTGGCAATACCACCCTAACATCGAAATATCGTTTATCAATCTCCTTAGGAAGAGAGCCTACTACATCTGCCAGTCCACCCGTCTTTATAAAAGGAACTCCTTCTGATGCCACAAAAAGAATATTCTTCATACCTATATCTCCTACTATATCATTTTAACTTAAGTGACAGTGCATACTGCTCCTGAGATACCTTAACAAGTACGTTCTTGGTATCGGCAGTCTGTCCCAAAAGTCCAAATTCTTTTGAAAAAAGCGCAACGCCGAATTTGAGCTTGCCATGACTCCTTCTGTATACGGCGTTTGTGATCTCTGACATGATGCTTGCCATTACTTTATCCCTAATTCCCCATGAATCAAGAAGTGCAAGGATCTCATCTGTTGTATCGCATCCCATGACAGTTCTAACCTGACTTGAGGTGCCGCCCACTATTGCTGTATGTGCGGAAAAGATCTCTCTTCTTCCGTCAGAAGCATAGGAATTAGTGTTCATAATGCCTGCCGCAAGCTTAACAAGCTTACCTACATTTCCTACAAGGAGCATATTTTCGCCGCCATTTGCAACTATAGCATCAATGGCGTCTCCTGGATAGTTAAAGCATCTAACTGCTGTATTTAAAGATACGTGAAGGCTGTCATTTATCTCTTTTGCACAGTAATTACCTGGAGCTACAAGGAAGTTCTTGACTCCAAGGTTTGCCTGCTTCTTGACCTGCTCTGCAATTGAGCTAGTAATATCTCTTTGGTGGATCCTAAAGATCTTGCCATAATCACCAAGAATTGTAATACCGCCAGTAAACATGGTCTGTCCCATGGTCTGCTTGGCAGCTATCATCATTCCGTCAGGGCAGCTAACTGTGATCTGAAGTAGCTGCGCTCCATCTGAGATCTCGCAGGCTTCACCAACTGCATCAAAAATGAGCTTTCTAGCGTCTTTTTCGATAAGGGGCTCACCTTTTTTGATATCTGCAGTATCCATCTGTGATGTGCCGATTCCCTCGCCGCCGCATAGGAAAAGATTCCCATATCTCATGTCGATATGAGCATTGTCGCTTACGTCATATAAATTTTTGATCCTGGAAACTGTTACGTGAATCTCAGCCTTTTCTCTGATGTCAGGTGCATTGCCACCTTCCATAATGGCATAGTAATGGGCTGAGTCCTCATTACAAGCCGAAGATACCTGATAAACAGAAATAGTCCTGGGACTATTATCTCCATGTTGGATAGAAACATATTCATAATCCGTTTTAAAGAGCAAGCAAACTGCGGCAGCTCTTGCGGCTGCTGCTGCACAATCTCCTGTAGTTAACGGGCTGATAACAAAACTTGGATCCATATATGTTCCTTCTTTAAATGTCTTTATGTGTGTCAATTGAGCATGTTCATCAATATATAGTATTATACAATATTTCGTAAATATAAAAAATAGTAAGTTAAAATTGACTAAATACCGTATATTGGTTATTTATTATTTCGACTTAATTTATGCTTTATTTAGAAAACGTCCATATTTTGTCCAAATTTAGAATATATTATATCATTATCAGAAGTATAAAACTTCTGACTCCCCCAACAAAACTTTTTTCATACCGGGTCGATCGGCTCCCCACCGATCGACCCCTCCTCCCAAAAAAAGTACCACCTCTTTCGAGGTGGTTTTTTTATGAGTGTTTGATCTTAAATTTTATGCAGAAATTGCTGTGAGCTCTTCTGTCTTTACTTCTTCAGAATCTGTAGCGATCATGTCTGTCTTTCTAACAGCTCTGATACCAAAGCTTCCTACATAACTGATTCCTTTTAATAAACTTCTGATGGTCTTGATCGACTTCTCGATCTCATCTGCGTTTGTAACAATTATCGTAGGAACGCCGCTCCCTGCCATCTCTACTCTATATCCAGCATCTTTAAGAGCTTTCATAGCCTTAATCTTGTCTGTTGTTGTGATCTCTTCAAGTTCTTTCTCTACTTTTGCCATTTTTATATACCTTTCTGAATCCCATCGACAAATAGTACCAGTCAGTAATATATCATAACTGTTTATAAAAATCAAATAAAATTTATAGATTTTTAATAATTAGTTATCCATTTGTCGTATATGCCTTAATGAAGAAATCCTTGTCAGACTGCGCTTCCATGGCATTCCCATCATCGGAAATGTAATAACTCTGCCCACTTGCAGTGTAATAATTGTGGAAGTTACCTGTTAGATTATTCCATTCGTCATAGTTAGCCTGTGAGACTGTATCCCCTGCCTCTTCCATAACAAGGCGACCGCTAGTTGCAGGTTTTATCAGTATAAAGAACTTATCTCCTGCCTCAAGGCTAATGCTCCTTGAAAGGTCAAAGGTGTGATACCCGCCGCCTATAGCTGAGACCTTCTGTGTATAGAAAGGCTCTCCCAGGTCAGAAAAGCTTAGCTTGTCGTCATCCATAACTGGATTTAAATAAATCTCTACTTCGTATTGCTGGTAAGAATCTATTGCCATAAGTCCAAAGGCTTTTAGACTCTCGTTTCCCTTTGCTTCATATATTACTCCGTAAGGGTTCTTGGAGCTTGAATAAATAACTACATAGTTTTCAGCATCATCAAGAGTGCTAGACACATTAGTAATAAAGCCTGCCACCTGATAGTTATTGTCATACCAGCCCTTTGCACCAGGCCTTACTGCTGAATAAGCCGCTGCATTACTGATACCTGCGGTCTCGTCGTAATAAGACAGATAAAAATATCCGTCTTTTCCCGAAACCTCTCCCCAACTATTCTTGCAGATCCAGGCTCCGTCAGCCTTGGGTCTATGGCTAAAGTTAGAAGCACTATATTCATCATCCCAGCCAACTATTAAAACCTCGTGATTGGCTGTTGGCGGAGTCTTGCCATCAAAGTATGAATAAAGGCTTCCCTTATTCTTGGACCAGAACTTGCTGTCTGCGTTTACACCAATAGATGCTGCGCCGTGCTCCATGACCATCTGCTTTACAAGGCTTATATTTTCTTCAGATGCGCATACTTCTATGACATCCTGAATGTGATACTCGCTATTATAGGCATTTGAAGGAAGTGAAGTGTTGTTCTTGAACAAATACTCTGAACCGTAAATTGCCTGAAATGCGTCATTATCGGCTTCTGTAACGGGACCCTTCCAGGCTGTCAAAAGGCTGATGCAAAAATCATTGACGCCACCAACTGCCACGTAGTTGGTGTCATAGTCAAAGATCCAGGCTCCTTCTACATTGTCAGCATTAACTAGTTCTCTATAATCATCCTTGATACCGTTATTTACTGTATCTTCCTGCTTATGAACATTGTAATAGGCAAGGTGCTTCTCCGATAGATCAAGGTCTTTATAGGAAATATCTGCGTAGTGCTTCAAGATATCTGATTCTATGGCACCAATTGCGGCATAGGACCAGCAAAGATATGTATAGCCCTGATCTTCTACTTCTGTAACGTAGCATTTGCCTTCGTAGTTTCTGGAATCGTACTGAGCCGGAAGATCAGTATCTGAAAAGCTTGATACATCTGATGGAATCACATCCTTAAAGTCTTCGTTGGCGTAAAAGCCCACGTTGTCGCCGTCAAATATTGTAACAGCCTCAGGAATCACTATCCTTCTAACTGTTTCAACATTTTCTGAGATTGGATTATTGGCTTCTCCTATAATGGAGCCTTCAAGAAGTGGCGCAGATTTACCCTCAGATGAATAGATAGGGCTATTGGAGGGATCGGCAAAGTTCTCGCTTCCATCAACTGCTAGAAGATCGTCGTCAGATAGATTCTGCCCGCTTTCATCTCTTCTTGAGGGATTACCTGTCTGAACGGAATTATGATTCGTAAAGATAATAGCCACAATAAGCGCTAATGCAATTGCCCCCGCCAGTACTAAGACTAGCACCAATCTCTTTTTCTTCACTTTTTGCCCTCTTTTACATGAATCGTGTTAAAAGAACCAAATATTGACTGCGATATGTCTTTTGCAAAAGCCTCATAATCTATGTAGTGATAGCCACTCTTCCAGCCGTCGATAACCCGTAGCATAGGATAGAGCTTGTCTCCAACTCGCCAGATGCTATAGCCTACAACCACGATGGTGTGGTCCTTATAAAAGCCTCTTGCTATATTCATGATAACAGGCCTTCCATGGGATATCTCGTCTACCACCTGCTTTTCAAAGCTCCAAACGTACACGCCCTTGCATCTGACCTTGGCGCCGTACTCTCCAAAGGCTTCCCTAGCTATACCTGAGATAAAAAATGGAACGGTGCCTCTTTTGTCTGTGTAGCCGTAGCACTCTGCGATCTCTTCTACTACCTTGTAGGTTTCCTGTATATTTTCTGGAACGCCTGTGACCGCTCCAGTTCTTCGATAAAAATCAAGTACTCTCGTAACTGCCACAACTGAGCAGTTTCTGGTGCGTCTGCCGCTTATGGTCTCCATAGACTGGCTGTTCATGACGATTGGCCTTCCTCTTTTGACCATTACTGGCTTATCACCATATTTTTCCAAAAGATACTTGGATATATTACTTATTCCACCGTATGCTTGCTTTTTCATAAACTTCTTTCTTGCTCTTTAAGTTAAGTCTTGCGGGGTGATCTTCATCGTAGCTGTCCTTGACCTTCCCCTCAGCCTCTGTAATAAGCTTATCACAGAATTCAAGGAGCGTGTCAGTTATATCTTCATCTGTCCCCATTCCAGTATAAATTATCTCAGGGGCAAACCCAAGACCTGCCGTTGTATACCAGTTTCCATCGAACTTATTAGGATTGGCCTCTATGTCCGTAACAGGCGAATTTATCTTATTTGTCAAAAGAGCTATGACAAGCCTTTCCTCTGGATCTACCATGAGAAGCGTTCCTGTCCAGCCCTGATGTCCAAAGGTATTACTGCTACAAAGGCTTCCAAAGTACTTTGCTCTTTTCTGGCTTCCCTGCTTCCACCAGCCAAGGCCCCAGGTATTATCGCCGCTATACTCTGATGACAAAAAGGTATCGATTGCTTCCTTTGTAAAATAGGTCTTGCCGGCGTAACTTCCATCTATCATGAGATTTCCAAGTTTGGCTAGGTCCGTAGCGCTTGCAAAAATACCTGCATGTCCAGAAACGCCGCCCATACAGTAGTAGGCTGTCTCGTCGTGAACTTCGCCCCATATAGTATATTTGCGGATTCCTTCAAAATTAACGTATCCATCTCTGGTATTGCCGTTTAATTCAGTTGCAGCGCAGTCTTCCTGTGTGAAGCCGTTCTGGAGCGGATTGTAGGTTACTCTCGTAAGTCCCAATGGCCCTGCAAATTCATCCTTAAGGTACTGATCAAGACTCTTTCCACTTACCTTTTCAACGATCACACCTAGGATCATGTAGTCTACATCTGAGTAAACGGTCTTGGTTCCTGGCTCGTACATGAGAGGCGTCTTATTTATGGCTTTGATAGTAGCTTCTTTGGCCGCCTCATCCCCAGCATATGATGAAAAGAGCTCATTTTCCATCTCAGGATTGTATTCCTGCTTGGTCTGGTCAACGTAAGGGTTAAAGTACTTGGGAGAAGCTGGAAAGCCTCCTCTATGAAGAAGGAGCTGTTTTATAGTAAGATTCTTTTTCCAAGTCTTGATGGTCTCTAGGTCCTTTGCTTCGCCTCCCTCGTATGCTATGAAGATAGTATCATCGACGAACTCATCCCCAAGATAGTCAGTTACCTTGTCATCTAGGCTGATCTTTCCTTCTGAAAAGAGCTTTTGAAGTGGGTAATTTACGCCTATCATCTTGGAAATGGAGGCTAGGTCATACATGGTATCGCTAGTTACCATGTCTCCACCTGTTAAGCGCTGGCCATTTTGATCATAGCTATTTAAAAGTCCAAAGCTATCCTCAAATACAAGCTCTCCGTCCTTCATAACTGCTATCTGAGTGCTGGTAAAGCCGTTTTCAATGTCAGAATTTATGATATCTTCTATGAGTTCCAAGGATTCTTTTCGTATTCCAGCTTCCTCATATTTAGATTCATATAAAGATATCTTATCTACTTTTTCCTGTTTTTCTTCCTTGTTACTTTGCTTAGTACTATCATCGATAGAAGCTTCTATCTTAGGAGAAACCTCAATATCTTCATATAAAATTTCACTTTCCTCAGCGTTATTTTTACATGAAACAAGATTTAATATTGTTAATAAACTCAGTAACAGAGCCAAACTTTTTCTTTTCAATGTTACACCCCAATTGTTAAGTCTCTATTCATTTTATCATCTATTAGTACTAACTTCTCAATCATAATTTTTGTTATATTTGTCAAAATTATATTATAATTGTGATTTTTCTGCGAACTTTGTGTTTTTTGTTTGTATTGTATGTATAATTTAATTAATTCTAAAAGTCACATTACTAAAGGAGTAGTTGGGTAAAGCGATGACTAAAAGCCTAAAAATGTTCAAAAGCAAATTTAGACCTAGCCATGAATTAGCAAGGCACAGCGACCTTGACCCATTAACTGGTCTTCTATCTAGAGATCAGTTCTTTAGTGCAGCAGATGATTATGACAGGCTCCACCCCGAAGAGGGCGTTGATGCCATCGTTCTTAATTACAACAAATTCCACCTTATAAATGAATTATATGGTCGAAATTTTGGCGACAGAGTTCTGTGCGCCATTGCAGACTGCGTCCAGAAGGCGGCTAATGAACATGAGGGAATAGCCTGCCGCTATGACGCAGATATTTTTTATATGTACATAAGACATCAGGAGAGCTACTCATTTCTTACAGACCAGGTCTGTGACGTACTTCAGTCGCTGATGAATACTCCTGATATCCGCATCAGGATTGGTATCTATCCTGATCTAAAAAGGGTGGCTACTATCCGTCAGCGCTTTGACAGAGCTATTCAGGCCTGCAACTCAGCTAGCAAGAACAAGCACTCTGCTACTTACGCTATCTATGATGACAATATGCATCGCAAGGAGCTCTACGAAGCTATGCTCCTTGACAGTATCAACGATGCTTTGAATGAGAATCAGTTCAAGCTGGTATTCCAGCCAAAATATGATATACAGTGCGACAAACCTACAATGTCTAGTGCTGAGGTCCTTATCAGATGGGATCATCCTGAGTTTGGCGAGGTTAAGCCAGATTTCTTTATCCCATTATTTGAGCAGAACGGCCTTATCAGACAGCTTGACCGCTACGTTTGGCATGAAGCTGCCAAGCAGATGCACAAATGGAGACAGACCTACGGTGTTAATATTCCATTTTCTGTGAATGTGTCCAGGATCGATATTTTTGACAATGACCTTATTGATTACCTTAAGAAGACTGTAAGCGAGTACCACATTGATCCCAAGGATCTTCATCTTGAGATTACAGAGACCGCCTATACTGAGAATGTTGAGCAGATCGTCAAGGTGGTAAAAGAGCTGCAGGATGCCGGATTTAAGGTTGAAATGGATGACTTTGGTAAGGGCTATTCTTCTTTTAACATGCTCACCACTCTTCCACTTAATGCTCTTAAGCTGGACATTGGCTTTATCAAGGGAATTGCAGAAAACAACAAGGAAATGAATCTTCTTGAGTGCATTCTGGAAATAGCCAAACTTCTTAATCTTACTGTTATTGCTGAAGGCGTTGAGAATTCCAAGCAGTATCTTCTTTTAAAGAATGCAGGTTGCGATGCTATTCAGGGCTATTATTTTTCAAAACCGCTTAGTACTAAGGACTTTGAATCGCTCCTTAAGTACTCATGTTAATCAGATACTGCGTAGTCTATTGAAATGTAGTTGTCATACTCTGGATAAAGCTCTTTTACCCTCTTAGAAACTTCATCCCTAAGGGCTTTCTTCTGAGGTGCGTCGTAGTCAATGACTATATCAAACTTAAGGAGCTTTTTCTCATCATCCTTGAAAAAACCGTGCATCTGAAGAATATACTGATACTCTCCGATGATCTCTACGATCTTCTTTTTCATTTCTGTAGCTTCGCTATCATTGATGTTAGCTGAATATATGCTGATACCAGTGATGGTAACGCCTGTATCCATGAAGACTTTGTCAACTACCTTTCTTTCAAGTGAGTCAAGCTCTAATGCTGTGAGAGTCTGTGGCACCTGAATATGAACTGAGCCTATAAGAGTCTCTTTGCCATAGTTATGAACTACAAGGTCGTAAGCTCCCTCTATCTCTGGAAAAGATGTGATGGACTTCTTGATAGCCTTGGAAATATCTGAAGGTATTCTCTCTCCAAGGGTTGCACTTACTGTCTCATGAAGGCTCTCAAAGCCTGTCTTGATGATGAGTATTGAAATAAGGATACCTACAAAGGCTTCAATGCTGACTCCTGTTAAGATGAAGATAATGGCTGCAAGGAGTGTTGATGATGAAATAAGTGAATCGTTAAGGGCGTCCTTACCTGAAGCTATAAGTGAATCTGAGTCTAGCTTCTCACCATTTTTCTTGGTATATAGTCCAAGGAATACCTTAACAAAGATAGCTACTGTGATGATAATAAGTGAAACTGCACCGTACTCAGGTGTTACGGGCCTTAGGATCTTCTGAACTGATTCTATAAATGAAGTGATACCTGCGTACAGGATGATGAAACCTATCACCATGGCTGACAGATACTCGATCCTTCCATATCCGAAGGGATGCTTCTTGTCAGGCTCTTTGTCTGCGAGCTTGGTTCCGACGATGGTGATGATCGATGATAAGGCATCGCTTAAATTGTTGACTGCATCCAGTGTGATAGCTACTGAACTTGTCAAAACGCCTACAAAAGCTTTAAATCCAGCTAAAAAAATATTTGCTATGATGCCTACGATACTTGTTTTTACTATCTGTTTTGTTCTGTCCATTTTTTACCTCGATTCCTTCGCAAATTCACTTATATCATACCATAAATTGCTTGCAAATAATCTAGCAAGCAAAGATAATAACCTTATGAAGACAAAAAATCTAACTCCAAGACAAGCAGGCGATATCATGGGCGTTTCACCGGCTACAGTCCTTAACTGGATCAAGCTAGGAAGGCTATCGGCCACAAAGTCCAATGGTCGCTACTATATAGATGAAACCTCTTTTAACAGCTTCTCAGGGGACCTGGCTGGATCTGGTCTACTTCAGAGTCGCCGCAACAAGAGTCTCCACAATTCTAACTATGTTCCAAATGTCTACATTGATCCAAAGTCAGTTAATCTCAAAACCGTCAAGGCGCTTATAGAGCATCTTTCAGGCAAGGGCTTCGATCTTTATTCAGTTCTGACCTTGTATTCTAATGCTCTTTTGAATAAGGCTCTAACTAATAAGACGGTGGTAAAAGAGCTATCTCTAGAAGCCAATAAAGCCCTTGACAGCGAGCTTTTGGATCTATTTCCACTTAAATATATTAAGGGCGAAGATACTCTGGGACTTTTGTACCTATCCCTTAGAAGGCTTTCTGATAAAAAGAAAAGCGGCTCCTACTACACCCCTTTCTTTGCGGTAGATACGCTGGTTGGCTCTATAGATATTGCAGGCAGATCGGTATTTGACCCGGCCTGCGGAACTGGCAATTTCCTATTAAGACTTCCTGATGATCATCCTTTATCAGCGGTTTACGGCTCTGACATCGACGAGATCGCAGTTAGATTAACAAGGATCAATCTTGCCATGAAATACGGCGTTAAGGACCTAGATACCCTTGATATCATCAAAAAGAACATCGTAGTTAGGGACTTTATCTTTTCTGATAATGCGCCTTCCTGCGATATACTTCTTGGTAACCCGCCTTGGGGCTATGGCTATAGCTCTGATGAATCTGGAAGGTTAAAAGAGCTGTATTTATCAGCCCAAACAAGCGGCAAGCCTGAGTCTTTTTCTTTATTTATCGAGAAGGCTCTTAAGGTGGTATCAAAGTCTGGAAGCATCTCTTTTGTCCTTCCAGAGACCTTGTTAGATGCGGACTTCCATGAGGATATCAGAACAGTTATCCTTGGTAAATCTCATGTTCAGAATATCCACTATCTTAATGAGATATTTGAAAAGGTTCAGTGTCCATGCATTATCCTGACGCTGTCCAGGACTTCAAGCAAAAAGATTAGTACGCATGATATAGATGTTTACAAGTATCAAAAGAAAAGAGCTAGTCTTTTTCTTGTGGACTCCTACTCTGTTCCTTCAGATAGGATTGGTAAGCAGAGCTTCCATATACTTGCAAACAATGAGGAATACGAGGTTCTAAAAAAGATCAGAAGTGCTCAGCACTTTACCTTAAAGGATAAGGCGGACTTTGCTCTTGGTATAGTTACAGGCTCTAATAAAGCTTTTTTAACTGATACAGAAAAAACAGGCTATGAGGGCATCCTTAAGGGCAAAGATATCCATAAATACTATGCTGACGAGCCGGGTAGCTATATTTCTTTTACCCCAGACAAATTCCAGCAGGTAGCGCCAGTAAAATACTACCGTGCCAAGGAAAAACTCATCTATAAATTTATTGCAAATGAGCCGGTATTTGCCTATGATAATAAGTGCACGTTAACTTTAAACAGTGCAAATATTGTCATCCCAAAAGTACCTGATTATAGCGCTCTTTATATTATGGCAATCCTCAATTCGCCTGTTATGAGCTTTTATTACAGGCATACGTATAAGAGCGTAAAGGTCCTTAGATCTGCTATTGAAGACCTTCCTATTGCTTGCTGCGACCATGAGACCGAGACTAAAATCTCAGAGCTAGCAAGGGAGATTGTTTTAGATACTGCACAAAATAGCGCAAAAGTTAAACTTCTTAACAGCAGGATCCTTGAGTTATATGGTATTTCTGCCAATGAACTTGAGAATACTTGATAAAAATTGGTTATTTATTTGGTTTACTTTTGCGGTTTAAAGTGCTATAGTATGACAATGTAAATTTATATCTGGAGGAAAATGAAATGTCATTCGAATACATTCAAAAGCTTCCAACTCCTGAAGAGATAAGAGATGAGTTCCCTCTTACTAAGGAGCTGGCTAAAATAAAGGCGCAGCGCGATAAAGAGATCTCTGACGTATTTACAGGTAAGAGCGACAAGTTCCTTGTAATTGTTGGCCCTTGTTCAGCAGACAATGAAGAAGCTGTTTGTGACTACGTTAGCAGACTTGGTAAGTTAAACGACAAGGTTAAGGACAAGCTTATCCTTATTCCTAGAATCTATACCAACAAGCCTCGTACAACTGGTGAAGGATACAAGGGAATCACTTCTCAGCCTGATCCAGAGGGCAAGACAGATTTCCATGCTGGTCTTGTTGCAATGAGACATATGCAGATCAAGGCTATTGAGGAATCAGGCCTTACAGCAGCTGATGAGATGCTCTACCCTGAGAACTGGGGTTATGTAGCTGATATCCTCTCCTACGTGGCAATCGGTGCCAGATCTGTAGAGGATCAGGAACATCGAATGACAGCTAGTGGTTTTGACGTACCAGCTGGTATGAAGAATCCTACAAGCGGCACATTTAGTGTAATGCTCAATTCAGTATATGCTGCTCAGCAGTCACACTCTTTTGTTTACAGAGGCTACGAAGTTAAGACCAATGGTAATCCTCTTGCACACTGCGTACTTAGAGGTTCTAGCAACAAGCATGGTCAGTCAATTCCTAATTACCACTACGAGGATCTTAATCTTCTCCTTAAGCTCTATGAACAGAGAGAGATCATCAATCCTGCTGCTATCATTGATGCTAACCACAACAACTCAAACAAGCAGTACAAGGAGCAGGTGAGAATCGTAAAAGAGGTTCTTCACTCCAGAAACCTCAACAATGATATCAAGAATCTTGTTAAGGGTGTTATGATCGAGAGCTACATCGAGGAAGGCAATCAGAAGATTGGCGAGGGAATCTATGGTAAGTCCATCACAGATCCATGTCTTGGTTGGAACGATACAGAAAGACTTCTCCTTGAAATGGCAGATCTTGCCTGATAGTTTAATACAAAAATTATGGCCGGTTCTTGGTGAACCGGCCTATTATTATGCCTAAAATTCTTAATTCATTTCTTTTAACATCTTATCTACTGCTACAAGTCTTACACAAACTGTGAAGATGTCCATTGCAAGCTTGAGATCAGTTACTGAAGGGAATGTAGGAGCAATACGGATATTGCTGTCGTGAGGGTCCTTACCATATGGGTAAGTTGCTCCTGCTCCTGTCATTGTAACGCCTGCTTTCTTGGCTCTGTCTACGATGGCCTTAGCGCATCCTTCTGGAGCATCAAAGCTGATGAAGTATCCTCCCTTTGGATTGGTCCAGCTTCCGATTCCGCATGGCTTTAAGTCTCTCTCAAGAGCATTTAAAACTGCCTCAAACTTAGGTCTGATGATAGCCGCATGCTTTCTCATGTGCTCCTTCATGCCGTTAAGATCGCCAAAGAAGCGAACGTGCCTTAGCTGATTAACCTTATCGTGACCGATTGTCTGATAGCTTAGCTGAGTCTTGATCTCTTCAAGGTTATTAAGTGATGTAGCAATGGCTGCTATTCCACTTCCTGGGAAGGTGATCTTGGATGTTGATGAGAACTTATATACAAGATCAGGGCTTCCTGCCTTCTTGCACTCCTCCAAGATCTCGATGAGATAATCCTGATCATCATCATAGAGGTGGTGAATACCATATGCGTTATCCCAGAAGATACGGAAGTCTCTAGCTGCTGGGCGGAGACGTGCAAAACGTCTAACTGTTTCGTCTGAATATGAATATCCCTGAGGGTTTGAATACTTAGGAACGCACCAGATACCTTTGATGGACTCATCACTTGCTACGAGTCTTTCTACTTCATCCATGTCTGGTCCTGTAGGTGTCATCTGTACTGGGATCATCTCAATTCCAAAGTACTCTGTGATCGCAAAATGTCTGTCATATCCAGGTACAGGACAAAGGAACTTAACCTTGTCGAGCTTGCACCATGGTGTATTGCCCATAACACCGTGTGTATATGCTCTTGAAACTGTATCGTACATGACATTCAAAGAAGAATTGCCATAGATGATGATATTCTCTGGCTTGTTCTCCATCATTGCTCCAATGAGAACCTTTGCCTCTCTGATTCCGTCAAGAACGCCATAGTTACGGCAATCTGTGCCATCCTCACATGAAAGATCAGCATCTGAGCTAAGTGTATCCATCATTCCCATTGACAGATCGAGCTGCTCTCTACAAGGCTTTCCTCTTGCCATATTAAGTGACAATTCCATTTCCTGGTACTTTTTGTACTCAGCCTTGAGTTTCACAAGCTCCTTTCCAAGCTCTTCCTTGTTCATCTCAGCATACTTTTTTGTGACATTTTGAACTTCAGGCATTTCATATCTCCTCTTTAACTCAATTTCTTATACGAGCCCATTCGAATGGGTCATTAGCTTTTTTAGTTTTGGTAACATAACGAGAAATCGTATTGCTGTCTGAATATCCCATCATCTCCTGCACTGCCGCAAGATCTGTACCATTTTCTACCAGATGGGAAGCAAAAGAATGTCTAAGTGTAAATAAAGTTATGTCAGACTTAATGCCTGCTTTATACACATATGACTTTATAAGTTTCCATAGTCCCTGCCTACTAAGGGATGAGCCGTTACAGTTTAAGAATACTGTTTCATCATCCTGAAAATCACCAAGCAGTTCTTTACGTGCATATAATAAATAGTCCTGAAGGGCGTCCTTGGCTTTTTTGCCATAGGGAATGAGCCTTTCCTTATTGATCCCTGTAGCCATTGGTAAGCGCACGCATGCAAGAGCCAGATCAATATTGGACAGTTTGAGGCTTATCATCTCCGTTGCCTTGAGTCCAGTGGCATAGAGAAGCTCAAGTATTGCCTTGTCTCTGATGCCTTTGGCATCTGAACCAAAGTCCTGAGACAATAACTCTTCAATTTCGATTGTTGTGAGAACTCGAGGTGGCAGCTTTTCAACTTTGGGACTCTTAAGCACATCTGATGGATTCTCAGATATATTGCCATTCTCTTCTAGATAACGGAAAAAAGCTTTGATAGAAGTAAAGTGTCTTGTGATGGAGGAGGCAGCGAACTGCTCTTCCTTTAGACTTGCAGCATAATCAGAAAGCTTGTCCTCAGTGATCTGTGTTACATCTAAAACGCCGCGGCTGCTCATGTAATCAGCAAGCCTCTCAAGATCACGTTTGTAGGACAGGCAGGTGTTATGTGACGTTTTCTTCACTTTTTGTAAGTAATCTACAAATTCTGATATCTGCTTTCTCATAACTCACCGTCTCTGATATTTCACATCATTGGATAATTGTATACAAATATGCACTTTAGTTATGATACTACAGAAATCCCTAGCAATCAAGCCATTTTTACAGTTTTTTTGCCTTTAGCTTTTGCAATTAGAATTGGCCAGATCAAAACAAGTGAATAGGCATATCTAAACTCAAGATTTGGTGCTGCTATTAAAAGGGTTCCCATCATGAGAAGTAAAAGCCATGACTCAAGGTGCGAGATTTTTTTTCTGATGCAGATAATAAGCGTAACTACAAGGAACCAGAAGTAAGTTCCTATGCTCCACATCATTCCATAAATCGGAACGAAATCTCCAAGCTTTATCAGTATCTCTTTTGACTTAACTACTATCTTGCCGCCTATCTGTGGCTTCCAGACTAGGTCCATTTCGTTAGTCATGATTCCATCTATATCTCCAACACTATAGGCAAAGTCAGGATAAATGTAGCCACCAAGAAGGTCGTACCAGGCTGCTACATAGTCAGGGAAATACAAAGCTCCAAGCTCTGCCCAGAGTTTAAGATAGTCTCCCTTGTGAGTCTCCAAATACTCTACGTTTCCTGCTCTTACAAGCTCTTTGATATTATCAGCATAATCTGGTGCGTAGAGCTCGTGAATATAGGTTGTATCAATGCAGTTATCTATAAGTTCCTGCTGCTTGGGTGTGAGCTTTCTATCATTAACAAGTACTCTTGCAATCTGGGCTGTTGGAACAGATAAGGACTCCACAAAATCAGGCTTACCTACTCCAAGGCTGTCCATAACTGGGCCTTTTATTGCCGCAACTGTTACAGAGACTACGGTCATAGTTATGATGGCTTTTACGAGATCTTTTCTAAATGTATAGATGAATATTGGTGTCCATAGAATGAAGGCATACCACGCATTTGATCTAAAGAGTGCAAATAATATGCCAAGAACTGCCATTATAACAAAGTCTTTTATTTGTGCTTCAGATTTCTTTTGCATGGTGATCACGTGGCAAACAAGGAGTATTGTGATGGTTGCAAATGGGATGTCCTTCCAGATCGTAACTGCAAATACTGCGTTAAATGGCACAAATGCAAAAAATAAGATGCTGATGACTTCAAGAATAAAGCCTTCTCTATCAAGTAGTTCTCTTACCTTTCTAACGCCGGTAGCAAGGCACGTAGCAAAGAATAGCTCTTGAAATACAGTATAGAAGCTTATGGCTACGCTCCTATCCTCTGTAAAGAGCCTTCCTATACTATGAAAGAGTTTTATCAAAAGAGTATGAGCCACAGGGTGATGATTTGAATAGTCTCTGACTCCTGTGATCTGCTCAAACTGAACGAGGGAATCTGCTGTCATGATGCCAGGAAACTCGTACAGGAAGTATGGAAGCCACCCTATGAGGCAAAGTACAAAGGTAATGATAAACACTTTCTTTGGGCTATCTATGAGCTCATAATAGCGTTCTCTTATCTTTGTGAGCTTAGAGTTTTCTTTGATCTCTCCCAGCTCTTTATCCTTGATAAAAAGAGATATCAGATACTTGTAGATTATAAAAAATAAGCTAAATGCTCCCACAAACAAGATCATTACAGCAAGGAGCTTAAAGACTGCGCTTGTAAAGGCTTCTGTAACTCTTTTCCTAAATACAAAGGTAAATACTCCCGAAAAAATAAGGGATATGATGATCCCGATATTCTTAAGGTTTGAAAGCTTGTAAGTGTAGGAATCAGCTTTTTTACCTAGCAAATAAAGGCATACAAAAAGAACTACCGTTAGAGGATTTCTAACGGTAATTCCTACTAAAAGCTGAATCATCCAACAAGCAAAAAAGGCTAGATACACTACTTCCCCTCACTTATCTATCATTTTTCTTCGTCGATTATCTTATTAAGTTTAGCTGAAACTGAAAGACAATCAAGTGTTGCAAAATAGTCCTTTGGTGTCTCTGCCCTTCTGATAAGTTCAACTGAACCATCTTGCTTTAATAAAAGCTCTGCGCTTTTTAATTTTCCATTGTAATTATAACCCATTGCGTAGCCGTGTGCACCTGTATCATGAATAAAGAGATAATCTCCTTTTTCAATTTCAGGAAGGCTTCTTTCAATGGCGAATTTATCGTTGTTCTCACAAAGAGATCCTGTTACGTCATAAACATGATCAAGTGGCGCATTCTCTTTTCCAAGAACTGTGATGTGGTGGTAAGCGCCGTACATAGCTGGTCTCATGAGGTTAACAGCACAGGCATCAACACCTATGTACTCTTTGTAGATGTGCTTCTCATGGATAGCCTTTGTAACAAGGGCTCCGTAAGGTGCCATCATGAATCTTCCCATCTCAGTGTAGATTGCTACGTCGTCCATTCCTGCTGGCACAAGGATCTTGTCGTACTGCTCGTGAACACCCTTACCGATCTCTGCGATATCATTGCCTGTCTGATCTGGCTTGTAAGGTATTCCTACGCCGCCTGAGAGATTGATGAATGTGATATGAGCACCTGTCTTTTCCTTGAGCTCTACAGCCAGTTCAAAGAGCTGACCAGCAAGCTGTGGGTAGTACTCGTTGGTTACTGTATTACTAGCAAGGAAAGCATGGATTCCAAATCTCTTAGCTCCTTTTTCCTTCAAGATCTTGAAGCCTTCAATGAGCTGATCCTTGGTCATTCCGTACTTGGCATCTCCAGGGTTATCCATGATTCCGTTACTCATCTGGAAAACTCCGCCTGGATTGTATCTGCAAGAAATAGTCTCTGGAATCTTGCCGATTGTCTTCTCTAAAAATTCAATATGTGTGAAATCATCAAGGTTGATGATAGCGTTTATCTTGTCTGCGTAAACATACTCATCAGCTGGAGTGTCATTGGATGAGAACATTATCTCTTCACCACTTGCTCCTACAGCACTACTTAACATGAGCTCTGTCTTGGATGAGCAGTCAAATCCGCATCCAACACTTCTCAAGATATCTAAAAGAACAGGATTAGGATTAGCTTTTACTGCGAAATATTCTTTGAACCCCTTATTCCATGAGAAGGCGTCATGTACTGCCTTGGCATTTTCGATGATTCCCTTTTCATCATAAATGTGGAATGGTGTAGGGTATTTTTTTACGATCTCTTCAATCTGAGCTTTGGTTACAAATGGTTTTTTCATAATATCCTCTATCCTCCAAACTACAATTAAATTGCATTCAAATCACTTTAACATGGTAATGTATAAAAATGCAAGAGAAAAAATTGCTAAATATTTTCAATTTGCCAATCGATTGGCTCAAGGCCGTTCTGTACCAGAAATTCATTGCATTTGCTAAAGTGTTTGCATCCAAAGAAGCCTCTATATGCTGAAAGAGGGCTTGGATGTGGAGCTTCTAGGATCAGATGTTTTGGATTATTAAGCATGACTTTTTTGTTCTGAGCTGGCTTACCCCAAAGCATGTAAACTACAGGTCTATCCTGCTCATTTACAGCTCTTATGATGGCGTCTGTGAACTGCTCCCAGCCTTTTCCCTTATGAGAATTGGCCTGGTGCGCCCTAACTGTTAATACGGTATTTAATAAAAGAACTCCCTGATCCGCCCACTTCTTGAGGTATCCATTATTTGGTATATAAAGCCCAAGGTCGTCATTTAATTCCTTGTAGATATTAACAAGTGATGGTGGTGTATCTGCCTTTTCTGGAAGCACAGAAAAAGACAGTCCGTGAGCCTGACCTGGTTCATGGTATGGGTCCTGTCCTAGGATCAGCACCTTTACATCCTTAAGTGGTGTCAGGTGAAGGGCATTGAAAATGTCCTCTGATGGTGGATAGACCACGTGCTTACTATATTCGTCCTTTACAAAAGTAAAGAGTTTTTTGTAATAGTCTTTGTGGAACTCCTCTTGCAGTGCAGGGAGCCAGTCATTTGAGATCATTGCCATAGCTTTTTAGAGTCTTACAGACACTCCTTTTTCTTTCAAATATTCTTTTACCTGATTGATTTCAAGTTCCTTGTAGTGGAAAAGAGATGCTGCCAAAACCGCATCAGCCTTACCATCTGCAAGGGCGTCATAGAAGTGAGAAAGCTCTCCTGCTCCGCCTGATGCGATAACAGGTACGTCAACAGCTTCTGCAACCTTCCTTGTAAGTTCAATATCATAGCCATTCTTGGTGCCATCGCAGTCCATGCTGGTAAGAAGGATCTCACCTGCTCCAAGGTCTGTGACTTTTTTGGCCCATTCTATGGCATCTATTCCTGTATCGATCCTTCCGCCATGCTTAAAGATATTCCAGCCTGTGCCGTCTTCTCTTTTCTTGGCATCGATAGCAACTACTACGCACTGACTTCCGAACTTGTCAGCAGCTTCTCTAACAAGTTCTGGTCTATCAATGGCAGCTGAGTTGATTGCTACCTTATCTGCGCCTTCTCTTAGGATTGCCTTGACGTCGTCGCAGCTTCTGATTCCGCCTCCAACAGTAAATGGAATGAAGACTTTTTTGGCAACTTCTCTTACCATCTCTGTTACGGTTGCTCTGCGCTCATTGGAGGCTGTGATATCAAGGAAAACTAGCTCATCAGCTCCGGCCTTTGAATATGCCTCGCCTACAGAAACTGGATCTCCAGCGTCCTTAAGATCTACGAAATTTATTCCTTTTACAACCCTGCCGTTATTAACATCAAGGCAAGGGATAATTCTTTTTGTCAGCATAGATTCACCTCTTTATACCTGCATAAAGTTAGTAAGTATCTGCATTCCAACGTCTGCGCTCTTCTCAGGATGGAACTGGCAAGCAAAGACGTTTCCAGATTCAACGGATGCATCTATTCTTACTGAATAGTCACTAGTTGCTGTTACGATACTCTTATCTGCAGCATCGAGATAATATGAGTGAACGAAGTACACAAATGCATCTGAGCCAAGGCCCTTAAAGAGTCTTCCTTCTCTAGGGAAATTTAAGTTATTCCAGCCAATCTGTGGAACCTTATAGTAATTACCCTTGTCATCTGTGTTTGGGAATTTAACTATTTTACCACGCAAAATGCCCAGGCCCTCTGCATCCTTTGATTCATCGCTTGAATCAAACAGAAGCTGAAGTCCCAGGCATATTCCTAGAAATGGTGTCTGCTTGTTTGTAACTTCTTTAATTACATCAGCAAGACCATATTCATTTAATTTACGCATCGCATCGCCAAAAGCACCAACTCCGGGAAGAACTACTCTATCTGCCCTTAAGATCTCTTTGGCGTCTCTTGTAACTACTGTGTCTGCTCCAAGGTACTTGAATGCTTTCTCAACACTTTTGATATTGCCAGCATCATAATCGATAATTGCAACCATTCGGCACCAAAACTCCTCTCATACCATTTCGATGCCTTATTGCAAGTTTATCATTCAAGTGTACCTACAATTTCCATGAGCCTGATAGTATATTCTCTTTCTTTCTTGATAGAGTTTATCTCCTCTATATCTGCGGCAGAAAGACCATAGCTGTCTGAAAGCACCGATTCTATACTATCGTACACGCTCTGGACTTGAATTTCAACACCATAGTTTTGTGCTTCTTCTATCATATCTTCCTTGTTGCGCATTGCCATCAGCAGCATATCAAGTGCTTCTTCTTTCATGTTCATGGCCATGTAGTTCTGATATCCTGACAGATAGCGCTCTGACCAAGCCAAAACTCTGGATTGCTCATACATAACATTCTGCTCTGATGTGAGTTCTTTTCCATAGAACATCTTGTAAGCTGTTGTATATTCTCTGCGTGAATATGCATTCTCAGCTCTTGTATATGCGATCCTCTCTGGTAAAACAAAAGCAGGAATACAGAACAAAATTCCAAGGCTAGCCGCAAAGATGAAGCAGATTGAGATCTTCTTTGGAGAGATTGCCTTTTCTGGAACACTTGGCTCTGGTTCTTTCTTTGGCTTTTTCTCTTTCTTTGGCTTAGGAGGTTTCTTCTCCTTTGGCTTCTTCTCCTTTGGTGGCTTTTCCTTCTTTGGTTTTTTCTCTTTCTTTTCTTTCTTTTTCTTGGCTGGCTTGCCATCTTCGCCGCCAAGTTCATTTAATACCTGCTGGTTCTCATCAGTAAGACCTGCAAGTCCTTCTGTACCAACATCTTCATCTTCCTGAGTAAGAGCCTTTAACAGTCTGGCAAAAAAGCCTTCCTTCTTGCGTTTCTTTGGTTTAGAGTCCTCTTCGTCATCAGGTTCTTCATCAAGTGATCTATCTTCAAGAGCTGCAAGGTCATCTAAAGATGGCTCCATAGCTCCTTCTAGGTCTTCTACTTCTGTAAGGGCTTCTAATATGTCTTCCTTTGGGATCTCAGAATCCTCAGGTCTACCAGCTTCTTCATCAAGATGAGCTGTATTCTCAATATCCTCTACTTCATCATTGGCAAGGCTATTCATAAGAGCATCAAGATCAGGGATTGAAATATCGCTCTCTGATTCTCCGCCTTCACCTTCTCTACTTTCAGTACTATCTTCTATATCAGCAACTTCGCCATCTGTTGAGCTAGAATCTGCAGCTTCGCCACCAAGGAGGTCATCAAGACTAGCTTCCAAGTCCCCAAGGTCAAGTTCATCTTCACCAGATGCCTCTGTTTTAGCAGGCTCCTGTGCTGGCTCAGCTTCTTCTACAGTTTCTTCAAGAGCAATACTATCTGGTTCTGAAGGCTCCCCTGCCGCTTCCTCAGTAGCTTCATCTCCTCCAATGAGAGATTCCATATCAGAAAGAAGATCGTCAAATTCAGAATCACCTGCAGTATCAGGTGCAACCTCTTCTGAAATTGCATCTTCTAAAGCTCCGTCTGATGCGCCTTCTTCTACAATCGAACTATCAATATCTGCCTCTAGATCATCAAGTGAAAGATCATCGATATTTCCAAGGTCTATCTCTTCAGGAGCGACTTTTTCTCTTTCTTCATCGCTTCCTTCCATAAGTACTGGTTCTTCGTTTGTGGGCCCCTCTCCCTGTTCTTCCTTAACTTCTTCGTCCTGGATGTTATCAAGGAGATTGCTTAAGCTATCTTCTGTATTTTCTTCTGGAACTACCAGACTACTTGCGTCTTCTTCATCTAAAAGGTCAGTCAGGATCTCTTCAGGAGTCTGATCTGCGTCCGAATCAGTCTCTTTTCCCAGCTGCGAACTATCATCTTCCGGAATAGCTTCCTCCGGAGCCATCTCTAAAAAAGAGTCATTCTCCTGAGATTCATCTATGATAGGAATGTCTGGTTCAACTACAGGAGCAGGCTCTGGAGCCTCTTTAACTGGCTCAGGTTCCTGGTCAAACTTGCCGCTTTGAATCTCAGCATCCATCCTCTCTGCATCAGCTATAGCTTCATCAAGGGCGATTTCCTCTGGATCTCTTACATCGTTACTAGATGGAACATTACCAACAGTGAACTTTGGAATACCAGGGTCAGTCTTTTTCTCGATATCTTCTAAAAGATCTGCCATGCTGTCATCTAAAAGCTCGTCATTATCTAATTTATTAAGGATACTTCCAATCTCTGCTAAGTCCTCATTTGAACCGTTTGAATTATTTACAAGCGCACCAATATCCCCTGCACCGCCATTTTCTGGCAATGTAGAGGAGGATGATCTTCCTTTGCCTGACATCCTACTGAGAGCAGACTGCGGATTATCATTATTTGACTGCGCTGAACTTAACAGGCTGTCGAGATATTCCTCGTTGTTAGAATTCATAACCCCTTACACTCCTGCAAAATATAGTCGACTGAATTCATCGGGATAGAATCTGTCTTAGCTTCTATTTCAGGCGTATGATGGTATAGTTTTTCATGCACTCTTACAAGATGAGCCTTATTGTTCACAAATGCTATCTTCTCAAAAGGCCATCTAACTACAGTAGGATAATCAAGTCCTACTCCAAGTTCCAATATAAGTAGCTTAGAATTAAGAGTATGTGTCAAAAATTTCTTGTACACATCCCAATTTTCCATATATGCCGTCTCATTATAGGCTATGTTGCTATACTCTTTTCGTTTCTGATTCAGATACAATTCCTTACCATCCTGAAATGGCTTTACAAAGGTCTTAGTATCATCAATTATTCCGCCTATACTAATGATATCATGTATATCGGCAACAAGTTGCATAAATTCAATAGATTTTTCTGAAAATATTAGCGGATCATTAAGATCTGGTGTCTGTAAGTACATCAGATTACCGCATGGATACACGCTTTTTGCTGGGTCAAAGCCGTATAAAAGCGCATCCTGAAAGACTGTGTCGCAAACAAGAAAATATTTTTTGTCTCCAACTAATTTTCTAAGAAGTCTATAAGCTTCTTCAATTCTGGAATCAGAATTGTAATATGCATATTCAAATTCAACTATTGGTAAGAGCCACTTATACTCTTCATCACTACACAAGTTTATGAGCTGCTCATACCTTGGGTCACTTTTGATTCCTCTTCTGACCCAATTCCATTCGTCACCAATTCCTATAACGATCTGGTCTGATGACTCCACCATTTCTACTAAAGATTTACTCATTAAAACACCTACCAATTATGCCAATATTAAAATACTCCCTTTGTCTTAACAGTCATTGAAAGCTAGTTTCCATAACTGAGGCAAAGGGAGTTAAAGTCAGTTAATATCAGCTCGCATCCGAAGCATTAACAAGCTCATCTATTACGCTTACAAGATTTCCAATTTCTGGTTTAGACAACTGTCTGTCTGCTCCTAAGGATTCACCCTTTCTTCTCATTTCTTCATTAACCAGTGATGAGAAGATGATAAGTGGAATATCCTTGGTAGCATCGTCGCTCTTTACGAGCTTTGTAAGTCTATGACCATCCATGATAGGCATCTCAATATCAGTGATGATACACTTGATGTTATTGAGTTCGCCTCTATCTTTACAAGCCTTGATGTAATCGTACGCAAGCTTACCATTTTCAAAGTGTCTTACGTTATTATAACCGGCTTTATTCAAAGAATCTACAATAAGCTTATTAAGAAGCTGTGAATCTTCTGCAAGAACAATAGGAACTTCATTTCTAGGACGAGCTCCGATATCTGCAAGAGCATCCATATTAAGACCAGTATTAGGATTGATATCTGATACGATCTTCTCAAAGTCGAGAATGATGATCAGCTGATTTTCAAACTTGATGATACCAGTTGAGATACTCTCCTCAGCCTTTGAAATTGTAGCATTAGGTTTAATAATATCAGCCCATGATACTCTGTGAATACCAACTACAGAATCTACATGGAATGCAATATCTAACTTATTAAAGTTTGTGATAATGAAGAGTCCACCTGGCTTAGAAGCACCTCTCTGTAAGCAGTTTCTAAGGTCAATAGCGGTGATCATTGTATCACGAGGCATAAATATGCCTTCAATACTTGGATGAGCATTAGGAACAGGAGTAACCTCCTGATACACAATAATTTCTTTGATCTTGGCTACGTTGATACCATAGCAGTGATCATCAATCTTAAATTCAAGGACTTCTAATTCATTCGTTCCATTTTCAAGCAGAATCTTTGATTCCATTCTCTCACCTCACGTAATAAGAAAATTATTTAACGATATCCTATTAGCATAACTACCGTAAAACCGATTAAGAATAATTATTGAATATCTTTATTTAGTATAGCATAATTTTCTGAAAATAAATATACAAAAACAAAAAAGACGGGCATTTGACCGTCTTTTAAGAATTCATTAATAAGTTTTTTATATTTCAAATTATTTATTCAAATTTGTATCTTCAAAACCGAACACTGATATCTAAATCCATATCTTCTATACTAATCGGAAGTTCTGCTCTCGACTATTTCATAGTCTCGCCAGAACAACACTCGAACTAGATTCGGTAAAACCTCATCAAGTTCTCCTAGTTTGGATAAGCCCTCGACCTATTAGTACACATCAGCTGAACACGTTACCGTGCTTACACCTTGTGCCTATCTAACCTCGTACTCTCCAAGGGGTCTTACTGCCGAAGCAGGGATATCTCATCTTGAGGGGGGCTTCACGCTTAGATGCCTTCAGCGTTTATCCCTTCCGGACGTGGCTACCCAGCCTTATGCATCTGGCGATG
>NZ_FMXK01000015.1 GCF_900103635.1 Butyrivibrio sp. INlla18
GCATAAGAAAAAAGAATTAAAGCGTTTCATAGAATACCTCCAAACAAAGATGATTTTAAATTTTATAATAATCAATTACAGGAGAACAGAGCGTTATGTGAAAATATTATTTTCACATAACGCTCTGTTCACTTATAAAAAAATAAATAAAATAAACATATAATCAGAAAAATAAGGAGGTGGCAAAAATGGAAGCTAAGAAAGAGAAAAAGACCTTGCTTTCAAATAGCATAAAAGCAAAACTAAACAAAGTTCGCATGATTAATATTTGCTATTATGAAGGTTGCGGTGCAGATGATGGATGGCCAGAATAAGGCAGAACTATAAGCCGCCTGTTTTGAGTAGTATGACAAAACAGGTGGCTTATTTTTGTTAGTAAAAGTGTAAAGAAGAGGAAAAAATGATGCATCATTGTTTTAAAGGAACAACAGATACTGTGTTATATCTTGGAGATTATAAACAGGCATATATAATTTCAGATGATGAATATAAGAAATTATTACAAGATAAGGAAAAAGAAGCAGAAATAGTATCTAAATATAAAGAACTTGCCGCAAGTGAAGCAGTAGAAGACTTAGCTACCGGCAATCAGCTCCGAAAGAAAAAATATGAATTGTATTTGTGTGTATCAAATTGCTGTAATGCTGCATGTACATATTGCTTTGCTAATAAAGGAGATTATGGAAAAAAGCAAGGAATAATGAAAAAAGAAATTGTAAGGGATGCAATAGATTTTTTTATGAAGCAAGTTCCCAAGGAGGATGCTGCTATCATAACTTTTTTTGGTGGTGAACCGCTTTTAGCTTATAATATTATTTTATATGCATGTGAGTATATAGAAGAAAAATATTCAAATAGAAAAGTAGAATATCATATAACAACGAATGCAACGCTATTAGATAAAGAAAAAATATGTTTTTTTTCACAAAAAAGATTTAAAGTAACCTTAAGTATAGACGGGGGAAAACATATACAAAATATTCAACGTCCTTTGAGAAATGGTCAAGATTCGTATGTGGAGGCGACAAAATATATATCTGAGTTAAAACGTTTAAAAGTAGAATTTGTCATACGAGGGACATATGCTACTTACGATTATCCACTAAGAAAGTGTTATGATGATTTGCTTAGTTTTAAGGCTAAAGAAATAAATATAATCCCAGATACTATAAATATTAAAGACAATGAACAAGAAATGCTTATTAAAGAAATGGATGATTTAAAAAAATATGTTTTGGAATATATAAAGATAAATAGTGATTTTCCTTTTGGGACGCTAAGACGTCGAATGAGAGAATTATTTGTTGATTCAACAGGAATTTCAACGAATTGCGGAGGTGGAAAAACAACATTTGCAATAGATATAAATGGAGATGTTTTTCCGTGTCATAGGTTTAGCGGAGAAGAATCATTTAAAATTGGAAATATAGCATATGAGAAGGATTTTAAAATAGAAAAAACTGTTTCCGAACGCAATCCTCAATACGAATATTATAAATGTAATGGATGTTGGAATAAGAATAGCTGTTTTAGGGGATGCTTTTATGAAAAATATCTCCATGTACAAAAAAGCAGTAATTATGAAAAAAGATCCGCCTTTTGTGAGTATTCAAAAAAGCTTACAGAAATCGCAATAGAAATATGTGGAGCACTTGATGAAGAGAGCTTGTTAAAAATTCTGCTTTAAAAGGAGACGGGGCTATGAAATTTTATAGCTTTATATGGAAAAGAATTTCTCGTAAAACAAAAGTTTTATTTGTATTTGCTTTTTTTAGTACATTATTGTTTAACATCATCACGATGGTAATACCATTGATTCAACGGCGATTGATAAGAAATATAGAGATGCAAAAAACGGGTATAACTGACACATTTATGTATGCAACTGTTTGTTTCATTGGTGTGCTACTGATGTTGATGGAATCTGTCATTATGCATCTTATAGAATTGCAAATACAAAGAGCTTTACAAGAGGAAATGTTTGAAAACTCATTAAAAATAAGAAATTCAATATGTGAAGCAAAAGGTTCAGGAGCACTACTAGTAAGCATTTTTGGCGATTCAGAGCAATTAGCGACTATTGTTCATAATAATATTTTTGAACTGATTATTAAATTGGTATCAATGATTGTAATAATTATTATTACTATGAGATGGACAATAGTATTTGCAACGATAGTAATTAGTACATATATTATTGCTATTTTTTTGCAGATAGGAGTGAATAAGTTATTTGCAAAGAACTTCAAGCTCGGAAGAGAAAAAGTATATGAATGTAATCCTGTAGTGCTGGAGTGCATTGAAAATAGAGAAAGTATATTAGGATATTCAAACTTTGAAGGTATTAAAGAAAAAATATATAGTTCATTTAATAAAAGAGATTACTATTTTTGTAAAGCAAGTATATATAATTCGTTTTCACAGGCAGTTATTACCAGTAGCAAAACTATAGCTATTGCAATTTATTTTGTGTGCTCACTTCAATTAATCAAGGTAGGACGATTGGATTTTGCAACATTCACGGCTTTATTTTCGTATTTTTCCATTATTTTTACGCCGTTAAGTATGATAAATGATTATATTTCAAATAAAGAAAAATTTGAAATGCTTATAAAGAAAATCGCCCCTTGTATAAAAACGACTTATTATAATAGTATTCCTGAAGAAGAAGAATTAGTATTGGATCATTGTAGCTATTCGCATGATGGAAAAGTTATGCAGTTAGATGATATATCGCTTTCTATAGATAAAAAGCTAGCTATAGTAGGACTTTCAGGAGAGGGAAAAACAACTATTATAAAGACCTTATTAGGAGAATTAGTTCCAACAGAGGGAAAATGCTTTTTAGGAAAAAGGGATATTTCAGAGATTTCTAAAAATTTGATTTATTCATCAATAAGATATTATCCGCAAAATCCAGAACTATATAACGAAAATCTTGAGTACAATATTACACTGGGAAAAGAGCCAGTATTAAAGAAGGATTACACAAAAAAGGAAGAACAAGCCTATAAAGAAATAAAACAATTGTTTATTAGATTAAAAGGGAATACTCGTTTATCTGATGAGGATATTGCTTTAATCGAAGAGTTATTTATGACTAACAAATGTTATTTCACGGATTATTCTTTTTTAAAAGATTTGAATGTTGATGAAAAAACAATCGAATATTTAGCAAAATTGCATACTGCCAAAAAGTTTTACATAGTGGAAAAATATGAAAATTTATTATCAGAGTTAAATATATATAAGTTAAATGGAAGAAAACTTGGACAAAGAGGAAATGAAATATCTGGTGGAGAAAAAAATAGAATTACATTGGCGCGCTTTTTACTACCAGAACAAGGTACTATTTTTATAATGGATGAACCATTTACTAGTCTTGATGCATTGTCAGAAAGTCTTTGTATAGATGTGTTGAATAAATATAGTAGGAACCTAAAGGGGGTTATTATTTCTCACAAAATTGATATGGTATCTAAATGTACCGATGAAATATGTGTTCTTAAGGAAGGAAAAATAGTTGATAAAGGTAGTCATGATCATTTGTTAGCGTCATGTGAACTATTTCGTGATTTATGGGAAGAATATAAAAAAACAGCGGTATGAATAGAGAGAGATACAGGCAAAGAACACTATGAAAAACTTGCTGAAGAACAAGAATTATAGACTTTTAGCAGAAGCAACAACAATATCCTCAATTGGTGATAGCTTATATTCTTTAGCTATCACCTTATCTATTTATCACATTACTGGTTCCATATTTGGAATAGCTCTTATGTGGCTTATCAGAGCTATTATCAGAATTCCATGCCAGGCAATCGCAGGATATATAGTAGATAAATACAACAGAAAAAATGTAAGCATCCTAGTATATCTAATAAGTGCAGTTCTTATGTTAGCTTTCTTTTTTATGGAAGGAAAGACGATAATTGCAGCGTATGTAGTAATCTTTTTACTGCAGGGTATTAGTGACGTAGACAACATGGCGCAGTATGGAATCATGCAGATAGTTGTTAATAGAGAGGAATTGGAACAAGCGAATAGCATCTTTTCTGTATTAGGAACCATAGTAATGCTCATTGGTCCTGGCGTTGGTGGCTTTATATATTTGAATGCTGGAAGAGAAATACTATATCTGCTTGATGCAATTACGTTTATAATAGCGGCGATAATCATTGCCCAGATAAATTTCCAAGAAGTAGAAAGAAAAGTAAGAGAGTTTACTTTATTTAGCTACGCTAAAAAGGGAATATGTGAGATTAAAAAAATGCCAGTAATAAAGAGCATTATCATTACAACTTCTTTTTGTGGAATATTGGGAAGAGTATTTGAGATCAATAAAGTATTCGTAGTTAATGACAAATTGAGTGTTGGAGATATAGGATTAGTTTATCTGTCTTATGCAATGACGATTGGAAGTATTCTTGCGCCATTAGTTGTTAAGCTTGTAAAGAAAAATAATGCTAGTGATAGTCTGAAATATACAGTGTTTAGTATGGCTCTTATATTAAGCTTTGCAATTTGGGGCTTTGCACCTAATATATTTGTGAGTTTGCTGGCATGCGCAATGATAGGATTTTTTGAGACCATAACAGCGATTATGAAAAATGTAATATTCCAAAAAGATGTAGATAGATCTGTGTTTGGTTTTGTTATGGCATTTAACAGAATTATCATGGTGCTGAGTGCTATAATTGGTATAGTATTAACACCTGTTCTTACAGAGAAGATAGGTGTTGGAATGACTTTGGCAATAGTATGTTTTTTAGCACTGATCAGTTTGGGGACATTTATTCTAAAGTCGAATCAGGAAGAAATAGTTGGGAATAGTCAGTTATGAGATAACAAGTTGGAGGAGTCTTTAGAGCAGTCAGCAGACTTCGTAGATAGAACTGTTCAAAAGATTTTAACCCAAAAGTATTTATGATATACTCTTCATGATACAAACAAATGGAGAGCATGAATGGGATTTAATTCATTTACATTTATACTGGTGTTCCTGCCAATATTACTTCTTGGCTGGTATGCACTAAATAGATTTGAAAAACATACAGTGGCAGACATATTTCTAATATTGATGTCACTGTATTTCTATTACTCTTTTGGCGCCATGTTCCTTGTGATCTTGCTGGTAAGCATTGCCGTGAACTATAGTCTTAGTATGTTACTTGAACATTGGCATCAGCCAAAGCTTATCAAGATAGTTGGCGTTCTCTTTAACCTAGCGCTACTTTTCTATTTTAAGTATCTTGGATTTTTCATTGATAACGTAAACGCCTTAACTGGTGCAGCTCTTACAGCAAAAGAGATACTGATGCCCATAGGAATCAGCTTTTTTACCTTTGGTCAGATCTCTTTTATTGTAGACAGGGCAAATGGCGAGGCTCCTCACTATCCATTCCTTAAATACGTTATGTACACAGTGTATTTCCCTAAGCTCATTCAGGGACCTATCGCATTTCACAAGGAAATGATCGATCAGTTTAATGACGCTTCTCTTCGCAAATATGATTCAGACAGGTTTGCCAAGGGTCTCATGTCCTTTATAATCGGTCTTTCCAAGAAGGTGATCCTTGCTGATACTTTAGCGGGAGCAGTTAACTATGGCTTCAAGTACACTTACTATCTCGATACATTAACTGTTATCGTGGTGATGCTTGCCTATACATTCCAGATCTACCTTGATTTCTCAGGTTACTGCGACATGGCAAACGGCGTCAGTATGATGCTTGGCTACGAGCTTCCTGTGAACTTTAACTCACCATACAAGGCTTCTTCAGCAAAAGAGCTGTGGCAGAGATGGCACATGACTCTTTCCCGTTTCTTTATAAAGTACGTTTACATTCCTCTTGGAGGCAGCAGAAAAGGGAAGCTTAGAACAGTGATCAACGTTCTCATTGTCTTTGTACTTAGCGGACTTTGGCACGGCGCAGGCTGGACCTATATTTGCTGGGGCCTTATGCAGGGACTTTTAGTAGTATGGGATGATATCGGAATCGTAGCAGTTAGAAGCGATGATGATGGCAAGAAAAAGAAATACCTTCTAAGAGAAAAGCCACTTATCACCATTCCAAGAGCCCTTGGAAATGCGCTTACATTCTTTATGTTTGTGGTATCCCTTGTATTCTTTAGATCTCAGGACCTTGCCTATGCAATGGGCATGTTTAGAAGGCTCTTTTTCTGGACCTATCCAGGGTTCCTCTATAGAACAGCGGCAAACCTCGAGATTGCAGAAAACTACGTATTTAGACAGCTCTTTTCACAGCTTGGAATGCAGTTTGATAACCAAATTTACCTAATTACCATCATCATTTATATAGCTATTTCAGCCTTTGTAATGACTAGGAAAAACACGCAGGAAATAGTTAAAAAAGCTGAGTTTAACAAAAAGACAGTGCTGGGACTTGCAGTATTATTCGTATGGTCCTTCATTTCTTTATCCAATGTCAGCACCTTTATCTACTTCCAGTTCTGAGAATAACGAATGAAAAAAGAAAACATGACATCAAAAAACTTCATAAAAAGGCTGCTTATAACAGTCCTTGCCCTTGTGGTATTTGTGGGCGGCGTGGTCTTTGTCTTTGACCCATTTTATCACTATCATGGGCCTTGTCTTGGCCTTAAGGCAATCCTCAATGACAAGGAATATCAGTGCATTGGAACCCTTAGGCACTTTGATTACGATACGCTCCTTGTTGGTTCTTCTGTTATGGAAAACAATGACAACGCTTGGTATGACGAGGCCTACGGAGTTAAGTCAATAAAGGCTATCCGCTCCTACGGCGCTACAGCGGACCTCTGTTATCTAATGGACGAAGCCTACAAGAATCATGACATCAAGTACGTCTTTTACAATATTGATCCATCGGCGCTAAACGCAGATGCAGTCACAACCTATGAATCTACGGGATGCCCTATGTATCTCTACGACCACAACCCGCTAAATGACGTGCAATACCTGTTTAATAAGGACGTTTTGCTTGAGAAGATCCCTTATCAGATAGCAAACTCCTACCTTGGAGATTATAACGAGGGTCTTTCCTATAACTGGGCTAAGTGGAAGAGCTTTAGTAGCGAAATGGCTCTTGGCCTTTACTACAGACCGATCGATGTAGTGGATATGATGGATGAGCACGTTTATGACGATGTTCTTGCGGATAACATAGCTCTTTTAACCAAAGAGGTTGAGGCCCATCCGGAGACACAGTTTATGTTCTTCTATCCAGCATACTCTATGCTGTGGTGGGACGGAGTATACAGAACTGGTCAGCGAGATGCCTATATCTACTGTGAAAAAGAGATGACAAAGGCTCTTTTACAGTATGATAACGTAAGGATTTTCTGCTTCCAGAACGAGCCAGATGTTACAACAAACCTTGAAAACTACATGGATGCAATTCATTTTAGTCCCGAGATCAATAGGCTCATGCTAGATCAGATGATAGCTGGCGAGTACGAGATGACTCTTGATAACTACGAAGAGATTCTTGATGGGGTAAAAGAGTTTTCGGATTCAGTTGTTAATGAGCTTATAATTCCTTATGAAGAGCAGGATAAGTTAACATACGAGATAAGATAAACTTGCATTGTGTGATATAATAAAGTGGCTAAAAATTCAGATATTTGAGTAAATAGGAGATTATTATGATTTACAAAACAAAGGGTACATGCTCAACTCAGATTGATATAGAAGTTGAGGGTGGAATAATAAAGGCAGTTAGCTTTACAAATGGATGTAATGGTAACCTTCAGGGTGTATCAAGACTTGTAGAAGGTATGAAGTGCGAGGACGCTATTGCTAAGCTTCGTGGTATCAAGTGCGGTGCCAAGAATACATCTTGCCCAGATCAGCTTTCATACGCTATTGAAGAGGCTATGAAGCAGGCACAGTAATAATATTGGAAGAAGGACAAAAAAGTGAGCGAGAATGCTACTAAGAAAATAGTATTAACAGGTGGAGGAAGTGCAGGTCACGTAACTCCTAATATAGCGCTTATTCCAGCACTTAAGAAAGCTGGATACGAGATCTACTACATCGGTTCATACACAGGAATCGAGAAAAAGCTTATTGAGGATTACAACATTCCATATTTTGGAATTGCTACTGGTAAGCTTCGTAGATATTTTGATCCAAAGAATTTCTCAGATCCATTTAGAGTATTAAAGGGATTTACTGAGGCAGTGAAGCTTCTTAAGAAGATCAAGCCTGATATCGTATTTTCTAAGGGCGGATTTGTAAGTGTTCCTGTTGTTAGAGCTGCAGGAGCTCTTAAGATTCCTTATATCGTACATGAGTCAGATATGACACCAGGTCTTGCCAACAAGCTTAGCATGAGCGGTGCTAGGAAGATCTGCTGTAACTTCCCAGAGACAATGCGTCTTTTACCAGCAGAGAAAGCTATTCTCACAGGTACACCTATTAGAGAAGAGCTTGGAATGGGTTCAGCTGAGGCAGGCAAGAAGCTCTGCGGCTTTACAGATGACAAGCCAGTTCTCATGGTAATTGGCGGAAGCCTTGGTGCACAGTCAGTTAATGAGACTGTTAGATATGCGCTTCCAAGACTCCTTCCAAATTTCAACATTGTTCACATCTGTGGCAAAGAGAAGATGGATAACTTAAAGCTCACAGTACCAGGCTACAAGCAGTTTGAGTACGTTAAGACTGAGCTCAAGGACATCTTTGCTATGGCAGATATCGTAGTTTCAAGAGCAGGAGCTAACTCAATCTGTGAGCTCCTTGCACTTAAAAAGCCAAATATCCTGATTCCTCTTTCTACTAAGTCAAGTAGAGGAGATCAGATGCTCAATGCCAGATCCTTTGAGCAGCAGGGATTTTCACTTGTTATCGACAATGATGATCTTGATGAGGATATCTTAGTAGAGACTATCGAAGATCTCTTCGAGAGACGCGAGATATTCATTGATAACATGAGTAAGAGTAATCTTCACAGTGCAACTAATACAATAGTTAAGCTTATTGAAGAAGAGATTCAGAAATAATTATTGATATAAAAAATAAGATCTGCCTTTAGATATCTAAGGGCAGATCTTTTAGTTTATAAATTATTCTGGATAAACAAGGTGTTTATCTGTGATGTTGTAAAGAGTGTTGTCTAAGTATCTCTTTGCAAGGAATTTAGCCATTCCAAGGTTCATATCAAGGTAGTTGCCGCAGTCTCTTGCGCTTGCTCCAGGAACCTCTCCCTCAAAGTCACGCATGAACTCGAACATTCTAGTGATAAGTGGAACGATTGTCTTTGAATCAAGGTCTCCAGCAAGAACTACATAAAATCCAGTTCTGCATCCCATTGGTCCAAAGTAGATTGTCTTGTCCTTGTACTCTGCATCATTTCTTAAAAATGTTGCTCCAAGGTGCTCCATTGTGTGAACTTCTGCTGTGTTCATAACAGGCTCTTTGTTTGGAGCTGTCATTCTAAGGTCGAAAGTTGTGATAGTCTCCTGTCCAACCTTATCTTTTCTTGATACGTAGATACCTGGCTCGAGATCCAGGTGATTAACTGTAAAGCTAGCAATTTTTTCCATTTTTATCCTTAGTCCTTTTGTGCTTCGTTGAATACTTCGTAGGAATCCTTCAAGTATTCTCTGATACTTTCGTAATCGCGGTTAGCGATTGCTGTATATAATGTGTCTACAAGGAAAAGGTGAGCAAATCTTGAACTTGTTACGCCGCTCTTTTTGTCTATCTCTGGAGATGTGGCAAACAAGATATAATCGCAGCTTGTAGTAAGTGGGTTATTACCCAGCTTGGTGATCGCAACTGTAGTTGCGCCTTTGCTCTTAGCAAGGTTATAAAGCTGCATTACTTCCCTATCCTTTGGATTATCACAGAAGAAGATAGCTACGTCATAAGGCTTGATCTGAGACAAGCTCATGAGATTCATGTGATAGTCCTGATTAAATATAACATTATAATGAATTCTTAGCAATTTACAATAAAGATCATATGCTGCAATGCCTGCAGCTCCGATTCCGAAGATCTGAATCTGCTTGGCAGATACGATCTTGGTGACAACATCCTTGAAGGTTCCGGCATCAAACAATCTATAAGTGGTTTGAATTGCCTGAACGCTGGTAGCACAGATGTTATCAGCAATTGACTGAAGTGATGTATATTCGTTTACATCCTTGAAGGCAACCTTGGGGCTACTGTCGTTCTGCCTTAAGGAATTGTTTGCTTCTGTATAATAGGCGCTCTTAAGGTCTTTTAACCCATCATAACCAATGGCCTGGGCAAATCTTGTCCAAGCTGCCTGAGTAGTGCCTGATTTAGCCGCAAGTTCTTTGATTGGGTACTGGAAAAGATCGTCCGTGTTCTCTAAGACATAATCTGCTACAAGGCGCTCAGATGCTGGAAGTGTATTGTAACAGCTTTTGATTCTTTCGCTAACAATATTCATAGACAAAACCTCCATATATATAAGTATAACTTACTTTATGTACCGGATAGAAATTAATTTTCATTTCTTTTGAAAAATTAATTCTAAAACTTTTATAAAGGTACTGTTTATCCCATTCGGATGTGCTATGTTTATTAGTAGGTAGGCATGAATATTTTTTTCACTTGAAAGGAGATGTGGAATTATGAAATGGGTATGTCAGGTTTGTGGATATGTACATGAGGGAGATCAGCCACCAGAGGCTTGTCCAGTATGTAAGGCTCCAGCTTCTAAGTTCCAGAAGCAGGAAGGCGAGAAGGTATGGGCATGTGAGCATGTTCTTGGTGTAGCTAGTGAAGCTCCTGAAGAGATAAAGAATGGTCTTCGTGAGATGTTCAACGGCGAGTGTTCAGAAGTTGGAATGTATCTTGCAATGTCCAGAGTAGCAATCAGAGAGGGCTATCCTGAGATTGGTGCTTTCTATGAGAAGGCTGCTTGGGAAGAGGCTGAGCATGCAGCTCATTTCGCAGAGATGCTTGGTGAAGTACTTACAAACTCAACCAAGAAGAATCTTGAGCTTCGTGCTGATGCTGAGTACGGCGCAACACAGGGTAGAGCTGATCTTGCCAAGAAGGCAAAAGAGCTTAATCTTGATGCTATTCATGACGCAGTTCATGAGATTGGTCGTGACGAGGCTAGACATGGCAAGGCATTTGAAGGTCTCTTAAAGAGATATTTTGGCTGATATTTTTATCACTAGAAAGGCGGCATATTGCCGCCTTTTTTATATTAATTTTATATTAGAAAATAGGACGATATTATATTATAGTATTAGAGGAATTTTATTTTATAGGAGATTTAAATATATGAAGATTGGAATAATTGGAGCGATGGAAGTAGAGGTCGAGACTCTAAAAGAGAAGATGGAGATCACAAATACCATCAAGAAGGCTTCTATGGAGTTTTTTGAGGGAACACTTGGCGGAGTTGACGTAGTTGTAGTTCGCAGTGGTATCTGTAAGGTTAATGCTGGTATCTGCGTTCAGATCCTTGTAGATGTATTTGGCGTGACTCACGTTATCAACACGGGAGCAGCAGGTTCTCTTGATGCTCAGATCAATATTGGAGACATTGTCCTTTCTACAGATGTTTGCTATCACGATGTTGATGCTACAATTTTCGGATATAAAAAGGGAGAAATTCCTCAGCTTGGAGTAGCAGCTTTTACAGCCGATGAGACTCTTCGTAACAAGGCAAAAGAAGCTATCAAGAAGGCAGCGCCTGATCTTGGAATCTTCGAAGGAAGAGTATGTAGCGGAGATCAGTTCATTAGTAGCAATGAAGTAAAGGATGCCATCAAGGCAGAATTTAACGGAAAGTGCACAGAAATGGAAGGCGCAGCAATTGCACAGGCAGCCTACCTTAACAATATTCCATTCCTTATCATCAGAGCTATCTCTGACAAGGCTGATGGAAGTGATATCGTTGATTATCCTGTTTTTGAGGCAAAAGCAGCTAAGGATTGCGCAGCAGCAACACTTGAACTGTTAAAGAGCTTATGAATACCAAAGGACTTAGTAGAAGAGATCTAAAGATCTTAGCCATCATAGCAATGGTCGTTGACCACACAGCGTGGGGATTTGTTGATTTCATGTCGCCGCTTGGTCAGATTATGCACATTTTTGGAAGGTTAACTATTCCGATCATGTGCTTTTTCGTTGCAGAGGGCTATCGTCATACAAGTGACTTAAAGAGTTATATTAACAGGATGGCATCTTTTGCTGTTGTTTCAATCTTTCCTTTTTATATTTTTTTTCATGAAGAGTATGACTTTAGGCAAAACATAATCTTTGACCTTTTGCTTGCTCTTTTAGCTCTTTCTATTGCAGATAACAAGGTACTTCCAAAGGGTACTAAGGCAGTACTTATCGCTGGTTTAATGGGTATATCTCTGGCAATTGGCGGATGGGTACTAATGCCTATCATCTATGTGCTCGTGTTCTACTACGGTAAAGATTTCAAGACTAAGGCTAAATGGTTCATTATATTTACCTTGATAATGGAAGCATCCCTTGTGGTGATGATACTTCTAAATCAGAAATATCATTTTTCAAAGTACGACTGGAATGTGCCGGAAAGACTTTATTTATTGGGTTTTGTTTTTGGCCTTATTCCACTATATTTTTATAATGGAAAGCTTGGTGAAGTAAAAAATACCTTCAATAGATATTTCTTTTACACATTTTATCCCGCACATTTCCTTGTTTTGTCAGCAATAAAATATCTGGTGAATGATCCAAATTATCAGATGATCTATATCACGGCTCATGTAATAGCCCTTGTAATTGCTATTATCATGCTGGGATATGTAATAAGCCTTAATCCATCTAGGGCGCAAAATGCGGTTACCTGCTTTATGATCTTTGCGATCATGTACATCTTCGGATTTTTGCAGGAGATCACTACAAGCGAAGTAGCTGGTGTTTATACAGCTACCAAATTGCAGTTTTTTGCTGAATGTATGCTCTTTATCGCTCTGACATACAGTATGCAGGAGCTGTGCCATACCCGAATCTCGGGACTTATCTATTCCGTAGAAGCGGTAGCCTCTTTCTTTGTAATGTATAGCCTGTTTACATATGAAGATAACGGCCTTATGTACAAGGCTATCACGATCAATTACGATGCAGGGAGCTTTCCTAGAATGCAGGTTGTAGGATATGGAATTGCATTCAAGATCTTTGTGGTATATAGTTTTGCAGTTTGTCTTATGTGCGTAATAATAGGTGTTAAGAGCGCAAGGCATGCCAATAGTCTTCACAAAAAGAGACTTAGATTTCTTTTGTACGCCATGATCGTTATGTGGCTCCCATATCTGATAAAGGTGTTAAATCTTACAAATGGCTATGAGATTCCGGTTCTTGGAATTCCATTTGCTGCTATATTTGTATCAATATCTCTTGGCAAGTACAGTTATCTCGACTCAATTAGTCTTGATTTTGGTAATGCTCTTAATAAGGGAAAAGAGGGAGTTGTCGTAGTAGATACTTCTCACAGGATCCTTTACCACAACAAGTGGGTGAACACCATATTTGGAGAGTTCTACAAGTATGATGATGCCTACTCTGTTCCTGGGTTAAAAGACATATTCGTGGAAAAGAAAAAGTCTATCGAGATAGGTGGTCATACCTATGAAACACGTATCGAACCACTTATTGAGCAGTCCCATGTCACAGGTCAGATCTTATGGGTGCTTGATCTTACTGAGCATTACAACTATCTGAATAAGGTAGAAGAAACTGCCAGCAAGGATTCACTTACAGGAGTTTACAACAGAGGATGGTTTGAAGAAAACATTAAACGAATCCTTTCTGAAAAGAAACATGGTGCATTTATCATGCTTGATCTTGATAATTTCAAGAACGTAAATGATAAATATGGTCACAAGACAGGAGATGCAGCCCTTGTTGCTCTTGCTTCAGTTATGTTGGCTGCAGAAAAGAGCACTATGAAATACAGCATATATTCTGGCCGTATAGGCGGCGATGAGTTCTGCATGTTCATAGAAGGCAATGCAGACAAAAAATGGCTTCAGGATTTTGCCAAGAAACAGATCAGCTCTTATGATGAGGAACTTGCTAAGATAGGCTGCGAAGGCGTAACATCCATATCCCTTGGAATCGTGCAGTTAACAGATGAAAGCTACAAGGATAAGGATATAACCTATGAAGAGCTCTATACAAGCGCAGACAAAGCGCTGTATATGGCAAAAGAGCATGGTAAAAAGACTTATGAATTTAAGGATATTTGATCATATAAAGTATCAATAAAAAGAGGCGTGAAAGAATGATTCTTTCACGCCTTAATTTTTTATGTTCTGAAAATTAGATGTTTAAAAGCTTGCTGTACTCTGCAAGAGCTCCGTCTGTCTCATGAGCAAGTACCTTCTTGGCAAGAACCTTACCAAGCTGAACACCTTCCTGGTCAAAGCTGTTGATATTCCAAACAAATCCCTGGAACATAACCTTATTCTCAAAGTGAGCAAGGAGAGCACCAAGTGACTTAGGATTAAGCTCTTCACCAATGATGATGCTGGAAGGACGTCCGCCCTTGAAATCCTTATTGAGGTTCTCATCTTTTTTACCACAAGCAAATGCAACGATCTGAGCTGCTACGTTAGCGCAGAGCTTCTGCTGGCTTGTGCTGCCCTGAATGTTAACGTCATTCTGGAGCTGGCTGTTCTTGAATCCAATGAACTGAAGAGGAATAATATCTGTTCCCTGGTGAAGGAGCTGATAGAATGAATGCTGTCCATTTGTACCAGGCTCACCAAAGATGATAGGACCAGTTACATAGTTGATTGGCTCGCCGAAACGGTTAACGCTCTTACCATTTGACTCCATGTCAAGCTGCTGTAAGTGAGCTGGGAAACGGCTAAGTCCCTGTGAGTAAGGAAGTACAGCTGTGCTGCCATAACCTAAGATATTTCTCTCATAAATACCAATCATAGCATCAAGCATTGCTGGGTTCTCAAGCATATTTGGATTAGCTGCGAGCTTGTCCTCTTCAGCAGCACCATCAAGGAACTGAGCAAATACGTCAGGACCAAATGCGAGTGAAAGAACTGCTCCGCCAACACCTGATGTTGATGAATAACGTCCACCAATGTAGTCATCCATGAAGAATGCTTCAAGGTAGTTGTCACTCTTTGCAAGAGGTGATGTCTCAGAAGTAACAGCGATCATGTGCTTGGATGAATCAAGACCAGCCTTCTTGAGTGCATCTATTACGAAAGACTCATTTGTTAAAGTCTCAAGTGTTGTTCCTGATTTTGAAACAAGGATAAAGATTGAATGAGCAACATCGATAGAATTAAGAACTGCTGAAGCATCATCTGGATCTACATTGCTGATGAACTTTGCTTCCATCTTGAAGTTGCCAGTTCTGTGAGCCCAGTTCTCAAGAGCAAGGTACATAGCTCTTGGACCAAGGTCTGAACCACCGATACCGATCTGAACAACAGTTGTGAACTTCTCGCCCTTAGCATTTGCAATCTCACCTGAGTGAACCTTGTTTGCAAATTCAGCGATTCTCTTCTGTTCATTTAAGTAAAAGTCTCTTTTATTTACGCCATCAGCCATAACGTTGTCACCAAGCTGGCCTCTGGTAAGCTGGTGAAGAACCATTCTCTTCTCACCAGTATTGATAACTTCTCCATTGTAAAGAGCTGCATATTTGTCAGAAAGCTGAGCCTCATCAGCAAGAGCCTTGAGAGCTGTAAGAACGTTATCATCAACTTCCTTTGCAGCGTAATTGTAAGAAAGACCAGCAGCCATTTTTACTGAGTAGTTCTGTACTCTCTTGGCGCCGCCTTCACCTGTCATAGCAGATACGAGATCTACATGCTTAACATTTTTAAGATCGTCGTAAGCCTTAAGTGTGTCAAGATTTTTCCAATCAACCATTATATAATCCTCCTATCAGGTAACAAGGAAAACGTATTCCTTTACCAAGTTAAAGTTTAGCAAAGAACTAGGTTCATATCAAGAAGTAGACTATAAAATATTGATAATGTTTTGTGAAAGGTATAATATTTTAGATAAAACTATTAAACCTAGCGGAGGGCAGTATGGGAGCGTATTTGTTTGCACATTTTAAAGAAAAAACAACACCAGATGGAGAACAGTTATATTTTGGTGTTTCTAAGGATGGTTTTAACTGGGAGAAAGTAAATAATGGAGACCCTATTCTTGAAAGTCACCTTGGAGAGCAGGGCGTAAGAGATTTCACCATCACAAGAAAAAAGGATGGCACATTTGTAATCCTTGCTACAGACCTTGCTATAGCACGTAACTTCAAAGATAAATACGAAAATAACTGGAACAAGGTAAATAGAGAAGGTAGTAAATATCTTTCAAAATGGGAGTCAAAGGACCTTGTAAACTGGTCTGAGCAGGAGATGATCAAAGTAGTTGATGACAACTACGGCTGCGCTTGGGCTCCTGACATTATTTATGATGAGGAAGCTGGAGATTACATGGTTCACTGGTCTTCTAGATTCCCTAAGGATTCAGATAATTTCATGGCTATCTATTATGCCAAGACCAAGGATTTCAAGACATACACAGAGCCAAAGCTGCTTTGCAATAAATGCGATACTGGTATCATTGATTCAAACATCGTTTATGAGAATGGCTACTACTACAGATTCTTAAAGAGTGATTTTAATCCAGAGCACATCATCCTTGAGAGAGGAACATCTCTTACAGGTAAGTATGAGAGAATGCCTGCATTTGATGAAGAGATGGACAAATTAGAGCAGGGACAGTATGAGGCTCCAACTTGCTACAAGCTTCCAGATGGCAGCTGGTGTGTAATGCTTGATTTCTACGGATGTGAAAAGGAAAAGCAGGGCTATGTGCCTTTTGTTGCTAAGGATATCTCTACAGGCCGCTTTGTGCGTTCAGACAAGGAATTTAGCTTCCCTTATGGATTTAAGCACGGAACAGTCATGGAAATCACTGACGAAGAGTACGATAGGATCAAAAAGCACTATCCAAATCGTTAAAAAATTTAGAAAGTAGTCGTTTATCTTTGCTATATATATTTTTTAGAATTTAGAATTATGGTATACTAAAAAGTGTATAGGGGGATTTATGCGTTTTCGTACTAAACTCTTAATAACCTCACTTGCAATAGTGATTATACCGATGATTCTAGCACTTGGTGCTTATCTCGCTGTTGGACGATATTTGGTGCATGAACAGAATATCGATAATGGCAGGGTTGTGGATTACGGAATGGTAGCCGATCCGGGTGGAACTTTTTCAGAGATGACTGATCAATTGGTAAAAGAGATTCTAGTAACTATGCTGGTTGATCCTTTCGTTTTGGAAAACGAAGCTTATCTAAGTGAGATAGACCAAAAGATAGCATCAAAGTATGCATATATTATCGTAAAGAAAGGCTACTCGATCTATTATGTAGCTGATCAGGAAAAAGCCCAGGAAGTTATATACGAGCTACCGGGTTTCGGAACAGATATCAAAGGTATATATTTTACATCGTCCAAACATCTTGTAAGGCAGATGGATTTTTACTTCTCAGATGGTGATCAAGGAAGTCTTTATATCATATCTGGTATTAGGACAGGACTGACAACATCGCTGGTGATATATATGGCAGTGGCCATAATTTTGATCCTTCTGGTTACCAGTATACTTTTAACAACCTGGATTGGACGAAGTTTCTTTAGACCTATAGATGAGCTGAACATAGCCATGCAGCATATCAAAGACGGAAACTTTGATTATATGCTTCCTACAGACGTCAAGGAAAAAGGCGAGATAGGAGCCATGTACCGCAACTATGAGGATATGAGACTGAGGCTAAAAGAGTCAGCAGATGAAAAGATAGACAGAGAGAAGCAAAATAAAGAGCTTATCAGTAATATCTCTCACGACCTGAAAACTCCTATTACTGCTATAAAAGGCTATTCACAAGGTCTTTTGGAAGGAGTTGCAGATAGCCCTGAAAAGCAGATGAAGTACATTAAGATCATTAATAATAAGGCTAACGATATGAACAACCTTATAAATGAGCTTACCTTGTACTCCAGTATTGATAACAACCGCATCCCTTACAATTTCGTTAAGATCAACGTCGCAGAATACTTTGGCGACTGCATCGAAGAGATAGGAGCGGATCTAGAGAGCAAATCAGTCAAGCTTAATTATTCTAATCTAACTACGCCGGATACGCAGATCGTTGCTGATCCAGAACAGATTAAACGAGTTATAAATAATGTTGTAAGTAACAGCGTTAAATATCTTGATAGAGACGATGGCAGCGGCCAGATCGACATCAGGATTTTGGATGAAGTAGATTCCATAAGGATCGAACTTGAAGATAATGGTAAGGGAATCGCCCAAAAAGATATTCCAAACATATTCGACAGGTTCTACCGCACAGATGCTTCGAGAAACTCCAAGCAGGGTGGAAGCGGAATCGGATTATCCATTGTTAAAAAGATCATTGAAGATCATGGCGGTTATATCTGGGCTACCAGCCATGAAGGAGAAGGAACATGCATGCACTTTGTGTTGAGAAAGTATATCGAATTCTCATCTGGTGCTGAAACCGTTACTGTTGACAACGAAACACTATAACACAAAGAAAGGCGAAAAGTGTATGAGCAGAATACTTATTGTTGAGGATGAAGAGGCTATTGCTGACCTTGAGAAGGACTATCTTGAACTGAGTGACTTTGAGGTCTCAATAGAAAACACAGGTGATGCAGGTCTTCAGACAGCGCTTGCAGAGGATTTTGACCTTATCATCTTGGATCTCATGCTTCCAGGAATGGACGGATTTGAGGTTTGTAAGCACATCAGAGAAAAGAAAGATGTGCCAATTCTCATGGTTTCAGCTAAGAAGGATGACATCGACAAGATAAGAGGTCTTGGACTTGGAGCAGATGATTATATTACCAAGCCATTTAGCCCATCTGAGCTTGTTGCCCGTGTTAAGGCACACATGGCAAGATACTCAAGACTTGTTGGATCAGGACATGAATCTAATGATTTCGTAGAGATCAGAGGACTCAAGATCGACAAGACTGCTAGAAGGGTATACGTAGACGGAGATGAAAAGAGCTTCACAACAAAGGAATTCGATCTTCTTACATTCCTTGCTGAGAATCCTAATCACGTATTTACAAAGGAAGAGCTCTTCCGCAAGATCTGGAACATGGATTCAATCGGCGATATCGCTACAGTAACAGTACATATCAAAAAGATCCGTGAAAAGATCGAATATGATACATCAAACCCACAGTACATTGAGACAATCTGGGGTGTTGGCTACAGATTTAAGGTTTGATTATTTAGCATTTTAAATTTATTATTATCGGCAGGAGGCATTATGGCTGGCTTTTGTCAGGCGTAATTATTCCTGCCGTAATTTTTTCTGATGTAGATTTGTAGGAGTATTGATTTGAAGCGTTTGGAGTACATTTTTGAAGACAAGGATATAATAGTTTGCCATAAGCCTGCAGGGATGGCCACAGAAGGTGCAAGAGCAGGGCAGATGGACCTTGTCAGCAGTGTGAGAAACTATCTTGCAAGAAAAGATGGGGCAAAAAGCCCAAAACCTCCCTATGTAGGGACTGTTTACAGACTAGATCAGCCTGTAGATGGCGTTGTAGTAGTATGTAAGACCAAGAGGGCAGCTTCAGATCTTGCGGGCCAGATAAAAGAGCATAAAACAGATAAGTATTACTACGCTGTTTGCTACGGCGATATTCCTGAGGATAAAGGGCATTTAACAGACTATCTGATCAGGAATTTAGATACCGGTCTTGCTGAAGTGACTGAGAATACCGCTGATGCCAAGAAGGCAGAGCTCGACTACGAAGTTGTATGGCGTAAAAAAGGATGCACTCTTCTTAGAATCAAGCTTTTAACAGGGCGATTCCACCAGATAAGAGTTCAGATGTCTCATATGGGCTTTCCTATAGTTGGAGATCAAAAGTACGGAAATGCAGAATCTATGGGATTAGCCAAGGAGCTTGGAATATCAAGTGTATGCCTTTGCTGCTACAAATTTGGCTTTAAACATCCGGCAACCCAAAAGAAAGTTTCTTATGAAGTTGAACCGGAATTCTTAAAATCTTTTGATAAATAATTGGAACTGACAATAAGATGAAAAACAAAAGTGCGAAAATACAGGAAATAGTTAAGATTTTATATCTGATCATCATGTGCAGCGTCCTTCCGCTCTATATGAAGCAAGGATATTACATGCTGGGCGAAGCAAAGGGGGTGTTATATCTTGGCATTTCTGCCTTCTTTTTTGCACTTCTTTTTATATTGAAGATCCTTGAAGAACCCAAAAAGCTTTTTAATGAGTCTAGAAATGCCATGCTCATAGGGGCTTTTATCTTTTCAAATGTTATTACCTTATTTTTTTCTTGTGATAAAAGAACTGCTTTTCTAGGGCAGGAAGGCTGGAGATGCGGCTTTTTAACAGTCTTTTTGATGATCTCATTTTGCGTATTGTTCATGCAGGGCTTAAAGCTTAATGCTCTGATCTTATCTCTCATATTGATCGTTCCATTTTCTACGTTTGTACTAGGCATATTAAATAGATTTGGAATCGATCCATTTTATGTATATGGCGCTAACCCTAGCTTTTTGGGGACGTTAGGTAATATCAACTGGTACGTGGGCTTTTTAGCTATCTTTGTACCACTTGGAATAGGCCTTTCTTACGGAAAAAAGCTCTTTTCTATAGCCGGGATATTAACTAATTTGTACGTAGTTACGGGGCTTGTAGCTCTTTTCATGCAGGGGTCAGATAGTGCAGCCCTTGTGCTCATGGGAACCTATGGAATAATGCTCTATATATCCCTTAGTAAAAGAAAAAGCTTTCAAAGAGTTATGGCACAGGCAGCAGTACTGGGCTTTTCAATGGAACTAACAAAGATACTGATGGAAGTATTTGGAAGAAGCTATAACTACGAAGAGGGAATTATCCTTAAGATATGCGACATGCACATTGGCCTTATTGTAATGGCGGCAGCGTTTTTTATTTACAGAGTATCAAGGCTTTTTGAAGAGATAAGCGTCTCTTTTATAGGAAAGATCTGCAGAAGAGTGCTGATAGTACTGGGAATAGCTGCAGTAGTTTCTTCTATAATAATGGTCATAATGTCAGATGGTTATTTTGGAAATGGAAGAGGTATCATCTGGCAGATATCCGTAGATATATTTAGGGGACTTACTCCTTGGCAAAAGCTCTTTGGCGTAGGGCAGGACTGCTTTTATGTCTATGCCTACAATCATCCAATGTGGACGGATTCGCTTCTTAATGTATTAAACGGTAACAGACTTACCAATGCACACTGCGAGTTTCTTACTATTTTGATAGAAAGAGGCATGATAGGTCTTTTAACCTATGTGGTGCTGATAATAACTGCTCTTCACGGTCTTATCAAAACTTTTGATACTAGCGAGGCATCAAAAAAGGAGCACGCAGCGATGATCTGCGCACTCCCTATAACTTCTTACTTATTCAATTGTAGTGTGTCTTTTTCGACTGTTACATCTACGCCTTACTTATTTATCCTGCTTGGCATAGCTCTTTTTGTCAGTCGAGCACAGGAACAGGAATAGAATCATCCAGCTCATGGAAAAATGTTCTGGTTTCTATGATCCCATAAAGAGCTTCATTGTATTCAAAGAGGAAATGCTCATTGATATTCTCTTTGCCATACATATTAACTCTTCCGCGATAAGCGTTAAGTACTGATACATAGCGCTTATCCTGGTCAAACATCTTGAGGATCTCATCTTTTCTTCTGCGAGGATGCTTGGAAGCGAACTTCCTGATATCCAGCTGAAGGTCAACCGGCAGCTCCTTTTCTCTTTCGAGAACTGCGTTTAGGATTTCGTTATAAGTCTTATCATCGATCTTCTCAAAATGATTAACAAATTCGAGACAACATGCATTATCTGGTAAATGCAGGCGTACTCTGTCTTCCCCATAAACCTCTTCGATCTCAGCAACTACCTTTGGTATCAGGGGCTTTCCGTTGTAATCAAGAATTATAACTTTATCACCCTTTTTGTACATAGACACCTCCCCAAATCATTGAGAATCAACTATAGATGCAATATGGTGGTACATACATATATTATAACATATAATCCTTGACGATTTTTTATTTTTTGACCGATTGTACAGGTAAATTTACAACAAAACTAATGGTGTCATTTCCCTCTTTGACGGCTTCAATTGAGCCTTTGTGAGAAGTGGCAATTGCTCTTGCAACTGAGAGTCCAATTCCGTAGCCACCAGTTTCGCGAGCTCTTGAAGAATCAGCCCTGTAGAACCTGTCAAAGAGTCTATCCAGATTACCAGATGGAATGTTGTCGCAGGTATTAGAAACCCTTAGTGTTATAGCCTTTTCTTTGGTCAGGCTGACAGTAATATCGCCATTATCAGAGGAATACTTCATGGCGTTGTCCAAAAGAAGTGATGTAAGCTGGGTTAAGGTGTTATTGTCTCCTAAGATATGGATGTCATCTTCAATGTTCACTCTATAGTTCTTGTTGTTTGAGGCAGCAACTGGTTCGAAGGAATTTGAAACATCTTTTACTATCTGGCTAAGGTCAACATCATTTAACACGATGTTTGGCTTTTCTTCATCCATTCTAGAAAGCGTCAGAAGGTTTTTTACAAGTTCAGTCATTCTCTTAACCTGATTTCTGATACTTTCTGACCATTCGCTTTTGCCAGATTCTATCTCTAAAACGTCTATGTTAGCAGAGATCACGGCAAGAGGAGTCTTGAGCTCGTGCCCTGCGTCGGTGATAAATCTCTTTTGCTTCTCAAGTGACTCTACAACAGGGGCAACAGCCTTTCCTGAGAAAAGAAATACTAGTATGAACATGGCAAGAAGTGCAAAAGCGCCAACTAAAACAGATTGTAAGAGCAGCGTAAGAGCATTTAAAACGTCTGAACTGATATTTAAAAACAGAACAATGTAGGTACCATCAGGATTTTGAACTACGCGGTATCTATATGTGTGGTAAAAGCCTCGTTGACTTGACTTGGATAGAGCGTTAGTAGCGTATTCCTTGGCAATGTCTTCTGTGACAGTGGCTGTGTGCTGGATATTGACTTCGTTAACTGTTTTGTCAGAAGAGAATTTAACCCAGAAATATCTAGCCTGATAAGGGACTTCGGCGTCTCTGTTATTATTTAGCATTTCAAATTGGAAATGAATGCTTGGGTCTTTGGGCCTTTCAGATGGGTCCATGTTTCCAGGCATAGGACCATTTGGATCATCCATCATTCCAGGAAAATAGCCATCATTGTCTGCAAGCATGAACAAAAGATTGTCTGCTTGCCTGATGGTCCTACTGATATTGATCGCATTGATCACGCCTATCATTACAAGGAGAATAGCTAGGAGTGACAGCATTGCCGTTATGACAAATTTTTTTCTAAGCTTATTAACCATATAAAGCCTCGTGTGTTAAACAACTTATCAATTGGTTTCAGTAATAGAATATCCAACGCCTCTTGAAGCCTTGATCTCACAGGTTGCATCCAGGGAAGAGAGTTTCTTACGAAGGTTTGAGATGTATACCCACACAATGTTAACGTCGGCTTCACCGTCAGGCCAGATCCTGTCCATAAATGTATCAACAGAGATGATTCTTCCTGGAGAAGTCATGAGTAGTTCCATCATCTGGAATTCTCTGCTGGCAAGATGGATCTTGTCGTGATCTGGAGTGCTGAGGTCATAACCGGAGCGGTCAAGAGTCAGATTACCGCAGCTTAGATTGGTTGGTGAAAAGTCAGCTTTTCTGCGGAGCATTGCCCTAACTCTTGCAAGGAGTTCTCCCATATCAAAGGGCTTTGGAAGATAGTCATCTGCTCCAAGATCAAGGCCTTTTATCCTGTCATCAATCTCGGTCTTGGCAGTCAGGAAAAGAACTGGTGTAGAAAGGCCTTTATCTCTGAGCTTTTTGAGGACCTCCATTCCATCAAGTCCTGGCATCATGATATCGAGGATAATGCCGTCGTAATCTCCTGTCAGAGCATAGTCCAGTGCATCTGTGCCGTTATAAACAGCATCTACTGTGTAATTATTGTGTTTTAGGATTGCAACAAGAGCGTTTGAAAGCTCTTTTTCATCATCAGCTAAAAGTAGTCGCATATGTTCTCTCCTATATTAGATAACAGCTACCTTAATTTTAACATAATGAAAGATTACAAAAGAAGAAATATGTGTACAAAATATGAACATAAAACCTGCGTTTAGTCATTTTGAGTACATATTTATCTTGTAGAATGTTTTTATAAACTTTCGGGGGAGCAATTAATGAAGAAAAAGAGCGACTCTTATTACCTGATCTTTTATTCCGTAATCGCTGTATGTATAGTATTTAATCTGGTCGCATGGAATAGTGCGGCTTTTTCTGACTTCTATGCAGCTAAAATTTTCCCAGTAATTTCAAGCACTTATGGAAGACTCACAAGTCTTGTTCCATTTTCTATTGGCGAAGTGATGCTTGTGTTAATAGTGTTGTTTGTGGTTTTCTCAGTTCTTTTCATTATTACTCACACATGTTTCATGATATATGGCAAAAGAGCTAATGCACTTGGATTGAGATATTTTAAGGCTGAGAAGACTTTTAATAAGATTTCTAACGCTCTTTATAGAGTATCTCCAGCTCTCATGGCAATTATCTGCACAGTAATGTCTCTTAACTGCTTTGCCCTTTATCATACATCCAAGATTGGGCTTTATGGTGAGAATACTGGATCTGAGTGTGACATTGCTCAGCTGGCTGAACTTAGAGATTTTGTGGTTAAAAAATGCAACGAGCTTTCTACAAAGGTTCCTCACGACGAGAAGGGCAATGTTATTTATGAAGGTGATATGAGGCAGACTGCTATCGAAGCCATGAAGAGACTTGAAGACCGCTATCCAAGGCTTGGCGGATATTATGTTACTCCAAAGGCTCTGTACTTTTCAGATTTTATGAGCCAGCAGTACATGCAGGGATATTACTTCCCATTTTCCATGGAAGCAAATTATAACGATACAATGTCTATCATGAACAAGCCATTTACTATGTGCCATGAGCTTGCTCATACTCACGGATATATTTATGAAGACGAAGCTAATTTCTTTGGCTTCCTTGCCTGCATCAATTCTGATGATGTAGTGTTTCAGTACAGCGGATATCTTGGAGTTCTTAACTACATTAATAATGACTACTACAGAGCTGTCAGCAAGGAAGAGTACAACTCACACGTCAAGATCTCAGCTAGAGTCAAGTATGACAACAAGTTCATGACTGATGAGGCATGGGTAAAAGTAGAAGAAAAAGCAGTGGTCAAAACAGAAACAGTTAAGAAAGCAGCTGAAACATTCATAGATACAAATCTTAAAGTAAATGGTGTTAGCTCAGGCAAATGTAGCTATACACATGTTGTCGCACTTATTATGGATTATTACTACAATTTCCCAGAAGGTGTGTGATACAATAGCCTTTAAAGGGAGATATTAATATGAAAAAGAAAATAACCGTATTTACACTAGTTCTTTCAATGATGCTTGCTCTGTGCGCTTGTAAGCCTTCAGATGAGAAACTAAGCGAGGCTGAGACTGCAAGAAGTCTTTTATTAGAAGCAAAAGAAAGCGCAGAAGCAACATATCTTGATATAACAGATTCTTCCAAGAAGAGTACGTTAGAAGACCTGTCCAAGGAAGTAGCTGAGATCGAAGCTTTGGATTTTACCAGAATGAGTGACAAGAAGATCGATGGCGTCCTTCCAAAGATCACTGAATTAACAGAAGAATATCAGAGCCTTAATTCTGAATTTGATGAAACTCTCGCCGTTGAGACCAAGAAAAAGGCTGAGAAAGATAAGTACAGCAACGTTGGAGCTTACCTTGTCAACAAAACAGGCATGAACCTGACTGAAGTTGTGCTTCATGATCTGTCTGAAGATACCTATACAGACAATCTTCTTGGGGACGGAGTAGTCCTTGAAGCAGGCTATACTTTAATGGGAGTTGTTCTTGATATCAACAAGAGCAGCACAGAATGGGAGTTTATTGTTAAAAATGACAACAACACATCCTATACTCTTGCATGTGATAGCTTAGCTGGTGCCGACGAAGCAGGTATTTCAATCACCTTGAAATACAGTGATAGCGACAAGACAGGCTCTGCAAGCCTTGGTAGTTATACCGTGTTAAAAGAGCCAGAAACAGCGGAAAATGGCGATGATGCAACAAATACCTCAAGCGAAGCATCAAATTGAGGAAAAAGTGGCATTCTTTGTTAGTTATGCACAAAATATTAAGGAAATCTTAAGATTTTATTCTCACATATGTCGGTGACATTCTGAAATTCACAGTATATAATCTTTCTTTGTACTGAAGCAATTGCTAGATAGCATTTCGCCAATGGCAAATGCAAAAATACATTATTAGTACAGAAGAGGAGAATATATATTATGAAGAAGAATATCGTTACATTACTTTCAGTTTTAACACTTTCAGCAGCAGTTCTTGCTGGTTGCGGTGAGGCAGCAGCAGAGGAGACAGCTGTAGAAGAGACATCAGTAGAGGCATCTGTAGAGGCATCTGTAGAGGCTGTTGAGGCTGCTTCAGAGGCATCATCAGAGGACGCAGCAGCTGAGGCATCATCAGAGGATGCAGCAGCTGAGGCATCATCAGAGGACGCTGCAGCAGACGCTTCATCAGAAGAGGCTGTTGAGGCTGCTTCAGAAGCTTCATCAAACAACTAATTCAATTAGATTAGTATAAGTTTTATATATAGTTAATCAATTGCTTTAGTCAGTACATATAAAAGACCTTCATATCCTAGTGATATGAAGGTCTTTTTTTACTTATTCTTACAGTCATTACATATGCCCAGAATCTCGAGCTGATGCCCTGTTATCTCAAAACCAGGAAGGGAATCCTTGACGGCAGCAGATATGTCGTGAAGAGGACAGGTCTTTATCGGTATCTTCTTGTGACATTTTGTGCATACAGCATAATGCTTGTGAGAGCTCTTTTTTAATTCGTATACTGCGTTATCTTCTGTAGATAAGGTTGTCTTAGTGACAATACCTACTTTTTCAAAAGCTAGCAGATTTCTATATACAGTAGAGAATGCATATTTTTCTTTTGGCGCTGTCATATTTAACTTATCAAATATATCAGCAGCAGATAGCGGCTCATCTGCGTGGTACAAGATCAGGAATATATCTATTCTCTGGTGTGTTTTCTTGACCCCGGCAGGCCAGCATCTTTCTATAATAGAATCACTGTTTTCAGCATGGATCTTACAACTCATTTTTTATCTCCAATTAAAGGCTTATACCAAGCATATCGATCAAAAGACCAGTTACAGTTCCAATGATGAATAAGATAAATGCTACGTTAATGTTTTCCTTCTTATTAGAATTAACTCTGAAAAGAACAAGAAGACCAATACCAGCACCAACTAAAAGACCTGACATCATAGTTCCAAGAGTGATCATCTGATCTAGGTAAAGCTCTGTGATGATAACAGATGGAGCACAGTTAGGAATAAGTCCTACGATTCCAGCAAGGATGTGGCTTATGACAGGGCTTGTCTTAAGTAGCATTGAAAGGTTATCTTCACCAACAATCTCAATAACAAAGTTAAGAACAAGAGTAAGTATAAGTACAAATACAAAAATATGAATGGTGTGAACAAGCGCTGATTTCACAATTCCGATAAAACCAGAGTTTTCTTCTTCCTCGCAGTGGCAATGCTCTTTTTCGCAGAGTTCTTCGATCTTTACAGGATCGTTAAGGCTCTTTCCATGGGTTCTGTGATGCCAATGAACTACTGCATCAATGATAAATCCATAGACAATACCGATCACTGCTTTGAGTACGAGAATCTTGACCATAAGCCCTACTGGAGCCTGATTTGAAATGAAAAGAGGTATCATCTCATCTGAAGTAGAAAGGTAGATCGCGATAAGAGTGCCTAATGTAATGACTCTTCCTGCATAGAGGTTAGAAGCGGCAGCGGAAAATCCACACTGTGGGAAGGCGCCGATAAGTCCCCCCCATAGAGGACCAAAGTGCTCAGTCTTTTGTACTATATTAGAAGTGTATTCTTCAGTCTTGTGTTCCAGATATTCCATAACTAAATAAGTAAAGAAAAGAAATGGAAGAATCTTAACGGAGTCCAAAAGAGCGTCCGCTACTATATCAATTATCATGTTCATAAAAACTCCTTTCAGAAATGCAAATGCAAATCATTAGCATTTGAAAAATGGGCAAAAAAAATATCAGTAAGCGGGTGATGGGAATCGAACCCACGTATCTAGCTTGGAAGGCTAGTGTTCTACCATTGAACTACACCCGCATGGTGCTGACAAGATTGTATTGTACTTAAGTTTATATGGTATGTCAAGTGGTTTTGTGATAAACTTTACCTTGTTTGTCATTTGACATGGCATTTTTGGAGTGTTAAGATGAATCCTACTAAGTTAGTAGGAATTAGAAAGGAAATATATCATTATGTCAGATCAGTCTTTATTACAAGTAAAGGATTTATCAGTATCAATAGATAATGAGCTTCCTATATTACATAAAATTAACTTGGATATTAAGCCAGGGGAGACTCATGTACTTATGGGACCTAACGGTGCTGGTAAGTCAACACTCGGTTATACACTTATGGGTAACCCACATTATCAGGTTACAGATGGAAGTATCGTATTTGAAGGAGAGGACATAACTCATGCTTCAGCTGATAAAAGAGCTAAGGCAGGAATGTTCCTTTCATTCCAGAACCCATTAGAGGTTCCAGGTATTTCACTTGGAAGCTTTATCAGAAATGCATACCATGCTCAGACAGGGGCACCAGTTAAGCTTTTAGCTTTCCAGAAGTCACTTAAGGCTGCTATGGAGCTTCTTTCTATGGATGAGTCATATGCAGACAGAGACCTTAATGTAGGATTCTCTGGTGGTGAGAAAAAGAAGGCTGAGATCCTTCAGCTTCTTATGCTTAACCCTAAGCTTGCAATCCTTGATGAGACAGACTCTGGTCTTGATGTAGATGCCGTTCGTACTGTATCAAAGGGAATTGAAGAGTATCAGAAAAAGAAGGATGGAGCACTTCTCATCATAACTCATAGCACAAAGATCTTGGAGTCACTTCATGTAGACTATACCCACGTATTAGTTAAGGGAAATATTGTTCATACAGGTGATGGAACTCTTGTTGATGAGATCAATGAACACGGATTTGAGAGATTTGTTTCAGAATTAGGTAACTGATTAAGAGGATAGATATGAGCGATAACAAGCAGGTTGTTGCGGATATTAACCGCAGCTTATATGACTTTAAAGATGTAGAAAATGAAAAAGATTTCTATCGTCTGGAAGAGGGTCTTACTGAGGAAACAGTATTAAAGGTTTCTGAGGAAAAGAACGATCCTGACTGGATGAGGGAATTTAGATTAAAATGTCTAAAGCTTTATAACGAGATCAAGTTCCCAGATTGGGGTCCAGATATTGATGGTCTTGATATGGACAAGATCTCTTCTTATGTAAGACACAAGTCAGATATGAAGGGCAAATGGGAAGATGTTCCTGAAGATATCAAGAACACTTTCGAAAAACTAGGAATCCCTCAGGCGGAAAGAGAGTCTCTGGCTGGTGTTGGTGCACAGTACGATTCAGAGCTTGTATATCACAATGTCAAAGATGAAGTTGCAGCCCAGGGCGTAATCTATACCGACTTAGAGTCAGCACTTCGCGGCGAATATGCTGATATGATCAAAGATCATTTTATGAAGCTGGTTCCACCTACAGACCACAAGTTTGCGGCTCTTCACGGAGCAGTATGGTCAGGTGGTTCATTTGTGTACGTTCCAAAGGGAGTAAAAGTAGATATCCCACTTCAGTCATACTTTAGATTAAATGCTGCTGGAGCAGGACAGTTTGAGCACACACTTATTATAGTAGACGAAGGCGCAGACCTTCATTTCATAGAGGGCTGTTCTGCACCTAAGTATAATGTAGCGAACCTTCACGCTGGTTGCGTAGAGCTTTATGTTGGCAAGGGTGCAAGACTTCGTTATTCAACGATTGAGAACTGGTCCAAGAATATGTATAACCTCAACACCAAGAGAGCTCTTGTTGAGGAGAACGGTATCATGGAATGGGTATCAGGTTCTTTTGGTTCACATACATCATACCTTTATCCTATGACGATCCTTAAGGGAGACCACTCCAAGACAGAGTTTACAGGTATCACTTTTGCTGGTCAGGGACAGAATCTTGATACAGGTGCCAAGATTGTACATCAGGGCAAATATACATCATCTTCTATTTCAACTAAGTCTATTTCCAAGGACGGCGGAATTGGAACCTATAGAAGTAGCGTAGTTATCCAGAACACAGCCAAGAAGGCAAAGGCATCTGTTTCTTGTGACTCACTTATGCTTGATAGCATTTCAAGAGCAGATACAATTCCTGGAATGGACATCAGAACAGATGATGCAGATGTAGGACACGAAGCAAAGATTGGAAGAATCAGCGATGAAGCGGTATTCTATCTCATGTCACGAGGCATTAGTGAAGAAGATGCCAAGACAATGATAGTAAGTGGATTTGCAAATCCTGTTTCTAAGGAACTTCCATTAGAATATGCCGTAGAGATGAATAACCTCATCAAGCTTGAGATGAGTGGACATTCAAATGCGTAAGAGAGGTCTACAATGAAAAAAGATTTAGACATGAGAGTAAATGTTCTCCCTGTCCTGACTTACAACTTTTTGCATGTCAACGACAGCAGGATCACAGGCTCAGATATAACAATTGATTCTTTGGAGTGCCCTGAGGCAGGAACAGTTCCAGATGGAGTATCATTAGATAGAGCAGTATCTTTTGACAAGGCAGGAGATATCTTTAGAGCAAACAAAGATAGAATATTGGTTACTACTGGTGTTCCAGGTGCGCCAAATGCAGATATGTCATACAGAGATAAGGACCAGGCCATCAGAACTGGTATGGGAATTGACGTAGATCAGCTCATGATCAGCACAGGGGCAACAGTAGACGTATACACTGTTGCAGAAGGAACTAAGGTAGCTGAACCGATCGTTATTAGATACGACATGAAGGACGGTCAGGGAAGTCTTTCGGGACAGGTAGTACACGCTGCCAAAAATTCAGAAGTTACAGTTATCATGACCTATATTTCTGATAAGGAAGCTTCTGGTTTCCACGGTGTTAGCACAAGACTTCTTGCAGAAGAGGGAGCCAAGATCAACGTAGTAAAGGTACAGCTTCTAGGTGATGGCTTCATGCATCTTGATGATATTGGTGGTGCTTGCTTTGCAAAGGGTCAGATTGATGTTATCTCATTAGAGCTTGGCGCCAAGAAATCCTGGGCTGGATGCTATATTAACCTTGTTGAAGGTGAAGCGGTATTTAACAGCAACATGGGATACCTTTGCAGACAGGATCATAACCTTGATATCAATTATGTTTCTGATCATAGAGGCAAGAAGACAAACGCGGATATGCAGTTTAAGGGTGTTTTGATGGATACAGCTCAAAAGACCTTTAGAGGAACTATAGATTTTAAGAACGGAAGTGCAGGTTCTGCTGGTGATGAGCAGGAAGATACACTCCTTCTTAGTCCTGATGTTGTAAACAAGACAATGCCTGTTATCTTGTGCCAGGAGGAAGATGTTGATGGTAGACATGGTGCTACTATCGGTCAGCTTGGCGAAGATCTTCTTTTCTATATGCAGGCTAGAGGTATAGATGAAGAAGAGGCAAAGAGGATCATGATAAAGGCTAGACTTGAAAGCGTAGCTAGAATGATTCCTAACCCAGAAATAATGCAGAAAGTTCAGTATTATATTCAGAACATAGTATAAACTGACGTTGAGGTGGCATAATGAGTAATTTAGGAGATTTCCGCAAGGATTTTGATCTATTAAATTCTGGCGACTATGTGTATTTTGATAATGCGGCTACTTCACAGAGACCTAGGCAGGTTTTAGAGGCAGTAAGCAACTTTTACAAGACAGCTAATGCTAATCCATTAAGAGGCTTATATGACTGGAGTATGGCAGCTACAGATGCATATGAGAATTCTAGAGCAATAGTGGCAGATTTTATCGGGGCATCCAGAGCTGAAGAGATCATCTTTACTAGAAATACGACAGAGTCATTAAACCTTGTGGCTTATAGCTATGGCCTTGAAAATGTTCATGAAGGAGATGAGATCGTCATCTCAGTTATGGAACATCATAGCAATATGCTTCCATGGCAGATGGTTGCCAAAAAGAACAATGCAAAGCTCGTATTTATGGAACCTTTGGAAGATGGCACTATCACAGAACAGGAGTATAAGTCCAAGATAACAGACAAGACCAAGATCGTGGCAATAGGCCATGTATCCAATGTTATGGGCGTTACTAATCCGGTAAAAGAGATTGCTGGGTACGCTCACTCAAAGGGAGCAATTGTAGTAGTAGATGGTGCCCAGTCAGCACCTCATATGAAGGTTGATGTTCGGGATCTTGGAGCAGACTTTTTTGCCCTTTCTGGACACAAGATGCTTGCTCCTATGGGAATTGGTGCTCTTTATGGCAGATATGAGCTTTTGGAGCAAATGCAGCCATTTTTAAGAGGCGGTGAGATGATCGAGTATGTAACTAGAGAAGATGCTACATACGCTGAGATTCCACACAAATTCGAAGCTGGTACAGTAAATGCAGGTGACGCTGTTGGCCTTGCAGAAGCTATCAAATATATCCAAAACGTTGGATTTGAGGCTATAGAGGCTCAGGAGCAGAAACTTACAACAATGTTAATGGAAGGACTTGCAAAGCTTCCATATATTAAAGTATATGGATCAAAGGATCCAAAAAAGCACTGCGGAATTGTTACGTTTACAATGGATGGCGTTCATCCTCATGATATGTCCTCAATCCTTAATGACGATCACATCTGTGTTAGAGCAGGACATCACTGCGCTCAGCCACTTATGCAGTTTATAGGGGCTGGTTCAACAGCAAGGGCTAGTGTATACTTTTATAATACAGAGAGTGAAGTTGAAAGATTTTTAGATAAGCTTTCAAAGGTAAGAGAGGTCATGGGCTATGGAGCTTAAACAGTTATATCGTGAGATAGTTAATGAACATAATCTTCATCCTGTTCACAAGGGCAAGATGGAGAATCCAGATCTTGTTTTAAGAGGTGTTAATCCTAGTTGTGGCGATGATATTACACTTCAGCTCAAGATCAAAGATGGTGTTATCGTAGAAGGATTGTACGATGGAAGTGGCTGTGCTATTTCACAGGCTTCTGTTGATATGATGGTAGATCAGATCGTTGGAAAGTCCAAAGAGGACGCTATTAAGCTTGCTGGAACATTTATGGGTATGATCAAGGGAGAAGTAACAGATGAGGAGAGTTTAGAGGCTCTTGATGAGGCTGTGGCACTCCAGGATGTGGCTCATATGCCAGCGAGAGTTAAATGCGCGGTCCTTGGATGGCATACAATGCAGGAAATGTTAGAACACCCTGAAAAAGCACAGGGATGAGAAAATGAGCTGCGCTGTGGCCATGCAATACTCGAAATCTGCAGAGCAGATTCCTCGTTTACGCGGTGTTCGCAGGTAGAGAGGTGAACCATGCCGACAGATTCGGAACCGCTTCGCTTGTTCCTCATTGTCGCGGCGTTCGCCGTATAAAAAAATAGACATAATTGTTCTTATGTGTGTAAACACCCACGAACAATATGTCTATTTTTTTGCATGTTTCACTTTACGCGCAAAAAAAGTACCATCCCCAAAGGATATACCTTCGAAAACAGTACTCGGCGTGCGCTGCCAGGGTCTCGAACCCTGGACAACCTGATTAAGAGTCAGGTGCTCTACCAACTGAGCTAGCAGCGCATTTGTTTTATTCGGTTGTCTCCGTGTCTTAACGACAAGTGATATATTACTACGGCTAAAACAGAAATGCAAGCACTTTTTTTAATTTTTTTTAAAAAAATTAAAATCTTCTGTATTTATGCGGTTTTCACTGCCCTTTTTTTATGGTAAATTAGATAAGTAATACAGTAATTAGGAGAAAAAAATGATTTTTGATACACATGCTCATTATGATGATGAGCAGTTTGATGAAGATAGAGAAGCGCTTCTTGCGTCAATGGAAAGCGCTGGAATCACTAATATAGTCAATGTTGGAGCAAGTTTGGAGACTACAAGGAAGACTTTGGAGCTTGCACATAAATATGATTTTATTCATGCTGCGGTTGGTGTTCACCCAAGCGAAGTGGCAGAGCTTGATGAAGACAAGTTTGAACTCCTTAGAGAATGGAGTCAGGATGGCAGATGTGTAGCCATTGGAGAGATAGGCCTTGATTATCATTGGCCAGAGCCCTCACCAGAGCTTCAAAAGAAATGGTTTGCAAGACAGCTTCAACTAGCAAGACAGCAGAGGCTTCCGGTTATCATTCATTCAAGAGATGCAGCGTCAGATACTCTAGAAGTCATGAAAGAGAATCATGCAGAAGAGATCGGAGGAGTAGTTCACTGTTTCTCTTATTCAAAAGAGATTGCTAAGATCTGCGTCGATATGGGATTTTATATTGGCATCGGCGGCGTAGTTACTTTTAAGAATGGCAAAAAGATGAAGGAAGTCGTGGAGCAGACTCCAATGGATAAGATTCTTTTGGAGACTGATTGTCCATATCTTGCGCCAGAGCCAAATAGAGGAAGACGTAATTCATCTCTTAATCTTCCACTTGTGGTAGATGCTATAGCGGCTATTAAGGGCATTAGCGCTGAAGAGGTGATCAGAATTACAGAAGACAATGCAAAGCGTATGTATGGTCTTTTGATGGAGGTTTAAATGGCATATCTTGGAAATAGTGCACGCACCAAGGAAGTGCTTGCTAAATACAATATGAGTGCCAAGAAGAAGTTCGGACAGAACTTTTTGATAGATAATGGCGTTTTAGAAGGAATAGTAGAAGCTTCAGGAGTGACCAAGGATACCTGCGTACTTGAGATTGGACCAGGCATTGGAACTCTTACACAGTATCTTGCTGAGTTAGCAAAAAGAGTCATTGCAGTTGAGATCGACAAGACTCTTATGCCGGTTCTTGCAGATACACTTTCAGAATATGACAATGTCACAGTAATAAACGAAGACGTCTTGAAGGTAGATATTGAATCTATCATCAAGGAATACAATGATAACAAGCCTATTAAGGTAGTTGCTAATCTTCCGTACTACATTACTACACCTATCATCATGAAGCTCTTTGAAAGCGGAGCTCCTATTGAGAGCGTCACAGTAATGGTTCAGAAGGAAGTTGCAGATAGAATGGTCATGGGACCTGGTAACAAGGATTATGGAGCTCTTTCTCTTGCGGTAGGCTTCTATGCTTCTGCTGAGAATGTAATGGATGTTCCGCCTAGTAGCTTCATACCACAGCCAGGAGTTGGATCAGCTGTAGTTCATCTTAAAAAGTATGAGAACAAGCCAGTACAGGCAAAGGATGAAAAATATCTTTTTGAGATCATAAGGACTGCGTTCAATCAGAGACGCAAAACCTTATCAAATTCACTTGCAAATAATCCAAATTTGAAGGTTTCCAGAGAGCAGGTTCAAGAAGCACTAGTTAAAATGGGGATTGATGAGAAAGCGAGAGGAGAAGTGCTAGCACTTTCACAGTTTGCAGAGCTTTCCGACATTTTACAAAGATAATGGGCTAGTGTTATACTAACACTAGATATTGTAGTTTTAGTATCAAAGAGGTAGATATTTTGGATAAAGTTGAGTACAAGATCAGAGCGGACGAGATAAAAGCTCTGGTGGGGGAAGGCAGTTTTGCCGAGGCGGTCAAGATCGCTGATACAATTGATTGGAAACGTGTTAAGAGCGTGCAGATGCTCTGTATGATAAGTGACCTATACAAGATCAACAGACGTTATGAGGAGAGTAGAGATATTCTTCTTATGGCTTATGACAGATTTCCTACAGGTAGGAAGATTGTCTATTCACTGTGTGAACTAGCTATTAAAATGGGGGAGTTCGTTCAGGCAGTAGAGTATTACAAAGAGTTTGTAAGGATCGCACCTCGTGACACAGCAAGATATATCCTTCAGTACAAGCTGTATGAAGCTCAGGAAGTTAGCCTTGAAGAGCGTATCGCAGTTTTGGAGGAGTTCAAAAAGCACGATTATAAAGAAAAATGGGTATATGAACTTGCCTATCTGTATCATCGCGTAGGTCTTACTACTGAGTGTATTGAGACTTGTGATGAGCTTTTCTTGTGGCTTGGAGATGGAAATTATGTTATGAAGGCCCTTGAACTCAAAGCTCTTCATGAACCACTTTCTCCAGAGCAGCAGGATAGATATATCAGATACAAGCAGAACCACGGCGGATTCATCGATAAGAGCATCATCGTAGACAAGGATGAAGTTGGAACCGATGAGCCTAGGACAGTAGAGATCAAGCAGCCTACCAAGGAGATGCCTCCTGTAACTGATGAGGTGATCCAGGAGTACAATAATGGCGCATATCAGCCACAGCAGGAGCCTGCTTATGATACTCTTCCTACTGATCAGCCTACCCGCGAGATGGATAGGATCGTTTATCCACATATCAGCGAGATAAAAGAGCCATCAGTAGACGTAAGTGATTACAACACAATGAACCTTCAGGAAGCCCTTGCAGAGAACTTGAAAGCTGTAATAGGCGACGACACAGAAGGCGACCTTAAATCATATGAGCCTGTTACAGGACAGGAGACAAGTCCTTCAAGCCCTGTACAGCCTATCACTGCAGAGATCTTTGAGGATGATCAGGATATTCCTGAAGAGGCAGACCAGGATGACTTCGAGCAGACATCAACTGGAATGCAGGAGCTGTTCTTTGACACACAGGCAAATGTATCAGCAGATCAGGAAGAAACTGATGAGACTGAAGAAACAGATACTGTAGAAGAGGTTGTAGCAGATGATACTGCAGAGGATCTTCCAGAAGCTGAGGAAGAGGAAGCTGAGCCAGAGCTTGGAATAGACATCAAGTATGGCGGCAACGGCCCTATCCTTGGCGAGGAAAAGAGATCCCTTCACCAGCCAGTTTACGAAGAAAAGCCATTAGAAGACGAGGTACCTGGAGCAGTTATTCATCCAAATGCTGCATATCAGATGCCTAGCCATTTTGATAATTATCTTTCTCAGGAATACGACGGCCAGATCAGTATGGCTGTGGAACCTGAGCCAGAAGTTGAAAAGCAGATAACAGGTCAGATCAGTATTTCTGAATACATGCAGAACTGGGAAGACTTCAAAAAGAACCAGCAGGAAAAACAGCTTCAGCGCGTAAAGATGCTTGTTGCTGAGGAGACTGGAGATCTTTTTGCTGATTACGATGAAAAGACAAAGGCTGGTCTTCAGGAGAAGCTTGAGAAGGCAATCTCAGAGGCGCTCAAGAAGGAAAGGCACGACAAGGCTTCAGGAAGAGGCGACTGGTCCAAGAATAACGAAGATGTTATTGATGAAGCAGTTGATGGAGTCATCAAGAACGAAGATATAGACACAACAGAAGTTCCAGAGACTTCAGAAGAAGAGCCAGAAGAAACCGATGTTGAAGAGACTAAGGAAGCAGTGGCTTCAACTGAGGAAGTAGCAGAAGCTTCTAGCGACGAGGCAGCAGAGTCTTCTGAGGAAGGAAAAGAATCAGAAGAGACAGCTGAAGAAAAAGAAGAGACTACAGAAGAGTCTGATGAAGAAGTTTCAGAAGATAAGGCTAAAGAAGGTTCTTCTAAGGCAGAGGAAAAGAAAGAGCCTGAAAAGAAAGAAGCTTCCGACAAGAAGGCAGACAAAAAATCCGATAGAAAGCCTGAGAAGAAACACGACAAGGGCAAGAGACATATTGGAAATAGAGAGATCGAAGAGCGCGTAAGAACTATGACTCCAGAGGAGAAGCAGCTCTTTGGACCATATATCCACCACAAGAAGTCCAGAAGACAGATCATCAACGCAATTGATAATCTCAGTATGGACGCATTTAGCGGAAATGCTATCGTAACCGGTGAGGAAGGCGCTGGAACAGTTAACCTTGCAAAGGGACTTATTAAGGCTGTTCAGGCATCTGATTCAAACTTCAGCGGTAAGGTAGCTAAGATCACAGCTAATACTCTTAACAAGAAGAGCGTTGCTACAATTTTTGATAAGCTTGCAAATGGTGCACTTATCATTCAGAGAGCAGCAGACCTTACTCCAGAGACTGTTGGAGAACTCCTTAAGATCCTTCAGGAGGAAAATAAGGGACTTATCATCGTTATGGAAGATACCAAGGAAGATATGAACAGATTCCTTGATAAGAATCCATCACTCAAGCAGAGCTTCAATGTAAGAGTAGATATCGAGGCTCTTGATGATGATTCACTTGTTGCTTACGCAAAGCAGTACGCATTAGAGAAAGAATATGCTATAGACAACTTAGGTATCTTGGCATTACATACCAGAATTTCAGAAAGACAGACACTAGATCATGAAGTGACTGTTTCAGAGGTCAAGGATATCATAGACGACGCTATCTACTATGCAGAGAAGCGCACATTAGCTCACTTTGTCGATGTTATCGTCAACAAGAGATACGACGAGAACGATATGGTTATCCTCAGAGAAAAAGATTTTATGCACTGATTACAGATTATAAGCGAGGGGGCTTTGTAGTATGGGGCAAAAAGTATTTATATCTGAAGCAGATGAGTACCTATTCGGACAAGGAACACATTACGAGATCTACGAAAAATTAGGAGCACACCCTTCTGAAGAGAACGGCAAAAAAGGCTATTTCTTCGCAGTATGGGCACCAAATGCTGCTGACGTTCATGTCATTGGCTCTTTTAACAACTGGGATGAGACTGCTCACCAGCTCAAAAGAACTAAGACAGGAAATATATGGACCGGTTTTATTCCGGGGGTTGGAATAGGTCAGCTATATAAATATCTCATTACTACGCCAGAGGGTAAAAAGCTCTATAAGGCTGACCCTTATGCGAACTATGCAGAACTAAGACCTGGAAATGCATCTAGGACAACTGATCTTTCAGGCTTTAAGTGGAGTGATTCCAAGTGGTACGAGAGCATCAAGGGAAAAGAGATCACTCGTCAGCCACTTGCTATCTACGAGTGTCACATTGGTTCCTGGATGAAACATCCAGATGGAACAGAGGATGGATTCTATACCTACAGGCAGTTTGCTGATAGGATAGTTGAGTACCTCAAGGAAATGAAGTACACACACGTTGAACTTATTGGAATCGCAGAGCATCCTTTCGATGGTTCTTGGGGCTATCAGGTTACAGGCTACTATGCTCCAACAGCAAGATATGGTGAGCCTTCTGATTTCATGTATCTTGTGAACAAGCTTCACAAGAACAATATCGGCGTTATCCTTGATTGGGTACCAGCCCACTTTGCAACAGACGAATTTGGCCTTGCATGTTTTGATGGCCAGTGCATATATGAACATCCAGACCCAAGGAAGGGAGAGCATCCTGACTGGGGCACCAAGATCTTCAATCTTGAAAAGCCTGAGGTCAAGAACTTCCTCATTGCAAATGCTCTTTTCTGGATCAGAAAATTCCATGTGGACGGACTTAGAGTAGATGCCGTGGCATCAATGCTCTATCTTGACTATGGCAAGAAGGACGGACAGTGGATACCTAATAAATACGGTGAGAATAAGAACCTCGAAGCAATCGAGTTCTTTAAGCATTTAAATTCAGTAGTCAGAGGAACATATCCAGAAGTACTGACTATTGCCGAAGAGTCCACAGCGTGGCCAAAGGTTACAGCGCCTCCAGAAGAGGATGGACTTGGATTTGCCTATAAGTGGAATATGGGCTGGATGCATGATTTTTGCGAGTACATGAAGCTGGATCCATATTTCAGACAGGGCGCACACTACATGATGACCTTTGCCATGAGCTACAACAGCTCAGAAAAATACATTCTGCCGCTGTCTCATGATGAAGTGGTTCATCTTAAATGCTCAATGGTTGAAAAGATGCCAGGTTATAAGGTTGATAAGTACGCAAACCTTAGAGCTGGTTATACCTACATGTTTGGTCATTCTGGCAAAAAGCTTTTGTTCATGGGACAGGACTTTGGCCAGGAGAGAGAATGGAGCGAAAAAAGAGAGCTTGACTGGTTCCTTTTGGAGAATGAACTAAACAGAGGAATGAAGGACTACGTAGGAGAGCTCCTAAAGATCTACAGAAAATACCCTGCCCTTTATGAAGTAGATGATGACTGGGGCGGATTTGAGTGGATAAACGCCGATGACAAGGACCGTAGCACCTACAGCTTCTATCGCAGGGCAATCGATGGAAGAGATAACATTCTCTTTGTGATCAATATGACTCCAGTTGAGAGAAAGGGCTTTATGGTTGGCGTTCCTTTTGCTGGAACATATACCAAGATCCTTGATAGCGCTGAAAAGAAATACGGCGGTTGCGGTAGTAACGTAGAGTCCAAGATAGAAGCAGCACCGGGGCTTTGTGATTACAAGGATTACAGCATTACTCTTGATCTTCCTCCTTATGGAGCAGAGGTATTTGTATTCCAAAATCCAGAACTGGAGCCTGCAAAAAAAGCACCAGCCAAGAAAGTAGTAAGGAAAACTACGACAAAGACTACCACAAAAGCTGCAAAGACAACTAAGAAAAAATAAGTCTTAAGAATTTATGACCATGTGCCGAAATAGAAGGTGACGGAATAAACCGTCACCTTTTTTCGTGTAGATTTCTTTAGCGAGGCGCAGATGAATATTACTTTTCAAAACATTACAGACCAGCGCGCTGAAAAGAAACCGTTCATAAACGGCATGGAAGCAGAAAATAGAACAGGTTTAAGTGCTGGAAGAACAGAAAAGACTGGTGGAAGCGCATATGCAGTACAGTTAGATTCAAGTCTTTTTAGTGACGACGCATATGCAAAAAATGCAAAGAGCATTGATGACATCAGCAACATGGCAGAAAACACGGATGTTTTGAATAGACATAATTTTATGGCTCTTTTATCAAATACCATGTCAGGGGAGGACTATGCAAAGGCCCTTGAGGATGGATTTGATCTTAAAAATCTAAATAGTGCAGAGACAGTCACCATAGTAGACAGGATCAAGAGCGCCCTTTTGCAGGCTGGCGTTGAAGTTGTTGGCTACAATGATGACATGAGTCTTGATAAGCTTACCAAGATCTTTGGAAACAAAGGTTTTGCTTCTGCGCTCAAAAGCAGTTTTTCTGAAAATGACATTCCATTAACAGAAGAAAACGTAACAGATGCCAAGGTTGCCTATGAGGAGGTTTCTCAGATGGAGAACCTTGACGATAGTGCGGTCAAATATCTGGTACTTAACAATAAGTCAGCGACAATTGGCAATGTATATCTGGCTCAGCATAGTACAAATGGACAGAACGCATCTGGAAGAGGCTTCTATGCTCAGGATATGGGCGGATACTATGCTCAGAAGTCTGATAGCTATGATTGGGAGCAGCTTCGCCCTCAGCTTGAAAAGGTAGCGCAGGAAGCTGGGCTTTCTGCAGAGGATGACCATGTTATTGATATGGCCAAATGGACAGTGATGCAGGGCATTCCACTTACAGCTGAGAATTTAGATCGTGTACTTGAGTTAAAAGATATTTCTTTTCCTATAGAGGATGAAAAACTTGCAAGCGTTATAACATCAGCAATAGCAGATGGAAAGAGCGCAGTGGAAGGTAATCTCGTAGATCCAACGAGCAACATGAACAAGGCTATTGAGATTGCAGATAAAACGGCAAGACTTTCAGATACGTCAGTAGACAAGGTTCTTTCACAGGGAAAAGAAGTTAATCTTAAGAATTTATTTGAAGCTGAGTATTCTTCAGTTTCTATAAACGCTGCGTACTATGATAGTGCTGCATCCCAGACAGCCCGCCTTCAGCTTGAAGAAGTAAGGCTTAAGATGACAGTAGAAGCAAATAAGCAGCTCTTAGACAGCGGCTTTTCTATAGACACAGCCCCTATGGAGCAGCTCATTGAAAGACTAAAAGGTCTTCTCGGGCAGCAGGCTGATGAGGCAGCAGGTCAGGCAGTTGATGAGCATACCCATGTTACGGGGGTTAGCTCAAAGGCAATCTTTGAGATGTCTCTTTCTAGGATCTCGATCATCAGGACAGCTCCAGCAGATCTTGTTGGCAAGATGTCTTCTGAGTTTGAGAAGGCAACGCTTGGAAAGATAAGTGAAGAAGCAGCTAAGCTTACAATGAAGTTCAAGGCAGCAAGCCAGGGATATGAAGAGCTCATGACAGCTCCACGATCAGACCTGGGAGACAGCATCAAAAAAGCCTTTAGAAATGTCGATGATATATTAGAGGACCTTGGCAAAGAGTTAAATGATGAGAACAGAAGAGCTGTCAGGATCCTTGGATATAACATCATGGAAATTAACGAAGAGAACTTCGAAAAGGTAAGATCTTGGGATCAGAAGCTTAAGTCCACAATAGATAGATTAAAACCAGGAGCAGTGCTTGATCTTATAAGAGAAGGCAAGAACCCTCTTGGAATGACCATAGAAGAACTTGGAAAGAGCCTTGATGAGAATCTCATGGGAGGAGACAAGGATTCTTCTAATGGAAATAGTAAATCTGATGAGAAGTACGCCAAGTTCCTTTATAAGCTTGAGAAAAAAGGCGATATAACAGAGGCAGAAAAACAGTCATTTATCGGTATCTATAGACTTTTCCATACCATCAAAGCCACTGATTATCAGGCTATCGGATCACTGCTTAAGACAGATCAGGATATGACTTTGGAAAATCTTTTGAAGGCAACAAGAACTCAGAAGACTTCAAAAAGAGGCTTGGACTTCACTGTTGATGACGATTTCGGTGGTTTATCAGCAGGACGATCTGGAATAAAAATTGATGAACAGATAAATTCAGCCTTCAGGTTTTATAGTGCACAAGCCGATATAGTATATGAGAACCTTGAACCTGAAAAGTTAGCCAAGGCAGCACCAAAGAATGAGACTCTTTTACCAGACCTTGCAAGTGCGCTTAGTCAGGCTGAGATTGATAAAGAGCTTGAAAGAAAGTTTAGCGATGAACAGCTAAAAGACATCAGAGAGACAGTAGCATCTAGGCTTACAGAAAGTACTCTTGATGAGATGGACTCTCTCGAAATGGAACTTACCTACAACAATCTTGAGGCCATGATCGCAAATAGGCGAGACAGAAAGAGCGGCAGTATCTGGGAAAAGACAGCTAGTTACCATGAAAAGGCTGATGAGATCCAGGATAAACTCACTTCACTTCTTGGAGAAGAAGGCTATGAAGAAGAGTATCAGAAGCAGGTACTTTCTTTGAAAGATCAGCTTTCCGAAGAAATACTTAATCCGAAAAACAGCTTCATTGATGTAAGAGCAATAAAGCTCATGCAGAAGCAGTTATCCGTTATGAGCGGAAATGCTGAAAGAGGAAGTTTTGAGATTCCAGTAGAAGTTGAAGGAACCAAGGTTTCAATGCATGTCACTTTGCGAAGTGACAGCAGTAATATCACAAGGATGGACGCAAGTATTCAGACCTATGAGTATGGACTTATTACAGCAAGTCTTTATGAAAAAGGCGGCGTGATAAATGGAATGCTCACTACAACGAGTGCAGAGAACGCCGAAGAAACTGAATATCTTGAAGGAATCAGGCAGAAAATGTGTGATAATCTTGCGAATATGATAAAGGACATGGGTGTAGACCAGAATATGATCAGTATCCTTTATCACGCACAGAGTAGACCTACAGGAGTAGGCACGGGAATTGCCAGAGCCATGGATGGCGGACAGAACAACAACACAGACACAACTACTTTGCTAAAAATGGCAAAAGCATTTATCGAAGCTCTTTAAGGGCAGCAGGTACGTGCAGAAACGAGGTTGAAATGAAAGTTAATTATAATGTATCAGCAATGATCGCTAACAATGCATTACAGAAGACTGATAAAAGACTATCTGAATCACTTGAGAGGTTATCAAGTGGTCTTAAGATTGCAAACGCCAAGGATAATCCATCTGGCCTTGCAATGTCACGTCGTATGAATTCTCAGATCGAAGGACTTGGAGTTGCTAACAACTCATCAAACGATGCTATTTCTATCGTGCAGATTGCAGACGGCACTCTGTCTGAGATTCATGCTGTCTTACAGAGAATGGGCCAGCTTGCTATTCAGGCTACTAATGGTACTCTTACAGATTCAGACAGAGAGATCATTCAGGAAGAGGTAACACTTCTCAAAGAAGAGATTGAGAGAATGGCTAATACTACAGAGTTCAATGGACAGAGTATCCTTGACGGATCCTTTGATCTTAAGGGTTATGTAACAGACAAGTACGGTCAGACCAATCCTAATGTTAAGCTCTGCAGCTATTCAGATTCAGTAGAGGCTGGAAAATACAGAATTGAAGGAATTGATGTTGAATTTGCAAACCTTATTGGTTCAACAGGTGTAGATAAAAAAGCTATTTTCATTGATGACGCTGTTGCAGCAAATATCAAGATCTACAAAGAAAATGGCGAGCAGTACATGACAAACCACATGACAGCAACTGTAGAAGAGGATGTACTGACACTTAAAGACAGCACAGGAAAGTCAATTAGCATTCAGATCGATCAGGCTTATAAGGGCGACATGTATGTTGAGCTTACTGCTCAGGGTTCAATGACCATGCAGGTTGGTGCCAACGAAGGCCAGACACTTGATATCAGAATTCCAGAAGTATCACTTAGAACACTTTCTCTTTATAACCTTGATATGGCAAATCTTCAGGGTGCAAAAGAAGCAATCGAGAGCACAAAGAATGCTATCACAACAATAAGCTCTATTCGAAGCAGACTTGGTGCTTATCAGAACAGACTTGAGCATACAGTCAGCGGACTTGATATTACTGTAGAAAACATGACAGCAGCTTACTCAAGAATCATGGATGTTGATATGGCGGAAGAAATGACAACATATTCAACACAGCAGGTTCTCTCTCAGGCTGGAACATCAATGATGGCACAGGCTAATCAGAGACCTTCACAGATACTGCAGTTGTTACAGTAATAGAAAGGGAGGCGTGCTATGACTCAGGAAAAGAAACAGGAATTTACTCTTAAGATTTCTCAGGCAAATCAGACACAGCTGACCACTATCACATATGAGATCATTATCGATTATCTTGATGAAGCCATGGATCAGCTCAGTGTTGGCAAGAAAGAAGAGGCTGAAAAGAACCTTTTATTTGCTCAGAATTGCATAGATCAGCTTATCACTTCTATTAATCTTAGCGTTGAACTAGGAAGAACACTGCATCAGATATATATCTTCTCCAAGAAAGAGCTGATGGCAGCTGGCGTTACACATAGCCTTCACCACATTTGGCGAGTAAAGAAGAACTTTAAGCTATTACATGAAGCTTACAAGGAGCTTGAGAAGGCAGATAACAGTCTTCCTATTATGGGAAACACCCAGAAAGTCTACGCTGGACTCACATATGGTAGACACAGCTTAAATGAAGACATTTCGTCGATTTCAATGAATCGAGGATTAATGGCATAATGCACTTTGTGCATTATGCTATTTTATTTTTGGGGGACTTTACAACAAAAAAATATTTTGGTAAATTCTTTAATCGCGAGCTCGAATAATTTCTAAGGAAGGAGTGAGCTTTATTCAAGCGGTTCTATTTACCTTCTTGTCGGGCGCAGTTTTTACTGACCTATATAAAGACAAGATCTACAATTTCTGGGTGATACCGGGACTACTAATTGGTATCATATCTGCCGCCTTCGGAGGCTTCCAATCATTTACAGCATCCATTTCAGCAGTAGGTATTACATTTATAATTTTACTTCCGGTTTATCTTTTAAAAGGAATTGCCGCAGGTGATGTTAAGCTATTTATGGCTACAGCGGCATTCATGTCATTGCAGGACACCTTTTCCTGCATCCTACTATCTTTCTTGATAGCAGGATTGATTTCACTAGTGATAATGATCATAAAACGTAATAAGAAAAAGACGATTCACTTTGCGGTACCAGTACTTATAAGTGCGTTGTTTGTAATAGGAGGTGCACTATGAATAGGCCTTTGCTTGCGCTGTGTGACACAGACGAGATTTATATAAGCAGGCTGGATGAGTATTTAAGGGAAAACTTAAAACTATCTTTTGACATTGTCTCTTTTACGGCAGTTGAGATACTAAGAGAGTTTATGAAGCATACACAGATTGCATTACTTGTCATATCTGAAAATGCATATGCTGCTCTTAAGGAAAAAGCTCCGGAAGGGAGTATCAGTAACATCTTGGTTCTTGATGAAGAGATACAGGGAGTGTGCGAAGAAGAGGAGAGCTACGGCCTTAGCAACGTTGAGCATACCAGTAAGTATCAGGCAGCAGGAGATGTTGTGGGTAACATAATAGACTTTTGTGTAAAAAAGTCAGAGGATTTTGTGGGTATCAATGTAAAAAATGTGAGCTCTTGTGGAAAAGTCCTTGGTTTTTATTCACCAATCTCCAAATGTGGACAAACAAGTCTTGCTCTTAAGGTTGGAGAAGAACTTTCTGAAAAGGGAAAGACAGTCTTTTTAAGCTTTGAAAGATATTCTACCCTTCCCAAGGTTCTTGGCCTAAAAGAAGATGGGGATATTTCGGACCTTTTGTATTATGCAGAGGGAGATAGTAATAAGTTTTGTCTGTATCTTGAAAAGGTTAAGAATGAAAAAGGCTCTTTGGATGTGATATCTCCGGTTAGAACAGCAATGCAGCTTAAAGAGATCGACAGTAATAATCTAAAGCATCTTCTGAATCTACTAATGACTGATGCAGGTTATGAGTATGTGATCCTTGATCTTACTGATTATCCAGATGGATTCTTTGATATCTTGAGGTTGTGCCATATGGTCTATACAGTTACTAAAGCTGGAAGCACAGATGCCTACAGAGTTGATATGTATGAAGATACCCTTAGAGAGAATGGCTATGAAGACGTGGTGGCGATGACAAGAAAGGTCAACATGATGGACGTTAAGGACACAACCGGTCTAACAAGAATAGCCAGGGAGCTTATAAATGAGCGAGAGATTTGAAGATATCAGACGGCGCGTCAGAGCAAAGGTGGTAACAAGCCTTGATCTTTCAAAAGATACTTCTGATGAAGAGCTTATGGAGATCATCGATGTGGTTCTTGCAGAAGAGATCAAGAAAATGGCTGTTCCAATAGAGGTCAGAAGAAAGATAAAGACAAATGTCTTTCATTCCTTGAGAAAACTAGATGTTTTGCAGGAGCTTGTAGACGACCCTACTATCACGGAGGTGATGATAAACGGGATGGACAATATCTTCATTGAAAGAGCGGGCTCCATCATAAAGAGCAAGACAAGCTTTGAGTCAAAAGAAAAGCTTGAGGATGTGGTCCAGCAGATAGTTGCTTCCTGTAACAGGGTAGTAAACGAGGCATCTCCAATAGTTGACGCAAGGCTTGATAACGGATCAAGAGTAAATGTGGTCTTGCCACCTATCGCACTAAATGGGCCTATTGTTACCATAAGGCGATTTCCTGAAAAGCCCTTTACTATGGAAAACTTAATACAGCTTGGAGCTCTTTCAGAGTACCTCAAAGATTATCTGTCAGTTTTAGTCAGGTCTGGCTATAACATCTTTATTTCGGGAGGTACAGGCTCCGGCAAAACAACATTCTTAAATGCTTTGTCTAATTATATTCCCAAAGATTCAAGAGTTATCACTATCGAAGACAATGCAGAGCTTCAGATACTTGAAGTTCCCAATCTGGTAAAGCTCGAAGCTAGAAATGCCAATGTTGAAGGCTGCGTGGAGATAACCATAAGAGATCTTATAAAGTCATCTCTACGAATGAGACCTGACTGGCTCATTGTCGGTGAAGTCAGAGGCGGCGAGTGCGTTGACATGTTGCAGGCTATGAACACAGGGCATATGGCCATGTCCACAGGCCACTCCAATAGTGCAAAGGACATGCTTTCAAGATTAGAGACCATGGTACTTATGGGTGTTGAGATTCCTTTGTCTGCTGTGAGAGGGCAGATAGCTTCAGGAATAGATATAGTGATCCATCTTGGAAGATTAAGAGATAGATCAAGAAAGCTTTTGGAAATCTGTGAGCTTGAAAAGAGTCTGGACGAAACTACAGGAAAGATAAACACCAATCCTTTATTTAGATTCGAGGAAACAGGTTCGGATAGTAAGGGCAAGATAATAGGTGAATGGAGGAGAGTCGGTGAACTTAAAAATACTGAAAAACTTTTATCGGCAGGTCTGCGATTACCCGCCGAGGGTTAATGATATTCCGCTTCTTCTTCAAGGAGCAGGTATAGCGGTTCTTTTTGGAAGGATCTTTTATGATTCGTGGATTGCAGTGGTAGCTCTTTTACCAATAATGATCCCGTGGATGATACATCAAAGGAAGCTGGCAAGACAGCGTGATTGCAGGCTTGTGGGAATACAGTTTAAAGATGCCATAGCGTCGGTTCTTACGAACCTCAAAGCGGGCTATTCCATAGAGAATGCCTTTAGAGAAGCCAGAAAAGACATGGAACTTTTGTATGGCAAGAAGAGTCTTATAGGTGGGCATTTGGATAAAATATGCAAAGGGCTTAAAAATAATATTCCCCTTGAGAAGCTTCTTTTTACCTTTGGAAATGAAAGCGAAAATCCAGATATTCAGGAATTTGCAGGGGTATTTGCTGTAGCTAAAAGAAGCGGCGGCAATATGACAGACATAATTGGAAGGACCATAGCGGTCATTTCTCAGAAGATAGAAGTTGAAAAAGAAATCGAAGTTTTGATAAGCGCAAAAAGAATGGAAGCTAGGATAATGAATTTCGTTCCTTTTTTCATCATCTTCTATATTGAATTAACTAGCAGGGGCTTTTTTGAGCCTCTCTATCACAATATTTTCGGAATAGTCTTAATGACGATTTGCATGGTTGTCTATGTGGCAGCCTATCTTCTATCTGAAAAGATAGTCAATATTTCAGTTTAGCCAGAGGGTTAATAAATGATTTTTTTGTATTTGATCATCTTGATCGCAGCATTTGTTATATGGATCATGGCTCGTAACCTAGAGTTACCGCCTGGAATCACAGAGGATGGGATAGGAAGGGAGCTTCTGAAGGTGTCTCTTTTCATCTATAACAAGCTCTTTAGAAAAAGAAATCCCCTAAAGCTTGAATCCGTCAGAGGTTATCTGTCGGTTTTGAGTAATAGAAAAGATATTGAACAAATGGAGACCGAGTACTTCATCAGAAAGATCTGTATCTTTTTGGTGATGACTTTGGCAGGAAGCTTACTTGCGCTTATGATGGCACTTTCTGGAATTCGAGGAACGCGGCTTGTAGATGGGGGCGCAGTAAGTAGAAAAAGCTATGGTGAGGGCTCTTTTGAAACTGAGCTTGTTGCTTCTAAGGAAGACGGCGAAGAGATCGGGGAATTTGATGTCCTTGTCAATGAGCGAAGCTATACCAAAGAGGAAGCAGACAAGCTTTTTGAAGAAGCCAGCACCGAGATGGAAAGTATCATCCTTGCTGAAAATTCTACGCTTGATGAAGTCAGGACTGACCTTGATCTCGTAGAGAGTGTTCCGGGCTATCCGTTTTCTGTGTATTGGAAGGTCGATGACTACGAGCTTATGCATTATGACGGTAGCCTTGAAACAGATAAGATTCCAAGTACAGGAGCGGTGGTCACTTTGACAGCGACTTACAAGTATGGAGATCTTAGCTGGCAGCAGGTGATTCCTGTTAATCTCATTCAAAAAAGCTTAAGTCCAAAGGAAAGGATGATAGCTGGGATACAAAAGCTTATCAAAAGTGCTGATGAAGAATCTGTCTATGATGAGCAGATAAATTTGCCTCAAACATATGAGGGACAGCCTATTGTCTGGAAGGTTAAGAATGAGGATAACAGTCTTCTCATACTGATCCTTACGATCATAGGTGGGGCAGCAGCCTATATTTTCAAAGATAAAGAGCTAAAAAGAACCATGGAAGAAAGGTCGGAGCAGATGCTCAGTGATTATCCGCAGCTGGTTTCAAAGCTTGTTTTGTATCTTGGAGCAGGTATGACGGTTCGAAATATCTTTGAAAAGCTTGGGCGAAGCTATTTAAAAAAGCTAGAGCAAGGCGGTCAAAAGCATTTTGTTTATGAAGAACTGGTAAGAGCCACTAGAGAATTATCAAGTGGAGCGTCGGAAGCAGACGTATATGAGCGTTTTGGTATGAGATGTGCAAGTCAGCAATATACCAGGTTATCAACTCTTCTTTCTCAGAATCTCAGGAAAGGGAATAGTAGTCTTTTGGATGTTTTGAATGAGGAAGCAACGAAAGCCTTCAATGAGAGGATGGATGCAGCAAGAAAGCTTGGAGAAGAGGCGGGAACGAAGCTTCTTTTACCAATGATACTGATGCTGGTGATAGTTATGGTCATCATAATGATTCCAGCATATATGGCATTTTGAGTAATCGCAGCAATGCTGCTTTTACATATATCAGGCGAAAGCCAAAAGGAGGAAAAATGAATTTAGTAACACAAAACATGAAAAAAATCGGAGGAAAGATTAGGAAAGGAGTAATGGATTTCTGGAATGATGAGTCCGGAATGGGTACAGTAGAAGTAATTCTCATCATCGTAGTTCTGATTGGATTAGTAATCGTCTTTAAAAAAGAAATTTCTGGAATCGTTGAAGATGTCTTTAAAACAATAAGGGCAGATACCCGTGCGATCACAAACTAAGGGTTATCTAACTGTCTTTTTATCCCTATCAATAATGATAATCATGTCTCTGATCTTGGCTCTCTATCAGGGAGCCAGGATTGGAGCAATAAAGATGAAGACGGAATGCGTGGCAGACATCTCCATGAATTCAATACTAGCAGAGTATAACAGGGAATTGTACGAACAGTACGGCTTGTTTATGGTCGACACATCTTATGGGACAGGAAGACATAGCATTACAAATACAGAAGAACATCTAAGAAGATATGTTCAAAAGAACTTTGAAAGAAGTACAGTTGGTAAGCTTACGGGAAAGACAACAATGCTTGGTGCGTACTGCAAAGATGCCAGGATAACAGGAACATCTTTTGCATCAGACAACAAGGGCACGGTGCTAAATAGGCAGATACTAGCATACATGGCTGGGGAACCAGTAGGGGCTCTCATGACAGATGTTGTGAGTAACACGCAGACACTTCAGGATGCTGGCTTTGATACGACAGATGTTGAAGCAATGGCTAGTGAAAACCAAGCGCAGATTGATGCTATAGAGCTTCCAACAATCATTAACGACAAGGGTGAAGAAGAGCAGATAACGCTTGGAAATCCAGCAGATATCGTCAATTCTCAAAAAGGTATAGGTGCATTAAACCTTGCTATCAAGGATAAATCTAGTATTTCAAAGGCTGCAGTAGATCTTTCGCAGTATGCTTCACACAGGGAACTTAATAAAGGCACAGGACTTAGGGATTATGAAGAGGTTTCAGCTTCTGAAAAGCTTCTTCTTGAGCAGTACTACTACGAAAAATGCAGTAGATACGGTGCAGAAATGGAAAAAGCTCTTTTGAAATATCAGCTTGAGTACCTGGCATTTGGTCAAAGTAGTGACTATGGGAATCTTGAAAAGATGGCAGAGACGCTGCTGTTTTGGAGAGAGGCTTCAAATATGCTCTATTTATTTAACTGTAGTGCAAAGGTTGAAGAGGCGGAGCTTATAGCTTTGGCGCTGACTGCAATAATGCTTGTTCCTGAGTTAAAAGATCTTGTGAAGTATTCCATTCTTTTTGCTTGGACCTTTGCTGAAAGTATCGCTGATCTACATGCGCTTTTTTCTGGGGGAAGGGTTCCTCTTTTTAAGAGCGATAGTACTTGGAAGCTTAGCCTGACAAATATGCTCTCTTTTAGAGATCATCTGGGTGAGGGAGGAGAAGATGAAGGGCTTCTTTATGAGGATTATCTTAGGATGCGTCTTTTAATGACTGATCTTGATAAAAAGACCTTAAGGCTCATGGACATAATGGAGATGGATATAAGGAGAACAAGTGGTAATTCACAGTTTAAGATCGATCACTGCCTGGATACATTCTGCGGAGAGATCGAGGTGGCATCAATGTTTGGCTATGACGTAAAAATTGAAAGGGTATATGGGTACGAGGAATGAAGTGCAGACAAATAGGAGTAGTTAAAGGCACTTCTTATAAAGAATATAAAAAAATAAAAAGAACGCTTCTCCAGGTGGCTCAAAAAGGAGTGTCTTTATCTGCTTCTATAACTGTAGAAGCATCTATAGTCCTGCCTCTTTTTATTTTCTTTTTTACTAACATAATGATGGCGTTTAACATCATCAAAATGCAGTGTGATATGGAAGCGGCTTTGCATCAGACGGGAAATGAACTGGCGCTTTTTGCTTTCGACGAAAGATGCGCAGAAGGAACTCTTGGCATTGAAGATGATGGCGTTAGCACAGTCTCAGGAGCGCTTTCAGTATTTTATGTGAAGGGAAAAGTGGAAAGTTATCTTGGCGAAGAGCTTGAAAAAGGCTGCGTAACAGATGGGAGGGCAGGCCTTAGCTATTTGCCATCTAAGATAATGCTTGGAAATGACATCATAGATATCGTAATCGATTATAAGGTCCATCCGCTTATCTCTCTTATATGCTTTGAAGAATTTCCTGTGGAAGCTAGATATTACGGGCATGCCTGGACTGGCTATGACATAAGCGAAGGCGCGGCGGCAGATGAGAACGAAGAAGAGATGGTCTATGTTACAGAGCACGGCGAAGTGTATCACAGAGACATTAACTGCAATCATCTAAAACTCAGTATTCGCAGCGTCAGTTTGGATGACATTGAAAAGGAAAGAAGCATGGATGGTTCTAAGTATTACCCTTGTGAATATTGCGGAGGTAGTATCAGTGGAGGGAATGTGTTTATTACTGATTACGGTATCAGATACCACAGCAGCGTTAACTGCGCTGGTCTGAAAAGAAAGATATACACAGTGCCTATATCAGAAGTCGGAGGCAGAAGGCCTTGCAGCGGATGTGGTTAATTTAGGAGGAAATATGATTCAGATTGTTTTGGTTTTAGCTTTACTTGTTATTGCGGCGGTTGAGGATGTCAGGAAAAGAGAAATCTCAGGAGCATTACTGCTTGGTTTAGCGGCAGTGTCATTAGTGTACAGCGCTTTCTCGATTTATAGAGGGCAAAATACTGGCCTTGATGTGGCTATGTCTCTTTTGCCGGGGGCATTTGTAATGTTGCTGGCATGGATCACCAGAGAAGGAATTGGTTATGGAGATGGGCTTTTGCTTCTTGCTATGGGGCCAGTGATTGGATTTGGAGGACTTGTGATGGGGCTTGTAATAGCGTTTTTTGCAAGCGGAGTTCTTTCTATTATATTGATGATCTTTAAAAAGGTTGGGAAAAGGTACAGTTTTCCATTTGTGCCTTTTATGACAGTTGGAATGGTGGTGAGTTGTTTTGCGAAAATTTAAGGGATATATGACATTGGAAGCATCTTTGATCGTTCCTATGGTAATCTGCGTATTTGCAGTGCTTATCTTTTTTACTTATTACCTATATGGAAGATGCGTGCTTTCTCAGGATAGCTACATTTTGGCTTTTAGAGCTAGCATAAATAAATCTACTGAGTTTAAAGAAGATCCAGAAGGATATGTTGCGGCGAAGACAGATCAAGTGCTGGGGAACAAGTACTTTGGAAGTGAAAAACCTATAGTACACACCAAGGTTAATGGCAAAGAAATAATAGTTACAGGTAGTAGCGCCGTAAGAACAAGGGCTATGGGCAGATATTTCTTGAAGCCAAAGACAGGATGGGATTATATAGCGGCGGGTAAAGCCAAAAAGCTAGATCAGATAAAGCATATGAGAAGAGTTAAACGACTAAAGGATATTGCGCAAAGGAGCGTAGGATAATGGAACAGAAATTTTATAGAGATCTAAAACATAGTTATGCTGTCTGCAGCTGCGACGCAGACATAATGGAAAAGAAGGATACCCGTTATCAGTTAAAGATAATGGAAAGCGGAAGGATACCTAAGCTTTTGAAGAGTTCTCTTCGAAAGATCAATCAGGAGAATTTTATTTATTATGATATTAGCTCCATGATGAGCATTGAAGATAGGTACTCTTCAAGAGGAATGGGGTACGACGAGCTTATGCAGCTCTTTTCCGATATGAAGATCATGATCGAAGGGCTTTCAGAGCACCTCCTTGGAAATGAAGGCATAGTCCTTGATTGTAAGAGTGTGTTCTGCAACTTGTCTTCAGGCGAATATCAATTCATGTACTATCCAAATTATGGTGAGAACGTGTCAGTTGAGGCGTTTTTTGAATCTGTTTTATGCATTACGGATCACGATGATGAGAAGGCGGTTGAGCTTATCTATGGCCTTTGTGACAAAGCGCAGTTATCAGATGTTCTTTTGATTGATATTCTTTCGGAGCTGTTAAAAGAGCCTGAAGAAGAAAAGATAGAACTGATAAAAGAGCCGGAAGTATATTTCGAAGAGGAAGAAGAGATAGAAGAACCCGAAGAAACCGGAATGGAAAGGGCAAAGAGACGACTTAGTGGCAAGGCAGAGCTCTTTTTCTCACTTTTATTTGTGGCGGTAATCATTGGACTTATGTACATCAGAGTAAATTACGTTCTTACAAAAGAAGAGAATCTCTTATCTATAGCGATCATGCTTGTATCTGGTGTAACTGGGGCAGTAGCTTTTTTATCAGGGTTAAAGACAATGAGTGGTCCTAAGAAAGAGAAAAAGGTAAAAGAATACGAAGAAGATATAGAAGAATATGATAATTACGATGATTTTGGTGATGAGGTGTCATACGACATTCCAATTCACGTAACTGCTTCTATAAAGGAGGCTAAGAAACTAGACCTTGGCCAGTGCGAAGAAACAGTGGTTTTGGATGCCGAAGAAACAGAGCATATGACTCTATATAGTAGAAACATGGATAAGACTATCCGAATCTGCCTAGACAAGCTTCCGATCACTATTGGGAAAATGGAAGGCTGTGTGGACAGAGTGCTGGCAGATGCTAGTGTATCACGCATTCATTGCAAGTTTCTTCGCGATGAGAAAGGCGTTGCTCTTGTGGATCTGGGGTCCACCAACGGAAGTTTTAGGAATGGTCTCAAACTCGTTCCCCAAGAAAAGAATTATATAGAAGAAGGAGATGAAGTAAAATTAGGCAGAATATGCTTTGATATCCGATAAATGTGATATACTATCTGTAACTGGTTGGAGGGGTATTCATGAAGATAAACATCTATTATGGAGGAAGAGGGATCATCGATGATCCTACCTTAAGCGTTATCTCGCAAATTACAGCAGTTTTACAGGAATTAAATGTTAAAGTTCAGCAGTACAATCTGTACGAGCAGAGGAATGGCATAACTGCGCTTCCTAACACACTCAAGGATGCAGATGGAATCATCTTGGCATCAACTGTTGAGTGGTTTGGAGTTGGCGGCTATATGATGCAGTTTCTTGATGCGTGCTGGCTTTATGGTGATAAAGAAAAGATCAAGCAGATCTACATGGCCCCTGTTGTAATGTCGACTACTCACGGCGAAAGAGAGGGTATGACTAATCTGGCAGCAGCTTGGGAGATGCTTGGAGGACTTCCTTGTGAAGGAATATGTGGATATATTGCTGATACAACTAAGCTTGAGAATAGCTCTGAGTATAGCAAGATCATAGATAAAAAGGCTGAGAACATCTATAGAACTATCAGCCAGAAGATGCCAGTATTCCCTGCAAGTAATCAGGCTGTCATCAATAAAGTGGCAGTAGCTAATAGTATTGATCTGACACCACAGGAATCAGAGCAGCTTTCTGAGTATGCGTCTGATGACAAATATGTACGCACTCAGAAGGAAGACCTTCAGGAGCTTGCAAGCATATTTAGAGACAAGATGGGACAGGAAGAGTCTGCTGCAGGCAGTTCTGATGAATATGCCAAGGTGCTCAAAAAGAAATTCACTCCTGTTGCAGGTGTTAGAGCTAAGTATAAGATAGTATTCCAAGACAACTCTAGGCTTAAGCCTATAGTGATCGATGTTGATAACAGCAAGTGCGATCTAAGATGTCAGGATGAAGATGGCTGTGATGTAGTGATCACAGCAGACCAGAAGGTCTTTGAAGAGATTCTTGATGGTCACATGACATTTCAGAGAGCTTTTATGGGCGGAAGCGTCAAGATGAAGGGCGACTTCAAGCTGCTAAGGAGCATGGATCAGCTTTTTGAACTAATGTCAGAATGATAGGTGTTGTTTATGGATAATATAGAGCATGAATCCTCTGAAGTGACAGATCAGTTCTGGGATAGACAGGAAAAGATCTACAAAAAAGCGTTCATAACAATAGGGCTTCTTACTATTAATATAGTAGTCTTTTTGATCAGCACATTTGTGGCATATCCTGCTGTATACAACGAGGGAGTTTTGGTTACGGAGAGAATCCTAAATGATGGTGAATTTTACCGTATTGCCACTGCAATCTTTTTGCATGCAGACATCAAGCACCTGTTTAACAACATGATAATCCTGTTTCTTGTGGGAGCTGTTGTAGAGAATTACACAGGACACATATATTATGTGCTTGTATACTTTTTCTCAGGTTTTTTTGGAAATATACTTTCAATGGCTTATGAGCTTAAAAAAGGCTTGAATTGGATTTCTCTTGGTGCAAGCGGCGCTGTGATGGGAATAGTAGGTTTTCTTATTTCCTGGCTGATTAAGAACAGGCGCGAGTTCTTTAAATCCAAGGGAACAGTGATCAGAGTGGTATTGTTACTGATCTTTGTTATTCAGTCTTGTTTTTTCCAAGAAGGAGCCAATACTGTAGCGCATCTAGGTGGTTTTATAACAGGCTTTGTGCTTGGAGTATTAAATATAGTAGTATTCAAGAATGATAAGATGATGGAGGGACTAGCATAATGAACGGATGTATTTTTTGTAAGATAGCAAATGGAGAGATACCTTCAAATACAATATATGAAGATGATGCATTTAGAGTAATTCTCGATAATGGCCCTGCTACAAAGGGACATGCCCTTGTATTGCCAAAGGCTCACTATAGCGATCTTTTTGAGATGCCAGAAGAGGCAGCAGCAGACGCTATGAAGGTTGCCAAGAAGGTTGCTGCTCTTTTAAAGACTAAGCTTAATTGTGACGGACTCAATCTTGTTCAGAACAATGGGGAGACTGCAGGACAGACAGTTATGCATTTCCATCTTCATGTTATTCCAAGATATGAGAACGATGGGCAAAAGATTCTTTGGAATCCTACCAGCCCTTCAGCAGAGGAGCTTGTAGACATCAAGAATAAGATAGTAGGAACAGTTTAAGGGGATTTACATGCGAGACATCGACGTTTCACTAGTTACTCAGACAGTAAGGGATATGTGCATTGACGTAAACCATGAACTGTCTCCAGATATGAAAGAAGCTTTTAATGCAGCGTGTGCCAAAGAAGAATCCGAGCTGGGCAAGCAGATCTTTAGACAACTGCAACAGAATCTTGATATAGCCAAGACAGATAAGATACCAATCTGTCAGGATACAGGAATGGCAGTATTCTTTGTTAAAGTGGGCCAGGAAGTGCATTTTGTTGGCGGCGATATTACAGAAGCTATCAATGAAGGTGTGCGCCGTGGCTATACAGAAGGCTACCTTAGAAAATCTGTAGTTGGGGATCCTCTTATTAGAAAGAACACAGGAGACAACACACCAGCAGTTATTCATTACGAGATAGTACCTGGAGATAAGGTTGTCATTACTTGCGCGCCAAAGGGTTTTGGTAGCGAGAATATGAGCAGAGTCTTTATGCTCAAACCTGCAGACGGTGAAGAAGGCGTCAAGGTAGCAGTTGTTCAGGCTGTAAAGGATGCTGGACCAAATGCTTGTCCACCTATGGTAGTGGGCGTAGGTATTGGCGGAACCTTTGAGAAGTGTGCAGAAATGGCAAAAGAGGCTCTTACAAGGCCTGTTGGACAGCATTCTGATATTGAATACGTTAAAGCTATGGAAGAAGAAATCCTTGAGCGTATAAATGATACAGGTATTGGACCTGCTGGTCTTGGAGGAAGAGTAACTGCTCTTGCTGTAAACATCAATACATATGCAACTCATATTGCGGGACTACCAGTGGCAGTTAATATATGCTGCCATGTTAATAGACATATTAAAGCTACTATATAATAAGGTGAATAAATGGATATTCAGTTAACTGCTCCCATAGATAAGAACAAGATAAAAGAACTGAAGATAGGCGATATGGTCTATATTTCTGGAACGATCTATACAGCCAGAGATGCAGCTCATAAGCGCATGGCAGAGGCACTTTCTAAAGGAGAAAAGCTCCCTATAGATCTTAATGATAATCTCATATATTATATGGGTCCTTCTCCAGCGAGGGAAGGAAGACCTATTGGTTCAGCAGGACCTACTACAGCTAGCAGAATGGACAAGTATGCTCCTGATCTACTAGATCTGGGTCTTGGTGGAATGATCGGTAAAGGAAAGCGCTCCAAAGAAGTATCAGAGGCTATTGTTAGAAATGGTGCTATTTACTTTGCAGCAATAGGCGGCGCTGGAGCTCTTTTATCCAAGGCAATAGTTGAATCAGAGGTAGTTGCCTACGATGATCTTGGAACAGAAGCAATAAGGAAGCTTAAAGTAGAGAACTTCCCTGTAATAGTAGTAATAGATTCAAAGGGTAACAACCTCTATGAAGAGGCGGGAACACTGTATAATAGAGAAAAGGGTAACTTTCTAAGGTAAATGCAACACCTTTAATAAATCAATAACGGAGTGGATTTTGGCATGGGTTCATGCTTAAATTCACTCCGTTTTTCTATGTTATAATTGCGATTTTGAAGTATTTTTGCCCTAGTTTTAACACGAAGAACAGACCCAGAAACTGGGCCTGTCAATGTAAGTGGTACAAAAATGGGTGTAGCAATTACTCTGAAGGATTTTTCTTGGAAAGAAGTTTTGGCTTAAGAATTATCTCGCTTGGAGTAATCTCCTCAAGTCCAAGAAGGGCAAAGAAGTCGTCCGGGTAAATTGCTTTAGCGATTTCATAAGGAGTTCTGCCGTGCAGTTCCTTGCGCTTATAGCTGTTTATGTGATCCATGAGAAGGCTGATATCTGCCTGAGAAAAGGCTTCAAAGGAAGTTCCCTTCTTTATCACATAGCGTATAAATTCGTGGTTCTTTTCACAACCGCCTTTCTGTTCCGGGTGATTGGGTTCACAGAAATAGATGTATGTACGTTCTCCTCCATTTATGGAACGCTGCATGCCGTCAATATCAGCAAATTCATGTCCGTTGTCTGTCAGTATGTATGGGAACATTTCTTTAAATAGTTCTGAACCAAGCGCTTCTTCAAGCATATCTAATGCAGCTATTACATTATCCGATGTATGCTCTGGAAGAATTATTGCAAGCTGAACTCTGGTCACGGGAAAGAACAGTGTAAGCAGAACTGTATTTGAGTCTTTGGCTCCTTCAACACAATCCATCTGCGGTACTTCAATAGGGTTGTCCTTGATGAAAGCCAGATAATCTTCATATTTATGACCATCTTTTATCACAAGCATTGTTTTATAATCTTTTGTACGTCTCTTTCTTTGGCGACGCTTAACTGCATTTCTGAGATCAATATCACGGGCCTCAAGCTCACAGTTTTTAATCATCCTGCGCAAGGTGGATTCACTCACAGGAAGTTCATTAGTCTGTACTATGTGATAGACAGACTGACCATTCATTATCAGCGGAGATACTGTTTCATCAATAGATGCAAGCTGTTCGGCTGTTAGATCATATCCATTGCGACTGTTCACAAGATTCTCACGGTATTCTGCATCCGCTTTTGAGGCTTTGTAGAAATATTTTCCATAATGACAGTTATAAGTCTTGGGGCAGCCGTTACATAGCTTCAGCTTGCTATTCTCAAGCCGAACACAATAAGCCCGTGAATAGTCATTACAGTATTTTCGTGCTTTGATGCAAGTCCTGCAATCCTTTTTACAGCCTTTGCTACCGCATACATTTTTGACTTTGCATTCGTAAAAGAAGATACAGTCGCACGGTCTTGTCTTATTCTCGGTTACATGAGTTTTTATCTCTCGGGAGATGGTTGACGGGGATTTGTCGAGACGGGCCGCTATGTATCTTAGAGACTTCTGCTCATTGAGAAGTGCCTCGATCCTGATGCGGTCGTCCTTAGTAAGATGTTTTTTTGAAATTGGTCTTTGCATAAATCATCCTTTCCACCACATAGAAAGACACTCACTATGAATGCCGAATAGGTGACTTTAACAAGACCATCAGATTTTCCTTGATTTTCGGATATAAAAGTGGTACTGTATACCTACAATCAAATGAAAAACATGGTGGTTATCACCAAGTGCAGGACATCAACTCAAACAGAGGGCGAAATCTATTGGAGTTGGTGTCTTTTTATGTGGTTATACAAAGTAATGATACAACAGAATGTTTTGTATGCGATTAATCACTCAGCACAATAGTTTTCGGTATGCCCGAAGTTTGTAGTGCAAAACGATGATTGACGGAGGATCGCATTTGTGAATAAGAATAGAAAAACTCTTATAGAAGTAAAATTTAAGAAAAACGTGGGCCTTTTGATCAGGCAAGCTAGAAAGAAGAAAGGGTGGTCGCAGGAAAACCTTGCATCTGAAATAGGTGTAAGTATAAGTGTTATATCTGATATTGAAAACGGAAAAGAGGACATGCCATTATCCCGACTGGCTGTGATAAGTAATGTTTTGGAGATGGATTCGTACCTCTTTAAAGATGACCTGCTTATCAGCGAGGTGCTTAAAGCTCTCGCTGAACAGGGGGCAGATTTAGCTTTGCGGTTGATATTTACTATCAGTGTATTATTCAGAACGATAAAAGATATAAGAAGTAATTCATATCAAAAACCATACTCTCGAAATGAGCAGTTGGCGATATTCTGCAACCCCATTGAAAACAAGGCTGATTTGTGCTACTCTATAATTGTATAAAGTAATAGTAAAACTCGTAAAAACAAGCCGTAGTAAGATAGACAACAGTGTATCTGACTATGGCTTTTCGTAACATTATTTTCAAAGAAGAGCAAATTTGCCAAGTCTGCTTGATCTGCTATAATACACATATATTTTCTTATTTTGTGTTATAGCTATACGGGATTACCGTAAGCAACTTCGTTTATGCGTGCAGCGACAGTAGATAGCCAAGTGGCGATGCTAGACTGGGCGAAGAATACGGGTTTCATCTTTTAGGTGTCAGATTGGCAGGTTTAAAAGAAAAGAACCGTTCCGTTTTTATCTTGGTACGTTTTAGTCATACTTATAATGTATACTTTTTATGTAAGATAGTAACGGAGAAACAAATGGATACAGGTTAATCGCCTGAAAGTAACTAATCAGTTATCAGTAGGGCGAGGCTTGGACTCCCCTATTTGATATAAAATCTTTTAGGAAGGGAGGAAAAGCCAGATGAGTGAGGTGATACAGATGGCAAAATCAAAGGAAGTAAGGTACTACAAACCTAACATGGGTGCTTTACGAGGCAGGATAGGCGAAAGCATTATCGAAACTATTCTGAATACGCCGCGCCCAGATCACAAAGAACTGGACCGTGAGGCTGACGAATATCTCAGAATACGTTTGGCTGGTAAGACAAAATGAGCCTAGATTTCTTTAAAGTGTTTGACTGTCGGCATATTTCTGGTGACGACATAGAAAAACTGAGATTATTTACAGTAAGAAAAGGTGGCGGATTTTTAGCTGATTATCTGAGCCACGATACAGCAGATGGGAAAGTTGTGTCTCCCGCGTTGTATGACGAAGAGATGCATAATGCAAGAGTCTACTTGGTAATTGACAAAGAGACAGATGAGCTTGCAGGCTATTTTGCTTTGAAGGCAGGATATATTGCTGTACATCCGTCACGCAGGCTGTTCACCAAGGAGTTTGATACAGTGCCCGGAGTGGAGTTGGCTAACTTTGCTGTAAATGACAGCTACATTCAAGCTCATGGCGAACAGAAAGGTCTGGGAGCCTCAATCTTTAAGTATTGTGTACTTCCTATTGCCCGAGACGCGCAGGATTATGTCGGAATCAGGTTTATCTATATTTTTGCACTACCTGATGAAGGTTTGATTAAACGGTATCAGAATTATGGTTTCACCAGACTGAATCGTTTACAGGAGAAAAGTACGCATAAACTGATTCGCCCACGCTATGATAGAGGATGCATCTTCATGTATCAGACCCTCTAAACCAATTATCCTAAACGAAAGCGTTCACATTAAAAATGTGAGCGCTTTTTTGATGCGTGTCATAAGCAAAAAACATCATCCATATGATACGACATTCTTTTCGTATCCACTTTTTAAAAGAATTTATTCTCCAGAATAAATGCAACACAGCACTACAGTCAGAGTAAATAGAACACTATGTTGCATTAAGCTTGAAAAATTACCTAATAGAGAAAAGAAATAAAAAGATTTGACAAAGCACTTAGGTCTTTGTATAATTACATTTGCGTCTTAGCTAATGGCTGAGACACAGGAATTCACAACCACATATTGGTAGAGGGATTAAGGCATGGAGAAATACTCAAGTGGCTGAAGAGGCGCCCCTGCTAAGGGTGTAGACCGTTCGCGCGGTGCGCGGGTTCAAATCCCGCTTTCTCCGTTATTTAGAAAATCCAGCAACTATGCGAAAAGAGATTCAAAATCGCATCAGTGCTGGATTTTTTAATTTTAAATATTATAAATGATTTTTAAAAAATAAAAGAAAATTATAAAAAATAAAACTGTTAGGGCACTTTTTAGGGCACTTTTTTCAAAACAATGTCCTGGTAATTCTCCTCAACGAAAGCATTGGCTATCTGAATATACTTCTTCCTGGAGGAAGAAAGAGCATTGTCATAAACCGAGGTCAGGACATGTGAATCTGAAGTCCATCCTCCGACTTCCTCAATATATTTCGAAGGAATATTGAGGTCACTTCTGAATGATGCTGCATAATGCCTCAGATCATGGAGCGAACAATCGACTGCGCATTTATCCCTAAGAGCTCCGAAATGCTTTGAAATGGTAAAGGGCACAAGTTTAAAGACAAATTCTTCAGGATCCTCGCTCGAAGCTTTCGGGAGAACGTCAAAGACAAAAGAAGGAAGCTGCACGCTACGAACGGAGCCGGAGGTTTTTGGCATCTCCTTATATACCCACTTCCCGGAAGGGCTTATGACCATGTCAGCATGAACATAGATCTTCTTCATATCAAAGGAGATATCTTTATATTTCAGGCCTGCAATTTCTCCCCGGCGCAGGGTACCAAAAGCAGCCAGGCAGATAATAGCCTTCATTGTGTCGTTGGCATTATCAAGAAGCCTCTTCACATCGTCTGTGTCAGGAGTGCGAAGCTCTCGCTTAGCCTTCTGAGGATATCTTATTTTAAATCTTCTATCATTCCCACAATAATCAAGAACGGATAAAAGAAAGCTTACCTTGTTCTTAATGGTCTTTGCATCAAGATCCATGGCCATGTCATTGATAAGGCGCTGGACATGAGTTGTATTGATATCTATAGCATCTATCCCTAAGATGGATGAAAAATCTTTTTTATAATTTCTATATGAGCGAAGCGTGGAAGGAGACAGGACCTTTGAGCGGTCATCAATATATTTATCAATGGCCTTTCCGACAGTGATCGTTGTCAGATCATCTTCTCTCGAGAGCTGCCATTCTTTAGCCAGCGCTTCGCACTTCTTCTTAGCCATCCTGGAGTCGTCTCCGCATTCCTTAGGATGGACGGTGAAAGACTTTCTTATAATTTGGCCATCAACAACTTTCTTGGCCTGCACTCTATAGGCGCCGGATTTCTGTTTGATCGCATTAGCCATAGCACAAAACCTCCTTTCTGTACATGCCATGAAATTGACACAAAATTGCCATGTTTTTTCAGACCGTCTTCAGGTCTACAAGCTTCTTGAACAATAATCCTGCAGCAAGAGCATCCGAGGCGGATCTATGAGCCGAGGAATTATCCCTTATATAAAAATGTTCGCACAATGTAGTGAGCTTATTATCACGGACGGACAGATCAAGAAGCTTGGCCAGATTCAAAGTATCATAGTATTTTCTTTTAACGCTAAAATAATCGCTTCCTGCATAGTCAAGGAATCCAAGATCAAAAGGAAGGTTATGGCCTACGAGATTATCGCTTCCAATGAATGAATCGAAGCCCCTGATTACTGAAGCAATGCTCGGAGCTTCTTCAACCATCTCGTCAGCTATTCCATGAATCTTATAAGCTTCATCCGGGATTGGATGACCGGGATTGATAAGAGTAGTAAATATCTCCACAGGCTCCCATTCTCTGAAGCGGATAGCAGTCAGCTCTACAATCTGATTATTAGAACAATGAAGGCCTGTTGTTTCTGTATCGATGGCCACGAAGTCGGAGAGCTTACTAAGGTTAGAGGATCTTGTGACATTGCTCATGTCAGGGCCAAACTTCTTACAATCTTTCAAAGGCTTCCTCTTGGCCTCCGGATCCACGACAACCTCATGAGCCGGAATGGAAGACAGGAGAGCATCAAACTTCTCGCCGGCTTCTTTTATCTTCCTGGCAGCAGCTTCCTCCTGCTCTTTGCGCCTCTTGTCAGCCTCTTCCTTTGCCTTCCGGCGCTCCAATTCTCTCTCATCCTCTTCCTTCTTTCGCTCCCATTCCTGCCTTGCTTTCTCATCAGCTTTCTTTTTCCTGACAATAAGGCCTGCAACAACTCCGATCACAAGAGCAGCCAGGGCGAAAGGTAAAGCTTTCGCAATAATTCCAATAATTAAAATGATAATGATTAAAATAATTACTCCTGCCATAAGTTACCTCCTTTTAAATACAATAATGTTATCCAAGTTCCTCAGTATCTTTATTCTGTTGATACCTTTCTTGAGAAGCGAAAAATTCTGCCTGCTCTAGTAAGCGGTCCCTGCCTTCTTGGTTTAGTCTTTCATAGCACATCAACAACCTGGTCTCATTAACATCGACTGACTCAGCCTGACTAATTTCTTCTGAAAGAAGCTCGTCGGCTGTGACACCTAAGGCATGAGCTATTTTTAGAATCAAATCAATGTCAATCCTCGTGCTATCCCTCTGAACGATTGAATAGAGAGTTGATGGTGTGACATCGATCTTGGATGCCAGCTCGTTAATATTCATTCCTTTTTCCTTGAGTAATGATGTAAGTCTATTTTTTATTCCCATTAAAAGTCCCTCCTAATAAGGAATTTAGCACACTTGCGTAAATAAGTAAATAAAAATATACGCAAGTGCATTAAAAAGTAATTGACAATATACGCATACGAGTATATATTTATGAATATCAGTTACGCAGTTGCGTAGAGGAAGGAGGAATATCATGTACCCGAACTTAAAAGCAGAGATGGCAAGAAACAACATCTTGATTGAGAAGCTTATGGAAGTGACAGGCAAATCAAGGTCAGGAGTATCAAACAACCTGAACGGAAAAGGAGCATTCACAGTTGATGAAGCTATAAAAATCCGTAATGGCATATTCCCGTCCATGACAATCGACTACCTGTTCTCACTTAGCGATAAGCAGTGAGCCGTTGCGACGTCGCAATAGGAAGGAGACTGCTTATGAATGGAGACGACTTCAGAGCATTGATTCGTAAATACATGGAGCTTCGTCACATAAGGACATTAGAGGACCTGAGGCAACACACAACAATCTCGGTCGCCACGTTTTCAAAGTATTGGAATAATCCTGAATTATTCCCATGGGGGCAGATCATATCGATGCTGGACGCCCTTAATGTTCCTTATGATGATCGGCTGAAGCTCCTGCAAAGGAGGAGATAGCAATGAGGGGATTGAAAGGAGCTTTATATTTAGCAGGTATTTTGTGCTTATTGGCAGCAGGGCTATACAGGGGGGCAGAGAATTATGAAGAAGAAAACACCTATATCAAAGAAGAGCGAGAGGAACAGGATCTTTCAATCTTTGAACCTATCGCGACAATCGAACAAGGCACAGTTGCAAAAGAACCTGAGGAGGCAGCAGGGCCGGTGAGCAGATTCACGCAGAAAGAGCAGAAGCTCCTCATGCAGATCGCGCAGGCCGAAGCTGGAAACCAAGGCGAAGATGGAATGCGGCTCGTCATGAGTGTTGTCATGAATCGGGTAGAGTCGAGGGACTTTCCGGACACTATCGAGGAAGTGATATTCCAAGAGAGTCAATTTTCATCGGTCTCTGATGGCAATTTCGATAATGCAGTGATTATATCAGCGGAAGCCCAAGAGGCTTTCAACAGGATAGAAAGCGGAGACATAGCTCCGTCGATAATCGGATTCGAGGTCAAAAGCTCTCAGGAGCTCGACAAGTATTTCATGGCAGCTTTTGAGTTCAGAGATCATCGATTCTACACACAAAAGTGATTTAAAAGGGATGAAAGGTGACGGAAAAGGGGATGGAAAAGACACCACAAGAGCAATTCTATGAAGTCTATGAACCACTCCGCAAGAAGCATCAGCTATTCTCTCATATTAAAGCAACGTCCCTTAAACCGGACGAAGATTTCATAGAGATATATAAAGGCTTCGGCAATGAAAGGAAGCTGCTCTATAGAGCTAAGGGAGAAATTGAAGATTGTTACAAGCAGATGGTTTTAAACCTGACGACTTTTAGAAATGAGCAAAAGAAAAGAGAGCCAGGGAAGCTCTCAAGTTCTTGTAGTACATAACATATTTGACACAAATTATTGTACTACATTGAACCCATAAAATCAAGAAAAAGCTAGGTTTTATCTAGTTTTTATAGCTTTATCAACATATTAAAGTTAGGGGAGAAGCTGGGGATCAATGGCATACAAAGAGGACTTATTCATCTCATCCAATTACATTGAGCATGAGATTAATTTCAAGGGAAACTATGGAGCAAAAGGGGAGAAGAGAGAGAAGAGAGAGAAGCCGACTCCCCTTCAGATCGAGAAGCAAAACCAATGGAACAGGATAAAGAGGTTAAGACGGACATTACAGCTCAACTTTTATCCGGGTGACTATTGGATAACAGTCAAGTATAAGGCCGGGACCCGAAAAGAGATCCAGGCAGTCAAGACAGACGTCAAAAAGTTCCTGGATGGACTGAGAAAAAAATATAAGGCAAGAGGACAGCCTCTCATGTTCGTCTATAGAATCGAGATCGGCAAAAGAGGAGGCCTACATTGTCACATGGTCATCAACAGGATTCCGGACGGAGATCTTCTCATCAGGGATTCATGGAAAGTTGCCACGAATGACGCAGGAGCAATTGATTATCAGACCATAGATGACAGCGGAGGATTCAACGGGCTTGCAGAGTATATATGCAAGAAGCCGGACGTGGAGCACCTGGGACAAATCGAGTTCACCTTCAGAGAAGAGGACCGGAAGAAGATCCTTGCAATATCAACCAGCAGGAACTTAAAGAGACCGGAACCGATCAGAAAGAAGTATAACCATTGGACTCTGCGGAGGATCCTCACAGGAGAGTCTGACATAAAGCCGACAGAAGGATTCTATATCGATCAGGACTCCATCAGAAAGGGAGTCAACAGATTCACAGGCTTATCATATCTCTACTACACAGAGGTTCGGATAAAGCAAAGGAGCAGAGATGGATAATATTGACCTTTACATTCACACGAGCATCAAGGGCGTCAATCCTACGACAGGAAAGCACATATACGTCCTTGAGTTCAAATCAGACAAAGGCCCGGTCACACTCACAGGAGGGCCAAAGGACATTGAAGAGGCCACGAGCTACCTTGCAGAGCTCAGAGCGATCAATGAGGCGCTGGGGAGACTTAAGAAGACATGCAGCATTAACATTCACATTCAGAACAGGATCCTTGCATCGGCCCTGCAAAACAAGTGGTTTGCTGCGTGGAAATCGTCAGGCTATAAGAACAGCAAGGGCGAGGATGTCGCCCACAAAGAAGAATGGGAGACCTTTAACGAGCTTTTGAAGGACAACACCATTAAGACAGTAGTATGTGACAGGCACTCATACTCATCCTGGATGGAGAACGAGTGCGGAGCATGAAAGGAGAGATAACATGTTTGACAAATTCGGAGAAATGGAAAGCGCAGCCCAGATCAATGAGCTTGCGAACAATCTAAAGAACGAGGGCGACAGGGATTCAATAAAGGTCCTCGCAGAAGAGAATGGAATTGACGAAGAAGTGGCCAATGCTTTTATTGATGGGATCATCCCTTTCCTCTGCGACGATATGTCGGCAGCCATCGGCAAGCTGGATGTTGAGTCGAAGGAAGTCAAGGCAGAGGAGCTTATAAGCGATTGGTGTGAATACATAAAGCAAAGATGCATGGAAGATGACTCTATGTCAAAGGCGGTTAGGGCCAAAGGAAAGACTTTCAACGGATGCATTGCTCATATCCTTAAGTGGTCCTTTGACCATCAGAGGCCTATCGACAAGGAAATCCTGAAGGCAGCAGGCGTCAGCGCCGGCAAGGTTACATTTGGTATTCCGGGTATGGCAACAGTCAAGAAGCTCATCACTGAGTATTACATGGGAGGCTGATATGAGAAAGCTAGGACTTATCAAAGCCATCCCTGACAAGTTCCCTGAAGATAATACGGCCCGGATCATCAAAGCGAGTGGAAAGAAGGTCTTAATGCTCATCCTCCCTGATTGGCAGGTCACAGGAAGAATGGAGAATGGAGTCATTCACTTCACTTGGGACGAAGGATGGCTCACATATTATCCAAAGGGCGACTATTGGACCAGGGACATGCTCTCAACGATATATTTCAATTCATACGTCTCAAAGACAGGCCTTGATGAGGAGAGCCTTGAAGCTATCGGAAGCTTCTGCAATAGGTCATACCGCAATTTTGACACGATAGAGATGTATGAATCAGAGGTCAAGTTCAGAAAGAACATAAGAGCCGAGAACAATAAGCAGAAGCGCATAGACGACTTCATGAAGAATGTCCCGGCTCTCCCAAAGGATTTTAAGAGATTTTGCATCAGAAAGCTCGAAGAATCCGATGAAAAGAAGGCCAACATCAAATTATGGCAGTCCTACACCTACACTCATAAGGTTAAGGGAATATTGTTCAATGAGGAGCGGTACATTGAGAGGATTTTCTCTGTGACGAACTTCAACGGAAGTATAACACGCATCACAGAACTGTGTAGGGCCTACATAAAGAAGCCCGGCGGAACGTGGCTCAGATGGTACTACGGCGAGATTTTCGGAAGGCATGGAAGAGCCCAGCACTTTTGGGACAAAAAGAGAGATTCCTGCGTGAATAACCTTCCTACAAGGCATTATGTGTATGACAACCTGGATTCACTAGGACTCCCCGAAGGCGAGAAGGACACATTAAGGCTCCTGGATGGAAGGTGCGATCCCTCATTCGTTCTCTACAAGCTCAGGAAGAATCCTCAGATTGAGTATATTGCTAAAAAGGGATGCCTTCGTATGGCAGCAGATCTCGTAGGCCGTTATAGTATAGCGCCTATCAAAGTCTCTAATGCGACCTATGAAAGGCTTAAAAAGTTCAACGGAGGCATGGAGGCAAGAGAGCTCTTAGAAGTAGCTCCCAAGATATCAGACAAAAACCTTAAGGACTTCTGCAAGATCAAGAACCTTGCTAAGGCATCGACCATCATAGGCCTTGCTAAAGAGTACAACATCAATCACATATACACGCTCATGGAGAAGAGCGGAGGAATGACACTTCCGAACATTGGCCTATATCAGGACTATTTGAAGATGGCCGTAAGGCTTGGCATGAATCCTCATGATGAGATTGTCTATCGTAACAAGCGCTGGAAGGAATATCACAATCGCTATGTTGAGGAGATTCACAAGGCAGAGCAGAAGAGCCAAAACAAATCAGACAACATCAAGTATAAGGGCATCAGCAAGGACTACAAACTCAACACGGCTATCTTCGCCTGGGAGGATGACAGCTATCAGATCATCGTCCCGAAGAATGCATCAGACATCAACACAGAAGGCCGGCTCCAGCATCATTGCGTAGGCGCTCAGCCTCGGTACAAGGAGAAGATGTGCGCAAGGAGCACATTCATTGTATTCCTGCGAAAGAAGGAGAATCCAAAAGAGCCATATTACACGATAGAATGTGACCTCTCAAAGGTGATTCAGTTCTATGCAGCATATGACCGTCAGCCGGATAAAGAGAAGGTGCAGAAGGTCTTGAATAAGTGGATGAAGCAGGTAAAGAAGAACGTTAAGGAACTAAGTAAAGCAGTGGGGTAATGTATGAAAAAAGTATTGGAATGGGTGTTCGGGATCCTGGCAGCAGGATTCATGTTATGGATAGCATATGTCGCCTACAAGATAGGCATGGTCAGATAAGGAGGGCCGTATGGAAGAATATCATCAGATCACATTGGACGAGTGGAGCTCCTGGGTAGAAGACATCAGGAAGAAGCTCTCCGAGACAGCTCAGAATTTCGTCTACATCGGATATCGCTTAAAGCAGATCCGAGACTCCGGCAACTTCGGAGGAGCTTCAGACGTCTTTGAGTTTGCTCAGAAAGAGTATGGAATTTCAAAGAGCGCAGTCTCAAGATTCATCGCAATCAATGAGAAGTATTCAGAGGGTGGAAACTCATTAGAGCTCAAGGAACAGTATAAAGGATTTTCAAGCTCAAAGCTGTCTGAGATGCTATCGCTCCCGGACTCTGAGTGCGAGCTCATCACAGAGGAGACGACGGTTAAGCAGATCAGGGAGCTTAAGAGCTTTGACAGGCAGCAGCCGGACAACGTCGTGAGCATGTACGGAGACGAAGAAGACGAGAACAAGCCTTCTCCATTGGAACTGTGCATTATCGACTACTTCAAGGATAAAAAGGACATGCTCAACAAAGTCATTGATCTTGAATATGTGCAACAGCACAAGGAAGCTGCAGAGGTTATGAACCCTTCAGGAAGCGCAAGCCACAGCAAAGGAATCTGTTTCATGTTCATGTATGACTACAACACAGGCATTAAGTACAGACTCCTTACAGAACCCCAGCCTTTGACAATGACCTGGGATAAGTTCCTTGAGACGACATATTGGATATACAGCAAGATCTATGAGGCAGGACAGGATGATGTTTGGTCAGAATATTATAAAGCTGTTGCGACGTCGCAACAGGAAACACCGGACATTCCGATGAATAAACCCGAAGAAAGCGAGAAGGCAGCAGGCGTTAAGGAAGAAGATAAACCTGAAGAGCCGATTATTCCCAAAGCTGAAGAGGAATCTGAAAAAGAAGAAAGTCCTGAAAGCACCGAGCTTCCTGAGGATGAAGAAGAGGGAAAACCCGAAAAGCCCGAAGAGCCTAAAGCTGATGACGCCCAGGAAGATGAAGAACCGGAGAAGGACGATAAAGACACCATTCATAATCAGGCAGCTTTCAGAAGCGCAAAGGATGCCCTTGTAAGAATCAATCAGGCTTTTGAAGAGGGCCAATATCATAGAGCAATGGACATGGCAGATGCTTTTAGTATGCATCTCGATATAGCACTAAGGAGGACAGTATGAAGAGAGAAGAAAACACGAACGAGACACCAACAACCACAGGGACATGCAAATTTTGCGGACAGTCAAGAACAATCAAGACCGTTGGGGAAGTCACCCAGCAGGAGGCCGACGAGATCGCTACAGACGAATGCGATTGCGAAGAGGCCAAGAAGCACCATAACAGAGAGTGCAAGATCAAGAAGGCGAATGAGTGGGCAAAGCTTCGCTTCGAGAACACTCCGAATGTCCTTCAGATCTTCTCAATAGCCTTTAGGGATGTCACAAATCATGACGTCGAGTCAGTGACCATCAAGGAGGGCGATTGGACTCATAAGGTATTCCTGAACAGTGACGGTTATTTGACAGTCAAATCCGGGAAGAAGGTAGACGAAGAGGTTGATTTCGCATGAGCAAAAGGTCGAGAGCGTGTGATATATCGGACAAAGTGAGAAAAGAGGTTCATGCAAGGGACGGAGGCTGCATCTTTTGCAGGCTTGGCTATATGCTGCCACCTGAGGATGAGTTCACAACTACAAGGAATACGCTTCAGATCATGCACTTTATCCCACGCTCTCAAGGTGGCCTTGGCATCCCGGAGAACTTAGCTCTTGGCTGTATATGGCATCACAACATGCTCGACAATGGAAATCTTGGACTTCACGATGACATGATGACCATATTCGAGGCTTACTTGAGAGCCAGGCATGAAGGATGGGACAAGAACAAGTTGAGGTATAGCAAATGGTAAAGCGCAACAGAAAAACCGAAAGGAACAAGGAGATAGTCGCATATCGCAAAGCCGGGATTCCATATAGGCTCATCGCAGAGCACTTTAAGATATCAATTATCAGAGTCCGGCAGATATGCGAAGTGTGGGAGGGACGAGAATGTTAATGGATAAAGAGACGATCATAAATCTGTACAAAGAGTCTATTGAAAAGGGAGATCCTGTCAAGCAGATCAAGAGCCTGGCCAAAGCGAACAACGTAAAAGCAACCTTCATCAAGAAAATATTATCGGATGCAGGACTTGAAGTGCCAGATCATATCCCAACAGGTCCCATGAAGAAAGATGCTTGTGAAATAGAAGCAGCAGATCCTGTTCCCGGGGAAATTGGTTACAAGGAGCGCAAGGCAGCAGTCATCAATGAAGACTTTGAAGAGGCGGTTCAGGACATGATCGCAAAAAGTGAAAGCGAGAACAAAGCAGCCGAAGAAAGACAGCTTCCTGTTCCTGATGCTGTCAGAGAATGTCTTATGGAAGGACTTGATAGGATAGACGCCGAGATTCAGGGGCATCAGAAGGCAATCACACAGCTTGAGAATAAATACCGGACTATTGCGTCATACATAGGGAATTAAGACCTTTTGGCAGGAATTTATCACAGAATGAAAGCCATTGTCATAGACTCAGCCCCGGGCCTCCGGGGCAGGAAGGAGGAGATAAGTTGGGGAGGAAGTTCAAGGATATAAAGCATGAGATAAATAATGAATTTGACAATCTCCTGAATGACCATCATTACGGACATCTTGATTCTCACATCAGCTTCGCAGCTGTTAGGCCTCCATACGCATATACTTCCATATGCCCGGATCCACATTGGAGGGAGCCAGCTACTCCCGAAAGACTAATTGTAAAGCAGAGGGAGACGAGATGAAAGAAGGACTTTTTATATTGTTGGGATTTCTGTTCGTTCTGAAGATGGCTATTGATTGGATTCAATTCAGAGACGAGCTGGAGGAGATGAGGGATGAAACAGAACAGGAGACGGAAGAATAAAGAGCGATGACCATTACCGAGCAGCTGAACAAAATCGCAGATGAAGTGTGCGAGGACTATTGCAAATATCACGATGAAGCCTATATGAAATTCAAGGATCCCGATAAAGCGATGGAATGGCTCAGAGATACCTATTGTTTACATTGTCCTATATTCAAAAATATCTAAAGGAGGCACAAGATGCAGCTTAACGGAAAAATGAAATACACAATTGAAGAGTTCAAGGTCCAGGCAAAGGCCAGCACATTAAAAGTGGGCGACAGACTCATCACAGAAGACATTGCCGGGAAGGCAGTCTTTGAGGTAGCGGAGATCAGAAAGAAATATATCTACATGGTCAGAAGATACTGTCTTCCTGATGACTACGATCAGACACATGATGACCTCATGGACTTCCTCAACAATGAATATCTCGACACACTTCCTCAGGACCTTAAGAACATTATGGGGAAGCGAGAAGGCAGCAGGATATTTGTTCCGTGGTTTAAAGAAGTCTTTGGCGAGCGTGAGGACTGCGGATGGGCCGATCAGAGCAAAGGAAAGCAATGGAAGCTATTCAAGAAGGGTTACGGAAGAATAAGGCTTAATGCGAGCAAGAGAGGATGTTCAAGGTTTGTTTGGTTGGCTTCTCCGTATGTCAGCAACAGCACCTATTTCTGCATTGTCGGCACATCCGGCGCTCCGGGCGGCAGCTACGCCAGCAACTCTTATGGCGTGCTCCCCTGCTTCAAGGTCAATCGCAAGGCGATAGCCGAGCAATCAGCATAATCGACTGCTCATACTTGAGCAGTCAGAAGGAGAAAATATGAGCGAGACACTAGGCGAGAAGCTAAGAGCACAAGGCTTCAAGAATATTTACGCAGAAGGATATCCGCAAACAGAAGGGATTTATGAATGGATAAATGCTCACAAAGATGAAAATAAGACCTACACTCTCAAAGGCGGTCCAAACGGAGTGCATGTGGGCGACTCAGGAGCGTGTGATTTATGTTGGTGGCGCACTCCGCCAAACTTCTGCCAGGAAGAATATTTAAGGAGAAGCGGATTAAAAAATGAGTTCGAAGTTCGAGTGTAAAGGCTGCTCCTCAAATCTGAGGAGCAAAGGAGGAGACATGGATATAACATTATTCAGCAGTAAAAGGTTCGAGATATATCTGAGCACGCTTCAGATCGGAGTAGGACTGCATTATGTCCCGGAGTATAAGACATTGCATCTCGACGTGATTGTCTTTGAGTTCACTTTGTATCTCGGGAAGTTAGGAGAATGAGAAATGTTTTGGATTGGTTTAGTTAGCGGTTTCATTGTAGGAGGAACAATAGGATATGTGCTGGCTGCCTTGATGGTGGCCAACGCCAAAAGAGATGGGAGACGGTCATGAGCAACGGATTTAGATGGGGCTGCATATACGGCTCATATTCAACCTCAGGAGACTCAATCCTGGGATTCGAGATCGGATTCATGAACATAGAGAATCTAAACGGAGGATCAGCAGACACATTCACAATAGCCATCATGATTGCGAACTTCAACTTTGCGATAGGAATAATACTCAGAGAACATTAAGGAGGAGATATCAGTGGGAACAATTATCATCACATGCTTTGCTATCGTCGGAGCAACCATTATCACAGTCGTAATCACTAAAGAGATTACACATTGCATTGGCGAAATCAAGAGGGAAGAAATAGAAAGCAATAGGCAGGTCGCTGATAAAGCGATGAGCAATGAAGTTGTAAGAGTGAAGATCCACGACATTGAGACTGAGCTTCCCTGGAGAACCGAAAAAGAAATAAAACAATCTGATGGAGAAGAAGCTCTCAAGTGGTATAAAAAGGGATTCCAAGATGGAAGTGAGAGAATAAAAGAAGAAGCCAAAAGGATATTATCAAGAGCATGAACAAAGGAGGGGAAGATGGGGAGCTTTAAAACTGTCTCAGATGTTAAGGACTTCTTCAGGGAGATCCGCAAGGAACAGTCAGAAATATATCACCTTGAGAAGATGATTCACGAGCTGGAGCTGTCACTACTCCCGAAAGGAATAGCTTATGATAGAGACAGAGTGCAGTCATCACCCAGGGACAATATGTCAGAGGTAGCTGCCAAGGCAGCAGGCTACAGCAAGGAACTTAATAAGACTCTCTCAAAGCTTATCGACAGAAAGAAGAAGGCCGAGAAGCTTCTCTCGAGGTTAGACAATCCGGATGAAAGAACAATCCTCAGGATCTACTACATGGAGACAAACAATGGATTTCTCTACAGATGGGACGATGTAGCTTATCACATGGGCTACGAGAAGAGACACATTCTAAGAATGCATGGCAATGCTCTCAACTCAATCTTAAAAAGTTGTCACTAAATGTCACTTGAGTTCATGATACTATGATATTGAGCAAAGCATGTGAAGATACAAAGCCATACAGACGTAACCTCGTAGAATGAAAAGGCAGGAGCCATCGACTAGAAGTCGGTGGCTTTTGTTGTGGGAGTATGAATGAGAGAGCAGCCATCTATCATGATACATACTGCACCAAGCAGGATGCATTATGTGTCAGAGTTCCTTGAGCCAAGGTTGAGAGATCAGGGATTCCAAAAGATAACAATATGGAATGACGCTAAAGGGATAGGATGCAGAGAATCCTATATAGAGTCATGGAGCACGCTATCCGATACGGGTCACACTTGGCACCTTCAGGACGATGTTCTTCCAGACCATCGCTTCTACGAATGGGCTACGAGCGAATGGGCTGAATATCCTGGAATAATATGCGGATTCGGAAATAGGGAGTTCTACAACATGAACCGGTTCGGACATGCGCATAATAGCGAGGATATGTTCTATTCATTCCCATGCTTGCGTATTCCTAACGCAGTATGCAAGGACTTCCTTGAGTGGTACAAGGACGCAAGTAAGACAGACGTCAACATCCTGGAGAAGCTGCCATCAGGAAAATATATTGATTACTTCTTCAAGCTTTACATTGGTGACAATGAGAAAGAGATTGCGATTTATAATTTCTTTCCGAACATTGTCGAGCATGTGGATGAGTACATCTCAGGATCGCTTGTCAATAAGCAGAGAACAAAACCAGCAAAAGCATTGCAGTTCGAAGATGTCAAAGCTTTAGCTGATTTAAAAGTTTGGAGTGAAACAAGCAGCAGCAAGGAATTGGGATAACACATGGCACAGGATTTCGCCAAGGCCTTTTATAAATCAAAACAATGGAAAAGACAAAGAGCATACATCCTCAAGCGTGACGGATACATATGCACCGAGGAGGGATGCTTTAACCCTGCGACAGAAGTTCATCACATCGTTGAGCTTACACCTGAGAACATTAAGGATCCATCGATTGCACTCGCAGAGTCTAACCTAAGATCGTTGTGTCATGATTGTCATGATCGAATTACAAAAGCGATGAAAGCGAATGAAAGATCAGGAAACATTCTTGAAGCAATTTCGTTCGATGCATCAGGTTATCCAATGCCAATAGCAAAAGCTTGATGATTAAATTATATTTTTGATTTCAAATGCACAATTTGACGCGAAACCGCCCCCGTTCTTGAAAATTTCAACCGCCTTTTTGGGGACCGGGAGGGGGTCCCTTTTCTAGCCGGCCAAGTCGTGTGTATGAAAGGGGGTCGCGTATTTATGGGAAAAACAAGTAATAATAATAAAAATAAGGGCGCGAAAAGCCCGAAAACGACTAAAGCGAAGCCGAAAGTCACAAATCCGAAGACCAGGAAGATCTACGAGGAGAAAAAGAAGCTCAAGGAGATCTTCGAGACCATCCCCGAGAATAAGAGAAAGCTGTGCGACGAGCTGATAAACAATGCAGCTTTCATGTCGGTCACATTAAAGGAGCTTCAGGCCATCATCAACAAGGAGGGAGCTGTTTATAGTTGCGTAAATGGTAACGGGTTCGAAGTCATTCAGGAGCATCCGGCTCAGAAGAGCTACAACACAATGATTGGACAGTATAAAACCGTTATCAATCAGCTTGTTTTGCTTCTTCCTGACACCAAAGAGACGGCAATCACCAAAGCAGGAGAAAACCTTGCGAGGTTAGTTGCTGGAGGAAAACCGGTTCAGGTACGATGAATTATGTCAAAGAATACAACAAAAGACTGCAAACAGGGAAGATTGAAGCCTGTGAAGAGATAAAAAGCGTATATAAAAGGCTTGTAAAGGAGATGGATGATGATTCGTCTCCTTTTTGGTTCTCAGAAGAGCAGGGAGAGTATGTCATTGGGTTCATCGAAGGCTTCTGCAAACACTACCAGGGAGAGCACGCTGGAGAGTATGTCAGACTCGAGCTCTTTCAGAAGGCATTCATACAAGCTCTCTTCGGATTCCTAGAGAAGGAGACAAACAGGCGCCGGTTTCGAGAATATTTCTTTGAAGTGCCAAGAAAACACGGAAAGAGCTTTCTTTCCGGTTGCATAGCGGTTTATATGATGGCAGCAGACGGTGAGCAGGGAGCTGAAGTCTATTCCGCTGCCACTAAGTTAGACCAGGCCAAGATCATTTATAACGTGGCCAAGAATATTGTTGACCAAAACGAGGACCTGAGGGCTCTTATCAAGAGCACAAGAGAAGGCCTTTCCTTTAAAATGACAAGATCCATTATGAAGCCTCTCCCTAACGAGAGCAAATCCCTCGATGGTCTCAACATACACTTTGCTGCGCTGGATGAGATCCACGAGCAAAAAGACAGAAATATGTACGACGTCCTTCGCCAAGGAATGAAGGCGAGGAAGCAGCCTCTCATTGGATGCATCACAACATCCGGATTCCGGAGAGAAGGTCTTTATGACAACCTCCATGACTACGCTTCAATGGTCGCAAGAGGAGTTATTCAGGATGACAGGCTCCTTCCCATCATCTACAAGCTGGATGAAGTGGACGAGTGGATGGATCCTACAAAATGGATAAAGGCGAATCCTGGGCTCGGTACCATTAAGAGCTATATCCAGCTCGCTGATGATGTTGAGAGAGCCAAGAGCGATAGCTCTTATCTTCCGACGCTTCTATGTAAAGACTTTGACATGAAGCAGAACGAAGTAACGTCCTGGCTCCCTATGACGGCGATCATAAATGAGGAAGTGGCTGATATGGAATATCTGAGCCACAGCTATGCAATTGGAGGCTGCGACTTATCGAGCACACTCGACCTTACATGCGCAACTCTCCTCATCAGAAAGCCCGGAGACGAGAAGATCTATGTGCTTCAGAGGTATTTTATCCCTGAAGCCAAGGCCGATTATGTCGAGCAGTCCAACGCTCAGGAAGCTCCGTATAAGCTATGGGCTCAAAATGATTGGCTGACAATATGCGAAGGAGCTTCAGTTGACTACCATCAGGTGACAGCATGGTTCACAGAAATGGTAATCAAGTACGACATCAGGCCCTTATGGATATGTTATGACCGAGCTCTGGCCGGATATTGGCAGGAAGAGATGACTGAATCCGGTTTCGAGATGGAGAAGATAGCACAAGGACCTTTCACATGGTCCTATCCCATGAAGAACCTTGAAGCAATGCTGATGGAACACAAGATTGTGTATCAGAACAATCCTATTCTCCGTTGGTGTCTATGCAACACGGCCAAGAAGAGCCTGAATGCAGATGGAATTGAGACAATTCAGCCGGTCAAAGTGCAGGCTGCTAGAAGAATTGACGGAATGGTGTCGCTCCTGAATGCTTACGTTGGTTATTGCAAGCATCAGGAAGAATATATCCCATATCTGAGGTGATAGCATGAGTTTTTTAGACATTTTTAGACCATTAAAGAAATCGAGCATCAAGAGATGGAAAGAGCTCGGGACCTACAAGGCAACCTTTTCCGTTTTCGGGGAAGATATCTATAACTCATCCCTTGTAAGAGCCTGTGTGAGACCGCTTGCGGAGCTTTCCTCAAAGGCCGAGGCCAAGTGCCGTGATCCGGAGCTTCAGAGGATCCTCAACAACCGGCCGAACATCTACATGAACGGAAAAGACTTCTTGCAGAAGGTAAGGACCAGACTCGAGATCCTTAATGTGGCTTTCATTTACATCGAGAGAGACACGAGAGGAAAGGTTTTAGGGTTCTATCCGGTTCCCTATTCCTTCTTTGAGGCTCTTGAATATAACAATGGCCTGTTCATCAAATTCTACTTCTCCGGGAATGTTGAGTCGCTCGTCCTTCCATGGGCCGACCTGGCAGCAGTCCGCAAAGATTATCTGAAGTCGGACATCTCTGGGGATGATAACCAATGCATCATTCAGACTCTTGAGCTGATGAGCACAGCCAGCCAGGGACTCGCTAACAGCATCCGGTCAACAGCTAACCTCAGAGGTATCTTGAAGAGTACAAAGGCGATGCTTGCACCGGAGGCCATAAAGCAGCAGAAGGATGATTTTGTGAACGACTACCTGAATCTTGAGAATGGAAGCGGAATCGCCTCTCTTGATTCAACTCAGGAGTTTACACCTATCACAATCAATCCTGCGACAGCTAACGCAGCACAGATGAAGGAGGTCAGAGAAGATATTTTCCGCTTCTTCGGAGTGAACGATGACATCGTAATGGCTAACATCAAGAAAAAGGAGCAGCTGGAAGGCTTCTTCACTATCAGGATCGAGCCCTTCCTTGTAGCCCTATCAAGGGAGCTGACAAGTAAGGTCTACGGAAAAAGGGCCGATGATGAGCACAACATCCTCTATCAGGTGGATCAGTTCACATTCGTCTCCCTGGATAAGAAGATCCAGCTCTTCAGCACCGTGGTTCTATACGGAGGCATGACTATAGACGAGTGGAGAGCATTGTTCAATATGCCACACATCGAAGGCGGAGATGTTCCTGTCAGAAGATTGGACGCAGCTCCGATAGACGCACCCAAAGACGAGGACGAAGACGAAGACAAGGAGGAAGATGAAGATGGTAAGGAGTGAGAGAGAGTATAGGACCTTCAAGATAGAGTTCAGAGATCAAGAGACCTTTGAGGACTACAAGGTAAGAGGCTACGCCTCAACTTATGAGCCTTACGTCCTCTACGAATGGGAAGGCATTAAGTACAGCGAGAAGATTGACAGAGAGGCCTTTGCTGGCGCCGACATGTCAGACGTTATCTTCTTGTATAACCACAAAGGAATGGTTTACGCAAGGACTAAGAACGGAACTCTGAAGGTGACTCCGGATGACCACGGTCTTTACATTGAGGCTGACTTATCCAGCACAACTCAGAGCAGAGAGCTGTTCGAATCCATCAAGACAGGGCTCGTAGATCAGATGTCCTTTGCTTTCACAGTAAGGACAGATGAGTATGACAGGAATACTCACACAAGGACCATCAAGAAATTCGATAAGATCTACGATGTATCAGCGGTATCAATCCCAGCTAATCCTGGGACAGATATATCAGCAGTTTCAGCTCGTGACTACTTCAACGGAGTGATTGAAGCAGAGAAAGCGGAGAGACTTGAAGAGCAGAGATTGCTTGAGCTTCAGAAGAAAAAATTTGAATTTTTGGAGGTATCGAGATGAAGTTAGAAGAGATGACACTCGAGGACGTTACGAAGAGATTAGCTGAGCTCGAAGAGGAAGTCAGAGATGCTCAGGACATCGAACTTGTAAACAAGGCCATCGAGGAGAAGAAAGCGCTCCTTGAGCGCAAAGCAGAGCTCGAAGAGCTCGAGAAGAGAAAGGCAGACGCCGAGGCTCTTTCCAACGGATCAGCGCAGCCTGACAAAGTAGTCGAAACCAGCAACGAAAAGAGAGGTAAAGAGATGGGAAAGAAAGAATACAGAACATTATGGCTCAAGAACCTTCAGGGCACACTCACAGAGGAGGAGAGATCTTCTTCTGAGTATTCTGTGCTTGTAAACGCCGGCGCAGTCGTTCCTGAAGAACTCCAGGCAGACATCATCACAAAGGCTAAGGAGTACGCTCCTATCCTTAACGAGGTTACGCTCCTCAATGTTCCTGGCGCTGTTAAGTTTGCTGTTGAGGGCGACAACAACGCAGCAAGCGTACACACAGAGCTGGCTACAATCACAGCTGCAAAGGACACTATGGTAGAAGTTGTTCTTTCAGCTTACGAGCTTACAAAGCTCATTCAGATTTCAGCAACAGTAAAGGCTATGTCTATCGATGCTTTCGAGGCTTGGCTTGTTGCTCAGCTCGCTGAGGCTATCGCTATGAAAGCTGAGAATCTTATCTTCAACGGTTCAGCTTCAGGTGAGGCTCAGGGTATTCTTACAGTTAAGAGCACACCTGACTACTCCACAATCACAGCTGCAAACATTCTTGGCCTTATCGGCTCTCTCAAGAGCGGATATGCAAGAAACGGCAAGATTGCTGTTAGCAGAAAGACTTTCTTCACAAAGATCCTTTCTCTCGAGCTTACAGTCAACAACGAGGTTGTTAAGATCGCAACCGGCGAGGCAACAGGCGAGTACAGAATCCTCGGCGCAGACGTGCTGTTCACCGATTCTGTAGGCGATGACACTGTTATCTACGGCGACTTCAGAAAGTATGTCGCTAACTTCGCAGCTCCTCAGAACGTTGTTTCTCAGTTCGACATCGACACAAACAGCTACAAGTATCTTGGAGCAGCTGTGTTTGATGGCAAGGTAGCTCTTGCAGAGGCATTCAAGACTATCCAGGTTGCAACAACCGCCTGAGTCTAAGGAGGGCAAAAGATGAAGGTTACAGTTATCAAGCAGTATATTGACAAGTACACAGGAGAGAAGCACTTCCCTGGAGAAGTTTTAAGTGTTAGCGCCGAAAGGATGGCTGAGCTTGGACGCAAGAACGTAATCGACAAGATTCCTGTTCCTGAAGAGCCTGCGCCTGAGGCTCCTGTTCCAAAGATACCGGAGCTCAAGGAAGAAGTTGTCGAGGAGTCCAAGAAGGAAAAGAAGCCTGTGACCAAAAAGCGCACGACAAGAAAGAAGGGATGACATGACCGATCTCGAGAAAAGATGTGTCAAAGCGTTAAGACTGTCTGAAGGTGCCGGAACCCTTTTGCTTGAAGAAATTCAGAATAATATAAGTGCAGCCAGGGCGGAGCTCATCCGCTCTGGCGTATCTGAGGCAAAGGTGGAAGATGAAGGTTCACTTGTTCAGCAGGCCATCATCGATTATGTGCTCATGCACATGAATGATGAGGACCAATATGACAGATACCTTAACGCCTTTCAGTATCAGATGGATAATTTGCGGAAATCATTCCCTAAGGAGCAGGCATGAAGAACGATGTTATTAAGCTATGCTCATCCGCTTATAGTAAGGACTCCAACGGCGTATTGCGTGAGACGGAGACCATAAGTGAGTTCATAATGGCCGAGATCAAGTCGGCCGGGGCTAATGAGTGGTTCGAAGGAGGGCGCAACGGCCTGAATCCGGAGTACACCTTTATTATCAACCGGATTGAGTACAACAATGAGGAGACGGTCATCTTCAACGATGTGAAGTACACGGTCTATAGGACCTACATCAAGGGAGACAGAATCGAGCTTCATTGCGAAAAGAGGAAGGGTGCATAATGTCTTTTAATCTATCCCAGGCCATGAAAGGAATATTGACGGAGTACACGGACGAAGTCACGAAGGTTGTCACGGATGTTATCAGCGAAGTCGCTGAAGAGGCAGCAGGCGAGCTTCATTCCGCCGGCACATTCCAGGGTACGAAGTATCGTGCCGGATGGACTGCGGAAACCGAAAAGAGGAGGCTGTTCAACAGCGCAGTTGTCTATAACAAGAAGCACTATAGACTCACCCATCTCCTCGAATACGGACACGCCACAAGGAACGGCGGGCGCACTAGAGCTTTTGAACACATTGCGCCAATCAATGAGAAGGCCCAGGAAGAGGCAGTCAAGAAATTAAAGGAGGCTATTGAAGCATTATGACATACGCTGAAATCGCAAGCATGATCGAGAGCACAGGCCTTGAGAATGCTTATTACCAATATCCTGAAGGTGAAGCTCCTGAGCTGCCTTATATCCTCTTCTACTATCCTGGAAGAAACGACTTTCAGGCCGACAATAAGAATTATGCGAGGATCCCTCAGCTGAACATCGAGCTCTACACCAAAGAGAAGGACTTCGACAAGGAGAAGCTTATCGAGGATCTTCTTGACGAGAATGAAATACCGTATGACAAGGAAGAGCAGTATATCGAGAAAGAAAAGATGTACGAAGTATTATACATTACGGAGGTAATCATCAATGAAAGTTAAGTACGGTTTGAAAAATTGTTACTACGCATTGGCAACAATCGCAGCCGACGGAACAGCTACCTACGGAGCTCCTAAGAGACTCCCTGGAGCAGTTGCTTTGACAATGGATCCGGCCGGTGAGAAGACGAACTTCTACGCCGACGACTCCATCTACTTTAGCGTAGGCGGAGCAAACGGCTACACAGGTTCGCTTGAGATCGCAATGATTCCCGACTCCTTCAGAGAGGAATGCCTGGGAGAGATCAAGCAGGATGGCGTGTACATCGAGACCGGCGTAGGCTCATCACAGGCCTTCGCTCTTCTGTTTGAGTTCCAGAGCGATGAGAACGAGATCAAGCACGTTCTCTACAACGTAACCGCTTCACGTCCTTCAATCGCAGGCAACACAAAGGGCGAGACTGTCGAAGTAAAGACAGACACACTCAACCTTACAGCTGCAACAATCCACAACGCAGCACTCGATAAGGACATCACCAAGGCTCGTGTAGCTGATAAGACAGCAGCTGCATTCTCGACTTGGTATACAAGCGTATATCAGCCTCTCGTTTCAGCCTGAGGCAAGAAAGGACAGATATGGAGAGAGTTTTTGAAGTAGAGCATAAGAAAGTAGGCGTTAAATGTAGTGCCGGCACAGTCAGGACTTATAGAAATCTTTACGCAAGAGATCTCATCCTGGATATGGCAGCACTTGAAAAAGAGCTCGTCGAAACAAAGACACTAACGCAGGCTTCTGAGGAGATAGCTGAGAATGTCAGCTACATTATGGCCAAAGAGTACGACGAGACACTCCCGGACATAAACGAATGGCTCTCGAGCTTCTCTCCATACTTTGTCTATACCATAGTTGCACAATGCATCTATATGTGGAGAGAGAATCTTGTCTCCATAAACTCATCAAAAAAAAACTGAAAAAAACTGAGCGCGAATGGACAGCTGCACTATTCTTATTGCGAGCTGTCCAGCTCGGGCTTACTATGAGAGACCTCAATGAGGTCACGGTCGGAATGGTCTTCGACATGTACGCTGAAATGTCGAACGATCATGTGGAATACGCAGAAATAGCCACACAAGAAGATATGGATAACTTCTAAGGAGACAATATGGCTAAAGGTAGCAGCGCAAAGATTAGGGGAATTACAATTGAACTTAATGCCGATACCGCCGGGATTCTTGATGGTTTAAAGGACATCAATAAGAGTCTCGGAGAAACGGACAGGGCTTTAAAAGATACAAATAAGCTTCTCAAATTCGATGGAAACAACACAACTCTGCTCACTCAGCAGCAGGAATACTTAACAAAAGCCATTGAACAGACTGAAGAAAAGCTCCGCAAGGAGAAGGAAGTTCTTGAGCAGTTAAAGAACGGCCCGGACAGCGATAAGACCATTGAGCAGCAAAAGGCCATGGAAAGAGAAATCGAGGCCACAACTCAGAAGCTCAATGGGTATCAGTCAGAGCTCTCTCAGACCAATGAGAAGCTCAAAGACGTCGAGGAAGAGACGGATCAGGCCAAGGAAGCAACCAACATCTTCGGAGATGTCCTGAAGGCTAACCTGGCCAGCGAGGCTATTATCGAAGGCGTAACCAAATTAGCCGAAGGAATCGCTAAGATTTCAAAGTCAGCCTTTGATACCGGTTCTCAGTTCGAGTCTTCCATGTCTCAGGTAGCTGCGACAATGGGAATGACAACGGACGAGATCGCCAAGGGAAGTGACAAGTTCACCTTGCTTTCAAATGCTGCAAAGAAGTGTGGAGAAGAGACAATGTTCTCTGCATCCCAGGCAGGAGATGCGCTGAATTACCTTGCACTCGCAGGATATGACGCCGAGAAGGCAGCAGCCACACTCCCTAAGGTGCTCACATTGGCAGCAGCCGGAGGCCTGGATCTCGCCTATGCATCGGACCTCGTTACGGATTCGATGGCTGCTCTTAGCATGGAAACAGATGAGCTCGACAACTACATCGACGAGATGGCGAAGACGGCTCAGAAGTCCAATACTTCAGTAGCACAGCTCGGCGAGGCTACGCTTGTATGCGCCGGCGCCGTATCACTCACAGGACAGGATCTCGAGACAATGAACGCAGAGCTCGGCGTCTTGGCTAACAACGGAATCAAAGGAGCTGAAGGCGGAACACACTTAAGAAACGTGCTCCTCTCTTTATCAGCGCCAACAGATAAAGCAGAGATCGCTCTTCATGATCTGGGAGTCGAAGTTAAAGACTCCGACAGAAACATGAGAAATCTCAACGATATCATGATCGACCTTAACGCATCTCTCGCAGATATGGGAAGCGCTGATAAGGCAGCCATGATTAAAACCATCTTCAACAAGACCGACATTGCAGCCGTAAACGCACTCATGAAGGCAACCTCAGGAGAGTTTCAGAATCTCAAGGGCGAGATAAGTGATTGTGCCGGCGCAGCTGAAGAGATGCAGCGGACCATGACAGACAACCTTCAGGGAAAGCTTACGATCTTGCAGTCAGCCCTGGAAGGTTTAGGGATTGCTTTCTATGAAGTATTTGACGACAATGCCAAGAACGCAGTAGACGGAGCAACGAGCGCGGTAGGAACACTCACAGAGGCAATTAAGGACGGGGATCTCGGAGTTTCGCTTGAAGGTCTTTCGGAACAGTTTGAAGTTCTGATGGACGACATGGTGAATTTTGCGACAGACGCTCTTCCGGGAGTAATCAATGGCGCTACATGGTTCCTTGAAAATCTCGGAACAATAACAAGCCTTCTCGAAGCTCTTGGAGCAGGATATGTTGCTTATGAATTGGCAACAGTGGCAGCAACAATCGCAACAGAAGGATTCACAGTCGCTCTTTCACTTAATCCTATCGGCCTTGCGGCGGCTGCAGTTGCAGGGCTTACAACAGCATTCGTCGCCCTCAGCGATGAGGCAAACAAGCTCGACCCCAAGCTCGAGACTTTTATAAGAAGCTGCGATAATGTGGCCAGCAAAGCAACAAAGCTTGCTGATTCCACCAATGAAATGACGAGCAGCTTTGACGGTCAATATGAAATAGCTCATAGACTCGCTCAGAGGATTGATGAATTATCGGATCCTGTGACCGGTCTCGTCACTGATCAGAGAGAAGCTTCTAAGGTAGTGGGAGAGCTCAACGCTCTTATGCCTGAGCTCAACCTATACATTGACGAGCAGGGGAATGTTCTGTCAGCCACTACAGAAGGCTGGAGAAACTACATCGACGAAGCTCTTAATCAGGCACAGCTTGAGTCAATGACCGAGAGGCTGACAGAGCTTGAGAAGGAAAAACTCGAAGTCGAAGAGCAGATGATTGAGATAAACAATCAGCTGTCAGATTCGGCCAAGATGCTCATTGAGGCCAATGATGAATACGCTTATCTGCAGGAACATGTAAGCGAGCTCACAGAGGAGCAATGCAGAAGATACACAGAGCTCTCTGATGCAGACATGCTTCTTGAGAAGGGCCAGCGTGAACTCATTCAGTCCTATTTTGATACTCAGGACGCAATGACAGAGCTTAACAACTCTGAAGATATTCTCCTGGATAAAATGGAGGAATCCCGGGCAAAGACAGAGGAAGCTACGCAGGCCACAGACGAATATTCAGAAGGATTGGATGGCGCCGGAGAATCTGTAACAACTCTTCAGGGGCTCCTTGCAGAGCTGGATGAGGACTACGAGAAGAATAAAGAGAAAGCCATTGAATCACTGAACGGGCAGAGAGAAGCCTTCGAAACTCTCAACGAGGGAGCTTCCGAAAGCGTGGATGAGATAGCAGAACACCTTCAGAAACAGGCTGAAGGAATGAAAGAGTATGCTGAACTCATCGCCGAGGCTAAGGCCATCATGGATGAGCAGCCGGATAGCGAAGGACTGTTGAATTACTACATCAGCGCAGGGCCAGAGGCAGCAGGCGAACTTGAGAATCTTGTCAACGCCTTTAATGAAGGTGGAGAAGCTGCAGAAGCTTTCAAGGAAGCATGTGCAGCCTTTGAGGAGACGCAGGACCTTATCGATGGCCTTGCAGATCTCAACGAAGCTCTCTCAACAGGATCGTCAGAAGCAATCGACATGGCGCTTGAAGCGCTGGATGTAAGCCTTCCTGAAATGGAAGCAGCCTTTCAGGCATCTTGGGAGCAGCAGGAAGCAGACGCCAACACTCATAAAGAGCAAATGACGACTGCAACCACGCAGACCATAACCGATATGACGACGGCGGTTACAACAAACGAGCCTAAGCTCACGACAGCTGTTCAGACTATGGGTGACAATGCAGTCAAGAAGCTTAAAGAAGCTTGGAAATGGTCTGACGACACGGCGCGCTTCCAGGTATGGTACGACATGGGAATGTCAGTTGATGAATCCCTCGCTCAGGGAATCACCGACGGAACATCCCTAGTTACCTCTGCGATTCAGGCAATGTGCGAAGAGGCTGTCGCCTCAGTAGATATCAGTGGCCTTGTTGCTAAAGTAGATCAGGCGCTCGGCGAAGCTTTTGGATAATGGAGGCATAGATGAGACGGTTTTATTTAAGAAACGGGAACGGAGCTGAATATTCCCTTATGGACGTTGAGCATTGGCTCAACTCTCCAAAGGGACTCGGCCTTAAATTCAAGAATAAGTATTCTCAGGTTGGCCCCAGCTTTATAAGGACCAAAGTAGTGAGCAATCCTCAGAATCCTACCGGTACAGTTATTTTCACAGGAAACAAATTATATGACAAGTATCAGGAGTTCGTGCTCTTCACCCAGGTTGAGCCTCTGATACTTGTTTATAATCCGAATGGGACTGAGTACATTGCGAATGTCAGCCTGGAGGAGATCAAGAAGGAGGAGATCGACGCGAAGACTTCAACTCTTCAGGTCGATGTCTCTTTCAAGAGGCTTACCCGTTGGCGCCGGATTATCCTTCAGAGGAACGATGCAGTTGTGCGCCGTGGTAAGGTTTATCCTTTCTCATATCCGTACACCTACGGAAGAGACGCTGCGAACAACGTCACTATAGAATCAGATACCACAGAGGAGAGCCCTTGCAAGATAACCATTATAGGCAGTTGCGAGAATCCTGTATGGAGGCAGTATGTGAATGGAGTCTTAAAGCACGAAGGCTCAGTCAATGTCTCAATGACCGGCGGACAGAGAATCGTTATCGATACAACAAAAACTCCCTACTCTATCAAGAAATATGATTCTTCAAATAATCTGATAGCAGACCTTTACCAGCTGTCAGACTTCTCGACAGACAGATTCTTTTTCCTAGAGAAGGGAACGAACAGATTCTCTATCGGTCACGATGGAACAAACACGTTAGAGCTTGCGGTAGAGGCGCATTTAGAGTATGAAACAGTTTAATGTAGAGTTATTTGACAGCAACTTCAACTTTCTCTTTAATACTTGCGCCGACAAGATCAAGTATAAAGAGGACTACTTAGATCCTGAGAAGGCCAAGATCGTTGTCACATCAGACGCAAGGATAAACGCTAATTCCATCATAAGGCTATACAGAGACGGCGAAGAATATGCCGGAATCATCTCTGATGTAAAAGCGAAGGACGACGGAACAACAGAAGTCACCTTCTTATCGGTAGAGGCTCTTTTCGACTCAGAAATCATTATCGATGTTGCTGAGATCACGGGGACAATGGAACAGTATATGAAGGCCCGGATGGATGAGCTTTATGTGACAAATAGTGATATCTGTCAAAGGCTGCCTATTGAAATCGAGGCAGTATCGCAGACGAGCAATTGGACCTTTGATTATGAGATAGAGAATGAGCCGAAAGAGAACGAAGAGCCACCTGTTAGAGAGGTGGCTTTTATTAATATCCTGGATGACCTTATCATCCCAGCCTTCACACAGTACGGAATCATTCTCGAATGGAGCTTCGACTTCAACAATAAAAAGATCCTTGTCCAGATCACAAAGAACGAAGCGGACCCTATAACAATCGAGACTGCGCTTCCCAACATTATCGATGAGACGGTAACGATCCGAAAGGTCAAGAAAAGGATCAACAAGGTCAACATATGGAACACTCAGGACTATGAGCGGAGCACAGTCTATTATCTTCATTCTGACGATACCTTCGATCACACGAACGAGGACAGGGTTATTCCGGTCAACTATAAGAATCTCACAGTATCGGCCAACAATAACGCAAAGTGCATTGATGGAAAGACCAAGGAGCTAAAAGACGACTATTCAAAGATAAAGTCATACAACAGGATAGATCCTGAAGAGAGAACGCAGGAGGATATCGACGCAGCTCTTGAGAAGCTGGCCGACATCAACTCCTTCATGAGTTTTGGATGGTCCTACAATTCCGGGGATTCTCTCATATACGACGCCGATAATATTGTTGTCGGAGATGAGACTTGGGGAGATGACGGAGATGAGTTTGAGCTTGCTATTGAGGCATGGGCTGAGACTTCGGACGCAGAAACTTATGGAGAGACAACAGCAGCTGCTCTCTTTGAAGATAAGGCCTACACAAAGGCGCTTCAGACATTCTCCAAGAATAAATACGACAACCTCATCGAGCTGGAAGTGGCAGCAGATGATGAGATGATAAAGCCGACAGCCTTGAAAATTGGCCAGGTAGTAAATGTCATAAGCGAAGGCAATAGTTACACTTCCATTCTCTCAGGAAGAGAGATAGAAGACACTATCGTCCTTATATTTGGAACGATAAGACTTGAGCTTACAAAATCATTAAAAGGGAGGGCTTAAATGAGCGACTACATTTCAATCAAACAATATGATGAGATGAATGTCACGGCCAAGGATGACAGGATCATGTATGACGTATCTCATACAAGCGGAATCATCAAAGGCTGTGAGGTTACATACTCAGGAGGAAACACAATTCACATCGGCGCCGGCTACGGAATTGTAAAGGGGGCTCTGTTCGAGATCTTCGAGCATGACGAGACAATCCCTCTGACAGAATCCGGGACCAAGCTCGGCCAGATCTATGTTCATTTTGACTTATCGAGCGGAACTCCTATCGATATCGTAGTGAACACAGGAGCAACCCTGGACGTCTTAACTCAGGACGAGGACGCAAACTTCTCCAATGGTCAGTATGACATCCAGCTCTGCACTTTCACAGTCGGAACAACGACAATCACAAATCTTGTTACTACATTTCCGCTTGTGACAGGAGCAGCGGATTTTGCTCTTGATTTCGTCGGGAAGAGGGTTCACTTCAATGCCGATGGATCCATAAGGACAACCTATCAGAACGGGCAGTATGTTATAACCTCATTCCCGTCAAATGCCATATGTGTAGACAGGCTCTATTCAAACAACGGAACACTCCTGTCAACCAAAACGACGAGCATAGACTCCAATAATGGAGATATTTTAGAGACAGTAGTAGGAAACTAAGGAGGGAAACATGAGTCAGATGTATGGAAAACTTATTGTGCTGACAGAAGAGTCCAGCATGGTAGGCGACACAGTAACAGTCAGGAACCTTATAACAAACGCAGTTATGACAGGAACCATCGGGAGCAATGGGTATTGCGAGATATTCCTTCCTGCTTTTGCAAGGTACAAAGCAAGCCTCAACGGAATAGAGGACACTTTCGAGATGGATTGCGGAGAAACACACTTTCTCGATCTTGGATTCAGGACAGACACATGGGCCGGAATCAAGAAGATTATCGATGCCGGAAAAGCTGCAGAGTACATTAGCAACGGCGACCGCTTCACCGTTGAGCTCTCAACAAACGAGACACTTATCTATGAGGCCAATGTCAATACTTATGGCCAGGGAGAAGTTGATTTCATCCCTACATACTGCATGGCCGTAACTAAACAGCATCACACTTCAAACACGAATGCTGGAGGATGGAATAACTCTGATATCAGAAACTTCCTCAACAATACATTCATATTGACACTTCCTGAGGACCTTCAGGCAGTCATCTCTGCAAAGCCTGTCAAGGCAACTATAGGATCTCAGTCAAACACTCTTCAGACGGCTGAAGACAAGATATGGATCCCTACAGAAAAGGAAGTCTTCGGACAGATAACTTATTCAGGCAGCGCTGAGAACGCCGTCAACAATATGTACCCGATCTTTACAGACAACGCCTCAAGAGTAAGAACACAGGGAGCCAATGGAGCCGCCGTGAACGTGTGGTTGGCTTCTCCGAATGTCGGCAGCGGCAACTATTTCTGCTATGTCACCGCATCCGGCGCTCCGAACTACAACGGCGCCAGCTACTCTTATGGCGTGCTCCCCTGCTTCAGAATTGCTCCTGAAGCGTGAGCAAAGGAGTAAATCAGGTCAATCGGGGCTGCACACTTGCAGCCCCATAAGGAGAAAACATGTCAGTTCTTGCAAGATTCAGAACAGAGTCGCCCTTCGAAGTAAGGGACAGAGCGAGGAACTTGGAGGTTCAGATTATAAAGCTCTGCATGAACGAGAAATATTTTCCGAAGAGATACAGATTCATTCTCACGACGAGCATCATCGAAGATGCGCATAAGCTCGTAGACCACATCGAGACAGCGAACGCACTTCCACTCAATGAGAATTTCTATAAAAGGAGACTCACCTATCAGAAGGAAGCACTCTCGAAAGTGGATTCCCTCTTTAGAAAGTTCATGCTCGCAGAGGAGCTCGGCTTCTCAATCCCGGAAGGAACACTGAAGGACCTGGGAGAATCCCTCTCAAAAGAGGAGGCTCTTATAAAGAAATGGATAGAATCGGACAAAGCGAGGATTAAGAAAGAATAAAGGCTATGGGCTATTACCGCCGTGAACGTGTGGTTGGCTTCTCCGAATGTCAGCAACAGCAACAATTTCTGCAATGTCAACACATCCGGCGCTCCGAACAACAACAACGCCAGCAACTCTAATGGCGTGCTCCCCTGATTCATTACAAAGGCATCGACAAAGTAGCTCGTATGAGTGAAATCATTGGCAAAGGAAGTAATGAAGGAGCCTATAACCTTCCCGAAAGGGTAAATACTACATCATGACGTCTCACAGACGGACGCTTCTTGCATGGCAGGATTGGCACCCTGTTTCATGTCTGTGAGCTATGCAGCTATTGGCCAAAGAAAGGAAGCTGTGCAGGATGAACTCTAAAGAAAGACATGAGTTGAGATATCAGAGGAGGAAAGCCAAAAGGCTTAAGAGAAGACATGAGCTCAATAAGCTCTACGGAGATTATGATAAAGCGATATCGGTCAAAGAACTTGCTAAGGCTTATCTGATATGCAGAAAGAATGTGAGATGGAAGTCCTCTGTTCAGAGATATGGATTTAATCTCTATCGGAATACGCTTAAGATCCACAGAAAGCTTACGGCCAGAGAGGACACCTTCAAAGGCTTCTTTCAGTTCGACATATTCGAAAGAGGAAAGAAGCGCCGGATCCGAAGCATCCACATCTCAGAAAGATGCATCGAGAAGAGCCTGGCCTTTAATTCTTTCGTGCCAATGATGAAGAACAGCCTCATCTATGACAACAGCGCAAGCCTTAAAGGTAGAGGAACAGACTACGCAAGACTAAGGACCTTGAAACACTTGCGCAGCTGGTACCACGCTCACGGATGGAATGGATATGTAATAGTCGGAGACTTCTCATCATTCTTCGACAGCATAGATCATGATGTCCTCTCAGGGATCATCGATAAGCTCTTTGATGATAAGCGCTACTACGAATTTGTCAGAAAGAGCATATCTCATTATGGGCCAAGAGGCCTCGGCCTTGGTAGCGAGCTTAATCAGATCTTCGCAATATCAGTCCCGAATGCACTAGACCATTATATCAAGACGGTCCTGAGGATAAGGCACTATCACAGATATAATGATGACTTCTATCTGTTGGTGGAGACGAAGGAAGAAGCTGAGAAGGTCTTAAATGACATTCGGATCATCACAAAGAAGTTAGGGATAACGCTATCTGAAAGGAAGACCTATATTACAAAGATCACAAAGGGCTTCACCTTCCTCAAGAAAAGATATATCCCTTTACCTTCGGGAAAGGTGATAACAAGGCACAATCGCCGGAACATCACCCATGAGCGAAGGATGCTTAAGAAGTTCAGAAAGATGCTGGACGAAGGAGAAATCCCTTATAGCATAGTAAGGCAGCAATACTCCTCCTGGAGAGGCTACCTGAAGCACACTCCAGCAACCTCTAAGAACTATTCAAAGAAGTATAAGAATGAGTATAGGACAATCAAACAGATGGATGAGCTTTACAATGAGCTATTCATAGAACAGGAGGAGAGGAATGTTTATTCATGTCAATGTGGCTCGTATTGTGATAGACGTCACGGACGAGTGTAAGTTTGTTGGTCGGAATGAGAAGACCGGCAAGAAGATAATTGTTCCCAGGAAGCGAGATGCCCTGGGAGTAATTGGTTCTGATGGCAACGTGAAGCAGCTTGTAAGCTCTGCCATCGTAGATGATTTCTATAACGTTTCAGACGTGATCTCTTGCGACGTCGTTCCATCAGATTATGAGCCTGGAAAGTACATCTATAATGCAGGCAAGTTCGAGAAATACGAAGGGACAATCCCTAAGAACACCAAGCAGCTCACAGAAGAGAATGAGATGCTGAGCAATCTCGTAACGGAGACGTCTCAGACTCTCGACAGTCTTCTCACAGAAGTAATTCCCGAGCTTATGGGCTAATAGCCTATAAAAATATTAAAAAAGAAAGGAGTAAAATCATGATCGCATTTATCACAAGAATGATCGAGGAAGCAGCTGACAAATCGGAGGAACAGGGAAAGGCCAAGTACAAAGCCTATTTCGTAAATCCCAAGAGAAGGCCTTATGAGAGATACCGTGCAGATGTTGACACAAATCTCATGGTAGATGGCTATGAGTATGTCATCTCTGAAGAGTAAGGCAATTCCCGAGCTGGTAGACAGGCAGAATACAATCATAAAGGAACAGGCCGACATTATCGATAGCCTGTTCCTTTTGCTTCTGCAATATGTACCGGCCGAGGAGTTGGATAAAAGCAAAGAAGTTGAACAGATAAACCATATCGCCTTACTGAAGGAGGAAATAAATGTTTGATTTTAAAGATGCAGCTACAGTCCTCTCTCTTCTGATCGCAGCGCTGGCACTGTGGCGGAACGTAAAGGGCGATCAAAAAGGCGAGGGGGCTCAGATTCAGGCCATTCTCACAAAGATGGAATTAATGCAGTCAGATCTTAAGGAGATTAAGGCGGATTTCAAAACCGAGCTCAAGGGGCTTAAGGCAGACTTCGATCAGATGAAGGAGAGACTGATTAAAGTTGAGCAGAAGGCCTCATCAGCGCACAAGAGGATAGACGAACTTCATGAAGAACATTTTTCGGAAGAAAACTGAATCCGGGATAGAAAGGCTTCAGAAAAAGAGAATGCTCCCAGATCTCGACAAGTATCTGATATTCTCTTTTTCTGTCCTTATCCTCTATACTTTGGCGGAGTTTATCTGCTCCACCATAACAGGGATAACCCACGACACATTAACGACATGCCTCTATGCAGCATTCGGAGGCGAGACGCTTTTATGCGCCTTGATAAAGAAACATAAACTCAAAAGGAGTGATTAAACATGAATGATTTTCTATACACCATAATACAGATCATAGTGGCAGGCTCAACACTTCTTCTCATGAGATATGTCCTGCCATACCTGAAGATCAGGCTTGCAAAGATGGTTAGCGACAACCTCTTTGATGAGATACTTAAAGCTGTTAAATCAGTCCAGCAGGATCCGAATTTCATATTCGGAAAGGATAAGAAAGAAGAGGTCCTGGTCAGGATAACGGCATGGGCCAACAATAACGGAATAAGGATCACACAGAAGCAGTTATCTGAACTCATTGAAACTGCAGTCTTTATTATGAAGAGCGAGGACAAAAATGGGAACAACAGCAGTGCAGAGAGCGACATTTCTTAATATGATCGTACCGATTGCCATTGAGCAGGCCAAGAAGCACAAGGGGCAGATCTACGCATCTGTATGTATAGCTCAGGCAATCCATGAGAGCGGATGGGGCACATCGGCGAAGATGGTGAGGGCAAATGCCCTATTTGGAATCAAGGTCGGAAAGAGCGCTTACCATTTCGGAACAGCCTGGAAGGGTAAAGCTTATAAGACCGGTACCACAGAATATTATGATGGCAAGAACCCCACAAAGATAACAGACTTCTTCAGAGCTTACGATAGTGTAGCTGATGCAACAGAGGACTATTTCGATATGCTCTGCCATTGTAAGAGGTACAAGGGAGCCTTAAATCAGCCAACACCGAAGAAGTGTATTGAGGGGATCATAGCAGGAGGCTATGCAACAGGCCCGGACTATGTTAAGGCCATTATGGACATTCTTAACAGTAAGACCTACAATCTCACTCAGTACGATTCCGGGGAAGTAAAGCTCGTCAATCCATACACGCTCACGACATTCCCTTTAAGAGAAGGATCAAGGGGAAGCTCCGTCAAGTGGCTTCAGTGGGAACTCAATCAGCATGGAGCCAGCCTTAAGACAGATGGCATCTTTGGAAAGCAGACGAAGCTCTCAGTTCTCTTATATCAGAAGGAGAACGGCCTTGTTCAGGACGGAATCGTCGGCAAGAAGACAATTGAATCATTAAAGAAGTAATCAGGAGCCGGGGACATGCGACTATGTCCTTGGCTCTTTTTTATTGGGAATCTTCCATATAATAATGCAGAAAGGCAGTTAGGGCACTATTTAGGGCACTTTTAAAAATATAGACGGCTTATACAAGCCTTTAGAGGGTTCTGATATATCGGGTTCAAATCCCGCTTTCTCCGTTATTTAGAA
>NZ_FMXK01000012.1 GCF_900103635.1 Butyrivibrio sp. INlla18
GTAATCAAGCAGATGTAAGATGGCTTACGCCATTTACATCTGGCCAATAATAAGTAACAACTGAAGACATCTTGAAAGGGCTTCGGCCATTTCAAGGTTCGAGCTATCTACGAGCAAGCTATGTCGGCACAGAGAAATCTGTGATCCACGCCGCTAGACGGTAGAGCTCACGGCGGACCATTGACCTGTTGGTAACCAATCCACGTATATCAGAGTGGCCAATGCCGGGAACTGATACTCCGAGGCTCTTTCAAGATGCCTTCAGAAACAATTAAATACATTTGTAGTGATTCCTGTCATTTTTTACTTGACAGGAGGTCATTACATATCAGCTTGCAGAGTCACCTCTTGTTCCTGTTTACAAAGCCCGCCAAAAGCGGGCGTGACCACTTATTATAAATTCTTTACGCCCTGCTTCAAACAACGCAAACCGCATGCGTGTCAAAAACTGCTTATGAGCATAAGAAAATGGCGTTTTCTTGACAATCGTTCAAACCCAAAACTTTACAGACAAAAATGAGTATTAAAGACGAGTTTGTTTCAAAGAATTTCAAAAGAAAAATAAATGCCATGAACTACAAAATTCGAAGGATGAGAAAAAATATACTGTAGGGTAGCTGCCTGTGAGTCTGCGGTCGGGCACCCCATAGCATGCTCCCTACCACTAAAAAAGTGAGCCCCAAACCGACCTAGGGCTCACTTTTTCTCGCTTAGTCTTTTTTGTGTCCTACTTTTTCAAGTGCACTTTTGATGATGAGTCCTGCTCCAAGAACGATTGGAACAAATACTAAAAGTACATCGATGAGTGAAACATAACTAAAGTAAATTTCGGTGCCAAGCATTAGTGCAAGAACAAAAACAACTAATGATGCGATAAGGCATCCGATCGTGAATTTATTTTTCTTTACTACTACTGCAATGGCAGAAAGAATAAGAAGCACCAAAACTATAGCTGATGTATTAACTCTGCCTATGCTGTAGAATCCAAATGATGATATTCTCATCATCTTGAAAAGCATAAATAAACCAATACATACAAGTGCCCAACCAATATTTCTTTTTGTCATATCACAGTACCTCCATATCTGTATATATAAGTTTTCCCCTCAATAAAAAGTATAGATAAGAAACAACTATAACATAATACATAACCATGCAAATTAAAGTCAATATATACCGTTTTGTGCGCAAAATATAAGCGATAAAACCTAATATATTTACATTCAAACTGGAAAATGATAGAATAACCAAACGACAAATCTTATACACATAGAGGTATCGAGGCATTTCGCCATTTATCCCTATTGAATTTGAAGATATACTGAATATTACAACCAAAACATTTTGGCATGTTCCACTTTTTTGATCTTGTCATATTTCTTTTCTCTTTATTATTCATTACTACCTCTCGTGTATTAGGATATGGCGCCAAAACTAATACTTAAGGAGGATTTAATGAAAAAAAGCAAACAAATTAGTAATAGCAAAACTGCTGATAGTGGAGGCAAGATTATATTTGAAAACCCTGTACTATGTTCTCAGCTCTTCAACGACTACGTAGACATGGAAGAATTAAAGAAGATTAAGCCTGAAGACATCGAAGATGTAACAGAAAGATTTATTCCTATGTTCACCGAACAAAGGGATGCAGATGTAATCAAAAAGGTGCACCTAGCAGAAAACAAAGAGATTTTCATAGCGCTGATTGAACACAAGTCCGGCGTAGACTATAATGTAATTATGCAGATACTCCGCTACATGGTCTATATTTGGGAGGACTATGAGCAAGAACAAAATAAGCTTATTCCTGGAGTATCACACACTAAGGATTTCAAATATCCACCCATTCTCCCTATTGTCTACTATGAAGGCAAAGATGAATGGACTGCAAGCAAGTCACTATCTGAACGCATAGTATTAAACGATGCATTTGGAGATTATAAAAATCTAAAACTCCCTAAAGGTTACCTCGATGGCTTGTTTGAAAACTCTCCAGAAGATGTTCTGAAAGTTATTGCAAGAGTTATTGCTGTAATACTAAGAAAGCAGAATGTTCCTGAGAATGATATCCAGGATTTGGTCGACAAGATTGAAAGGAGGCAGCATATGGGACTTTTCGATGATTGGGAAGGCTTTGATGTACAGGAAGAAAGACGAAATGGCGAAGAAATTAAACTAATCAAGCAGGTATCAAAGAAAATATCTCTGAAACAAGATGCTGGTAAGATTGCTGCTGACCTTGTAGAAGATGAGGATCATATCAAAAGAATATATGATATCGCTATCAAATATGCTCCAGACTATGATCCCGAAAAAATATATAACGAACTGATTAGCAAAAATAAAGCAATTGTTAAAAGCTAATAGTACAAAAGGCACATAGAAAAGGGACGGTTTTAAGCCGTCCCCTTTTCTCCTATAACCACTCTCACGCCATTTTGCACAGTGCTTTAAAGTAACCATCATTTTCAATCAGTTCATCATATGTTCCCATTTCAACAACTTTCCCATCTCTCATTGCTATTATGGTATCGTATTGTTTCAATATATCTTTATCTAATAAATGTGTTACCACTATACGTATCGCATCAGTTATTCCAACTATTTCTTTGGAAATATCATAAGCATTCTGTTTATCCAAAGATGACCAAGGTTCATCAGCTATTATAACCTTTGCTTTTTTCAATATGCTTCTAGCAATAGATATTCTCTGCTTTTCACCTCCAGAAAGATGCTTCCCATTTTCACCACACAAAAATTCCTGACCTCTTTCTGAGATAATATTTTTGATATTTGCTTTATCTTCAGCACTCTCAACATCTTTTCTAGGAAAATCTTTAAACATTTTTATGTTATCTTCTATTGACGCATCAAATACAAAAACTTCCTGCTCTATATCCGATATAAGCTTTGCAAGACTTTCTTTTTCAATAGTCTTTAAATCATGATCATCATATCTAATTGCCCCCTCGTATATGTCAGTACTTCCTCTTAACAAATTTAATAATGATGTTTTCCCAGATCCCGAGCCTCCTACTATCGCATAGCTTCGACCAGGTTCAAATTCTAAAGAAATATCTTTTAAAACTGTATTATTTTCATTATATCCAAAAGACACATGTTCCAAAACTATTCCTTTTGAAATATCCTCAGAAACTTTTATACCTTTTTCCAATTTATCATCGATTTTGACCTTTTCTTCCATCTTTTCTATGAGCGCAATAGCAGCTTTTCTTGATGAAAGTAACGATGGCACCTCTGCTATCGGTGTAACAATAAAATTCATAAGATTTACAAATAGTAATACCGTTCCAGCATCAATTCCTCTTCCTGTTACAACCATCCATACTCCTGCAAAGAAGATTCCAAACTGAGCAAATAGACTGACAATCATTCCAATCATCCCTACTAAGATTTTAATAGCATTTCTTTTACATTTAATTTCTTCAAGCTCATCATTTTGCCCACATACAACACTGAGAATTTCTTTTTCCGCTTGAAAACTCTTAATTACTGAAAATCCTTGAAAACAATCCTTTAGCAATGCGACAAAATCAACATTTTTCTCTGACACTTCTTTTTCAGCAGGAACAAGACTTCTTCCTGTAAGCATCGAAGTTGCCATTGGTATGATAATAAGTAATATCACTATTCCAGTTAATGTATACGATGCAATCAGCATCAAAGTTATAGCGCCAACAAAATAAACTATATCTTTTATCAAGATAAAAGATGCATCAAGATAATTCGCTTCAATCGTGTTTAAATCATTTGTCAAACCTGACAATAATACAGATGTATCCTCTTCTTTAAGATAAAACTGCTTTTTTCTTAAGATATTATCCATCATAGAATTCTTATAGTTAGTTAGTGCCTTCTTCATAAAAATAGGTTTGAATATGCAGATAAATACATAAGAAGCGCTAAGTAAAAATAGAAAAAGCACTATCATCATAGTTATTTCTTTTAGCGACTTAACATCTGTACCTGATATGGTATTTATCATAGCCTTAAGAATTAGTGATATCCCCAACATCAATATCCCTTGAAGGATTGTGAATACTAGTGTCACAACAAAAGGTAATACGTTTTTTGTGTAAAATACTTTTTTCATGTACTATAATCTCCTTTTTCATACATTCGTTCGGTATGTATACTGCAAAAATAAAAATTGTCTTTTACGACAATCTTTATTTCAACAATCTTTTTGTGTTCTCTATATACTCATCAGTAAATATTGGAACTCCTAATTTATCGAAAAGTTCTTTGATAAATTCCAACTTCTTAACCATCTCCTCTTGTGTAGCAGGAAACACAGATGGCATCATCCATAACTCCAATAACGGCACCAATTCAGAAATCTCTTTTGTATATGGAGTACTGATCGAATTATCTGTTTTTGCTTCTTCAAGCAATTTATAAAACTCAGGTGCTAGATATTTTCTATTAGATTCAATGGAACTAGCTAAAATCCTTGGGTTTTTTAGAAGAGGAATTATCTCATTACTAATCTTCTTATTATCTGGTTTACTCTGTTTCTTTTGATTGTAGCTAATCGCTGTCTGTAACTTCTGCAAACCATTAAGGCTATCATCATTCTCAACTATTTTAAAGGGATTATCTTTGCTAAAAATACGTCCTTCAATAGCAGATAAAATTGCTTCTTTACTATCAAAATGATGATAAATGGCACCTTTAGATAGCCCATCCAAACTATCAACAATATCCTGAATGGTGGTATTATCATATCCTTTTTCCAAAAAAAGGCGCTCCGAAACATCTAATATCTTTTCTACAGTTTGTTCTGGATACTTATTTCTCGCCATAGGTTACCCTCATACATACTCTTGGTATGTATAATACCAATTTCTATTATCACAGTCAATAGCATATTTTTGAGCCCTAACCTCCGTCCCTAGGGCTCATTATCACAGTCAATAGCATATTTTTGAGCCCTAACCTCCGTCCCTAGGGCTCATTTTATATACATTTTATTATACTTTTAAGTTGGATTTAGGTTCGCTATTCATAATGCACTCATAACAAACAATTCATTTGCAAGGAGAAACATTATGAAAAAATTAGAAGTAAAAAAGTTAATCCCATATGTAGGACTTATGGTTATGTGTGCTACTGTTACAGGCTGTGTTCAAAAAGAAGCTACACAGTCAACAACAGAAACTACTATTTCTACAGAAGATATAAGTAGCGAGGAAATGCCTGAAGGTGAAGTTCCAGAGATGCCAGAAGGTGAAGCTCCAAATGGAGAAAGACCTGATGGTGCACCTGATAAGCCTGACGGAGAAGCCCCAGACGGTGCTCCTGGCGGTGGTTTTGGCGGCGGCGGAATGAGTAGTGCTGATATAGATTACTCAGGTGCTGTAGAGATCACAAGTAGCGACTCCCAGAAAGGCAAGACTTATTCAAGCACCACAGCTGACGAATCAGCTCTTTTGATAGAAACTTCTGAAGACGTCACTATTACAGATGCAACTGTTACTAAGACTGGAGACTCAGACGGCGGTGATAACTGCAACTTCTATGGCCTTAACGCAGCTGTTCTGGTAAAAGATGGCTCAACAACCACTATCCCAGGTGGCACTATCACATCTGATGCTGACGGAGCAAACGGTGTCTTTTCCTATGGTGGTAACGGCGGTCAGAACGGGGCTGCCGGTGATGGCACAACAATTAACATTTCTGATACAGTGATCACAACAACTGGTGATGGTTCAGGCGGAATCATGACAACAGGCGGCGGTGTCACAAATGCCAAGAATCTTACAATTACAACAAGTGGTCAGTCATCTGCTGCCATCAGAACTGACAGAGGAGGCGGAACAGTTACTGTAGATGGAGGAACCTATACTACTAACGGTCTTGGCTCTCCTTCTATCTATTCAACTGCAGACATTACTGTTTCAAATGCAACACTAGTTTCAAACCTCTCAGAAGCAGTCTGTATTGAAGGTATGAACTCTATCACACTCACAGACTGCGACATGACTGCAAACAATACTCAGATGAACGGAAATGCTACTTTCCTTGACTCTATCATGATCTACCAGTCTATGTCAGGTGACGCCGACAGCGGTACATCAACCTTTGATATGACAGGTGGCTCACTTACAAGCAAAAATGGTCATGTATTCCATGTAACTAACACTAATGCTGTTATCAACCTTGAAAACGTAAAGATCACAAATAAAGACTCTGACAATATTCTTCTTTCAGTATGTGACGATGGTTGGAATGGTTCTGATAACATTGCAACATTAAATGCAGTAGATCAGACACTTGAAGGAACAATCCTTGTAGGCGATAATTCTACTCTTACACTTAATCTCACTAAGGGATCAAGCTTTACTGGCACAATAAGCGGTGATATTACAAACGCAAAAGGCACTACAGTTTCAACAGAGATTGGAGAAGTTAACGTAACTCTTGATAGCACAAGCACATGGACACTTACAGCTGATACATACATCACATCATTTGATGGAAACATCTCAAATGTTGTATCTAACGGATATACTCTATACGTAAACGGCGTAGCAATGAACTGAAATATATAACACAAAAGGGACGGTTTTAAGCCGTCCCCTTTTTGAGCCCTAACCTCCGTCCCTGGGGCTCATTTTCTGACAGTCATTTCGCCTGCCATATTAATTGAATAATAATCTCTAATTTCTGAGCTGTTATCTGTCATGCCAAGGATCCACATGAGCTTGGTAAGGGCTGCTTCACTGGTCATATCATGGGCTTCTAACGCTCCGATCTCGAGAGTTCTTTTACCAGTTTCATAGACGTCCATCTTGGAGCCTTCGTATCTGCACTGAGTTCCAACAACTACTGTCATGCCGCCCTTAATGAGCTTATCAAGGGTTCCGATGAAGTCGTGCTTTACAAATGGCATACCGCCAATTCCATAGGCCTCAATATAAAGACCTTTGTAGCCCTGATCAGCAATACTTTCAAGGAAGCTCCTGTGAATGCCTGGGAACATCTTGATCATGCAGACTTTATCAGAAAATGTATTAGAAAGCTTGAAGATTCCGCTTCTTTCTGGAACTGCCTTCTCATCTATTGTCATACCAAGGGAGCTGATAGTTGCAATGTTTGGATAATTGATACTTTCAAAGGCATCAAAGCTAAGGGATCTTACTTTTGAAGCTCTGCAGCCCAGCATTACCTTACGATTAAATGCCACAAACACGCCAGGAATCTGGCTTGCTGCCATATGGATAGCACATCTGCAGTTCTCCATAGCATCAGCTATAGGATTAGTGATAGATAGCTGAGAGCCAGTAATTACTACAGGTATACCAATGTTTCTGAGCATAAATGATAGCATTGATGAAGTATATGCAAGTGTATCCGTTCCATGGATCACAACTATTCCATCGTAGTCATTTCTACATTCACTGATGCGCTCTGCAAGCTTGCACCAGTCCTCTGGGAAAATATTGGCACTATCAAGGCTGCAGAAATCTTCTATCTCGATGTCAGTATCACCTGATACCATCTGCAGTTCTTTTTGCATGTCATATATGGATAAGCCTGGGATCAGGCCATTACTCTTCATGACTGACGACAATGTGCCGCCTGTATTTATGATCAGAATCTTTTTACTCACGTTTAAATCCTCTTAAAAGTTCCATAGCTTTTTTATAAGATGCCGCCATATCTGACGGTCTCTGCACTTTAAATCCCGCAGTATTACTGTCTAATGAATAGTCACCAATGACTAATACTTCACTTACTGGGACATTTAAGTCGTCGCAATACTTCTGTATTGTAGTAAAAGATGCTCCCTCATTGCAAGTCAAAAACTCATCAAATATATTCCCAAAAGTCTCCGTCGAAGTCGTTTCCGCAGTACTTAATCCTACGACCCTAGCTTTATTTCTCTCTTTTAACATTCCAAGCTGCATCATGAGAATATCATCTGGGCTCTTATCTATATCAACAAATATCAGTCTATACATCTGGTAATTACCTCTTTGTCTTTATCCAGGTAGCAATGTCCTCTGTTCCATATGAGCAGATATATTCTACGACATCTCTTTTACCAAGAATCTTCTGAACCGTCTCCTCATCCAAGGTATCAAGAAGGCTTAGCATATCCACCTGAGAATTCTTCCTGATGGTCTTTAGCTTTTCAGTATCCTTAAGCTTCCTTGCGGCTTCACTTTTGGGATACCCTTGAGCAAAGGGCTCACTAAACATCTTGGCTATAGTAGATTCTAGATTGTCATATCCGCTGAAAGTATACTCCTCTCCGAGAGGAAGTGAAATAGCATTTCCATTATTGATCTGGACAAAAAGATATGCATCCATAGGAGAATATGCATATCCGCAGAGAACTCCAGGCATATTGTTGCACGCAAGCATCATGCCCTGGCCTGAGGAACAACCTGTGACCACAAAGTCTACAGAGCCGCTATATATTAGCATTCCAACCAAAATAGAAATATCTATATAGCTGTATTTAATATCATCATCTAAAAAGCATCCAAAGTTTATAACCTCTGAATCCTTAGCATATTTCTTTACTGTTTCATAGATAAACTCATTCTTCCCAGCTTGTGAGCTTGCCTGAATTATTGCTATCTTCATATCTCTTTTCCCCGATGTTTAACGTAGAACAAAGAGTCGCTCGCGACTCTTTGCGCGCTGGTACGCGCAAGCTTTAGCTTGCAAAATTCATCTGCGCACCAGTCGCATCCTTAGCGGAGCGCTTTTTATACAATAGGAAATCCAAAGGAATTTCCTATTGTATAAAAAAAGAATGCCACAAAGGGCATCCTTTTTCAAATCTTATTTAATGATCAGAACTTAGTTTACAAATACATCTGAACGGTTATTGAAGTAATAACGGTTTACAAAGAACATAACAACTGAACCGATAAGCTGAATGATCGTACTTGAGCTAAATCCTGGAATTGATGTCATTACAGTAACAAGTAATGCATAAACGAATGATAAAGCAAAGTTAACAGCGTAAAGAGCACAAACGAGCTTACCTGCATTAGCCTTACGCTTGATGATAGAAATAGCTGCCATAACACCAACTACAGCTGTTCCAAGTGTACAAACACCTACGATAGTATCAATTGGCTTAAGCGCGCTAAAGTATGAATAAACTTCCTCTGCTGTTACTCCTGCTGCGTTATAAACAGTACCTGTTAAAAATCCTACACCAGAAAAAAGATTGATAAGTGCTCCGATCCAAAGTACAAAGTATCCAAGGAAGTTAGCCCACTTCATTCCAAGTGGCTCCTGCTGAGGAACATAGTTAAATGCTGAACCATCAACTGGTGCTCCCATAGGCTGACCGTTATTTACAGGTGTCTGCTGAACTGGTGTTGCATTTACTACTGGTGTTACTGGGTTGCCGCAGTTTGGGCAAACCTGTGATTCTTCTGGAATCTGTGCTCCACATGTGTTACAATTCATAATTTTTTCTCTCTTTCCTTTTATAAGTTTCCGTTTGTTACGCTAAACGCAACACAATAATCATAATGGATAAAAAATATTTTTTCAAGCAAAACACAGTATCTGCATGAGATCAAGTGGCAAAAATACCATATATTGTAATATTATTTTATATTCACCCTTTGTTAATACAAAATTAATTTTCGGCGTTTTTTGTCGATATGTTAGTATATTTATTGAGAGTTTTTCGTTATATTTTGCATAATTTTTTATAACACAAGTCGCACTTATCAACCCATTTTTCATGGAGGTAACTTATGGAGGAAAAAAGTAAAATAACCTCGTTGCGTGTAATAATGAGCGGACTTGTAATGCTAGCTCTTATTCTTGTAGGTTCTATTGCTACTCTTATTGGCGTTATCAATCTTCGCCGTGGCATGGAAACCGAGGTCGAAACAGGTGTTAAGGCTGCATGCCAATCTTATGCCATGGTGCTTCAATATTCCACTGAAAATTTGGATAACCTTGAAAAGAAGCTAAGTGATCAGACAGGTTATGACTATACCTTTTTTAGGGGGGATACTAGAGAAAGATCAAGTATCTCAGGTGTAGTAGGTACTAAGGCCGGAGATGCTGTTATTGCTGCTGTACTTAATGGAAAGCAGTCCTATCAGGCTCAGAATGTAGTGATCAATGGAGAAAAATACTATGTTGCTTATGAGCCACTGATTGACAACGAAACTGGTGACGTTTATGGTATGGCTTTTGTAGGACTTAAGAAGATCAATATTTCAACTTATATCAATGACAGAATTAAGACCATGATCACTATTGCTGGTCTCATTATCATTGCCTTCACTGTCGCTACAGTATTCTATGTACTTCAGATCATCAAGGCTATCGATGAAAACGTACAGGCTGTACGTCAGATGTCTACAGGTAATCTTGAGATTCACTTAAGCGATAAGGTAAAGAATAGAAAAGATGAGCTTGGTGAAATGTCCAGTGCTCTCTTTGATATGGCTGAAAAGATAAGAAGCGTTATCGGAAATGCCAGAACATCTTCTGATGAAGTTGATGATTCTGCTGGATATCTTAGCGATACCGTTAATACAATATCTGAAACTGCAGAGCATGTAACTGTTGCTGTAGCTCAGGTTGCTACCGGAGCTTCTAGCCAGGCTGAATCCTTACAGGATGCTGTGGGTAGCGTAAGTGATATCAACGATGCGATCGAACTTATCACAGCTAATACAAAGGAAATGCAGGGACTTGCTGATTCAATGCAGCAGAATTCCACAGCCAGCCAGGAAAAGCTGGGTGAACTTAGAAAATCCACAAGAGAAAGTATTGAAGCCATCGACGGAATCGTTGAACTTATTGGTAATACCAATACTGCTGTAACAACCATTTCTGAAGCTGTTACTATCATCGATGCTATCGCTGCTCAGACCAATCTTCTTTCTCTCAATGCTAGTATTGAGGCTGCAAGAGCTGGCGAAGCAGGTAAGGGCTTTGCTGTAGTAGCTGAAGAGATCCGTCAGCTGGCAGATCAGTCTGCAGAAGCTGCTAGAAATATCCAGGAGTCCATGAAGGGACTTGCTGCTGATTCTAATAAGACCATGGAAGAAGCTGGAAGTGTTCAGGAGATCATCAATAACCAGCGTAGTACTATCCACAGAACAATCGAGCAGGTTGATGCTCTTATCGAAGACATCAACAGATCAATTGCTCTTACAGGTGAGATCGTTACTAACGTTGATAAATCCGATCAGGCCAGCAAGGTTATCAGTGATGTTATCACTAACCTCTCTTCTATCTCTCAGGAGAATGCTGCAAGCTCAGAAGAAACAAGAGCTTCCATGCAGGAGCTTTCAGAGACAATGGAAACAGTATCTCAGAAAGCAAGCAGCCTAAACAAGATTGCAAAGATTCTGGACGAAGAGATGGCATTCTTCCGGATTGGAGCTACATCAGCTTAATCTTCAACCAAAAATCTAGCCCTAGGAACGGAGAAAGTGAGCCACAACCCCGTCCCTAGGGCTCATTTTTTAGTAGATCCTATAATTTCCTGAAAGAGCAAGAAGGGCAAACATATACAGGCAGTTGTCATAATATCTGCGAACGCCTTTTCTAAGTGGCTGATTCCAGAACCAGTTCACCCATCTTTTGGCTATCTCGTAATCACTACCCTTTTCATCGCTATAAGGAACTGTAAGAGCACTCTGAGCAATAGTTGATACGAGTCCTACTGGATGAAGGACCGGTCTGTCTACTGGTGTTCCATCAACCTTATAGGTACATCTTACAGCTTCAAGATCTGTTCCAAAGAATTTCATCATCCTAAGAGGAATTGATAAGAGCTCCTTGTCATCACCAAACCATACTGCATCAAGTCCTATATTTGCGGCAGTTCTATAGGCGTCGCTAAAGAAATCTCCAAAATATCCCCAAGATAACTCTTTATCCATAGGTGTTCCATCAAAATTTCCATATTCAGGGCTAAGTCCTGTTTCCTTGTGGCAGGCCGTCTTTAAATACTCTCTGCTGGCCTTAGCTGCCTCCTTAAAGAAATCTCTATCCTCTTCATAAGCCCAAAGAGCAAATAACTCATAGAAATGTGGCAGATGATATGAAGGATCTGTAAATGGACTTCCTGGCACGAACAAGATCTGCTTGTTGTCATGATTCCACATTGGGCAGCCTTCTCTTCCATTTTCACCCTTGTGAATGCAGGCCTTAAGTATCTCTTTAGCCTCTTTTGAATAGTTCATGATACCTTCGCTATCTCCCCATCTGTGAGATGCAAAGAAAAGAGCCATAGCAAAAAACTCTTCTCCATCGGGAGCTGGTCCATAGGCATTCTTGGTACCATCAAGCTGACAAGACCATGCAAAATAGCCTTCATTCTCGCCCTCTTCCATATACATGTACTTCTTGGTCCATTTCCAAATGCGGTCAAACTCCTCTTTCATATCAAGCTGAACGCACATCATCATGCCATAGGACATCCCCTCTGTTCTGGCGTCAATATTACCGGTATCAACAAGATAACCCATGTCTTTATCTTCATGATATATTCTCTCGTTTTCATCGTAAAAGAAAGTATCTACTGCCTCTTTTATCTTGGCAGCTATCTCTTCGTCTGTCTTACCTATCTCTTTAAAGAAATTTCTATAGTTTTTACTTTCAAATGCCCCCATATTCTTTTCCCTTTCTATATATCATTTTGATTATCTTCGCATTTTACAAAAAAATATTCTTCCCTTTATTTGCCATATTCTAGCTATTTTTTGCGGTTTCAAAAAAGATTTTTCAAAATAATAAAATTTAATTGTTGACAATTTAATTATATTGTGTAAAATATAATTGTAATCAAAATTTAAGCCACTACTAAACATAAAAAAGTAAATAAAGGAGATTATCGTTATGGAATATAAATTTACAGAAGCTAATTTCAATGAAGAAGTACTCGGCAGTGACATTCCAGTTTTAGTTGATTTCTACGCAGACTGGTGTGGACCATGTAAGATGATGATGCCTGTAGTTGAGAAGATGGCAGAAGTTTACGACGGCAAGATCAAAGTCGGCAAAGTAAACTCTGATGAAGAAAACGCTCTCGCTGCAAAATACGGCATCATGTCAATCCCAAGCTTCCTTATCTTTAAAAACGGCGAAGTTGTAGACAGTGCAACTGGTGCAATGCCTGCAGATGCCCTTGCCAAGAAGCTTGACGCAGTTTTATAATTTGCCTTTTTCTATCTCCCCTTATAAAAAAGCTGGCGCGCATTTTATGCACGTCAGCTTTTTGCTTTAATCTTCCTGAATAATAGGTCTTATCTGCTCTAACAGATCTCCTATCTTTTCATAGATACTCTCATCGGTATTAACGTTACTGATCGCAGTCTTCATCTTATCCTGAAACTGCTGAAGATCTTCATCAGCTTTTTCCATATTGGTGAATACTTCGCCTAGGCTCTTTAGCTTGGCATCTACAGCTTCACTGTTTTTCATTGCTTTATCCCTTATGCTTTGAGATACATCATCTAGGATAACTCCTGCTCCTGATAGGCTATCAACCTTATCCTTACTTGTCATTACCGCAGTATCAATCTCTCCAAGCTTTGTCTCAACCTCTTTTGAGAAAATCTCAGCTTTATAATTTATTTCCTGAGCTTTGTCATCGATCATTTTATCAATCTTGTCGTTTAGCTCTTTTGTTCCCTCTGAGAGCTCACAAGCTTTGTCATATACTGCTCTTATATCAGCAACAATGCCTCTAAGGTCTCCTGCCACATAGGCAATCGGTATTGCGGCATCTCCTATCTTGGAGGATTCAATGGTAGCTGTAAGTGCCAGCACATCTCCTCTTGATGCAATGTTCTTTAGTGAAAGAACTTCCTCCATGATGCTATTTTGGGTTTTCCTGATATTTTCAAGCTCTGTCTTGATTTCTGCAAGTGACGCTTTCTCAGGAGCTGTAGGAACCGACGTATCAACAGCTTCAAGGCTCTCAGATGCCTTTTTTACGCCATCTGTAAGCTCTTCTTTTACCTTAGATAGCTTGAAAGGCTCCACATCGAACTTTTCCAAAAGTCTCTCTGCATCAGGGACCTCAACGCTTGCCCCTATCTTTTCCTTGGAAGAGCTAGCCAAAAGAGCTCCTTCAAGATTTTTCAAAGCCTCATTAACGCTTTTTTGCTGTCCTTTAAGGTCATCTGTATATTTTTTTATAGAATCAGAAATGTAGATGATGGCTTCGTCTTTTTCTGCCCTTGCTCTTTTCTCATTTATAGCCTCTTCATCAAATTCTTCCTGATCGTTTAACTTCTTTTTGCCAAACACATCAAACATAGCCCACCTCACTCAAAAACAATGCATGACATAGCGCCCTTTAAAAACTTATCCTTAAAATGCACTCCGTAGCCAACAATGCCACACAAGTCCCCGAGCATTTCAAGCTTTTTAAGGTATGAGTCTAGCTCTCCATTATCTTTGAAGGCCTGATACCTTGAAAAATTATTCATGGCAAGAACTGAAGGAAAAGAAGGAAAATCAAGATGTATCTTTTCCATTATCTGTGAAACCTGCTCTGTTTCTGCTTCGTCGCTATTTTCGCTATAGGACTTTATCTTGCCTGATAGGTTCTTGATAACAGCATAAACTGTTGCTTCTTCATAGATAACGCCATTAGCTGAAACTAGGCTTTTATTTGTTCCTGCACCTATTGAATGAATACCTTTACTTTCTATCTCATAGGAGATGGTGCTTAGCATCTTCTTGTCTCCACCGGTACAGAAGTTAACAAGGGCTGTATCGTCATTACCAGGAGAAAGAGCTTCCACATCATCAATAAGTCTTTTTATGAATCTGGCAGGTGCTGTCCTTGTCTTTTCTAAAACGCCTGTAGCTATGGAAACTCCTCCTGTAAAGGCAATTACAGATGCTCCATTTTCTACAAGATCAGCCCCATAGGACATCAAAGTGCATCCTATACTGGGGATTCCAGGATAGAGCCTTTCTAATGTCTCAACATTTACTTCAAACTTCTCCTCACAGCTAAGGATGATAATAAGCTTTGGTGCTGTAAGGCCATTTAATGCCTCAGCCAGACTACCTGATGAACTTTTCCCGTAAAAGATATTCATAAAGCACTCTCCATCTGTCAGATTCTCATGGCAACTTCATATGCTCTCCAAATAACTGATCTTAAGTTTCCTACGCTTCTGCAGTCGCCTACAAGGTCGATGTTACTTGTTCTCTCGCTATCTTTGATAATAGGATTTGAAATATATCCAGCAGAACTGATAACTGAATCGCAGCTTATCTCTATTTCTTTGCCATCCTTGGTAGTGCAAAGGATGCTATCAGGTCTTACTTCCTTAAGACTAGTCTCAAGGTAAACAGGAACCTTGTGAAGCTCAAACCATTCTCTAAGATATGAGCTATTTGCAAGGCACACACCAGGCTGAGATACAAGGTCATCCTTCATCTCTACGATAATTGGCTTCTTGCCCTTAAGTGCCAGCTCATAAGCTATCTCGCAACCTGTAAGACCACCGCCTATTACAGCAACCGTCTCACCAACTTCCTTGCCTCTAAGGAAATCGCAGGCTTCTATCATGTTCTCATAACCTGGAACACTTCTAAGGATCCTAGCCTTGGCTCCTGTAGCCATAATGATGTCGCTCTTACCAAAAGACCTAACGTCTGTAATCTCAGTATTATAGTGAATCTCAATACCAAGCTCCTCCATCTTTCTCTTGTACCAGGAAAGAAGGTCTCGCAATTTACCCTTATAAGACTCAGCTGATGCAGCTATAAATGCTCCGCCAAGTTCAGAGGTCTTTTCATAGATAACTGGCTCATGGCCGCGGAGCTTCAATACTCTTGCAGCCTCCATTCCGCCGATACCACCACCGATGATGATAACCTTCTTAGGGTGCCTGGTCTTTTTGATGAAATGCTTGTCCTTTTGCATTGTTTCTGCATTAACAGCACATCTTGCAAGGTGAAGGCTATCGCTAAGCTTCTGATCGTTTGGAACGCCCTTGTAATGGCACATGTTAAAGCATCCGTTGTGACAAAGGATACATGGCCTGATGTCATCTTCCTTGTCGTTCATGAGCTTAGTGATCCACTCTGGATCAGCCAGGAACTGTCTTGCAAATCCGGCACCATCAAGCTTGCCCTTTGCAATCTCATCAGCTGCAACCCTAGGATCAAGTCTTCCTGCGCATACTACAGGAATATCTACGAAGTTTTTGAGGTTCTCAACGTCCTCAAGGTTACAGTTTTCTGGCATATAGATAGGTGGATGAGCCCAGTACCACGCATCATAAGTGCCATTGTCGCAGTTGAGCATGTCATAGCCAGCATCCTGAAGGTACTTAGCTGCCTTCTTGGACTCTTCAAAGTCTCTTCCAGCCTCTACATAATCTTCTCCTGGAAGGGCACCTTGTCTAAATCCTTTAGTCTTAGAAATTACACTGTATCGTAGTGATACAGGGAAGTCTTTTCCACAGGTCTTCTTGATCTCTTTTACGATATCCACAGCAAATCTGTACTTATTCTCAAAGCTACCGCCGTATTCATCAGTTCTCTTATTAACATAATCGAGAGTAAACTGATCAAGGAGGTATCCCTCATGAACTGCATGAACTTCAACACCATCAACACCTGCGTCCTTGAGGAGCCTTGCTGTCTTACCAAAGGCCTCAACATACTCTCTGATCTCTTCTACTGTAAGTGCTCTTGAAGGGAGCTTGTCTGACCATCTGTTAGGTGATGGGCTTGCAGTAGCTGTGATCTTGTCAAGGTCCATAAATGGCTTGGATAATACTCTGAGAGCCTTGTTATTGTATAAAGTCTCCATCATCGAGCTTACGGTAAAAGACCTACCGAAGCCAGCTGTAAGCTGAACAAAGAGCTTAGCACCTGTCTTATGGAATTCTGGCATCCACTTTGCAAGATCCTGATACATCTTCTGATTCTTGTAAAGCCACTGTCCAAACATTGGATTATAAACTGGCTGACATCCAGGAAGTACAAGTCCTGCATTATTCTTTGCAACCTCCAGAATGAAATCTGCTCCTGCCTTGTCGAAATGATTCTTTTCCATCCATCCAAAAAGATCTGTTCCTCCCATGGATGTCATAACAAAGCGGTTCTTAATCTCAACCTTTCCAATATTCCATTTAGTAAATAATGGATCTAATCTCTTTTCCATTATGCGTTTCTCCTACCAATATATTTTTTACCCTCAGCTCTGCCCAGCTGATAAACTCGTTCAAGTTCCTTAGGGTCCTTTTCTATAGCGCTTATATTAAGAGGTTCTAAAGGTCTGATCACCTCTATCTCGCCCTTTTCTTCTTTTTCTCTTATGTATCTCTTTTCCTCATTGTACATTAGGTACCTGTCTTCCATGGCCTTTATCATGCCTGGATATTTCCTGAGCATGAGCCTTACAAGAGGCATATACTTTTGCTTGCCCTTCACATAGTCCTTGGGCTGAGTCTCAATTACAAGAATCTTGTCGTAGCCCTTTTTCTCCATAAATTTAAGAGGAATTGAATCTGAAATGCCACCATCAAGATACACGCCGCCATCTATCTTAACAGGTCTTGATACCAGAGGCATGGATGCTGACGCCTGGATCCACTTGATGTCCTTCCTATCGCCTTTTTCGCACTTGTAATACACAGGCTTACCAGTAACAGCATCTGTTGCCACGCAGTAAAACTCCATAGGATTACTTGCAAAAGAGTCTACATCCCACTTATCAAGCTTGTAAGGAAGCTCTTCATAGCAAAAATCCACGTTATAAATATCTCCAGTTGTAATGAGTGAGGAAATGCTGTGATATCTCTTGTCAGTGCAGTATTTCTTGTTATATCTAAGTGCTCTGCCTATCTGACCTGATTTGAGATTGCAACCAAAGGTTGCTCCTGCTGATACCCCTACAGCTCCGTCAAAGGTAATTCCCTCTTCCATGAGCACATCCAAAACGCCGCAAGTGAACATTCCCCTCATTGCGCCGCCTTCCATTACAATACCCGTTTTCATAATATCTCCTAATGCCTTGATTCTTACGTAAAAATAGGAGCAGTCCCTAAGAGACTGCTCCTTAATAGACTACTTATATTATACTACTAATTTAGGAATATTTAGCCACAAATTCCTCCATTGTGATAGGTTTGGAAAAATAGAACCCCTGAAGATAATCGCATCCAACTCTGCTCATCTCCTCATCCATCTTTTCATCTTCTATTCCCTCTGCAGTTATGCTAAATCCCATACTCTTAAAGGTGTTGACCATATTGGGAAGCATAACATCAGGTTCTCTCATATATTCCCAGACAAGGCTCATATCTAGCTTGATATTGATAAATGGGCATTTCTTTACGCGATAAAGATTGGAATAACCTTTGCCATAATCATCAAGCACAAAGTACAGTCCACTATTTTGTAAAAGTTCTATCTGCTTTGTGAGCAGTGACTCCTCAACCATGATCTCTTCAGTGATCTCAAAATGGATCTTTTCAGGGTTAACGTTATATTTTTTCATAATGGCTAAGAGCTTATCACCGATATCAGGTCTCATAAACTGGATAGGTGACAGATTTACGTTGATCCATTTAAGTCCCATCTTATTCATATTATTTTCACTGATGAACCTACAAACCTTTTCAAAGACCTGCTCTCCGAGTTCGACAATTTGCCCACTTTTCTCTGCTAGTGGGATAAATATACTAGGGGAGATAATCTTACCCATAGGATCTTTTATCCTGGCAAGAGCTTCTGCACCGATTACTTTTTTGGTAATGCTGTCAATTATAGGCTGAAGATATACTTCAACAAGGTTATGATCAATAGCATATTCAAGAGATCTTTTTGCTTCAGTCTCTTTAGCATTATCCCTAAATTCCTGCTCCCCAAGGATGATCAGATCATCCACTGTGCTCTCTGCCTTACCAAGAGCACTTGTAAGCATATTAAGGACTACATCTGCTGATCTGGAACTTTCCTTCGGACCCATATATATGTATCCTGCATCCAGGTAAAGCTCTGCCCCGTTGGCCTTCCAAGGCATCTCGAATCTATCTGATATTTCTTTTCGCATATCATCGTAGTTATATTTCTCATGACCATGCACTATAAATCTTCCACTTCTGTAGTAAAAGATCAGAGATCCAGGGTATTTTTTCTGAAGGAAATTGCCTATCATCTGTATACCCAGAGCCATCTGCTGGGCGCCGTAGATCTCACGAACATCTTTGTAGTTTTTGATAACAACTGCAAACATGTTATATTCCTTGGTTCCACTTATTTCTCCCAGGTATTCCTTAAGAGCTTTACTGTTAAAAAATGATGTTCTTCCTTCAAGGTAAAAGTCAGGGTTTTCAAAGGACAGATAGATTATAACTATGGCAATAAGGCAGAAAGTATCTTCAAGTAAAAGACTTGGGAACATATATCTTAAGATCACTCCTATCACTAGGATAGTGTTATACCAGAAGATTCCTGCTACTTCCCTTCTTCTAACAAGTTTGTTTTTGTAAATAAAAAATATTACATAAGTTCCAAGAAGATATAACGCACTTGCTATATAGATATAGTTATACCACGGTCCACTATGATATCCGTTTTCATCCATGTAATAGATCTTTTTGAGCCATGGACTAAAAAATGTTACAACTATTCCAAAAACAGAAGGTATCCTCACAAATAATTGTACGAGCAGATTTCTACAATTGTCGATCCTAAGTACACTAGCTGTAAAACTAAAGAATGCGTATGTGCGCAAAAAGAACAATATGAAATAAAGACTGTTGGTAAAATACTCAATAGATAAAGGATAAATAGTATGGTGCATATCTACCCAGCTAGACAATATGTCCATGATAACGCTGCCACACTCGATGACCAAAAGAGAAACGAAGGTCAGATTTCTCTTGGTTGGAATATGCGGAAGGACATAGTAATACCCAAGATATATCAGAAGCAATAATAAACTTGGAAATGCATAACTTAAATCCCACATATATAGTCTCCTGGAAAACATGTTAAGAGCCTAAGTTACAGTGATGCTGATTACGTTATTTAGTGCAGTTTTCCTTTTTATTTTATAATTCAATATTACTATATTTTGTGATATGAAAGTATAAATAAACTATTAAAGTATTATATATACATGAGATTATGCAGTTTAGAATCACCTAAAATCCATGTTTTAAGCTAAGGATAGCTTGTTTTTATAGGTCTTCGCCTTGATTTTACGCCGTTTCTCGGGCGCTGTTCCTGCCATGGCTGATGTATTGTGGCTTGAATTAAGCATACTTTTTCTTGCATATTTATGCAATTTTGCCAGATTTTTTCTATTTTTATGCTCATTAGATTTGCTTCAACAACTAGCAAAATTCAATTGTAGGCTGAAAATGTCTCTTCATCCCCATAGAAGACATTCATATCAATGTATCTTTCAGTTCCATAGTAGCCTGATAACACATGCCTGTTGGAATACTGCCAGAAAGTCCAGTTAATTGATGGATCTGGCTTGCCGTAAACATTTCTGATCCAGACATCGTAGTCTGCGAACCTTTCTTGTATCACAGGAAGCCATTCCTCTGTAGTATAGATAACAGGCTTCATGGAATAGCAAGTCTCTACTCCATCTAGGAAATCCCCAAGTTCAGCAAGCATCTTGTCCTTATCAAGCATATCTGGCTCTCTATATCCACCATAAGGCTCCACATCAACTACTGGTGGGAGCATGCCTGGAACAGGTGTCACTGTCTTACAGAAATTCTCTGCTTGTGTTGCCCCAGATGAATCCAAACTAAAAAAGTGGTACGCTCCAATCCTAAGATCTGTATTTTGCGCTTCGTTCCAGTTCTTTTCAAACTGCTCATCTACGGAACTAGAGCCTTCTGTTGCCTTTATATATGCAAAAGAAATATCCTCTTTTGACAACACTTCCCAATCAACTACTCCCTGATAATGAGCGACGTCAACGCCTCTAATAGGGTACTTTCTCTTGGAAGGATTATTTATATGAAGCACTCCAAAATAAAATAAACCAGCTGTTAATCCCATAAGCGCTGCAAGTATTACAAGCGCCGCAGCTGAAATCAGTATCTTCTTTTTCATGACACCCTCTCATCTTATCTAGCACATTTTAGGATGCGACATATCTTCTAAAAAGAACTTTCATCATTTGTTCTCCAGCTTTTTCATCATCCAGTATGCATCACGGTATGTTCCGTCTGCATATTTCATGTTGTCAGGAAAAGTACCATATTTCTTGAAACCAAGCTTCTCATAAAGCGCAATTGCCCACATGTTTGCCATCGACAAATGCAAGTAGCATAAGCTCACGTTCAGATTCAATCTTACTCTTAAGAAAGTTCTTTTCAGCTTCCAAAGTGAGCGTAACTTCATCAGGTTCTCTTATAAGGTATGGAGTTTCTCCGCAAGTAACCTTAAGATACTGAATCAAGTCTTCAGCATCTTCAACCCTTGCTGACCTTAACTCAACAGTTCTTCCAAGCTTATCAGTTATAGTAATGGGTTCTAATGTCATAGTCTTCTCCTCCAAGCTTTATTTAACTTCTTTTTCCCGTCTGTATGTCACTCCAAACATGAACTTCCACATATCGTTCTGGTCCATGTTTTCCATCCGGATTCCAGTCCTGAGGCAGTCCGTATTTATCAATGATTTTCAGTATTTCCTCATAGGTATAAAGTTTTTTTCGATACTCTTTTCCATCATTTATCTTGTCACTAAATGTCGGATGAGAATCTCCATATGTAAAAGAAACAGTACGCAAGTCTAAATCCGCAGTATCGATCTCTATATAATCGCAATCCTCATACCAGCTTTGAAGCCATGGGCATTTTCCAACCACAAGATAGTGCGGAACATTACGCTCTATTCTTCCACCTTTCTTTAAAAATTCTTCTCTTAGAATTCCTTCAAATCTTCTTCTATCAGAAATATAGCTCTCCTGCCTCTTTGCGCACATGGAATTCGTTTTATTATCTTTTATAGATAATAATATTTGGTTTGCTTCCTCTTCGCTGAGATCTGAAAGATTCTTAAACGGCCTGATCTTTTTATCAAAATAATGATATAAAACCATAATCCCCCCACAAATTGATATTTGTGCGATTAAATTCGGATTCTAAAGAGCATAGAATCTAGAAGTACTTCATTTTCATTAAGTTCCTGCAAATCCACGTCCTTCATATGAATCACAATAAATGCAATATCTTTCTTTATCTTCTCAAGATAATAATGATCATTTTTTATATTATCCATAAATCCTAATACCATCCCTAAGTATTTCATTAGTAAGTTCAAGGTTATCCTTAAGCTGGTCCAGATTAAGAACATCCACTTTCTTATGTAAAGCCAACCTGAGTTTTTCAACTAGCCCATAAAACTTAAGTCCCTTCACATCAGAAGAAATAAGGAAGTCTAAATCACTGGATTCTGTAGCTTTTCCTTTGGCATAAGAGCCAAACAAAATACAGTAATGCACAGGATATTCATCAAATACTTCTTTGCACTTATCTATGATGAAATCCATATCCAGAATACCATGTTCCTCATCAATGGGGTTCAGAGCTTTGAGCTTATCCAGAATGTAAGCATATTTGATGGTGCCTTCTTTATCCTTATCATTTTCATAGGATTTATATGACCTAAGCGAAATCCCTACTAGATCTGCAACTTGCTGTTGCGTAAGCTTTTTTTCTATTCTAAGTTTTTTAACCTCACTCATTTTGCACCTCATAAAGCATTCAAATGCACTTTTTGCACTAGATGTATATTTATAATGCAATATTTGCACCTCAATGTCAAGAGCAGGTGCAAATATTGCACCTGCTCAATTTGTACATCTTTTATTTATCTTTAATATCAGTTATCCTGTAATTTTATGCGCAGCAGTTTAGATTGATTTTCCCAAAGCATAAGCCTCGTTCAACGCCTTATGCCCTGCAATCTCACCACGATCATTTACACCGCCGGCAAAAACCTTCCCCTTGAACTCAACCTTTTCAAAGCAATCAATCCAGCCGTTCACACCACTGACAGCTTTTTCATCTGTATAAGCTTCATCTGACCGCTCATCTCGTAATGCTTGTTTCAATTATCAAAACCTTCTTTGCCATATATCCTCCTATTCAACACTGAGTGTAATCGTAACATCACCGTTGCTCAGTAGTTCTTTTAATTCATTTTCAGACAAGTTGACCTTTCCGAGCCTTGTATATGCCCAGGAATTGGAGCCGTAAAAGACTACCAGCTGATTTCCGGAATACAAAACAATATCTCCAGCTGTTGTAGTTGTCTGTTTATCATCTCTCGTGATACTCTTTCCGATAAGTCCCACCTGCTCAAAGCCGCCGTACATCGACATCGATATTGTCAGTCCTGATGCAGCTAAACTCTTAAGCTCTTCTACAGAAGCATTTTCTTCCCAGGCAACATCTACACTTGTATCTCCAATCTTCATCAGCAAAGTCTTCGTGTCATTCACCTCCGTTTCATATGGATAGCTATAGGCATCAACTGTACCACACGCCGTTGCTCCCGGCATAAGAAATACAAAAACGAACAGTATAAATGCTATTCTTATCTTCATACATATTTCCTTACAAACTCTTCGATATGGTTAAATGGGATCACATCAAGATTATCATACAAATCAGTATGAACAGCATCCGGAATGATCATGAGTTCCTTATTTTCCGTATACTTGCTGTCCTTTATCATATTTGCATAGGCATCCTTCGAGAAATAGCAGGAATGCGCCTTTTCTCCATGAATGATGAGCACTGCGCTTCTGATCTCATTTGAATACTTAAGGATAGGCTGATTCATAAACGACTCACATCCGATCACATTCCATCCTTCATTGGAGTTAAGGGATCTTTCATGATATGCCCTGCCCTTATAGTATTCGCTGTAATCTTTCACAAAGAACGGAACATCCTCCGGAACAGGAAGTGGCAGGCATCCTCCTGCACGTTTATAGGAACCGTTCTTTAAATCTTCCAGGCGCTGAAGAGCCATTGTCTTCCTGTTCTCATATCGAGCTTCTTCTGAGTCTTCCGAATCAAAATATCCGTTTGCATTTACTCTGGTCATATCATACATTGTTGAAACCACGGTAACTTTAATGCGTGGGTCTAATGCAGCAGTGTTAAGAGCCATTCCGCCCCAGCCGCAGATTCCAATGATACCGATGTGCTCCGGATCCACTTTTTCATTCAGGCTCAGGAAATCAACCGCCGCCATAAAATCCTCAGTATTAATATCAGGAGATGCCATGTATCTGGGCTCGCCGCCACTCTCTCCGGTATATGAAGGATCAAAGGCAATCGTCAAAAATCCCCTCTCTGCCATAGTCTGTGCATAAAGCCCGGAGCACTGCTCTTTTACTGCTCCAAATGGTCCTGATACCGCAAGTGCAGGAAGTTTTCCTTCTGCATCCTTTGGTTCATACATATCTGCAGCAAGTGTTATGCCATAGCGGTTTATGAAGGTCACTTTACTGTGAAGAACCTTATCGCTCTTCTCAAATGTCTTATCCCACTTGGTTGTCAGGTTTAATTTTTCAGTTTTCATCATCTCTTTTTTCTCCTTATTCATGTTGTTAACTGTTCTTTTCAAGTCTGTGTATCATCAGATCCATGCAGTCCACTTTTCTCTGGCTCTCATGCATTTCATCCATTAGCGTGCACCGGCACTTTCTAAGAAATCCCAGCAGTTCTTCATTCTGCTCCACCTTTTTATATTTTCCTGCCTGTATGCACTTTTCATCTTCAAAGCCAAGATGCCTGAGGCATTCAACAATATCTTCTGTATCCATCTCTTTATTCCCTGTTTATGTTGTGTTTTTATCTGACATCTTCACTATAATCCATGTACAATCTCTTCGCTAATGGTTATAATGAATATCATGATATTCACATTTGGCATATCACTTTATTTAAGGGGATTCTTATGGAAATAAGGAATTTAAGATATTTTCTTGCCGTCGCAAGAGAAGAGAACATGTCACGAGCCGCAGAATTACTCCATGTCACACAGCCTACTCTTTCCAAGGCATTAAAGAGTCTTGAGGCAGAACTTGGAAAAAAACTATTTATAAGGCATAGTTTTTCCATCAAACTCACAGATGAAGGAATGCTACTGCGTGACCGTGCTGAGGATCTTGTTTTAATGGCAGATAAGATAGAGCAGGAATTTGTCTCCTTGGATGATATCACAGGTGGAGACATATACTTTGGTCTGGCGGAATCCTATCAGATCTGTCATCTAGCCCGAGAGATTAAAAAGCTAAAAGACAGATATCCTTCCTTCACCTACCACATCACCAGCGGTGACACTGAGCAGGTAACAGAAAAGCTTGATAAGGGATTACTGGATTTTGGCGTAATCTGCGAAACACCTAACAAAGATAAATATGACTATGTCACATTCCCTGATACTGACCGCTGGGGTGCTATTATCTTAAAGAGTCATCCCCTGGCAAAGAAAAAGAGCATAAAAGTAGCCGACCTTATAGGACAGCCACTCTTCTGCTCTGAACAAAGCTGGAATATCGAGATCCCGGAATGGGCCGGGGAGAATTTTTCCAAGCTCCACTTGGAAGGTTCCTTCCGTCTTTCTTATAATGCATCAATGTTTGCCAAGGAAGGCCTGGGTATACTTCTGACCTTTGAGCATCTGATAGACTGCTCCGAAGAAAGCGACCTTGTATTCCGTCCTCTTTCTCCCAAACAGGAAACAAAGCTATATCTTATCTGGAACAAGTACCAGACCTTCACACCTATTGCAGAAAAATTTCTGGCACAGGTAAGGGAGTCGTTTTAAATTCGGATATAACTTACTCGTCCCCAAGCATCTTTTTATAATAATCTGACTTGGTAGTTGCATCAAAGCCGTCCAGCAGATACTCTTTAGGGATGTATTTTTCATACTTAAGATCCATGAGTTATTATATACACAGAAAAAGCAGCGTACAATCCATAATCCGAACCATACACTGCTAATATCTTCCTATTATGAAATCTCATTGATTCCATGTTTATTTATTTTCAGATGTAGTCAAAGATTCCTTGAATAGCGTCTGTGATATTTATAATGTCAGGATAATATATCCTATCAATCTTCGAATATCCCCTGATATTCAAATCAAGAAGTGCCATTTTTTCGCATTGCACATAGCCATCAACCTCTTCGGTTTTGATGTGTATATGTAGCGGACCAGCTTCGCCTTTTTCAAAAATAGGGCAGCCAATTATTTCATAAGTCTGATTAAAGAAATCCTTACTTACAATAAGAACCGGCTTCTTGATATGTTCAATCTTAAGTATATCCCCCTGGTGCAACTCTTCCTTCATTCCCAAATCTCTCTTCCCACCGGTTCACCCCAATCAAATTCGCCATCTAAATGGAGCTGCCCACCATACTCTGCGGCACGTTCTTCCAGTGTTCTATGTCTAAATGGTTTAACCAGAATTATCATGCCATTAGATACCTTTACATCAAGAACATCATCAACTGAAACAGCCGCTTCCTGAAGTACCTCTTTTGGTATTCTAATTCCCTGACTATTTCCCCATGTTTTAACTTGAGCTTGCATAATCAGCACCTCCTTTGTATATACATCGTATATCCTTGAAGCAAAAAAATCAACTTATTTGTCATCCAGATTAGTACGTTATGCTGAAATATAACTGCTTAATCCCCATTATCTTCTGTAGTCTGACCGCTGGATGCTTCAGGCTGGCTGGTGGGTGCTTCATTTCCGCCCCCTGAACCGTTATCGTCGTTTCCTTCATTATCGGTGGTTCCACTATTTGAGGCCTCTTCTTCGGCTTTCTGCTGCTCTTCTACCTGTTCTTCTACCTGTTCTTCCTCCTGCTCTTCTTTCGGTTCTTCTTTAGGTTCTTCTTTCTGCTCTTCTTTCGGTTCTTCTTCCTGATTCTTATCTTCTTCCTCTTCCTGCTTCTTCTTCTCTTCTTCCTCTTTCTTCTTTGCTTCCTCGTCTTCTGTCACAGTACTACTCTGAGAAGAAGCATCTGAAGCATTCTGATCTTCTGTGATTCCCATTATGTCCATAAGGTCCCCAAAGTTGCCTTCGTTAATTCCTGATTCATCACCAGTTGTAACCTTGACCTTGTTTGGATCAGGCTTAACATACTTAACTACATATTCACCCTCATCAGATATTCCAGGCACTGGGTGCTCTACTATGTAATTGAATATGGCTTCGCATCCTTTTCCAGAATAATGAAGTCCGTCTCCACCGTTATACTCAGATTTTACCTGTCCATCAGATCCTTTGAGGACTTCAGAGATATTAAGATAAAAAATGTGTTTCTCCTTTGCAATCTCCAAAAGAAAATCATTGTATTTGTCTATCAATGCGTTCTGCACATAGTTTTTGTACCTTCCGTTATCATCTACGGGACCTATAGACACAAGTACAATATTGGAATTAGGTGCCAGCTCGGATACTTTGTCTATAAGGGAAATAAATGTATTCTTGTAATGATCCTCGCTGGAATCATTGATTCCATTTACACCAAGAAGAATATATATAACCTGAGCCTGATGAGACTCAAGGTAAGATTTCATAGTATATTCTTTTCCAGCATTGTTCATGAATTTATTGGATGCAAATGCTGGATGCGATATTCCAATCTGCGCAAGTGCAGAATCATCATTAAAAAAGCCGTAGTTAACCATGGCTACGGTTCTAGAATCGCCCAGGAATACGCATCTGTTAAGATATCCCTCCTTAGCACCTTCTTTTTTAGCAAGTACAGTTGTATCCGGAGTAGATTCGGTCTTGGTTTCTTCGCTTGCCATCTCGACTACAGGCATGTCTTCGTCACCAGATGCTCCCTCGTTTGCAATCTGGTTTTCTCCATTGTTTTCACTCAAAGAATTGTTCTTAACACTTCCTATGTACGCCATAACCAAGATGATAGCAAAGGCAATCACCACTATTCCCAATGAGATGGCAATCAGCTCCTTTGTACCAATGTGCTGCATTATATTATCAAGTTTTCTCACTGTATTTCTCTTTAGTTTCCTAAGTTTCTTAAATATATCATTCCACATGTGGATTCTATTTTCCTTCAATGTAATCTTCAGTAATGGATCCTTAAATCTATTGAATCTGCGATTCTTTCTAATTTCTTTTCCATCAAAAGAAATCTACCCTTGCGCCAATCCGCATATCCGCGTTTAATATATCCATTTTTATCATAAAGCCTTAGTGCATACGGATTCTTAGTAAACACATCAAGTCTTACCGAATCATATCCAGATTCGATAAGCTGCTTTTCAATATGATTTAGTACAGTAGCTCCTATCCCTTTATTCTGAAAGGAAGGAGAAACACAGAATCTGTGAATGATACAGGGCTTTTTATTTTCCCACTCACACTTAAGATACTCATCATCGCATTCTTCGCTGATGACGTATATAGCAGCAAGCTGAACATCATCCATAACCACAAACATGGTTTTCTTATTTATATCTTCTTCAAAATCTTCACAGACGGGATATATATCGTCCCACTGTTCTATACCCTGTTCTGACATAAGCTGTTTTGCAGCTTCTATCATATTACATATTTCTGTCAAATCATCCATTGTAGCTAATCTATAGTACATCTATCTTAACCTCCTCAGACACTCCTTCGTACGTAAAATTGGAAGTTGTCGCGTTCTTTTCCCTTATAAAAGAGCTCTACAAACTGCGATTTGTTAATTTCACTGTCTTCAATTATACAGAATCCTTATCCAGTAAGGAATACACAATTCAAGAGTGCTAATAAAAAAGGACAGCTATCTCTTTCGAAATAACTGTCCTATGTAAAAAAATGGGTGGGACTACTCCTCCTAGGTTTAACTATTCTATTTGGCATAAAACGGTCAATAATCTAGGCTATCGTCATTCAGTAAGAAATCAAATAGTCCAATAATTGTTATACCTTGATCATTTCTCCACACCGGGAAGTTTCCACTCGTAATAATTATCTTCTTAAATGAATCAGGTATTTTTATAAGTGATGCTTGTTCTTGCTCTACTTTTTCCTGATTTGGCAACGCGTATGCAGACTGGATATAATATCGCTTACTGCCTTGATTAACAACAAAATCAACTTCTAGCTGTTTACGTGCTTTTTTCCCATTTTCATCAACTCGAATTTCAACCACACCCACATCTACTTTGTAACCTCTATATATTAACTCATTGTAAATAGCATTCTCCATCAAGTGTGTCTCTTCAAATTGACGAAAGTTTAAAAGAGCATTTCGCAGTCCCAAATCTGTATAATAGTATTTTGAAGGTGTTCCTATGTATTTACGACCCTTAATATCATATCTTTCGCCTTTTTGTATCACAAAACTTTCGGTGAGATATTTTAAATAATTGGATATTGTTGGCATTGAAATTGACTTATCGCCACTACTATTAAATGTATCAGATATTTTCTGAGCATTTGACAACGAACCAATGGCCGATGCAATTACTTTCATTAAGGTTTCCATACCAGCAGCATCACGAATATCGTACCTTTCAACTATATCTCTAATATATATTTCAGAATTCAATCGCTCAAGATAAGCTTCTTTCGATTCATTATCTGGTTCTGCTAAAATATGTGGCAATCCGCCATAAAACAAATACTCTTGCCATGCTTCATATTTATCCTTTCCAGATGCAGGATAATACTCCGAAAACGCCAACGGTGCAATATGAATTTCATCGCCACGCCCCCTGAACTCTGTCAAAATATCAGAAGATAAAAACTTAGAATTACTTCCTGTAACATATACATCGACATTCTTTTTTCTAAGCAATCCATTTAAAACACCATAAAGTCTAATGGGTACATCTGGATTTTTCATTTCTTCCTTTGTAATTGCATATTGCGCTTCGTCTATAAAAACGTAATACTGCTTGTTTGAATCAGTTATTTTACTTTTGATGTACTCTGATAATTTTTGCGGATCACAATACTCTATATAATCATCATCATCTAATGGAACAGATATAATACATTCCTCAGCCACTCCATCTTTGATAAGATAATCATAATAAAGATTAAAAAGCAGATACGATTTGCCGCACCTTCTGATTCCTGTAATTACCTTAATCAACCCATTATTTCTTTTACTTACGAGCTTTTTTAAATATTTATCTCTTTTAATCTCCATAGAAAACTCCAATTTTAGATTTTCGGCCTTATTACCACTTTTCTAAAGTATACTTGAATTTACAATTCATAGCAATCACTATTTTAGAAATTTGGTACTAATACCTTTTTTCTAAATAATCAAATATAAATGACATAATAATAGACCAGCACGAATCTGGGCGAGTCCAGAGAAGCTGGTCTATGTAAGGTTAATCGGTTCGTTATTCAATTAATAGCTCGGCAAATTTGAAGTTATCGATGTCCTTTCTCATAGAAAGAGCCCTACAAACAATGATTTGTCATCGTCCATATAACTGAAAGTTATTTCCGTTACGCATTCTTAAAGAATTCCTTCGTCCGTTTACATACATCGATCATCGTTTCTTCTGATGGTAAGTGTTTACTGTCTATCTCAACTGTAGTAATGGGTCCTGCAAAAATTTCTCTTGCTTTACAGAATACTCTGCTTGCCGGAAAGAATATGTCATTTTCCGATGCGATTATCAGAAGCGGAGAAGTAAACGATATCATTTCTTTCTTTTTATATTCCCTGGGTGGCCTCATCTCCATCTTATAAGATGACATCATAATATCGAAGAATTCTCTCCATACCGGATCACCTTTTCCGCCCATAGATTCAATCACCGCATCAAGTGTTTTCTCAGAAGGGTAAAAAAAGTATTTCATAAATGGAACGACCATCTTGCCCATCATAGGCAGTATCGGGCCATGGGCTATTCCTGACGGGACCAGAAGTAAGGCACTACGAACCATCTTCGGATACCTCTTGGCAAAAGAAAGGAACATGGCAGAACTATAGGAAGACACGACAAAGGATATTCGTTCTTCCTTATAGTGATCCAGTACTTCCTTGATCCACAGTCCGTATTCATCCTTCTTGCTGCTTATATTCCTGTATGGATCACTTTTCCCGGGCATCCCGATCACATCCGGAGCAATGATACTGTATTCTTGAAGCAACGGAAGAAACAGTTTCAGATTCAGTGTTGTGATTCCATTTCCCCCATGTATTGTGCATATCCTTGGCTTTTCAGTATCTCCAACGAAAAGACAATGCGTTTGACCGAAAGATGTATTAAAACGCTCCTCCGAATATGGTACATCAAGGGATACAAGAGTCTTATCGTAAAACTCCTGCATCTTCTTCATGCTGTCTTCATTTTTATAAACAAACTTCCCGTTTTTCACATTGCTCATAATGAATTATTCTGTCGCACTCAATTTCCAATTTTTCAAACAGTAATCTCTATCTGATTGCCTTCGATCACAACTACGCAGCTCTCGTAGTACCCGTCTCCTGTGGTACGAGGCCCACTAACAACCTTATATCCAGCAGATTCCAAGGTTTTAGTCAGTTCATCTACACGCACTTTGCTCCCCACAGAGAAGGCAATGTGTATCAGTCCAGTACGATTCAGCTCTTTTCCTGAATCTGCCAGTTCTGGCTTATTCATTATCTCAAGTCTTGCTCCGTCATCAAAAGAGATAAAGTATGAGCGGAAGTCTGTTTTAACATTGTGATAACCCTCGTTTGATCTGCCACCAAGAAAGCTCACAAAGAAGTCTCTGGCTTTTTCTAGATCATTAACGTACATTGCAACGTGTTCAATTCGCATATTCCACCTCACTTGTTAAAAACTATATTTCTTGATCTCACAGTTCTTGATACCGCAGGATGAAAACTCTTCGTTAGTCATTTCCTTAAAGTAGGACTCCACCATTCTAGTGATTCCATTATGTGCCACCAGGATTACTTCTCTATCTCCAGCCTTAATATCATCTAGAAGGTTATAAATTCTCTGAGCCAGATGAAGCATGGATTCTCCAGTTCCAAATCTGCTTGCCATATCTTTTTTGGCTTCATGGAACTCGGCGCCATCTCTTGGAGTAGACTCATATCTGCCAAAATTCTGCTCAGTAAGTCTTGGCTCTACTTCCATAGGAATTCCTGTTATCTCAGAGATATGTCTTGCTGTTTCTTTTGCTCTTACAAGTGGTGATGTCAAGATAACATCAGCAGTAATTCCCTGATCCAATATCTTTTTTCCTGTCTCTATTGCCTGCTCGTGGCCTTTCTGAGTAAGCTCTATATCTGTTGCTCCGCAGATCTTATTTTCAACATTCCAAACTGTCTCGCCATGTCTTATAAAATAAAAAAATGATCCATGTAATCTCCTTTTAAATTACATACTCTCAATTTCAAAAACTACTGCTTCGTTGCAATCCACACATTGATATGGACCTTTCTTTAAGTCTCCACCTCTACGAAAAGCATAGATAAATGGATAGATTGCATTCATAGCTACCATACATACGTTGTCGCTATGCTCTTTATCAAGCATGCTTCCTTCAAAACATATAACATCACCCACTTTATATTTTGGGCACTTACTTTCTATTACTGTAACTTTAACTTTCTTGTCTGTGTAACTCATTTTCATCTCCATTTATAAGTATGATTTGATCAGGTCAAATATCCACTCATTACTATCAGAAAATCTAAAGCCAGTCTGTCTAGCCTTGGTTGTATCATAGGACAGATTTGAAGTCGTTCCATTATACGATGCTTCATCGCCATTCGCATCTAGTACAGCTTTTTTAGCAGTGGTCTTTTCTATGTATTCAATTATATCTCTTGGACTGATCATCCCCTTGGCGCAGCCATTTACTGCTCCACTAATATCCTGTTCAACTAAATGCGCAATGAAAAGACCTGCCTCTTTCTCGTGAATGAACTCCATGCCGAAGTCAAGGTCATCTACATACATTGACTTTTCTTCCTTGATGTGGTCAGCGTAGAATCTTAACCTGTTAGTATAATCATTAGGTCCCATAACTACAGGATATCTTACAAAGATGCAATCTGACTCATCCATGTATTCATATACAGCTCTTTCAGCCTGACGTTTACCTTCAGCGTAGTCTTTTATTCTGTCTATCCATGCTAATGGATACTTACGCGAATCAAAGTCCTCTTCGCTGATATTTTCTTTATCCTCTAAATAAACAGAACAGGATGACATCTGAATATACTTTTTGCAGCTTACATTTTCCAAAAGATTCTTTACATCATTTGAGCTATAAGCAATCTTATCGATAATGACATCATAAGATTTCCCAGCCAATGCCTCTTTTACACTGTCATAGTTAGTCCGTTCCATGACTAGCTGCTTTGTAGATTCTCCAAAGGAATTTTGTGATTTTCCACGAGTCGCAATTGTCACATCATGACCATCTGCTATGAGCTTTTCTACCATCGGTATTCCAAAAAATCTTGTGCCACCAACAACTAGTATATTCATCATGTCTTCCCCCATATACCTTGGTTATCTACATATTCAAGATGATAACACATCAAGATATAGCAAAAAAGAGGCTTTCCAAAGATTTACCTTGATAAAGCCTCTTTTCTCTGTAAGTTAATCAATACCAGTGAAACCAGTATTACTATTGCTGTCGTTATTGAAGCTGCTAAAAAGCTACCATACATATCATAGTGAAAAAAGTTCCCTATTGAATTGAAGATTGCGTGGCAAAGGACACATAGCCACACGCTTCCGGTGAGTCTCCTTATAGTTCCCAGAATAAAACTTAATCCAAGAATCATTATTCCGAATACAAAAAAGTTCTTATGATACTGCCCTGCTCCTGGAATATAGAATAATGGCAAATGCCACAGCCACCAGATCACTGCCGTGACCAGTGTAGCTATCACAAAGCCTAACTTTTTATCAAGTTCTGGAAAAGTAATGTATCTCCAACCAGCTTCCTCCAATCCACCTGCAAATATCATTGCAAGGACCATAAGTGGGAAAAAGTAAAGTGGCAATCCCTTTCTGTATCCAGATATCAGGCACATTATTGCCGCATGAAGAATTGGAAAAAGAACTGCCAAAAGATATGCCACTATCTTCTGCTTAATATCAAATACGTGCTTTATCCATTCTTTGAAGTCTGTCACTTCTCTATTCTTTTTCAAAGTGATATATGAAGCTATGGCTGGTGATACCCCGCCCATAAACCAGAAAAGATAGATCCAGCGGTTATCATTCATTGTTATGCCGTTAATCCCAAGAATGACACAAAGCCCCCAGCATATTCCCATTATCACAAAAGTTAGTAAAAGATGTTCAACTAGCAATTTATCTTTTTCCATAAACATCCTCCGAGAATTATCTTATACAGCTTTCTCCTCGCCTGCTCTGTCTGCAAGCCAAATTGCATATTTCTTTGTAAATCCAGTTTGTGATGTGTAAATAATAAGTGTTTTCATAATCTTCTCCCCTCTTGATCAAATAAATCCATATCTTTCTAAAAACACATCTATATGCTTCTCGATGGTTTGAAAAGCCTCTTTCTTTTTCCTTGGTTCTCTGTCCAGTAATTGAACCATTACTGTTATTGGCGATACAAACTCCAGGGCTATTATTTCAGCATCCCCTTTTACCATCTGCCCTCTATCCATCATCTTCTGAAATAGCGCAGTATATATGTTCAGAAGATATGTAAGCTGATGCCAGGTAGCAAGCTTTGCAAAAGTTGTATTTCTGTATTGCTCCATGTTGACGAGTTTTCTCATCTTTTTGACAGTGTCATTTTTTAGAGTAAAATCCAAAGACTTCAAAACACATTCCTTAAGTTCCTTGCCTGAACTGACCTCGTCTAGTATCTGTTTACTTGCCCCCATGCCTTTAGCATACTCAGCTTCTGCACTATCAATTACTGCCTTCAAAAGATCTTCTTTATTCTTGAAGTACTTATATATTGTTGGTCCCTTTATACCTATAGCTTCTGCAATCTCATCTACTCCGGTGCCATCATATCCCTTACTAGAAAAAAGATCTCTTGCAGCCTTGATAAGCGGCTCTTTAGCGTTTGTTCTTGGCATATAATCCCTCTTTCTTGTTTTAAAATCTAACCATCGTTAGCTATTATATTCTAACGACCGTTACCTGTCAATTTTTTGTTTACTATAATAAAAAAGCCTGTAGTCCTGCGTGTAGACTACAAGCTTCTTATATATCCTATTTAATTATTATTCTTTGCTTCCGCGTAGCGTTCTTTTCCCCACCAGTTGGGCATCAGCTCTTTTAACGTGATGGTCTCTCTAGTTTCATAATCAACCAAAATCTCCATGTCCTCATTAGCTTCATTAAGCTGATAATAAAACTCTCTGCAAGCACCACATGGCATGCCACTTCCTCCACCATTTGGAGCCTTGTCACGAAAAGCTATAAATCTCTTGACCTTCGTCTGACCGCTACTAGCGTACATGTTAAGTGCCGCCATTCTGTCTGCGCACAGGTTCATTACTCCGCTACAGCTCTCGATGCAAAATCCGGTATATATCTCACCGTTTTCTGCCTCTATGGCACAAACAACGTTGTGCGCATATATAAAAGGTGACACATCCTCAGGATGGTACTGCACCTTTGCCTTTTCATACATCTTTTCCCAAATGTCCATCATTTCTCCTTCTTAGCAACAATAAGGTATCTGTGAATAGTTCCCTCTACAACTCCGTTCTTATCTATTTCTTCCTGCATCTTTAAAAGCTCGTCAAAGCACTTATCTACTGAAAAGCCCTGAAATTCCCACTCGATGATATGTGCAAACCATACGAATGCTCCAATATCGTAGAACTTAATAGTTCTAAATACTTCCTCTGCCCTGATTACTGTTAGTCCCTCTTCCTCAAACTTTTTCTTTTGAATAGCAAGCTCAAGCTCAGGAAATGGCTTAGGAACGTCAGGAAGTACCATCTTTACAAGGTCTCTATCGTTCTCACCTCCAACCTGCTCTGTAATAAAGATTCCCTCTGGTTTTAGAAGTCTTTTAGTCTCCCCAGCGTCGAAGTCACCGTGTCTATTGATCATCATGTCAAAAGATTCATCTTCAAAAGGCACGTTAGTAGCATCATCACAAGCTTTGAAATCAATTCCAAGAGGAAGAAGTTCTTTTTTACAAAGCTCAACATTTGGCTCATAGCCTTCTGTAGCAGCTGTGTTGCCATAAGGATGATGCAGAGACAAAAGGAACTCTCCACCACCTGTATCAAAATCAAAAAGCTTCATATCGTCAGTTAAATGCTCTTTAATAATCTCTTTGTAATCCCAAGGAAGATCCTCTTCCTCTTCGTATCTACCATGGATATGAGAAAAGTCCCATCCATGAATGTGGGCAATCTTCTCCTCAGCTTCCCACTCTTTTCTAAGCTCGTTTTTTCTTTCTGCGTTCATGTCTAATCTCCTAGTAGTCTTTCGAAAATGAGCCCTAACCGACCTCCCTAGGGCTCATTTTCGGACCTGCTCTCGTATGTATGCCCAGTTTGCGCAGCGAGTGAAGTTATCCCTTGGAAGCTCTGCGTCTCTATTCCAAGGCCTGTCAAAGACCATGACCTTCAGGTCAGGAAGATGATCAAAGAATTTGAAAGCCATAGGAGAATCCTCTACTGCATAGTCGAATTTCATCTTGTAGTAATCATCTAGCGTAAGATTAAACTTACTGTTCTTGATAAAAGAGTCCCTTCCGTATTTATCAAGTGAATAGAGAGTCACTCTCTTTAGGTCATGTTCATCAAGCCACTGCCTGGAAGCATCATAAGCACTAAATGGACGGCCAGTTATGATAAGCACTTCATGCCCAGCATCTATCCACTCATTTATAGTTTCAGAAGCCCCTGGCGTTTCCTCATAGGATAAAAGAACTTCTGGCTTATGACCTTCAAGCATTAACTTTTCATACTCTTCGTCATTTAGATCAAAGGACTTCTGAAGGTTAAAGAATCTAACCTTCTCATATGGAACATCCTTATTAAACAGCTTTTTGGCTATTACTGTAAAAGACTTAGCTGTCTCACACAGGCAATCATCAAAATCAACGTAAAACTTCATTTCATACCTCTTTTTCTTAGGCTATATACGCCTTAACATCTGCAGGAAGCTCGGCAAGGTAAGTAGCTCCTGCATTAGTCAGCTCTTTTTCATCACCATAGCCATAAAGAACACCAATCGAATCAATTCCCAGCTCTTTTGCCGCCAAAATATCATTTTCTCTGTCACCGACCATTACTACAGTGGATAGATCAGTAATACCGCACTCTTCAAGGGCATATCTGATGACATCGATCTTCTCAGGTCTAAGTTCATCGTCAGAAGTAGCCACAAAGTCAAAGTACTTCTTAAGTCCAAAGTGCTCTAACACCTTATTCGTTCCAAAGGCGTTCTTGGAAGTAGCAACTACAAGCTTCTTGCCAGTGTTCTTTAAATCTGCAAGGAGATCTTCAATACCGGGATAAACCGTGTTTTCAAGTAAGCCGCCCTTGTTGTGGTAATAGTCTCTATATATTTTTATTGCTTTATCTGTATCTTCAGGGGAATAGCCAAGGATCACACCAAATGAATGCTTAAGTGGTGGTCCCACGAATCTTTTAAGAAACTCTCTATCAGGGATCTCTCCGCCCATCTCCTTTATGGCATAGGCAAAGCCGTTTAATATACCAGGTCCTGAATCTGTAAGTGTTCCATCCAGATCAAAAAAGACATAACTATAGTTTTTCTTCATACACTACTCCTCATAATCTTGTACACATGCACAATTTATAACAGTATAACACACTAAAGTTAAAAAGCAGGTCCTAAATTTAATTTAGAACCTGCTTAAATTTTACTCTACATACTTATATTTCTTTAAAAACTGACCGGATACAAGGCAGATTGTAGCACCTGCTACTCCAAGTATGAACATCATAAGGGCTGCGCCTGAGCCTTTGCCCATTCCAAAGAGCGTTGTCCAAAAAGTGCTGTCAACATTAGCAGCCATGAATGGCTCACAGACATGGTCTACTAGAAAACCGCCAAGAAATAGTCCAATTGGAATTGTAAAAAACTGTAGTGTATTCCTACAAGCATATACTCTTCCCTGAAGCTCAACAGGAATGTTGTTACGCATGATAACATCCATATTGGCTGACATCAATGGAACAAATATCCATCCTATTACCTGACCTATGCACCAGATGATCCAGTTTCTTGAAAAAGCTAAAAGAAAGTTCTCAATTCCAAGAGCAAAGAGCATTGTAAGATAAACTACTCTTACTCTGTCTTTTGGCTTTGGCAAGATAGTTGGAAGAAAGCTTCCAATTACCATTGCGACACCAGAGCACGCTGTAACAATTCCAAGGATGTTATTACCTGCTTTTGGTATTACAAGTGCTGGAAGTACTGCGTCAAATGCTGATGCTGTAAGGTTAACACCAGACATGAATAGGATCACATACAGGATAAGAGGAGTATTTTTCAAAAAAGCCAATCCCTCTTTTGCAAGTACAAGTACATTGTCCTTGTGCTCAGAAGCATCCGGAAGTTCTGGAAGCTTGATAAAACACATAAGTGAAACGAAAGCTATAGCAAAGGTCAAAAGATCCATTGCAATTACCACATCAAGTCCAGCTAGCCCATAAAGAGCTGTTGCTATGATCGGATTGCCAATAGAAATAAGTGACCTTGATAAAGACTTAAGTCCACTTGTCCTTTGATACTCTTCCTTTGGCGTGATCAATGAATATGCCACTTCAGAAGCTGGCTGCTGGACTGTGTTCATAAGTCCAGATACCATGTTAATAGCATATAAATGCCACATTGATAAGGCATCTGTCTTGTAGAGCACGTACACAAGAACTGTAGTAAGCGCTGCTATAAGATCACAGATCAGCATAGTCTTCTTTTTGTCGAACTTATCTGACAAGGCACCTGCAAAAATACTCATGATAACATATGGTGCGTATGTACAGATAGAAAGCGCAGCTGTGCTAAGAGCTGAACCTGTCTTTTCATAGATCCAAAGTGTAAGCGCAAATCCTGTAATAGCACTTCCAAGCTGTGATAAGCTCTGAGTACTCCAAAGTATGTAAAAGTCTCTTAAATTCTTTATTTTGTTTTTCATTTATGTAAGCTCCTTTTTCTATTGTTTATTTTTGTGAAAAAGGAGCCTCTGCAATGCAGAGTATCATCTCGCCACCTCCATAATACTTTTTCAAAAATGAGCCACAACCCCCGTCCCTATGGCTCATTTTATATCTTCAACAAGTTTGTGTTTGCCGTCAACTGACTCATATACAAATACTTCGCAGTTTTTTGGTCTTGGACGCCAGATAAAGCCTTTTTTAGAATCTTCTAGGTATCCACGTATTACTCTTATGATACCGCCGTGGCACACAAGCAGTACGTTTTCGTAGTTCTGTTTCTCAAGCTCAGAAAGAAATGAATTAATCCTTGATACCATAGAAGGAATATCTTCTACGCCATTTTTCTTTGGACATGGGAAAATCTCTGGAAATCCCCAATAAAGAAACATTGGAATGCTGACCTTAAAGTATCCAACGCCTTCATAATCGCCAAAGGCAGCTTCTATTATTCTCTCATCCTTAACAACTTCATCTTCTGGAACTCCAGAAATAAGTGAAGCTGTAGTAACTGCTCTTCCAAGGGTAGAAGCAAATACCTTATCAAACTTAACACCTGATAACTTCTCTCCAACGGCTCTAGCCTGGCTCTTTCCTTTTTCATTAAGAGGAATGTCTATCTGGCCCTGCATAAGCTTTGCTGCATTATAATCTGTCTGTCCATGTCTGGTTACGTATATTTTCATAGGATCACTCCGTCGTTTAAGTTTATCTTTTAGGCTTCTTGGTATAAACAGGTCTTATGTTCCTAAGCTCTTCATATAAAAGCTTGTAGTTGTCATAGCGAACCTTAGAAATAAGACCTTTTTCAAGGGCATTCTTGACGCCGCAATCTGGCTCTGCAATATGAGAGCAGCCACCAAATCTGCACTCTGGCTCATAGGCTTCAAACTCTGGATAATACTGCATAAGAGTATCAACTGAAACGTCTCTAAGCTCAAGAGATGTGAACCCAGGTGTATCAATGATGAAGGTATCAAAGCTCTCATCTGACAGTTCTTTTACGAAAAAGAGCTCTGAATGCCTTGTGGTATTCTTGCCCCTTTCAATCTTGCGGCTAAGCTCGCCTATCTGCATATCCGCGTCAGGAACAAGCTTATTTAAAAGAGATGACTTACCAACACCGCTTGGTCCAGCAAGGGTTGTAGTCTTGCCCTTTAAAAGTGCCTTGAGATCATCAAGACCTTTATCCTCTTTGACACTTATGAAAAGAACCTTATATCCACAATTTTCGTAGCTTTCTGTGAGCTTTTGCTTCTCTTCTTCGGAAGCTATATCCTGTTTGTTGAAACATATGATAACAGGGAGGTTTTGCTGCCTCATCATGATAAGGAATCTGTCCAAAAGGTTATAGTTTGGATCAGGCTTGACTATAGCAAACAAAATAACCGCCTGATCCACATTGGCAACAGGCGGTCTAAGTAGCTGGGCTCTTCTAGGTAGGATCCTGATGATATTACCTATTCGTTTTTCCTCATCAATGATGTCTATCTCAACATCATCTCCTACCATAGGTTTAATATTATCTTTTCTAAAGATGCCTTTTGCCTTACATTCATAGATTTTCTCATCTGAGGTTTCTATGTAGTAAAACCCGGCAATTCCCTTTAATATCTTTCCCTGCATTAAATGATCAGTTCTCCTGGTTAAATGTTACTGCTCTTGTAACTGTATATTCTACAGCCTGTCCTCCGGAACTCTCACCAGTCTCAGGATTGGTGGTTGTAGGAGTAGTTGCAGTATAAACAAATGTTAATGTTCCTGTAGGAGAAGTAATTCCCTTGTATGTAGCCTGAACTGGAAAATCTGATGTTGTTGTGCTAAGAAGTGTTGTTCCATCAGATGTCACCAAGGTTACCTTAACAGGGATTCCAAAGGTGAAGTTTTCTCCTTCTGTTGGAGCTGTGATATCTGCTGAATAGCTGTATGTTACGCTTGCAGGTCCAATAGAAAGCTCCATATTGATAACAGTTCCCTCTGAAACAGGTGTGCCAACGGCAATACTCTGTGCACAGATAAGACCTGTAAGATTCGAATCCTCATTGTTGGTCTCAACAATTGTTCCAGCCACAAGGCCAGACTCTACAAGTGTGATAACAGCATCCTCTGAAGTCATACCAATTATATTTGGAACAGTTACCTGTCCGTCTGCCTTGGCATTTGAAACCTCAGTAGTAGCTGAAGCTGTATAGTTAGATCCATTGCTGATATATACTGTGATCTTAGAACCACTAGCAGCTCTACTTCCTGCTGCAGGATCAGTAGATACTACTGTATCCTTAGCTGCTGTGTTTGATGTATCTTCAGCTTTTTCTACATTAAAACCTTTTTCTGTAAGAAGTGACTTAGCTTCTGCATATGTCTTACCAGTTACATTTGGAATTTCGATTCCATCTGCTGATTCCTCAGTAGCTAGTGAAGATGCTACGCTAGAAGCCTCTGCGCCTGCATCAGATGAACCAAATAATCCCATACCCTTAGCAATAAGGATGATAACGATAAATCCAATAAGTACAGCAGAAACAATAGCCATAACTATTGTCATCTTCTCGATCTTGGATGATTCCTGTTTATTATCTTTAGATGATGAACCTCTTCTCCTATTCTGTTCATAGTAGAAATCATCATCATCGTCAAATTCGTCGTAATCTCTTCTAGGTCTCTTACGATCTCTGTCGTAATCGTCATATCTCTTGCCCTTATCGTAATCTCTTGAGAAATCACGATTGAGACGCATCTGCTCAGTATCAGACATTTTGCCTGCACCGCCCTTAACTGAGCTAACTTCCTCATCAGAAGCTACTCTTGTAGCACCCTCTTCATCAGGATCAACAAGAGAAACAAAGTCCTTGTCAGGAGTGATAAGTGACCTCTTGAGGTCTGTGATAAGCTCAGCAGCGCTCTGATATCTCCTATCTGGGCTCTTCTGACAACACTTAAGCACGATCTTCTCAACGCTAATAGGAATATCTTCGTTGTAATCAGCAGGAGTTGGAAGTTCTTCCTGAATGTGCTTGATAGCAATCGCTACTGTTGTATCACCATTAAATGGTACTCTTCCAGTAAGCATCTCAAAAAGTGTAATACCAAGTGAATAGATATCACTCTTGGCATCACTGTATCCACCTCTTGCCTGCTCTGGAGAAGTGTAATGCACAGAACCCATTACGTTGGATGTGATAGTGTTGCTGGTTGCAGCCTTGGCAATACCAAAGTCTGTAACCTTAACCTTACCGTCCTTAGAAATCATAATGTTCTGTGGCTTGATATCTCTGTGAATGATGTTGTTGTTATGAGCTGCCTCAAGTCCCATAGCTACCTGAATGGCTATGCTGACTGCTTCCTTAACAGAAAGACGTACCTTCTTCTCAATATATTTCTTGAGAGTAATACCATCAACAAGCTCCATAACGATGTAGTTAACACCGTCTTCGTCGCCTACATCATATACATTAACAATGTTTGGATGCATAAGTCCAGCTGTAGACTGGGCTTCAACACGGAACTTGGAAACGAAGTTCTCGTTTTCTGAGAATTCCTGTTTGAGCACCTTTACTGCAACAAGTCTATTAAGTTTATGATCTTTTGCTTTATATACATCGGACATTCCGCCAGTGCCGATCTTCTCAAGCACTTCATAGCGATCGCCGATCACCATTCCTATCTTAATCATTCAGTCCTCCATCGTGTGTCAGTTCTTCTGCAAAGGGCTCTATCAGGATAACAGCTATATTATCCTTGCCTCCGTTGTTATTAGCTGCCACAACAAGTTTTTGGGCCTTCTCTATAATATCTCTCTGACCGCTTACTATCTCTCTGATCTCTTCATCTTCGAGCATATTAGTAAGTCCGTCAGAACACATGAGAACAATGTCCCCATGTTTTAATTCCACGTTAAAAAAGTCGATGTCTACCGTATCCGTGGCACCGATTGCCCTGGTAATAATGTTCTTGTCAAGATGGGTTCTGGCTGTCTCTCTATCGATGCCGCCCATCCTGACCATCTCCTCTACCAAGGAGTGATCTCTAGTAATCTGTGTTATCTTGTCATTTATAACATAGAGCCTGGAATCTCCGACATTTGCAACCTGCAAAAATCTTCCAAGCACTGTGCACGCTACAACAGTTGTTCCCATTCCGAACAAGCTCGGATTCTCCGAAGCCTTTTCCCTGAGTTTGCGGTTAGCGATCTTGATAGCATTCTCAAGGATCTTAACAGGACTTTGCTCAAAAGACTTCTCGATCTCTTCAACCATAGTATCTACAGTAAAGCGTGAAGCATAATCACCGGCGTTATGACCGCCCATGCCATCAGCAACAATAAATACGTTTGAAAGATTACCAATCTTTCTATCAGATGAAAAAACGTAATCTTGATTCAGTTTTCGTTTTTTACCTATATCCGTTATAGAAAACGTTTTTAACAAATCTTGCCTCCCGAGCAAACTCTTTTCATGCAAAAATAAGCAGGTATCACTTTTCTTGCTGTAAATGGCGCCTTCTAAGCTGTCCGCAAGCACCATCTATATCCCTGCCCATTTCCCTTCTAATAGTAACATTTATTCGACTTTTTTCAAGTTTATTTTTGAAAGCCAAGGCCCCAGAACGATCTGTGGGCTTAAAGTCTCTTTCCTTGATGGGATTGACGGGAATAAGGTTAACTACGGCATTTATGCCCTCTAACAACTTGGACAGTTCAGCAGCATCTTCATCGGTGTCGTTTACTCCGCTTACAAGGGAGTATTCGAAGGTGAGCTGTCTTCCAGTCTTGTCAAAATATGCTCTGCAGGCATCAAGTACTTCGTCAATGCTGTACTTTTCAGCTATAGGCATGAGTTTTTTGCGCTTTTCGTTATTGGATGCGTGAAGAGACAGTGCCAGGTTAATAGAAAGCTCTTCATCAGCCAGTCTGTATATATTGGGAACAATTCCACAGGTAGAAACTGTAAGGTTTCTCTGCCCCATGTTCATTCCATTTTCATCAGTCAAAAGCTTTATAAACTTAAGGAGATTGTCATAGTTATCAAGTGGCTCTCCACTTCCCATAACTACCACTCGTGATATCTTTTCACCAGTCTCCCTTGAAATAGCATATATCTGGTCTAACATCTCTGAGGGATTAAGGTTTCTGACTACACCATCTATAGTTGATGCACAGAACCTGCATCCCATACGGCATCCAACCTGAGATGAGATGCACACGCTATTTCCAAATTTGTACTTCATGAATACGCTCTCGATAACGTTGCCATCAGAAAGTCCAAAAAGGAACTTCTGAGTGTCATCAATCTTGGACTTTTGAACATCCACAACCTGGAGCGCTGTATAATCGTAATGCTCAATACACTTTTCTTTTAAGCTCTTGGATATATTGGTCATCTCGTCGTAGCTTCTGGCCTTCTTGACGTGCATCCATTCATAGAGCTGCTTTGCTCTAAACTTTGGCTCGCCAAGTTCTTTGATACTATCCTCAAGCTCTGAAAGTGAAAGAGACTTAATATCTATCTTTGTCACTTCTCTTTTCTCCTTAGAAGCTTTGCAATAAAAAATCCATCTGTTTCAAACTCTCCAGGAAGAAGCTGAATATAGCCATCCTTAGAGGTCTTTTTGTCTATCTTGGATGGAAGATTCTCTGTAATATCCACCCTGTCAAAAGGAAGCTCTTTGCAGATCCTATCGATCATAGCTTCATTTTCTGCCTTGTTGACAGTGCAGGTTGAATACATGAGTATTCCGCCTGGTCTGACGTAGTCATAGGCTGATTTTACTATCTCCCACTGAAGTTCAGACAGCTCTTTTAGGCCTTTCTTGGTGGTGTTAAGCTTGATATCGCTCTTTCTACCTATGATGCCAAGTCCTGAGCAAGGTACATCAAGATAAAGAATATCCGCCATATCCTCAAGGTTTCCATCATGGATCCTAGCGTCAAAGGCCTCAACTTCGATATTTGAAAGTCCAAGTCTCTCAGCATTTTCTCTGATGATGTCACATTTTCTATCAGAAAGGTCTCTGGATATGACTCTTCCTTCTACTCCAACTCTCTCAGCTGCGTGAAGAGTCTTGCCTCCAGGAGCCGCACAGACATCTATAACGGTCTGTCCTTCTTTTGGATCTGCAACTTCAGTAACAAGCATTGAGCTTACATCCTGAACTGTAAACAGCCCCTCATCAAATCCTGGAAGGAATCTGATGTTATCTGTCTTTTCAAGGTCTACAGCATAGCTTAGAACTGGATTTTTCTTAGCTACTGCTCCTGCCTCATTTAGCTCTTTTACAAAGGCATCAACAGATGAATCAAGGTCTGAAGCCTTATTCATCTCCATGAGCTTAGGTACATTGAGCCTTATTGTTGTCGGTCTTGCCTGTAAAAAGAACTCCAAAATGCTCTCAGTTTTGTCAAAGCCATACTCAGATACCCACATTTCGCAGAGCCACTTTGGTGTTGAGTAAAACACTGAAAGATACTCACAACCATTATCTATAGCTTTGTCAGGGTATTTGATGTTGTCTTTATTTCTGGAAATATTTCTCAGGACTCCATTTACAAAGCCTTTGAGTCCAGAAAACTTGTGCTTGTCAGCAAGCTTAACTGCTTCATTGCAGGCTGCTGAGTCTGGAACCTGATCCATAAACATGATCTGGTAGGTTCCCATTCTCATAAGGCTTCGGATAAGAGGCTGCATCTTCTGCACCTTTACCTTTGAGAACTGATCCAAACAATAGTCGATCTGGGTCTGTCTCTCAAGGCACCCATCAACTACTCTTTTTATAAACGCCTTATCTCTTGTTTCAAGATAGTCGTACTTTTCCAAAGAATCTTTTAACAAAGACATCTTACCAGCCTTGTCTTTGTCATATTCCATTAGGATATTTAAAACAATCTCACGAATATTAGCCAATTACTCACCCTCATAAATCATTTAAAATACGTTACAATGCCGTAGATCATCAGGAATGTGATGAGCGCTGGAAGAACATATTTAAAGTACCAGCTAAGTTTGCGGCTTACCTTGATTCCAAGACCGCTGTTCACTTCTTCTAAATACTTATCAAAGCCCCATCCGTACTTGGTTGTGCAGAACAGGCAGCAAATAAGTGATCCTATAGGCAGGATAACGTTACTAACAATGAAGTCCTCAAGGTCCATGATGTTGGTTCCTGGCTTGAGTGGTTCAAAGCCTTTGAGCACGTTAAAGCCAAGGGTACAAGGGATAGAACCAAGTGTGATGACTATGCCTGCTACGAGAGCTGCCTTTTTGCGCTCGCTTCCAAATATATCGATTGAGAAGCTTACTATGTTCTCAAATACACCAACCATGGTAGAAAGAGCTGCAAAATACATGAACAGGAAGAATAAGCTTCCCCACACTCTTCCAAGAGGAAGTGCTGTAAATACATTAGGAAGTGTAAGGAAAATAAGGCTTGGACCACTGTCAGGAGATACACCGTAAGCAAAGCATGCTGGAATTGTGATAAGTCCTGCAACGATAGCTACGAAAGTATCAAGTCCTGCAACAAGTATTGCCTCTCCTGCAAGGCTTCTTTCTTTTTTGATATAGCTTCCAAATATCTCCATGCTGCCCATACCAAGACTAAGGGTAAAAAAGCTCTGGTTTAAGGCTGCATACATAACATTTCCAATACCAACATTTCTGATGTTGTCCACATTTGGCATCAAATAGAAGGCAACGCCCTCTGATGCTCCCTGAAGTGTAAGGGATCTGATTCCCAAAACTATCATGATACAGATAAGAGCTATCATCATGATCTTGGTGATCTTCTCAACACCGTTCTGAAGTCCCATAGAGCAAATGACCATAGTGATCAGCATTGTGATGACCATGTATGCTATGAGTATCTCAGGGCTATCCATCATAGTAGCAAATGCACCCTCGATTCCCTCTGTTGTCTGCCCTTCAAAAGCCCCTATGAGCATCAGTACAAAATATCTAAGTATCCATCCTGAAACTACTGAATAGAACATAAGAAGCAGGTAATTACCAAACATTGCCATGAATCCTGACAAATGCCACTTAGTTCCCTCTTTTTCAAGCTTTTTATAAGCTGGATAAATACTCATCCTACTGGCTCTACCTATGGAATACTCCATAGTCATAACAGGAACACCCAGAATAAGCAAAAATAACAGATAAATAATTACAAAAATGCCTCCGCCATACTGACCTACCATATATGGGAAGCGCCATACGTTTCCAATGCCGATCGCACAACCTGCTGACAGCAAAATAAAGCCTAATCGGCTGCCAAGTTTCTCTCTTTCTCTCATGCTCTGATTACCGCCTACGATTATTTAGCATAACTAGTCTAAGAAGCTGGACTACAGCTGAAGCTGCGCTTGCCACATATGTCATAGCGGCTGCAGTTAAGACTTTTCTGGAGTCAGCAACTTCCTCGTGTCCGAGGATGCCGTACTCTTCAAGCATTACGAGAGCTCTGTGAGAAGCATCAAATTCTACAGGAAGTGTTACAAGCTGGAACAATACTGCCAGCGAAAATACCACGATTCCAATACTGATAAGTGGTGAAAAGCCAAGGAGCATACCAAGGATCAAAAGAGGTATTCCAGCCTTTGAACCAATATTTGCAGCAGGAAGAAGTGCTGTTCTAAAGGACAGTGGTGCATATCCAAAGTGATGCTGCATGACATGTCCGCACTCATGAGCTGCAACGCCGATAGCTGCCACACTTGTTGAATCATAAGTTGCATCAGAAAGATTAACTACCTTGTTTCTAGGATCATAATGATCTGTAAGTTCTCCTCTGACGTGGCATACTGACACATCAGTAATACCATTTCTACGGAGGATCTCCATTGCAGCCTGTGCACCAGTCATGCCGCACATACTGCGAATTCTTGCGTATTTCTTATATACAGATGAAACTCTGTAACTAGCTACCATACAAAGAATAGCCATAAGAATGACTAAAAAGTACATAGGGTCCATTCCATACCCAAATGCTCTACCATATCCGTAATACATATATATCGCCTCTTTCCTTATTGTTTTTCTTTATTATCCAAGCTTTGTTCCAGCTTCAAGCTTATATCCAAGAAGGAAGTCTTTAACTGCCATTCTCTTTTTGCCTTCAAGCTGAACCTCTGTAATCTCTAATAAACCGTCACCAGTTGCTACAGTAAAAGATTCTTTGGAAACAGATACTACGCTTCCTGGCTCTTTTCCCTTTGATGACTCGGATAATGCCTTGGCTTTCCAGATCTTAAAGCTCTTACCACCTAAACTTGTAAAGGCTGATGGCCATGGATTAAGACCTCTTACAAGGTTTCTGAGTGTCTCTGCATCCTTAGTAAAATCGATCTTACCCATATTCTTGGAAAGCTTACCGCACTTTGTTGCCTTTGCTTCATCCTGAGGAACAGGTGTGAGCTCGCCTCTTTCGATCATAGGAAGGGCATCTACTATGAGCTCGCCTCCAAGGATTGACAGCTTCTCAAAAAGACCGCCTCCTGTCTCTTCCTCATGGATTGGGATTTCTCTCTGGATAAGAATATCTCCAGTATCCATTCCTGCTGCCATCTGCATGATAGTTACACCTGTAACCTTCTCACCATCAAGGATTGCCTGCTGAATAGGAGCAGCTCCTCTGTACTTTGGAAGGAGTGATGCGTGAATATTAACGCATCCAAACTTAGGAATATCAAGGATCTCCTGTGAAAGGATCTGTCCAAATGCAGCTACTACGTAGATGTCTGCTTCGATACTCTTAAGATAAGCTACATGCTCAGCCTCTTTTATCTTGACTGGCTGAAATACAGGAATATCATGCTCTAAGGCACAAGCCTTAACATCCGATACCTGAAGCTCTCCGCTTCTACCCTTTGGTTTGTCTGGCTGTGTTACAACAAGCACTACTTCGTGACCTGCTTCTATGATCTTTTCAAGGGCTGTCCTGGCAAAATCAGGGGTTCCCATAAAAACAATCTTCATTAAAATAATTCCTTTCAAAATAAAAATAAGTCCTAAAAGGACACTCTTAAGTGTACCATTTTAGGACTCATTTGTACAATTTAAGGCGATATCATTCAGCAGTGATATCTGCGCCAAAATATTTAACTGAGATCTCTGAAAGTGTACCATCAGCGCGAAGTTCTGAGATAGCCTGATTGATCGCAGCTCTAAGGCTGTCATTGTCAGAACCCTTTGCAAGAGGAACAGCATACATAGTAACTTCTGAATCCACAGCTGCAACTTTAAGATCAGTTGTTCCTGTAGTATTGAAGTAATCCTGAGCTGATGTATTGGCGTTGATAGTAGCATCAACAGTTCCGTTTAATACAAGTGTCATGGTCTCGCCAAGTGTATCTACGTTAGATACTGTAGCGCCATACTTGATTCCCATTGCTTCATATGTTGATCCAGCTGAGTTAGCTGTTGTCTTGCCGTTTAAATCCTCAAAAGATGAGATTGAATCATTTGAAGCAAGAGTTACAACTACTGCATGGTCATATGCATAAGGATCTGTGAAATCATAAGTTTCTGATCTGTCAGGTGTAACATCTACGCCGTTAGCCATCATATCAAATGTTCCTGTAGATACACCAGTAAGTCCGCCATCAAAAGCAACTTCCTTAAACTCAGGCTCTACACCAAGCTTCTTTGCAATAGCAGCTGCGACCTCGACATCAAATCCAACAAGCTCATCTGTCTCTGGATCATGATAAGTAAATGGAGCCCAAACGCCCTCTGTTGCAATTGTGATCTTGCCTGCTGCCTTAATGCGTGCAAGGTGATCTTCTGTAGCATTTTCAGTGTCAGCTGCTGCATTCTCAGCCTGTGATGTTTCTGCTGGAGTTTCATTTGTAGTCTCATCTGCTCCGCTCTGTGAACCACAAGCAGCAATAGATGCGCTTAAAAGAACTGTTGTCAGTAGCATAGATAGTTTTCTTTTCATAATATTCTCCTTGTCTATCTGTAAACTAGTTTGCAGTTTCCTTATTTAGTTTTCTGTGAGCCGCAGGAACTCTTTGGTCCTCGCCTGTTTTGGAGCTGTAAAAAACTCCTTTGCAGGTCCTTCCTCTACGATATTTCCATCTGCCATGAAGATAACATGGGATGAAACATCTTTGGCAAAGCCCATCTCGTGGGTTACGACTATCATAGTCATACCCTCAGAAGCAAGCTTTCTCATTACTTCTAATACCTCTGCTGTAAGCTGAGGATCAAGTGCTGAAGTTGGCTCATCAAAATATAGTATCTCAGGCTTTGTAGCAAGAGCTCTTGCAATAGCAACTCTTTGCTGCTGTCCGCCTGATAACTGACTTGGATAATAATCTCTAAATTCTTCCATTCCTACCTTGGTAAGAACGTCTATTGCGATATTTTCTGCCTCTTTTGAAGGAATCTTTCTTGCAGATGTAAGGCCAAGTGTCACGTTTTGGATAACAGTCTTATTGGCAAATAAGTTGTAATTTTGGAACACAAAGCCAGTCTTTTTTCTGATAGCTGCTATATCCTTTTTGGAAATATCAGAAAGGTCATACTCTCTTCCATCAAATACAAATCTTCCGCCATCAGCTTTTTCAAGAAAGTTGATGCATCTAAGAAGTGTAGTCTTACCTGAACCTGATGGTCCCAAAACTGATACAACATCGCCTTTATTTACTTCTATACTAACGCCCTTAAGGACTTCATTATCCCCAAAGGTCTTCTTAATATCTTTTACCTGTAATAGTGCCATAGTATGCCCTCTTTACTTGCGCTGACCGTAGCTTCCAAGAATCTTTTCACCCTTCTTCTGAATAAATGTCAGTACAGTACAGAAAATAAGGTAAACAAGCGCTACCTCAATATAAAGAGGCAGATAATTATATGATTGTCCTGCAAGCTGCTTGGTTCTGGTAAACATCTCAACTACTGTGATACTTGATGCAAGTGATGTATCTTTTACCATACTGATAAGCGCATTGAAAAGTGATGGGAACGCTGTTCTGAAAGCCTGTGGAAGGATGATATGCCACATGATCTGCATATAGTTCATGCCCACGCAGTAGCCAGCCTCTAACTGCCCCGCAGGAACAGCCTCCATGGCAGCCCTCATGGTCTCTGCACTATACGCACCTTCATTTATAGAAAAAACTATAACAGCCATAACAAACGGATTAGAATGGATTCCCAAAAGTGGAAGTCCATAGAAAGCTACCATAAGCTGAACCAAAAGAGGTGTGCCCCTTATGATCCAGATATAGAGCCTGCAGATTTCTTTGATCACAGGTACATCCGCATACTGCACCATAGCCACTAGTACTGCGATCACAGTAGACAAGATAAATGCCAGTGCCGCAAGCGGAAGTGTAACCTTTAATCCATATTCTAGTATTTTAGGAAAAGAGCTCATAAGTAGCTCTAAAGTCTTTTCATTTAACATCTGATACCCTGCTCATATATGGTGTGAGCAGATCAAAGATCATTCCTCTTCCTGATCCTCTTCTGCTTGTGCCATAATTTCTTCGTTGTCTACAAGGTCGCCTTCAACCTTTTCTACATACATATGTCCATCAAGGTGATCAAGCTCATGACAGATAGCTCTAGCAAGGAGCTCCTCGCCTTCGATGATATATTCTTTGCCTTCAAGATCAAAAGCCTTGGCCTTAACGTAATTTGGTCTTGTAACTACACCTGACTTACCTGGAAGTGAAAGACATCCCTCATAGCCTGTCTGCTCGCCGCTTGTCTCTAAGATTTCTGGGTTGATCATAACGATTGGCTGATCACCTTCTGAAGAACAGTCGATCACTACAACTCTCTTGAGGATTCCTACCTGAGGTGCAGCAAGTCCAACACCGTTAGCTTCGTACATAGTCTCAAGCATGTCTGCTACTAATTCCTGTATTCTAGGAGTGATCTCTTTAACGTCCTTACACTTCTTTGCAAGTACATCATCACCGTATTCTCTTATTGTTCTAAGTGCCATTTTGGCCTCCTTTATTATAAATAATCTGATTCAATCTATATTATCATATAATAAAGCATTTTTGATATATTGCATTTGCAATTAAGTTTTGTACAATTTTATTATATGATATCTTATTTTTAAAAAATGTCAACTACTTCTTAGAATCCATTGACTGGATCAAAGTCAAACTGAACTGATATATACCTAAGTTTTCCTTGGTCTTCAAGGCTTCTGATATATTTTTCTAATAGGTCTTTGTAATATATAAGTCCCTGATAATCGCTCATCTTAACATAAACAGCCATTCTGTAGATGTCATTGATCCTTCCGATCGAGGCCGCTGCAGGTCCAATAAATACAGAACCTTCAAGCTTTCTCTGTTCCATAAGAGTTCTGAGCCTTGTAGCAAAGGCCATTCCCTCTTCTTCGTCCTTACTCATGATCTGAACTGACATCATGTGCGACACAGGAGGATAGCTCAAAAGATCTCTGTAAGCGATCTCCTCATCATAAAACTCCTTGTAATCCTGCTTGGACGCCGCAATTATGCTGTAATGGTCAGGCTGATAGCTCTGGATTATAACGTTGCCTTTTTTGTCTCCTCTGCCTGCTCTTCCCGCTGCCTGAGTCAGGAGCTGGAAGGTTCTCTCACTTGCTCTATAGTCACTAGCGTAAAGAGACATGTCTGCCGCAAGTATTCCAACCAAAGTAACGTCAGGGAAGTCATGCCCTTTTACGATCATCTGCGTTCCCACAAGTACATCAGCTTCTTTGTTGGCAAAGGCTGAAAGGATCTTCTCATAACTTCCTTTGGCTCTAGTGGTATCAGCATCCATTCTAAGGACCTTGGCCTGTGGCCAGAACTTCTTGACCTCATCTTCTATCTGCTGTGTTCCTGCCCTGAAGGAAGAAACATATTTAGAAGAACATTTTGGACAGATTTTTTTGACTGGTTCTTCATAGCCGCAGTAGTGACACACAAGCCTTCCACCTCTGTGCTCAGAAAGAGCTACGTCGCAGTGTGGGCATTTAAATACATGTCCGCAGGATCTACAGGATACAAATCCGGCAAGACCTCTTCTATTGATAAAGAGCATTGTCTGCTCGCCTCTACTAAGTCTATCCTCTATGAGCTCCTGTAATCTTAATGAAAAGATGGATCTGTTGCCTTTTCTGAGTTCTTCTCTAAGGTCTGCTATCTCAACTGTAGGAAGTGTCCCGCCTGTAAGCCTTCTATTTAGCTCAAATAACTTGTACTCTCCTGTCTGAGCTCTGTAATAAGACTCCAAGGAAGGTGTGGCTGATCCTAGTACTACAGCTGCCCCATCAGGAAGAAGCTTAGATAACTCTATTGCTGTTTCCCTTGCGTGGTATTTGGGCATGGTCTCGCTCTTATAGGCAGACTCATGTTCCTCATCGATTATTATGATTCCTGTATTTGGAAATGGTGTGAAAAGAGCTGATCTTGGTCCGATAATGATATCTATATCGCCAGTTCTTGCTCTCTCCATCTGATCAAATTTTTCTCCTGGAGAAAGTGTAGAATTCATTACAGATACTCTGTCTCCAAAGTGTCTGTAGAATCTCATCAAAGTCTGATAGGTAAGGGCTATTTCTGGAATCAGAACAATTGCCTGTTTACCCCTTTTGATAACATCATCAATAAGGGCAATATACACTTCCGTCTTGCCGCTTCCAGTAATGCCGTGAATGAGGTATGTATTTCTTTTGCCCTCATCGTAATCTCTTTTGACAGTATCAACGATATGCTGCTGCTCATCACTAAGGACAGCCTTGCCATATCTTGAACTCTCTGCTGCCACTGGCTTTCTATAATACTCTTCACTCTCAATCTTGATGATTCCCTGGTCAGAAAGCGCTTTGATGGTCTGAGAAGCTATATTAAGCTTACCAGTAACAAATTCATAAGGAATCCTGTCTTCAGGATTCTCTAAAAGCTCCTTTAAAAGCCTTTCTCTGGCTTTTTGCTTTTTCCTAACACACTCGTTATAAAGATCTCTTGCCTGCCTTAAGTCCATTCTAAGAGAAATGTACTTGTGGACCTGTATATTCTGCTTCTTGGCTGCAGGAAGAACTGTCCTAAGAGCAGCTATCATGGTAGAACCGTAGTGTCTTTTCATCCAGGCTGCAAGCTTCATTGATATATCCTGAGCTGATACCACTTCATCAGATACATCGATTATCTCTTTTATCTTGTCAGGATCCCAATTAGGCTCATCTGTGAGCTCAATAACAAAGCCCTTTCTGGTAGTATTCCCTCTACCGAAGGGAATAACTACAGGGCTTCCAATGTCAATCTTACCCGCTAGGTTATCGGGTACCTTATATTGAAAAGGCTTGTCCACCTTCTCATGTGAAATATCAATGATTACATTTGCGTACATAAATATAGTTTACAATGATTTACTTTCTCTCGTCGAGAATCTCCTGGATAAGTTCACGTTCATCCATGTGATACTTTACGCCCTTGATCTCCTGATAGTCCTCGTGGCCTTTACCTGCAAGTACGATGATATCGCCCTGCTCGCCGTGATCAATGGCGTATGCAATAGCTTCTTTTCTATCTGTGATCTTGATGTACTTACCATCTGTCTTCTTCATACCAGTCTCAATATCATTTATGATATCCTCTGGCTCCTCGAAACGAGGGTTGTCAGATGTGATGATAGTAACATCAGCATATCTTCCACTTACTTCACCCATCTCAAAACGTCTGAGCTTACTTCTGTTGCCACCGCAGCCAAAGAGGCAGATAAGTCTGTTTGGATGATAATCGCGAAGTGTTGTAAGAAGGCTCTTAAGGGCCATAGCATTGTGAGCATAGTCGATCATAAGTGTGAAATCATCAGACACCTTGACCATCTCAATTCTTCCTTTAACCTTGGCTTCCTTAAGGGCAGGTGCGATCTCTTCTGGTGTGCATCCAAGATTGTGTGCAACAGCAATAGCACAAAGAGCATTGTATACACTGAACTTACCTGGTGTCTTGATCTCTGCATGCATTTTAAGGAATCCATCAGTATCAAAGAATACACCAAGTTCGCCTGGCTTGTGGATATATGCAAGATTGATTGCTCTAAGGTCGCAGCCTTCACCAAATCCGTAAGTCTGAACCTTGCATGTGTGTCCCTCTAAGATATCATCAACATGAACATCATCACCGTTTAAGATACCAACCTTACACTGCTTGAAAAGAAGGCTCTTGCAATGCATATAGTCTTCAAAGTCAGTGTGCTCGTTTGGTCCAATGTGATCAGGTTCGATATTTGTGAAGATACCTATATCAAAAGTAAATCCCTGAGTTCTATGAAGCATAAGTCCCTGAGATGATACTTCCATTACTACGCTATCGCATCCAGCTTCAACCATCTTGGCCATGTATTCCTGAAGCGCGAATGACTCAGGTGTTGTGTTCTCTGCATGAATATGCTCATCGCCAATGATGACTTCGATAGTTCCAATAAGACCAACCTTATGACCTGCGTTCTCAAGCATGTTTCTGATAAGATAAGTTGTTGTTGTCTTACCCTTTGTTCCTGTGATACCGATAGTCTTTAATTTGCTTGCTGGATTTCCAAAGTAAGCTGCTGAGATAAATGCCATTGCATATCTAGTATCTTTTACTCTTACTACTGCAATATCAGAGCCTTCTGGAAGCTCTACATCCTGACTTACAACGATTGCTGCAGCCTTCTTTTCAGCAGCTTCTTTTGCACAGCTATGTCCATCAAAATTTGCACCCTTGATGCAGATGAAAAGAGATCCTTCAGAAATCTTTCTGTTGTCGTTAACTACATCCTTTATTTCGACAACTGATGGGTCGATCTTCTCTCTAGAATTCCCTCTAGTCACTTCAAATTCTAGTTTTTCCAGTAAATTACTTAGTTTCATATTAGCCTCTCCATTTTTTATTTTTTCGTCACATTTTATTCACAATTTTGCAGTATTATATACGTATAGATGTGAGCAATAGCTCACAATCTCCCCCTCATAAGAAACCGCAGACACACGCTTCGCGTGTGTTTTTGTGGTTTTAGGGGTATTTTTTTTACACAAAATCATTCATTACTATCTGAATGCTATCTCTTCCCTGATAACTATTGATATCCGGATAATATGCTATATTTACCTTCATATTTTCTGCTGTTCCGGCATATAGCTCATCAAGTCCCTCCTGACCATATTTCTCAGTAAGGAATCCATGCCACTTATCCATATCTCCAAAGTACATCATATCAAGGATCTTGCCTGTTCCGTCTGATACTTTGTATTTGCCGCAGTTCTTGTTCTTGCCAAGAATCCTACCAGATAAAAGATATACATCTCTTTGAGCAAAGCTTGGTTTAGAGTTTCCTGTTCCAAAAGGTTCAAGATATTTAAACTCTTTAACAAGATCCATAGTAGCGTATTTAAGTGGCATTACCATATCAAGGTGAACGATCTCCTGAAAATCTTCTGGTTTAAGTTCACATTCGTCGTTAAGCCTTTTTCTTAAGATCTCGATATTTTCCTCAGGAAGTGAAAGTCCTGCAGCCATCTTGTGTCCGCCAAACTTAGTAAAGAGCTCTTTGCATGCAGATAAATGTTCAAACATGTCATAGCTCTCAATTGATCTTCCAGATCCCTTGGCGCCGCCATCTAAAGCTTTAGTTAGGATAATTGTAGGTCTGTAATACTTCTCTTTTACCTTACCAGCAATGATACCTGCTATAGACTCATGAACCTTTGGAAGGTACAAAACAATGACCTTTGGAAGATTTCCTTCCTGGCTCTGGCTCTCAACCATTTCTATAGCTTCATCAACGCCCTTCTTGGTAAGGTCCTTGCGGTCATCATTCATAGCCTTAAGATCGCCGGCTATCCTGGCAGCTGTAGCCTCATCCTCACAGGTAAATAGTGAAAGCGCCCTTGTTGCAAGGTCAAGTCTTCCTGTTGCATTAAGGCATGGTCCGATCACAAATCCATAGTGAAAGCTAGACATCTCACGAGCATTAAGACCATTTACGTTTATAAGCGCTTTTAAGCCCTTATTTGATGTATAAGGAATTCTGTTTAGGGATTCCTTCACAATGATCCTATTTTCGTCTCTAAGCTCCATTACGTCGCATACAGTAGCAATTCCTGCAAAGATGATCTTCTCGTCAAAAAAGGCCTTTAATTCGTCTTTTTTGTCATCAAAAAGACCAGCCATAACCTGAAGGAACTTATAAGCCACTACTGCTCCGCAGATCTCTTTAAATGGATAAGTTCCATCCTGTCTCTTTGGATCTATTACTGCATCTGCAGGAGGAAGGATCTCTTTGTCTCCATCCTTTGGAACCTCGTGATGGTCTGTGACAACAATATTCATGCCGTTATCCTTGGCATGCTGAACCTGGTCATAGGCTGCAATTCCATTGTCGCAAGTAATGATAGTATCAATGCCATCTGCAAGAGCATCATCCACAAGCTTGATACTAAGGCCATATCCATCCTTGATCCTGTCAGGAAGAACGCAATCTACTGTTGCTCCCATAAGAGAAAGTCCAGAAACCAAGATATATGATGAACATATGCCATCAACGTCATAGTCTCCTATTACTCTTATCTTGTCCCCAGCCTTGATCCTATCAAGCATGATCCTTGCTCCCTTTTCCATATCCGCCATTCCAGCTGGATCATGGAGCATGGACAAGCTTCCGTGAAGGTACTCATCAACAGTCTGAGTATTACACTTTTCTGCCTCATTTTCTCTACTATCTATAAGCCTGTTAGCAATAAGTCTGGCTGTAATATTAGTGATTCCAAATTCCTTGGCAATCCCATCAAAATCAGCTTTCTTATTTGCTATCATCCATTTTGCCATAATTACCTAAATCCTTATATAAAAAAAATTGTGTTCTTCTATGTATAATGTGCGAACACTCATCTGATATCATACCATATTTTTCCTATTATTTTTTGTAGTAGATACATAACATGAAAATAACCCTAGTAGATCTACGTTCTGAACGAATGTGAAGTAAATCTACTAGGGTTATTTGAATGTTTAATGTATCCTACAAAAAATACTACTGAGCGAACAATGAAAAATAATGCCGTTCATGCGTCCGCTACCAGCACCTCAAGCTTTCTTCTTGAACTTTGTCTTAAGGTCGTACCAGATTGGTGATGCGATGAAGATTGATGAATATGTTCCGCAGATAACACCAACCATAAGAGGAAGTGCAAATGCTTTGATATCAGCAACACCAAAGATGAAAAGTGCAAGTACTGTGAAGAATGTTGTAGCAGATGTGAACAAGCTTCGTGTAACTGTCTGTGAAACTGATCTGTTAACAAGATCTGCTGCTTCTCTTCTATTAGTAGCATCATGAAGGTTCTCACGGATACGGTCGAATGTAACGATTGTATCGTTGATTGAGTAACCAATGATTGTAAGTACTACTGCGATGAATGTGCTACCTACTGAAAGGTATCTAATAAGTGCATAAGCTGTGATAACAACAAGTGCATCATGTGCAAGAGCTATAATAGCTGCAGCACCAAACTTGATGTCCTTGAATCTTACCCAGATGTAGATAAGCATAAGTACAAGTGCTACGATAAGAGCTTTAACAGCTGCGCCTCTCATCTCACCTGAAATTGTTGAACTGATTGTCTCAACAGCAATGTTATCAGCTGTTATGCCATAGTTATTTTCAAACATAGTCTCAACAGCTTCTCTCTTTGAAATATCAAGAGTTGTTGTCTTGAATACTACCTGATTTGTTCCTGCAACCTTGTTGAACTGAACTTCGCTTACGCTAGCTGCATTCTTGATATCAGGTACGATCTTGCTTTCAATTGTCTCACGATCATAGTCCTGATCAAAAGTAACTGTTGATGATGTACCACCAACGAAGTCAAGGCTGTAATTGAATGCGCCAATACCCTTTGCTGAATTGATACCCATTGTAGCGATACCAACTACGATCACAAGAGCAGAAATTACGTAGAAGATCTTTCTCTTTGAAACAAAGTCGATTGTTTCAATCTTCTTAGCCTTACCATAGAAAGCTACATTTTCAAATCCAAGTCCGTAGAGGATAGAAGTAATAACCCTTGTAACTACGAGAGCTGTGAACATTGAAAGGATGATACCAAGGATAAGTGTCTCAGCAAATCCCTTGATAGAACCTGTTCCACCAATTCTAAGAACGATAGCTACGATAAGAGTTGTGATGTTACCATCAAGGATTGATGAAAGAGCTTTGTTATATCCATTCTTTCTAGCTTCATCAACTGACTTACCAACTGCAAGTTCCTCTTTGATTCTGGAGAATACAAGCACGTTAGCATCAACCGCCATACCAATTGAAAGGATGATACCTGCAATACCAGGAAGTGTAAGTGTCATCTCAAATGCTGAGAGAAGGAACACTATAAGTCCGCAGTAGAATGCAAGAGCAAGTGTTGCTGAAAAACCAAGTAATCTAAAGAACACGATCATGAAGATTGCGATAAGAACAAATCCTACTGCTGCTGCAATAAGTGATGTCCTGATAGCATCTGATCCAAGCTGAGCACCAACTACACTAGAACGAAGTTCTGTAAGCTGAAGCTTAAGTCCACCGATTCTGATAAGTGAAGCAAGGTTCTGGGCTTCTTCATATGTACTCTGTCCTGTGATAACAGCCTTACCATCTGTGATTTCTGCCTGAACACGAGGGACACTGATGAAGTGACCGTCATAGTAAATACCAATTGTCTCACCAGCTGCATAAGCCTTAGCTGTTGCCTCAGCAAATGCCTTAGCGCCTTCTTCTGTAAACTCAAGAGAAACAACTGGCTCCTGAGCGCCATAAGAATCCTGCTGTGAAGCTGCCTGTGAGCTAGCTACCTGATCACCTGTAAGAACAATTGAACCATCTGCCTCAAGGTCTTCCAATGATTTATCAAGAACATAACCCATGATGAGGTTTCCGGCATCGTCTACTTCCATAGTGCCATCAGCATTAACTCCATAGTGATATGAATAGTTCTGATTGCCTTCGCTATCTGTCTGAGCGATGAAATAAAGGTTACCAGGCTGTCCGAGTTCCTTAAGTATCTTGTTTGCATCTGATACGCCAGGAATCTCGATGTTAATTCTATTTGAACCTTCCTGATATACTAAGGCTTCTGTGCTATACTGCTCTACACGCTGCTGGAGCTTGTAGATTGTATCGCTCATATCCTCTTTATCAGGATTCTCTTCTCCTGATACTTCATAGGTGATACTTACACCACCTGCAAGGTCAAGACCAAGGCTGATACTTGAAAGTGATCCTGACTTGTCCGCACCAAGTCCGTAAACTGCTGAATAACCAACTCCCCCAAGCAGTAAAAGGACTACGATGAGAGCTAAAAATGACTTTAGCTTTTTCATTGATATATCCTCCCGTTACATTAAGCTTCTTCGGCCATAGCCGCTTTTATCATAATCGCACATTCAATTCGCTTTCTCTGAAGCTCACATCCGTGCTTATATGTCGTATTGATATCGCCGTTGAAATTATAGGCATTTGCAGCACAACCACCGCTGCAATAATATCTGGCAAAGCATTTCTCACACTCAGGTCTTGAGTATACATTACTCTTTTTGAACATTTCCCTGATATCGTTTCTGGTAATACCTTCGTATACATTACCCATAATAAAATCTTCATTACCAACAAACTGATGACAAGGATAAAGGTCTCCCCATGGTGTAACACCAAGATATTCACATCCTGATCCACATCCAGAAAGTCTCTTGGCTACGCAAGGGCCACCCTCAAGATCGATATTGAAATGGAAGAAGTTAAAGCCTCTTCCCTCTTTCTGTCTCTCAAGATAGAGCTTAGCAAGCTTGTCATATTCCTCGCAAAGCTTTGGAATGTCCTCATCCTTAAGAGCGTACCAATCTTCTGGCTTGGCTACTACTGGCTCTACAGAGATCTGCTTGAATCCAAGATCTGCAAGATGCTTGACATCTTCAGAAAAATCAAGGTTATTGTGAGTAAATGTTCCTCTTACAAAGTATCTGAGCTGATGACGGCTCTCTGCTACCTTCTGGAACTTAGCAACTATATCATCATAGCTGCCCTGTCCTCCACGTCTAGGGCGCATGAAATCATGAACTTCCTTACGTCCATCGATGGAAAGAACGATGTTACCCATCTCTTTATTTACATATTCAAGAATTTCATCATTTAAAAGAGTTCCGTTTGTAGTAATTGTGAAACGGAAATTCTTGTTATGCTCTTTCTCGATCGAACGACCATACTCAACGATCTTCTTGACTACTTCCCAGTTCATAAGTGGCTCGCCGCCAAAGAAGTCAACCTCTAGGTTTCTACGATTTCCTGAATTAGCTACAAGGAAATCAAGAGCCTTCTTACCAACTTCTTCACTCATGAGAGCTCTTCTGCCGTGATACTCACCCTCATCAGCAAAACAATATTTACATCTAAGATTACAATCATGTGCGATATTGAGGCAAAGAGCCTTAACTACAGTCTCTCTATTCTGGAAATCGTCAACATAATTCTCATATACATCATCTGTATAAAGAACCTGTGCCACGCGAAGCTCTAAGAGTTCCTCAACTGCTTCAGAAATCTCTTCCTGAGAATATTTATCAGAAACGCCATCCAAGGAAAGAGCTTCCTTAGAGAGCCATTCTAAATCTTCTTTTTTAACTTCCTGTTCGTCATCAGCGGCTGCAGCACTGCCATACTTGCCACTGAGCTTGTCCTCAACAAAACTAACTAGATCAAAAACAACATCATCAACTACGTGAACTGACCCGCTGTTAACATCTAGAACAATGTTGTAACCGTTGTTCTTATAAGCGTGAATCATAAAATCTCCTAAATAAGTTTTACACAAAGCAGGCAGCGACCTCGGCCGCTGCCCGAAATAATTACATTTTCCTAAATATCAAGAATTACTTGCTAAGCTGCTCGCAGCTCTGGTTACCTACTGTGCAAGATGTCTTGCAAGCAGACTGGCATGATGTCTGGCACTCACCGCATCCGCCCTTCTTCATTGACTCTTTAAGATTTCTTGTAACTAATGACTTTACGTGCTTCATAATTGCCTCCTACTTGAAAATGTTAACTAATTTTCCACTTTCGAGTTTTTTACATCGTCCTAGTATAACATATATTGTAAAAAGTTTAAAGTGTTTCTTTTTCTTCGTTTTCCACAGGTGTGTTAACTGTCATAAGAACCTTGGTGATCCTGTTTCTCTTAACACCTCTTGCAGTAAGCGTAATACCGTTATCCAGTGTTACTGTCTCACCATTTCCAGGAAGTCTGTCAAGATTCTCGATCATAAGTCCACCTATAGAATCGTAGTCCTCGGAATCAAGATCCGTGCCAAGAGCATTGTTGATATCATCAAGCTTCATATTGCCCTCTACAAGATATCTCTTTCCACCTACGTTCTTGATCAGCTCTGCTTCATCAAGGTCATACTCATCTCTGATCTCGCCAACGATCTCTTCTAAGAGATCCTCTAAGGTGATCATACCAACAGTTGCACCATACTCAGATAAAACAAATGCCACGTTCTGAGTTTTTTCTCTCATTTCCATGAGAAGATCAGCTGTCTTTTTAAATTCATAGGTGTAATAAGCTTTTCTGATGTAATCCTTTATCTTGAAGTTTTCTTTATCTTCTACAAGAATAAGGTCTTTTACATTGATTAGGCCTATTATATTATCCTGTTCATTACCTTCATACACTGGAATTCTGGTGTACATATCTTCCTTGAAGGCTTTCATGACCTCATTGTAATCGGCATCTGAGCTAACACAGCTCATATCGATCCTTGGAATCATGATATCCTTGGCAAGAGCATCACTAAAATCAAAGACATTGTAGATGATCTGTTTCTCACCGCTTTCGATGACGCCATCTTCGTGGCTTACATCTACATAGGTCTTGAGCTCAGTCTCAGTCATGGACTGCTTGTTATTGGTGTCTACTCTTATGATCTTAAGGATGATCGTAGCAATGCCATTTATGATGAAGCTTAAGGGCATCATGATATACATGATAGCTACGATAAGTGGCGCATACCACAAGGACAAAGTCTCAGCATGAGCTGTTGCTATAGTCTTTGGTATGATCTCGCCAAAAATTAGTACAACAAGTGTCAGTATTCCTGTACCTACGCCAATAAGCTTACTTCCAAAAAGCTCTGTCACATATACTGTCATAAGTGCAGATGCACTAAGGTTGACAATGTTATTGCCAATAAGTATCGCAGAAAGAAGCTTCTGTGTGTCCTCGCATATATTAAGCACTGTACCTGCGCCTTTTTTACCATCGTCGAGCATAGCTCTCATCTTGACCTTATTGACTGTCATAAAGGCTGTCTCAGCTGATGAAAAGAATGCTGACAAAAATACAAGTACGATCAATATAGCGAGTCGTATCGCGTGTGTGTCCACAATTTCCTCCTATAAGAAAACTCTTAATCCAAGTGAAATACTGGATGAAGATCTACAGCTACAGGGCTGTTGTCTGGATTGGTATCCATAATATCTGCCATGAAATCCCACCATTTGCGGTTGATAGGAGTATCAGCACTCTTTGCCCAAAGCTCTTCATCTTCTATCTCGATATAACCATACAATACATTAGTCTCTTCATCTAAATAGATACTGTAATTGTGTCCCCCATGTTCATGGATCATTTCCTGCATCTCAGGCCAAAGCTCATTGTGACGCTTCTCATACTCTTTTGCCATTCCTGGATACAGCTTCATCTTAAAGCCTTTTCTTATCATGTCTATACCCTCTCTAGTCTTTATTAGTTCAAAGGATTAAGATAAAACTCCTTTGTCTCCTCATATCCCTGTTCAGAAAGCTGCTGCTTCTGGAACTTTTTATTTTTGTTCATACGTACAACAAGTACCTGCTTGCCTTCTGCTCTTTCCTTCTGAGCTTCTGCAATGATATCTGAAAGTCTCTGTCCCTTAACACCCTTCTCGATAAGGTATGCAACCTTGTCACTCTCTCCAGGAATCTTGAAGCCTTCATCCATCATGATCATGATGATACGCTCAAAACCGATTGAGAATCCGCAAGCTGGTGTATCCTGTCCAAGGAACTTACCTACCATCTTGTCGTAACGTCCGCCACCACCGCAGCTTCCACCGTACTGTGGCATAGCAACTTCGAAGATAGTTCCTGTATAATATGACATTCCACGTACAAGTGTAGGATCAAATACCATCTCAAACTGAGCTGACTTAGTAGTCTCTACGCTGCTGATGATCTCCTGAAGCCCTTCATTAACCTCTTCTGAAAGGAAGTCTCCAAGCTTCTCAGCAATAACCTTAAGGCCATCTACACCGTTCTTGCCTTCTACTGCTCTGAAAAGATCAAGATACTTGTCGATGCTCTCCTTGGCATAACCGCTCTTTTCAAGCTCCTCTGCAACACCATCGATACCGATCTTGTCCATCTTGTCCAGAGTGATAAATACATTGTCATAATCTTCCTCAGCAAATCCGCTGTATGCAGCCATTGCCTTAAGGATCTGACGATCATTGATACGGATCTTGAAGTCCTTGAAACCAAGTCTTCCAAGAGTTGTAGTTGTAGCAAGAATAAGCTCTATCTCAGCAAGGTTAGATGCTTCACCTAAAATATCGATATCGCACTGCATGAACTGACGATATCTACCCTTCTGAGGTCTGTCTGCTCTCCATACATTTCCCATCTGAAGTGCCTTGAATGGTGATGGGAGTTCGTTGGCATGGTTAGCATAAAAACGAACAAGAGGAACTGTAAGGTCATAACGAAGGCCTGAATCAGTAAGATCATTTTCCTCTTTAGCAGTCTCTAAATTGAGCTTCTCTCCTCTTTTCATAACCTTGAAGATAAGCTTTTCATTTTCGCCGCCCTGCTTACTATTAAGGTTGGCAAGTGACTCAACACAAGGAGTCTCGATAGAAGTAAATCCAAATTCAGCATAAGTCTTCTTGATAATACCTATGCAGTAATCTCTAAGTTTCATCTCTGAAGGCAAAATATCCTTCATACCGGTAACAGGTTTCTTAATAAGTGCCATAAAATCCCTTTCTATATGCAAAAATAAACATGAAATATTGTACACTTAATACAAGGCCTTTGCAACGTTTTCCCTACTTGTTATGTTCAGCAATGAACTCTACAAACTTATCCGCAGGAAGAGGCCTTGAATAGTAGAATCCCTGGATGTAATCGCATCCTAATTTCATGATCTGTTTTGCCTGCTCTTCTGTCTCAGCACCTTCAGCCACTATCTCTTTTCCAAGGGACTTTATGATCTTGATCATATTGAGCATGACCATATACGAAGTCTCAGAATCAAAGGCAGATTGAATGATACTCTTATCAAGCTTGAACACATTAACAGGAAGGTTCGATATTCTGGCAATATTGGAATAACCTGTTCCAAAATCGTCCATAGAAAACTTTACTCCTGCCTTAAGAAGCTTATCGATATTCTCATCAACTACTGAAGTAATGTCTTTTTCCCAAGTTTCAGTAAGCTCGAAGTTGATCCTGTCAGTGCTAACTCCATGCTTTTGTAAAGTGCTAAGGATATTATCTGCCATATTAGTCTGGATACAGTCTACAATTGAGAGGTTAACTTCAATAAAGTCTACTCCCATGTCGCAGACACCAGTTGATGTGATCATCTTGCAGACAGAGTCAAGCACAAACTTATCTATAGCAAGGACTGCTCCATTGCGCTCAGCAACAGGCATAAATACCGCAGGTGAAATAAAACCAAACTGAGGATCCTTTAGTCTTACCAAAGCCTCGCAGGTTGTATATTTTCCTTTTTCAGGACAATAGATTGGCTGATAATAAACCTCTAAATTTTTGTCTTCAAGGGCATGCTTTACGATGTTATCTATCTTTTTGTCATGCTCAACGTACTTAAGATTAAGATCGGTAACTCTGATCATATCTCTACTAAGCCTTGCAAGAGCCTTTCTGATGACTCCTCTTATCTCGTTGTATCTTTCAAGAGAATAGATCTCATTAGGAAAGCTTATTGCACAGGTGCTCACAAAGAGCTTGATCTGGTCGTCCTTAAACACCCATGGATCCTTAAATCTTTTCTTTACCTGGTCAGAAGTCTTGCCTATAACAGGGGCATCTGCATTCACATTAGGAATGATAAGGGCATAGCTACCATCTTCAATATAAAACACGTTTGAACCATCAATAAATGACTTAAAGTATCTTGTAAGCTGTGTCAAGAGACCTGATGAAACCTCCATCTGCTCGCTTCCTATTATCACAGACAGCTTATCAACGTAGATTATCAGGAGTGTAAAAGCTTTTTTCTGTAAAAGATTTGTAGAGATCGAGAAATCAAGTGCTTTTCTGGTGCCTGTTCCAGAGAATCTATCCATGAACTCACTTGGATTTTGGAAAGTATAAACACAAAGAAGCATGGCGATAGATACACTAAATTCAAATATTGAGCTTGATCTAGTTAGGATCCTTACAGGAATACCTGTAAACAACAGGATATAATACATAAGTATTGCCAAAAACTTCTCTGAACTAAGGGTCTTGGCATACTTAATAAGAAGATAGGCTCCAAATATGAAATAGAGCCATATTCCAAGGTTAATGGTTCCTGCCTGAGGATAGTGATATTGAAGCTCCCCATTGCTATCAAAAGAATAGAAATAGTCCGAGAAAAATCCACTGGCGATGACCATTAAAGGATATGCTGCCGGAAGAACTAATATGAGCTTTCTGAAGAGATTTGGTGGATCAATATGAAAAATAGCCAGCACATAGGCCATACTGTAATACGCCATGATATAAATGCAGACTCTCTCTATGATCTGGGCTGCACAATTTGCGTCATAGGAAACAAAAGAGCCTCCTTCACCAAAGGACCACAGATTGTGTATGAGCCCCATGACATTCATTACTATTCCGTTAAAAATGAGCACACCAAAAATAGCACTTTGTTTGCCATAGTAATAATCTTCTGATAAGTAGATGATCAGGATTACCACCAGCAAAACAAGTGATGCAACTGAAAAGCACGCATTATAATGTTGAGGATTGATCAAGAATTCCATTTTTATCCCTCGTCAAAATATGCATCAATAAAGTTTACGTAAGAACTATCTTTGATAGGTGCGCAAAGGTAATCTCCAATAAGGTAGTCGCATCCAAGACTCTCTGCCATTTCCAGATCCTCTTTGGTCAAGATATCTGTTGCGCACACAAAAATACTTATGTCATGGAAGAGATTTACTATACCCTGTGCTACTTTCTTCATATCCTCTGATTCAGCGGCTGATCTAAGGACTGAAGAGCCGATATTTACCTGCATTACGGGAAGTGACAGGATCTTTTCAAGATCCCCATAACCACTTCCAAATTTATCAACAATTATGTAGCATCCAATATCCTTGAGCATCTTGATATTTCTTTCTGCTATTGGATTCATTGTTGTTAGGGTTGTCTCCGTAAGTTTGATGCTGACCCAGCTTCCATCAGCCTTTTCTTCTCTAAGGATTCTCTTTACCCTCTTTATGAAATCAGTTTTAGAGATCTCGCCCTGAGACATTCCAACCACTGCCCTATACTTACCATTTTTATCTCCTGCATTCCAGAAAGCCAGAGCTCTGCAGGCGTGTCTAAATACATATTCATTAGCATCCATAAGAGTCTGTGTTACAGTTCTCTCAGGAATACGACCTCTCATATCAATCTCATTTCCAACTTCATCTCGCAAAAAGCCAAGTACATCTGCGTTGTAATTGATCTTATAGATCTTGGACAAAAAAGGCTGGAACTTGATGACGATCTTCTTTGCTTCCAGATTGTCTCTGGCAAGATTGTCGTAGTCTCTTTCTTTTTTGAGCTGTATGAAATTAATGGTATCGATATCAAAGACAGGACTATGGATCACAGCAATATCCTCTGTCACAAGATCAACCTTGGTAATGAGCTCAGCTGAGCTAAAATAGTGCTTTGGATAGCTCATAAGAAAGCAGTGGCCAGAAACTCTGATTGCCATTCCATCATGCCTCCATGGTTCATGGAGCCTATAGGATATCTTGTACATCAAAGCTTTGACCTTAGCTTCATCTTCTGAGTGAACTGTTATAGCAAAGACATATTCAGAATATCTATAGGTATACGTTGTAAGTCCAAGTTCCTTAAAGCCGACATTTGTAAGGTATTTGGCGATTTTTTTCAAAACGCCAAGTCCCTTCATGTAGCCAATCTCTGAACTAATGGCTCTGACATTATCTATCGTCACAAAAATAGTGTTATGCTTGCTGTTTCTCTTAGTCTTAAGATCAAGGCCTTCCATAAAAGCTTTACGGTTCAGGATATTTAAAGTTTCATCAACCATCTCACTTGGATTCTGAAGCGTGATGAAGATGAATGTGATACTGATAGTATTAAAAAAGTTCTCTATGAGGAATGTAGGATACAAGTACTGCATTATAATACCTGCAAACACCAAAAGAATGTATGAAGTAATGATGACCGCAGTCTTGAGTCTCATAAGGTGTCTATACTTAAAGATCAAAACAACGCCATAAAAGATATAGTAGCTGGCAATAATGTAAAAGACAGCAAGAAATTTTCCTCTGTGATAAGCACCATCAGATGAATAATAGAATAATATTGGGGTAAAGAAATTAATTATAAGGACCAATAGTCCAATAGCATAGCCCAATCTAAGGACTAAAAAACCTTTGAGGGATCTAAGAGGATAATAGATGTCAAGAACCGACATGATGTAAAAAAGATAAGCAAAAGCAGATCCTAAATGTACAAAGAAAAACAATGATCCCATAAGCATTTCTAGCAGGTTATACCAGGGAGCATCGATGGGAAACAATTGAAGATAAGTTTCTACACGTTCAAATGCAGTAGATAAAAATACTGTTGTAAACAGCAATGCAAAAGCTCTCTGTCTATAGGCAGGAACTCGTCGCCTTGACAAAGAGGTCAGTGCAATAGTTATTAAGATACACATCGCGCAAATATCAAAATAAATATTATAACGCATCAAAACTCTCCAACCCGAATTTATTAAAGCCATTTAAGTGGATTGCTGATCACTTTAGCTCTGGCAATAATATCGTCAGAATTGTCCATCAAGTATTTCTCCAAGTCTTTCACCTCATCAGGTGAATATCCATTCTGTTTAACTATCCTACCTTCAGGTAAAACACCCTCTGCAACCTCTAAAGTAGCACCATTTTGTCTCTCGAACTGGACTCTGACAATCTTTTTGTCGTCCTTGTCCCTTAAAATCGCAGAGTATGTCATTTTCATCTCGCCATCTGACATATTATTTACCATGATCTTCAAATAAAAAAATAGTGTTGTTAAAACCAAATGTCCTAACAACACTATTTTACCACATATAAAGTACAGGTTAAATCAAGAAATAACTTCTTTGAATTGTGCAAGAGAACTTATTTTGTCAATTTCACAGATGGAGCCATCTTTAAGTTCAGGCCAGTTCTGAAGATATATAGCCATTCCCTCTTTAAGTGGTCTGATATTCATTTCTGCATTGAAGACATCCTTTGGACTACCCACAAATCTCTTAAGTCCAATCTCCCACTCCTGTCCAGTGTAGAAATTATCAGCAATTATATCGCCATCTCTATACATCTCTGCGTCGCAGCCCTTGTAATCAATATGAATGAATACTTCGCTTGAATCTTCTGGCATATCAGATACTGAGATCTCGTATTTTGAGCCTTCTTCTGACTTTTCCTTTTCTTCAAAAGTAGCTACTGTGCTATTTGCGTACTCTTTCTTACCTTCATAGATTGCAAAAGCATCTGAAGAAGCAAAGTTTTCAACTTTACCAGCCTCTTTTAACATATTAAAGCTTGCAGGAGTATGCTCAAGAGTTGGGAATGCTCTAAACATAGGCTTCATGCTGCACTTATCCACAATCTCAAAGTAAAGATCCACAGTTCCATCAGCAGCTGTAACAGCTTCGCCATCAGATACGATAAGGTAATCTCTGCCTACAATGTTAACCTTAGTTGAATGAACAGCTTCTTTTCTGGTGATAGTCACAATGACGTTACCATCAAGGTCGCCCTGAACGCTACTCTTAGCATCCTCATCAGCGTCTGTGTATAACACGTAAGCGCTGTGGCCATTGCCATCGTAGTTTTTAAGCTCGCATACTGGTGTAGCATCAATAGTTAAAAGAGCTTTGTCACCAACTGGCATGTTGAATGGATAGAAGAAGAAATCTCCATCCTTAAGGTCTCTTTTTGGGAACTTGCAGATAACTTCGCCATTATCAGCATATGCCTTAAGCCGGGCATCTGCATGATCTGCCATCTTGTATCTTCTCTGATAGTTATTTACAAAAAGATATCCAGAGTAGCACTCACTTCCATCAGAAAGCTTTCTCTTTTTGCATCTTACAGATGTTCTGATGTCTGTAAGGTTATTTGGCTTAAGTGGATTGCCTGGCTGAGCCACATATGGCATATCGCACATATCAGAGCCAAAGTCATGAACAAAGCTGGAAATAAGTCTTACTTCTCTGTAGGTATCCTCCATCTGTCCGTACTCACGAAGTGGAGCATTGAAATCATAGGAATATGCAGGAAGATCGTTAGGATATCCTGTTTCCTTGGTCTCCTGAAGAGTTGTAAGCTTGCCCTTTGGATTGGTTCCGCCGTGGTACATGTAGTAACCAAGGAGGTTAGCACCAGATCCCATCTTGACCATAGTCATAGCTGCAGTATCAAGTCCTGTTGCGATAGGTCTTCTGTGGTGCGTTACCTGAAGTCCGCCGCCAAGCTCAGCAGTAAGGAATGGGAACTTAGACATATCAAAGGTAATACCAGCTCCAAGTCCGTGATCAGAGCCAATATTATGGTCATTTCTCTCTTCTGTGAAAATGTAGTTACCACTTGGCTCTATTTCTGTTGTTCTAGGATCCCATGGAGCCTCGCAGTATCCGCCCATAACTGGAAGCATGCCGCCTGTTACAGCGCCGCCCCATCCAGTTGCTGTATAAAGCGGAGCATCAAATCCGATAGAAAGGGCCATATCCTTAAGAGTTCGCATGTGCTGCTCACCCTCTTCACCATTCTTGCCACCAACATGTCCATACTCATTTTCAATCTGAATGCCAATTACAGGACCACCATCCTTGATAAAGAAGCCTTTGGCCTGTTCATAGGCCTTTTCATAAAACTTCTTAACATGCTTAAGATATCTTGGATCGTCTGTTCTAACTTCGTATCCCTTATCCTTGGCATCCTGAAGTAGCCAGTCTGGGAAGCCACCGTTTCTAGCTTCGCCGTGGGCCCATGGGCCAATTCTAAGGATTGAATAAAGTCCGCATTTCTTGACTGTAGCAAGGAAATCTCTAAGGCATCTGTCACCAGTGAAATCAAACTCGCCCTGAATCTCTTCATGGTGGATCCATATAACATAAAGAGATACGATGTCGATTCCACCAGCCTTCATCTTGCAGAGCTCTTCTTCCCAATACTTCTTTGGGTATCTGCTAAAGTGCATCTCTCCCATCATAGGGAAAACGCGCTTTCCATCAACTATAATACTGACTGGGTCAAAAGAGATCTTGGAGTCAGATGTAATTATCATAAAAAAGTCCTCATTTCGTATGCTTATTATTTGGTGCTCTCTTTAAGGATCACTTCGTAATTCTTAAGAGTTCGGCTTGCAACCTTCTCGCCATCGATCATTTCAAGAAGCATCCTTGCTGCCACAGCCCCGAGATTTCTCTCATCGAAATTGAGGCTTGTAACTGAAGGAATGGCATTTTCAAGTATTGAACTATTATAGAAAGATGCGATCCTGATATCATCAGGAATCTTGATGTGTTCTGCTCTGCACTTTGCCATGACACCGTTGGCCACATTGTCATCCATGCAGACAACTCCATCAATGTCTTTTTTCATAAGTTCCATAAGTGCATTGCCGATCTTCTGAGACTTCTCACAGTCAAGGTATACCAATGATGGATCAACTGCAATTCCAGCCTCTTCAAAAGCGGCCATAAATGCATTAAGTCTAGTCTTTGTAATAATGTGCTCTGTTGAACCACCGATGATAGCAAGCTTTTTGAGACCTTTGGCTATCAAAACAGATGTCAGTTCCTTGCAAGCCCCAAAATTGTCATTGTCTACTGTAACTACGCCTTCATCAGTTGTAGTTCCAACAGCAACAAAAGGAATACCTGCTTCTTTGAGATATTTGGAAGGCTTGTCATCAACAAGAGTTCTGGTAAGAACAAAGCCATCAACCTTATGGTTGTCAATTATTCTCTTCAGAGCAGAGTGATCATCTGAAGTAATAAGTGAAACTACGATATCATATCCGTAATTTGCAGTTACTTCACTCATGCCGATCATGCACTTTTGAAAAAAAGGCAGATCAACAGCGTTGTAGTCATCAGGCCATACTACGCCTATATTAAAGGTTCTCTGACCAGCCAGGGCCCTGGCTACAACATTAGGCGTATAGTTGTACTTTTCAATGTAATCAAGAACTTTGATCTTGGTGTCATCACCTACTCTGCCTTTTCCTGAAATAGCTCTGGAAACTGTAGTTTTGGAAATGCCAAGTGCTTTAGCAATATCTTCAATGGTAATCTTTCCGTTTGGCATAATCTCGTTCTCCATAACCTACCGGGAGGTTAACCTTTAACTGCGCCTCCGGTAACACCCTCAACATAATATTTCTGCAAGAACATGAACAATAAAGTTACAGGAATAGCTACTACTATTCCACCTGCGCAGAACCTTGTGAAATATCCCTGATAATCTCCAACAACCATCCATCTCTGCATAGCAACGGCTACGTTATAGCTCTTATCATGACCAAATGCGATATATGAAGCAAATACATAATCACACCATGGTCCCATGAAGGCTACAAGTGCTGTGTAGATGATGATAGGCTTGGACATAGGAATAGTCATTGTAAGGAATACTCTGGCACGTGAAGCTCCATCAATTCTAGCAGCTTCATCAAGGGCCTTAGGTATTGTATCAAAATATCCCTTACAAACATAGTACCCCATACCAGAACTTGCAACAGATACAAGAATAAGTCCTGGGATAGCACCTGCCTGTGTAAGTCCAACCTGCTTTAGCAGGAAATACAGACAGATCATTGTAAGGAATCCTGGGAACATTCCAAGTACGAGCCAAAATCTCATAAGAAGTGTTCTGCCCTTAAATCTCATTCGTGAAAGAGCATAACTTACGCAAAGTACATTTAATGTATTAAGTACAGATACGCAAAGTGAGATTATAAGTGTATTGAGATACCATCTTGTGTAGTTATTCTGCGTAGTATCAAAAAGGAATCTGTAATTATCAAGCGAAAATGTATGAGGAATAATGTAATCGACCATTCCGCCATACTCTACGCTAGCATCAAAAGATCTGAAGCTGGCCATTAAAAGACCAAAATATGGAAACAGCCAGATCAAGCTTATAAGTATAAGGACAATGTAACCAATAACATTTCCTACTGCTCTTTTTGTTTTCATTGAACCTTGAATTTTATTAGCCATTATTGGAAGCCCTCCTCATCTTTAACTGATGGTAACAGGTTATATACCACAAGGCTGACACCAGCTGTAACGATAAATACCATGATACCTATTACTGCAGCCATACGATAGTTTGTATCATTGATAGTCATCTTGTACAGCCACGTGATCAGAAGATCTGTTCTTCCAGCACCTCCTACAAGGTTACCTGTTTTTGGTCCGCCCTGTGAAAGAAGGAAGATTACGTTAAAGTTATTAAGGTTTCCTGTGTACTGTGTAAGAAGGAATGGTCCTGTTACAAACAGCATATAAGGCATTGTTATGTGACGGAACATCTGCCATGGAGTAGCTCCATCAATACGAGCACTCTCATAGAGATCTTCCGGAATATTCATAAGAAGTCCTGTTGCAATGAGCATCATGTATGGAATACCGATCCAGATGTTTACTACAACGATAGTGATCTTTGCAAGTGTTGCATTTTCCCAGAAAGGAATTGCTGAAGTGATGGCTCCGATCTTTAAAAGATATCCATTGATAAGTCCATCCCTTGCAAAGAGCTTAGATACATAAAGCAGTGATACAAACTGTGGTACAGCAATAGTCACAACAAGGATTGTTCTCCAAAGCTTCTTAAATCTTATTCCTTTTTTGTTGATAAGCATCGCAACTGCTATACCAAGGAAATAATCGATAAATGTTGCAAGAAGTGCCCATAAAAGTGTCCAAATAAGCACTGTTACGAATGTACTACCAAATCCGGCTGAGCCGAATGAAAAGAGCTGATGGAAGTTCTCAAGCCCTACCCATGTAAAAAGATTAGATGGTGGCTGATGGTTTGCATCATAATTGGTAAAGGCCACGCATATCATGAATACAATAGGCAAAACAGTAAATACGAATATTCCAATAACTGGAAGTGCAAGAAGTGTCTTGTCAAAATTAGAATCAAAGAGTGATAAGAAATCATCCTTGTTAGTTGGAAGCTTTCTACCATTCTTGAGAATAAGCTGCTCTGTGCGGTTTATTCTAACATTGATCCTCCAAACTGTTATAAATGCAATAACAGCAAATAATGTCAAAAGACCAAAAAGAAGTATCAGGAAAGAGTTGTCTCCATATACGGTCTTTCTGCCTTTTTTACTTGTAGCAATTGTTCCAAGTGTTGATAATTTGGACAGATAAGTCCATCCAAATCCAAATACAAAATATAAAAGTCCTGCTTCTACAGCTAAAAGAGCTAACCCCCTGAGCCATAATCCCCTAAGTAAAGAACCAAATCCAAAAATTAAAAATGATATTCTTGTCTTAAAGTCGCCTTCTTTAAATGTAACACCTATCTCCTTTAAGTCGCTCACAAGAATACTAAAGAAATTTGCTAACGCATTTTTCTTTTTTGGGCCGCTTTTTTTATTAGCCATACCGCATCCTCCAAGTTTTATATACAGTAAATTCTTCCGGCAAAGTTACATACTTCGCCGGAAGAACCTTTAACAACAAAGTTAATTATCAATTATTATTTTGCATATGACTCAAGATCAGCCTGATATGTCTCAAGAGCCTTTGTAAGATCTTCGTCAGAAGCCTTCTGGAAATCACCCTTTACATCACCTGCAAGTGACTCTGAACGTGTCCAGTAGTCTCCAGGATAGTTACCCTGAGGAATTGTGTATGCAAACTGCTCTGAAAGAGCTGCAAGAGCTTCGTTAGCCTGAACTGCATCTGAAGCCTGTGCATTTAAGTTAGCTGGTCCCCACTGAACTGCTTCAAATCTAGCAAGCTGAACCTTCTCGCTTGTAAGATAGTAAGCAAGGTCATCGCAGATCTGGAGCTTATCTTCATCTTCCTGAGGCTTAACACCAAGAAGCTTGCATCCGTTGAATCCGCTCATCTGATACTCTTTTCCATCAGAACCTGTGAATGTAGGAAGCTTAGCACATGCATAGTTGTCACCAAGAACTTCCTTAACTGTAGCTGCATCCCATGTTCCATCGATGATTGCTGCGTAGTTAACAGCATCGCCAGCTGATGAACCAGCCTGGAATGATGATGAAGAAGCAAGTTCAACCATCTCCTTAAGAGCTACAAGACCCTTATCTGAAGCATAGTCAACGTTGCACTTTGTAAAGTTACCTGCATCATCTGTATCGTATGTAAGCTGGCATCCTGTTCCAAAGAAGAATGCTACCTGATACCAACCTGTAAGATCCATGTAGAAGTTCTTGCCTGCAGCTTCACACTGCTCAACAATACCTTCAAGAGTAGAAGGATCTGTAACAACGCTCTTATCATAATATAAGAAATATCCGTTATCAGCTGTCATAGGATAAGCGTATAATGTTCCGCCAACCTTACCAGCTTCTACAACACCTGCTGAGTTAGCTGACTCAACATCTGCAAGGAAATCAGGGTTAACTTCCTCAAGTGCGTTAGCTGTAACAAGTCTTGTAAGCTGATCCTGAGCAAATCCGTAAACATCAGCACCTGATGTTACGTCTGTGATCATGTTACCTGCTGCATCGCCTTCACCTACAGGCTCAACAGTGAATGTAACGCCTGCATACTGAGGATACTCAGTCTTGAAGTTCTCGATCTGCTGATTTGTAAAATCTACAACGTTCTCAGCCACCCAAACTTTAACTTCTTTTCCATCGTAAGCAGCTGGATCAACTGCCTCTTCCTCTGTAGCTTCTGTCTGATCAGCAGTTGTATCAGCAGCTTCTGTCTGCTCAGCTGTATCAGTTGTTGTCTCCTGTGTAGCCTTCTCACCACAACCAGCAAGAAGAGTTGCTCCACAAGCAACAGTCAATAAAACAGATACTAATCTCTTTTTCATATTTTTCCCTCCGTTTTCACGTATCCTTTGATTGCGCACCTTAACGCGCAATCGGTTGCTCTATAAAAAAGTGTATTTCTTGTGCACTTTTTTGTCAATAAAGCAGTTTATATGATAAAACGTTGATACTTTTATACAAAATGCACATTGACTTTTTGACCGGAAACGTTTTCGGTATCGTTGCCGGTAACGTTTTGCGCAATCGGTGGCGCTTCCGTATCAGTAAAAATCACCAAAAGAGGTATTTTCAGCTTACATCTGACAGGTAACGTTTCCGGTAATATACTCCGTCCTGAATGATCTCTCCTTTGAAAGTAAGTTCCATAAGATTACTCATAAGCATCGGAATAGATATATCAATTTCTTTTTGATGGAGCCTTTCCATTATCTGCGAGGTTGAAACAGGTATAATGTCGATAATATCGGCGATCTCCTCTTCTAAGGTCTTCTCTGGTTCCTTTTCTAATGGATCAAGGATTTCCTCTTCCTCATGCTGGTCACTAGACGAAGTTTCATGATGCCCCCATAACCTATCTAATACATCCTGGGTATTAAGGGCAATTCCAGCTCCCTGACTTATTAGGAAGTTGCAGCCATCACTTAGCCTATCTGTGGTCCTTCCAGGAATTGCAAGGATTTCTTTTCCCTGCTCCAACGCCTGATCTACGGTTATCTGGGTTCCTGACTTCTGCCTTGCTTCTACCACCAGCACTATGTCAGAAAGGCCGCTTATTATCCTATTCCTCTGCGGGAAGAGACCTGACATAGGGAGCATATCAGGATAATACTCAGAAATAAGGCCGCCTTCATTGCAGATAACATCATACACATCCCTGTTTTCGTCTGGGTAACAGATGTTGACGCCGCATCCTAGGATTCCATAAGAGCTTCCTCCCGCATCTATGGCTGCTTTCTGGCTAATTCCATCTATTCCTCTTGCCATTCCGCTTATGATCTGAACTCCAGCAAGGGATAAGTTTCTGCCAAATTCTCTTGCCATGTATCTGCCGTAATCTGAGCACATCCTTGCGCCGATGATCGCAACAGATGGCTTATTCTCATCAGGAAGCTTTCCCTTTACATACAAACCAAAGGGCGGATCAGGAATGTTTTTTAGTTTCTTTGGAAAGTCCGTATCAATGGCAGATACAAATCTTACCTTCTTTTCCTCAAGCTTTATTCTCTCTAGTTCGAAATTCCAGTTTTGTCTATGCCTTATAAGGGCAGCTGCTTTCTTGGCAGTTAGAAGCGTCCTAAGCTCCTTATCTGGACATTTAAAAATATCCTCACAGCTATAGCCTTTATCAAGGAGTGTATAAACTCCTTTACTTCCAAGCCCTGGTGTATTAAAGAGCCACTGGGCGTAATCATTTTCAGTTAACATAGGTTTCCTCCTTTTGATGCCAATATTTACCGTCAGTCATGCGGTAGCTCACCGCTTCCATGATGTGGAGCTGCGTTATATTCTGCTCTCCTTCGATGTCAGCTATAGTTCTGGCAATCCTTAATATCTTGTGATAGGCTCTGGCACTTAGCTCCATCTTACAAAAGACATTTTCTAAATATGCCTGTTCCTTAAGTCCTAGCGGGCAGTATTTCTCAATATCTGATGGGGACATCTCTGAATTGAACTTAAGGTTTGTACCCTTAAATCTTTCTTCCTGCATCTTTCTGGCAGCAAGAACTCTTTTCCTAATGGTCTCAGATGACTCGTTCATGCTTCTGGTCTTGCTGGACAGATCCGAGATATCGACTCTTGGAGCTTCTATGCAGATGTCAATTCTATCAAGGATAGGGCCAGAAATATGGCCTAGATATCTTCTGATCTCATTACTTGTGCATTTACACTTATTTCTATCGGGATAGTAGCCGCAGGGACAAGGGTTAAGGGCGCCTACAAGCTGGAAGTCAGCTGGATATGAGAATGTTCCTCTACTTCTGGCAATATGGATATACTTATCTTCCATTGGTTGCCTTAGCATATCAAGTTTGGTCCTTGGAAATTCAGGCATCTCATCAAGGAAAAGAACTCCTCTATGAGCAAGGGATATAACTCCCGGCCTTGGAATGATGCCCCCACCTGTAAGGGCTGTCTCAGTGATCAGATGATGGGGACTCATGAAAGGTCTTTTGGTAATAAGGGCCTGGTCCTCTTTGAGCATTCCTGCTACAGAATAGATTGTTGATACCTCAAGACTTTCATCAAGAGATAATTCCGGAAGTATTGATGGAATGCGTTTTGCCACCATACTCTTTCCTGAACCAGGTGGTCCCACTAGGAGTATATGGTGAAAGCCTGCTGCCGCAATCTCCACAGCTCTTTTGACTGCTGCCTGACCATTGATATCTGCAAAATCTAAAGTCTCCTCATATTGGTCAGCATTTTGAAATATAGCTCTGATATCCACCTTGGTAGGCTTTATCAGCATATCCCTTTCGTTTGCAGGAGCTGTAAGATAACAGACAGTCTCTTGAAGTGACTCAACTCCCACTACTTTGACGCCTTCTACAACTGCTCCTTCACAGGCATTGGCCTTTGGAAGGATTACTGTCTTAATTCCCATCTCTTTTGCCTTGTTGACTATTGGCAGGATTCCTTTGACAGCCTTTATCTCGCCGTCAAGACCAAGCTCTCCCAGTACCACTGTATCTTTTACGTTTTCCTCAGAGATCTCACCCATGGCTATCATTATTCCTATGGCCACAGGCAGATCTACCACTATGCCTTCTTTTTTGATATCTGCTGGAGAAAGATTCACCGTGATCTTGGAGGCAGGGATCTTTACTCCAATATTTTTAAGGGCGACCTTTACTCTTGCGCCGGCTTCTTTGACATCGCCGCTCATAAAGCCCACCATGTTAAAACCAGGCAGTCCACTAGAAACATCAACCTCTACATCAATAAGATAAGAGATTATGCCCCTGACAGCTCCTGAAGTAACTGAACTGAACATAATAATTCCTTTCTTGTTCTAAGTTTCTTATGTAATTTTTCTTGGAAAAAACTGTGGAAGAATTCCACAGTTATTATTTGAGCATTAACAATTTGAGATTATACATCAAAAGATAAAAAAAATCATCCTATTTCAAAAAGAATTTGAAATAGGATGAAAGTTATCATCTAAGCATTTTATTTTGCATGGTTTCTGGGTCCTGAGCAAACTGAAGTGCAGCCTCTCTAGTGATCTTTTGCTGCCTGTAGAGCTCTAGGATAGCATCATCCATAGTGATCATGCCCTGTTTCCTATAAGTCTGCATATAAGTAATAAGCTGGTGTGACTTACCTTCTCTAATGAGGTTTCTGACCGCGCTGTTAACGTGGAGAACTTCGAAGGCTGCAATTCTGGATACGCCGTCACTTGCTGGGATCAGCTGCTGAGAAATAACTGCCTCTAATACTCCGGCAAGCTGAATCCTTATCTGTTGCTGCTGATGAGATGGGAACACATCAATAAGTCTGTCTACAGTATTGGATGCTCCAATAGTATGAACTGTTGAAAGAACCAGATGGCCTGTCTCAGCTGCAGTAATAGCTGTACTGATAGTCTCAAGATCTCTCATCTCTCCTACAAGGATAACATCAGGATCCTCACGAAGCGCTGCTCTTAAGGCGTTGGCATAGGAGTTTGAGTCTGTTCCAATCTCTCTTTGGTTAACAATAGACATTCTGTGCTGATATGTGAACTCAATAGGATCCTCCAGGGTTATAACATGAGCTTCTCTATTGTTATTGATCATATCGATAACAGAAGCCAGGGTAGTTGACTTACCACTTCCTGTTGGGCCAGTAACCAAAACGAGACCACGTTTCTTTTGATAAAGATCAATCACAGTCTCAGGTATTCCAAGGCTCTCTGCTGTTGGGATCTCTGTTGCTACAACTCTAAAAGCCATAGCGATTGAGCCTCTTTGCTTGAATACATTCAGTCTATATCTGCCTATTCCAGGAATAGAAAAAGACATATCGTGCTGACCATTTTCATCAAGTTTCTCCCGCTGCTTGTCATTCATGACTTCGTTTGCGATAGTCTCTGTATCAGCAGGCATCATCTTGTCGTAATGGTCCATAGCAATGAGCTTACCATTAAGCCTCATCTTTGGAGGAAGACCTACAGTAATATGTACGTCTGACGCCCCCCTATCTTTTGCTTCTTTGAGAATATCTTCGATCTTTGACATAATCACCATTCCTTGTTTTAAACATATTCTGGTTCTTCGACAGATATGCCAAGTGCCTTGACTTTGGCTGTATCCATCACGTAACGATTATCCATGGTCTTCATGATATCCATGATCTCCAGCTCACCATAAGCTGATCTGTTAGAAAGATCTATTATAGAATTATCCCTGAAGCTTAATACTGTAGGTCGTAGGAAATCTTCTTCATTGGTCCTGATAACAAGTGCCTTCTCTCCAGTATTAAGTTCAACGCTAGATCCTGGTGCCAAAATATTGATAGAATCTATAAGTCCCTTCACTACTCTTTGATCAAACACATCGCTTCTTTGCATCATCCTGCGAATTACCAGTACTTCAGATACCGGTGAATCCTCAGATCTAACCGCAGTCTCTTTATCGAATATACCTGCAACTACAAGTATCCTTGCAGTTAAAAGAGTCTTTTGGATCTGTACATCTTCATTCTGCCAGTAATCAAGAAGGATCTTTCTGGCCTGATTGCAAGCTCTTTTGATATTAGGCAAAAAAGTAAAAGCTTCATCAATGACAGGATAGCCCGCCATCTCATGAGCATCTATCATAAGAAGTTCTTCATTGGTGCATCTTGGCTTGGCCTGAAGCGTGGGATCAAGTGACAATTTGCCGATATCGTGGATAACTGCTGCCATTACTGCCTCATTCTGATCAGCAAGTGAAAGGTTCATGCTGTGAGCTATCATGGCTGCTAGTATTGCCACATTGAGGCTGTGCTTGTAAATATAATCCTCGTTACTTCTAAGCCCCTGCTGGAAATTTATCTTTTTTCTGAGATTACCGTAGTTCTTGATGATCTGGGCACAGATATTTGGAAATCTGTCCTGTTTGTGCGTCTTCAAAATATATGCGAGCTCATCCATGATCTCGTTGTACATAACAGTCTGAAATCTCTCAAACTCTATATCTTCCTGAGTCATTGGCGGAACAGGCTCTGCCGGCTCTAGGATAAAAACTCCTATAAGTCCAAAGCTCCTAATATTCTCAATACTCTGCTGGTCCTTGAGCACAGTTGCCCTATCATATAAAAGGACACCTTTTTTATTGTAAATAGGCTTAGCAAGTCTCATCCCAGGCTTAAGCTCATCACACTTTATAAATAACATTTATAGTCTCCCGTCAACTAGTTTTCCACATTCCCCTAATTTATATTATGGACGTAATAATGCCAAAAATCAATTAAGTAAGCTCGTCCAATGTACTTCCGTAGGATGAGAGGAACTCATTTACAAAATCTAAGACCTCAGGAAGATCCTGGTACATGGTCCTAACAGTCTTCTCTGTGCTCTCCTTGGCTGTTCTAAACTCATTGTTTCCTGCATTTAACTCGCTTATGCACTTAATAAGAGCTGAAAGCTTGTCTGCTGCCTTTACAAGCTTTCTCATATACTTTTCATTTTCGTCATCAGTCTTTGGATCAAAAACTTCATCGTAAACAGGTCTAAGGTCCTCTGGAAGCTTTTCAAGGAGCTTTTTATCTGCAACCTTCTCAACCTCTTTATAAGCGCTCTTAAGCTCTGCGTTAAAGTACTTAACAGGAGTTGGCATATCTCCAGTAATGATCTCCGAGGCATCATGATAAAGGCCTATGAGGGCCGCCTTGTTGGCATCAAGCTTCTTACCGTATCTCACATTTCCAATAGTGCAAAGAGCATGTGCGATCATAGCTACTTCCATAGAGTGCTCGCAGAGATTCTCTGCTCTGGTATTTCTCATAAGAGCCCAGCGGTCAATGTACTTCATTCTAGAAATAAGTGCAAAAAAATTGTAATTCATCCTGTAATCCCCCAATTCCCTAGATACATATTATTCTATCAAAAAATCAGCCATAACAGTATTGCTTACATCAAGTCCTTTTTCTGTAAGACAAAGATATTCGTGACCAGATTTTTCTTCCACATATCTGTGAAGAAGCCCCATCTCTACATACTTGTAGATTACTTCTTCGTAAACTTCTTCGGCAGTTCTTTTAAAAAGAGCTTTGAATTCATGAAGGTCTACGCCCCGGACAAGGCGAAGCCCCAGAAACATGAACTCTTCCATTCTGTCCTCCAGAGTGAGCTTTTCAGCATTTTCTCTTATCCTGTCAAAAGAGCTATCTTCTGCCATAAAGGCTATGTAATCCTTGATGTTTCTTATGTTACTCCACCTTACATTTTCAACCATAGAAGAAGCACCAAGACCAAGTCCAAGGTAGTTGCTCCTGATCCAGTAGGCCTTATTATGAAAGCATTCGTAGGTGTCATCAAGCTGCTCTCCAAGGGCATAATTTGATATTTCATACCTGTGATAGCCACTTTCTGCAAGGTACTTCTTGGTCTTATGGTACATGAGCCTGTCTTCTTCCTCATCAGGAAGCTCAAGGTCCATATCATAAAAAGGCGTGCCCTCTTCGATAATGAGGCTATAGGCTGAAATATGCTCTGGTTTTAACTCCACTACCTTCCCAACCGTATCCATATAGGATTCAAGGCTCTGACCTGGAAGAGCACTCATAATATCTATATTGATATTGCTAAAACCAGCTTTTCTGGCATTTTCATAGGTTTCATAAAACTGTTTGGAATCATGAAGTCTTCCAAGTATTTTAAGTTCCTCATCATTAAGAGACTGAGCTCCTATGCTGAGCCTGTTAAATCCAGCATTTCTATATGCTAGGAGCTTGTCATATATGGCTGATGCGGGATTTGCTTCTATGCTGATCTCGCAATTTTCATCCATGGTAAAAGACTCTTTTATCTGATTCAAGGTACCGCAGATCTTGTCATGGTCTGGAAAAGAAGGTGTTCCTCCTCCAAAGAAAACAGATGTGGCCCTATAGTCTTCATAAGCCTTACCGCTTAACTGTATCTCTTTTGACAAAGTTTCAAAGTAGCTGTCCATGAGATCTTTTTGCGCATTAAAAGAAAGGAAGTCGCAATATAAGCACTTCCTTTCGCAAAACGGTATATGAATATACAGTGATATCTCTTTTCTCATATTCATCAATCAGCACTATCAAGCTTAAGAACGCTAAGGAATGCTGCCTGTGGAACTTCAACATTTCCGATCTGGCGCATCTTCTTTTTACCTTCCTTCTGCTTCTCAAGAAGTTTCTTTTTACGTGATATATCACCACCGTAGCACTTAGCCAATACGTCTTTTCTGTAAGCCTTAACTGTCTCTCTGGCAATTATCTTGCCACCAACTGCTGCCTGAATAGGAATCTCAAAAAGATGTCTTGGAATCTCATCCTTGAGCTTCTCGCACATCTTGCGGCCTCTCTCATAGGCGCCATCCTTGTGGACGATGAATGAAAGGGCATCAACCTCTTCTCTGTTAATGAGGATATCAAGTTTAACAAGCTCTGATCTCTCGTAGCCCTTGAGCTCATAATCAAAGGAAGCATAGCCTCTTGATCTAGACTTAAGTGCATCAAAGAAATCATAGATGATCTCGTTAAGTGGAAGCTCATATTTGAGGATTGCTCTGGTCTGCTCTATGTAGTCAGTACTGATATACTTGCCGCGTCTTTCCTGGCAAAGCTGCATGATAGCACCAACATAATCAGTAGTAACCATGATCTCGCCGTTAACTACAGGCTCTTCCATGTATTCGATCTCAGAAGGATCTGGAAGGTTTGTAGGGTTAGTAAGATCAAATACTGTACCATCTGTCCTGTGAACCTTGTAAACAACGCCTGGGGCTGTAGTTACAAGATTAAGATCATATTCTCTTTCTAGTCTCTCCTGAATAACTTCAAGGTGAAGAAGTCCAAGGAAACCTGCTCTAAATCCAAAGCCGAGAGCCTGTGATGTCTCTGGCTCATAGAAAAGTGAAGCATCGTTGAGCTGGAGCTTTTCAAGAGCATCTCTAAGATCTGAATAATGTGCTGAATCTGCTGGATACAATCCGCAGTAAACCATTGGCATGACCTTCTTGTAGCCAGGAAGTGCCTCTGCGCAAGGTCTTGCTGAATCAGTAACTGTATCACCAACTCGTGTATCCTGAATGTTCTTGATAGAAGCTGTGAAATATCCAACATCTCCTGCTGAAAGCTCATCACTTGCTATAAATCTACCTGGTCCAAAATATCCAACCTCTACAACATCAGCCTCAGCGCCAGTTGCCATGAACTTAACCTTCATGTTCTTTTTGATGACGCCGTCTCTAACTCTTACAAATACGATAACGCCTCTGTATGAGTCATAGATACTATCAAAGATAAGGGCTGTTAAAGGCTTAGTAGAATCTCCTGTTGGAGCTGGAATCTTGTGAACAACAGCTTCAAGTACATCCTCGATTCCAATACCATTCTTGGCAGAAATAAGAGGTGCATCCTGAGCCTCAAGTCCAATAACATCCTCGATCTCATCCTTAACTTCCTGTGGCTGCGCACTTGGAAGGTCGATCTTGTTGATAACTGGGAATACATCAAGGTCATGATCAAGGGCCATATATACGTTGGCCAAGGTCTGTGCCTCTACGCCCTGTGTTGCATCTACAACAAGAATTGCTCCATCGCATGCAGCAAGGCTTCGTGATACCTCATATCCAAAGTCTACATGACCTGGGGTATCGATCATATTGAAGGTATACTCCTCTCCGTCCCCTGCCTTATAGATCATTCTAACAGCCTGTGACTTGATGGTAATACCTCTTTCACGCTCTATATCCATGTTGTCCAAAACCTGGTTCTGCATCTCTCTACTTGTCAGAACACCAGTCTTTTCGATCATTCTGTCAGCAAGGGTTGACTTGCCATGGTCGATATGAGCAACAATACAAAAATTTCTAATCTTACTCTGATCCACGTTTATTTCCTCAATCCATTAATAATGTATCAGTGCCTAGTATAACATATTTTTACTGTGTGTTGAAAGTGGAGAATATCAAAAAACTATTGACAGTTTGCGGAATTTCATCTAAGATATTTAACGTATGTGACATTGACTGTCCGTGTCCGGCTCGATGCTCACACTAACATGATAAATACTAATAAGTTTTAATTATTTCGGAGGTAATTATGGCAAATATTAAATCCGCCAAGAAGAGAGTTTTAGTTAATAAGAAAAAGGCTGAGAGAAATCAGATCATCAAGTCAGCTGTAAAGACAGAGATCAAGAAGGTTAGAGCTGCTATCGAGGCAGGCAACAAGGACGAGGCTGCAAAGGCACTCCTTAGCGCAACATCTGCAATCGACAAGGCTGAGTCAAAGGGCGTATTCAAGAAGAACACAGCTTCTAGAAAAGTTTCTCGTCTTGCTCAGGCTGTTAACAAGATGGCTTAATCATTTTTATAAATTCACAAAAATAAACCTCATGTCTTCTCACCGACATGAGGTATTTTTTTACTCTTTTTTATTTCTTATTGCGAAGACTGGCTGCCTTCTCTTTTACTTCTTCCATACTGGTCTTGAACTTATCTGATACCATATTAGGGTTGCCCAAGATGGTACGGTTTCTGTACCAATCAAAGAAGCTCTTTACTGGTGATGGTGTAAGTCTGTCCATCATGATCCTGTACTTAGCGTAGAGCTCTCCTACCTCATCTTTGACACTTTGCATGTAAGAAGATGGATCGATAGTGATCTTTTCCTTGATGCTTGCAAAGGACTTTTCAAGAGAATCACTAAGGCTATCTACACGGTTTCCAAGTCCGTTACTGATGCTATCTACTCTGCTACCAATTCCACTACTGATACTGTCAACTCTGTTGCCGATACCAGTGCTGATACTATCAACTCTATTACCGATGCCAGTGCTGATATCATCAACCTTCTGACCGATCGTCTCGCGAACTTCCTCTCCCTTAAATGCTACGATAACATCAAGTCGCTTTTGCATCTTGCTCATTTCTTCCTTAGCCTTCTCCATGTATACAAGGACATCTCTAAGGTCAAGGGCTGTCTTGAAGGCTACCATGAAGTCGCAGCTGATGTAAACAGTAAGTATAACTGTAACAATAGACAAGATGTTGTAAGGAATTGAAAGCAGCATTTTCTCTATAGGAAGCTGCAAAAAGTGAGTAAAGATAACTGTCAGAAGTCCCCAAACAAGGGTTGATTCCAAACATATCTGACCCTGAAAGTTCATGAACTTATCAGAATAATCCCAGTATCTAACCTTGAACAAAGCCTCCATAACAACGCCAGTTACGTACTCAAGAAGCGTAGCTCCTATGCATCCAGCAATATAAACCAAAATAATATTGTTATAAAAAGGGCTAGCTACCAGCAGCATCATTATTCCGCCACTGCCATATAACGGTAAAAAGGGGCCTCTCATAAAGCCCCTATTTACTGGTTTCTTTTGTAAAAAAGATACATAAGTTGATTCAAAGCACCAACCAAAAAAGCTATAAAAATAAAACAAGAACAGCCACTGAAGCGGCAAATAATTAAACATAATAAATCCCCCTATTAGTATCCAATCATTTACTGTTCTGGATTAGAAAAATCAATTACAGGGTTATTTGGTTCAGTAGTCTTCTCAACTGAGATTGCCTGAAGAACAGGACCTTCGCCCTGATACTCTTCTACGTACTGCTTGGTAACCTTAGCAGTTACTAATACCCATTCTTTTTCTTCTAGCTCTGATGTCTTGTCATATTCACATGCAAAGCCAAGGAACTGCATATCCTCTGCGCAGCATGTCATAGCAAGTCTTCCTGGAACAAATCTGTTGTCAGGGAACTCTGTTGGCTTAAGAACCATTCCCTTGAAACGAACTGTCTTGCCTTCGTATCTGTCAGCATGATCAAGTGCATCCAGATAGAACATTCCATAACCATAGTTGTTAAGGTCAATAGGATTAGCGTTAAGATCAAATGGAAGATCCTCATCAAGAGTTACATCCACTTCACCATTCTGATCTTCAAAGATGATGTCAGCCTTCTGATTGATAGCTTTAACATTTCTCTTAAATGATGCAAGGTCTTCGATTCCATCACATCTGTTAAAGAGAATAAGATCAGAGTTGCGGATCTGTTCAGCAAGAAGTGACTTCATATTGCTGAAATAAAGCTCAAAATTAGAAGCATCAATAACTGTGATCTGCTGCTCAAGCTTCCACATTACTGGAAGACGCATATTTCTAAAATTCCACATGCCATTGTACTCAATGAGGATTCTCTCAGGATTATACTTGGCATCAAGAGCGATGAGATTATCTGGATTAAAATCCTCTTCATCCTCGATCTTTTCAAGGATCGTGTTAGTAGATTTAAGGAGCTTCTCCTCGTAATCATTCTCACCCTCTTCGCAAACTATAAGAAGAGTTTTTCCTTTTGTTCTAAAGTATGGCTGACCAATAGTGTATCTAAAAAAGTCAGTTTTACCACTATCAAGGAATCCATTGATTATATATACCGGTTTCAATTTAGTTCTCCTTATCATAACAACTTACGCAAGTCTTCTGAAAAGCTTCTCAAGGTTCTCCTCAACAAGCCCAGAACCAATTACACAGAACTTACCTGTAACATCTGCACTTCCAGTTCTGACATCAGCCTCTCCTGGAACATAGTCAAATTCGATCCATGCTCCATCAGTAGAAGGAACAACACCCTTTGTACGAAGAACGATACCATACTTTTCTTCGTCTTCAAGCTTAGAAAGCATGCTCTCGATCTCTTCCTTAGTGTACTTGAGAGGTGTTTCCATACCCCAACTAACAAATACATCAGCTGCGTCATGGTGATGATGCTCATGTTCATGCTCATGTTCATGCTCATCCTCATCATGGTGATGATGGTGGTGCTCATGCTCGTGCTCATCTTCCTCATCATGGTGATGATGGTGATGCTCATGCTCATGCTCGTCCTCGTCATCATGGTGATGATGATGGTGGCAGCTGCACTCCTCATCGTCACACTCTTCATCATCGTGGTGTGCACTATATACTACAGAGCCATCCTCTGCAACAGTCTTGTGACTGCCATGGTGATGATGGTGGTGATGGTGCTCATCCTTCTCTTCCATGATCATCTTAAGAAGCTCTGCCTCAATATCGTTGTTTCCTTCAAATGTATCAAGGATCTCTTTTCCTGTGATCTCATCAAGAGGTGTTGTGATGATAGTAGCCTTTGCATTGTGCTCACGGATAAGTGCTACAGCCTCTTCGATCTTCTTCTGATCAGCCTTGTCAGTTCTTGTAAGAATGATAGTTCCAGCATTCTCAATCTGGTTAAGGAAGAACTCACCAAAGTTCTTGATATAAACCTTAGCCTTAGATACATCTACAACAGTAACTGCACTGTTAAGCTCCATGTTCTCAGAGCCTTCTGCGATATTCTGGATGGCCTTCATAACATCTGAAAGCTTACCAACACCTGATGGCTCGATAAGAATACGCTCTGGTGCATACTGATCCATAACCTGCTTAAGTGATGTCTCAAAGTCACCTACAAGTGAGCAGCAGATGCAACCTGAGTTCATCTCTGTGATCTCAATACCTGACTTCTTAAGGAATCCACCATCGATACCGATCTCACCAAATTCATTCTCAATAAGAACAACTTTTGTACCATTTAATGCTTCTTTTAAAAGCTTTTTAATAAGAGTTGTTTTACCAGCTCCTAAGAAACCTGAAATAATATCTATCTTTGTCATTATGTCTCCAATCTGCATAATTACCTATGCTATAACCACTACAACAAACTATATTCTATGCAGACATAAATAAAAAGTCAAGAAATCACATAGAGGCTGCATTTGCGGCATCCTTCGGATTTTCAGCGTCGTTTTCTTCTATAGGCTCACTAGGATCATCTTCCCCATGGCTATCTTCTTCTATAGAAGATTCATATACAGCAGAATTTTCTAAAGCCGCTTCACTACTACTTTCATCACTATTGTTTTTGTCTTCTACCTGCTCTGGCTCTTTTGATCCAGAATTTACTTCCTCTTCATGGTTTGGATCGTTTGGCTCTGCTTCTTTATCCATATCAAAGTCTCCAAGAAGGGCACTAATATCTATCTGAGAAGGGCTATCTACTGCCATATGAGAAGTTGCAACATTAGTAGCAGTAACGTCGTGATCATAAGCTGAGTGGTCAGGGCCGAAGGTGATATGCGCTGTAACTACCTGTCCATGAACATATCCACAAGAAGTTCTGTAGCCTATAAGCTGTCCCTCTTTTAAGCCACATTTAAGCTCTCTTTTGGTCTCAACATCCAAAAGATGGCCATTTCTCCTACGGACAACATCCACACTTCCCGTAAATTCGAAATGGTCTGGACTATGACCAATCTTGTCATATCCGCAGTAGTCACAGTGCCATCTAAAGAAAGCCTCTCCATTTGCATCATACATATAGCCTGCATTATAGGTACTCTCTGAGGTCCAGTACTTATAAACAAATCTTGTGCTGTAACAATCGTTTGTGTGCTTATGATAATAGCTTTCAGTGTAACATCCACCTTTTCTGCTCTCGCTCACATACTCGTCGTTACATTCATTTCCAGTGCCATCTGTATGATAATGGTATTCATATTCAACCTTTCCGGCAATGTCGCCATTATCAAGTACTATCTGTTGTGGAATGTTTCTGATAGCTTCGCTAAACTGCGCAAATGTGGCATCCTCATTTATGGTCACGCCTTTTGTGAGTAATGCGGATGCCAATAGCTTTTTGCCATCACTCACACGCTGAAAAACCTGATCAAGCTTTCCATTGATACCGCTGATCTCACCGGTAAGGTAATCCATGATCCCAGTAAGACCTTCATTTGATACGTCAGACATTTTCTCAAAATTCTCAGCAATGCTGATATTTAGCTCATTGAACTTATTATTTGTATTGTTGTTGACCTCTGTAAATCCTTTATCTGTAATACTAAGCATTTCTTCAAGCTTACTGTTGGTCTCATTTATAAGCTGGTCGATATTCGTAGCAAAAGCATTATCAAGCTCTGTAAGCTTCTTATCAAGGCTGTCAAACTTATCAGAAAGAGTCTTATTCATCTCAGTATTATTCTTATCAATAAGCTCTTTTATCTCCCCAAGAAGAGTTTTGTTATCGCCTTGAGCCTTTTCAAAGCTTGTCTGGATATCCTTAATGTTTTGAGTTACGCTGTTAAACTCGTTTGTGATCTTTTCGCTGTTTTCACCATTATTTGATTCGATCAGCTCTTTTAACTCCTGAAGCTGAGTCTGAGTACTAGTCACAGAAGTCTGTATTTCCTTAAGATTTCCGCTGATAGTTGTTACTTTTTCAGTAATTGTCTCCTTTGACTTATCCTCTTTTGTCAGCTCATAAAAAGAGTCAAGACCTTCCTGACTGTCTGCGATCGACTTATCAAGCTCAGATAAGTACTCGTGGAGCTCATCTAATTTGTCGTTTGTCTGCTGCTTACTTTCTTTTTCGCTCTCAGCAAACTCCTCCTTGGCGCTTGCTGCAACTACGGGAGTACTAAGATAGATCAGCCCTCCGCACAGTACAAGAGCAATGACTACAGCCACTGCCACCACCATGGTGTCATGTCTTTTAAGCTTTTTTAAAAGAAGCTTAACCGAATTGTTTTGTTTTTCCCATTTTTCCCTTAATTTCATATAGGATCCTTTCTGTTTTTACCCGCAGAAAAGCCCAAAGACACCCTTACTGCGAGCGTATTATTAAATAAAAAAGTGGAAAATCATCGGAAGAACTTCCGTGATTATCTGTCAGCTGAATGCCGACAAGAAAAAATTATACAGAAAAGGAATCAAAAATCAATACAGGTCAAATGAAATAAATAAATTTCATTCTTTGATCACAATTCGGCTACATACTAGTGCCCCCACTATGCCTATAACGGCACCACTAACAATTCCTGAAATCCACAAAATAGGCAGATACCAAATAATTGCCTTTGTGTTTAATAAGATCATAGCTACGATGATCTGTCCAACATTATGAGAAATACCGCCAGCAACACTAACTCCGGTAACACTAAAGTGTGAAGTCTTCTTTAACAGGATCATCACTAACGTGCTGAGCATCCCTCCAGCAATAGAAAAAGCAAAGCCCATAATATTTCCAAAAAGCATAGAGACAACTACGATCCTGACAACATTTATGAAAAACGCATTCTTTTCCCCAAGAACATAAAGTGCAACTAAGACCACAATGTTAGTAAGTCCAAGCTTAACTCCAGGTACAGCAAAAAAAGCCGGGATCTGCATCTCGACATAGCTAAGGATCATGGCAAGGGCTGCCAATGCGCCATTTAATGCTATCTTCTGTGTCTTACTCATTTTGGTCTCCAAATACCCTTTATCCAACTACGGTATCGTAGTCATCTTCACTCTTTGTCTTGCCAGTGCCTCTTATTTCCACAACAACTCTGTTAGGAAGGCATATTAAGGACTGTCCCTCTTTATTTATCTTTCCCATATGAACACACAGCTTGTCAGGACAGGATGCCTCTTTTAAATAGGCATATCCGTTTTCGATGATCAGCAGGTTCGTTCCGCCGTCATAGCCTGTTATTTCAAACTCAAGATCTTCATCAATAGGAAAAGAGTATGCTTCTACCCCATCGATACTGACCACAACCTCAGCGCCACTCTTTTTGGTGAGATTTACTCCGCCTAGAATAAGCAAAGAGATCAGAAGGAGTATTCCTATCAGATATATATCGTTTTTCCTAAAAAGCGTGTTTTTCAAAGCAATGCTCCCTAAAAAAATCCTTGTACTGTTTAGATTATACTCTAATCAGTACAAGGATTGATAATTTTATTTACTTAAACCTTAGATCATGCCTTTGGTTTCTCGTAGTAGAATGAATTCTTACGGATAAATCCGATATCTTTGTAATTAACGATCTGCTCTGTACTTCCAATAAAGAGGATTCCGCCAGGAGCAAGGTGCTCATAGTACTTTCTAAATACTTCATCCTTAGCTTCTTCTGTAAAGTAAATGAGAACATTTCTACATACGATAAGGTGACAATCCTTTGGATATGGATCTCTTAAAAGATCTGCCTGTTTGAAGGTAACTCTTGATGTGATCTCGTTAGAAACCTTCATTCTGCCATCTTCTGTCTCTGTAAAGTATTTCTTCTTAAACTCCTCAGGAACATTAGATATCTCTTTCTTGTCATAAATAGCAGCCTTAGCCTTAGCAAGAACAACAGCGTCAAGGTCTGTCGCATAAATGTTTATCTGATTAAGTGGAATATGCTTGGAAAGAAGCATTACAATGGTATATGGCTCATCGCCTGTAGAGCAGGCTGCACTCCATATCTTAAGGTTCTTACCAAACTTTCCCATAAGTTCAGGAACCATTTCCTTATCCATGAGATTCCACTGGTCCATATTTCTAAAAAACTCAGAAACATTGATAGTAAGATATGTAACAAAAGAATCAAGAGCTTCTCTATCCTTCTTGATAAGACCAAGGAATCCATCATATCCCTTAACTTCATACTTACCAATAAGAGTGTCGATTCTTCTCTTCATCTGTTTTTCTTTATACGCATTGAGATCGATCTTGGTTAAATCATATACGCCTTTTTTAAACCACTCGTAATCGTATTCCATAAGTGTTTTTCCTCCTGGTAAATGATTTTTGTTATGTTCTTATTTAATTCTATAGTAGATAGAATATTCTGACAAATTAAAAAAATATAAAACAATACGAAACAAAAAAGAGCGATGGTCTATAGACCACCGCCCTTTGAAGATTTGTTTTTATTAGTTCTCTTCGTTCTGCTCAGCGATAACCTTGTCGATGTCTACTGAAACAACATCTGAATCATCAGCAGCTACTTCCTCACTAGGATCTGGAGCGAACATAGCCTTGATTGAAAGGCTGATCTTCTTCTCATCCTCGTTGAAGTCTACAATCTTAGCTTCAACTTCCTGACCTACCTTAAGTACGTCAGCTGGCTTCTCAACATGCTCTTTAGCGATCTGAGAAACATGAAGGAGAGCGTCGATACCAGGCTCAAGCTCTACGAATGCACCGAAATCTGTCATTCTAGCAACTTTACCCTTTACTACGTTTCCTACAGCATACTTGTCTGTAGCATCCTTCCAAGGATTCTCGTTGTCAAACTTTCTTGAAAGAGCAATCTTGCTACCATCAATTGATTTAACAAGAACCTTAACTGTATCTCCAACCTTGAAGACTTTCTTAGGGCTCTCAACACGTCCCCAGCTCATCTCTGAAATATGGAGAAGTCCGTCTGCACCACCAAGATCGATGAATGCACCGAAATCTGTAACATTCTTAACAACACCGTCAACTACATCGCCAGCTTTGATAGTATCAAAGAGCTTCTTAGCCTGCTCAGCCTTCTCAGCTGTAACGAGCATTCTTCTGTTTCCGATGTATCTTCTTCTCTTAGGATTGTACTCAGTTACTACGAACTGGATCTCCTGATCCTGATACTTTGAAAGATCTTTCTCATAGCTGTCTGATACAAGGCTAGCTGGAATGAAGATTCTAACCTCATCAACTACTACTGTAAGTCCACCTTCAAGTACCTGAACAACCTTAGCTGTAAGTACTTCCTTGTTGTTGAAAGCTTCTTCGATTCTCTTATTGCCTCTGTCGATGGCAAGTCTCTTGTATGAAAGAATAACCTGTCCGTCTGCATCGTTGGTCTTAAGAACTTTAACGTCCATTGTGTCACCAACTTTAACGGCGGTTGTAAGGTCAATGCTGTTGTCGTTGCTATATTCGTTCTTGGTTAAAATACCGTCGGACTTGTAACCAATGTTAAGGATTATCTCGTCAGGCTTAACGTCAATAACAGTTCCCTCAACAACCTCCCCTGTGTGAATTGTTTTGAACGATTCGTTAAGCATCTGTTCAAAAGTTTGTTCTGACATAATTCTGAACCTCCTCAATAATGTTCTTTGGGGTTGATGCCCCGGCGGTAATACCCACTAATGACACATCCTCTCCTAATTTAAGATGTAGATCATCAAGGGTTTGAATAAAATATGTTCTGGCACATTTCTGACTGCATATTTCATACAGCTTCCTTGAATTAGAACTGTGCGCTCCTCCAATCACAATCATGACATCCGCTTCAGATGCAATCTTCTCTGCTTCTGACTGACGTTCATCCGTTGCATTGCATATAGTATTCACAATATTAATATTGTAACCGTTATTTTTAAAGATTTCAACGGTTTCTTGAAATTTCTTCTTGTTGAATGTAGTCTGAGACACAACTGTGTATTCCAGTTCCCTGTTTTCGCTGAATTTTGCTGCACTTTCAGGACTGTCTACAACATACACTCTATCTCCGGCGTAGCTTACAATTCCTTCAACCTCAGGATGATTAGCACTCCCCACTACTATGATGCCCTTACCATTTCCACTCTCTTCCTGAACGATCTTGTGAATTCTTTTTACAAAAGGACATGTAGCGTCGATCACTTCAAGTCCAGTCTCTGAGAGTTTTTTATGTACCTCTTTGGTAACGCCATGAGATCTGATAACAATGATTCCATCCTTAAGACCTTCGATCTCTTCTGGGCTCTCTATTACTTTCACGCCTTTTTTCTCAAGATCACCAACAACAATCTCATTGTGGATTATTGGCCCATATGTATAAATATTCAAGCCAGTCTTTTTCTCGATCTGTTCGTAAACAGTATCAACTGCTTTTGTTACACCAAAGCAAAAGCCTGCATGCTCAGCTACTACTACATTCATATAATAACTCACTTTCTAAATAACTGAATTATCTTTTCTGCCACTTCATTTATTGACATATCTGATGAATCTACAAGAACAGCATCATCTGCCTGCTTTAAAGGAGATATTTCTCTGTGCATATCTCTGTAGTCACGATCAATAATATCCTTCTCGATAGTGTCAATATCACAATCAATACCCTTGGCAGTAAGCTCTTTATATCTTCTGTCAGCTCTTACCTTAGAGCTTGCTGTAAGGTAAACCTTAAGCTCAGCATTAGGAAGCACTACTGTTCCAATGTCTCTTCCATCCATAACAACATCAGTTTCGCTAGCAAGCTTCTGCTGAAGTTCAACAAGCTTCTTTCTAACATCGCCATTTACGCTGCTGGCAGATGCCATATTTCCAACTTCCTCAGTTCTGATGAGGCCGTTTACATTCTCACCATTAAGATAAACTACCTGCTCGCCGTTTTCATGCTTGATAGTAATATCAGCTTCTACGCAGGTCTTACTGATCTTGTCTGATTCTTCTGCTTTGATGCCTTTTTTTATCATGAAAAGAGCCATTGCTCTGTACATTGCACCTGTGTCAACGTATATAAATCCAAGTTCCTTAGCTACCATCTTAGCTATTGTGCTCTTGCCTGCTCCTGCAGGTCCGTCAATTGCGATTGCTTTTCCCATATCATATCTCCTAAATAATTAAATAACAGCAGATTTGCCTGCTAAATGTCCAGTAGACCAGGCTACCTGAAGGTTGTATCCTCCAGTCTCAGTATCCACATCAATAACTTCTCCGGCAAAGAAAAGTCCGGAAACAAGCTTAGATTCCATAGTAGATGGATTTATTTCCTTAACATTTACTCCACCCTTAGTGATGATGGCTTCATTAAAGCTTCTGGTTCCAGTAATGGTCATAGGAAGATTCTTAATAAGCTTCACGAATCCAAGCCTTTCTTCCTTGGTGATCTCATTTACTTTTTTATCTGGATCGATTCCTGATAATCTTATCATTACAGGAATGAGTTTGGAAGGGAACAATCCTCCCACAACATTTTTAAAGCTCTTATTGAGGTTATCTTCAAAATCTCTCAGAACTCTTTTATCAAGCTGCTCATCTGTAAGAGCTGGCTTAAGATCAAGAACAAGCTTGTAATTTCTCTTTTTTTGATAATAACAGCTGCTTGTGAGAACCAAAGGTCCGCTTACTCCAAAGTGAGTAAAAAGCATCTCTCCAAAGCCATCATAAACTGGTTTTGCTTTCTTCTTTTTGGCTTCACTGTTCTCATCATCAAAAAACATCTTAAGTCCGACATTTTTGAGGGACAGGCCCTGAAGCTCTTTGCACCATGGCTCTTTTATCTCAAATGGAACAAGGGATGGCTCAGGATCAACAATAGTATGTCCCATGCTCTTGGCAAATTTGTAGCCATCACCAGTTGAGCCAGTTGAAGGATAGGACATACCACCGGTACAAACTATCACACTGTCAAACTCTTCTCTTGTAATAGGCTCATCATCTTTACTGTAAGTAACAGCACTTACAGCTCCTTGACTACTTTCGATGGAAAGGATCTCTGTTCCAAATTCAACCTTTACACCAGCTTTTTTGACAGCATCAAATAGAGTTCTGATGATATCAGATGAATGGTCGCTAACAGGGAAAACTCTCTCGCCGCGCTCTGTTTTAAGGTGACAGCCGTTATTTTCAAAAAAATCCATAACTGCAGTATTATCAAAGTCATATACCGCGCTGTACAAAAATCTTGGATTTCTCCTGACAAAGTTAAAATAATCAGACACATCACAGGCGTTAGTCACATTACATCTACCTTTACCTGTGATATAGATCTTTTTGCCAGGCTTTTCATTTTTCTCAAAAATAGTGACGCTTCCGCTGCCCTCTGCAGCAGCAAGCGCCGCCATCATACCGGCTGCTCCGCAGCCAATAACTGCAATTTTCTTCATTAAAAATCCTCTTTTGCTACCTCTTCATCTTTTTTCTTACCAAGAGGATAGCCAATCATTGGTGCATCTGATGCGAAATCAATCTCATCATTTAAGTACACCTGATAATTATTCCATGTCTCTTCTAGCATCTTGAGGTCAGCAGCAACTTCGTTTGGTCTCTTCATACAAAGAGCCACAACAAGCGCATTTATAACACTAAGTGGCGCAACTAATGAATCAACAATAGACGCCATCTCACTCTTAGCCAAAAGATTGCAGGAAGAATACAGGTTCATAGGTGAATGAACAGAGTCTGTTATGGTAATGACCTTGGCATTTCTGTCATTGGCAAATTCCAAGCACTTAAGCGTTCTCATGGAATAGCGTGGGAAGCTGATTCCTATGATACAGTCTCTGTCATTTATCCTGATCATCTGCTCAAACATCTCAGAAACACTTGTTGTCCTAATAAGGATATTGTTGCCTCTGATGATATTCAGATAAAAATGTAAAAAGTCAGCTAGCGGTTCGCAGCTACGAAGGCCAACAATATAAACTGTTCTAGCCTTAAGTATTATATCAACTGCTGTTTTAAAAGCAGCCACATCAATATTGTTGATGGTATGCTCAATATTTGCCATATCTGACTGAAGGATAGTTGAAAGGATCTCGCCTTCATTACTTTTTCCAAATTTCCTTCCGACCTTCTCAACGGAACCAAATTTGTCACTTACCCATACAGAAAGAGATTTCTGAAACTCTGGATATCCTTCATAACCAATGCTCATGGCAAATCTAACAACTGTGGATTCGCTCATTCCAACCATCTTACCAACTTCTGCAGCAGTCATAAATACTGCCTGCTCGTAGTGGTCACATATATACTGAGCAATAGATTTCTTACCTTTGCTCATTCTGGAGTAGCACTCATTAATTCTGGTGATTACGTCAACATCTTTTTCGAACTTCATAGACTAAATGCCTTATATGCTGACTCAAGCATAGCTACAGATGTCTCTTTATCAAGATCATAATCCCCTGTTACAGCCATACATCCAGCACCGTGAATGAATATCCACATCTGCATAAAGAGCTGCTGTGCATTCGCCGCACCTTTGGCAGCTGCCCTATTTATCTCTTTAACAACGTTCTCACTAGAACCATTTACAAGGTCATACATACTCTTGCTCTCAGGTCCCTGCTCTGAAATAAAAAGAAGTCTGAAAAGATGAGGATATTTCTGAGCAAAACCGATATAAGCAAGTCCAAGGTCAACAAATGGAACCTCGTGAGACTTTTCACAATCGTTATAAAAACTTTCGTAATATTCTGCTGCTTTATCATAAACGTCCTTCTTGAGTGCATCCATATTCTCGTAAATACGGAATATAGGCTGAGTTGAACATCCTGCTGCAGCTGCGAGCTTTCTAGAAGTAATCTGTTCAAAGCCCTCTTTTCTTGTGATCTTAAATGCCGCATTTACAATTTCTTTCTGCGTAATTGTAGCTTTTCTGGACATTGGTATCCCTCCCAAACAAAATTTGCGCATGCCTCTCAAAAATAAAAAGCACGCGTTATTATTTTACAAAAATAGCGGGTCTGTGTCAACACAGCCCCGCCACAAAAAAGCCTTAAGTTTTCTTAGATTTCTTCTACATAGCTGACATATTCAAGTTCATTTAACATGCCCATGATCTCCTGATGCGAACGCTTTTTATCAAAATCAATATCAATGATTATTGCTGCATCTGATGACTGAAGAGTCTTCTCTTTGCTCTTGGTCATACTATTTACAGAAAAGCCCTGAGCGTTTATCCACTTCGTAAGCTTTCTGACACCGCCATCTTTATTAACTTCGATGTACAAGCTGATGTATTTGCTGTATTCCTCAACCTTCTTACTAAGCTGCATAAGTACAATGTTTGCAAGCATGATCAGTAAGAAGCAGATGATACCAACCACAAGATATCCAGCACCAATAGCCATTCCCATGCATGATGTAACCCAAAGTGAAGCAGCTGTTGTAAGTCCTTTGATCTGTTTTTTACCAGTTACAAGAATCGTACCTGCACCCAGAAAACCTATACCACTTACAACACCAGCTGGTATTCTGCTGACATCAGCAGAAAGGTCAGGAAGCATTGCCAGATAAATATTAAGTGCAGTTGCTACTGCTGATCCAAGACTCACAAGTGCGAAGGTCTTGATTCCAGCACTGTGTCTTTTGACAACTCTTTCCCATCCAATAAGACTTCCAAAGAATGTTGCTAACAATAATCTGATTCCTACAGCAATATCATTAGCACTTTCCAAGTAGTCCAGTATCATTCCAATACTCATCCCTTATCTCCAATCACATATATATTTGCCTATGCTAGGATTATACTCCACTCTAGCGAAAAAGAATAATCCATTTACTTGCAAATCTTGCATTATTCTCTGAGAATAGTGCATTTTTATTCATAAACTTTTGATTATCAATGATAAACATTTAATAAACAAAGCATTAACACTTTAGCAAACCTAGTCTATATCTGCATTTGATTGATAACATATGATTTTTCTTAACTTTTCATAAACACATTTATTTTTATGTTTTTATGTTAAAATAATTACAATAAATTAAATTTTCTGACTTTTTCGACGGAGGACACAACTTGTTTAGCGCAGCTGAAGACAAAAAAAGACTTGAACAATACTTCATCGATAATATTGACAAAGCAATTGCTAATGAATGGATAAAGGCTTATCACCAGCCTTTAATTCGTGCTGCCAGCGGTCTTGTTTCCGACGAAGAAGCCTTTGCAAGGTGGGAAGACCCTGAGCATGGCTATTTCACAGCATCTGAATTCATTCCCGCTTTAGAAAGAGCGAATTTGACCTACAAACTCGACCTATATATGGTTGAGCGCGTACTTAAAAAGCTCAAGAGCCAGGCTCAACATAATCTATTTATGGTTCCAGAATCTATAAATCTCTCAAGATCCAGTTTTGACAGTTGTAACATGGTAGAAGAGATCATAAAAAGAATTGATGAATCTGGAGTCCCAAGATCAATGCTCTCAGTAGAGCTTTCCGAAAGAACTATTGCTTCTGACCCCGAATTCATGAAAGAACAGGTAGACAATTTCAGAAAAGCAGGCATAAAAGTATGGCTTGATTCCTATGGCAATGGATATTCTTCATTATTATTGCTCCTTAAGCTACAATTTGATCTTCTTAAAATTGATAAGAAATTTGTTGATCAGATCGGTAAAAATGAAAACGGCCAGATAATCCTGACCGAGCTTATAAGAACCGCTATGGCTATTGGTCTTGATACCGTTGCAGAAGGCGTTGAAAACAAAGAACAGGCTAATTTCCTTATGGAAATTGGATGCACTAAGCTTCAAGGCTACTATTTCATTGAACCTATTTCACTTGCACAGATCCTAGAAAGAAACAAAAACGGAATACAGATTGGATTTGAAAATCCAAAGGAGGTTGAATATTATGACCTTGTTGGAAAAGTAAACCTCTATGATCTTTCTTTTCCAAAGGATGACGATACTTCTCTAAACAAGTACTTTGACACTATGCCTATGGTCATTTTTGAGATGGATAACTCTAAAGCAAATCTGGTAAGGTGCAACAAGAGCTTTAGAGAATTTATAGCAAAGAATTTTACCCAAATTAAAAATACCAGATTTTTTGATTATGACTCTTTTAAACCTGGTCCAGGTTTCTACTCTTTTAATTCAGTAAGGCAATGCGCTCAAGATGGCAAGCGGCTCATATTAGATGACAGGCTAAAAGACGGCAGAATTTTCCATCTTTTGATCAACAGAATTGCTGTAAATCCAGTTACAGGTGCTGCGGCAGTTTCTGTTGTTGTGCTTTCTATCGATGATTCAGTAATAAAGGCCGGTCTTAACTACAACTACATTGCCAGAGCATTATCAGAAGATTATATCAACCTGTATATGGTAAACATGGATGATGATACCTTCACTGAATATAAAGCAGATGGTGTAAACCGTGATATTTCTTACAACAAGAGCGGAGATAATTTCTTCGACCTTTATAGAAGTGAATTTGAATTTGAGATAATGCCTGAAGATAAAGAACAGTTGCAGAAGAACTTCTCAAAAGAAACCATCAAGGAAAATCTAAAAAAAGAAGGCGTGTACTCAATATTTACTAGGGTCATTATAAGAGGCATTCCAACATACATAAATATCAAGATCGTACAGATACGAGGTAATGGAAACTTTATCATCGTAGGAATAAACAATGTAGACTCTCAGATAAAGACACGAGAAGCCCTCGAAAAAGCCAAAGAAGAAAAGATCATATATTCAAGACTTGGCGCTCTTTCTGAAGACTACATCTACATTTTTACTGTAGATCCATTAACATCAAGTTACAAAAAGTATAATCCTTCAGGCACAGTTTCGGACCTCGGTCTTCCCGATGAAGGTAACAATTTCTTTGAGGAAGTAACCCAAAGAGCTAGTAAAGGAATCTACAAGGAAGATGTAGAATTTTTCCTTACATCTTTCACAAAAGAAAATGTCTTCAAACAGATTGAAGCTAAGGGAATTTATGAAAATCACCACAGGCTTAACATAGCAGGCGTTCCTTTATATGTAGTAATGCGTGCTAACATGGTGAATGAAGATGGTAACGAAAAACTCATCGTTGGTATCTTTAACATCGACAACAAGGTAAAAAAAGACAGAGAATATGCAGAAAATCTCTACGCAGCTGAGAACAAAGCCAACCTTGATGAACTGACCGGAGTCAAGAACAAAAACGCCTACGCCGACACAGAAGCTACTCTCAATGAACTTATTGAAATAGATAGCATGACACCATTTGCTATTGCCGTCTTTGATATCAATGGTCTTAAAGAGGTCAATGATACACAAGGACACAAAGCTGGTGATGAATTCATCAAAAAAGGCCGTGACATAATCTGTAGATTCTTTAAGCACAGCCCAGTTTATAGAGTTGGTGGTGATGAATTTGTAGTTATTGTGCAGGGATATGACTTCTTAAACATTGATTCGATCATGTCCAAAATACACAAGCACAACGTCAAGAACAGATTAAAAGGCGACATTGTCATTGCTGCCGGATGCTCTAAATATGCAGGCGATCCAAACGTAACAGCTGTTTTTGAAAGAGCAGATAAAGAAATGTACGCTAATAAGAGCGAATTAAAAAAGATGTGAGTTGGTTTTAAGCCAGCTCCTTCTTTTTTTGTAATCAGGAATGATCTTTTCAACCTCCGCCCAGAATCTTGGTGAGTGATCCATCTCTTTTCTATGGCAAAGTTCATGTACTACCACATAATCAATAACTTCATCAGGAGTCTTCATAAGAAGGCAGTTAAAGTTAAGATTGCCCTTTGCACTGCAGCTCCCCCACCTGCTCTTTTGCATGCGAATAGTTATAGTTCCGTAATCTACACCTATTAGCTTGGCATAGTGTTCCACCTTAGGCGGAATCACCCTCTTTGCCTTAGTCACAAGATATTTTACTTCCTGCTTAGAAATTGGCTCTGCTTTTTCTAAATGCTTAACCGCTTCTATGTGTTTATCTATCCAATCAGCCTTTTCGCCTATAAAGCGATTTATCTCTGACACAGGATATTTCATCGGTGCTCTGACAACCACTCTTCCATCACTTGTTACCTGAATAGCAAGAGTTCTTCTTTTACTACGTATAAGTTCAATCTTTCTGTCCATATTATCCTAACAGTTCCAGTAATTCTTCCTTTGAAAGCTTAGGCGTGCTAAGAGAATCAGAATTAAGAAGCTGATCCGCCAGTTCCTTTTTCTTATTCTGAAGAAGTATGATTCTCTCCTCGATCGTATCTTTCATAATGAGCCTATATACAGTCACAACATTCTTTTGCCCGATTCTGTGAGCTCTATCCGTTGCCTGATTCTGTACAGCTATATTCCACCAATGGTCATAGTGGATCACTATATCAGCAGCAGTAAGGTTAAGTCCTGTTCCTCCAGCCTTCAAAGAAATACAAAATACCGGCGTTTCATCCTCCTGGAATGCGTCAACCATCTTGATCCTGTCTTCCTTTTTGGTAGCTCCCGTAAGTAGATAATGGCTGATGCCCTCCTTGAATAACAGCTTAGATATCCTATCAAGCATGGATGTAAACTGCGAGAACAAAAGAACCTTGTGGCCACTTTCTGCCGCGCTCCTTATCATTTCAAGCAAAAGATCTGCCTTGGCACTGCCTCCGTTATAGTTTTCATATATAAGGCCAGGATCACAGCATAGCTGGCGAAGTCTTGTAAGCTCAGATAGGATTGCGATCCTATCTCTTTTTATCTCCTCATCATCTTTAGAATGAACCATCATCTTAACTCTCTGAAGATGGGCTTTGTAAAGCTGTTCCTGCTCCTTGGTCATCTGAGAAACAATATTTTCCTCCAGTTTATCAGGAAGATCCTTAAGAACATCCTTTTTGAGTCTTCTAAGCACGAAAGGAGCTATCATTCGCCTCAAGTGCTGCATCTCATCACCGTCTCTGTCTGATACTACTGGGATTTCTATCTTTTCCTTGAAATTCTTGTAGTTAAAAAGATATCCTGGCATGCAAAAATCAAAGATGCTCCAAAGTTCACTTAGTCTATTCTCAATAGGTGTTCCTGTGAGAGCCGCTTTAAATCCCGCTTTGACAGATTTAACAGCCTTAGCCACCTGTGTAGAAGGGTTCTTGATAAACTGAGCTTCATCTATTATCATGCACTCAAAAGAAAGATATCTATATAGATCAATATCTCTCCTAAGAAGATCATAAGAGGTTATGATAACATCTGTTTTCTCTTCATCAATCTCTGATGTAACCCTTTCTCTATCAGGCTTGATTCCAACAGCAAGTTCACAGTTAAGTTCAGGTGTAAAGCGCTGTAATTCATGCTGCCAGTTGTAAACCAAAGATGCTGGGCACACAATAAGCGAACATCTATTTTTAGTGCCACTTTTTTGAGCATCCTCTTTTATTGATAAAAGAAGTGATAACACCTGCAACGTTTTACCAAGTCCCATATCATCAGCAAGGATTCCACCAAAACCATTTGCCTTAAGTGTTCTAAGCCAGTAATAACCCGCTTTTTGATAATCTCTAAGAACGTATTGCAAAGAATCAGGAATATCATATTCCTTGTCATAACTTCCAGCAAAGGTATTTACAAGCTTTTTAAACTCTCTGCTAAGGCTTATGTGTGAGAATTCATAGTCCTTACTCTTATCTGCAAGTTCATCCAGGAAAAGAGCCCTGAACTTAGGTATAGAAACGTGTCCTTCTGCAAGATCATTTTTTGAAAGTAAAAGCCCATCTCTAAGAGAATAGAGAATATCCATCTCTTTACTTGAAAGATCTAATACTTCTCCGCTCTTTAGCCTGTAGTATTTTTTCTTTCTGTCATATCTGTTTAAGATATCATCCAGTTCTTTTACCGAAATATCTTCTGGAACAATGGATAATTCTAACAGGTCAGATACCACTGACACGCCAAGATCAACTCTTGGAGCAGCTTTAATATTTATGGAGTGAATAGCCTCCGAAAGATACACATCTCCTAATCCATACAAGATTTTGATATCTTGTGTTATGAATGAATATATCTTATCTTCACTACTTTCATCTGCCTGAATATACAAAACGCCCTTCTTGCTATCCATATTGTCAAAAAGAGGACTTATGGTCTTGGCAACCTTACTTTCCTTGAACAGATCTCTTTTTATCACTCCCTTATCATCATCAAAGCTTCTTCCAAAAATATGGAATATCTGCTCATCATATCTGTCTGCATTGTAAACAGCCTGAACATCACAGGTGATAGTATATGTATCAGGCATATCAATGTATATTCTAAATTTTGGTACATCAGGAGAGTATTTGGTGACATCAAATCCATCTATGCTCACATTCATGTACTCATTTAATACCGGTAAAAGACCTACAGAAAACAGCGGAAGATCCTTTTCAGCAATAAAGAGTTCATTCTCCGTCCTTCTAGAAGAAAGAAAAGTTAGAAATGGCAGAATTGGCGCACAATCTTTCCTTGGTATCACATGAATCTTTTTCTTTTTTTCAAAATAAATATTTGAATAACCTTCAAACATGGTAAATGGCGCAGCTTCAAAAGTAACTCCATTTGCTGTCTTTTCGATGGAAAGATCTATAGATGGAAAAACCTCGTTTTTTTCAAGAAGTCTCTCATCAATATGTCTAGCCCTAAAATCCTTGTTTACAAAATAAAGACTTGTAACTGAAGCAAAAAACTCATCGATCTCATGGCCTTTTAGCTCTATTTCCTTGTTATGTCCTTTGCCATAAGGATATGACGCAGTCTTCTTTTCTCTAAAATAATCATTTAAAAAAAATATGATATTAAGAGTTTCTTCTGTAAAAGCTTTTTTATCATGAGTAAAAGAAAGATGCTTGCCGTAGCTGACTGTTTCGCATTCGTTTACAGCAGTTACGAAGTCAGAAATGTCTTTTAACACATAGCACGCACCAGACATTCTGTCACAGATATTAAAGCTAAGCGTCATCTTATCTCTATAGTAAGCCACATGGGGCTCAAGCTCTATAAGAGAAGCTTTTTTATACAATAAAGGGGCATTACTCTCTGGAGAGTATGCCCTTAATAGTTTCTTGGTCTCAAAAGAAGTATAGTGAAAATCACTGTGAGCATCAGAAACAAACCTCCTACCTGAGGCAGTAATGAACTCACTTTTTGCGCTATCATTCTGATTATGATCTGATATCATGATACCCCTTTAACAATACAAAATCTCTAACAATGTATCATTAAATTATACCATATTCCTTATTTGAGTACACTCAGAAGCTCCGCTACAACCTCTTCCATTGTACTATTTTTCTCATCTACTGTGATATCTGCGTATTTTTCATACAAAACGCTTCTCTCATTGTAAAGAGAAATAAGAGACTGTCCCTCTTTCATGACTACTCCGCGCTGCTTGACATCCTTAAGACGCTTTGTAAGCTCATCCATTGAAACCTTAAGATAAACAACGGTTCCAAGATTCTTGTAATGCTCCATGGCTTCTTTTCCGTAAACCACACTTCCACCTGTAGCAATTACACTCTTTTCAACTTCAATTCCTGTATTTATCTTGTTTTCGATATCAATAAAGCCGTCAATTCCTTCTTCTGCTATTATCTCAGAAAGCTTGCGGCCATCTTTTTCCTGAATAACAATATCTGCGTCCACAAAATTATAGCCAAGAATCTTGGCCAAAATAACGCCTACTGTACTCTTCCCCGAAGCAGGCATTCCGATCAGGATTATGTTGTTTTTTTTCATAATATACCTCCCAAAAGAGCTAAGCCCTTTTGCAACTGTCTAAGTATAACAGAAAAAGGATATAACTGCCATATGACAGTTATATCCTTTTATTCACTTATATGCCTAAAGAATTAGACAAATTCAGTTTAAGATCACTCGAGAATGTACTCGATTGAATCACCGATTGAACCTGAACCAATGATACCAAACTGAGCTGAGCTGTTTGGATAGATTCTGTAGTTCCAATCAAGAGGAGTGATGATGTAGTAATCACCATCTTCTTCGATGTTTACGCACCAGCTAGAATCAATCTTAACATCCTTCTTGCTGATCTTAACTTTCCAGCCTTCGATATTCTCGTTAGTATTGTTAACAACTGCAAAGTTTACAACATAACCTGTTCCCCAGCTGTTGATCTGATAATCAAAATGAGCATCTGAAGGAGATGGCTGATCTGGCTGATCTGGCTGGTCTGGCTGGTCTGGCTGGTCTGGCTGGTCTGGCTGGTCTGGCTGATCTGGCTGATCTGGCTGATCTGGCTTAGTTACCTGCCAAGAATCAAGATCAACTTCACCAACTCTACCAGTGATAGTGATATCTTTTGTGCCCTTAAGGTCAGCTACAGTGAACTCCTTAGTTACAAACTGTCCGTTTGTGCCTGTAAGTCTAAGTGTTGCAACAGTATTACCGTCTACTCCACCTTCTTTAACCTCAAGCCATGCAGCAGCATTTGATCTGTATGTGATAGCAAATTTATCTGCACCATCAAACTCTACATTGCTGTAGGTTACGTGATTGCCTGACTTAATACCTGCAACATATGTTACATCGCCTTCTGTCTTAGCTTCTACATTTGCAAGTGCACCTGTCTCAGCCTGAACTACATCATATGGATTGTATGATGAAGGAATTTCTGGCTGATCTGGCTGGTCTGGCTGATCTGGCTGGTCTGGCTGATCTGGAGTTGAAGCCTTGTTTGCCTTCCAAGAATCAAGGTCTACTTCACCAACCTGAGTCTGGAATGTAATATCCTTAGCGCCTGTGATTTCAACATTTACCTTGAAGTCTTTTGTTACGAACTGACCATTTGTATTTGAAAGTCTAAGTGTTGTAAGTGTTTTACCAGCTACTCCACCTTCCTTTACATCAAGCCATGCTGGGCCGTTAGTTCTGTATGTTACTGTGATTGTGTCAACACCATCGAACTGAACATTCTTGTATCCAACAAGATTACCCTTCTTGATGCCTGCAACGTATGTTACATTGCCTTCTGTCTTAGCTTCTACATTTGCAAGTGTACCTGTCTCAGCTTCTACTGTCTCATATGGATTATATGAAGCAGGTGTTTCTGGCTGATCTGGAGTTGTAGCCTTGTTAGCCTTCCAAGAATCGATATCTACTTCGCCCTTCTCACCAAAGAATACGATTGTCTTTGCACCAGAAACGCTCTCTTTTACCTTGAAGTCCTTAGTTACAAACTGACCTTTTGTATCAGCAAGCTTGAAGGATGCGAGAACCTTACCAGCTACGCCGTTTTCTTTAACTTCTACAACTGACATACCATTTGCTTTGTATGTAAGTGTGAATGTATCAACGCCATCGAACTCAACGTTCTTGTATGTTATTGAGCTTCCCTTCTTGATACCTGCAACGTATGTTACATCGCCTTCTGTCTTAGCTTCTGCGTTTGCAACAGCTCCGTTCTCAGCCTGTACTGTCTCATATGGATTGTATGATGAAGGAAGTTCTGGCTGATCTGGCTGGTCTGGCTGCTCTGGAGTTGAAGCCTTATTTGCCTTCCAGGAATCAAGATCTACTTCACCAACCTGAGCCTGGAATGTGATATCCTTAGCGCCTGTGATTTCAACATTTACCTTGAAGTCTTTTGTTACGAACTGACCATTTGTATTTGAAAGTCTAAGTGTTGTAAGTGTTTTACCAGCTACTCCACCTTCCTTTACATCAAGCCATGCAGGACCGTTTGTTCTGTATGTTACTGTGATTGTGTCAACACCATCGAACTGAACATTCTTGTATCCAACAAGATTGCCCTTCTTGATACCTGCAACGTATGTTACATTGCCTTCTGTCTTAGCTTCTACATTTGCAAGTGTACCTGTCTCAGCCTCTACTGTCTCATATGGGTTGTATGAAGCAGGTGTTTCTGGCTGTGTTGGCTGTTCTGGCTGTTCTGGCTGCTCTGATGCCTTGTTTGCCTTCCAGGAATCGATATCTACTTCGCCCTTCTCACCAAAGAATACGATTGTCTTTGCACCAGAAACGCTCTCTTTTACCTTGAAGTCCTTAGTTACAAACTGACCCTTTGTATCTGCAAGTTTGAAGGATGCGATAACCTTACCAGCTACGCCATTCTCCTTAACTTCTACAACTGACATACCATTTGCTTTGTATGTAAGTGTGAATGTATCAACACCATCGAACTCAACGTTCTTGTATGTTATGGAGCTTCCCTTCTTGATACCTGAAACGTATGTTACATCACCTTCTGTCTTAGCTTCTGCGTTTGCAACAGCTCCGTTCTCAGCCTGTACTGTCTCATATGGATTATATGATGAAGGAAGTTCTGGCTGTACTGGCTGATCAGGAGTCTCTGTTGACTCTAAAGGAGTTGCCCTCCAATAATCAAAATCAATATTACCAAGCTTACCAACGAAATAAAGGTCATGTTTTCCTGAAACTTCCTTTATATTTCCTGAATTGAACTCCTTGAAAGCTCCCTTTGTGTTTCCGAGTCTGACAAGACCAAGTGACTCACCGTCAACTGAATCAATTCTTACATCAACAAGGGCTGCTCCACCAGTTCTTCCGTTAATGTAAAACTTATCAACACCCTTTGAAAAATCAACATCCTTGATTTTAATATAATCGTCCTGTTCGAAGCTTGAAAGATACTGTACATCTCCCTCTGTTTTAGCTTCTACCCCAGACATTCCAAAGTTCATTTCAGCCTGTGTAATTCCGTAAGGATTCTTCTTTGGGGCAGCAAAAGTGGTTACAGCTGTTGAATCAACCCCAACAACGATTGCACTAGAAAGCAGAATTCCGCTTAATAAAGCAGCTAATCTTCTTTTCATACAAACCTCCTTGTGTATTTAGTGTTTAGTTTTTTCTGATACTTAAACGTTTAAGATTTCTCAAGCAAGTACATACTAGCATTACGTCCAGTTTCCTACTTCTCAAAAAATGCTCTTTCCTTATCAGATAATGCTATTTTCAGAAAATTTGGTTATATTCTGTGTTTTAACCAATTTTTTCTGAATATATTTGTAAACTTTTACTTAATAATTATTAATATTTCGCAGCCCATAAATTTTAGAATTAATTAAAATCCGCATAGTTAATCGCTATACTGTTACATTGCCTCTGTAATAAAATACTTTAATATTATCATTTTGTTTTTTAAAAATTAGTTTATAGCATCAGTTTCCTAAAATATATGTTCAATTAATTTCTATTATGTAACATACAATGTAACAAAGCCCACCATTTTCATAACAAAAAGCCCTTGAATTGTCTGACAATTCAAGGGCTTACTAAATTATTTGACTAATTATTCTCTTATGATCACCTGGGCAAGTCCATGGAAGGTATATACATATCCAGTCTTACCAGGAGTATGATCTGACGGATTGCCATTCGACGCTCCAAGAAGCTCTCCCCACTCCTTTGGTATATCAAATCTAACATCCGCGTTAGGAACTATATTTTTATTTTTATCTAAAAGAGCTAACTTACGAATTACAATGTTCCCTTCCCTGTAATCCTCTGTCACTTCAAGTTTTGCAGTCTCTTTATCAGCAGTTTCATTTACCTCTCGAGACACCTCTACGCCATTTCTATAGCCAACTGCCTCCATGACGCCGCTCTCAGATACTATATTTTCCCAAATTAGATAGTCACCATCCTTCATAGCCTTTTTTCCAAGACTCTTTCCGTTTAGGATAAGCTCAACTTCTTCAGCATTTGAAAAAACATAGTAGTCCGTAGGAACTCCGGCTTCACCATTCATATCAGGATATGCATGTATCGTTTCCTCCATGCTCCACCATGACTTATAGAAATAATAAAAGTCCTTTGGATTTCCGCAAAGATCCATAGCGCCGAACTGACTACTAATAGCTGGCCATGCAAATGGAGTAGGCTCTCCATAATAATCAAATCCAGTCCAGATAAAGAGTCCGCTTATCCAATCAGGCTTACAATGGCGCCACCTCTCTGCACCAAACATGTACCAATCTCTCTTTTCATTGATAGCAAGATGGCACTTTTCAGGATCCGTCTTGTAGCAACCTCTTGTTGATTTAAAGGTTCCCTGCTCAGTACAGATAAATGGGATATCAGGATATTCCTCATGAAATTTCTCATAAAGATCACTGTGATAATTAAATCCAGCAACATCAAGCTCTTTGAATATTCCTTCAAGAACCGCATAGTCTTCTATCTGAGTGTTCGTCTTCATATCTAGCATCAAAAGAGCCATTGTAACCGGCGTATATGGATCAAGATGCCTTATGAATCTTTTCATAGTCTTAGCAATTCTAGCCCCTTGCCTTGTGAACTGACTCTGAGCTTCTTCATTACCAACAGAGTACATGACAACACATGGATGGTTGCGAGCAAGCTTCACCATTCTCTCAAGCTCTGAGAGATCCTTTTTGGCACTTGATAAAACTCTTGTTTCAAGCATCACGACCATGCCTTCTTCATCACATATAGAAAGGAATTCCTCTGTCAAAGGGTAATGTGCTCCTCTGTAGCCATTAGCTCCCATCTCTTTAAGTTTCTTAATTCGATAACGCATAACCTCTTTTGGAACAGCACTTCCAAGTCCGCCATGATTCTGATGGCAACATACACCTTTTATCTTGATCTGCTCTCCATTTAAAAGAAATCCTTTATCTTTGTCAAACTCAATACTCCTGATGCCAAAGGTCTTCTTATCAACATTGCAGATCTCGTCTCCGTCAATAAGAGTAATGGTAAGCTCATATAGATTAGTGTCATCAAGCGACCACATTTTCACTTCATCTTCTTCAAATTCAAAAGACGTTACTAATCTCAAGTCACCATCTCCAAGCTCAAAGATCAGTTTTTCATCAGTCTCTTCATACTTATCTATTGGTTCTGATATTATTTCCTCAAGATCATAATCGATCTTCTTAACAACCTTACCAGTTCTCTTTTCGCAAATCTCAAGATTGAGATATTTCTGATCATATCCTTCAAGGTTACATAATCTACAGGAAAAATTCATGTGTACTCCGTCATTTTCCACCGGAGTTCCATGAATAAACACATCCTCTATATGTTTTTCTTCTACAACCTTTAGATACGCATCTCTGTAGATTCCGCCGCCTTCATAAAACCATCCTTCAGCCTCTCTTGCATCGCACTTAATAGATAAAACATTCTCCTCACCATAGGCAGCTACATCAGTAATATCAAGAGTAATCCTAGAATAACCACTTGGCTCATGCTCTACAAAAAATTCATTTAAGTAAATCCAGGAATCTCTATAAATTCCGTCAAAGATAAGATATACCTTTTTTCCCTCATAATCCTTTGGGATAAAGAAATGCTTTCTGTACCAGCCAACATTTTTATCAAAAGAACCTGCAGTGGTATGGGCGTTATTAACATCCTCCATAGCAGGAATCGTATTATCTTCGCCAAATTCCTTTTCAGAATAATCATATACTTTTGTTTCAAACACAAAATCATGAGGAAGGGTAACCTCTTTCCAGTCTGAGTCATCGTAGCTTTTACTCTCAGGTCCCTGGTTAAAAGAGCCTGATTTAGCCCATCCCCATCTATTTCTGATAGTATCTATATCTCCAAAGTGAAACTTCCAACCATCGTTAAAACTCTTTAGTTCCTGCATGCCTTATTCTCCTAGTCTTTTGAAATACCTATTACTTCACTTTGATTCTAGCAAAATGCTATTTCTCTTTCCCTTTACTTTCTTCACATTTCCTTGCATTTTCAACTTTATTTTGCAAATAAAAACCCGGAAAGTTTTAGGATTGAACTTAAAACTTTCCGGGTCAGAAATAATCAATATCTGTAAATATTATGCATTTACGATCTTACCGAAGTCAGGCTTAAGGCTTGCTCCACCAATAAGTCCACCATCGATGTTAGGCTTTGAAAGAAGCTCAGCAGCGTTACCAGCGTTCATTGATCCGCCGTACTGGATGCGAACTTCATCAGCTGTAGCCTGATCATAAAGCTTAGCGATAAGTGCACGGATAAGTCCGCAAACTTCCTCAGCCTGATCAGCTGTAGCTGTCTCACCTGTTCCAATAGCCCAGATTGGCTCGTAAGCGATAACAAGCTTCTTGACCTGATCTGCTGTTACGCCATCAAGATCCCAAGTGATCTGTCTCTCGATCCACTCCTTGTAGGTGTCAGCCTTACGAAGTGCAAGTGACTCACCGCAGCAAAGGATTGGTGTAAGACCTGAAGCGAATGCCTTCTTAACCTTCTGGTTGATGAGGATATCGTTCTCGCCGAAGATATCTCTTCTCTCAGAATGTCCAATGATAACATACTCAACTCCAGCATCCTTGAGCATAGGAGCTGAAATCTCACCTGTGAATGCACCGTTATCAACGATGTAGAAGTTCTCAGCACCAACGTGTACGTTTGTGCCCTTAACAGCCTCTACTACAGCTACGATATCGATAGCTGGTACGCAGTAAACTACGTCTACAGCATCATTCTTTACTAAATCTTTAAGCTCTGCGCATAATGCAACTGCCTCGCTAGGAGTCTTGTTCATTTTCCAGTTGCCCGCAATAATACGTCTTCTAGGCATATATAGTTCCTCCAAATTGTAATAATGAGGTTCTGCTCTCGCACCTTCGGTGCTCGTCAGAACTAAGTAGTACACTAGATCTGAAAAGACCAGATCAAGTGATTACTTATTATCTGCAGCGTAAACTCCAGGAAGCTTCTTGCCCTCAAGGAACTCAAGAGAAGCTCCACCACCTGTTGAGATGTGGCTCATCTTGTCAGCATATCCAAGCTGATTAACAGCTGCAGCACTATCACCACCACCGATGATTGTTGTAGCAGATGTCTCTGAAAGTGCCTTAGCAACTTCCTTTGTACCTGTTGCAAGAACTGGGTTCTCGAATACACCCATAGGTCCGTTCCATACTACAGTCTTAGCAGACTTAACTGCCTCTGAGTAAAGAGCGATTGTCTTAGGTCCGATATCAGCACCCTCTTTGTCAGCAGGGATCTTATCAGCATCAACAACTGTTGTGTTGATTGAAGGATTGTCGATAGGGTTAGGGAACTCATCGATGCATACAGCATCAACAGGAAGAAGAAGCTTCTTGCCGAGCTTGTCAGCCTTCTCCATCATTTCCTTACAATAATCAACCTTTGTCTCATCAAGAAGTGACTTACCAACTTCATATCCCTTAGCCTTAAGGAATGTGTAAGCCATACCACCACCGATGATAAGAGTGTCGCACTTCTCAAGAAGAGTGTTGATAACGTTGAGCTTATCAGCAACCTTAGCACCACCAAGGATAGCTACGAAAGGTCTAACTGGGTTCTCAACTGCGTTTCCAAGGAAGTCGATTTCCTTCTGCATAAGGTAACCAACTACGTTGCTTCCACCCTTTTCTGTGATGTACTTTGTAACAACAGCTACAGAAGCGTGTGCTCTGTGAGCTGAACCAAAAGCGTCACATACATAATCATCAGCAAGATCAGCAAGCTCTTTTGCAAAAGCCTCACCAGCCTCTTCAGGCTTAGTCTCTTCCTTGCCTCTGAAACGTGTATTCTGAAGAAGAACTACATCTCCCTCGTTCATAGCTGCAACAGCAGCTGTAGCATCAGCACCAGTTACGTTGTAGTCAGCTACGAACTTAACTTCCTTGCCAAGCTTCTCTGAAAGTCTCTTTGCTACTGGAGCAAGTGACTCGCCCTCGTTAGGGCCATTCTTTACCTTACCAAGGTGTGAGCAAAGGATAACCTTTCCACCATCTTTGATAAGCTTATTGATTGTAGGAAGAGCTGCAACGATTCTAGTCTCGTCTGTGATCTCACCATTCTTAAGAGGTACATTGAAATCGCAACGAACAAGAACACGACGGCCCTTTACGTTAATATCATCTACTGATTTTTTGTTAAGACTCATTTATTCGTCTCCTTTTCTAAAAAATAAGAGGATCAGGTCCTAACGGACCGGACCCTCTTTTAAGATCTCTATAATTGATTCACAATGAAGTTCTGCTCTCGCATCTTAAGATGCTCGACAGAACTAAGTAGTACACCAAGCTCGAAAAAACCTCGCTAGGTGATTACTTAACGAACTTCTCGAAGTACTTGATTGTACGAACCATCTGTGATGTGTATGAGTTCTCGTTGTCATACCATGAAACAACCTGAACTTCGTAAAGGTCATCACCGATCTTTGTAACCATTGTCTGTGTAGCATCGAAGAGTGAACCATATGTCATTCCAACGATATCTGAAGATACGATCTCATCCTCGTTGTAACCGAATGTCTCAGGATCTGAAGCCTTCTTCATAGCTGCGTTGATAGAATCCTTTGTTACTTCTGTAGCTGACTTAACAACTGCGAAGAGAAGTGTTGTTGAACCTGTAGGTACAGGAACTCTCTGAGCAGCTCCGATGAGCTTGCCGTTAAGTTCTGGGATAACAAGACCGATAGCCTTTGCAGCACCTGTTGAGTTAGGAACGATGTTAACAGCGCCTGCACGTGCTCTTCTAAGGTCACCCTTTCTCTGTGGTCCGTCAAGGATCATCTGATCACCTGTGTAAGCATGGATTGTTGCCATGATACCAGACTGGATTGGAGCGTAGTCGTTAAGAGCCTTTGCCATAGGTGCAAGGCAGTTTGTTGTGCAAGATGCAGCTGAGATGATGTTGTCATCTGCTGTAAGTGTCTCGTGGTTAACGTTATATACGATAGTAGGAAGATCATTTCCTGCAGGAGCAGAAATAACAACCTTCTTTGCACCAGCGTTGATATGTGCCTGAGCCTTATCCTTTGATGTGTAGAAACCTGTACACTCAAGAACTACGTCTACACCGATCTTACCCCAAGGAAGGTTATTAGCGTCAGCCTCCTTGTAGATCTCGATCTCTTTACCATTTACTGTGATTGAGTGATCGCTGAATGAAACCTTATCAGCATACTTGTACTTGCCCTGTGATGAATCATACTTAAGAAGGTGAGCAAGCATCTTAGGATCTGTAAGATCGTTGATTGCTACGATCTCTGTTCCCTCGTGCTCAAACATCTGTCTGAATGCAAGACGACCAATACGGCCAAAACCATTGATTGCTACTTTTACTGCCATTTTAAGTTCCTCCTAAAATGAATTATATATATTTTTTGTTGCTGTTACTTATCATTTCAAATTGATAATTTTTTATCAGCACTTACAATTCTAATAAACTTTACAGCATAAATCAAGTAAGATTGTGAAAAATCTTTTTAACTATCTAAGTTCATTAATGCAATCAAAAAAGCTATAATAATAAATGTTACTTGCTGACCGCTTTATAAAGAAAGGCCCTGACTATGTTACCAGCTGATTATCACATGCATACACACAATTCAGGAGATTCCAATGCTCCTATGAAAGATATGATAGAAAGCTCAATTCAAAGAGGATTAAAAGAAATATGTTTCACAGAGCATCTCGACTATGATTATCCAGAATTTGAAGATCTTCCACTTGGAACCTTCGACCTTGATTACAAAGCTTATCACGATGAATACCTTTTATATAAAGAAAAATATAAGGATCAGATAAAGATAAACTTTGGTGTTGAAGTCGGAATGCAGCCACATATTGCCCAAAAGAACCTAAATTTTGTCAAAGATGGAAACTTTGATTTTGTAATAGCCTCTGTTCACCTAATAGACAAAAGAGATCCATTTTACGGCGGTTTCTGGGATACTGACTCTGTAGAAAATAATTTCAAAAGATATTTTGAACTCACATTAGAAAATATAAAGCTCTTCAATGATTTTGATGTCCTGGGTCACCTTGATTATCTATCAAGATATGTTCCAGAAGGTGACACCACGTACAGCTATCAGAGATTCAAAGACCAGATCGACGAGATACTTCTTTATCTTATCGAACACGGTAAAGGCCTAGATTATAATTCCAAAGCCCTTAGCTACGGAGATAACTTTAGCACCAATCCATGTCCTGATGCACTTAAGCGCTACCATGAGCTAGGCGGCCGCATCATTACTTTTGGCGCAGATGCCCACAATCCAGAAAAGGTTGGCGTCAAATTTGAAAGAGCAGTGGAAATTGCAAAAGGCTGCGGATTTACAGAATACTACACCTTCGATAAAAGAACTCCCATCTCCCACAAACTCTGATACCATTTTTATTTGGTTAAACTTTATACAAAATAGAAAATATAGTAAAATACTAGTATATACAATTTGGAGGGTGTCTGATGAAATCTGAATTTTATGATAAAAAGAAAAGAGCTCATATCTACAGATCTATCTATACCTACAAAATTGTCACACTATGTGTGATACTAGCATTAAACTTCATTCTTGCCGGGTTCTTTTTCAAAAATGTAGACCTATACTACATTTATAGTGATTCATTAACCCCTTACTACACCATAGTAGGGCTTCGCCTTACTATTTTTATAGCCAGTATAATCATTGATATTTATATATTAAAAAGAACTGCATCCTTAGAGAAAAGACTCTCTGCATTAGCCTTTTTGGACAAGCTCACAGGCCTTCCAAACAGATATAGCTGTGACCTTTTGATCCAGGGATATAATGATTCACCCAAGCTCCAAAACCTTGGTTTTATACTGATGCAGCTCAATAACTTAAAGGATATCAATTCTGGCAGCGGTCACAAAGATGGCAACAATCTCATTGCTGAATTTAGCAGTATACTAGAAGATGTCGGCAACGACTATGGTTATATCGGCAGAAATGGCGGAAATGAATTCATAGTTCTTTTAGAAGACTGCGACAATACAAAGATAGACATGTTTCTTATGGATCTGACCAAGAGAATCCATGGTTACAATGAACTTTATGTAGGAGCTCCTATGGAAGTCTCCTATTCAAAAGTCCTAAATAGTCTTGAGCACATGGACAAGATCACAGATGTCTTATCTCTTGGCTACAGGAGAATACATGAAATTCCACAGATTCTTTCTTAATTCAAAAATCTTAATACCTGTCATTGGAAGCCTACTGATAACTTCCTCGCTAATAGGATGTTCCGAAGATGCCGAAACTCCAAGGTCATCTTCTACTGCAAGCACTCTTCCATCAGAAGACGCTGAGCCTGTCAAAGGAACTAGAGACAACACTCCAGTCTGTCTCGTTCCTGAAGCTACTGGAACTGTCGTTTATGATAATGAATTTGCAGTACTCGATGCATCCAATTCAGCTGAAGGCTATGTAGTTGTAAGATATATCGGAACAAGTCCAAAGGTTAAGCTTCAGATCACAGGTCCAAACGAAACCACCTATACCTACAATCTCTCAACATCCAAGCCCAAGGATGAGGTCTTTCCTCTTCAATCAGGTGACGGCGAATATATCATCAATGTATTTGAAAACATAAGTGACACGCAGTATTCTATGGTATTTACAAAGCCCATAGATGTTACCTTAAGAGATGCCAATCTTCCTTTCCTATACCCAAATCAGTATGTTGATTTTGACAAGGATGATCAGGCCATCGCAAAAGGCGCTGAGCTAAGTTATAGCTGTAACAACGATCTTGAGGTGGTATCTTCCATATACAACTACCTCATTGAAAACATCAGCTATGACTACGAAGAAGCCGAAACAGTTCAAAGCGGCTATATACCTGATATAGATGAAGTCCTATCCACCCAAAAAGGCATATGCCTAGACTACGCTGTTCTCATGAGCAGTATGCTTAGAAGCCAGCAGATTCCTACCAGAATGGAAGTTGGCTATGCTGGAACCGCATATCACGCGTGGATCAGTACTTATATCAAGGATATTGGCTGGGTCAATGGTATGATAGAATTTGACGGCGCCAAGTGGTCACTTATGGATCCAACCTTTGCATCTAATACTGGAGAAAAAGAGCTACGTTCTTTCATTGGCGATGGCTCCAATTACTCCGTAAAATATATCTATTAATTTTCTTAGAGGGACGATATGAAGAAAGAAATTGCAAAAAAACTAAACAACTATGAGATTGCAAGTTTTTGCAGACAGATGGCTCTTTTGATGAAAGCCGGAATAACTCCAAGTGATGGCATAGACATCCTTATGGAGGAGCAAAATGATCCTGCAGCCCGCAAGATACTCTCTTCTATCAGTCAAGTCCTTACAAGCGGCGAAAAATTCCATGTTGCTCTCAACATGAGCGGCGTATTCCCTGATTATGTCATTCACATGGTAACTATAGGCGAAGAGTCCGGAAACATCGACATAGTCATGGATTCTCTTGCCGACTACTATGAGCGAGAAGACAGCATACAGGCCAACATCAAGAACGCCGTAAGCTACCCTCTTATCATGGTATTCATGATGCTCATCGTCATCTTAGTACTGGTAATCAAGGTACTTCCTATATTTGAACAGGTATTTGCTCAGCTTGGCACTAACATGAGCGGCTTTTCACAGTCTCTTTTAAATGCCGGCAATATCCTGAACAAGTACTCTATGGTATTTGTGGGCATTTTGGTCATCCTTGCCCTTCTATTCTTCTATTTTTCATACACAACAGGTGGTAAAAAAGCTTTCGGCAGACTTATGGGTAAGTTCCGCCCAACCAAAAAGCTCTTGGAAGAACTTGAAAGCGAGCGCTTTGCAAGTGGCATGGTCCTTACACTTTCAAGCGGCATGGACACTTATGAGAGCTTATCACTGGTAAAAAGACTTGTTGAAACCGATGCTATGAAAAAGAAGATTGAGACCTGCTCTACTCTCCTAGTTGATGGAGACAGCTTCCCTGAAGCCCTTGAAAAATCAAAGATCTTCACTTCTTTCTATTCACAGATGGTAGCTGTAGGCTTTAAATCAGGTTCTATGGATAAAGCAATGAAGCAGATCGCCGAAAGATTTGAACATGAGACAGAGCGAAAGATCTTTTCCCTAATATCAGTTCTAGAGCCTACTCTCGTGATCATCATGTCCATAATCGTAGGCATGATCCTATTATCAGTTATCCTGCCTCTCATGGGCATAATGTCAACTATCGGATAAGGAAGCGCTATGGCTAACAGATTTGAGTCAAAAGAAAATAGAATACTTGGCATTTCAGATCAGTTCTACAGGATCTTTTCAGTTGTGATCTTTGTAGCTATCGCTGTGCTCTTTTATCTGGCAGTTGATGCCTCCGGTAGGAGCACCATAGAAAAGCAAAAAGAGTCACTGGAAAATGCCTTATCAAGAGATATTGTTCAGTGCTACTCTATTGAAGGCCAGTATCCTCCTGATATTCAGTATCTGGAAGATCATTACGGCCTTACTTATGACAAGACTACATTTTTTGTGGATTACCAGCCTATAGCATCCAATCTGTATCCGGATGTAACTGTGATCCAGATTTCCAAATAAGAGGATAGTATGAAGCTTAGCAAAAAAAGTCATGTGATAGACGCAGTATTTATCCTGTGTCTCATGTTCCTGTTTGTGCTGTCAGCTCTTGCTGTCATCACTATAGGAGCCAATATCTATAAAAAGAATGTATCTGCCATGTCAGATAACTACTCTCATCGTATTGCCTGCGCCTATGTTACAGAAAAGGTAAGACAGGCTGATAATCAGGGTAGAGTCTACGTGGAAGACCTTTTTGATCAGCACGCGCTGGTTCTGCAAGATGAGATAGATGGCGTTCTTTATAATACCTATATCTACAGCTACGACGGATATCTTATGGAGTTATACGCAAGAGCAGATCTCAAAGACATTTATCCACAATCTGGTCAAAAAATCCTTGAGATAACCTCATTTAATGTGGATTACGTATCGGATTCTCTTTTATCTGTGGATCTGATCCTAAAAGACGGCGAGGATGAATCAATGTTCATCGCCAGAAGAAGTGAAGGCATTTAATGTTAAACAAGCAGACTAATTCAAAAACGAGCCTATTTCTCATGGAGCTCATTATAGCGATATTCTTCTTTTCCCTTGCAGCCGCAGTCTGTGTAAGGATCTTCTTTTCTGCTCATCTTTTGGCTGAAAAGACTGTTAACCTAAACAACGCTGTTACTTGGTCTCAGAACATGTCCGAAGCCTTCTATGGGCAAAATGGTGACATCAAAAAGATTGCGGAGCTCTATCCTACAGCATTTGTATCTCATAACACCCTCATGCTCTTTTTTGATAAGAACTGGGAAATAGTATCCGATGATGTTACACAGGCTTCTTATGAAGTTCTTTTGACTACTCAAAAAAATAGCGCAAGGCTCGTCTACGCTGACGTTTCCGAGTACAAAGGAAAAATCTCAGGAAATGCAATGACTGGACATATCGCCATAATCGATATCAGGAACACTACAGAAGTCATCTCAGAAATACCAGAAGATTCAGATATCATCATTCTGGACAACAAGGTGGATATATATCTTAGAAAGGAGGCATCAAATGAGTAAGAAAAGAAGCACCGGTGCTCATGTTGGTAGTGCCTCAATCATGCTGATATTTGCCGTTTTGAGCCTCATATCCTTTGCAACACTGACCCTGGTCAATTCTAAAGCAGATTACAATTTAAGTAATAATCTTGCAGAAAGACAAAAAATATACTACAATGCCTGTCATGAGGGCAACGCTTTTGTTGCCTCTGTATATTCAGGCTATGACGATGAAGAAGAACATGGTATAATAAAGAAAAATATACCAATTAGCGACAATCAATCACTTAATATTACGTTAACTCACAACGACAAAATTTATATCATTACTCAGTGGCAAATCGTTAATGATGGGGATTTCGAGTATGATTACTCTCTTCCCGTTCAACAAAAATAATCAAAACTTTATCAAATTTTTATTATTTGCATAACGTTTTAACGCCCACAGCATAAATGTTGTGGTACAATAGATTATGTACTGAACTATATATATAATTTTGAAAAAAAAGAAAACTTCATTTTCTTAGCAACTAAAATTTCTTATTGGAGGTTCAATATGGGAAAAAGAATACTCATTACTGATGACGCCGCTTTCATGCGCATGATGCTTAAGGACATTCTTTCAAAGAATGGCTATGAAATTGCAGGCGAAGCAGAGAACGGCAAAGTTGCAATCGAAAAATATAATGAGTTGAAACCCGACCTTGTAACTCTTGATATCACAATGCCTGAGCTTGATGGTATCGGCGCTCTGAAGGGAATCAAAGCAGCAGATCCTAACGCTGTTTGCATCATGTGTTCTGCTATGGGTCAGCAGGCCATGGTTATTGAGTCTATTCAGGCTGGTGCAAAGGATTTCATCGTTAAGCCATTCCAGGCTGATCGTGTTCTCGAAGCTGTTAAGAAAGCTATCGGCTGATCTTCTCTTCGCAGAGCTTTAATGAGATTACAAACCCCGTTTCCTATTGGAAACGGGGTATTTTTCGTGTATTAGCTTACTGCGGATTTATCATCTATTGCTTCCATTTTCTTCACATTCAAAGTCGATACAATATAATATCTATAAAGATAATATATAAAAAGAGCCCCATCTAAATAGAGATAATAATCATTCGTATTATCACCATGTTTTTCACATAATATATTTTGCACTATAATCATTGATAAAAGTATCTGGAAAGTAATTAGTATCCACATAAAGAAAGCGCTCTTAACATCATAATTTTCATTTACAAACATTTCTATATAAGTAATTGCCACAATGTCAAACACCTGCTGTATCACTAATAAAATAAAGCCAGGTACAGAAAACATATATGGAAAAGCTTGCATTCCCCAAAGCAATGCTAGAGCATTTATAATATTAGTCAATGTCAAGAAGCTTAAAGCTTTGGCTGATTTGGGCAGATATTCATCCGCTTCCATCTTAACACCAATATTCTCTGATTTTTCTTTAATATCTTTGTGAGTTTTTTTCACATATTCTGCACTTATATATGCAAGCACTGCCAATATTAAATATATCAAAACATATACTAGTGTCCAATTCGCATAAGGTACATTATAATTGCATAATCTAATAAATATACCTATAGTAGCTACTATAGTATAAATAGCTAATGGTTGATTCTTTTTCATAAACAACACTCCTACAAATTTTTATCTATCAGCCACGCAAACAACCTGTTCTTTTTCACTGTCAAAAACTATCAATTTATTTCCGCACCAAGAAAACTTACTATCTCCTGAAATATTTAATTGTGCTACAGCTTCTTTTTTCTTAGTATTACTTTCTGTTCTAATGATTTCAGTTCCATTGAACGTATATAGCCATCCATCACAGTATCCAATTATTCTGCTACTACCAGTTGAGTTTTTGTAGATAATATCTGCTGTTTCGCTCTTTGGATCAAAAACAAATAGTTTTTCTTCCTTAATTTGGGATGTAAGGCAATTCTGCAAAGGAACAATTCCTAAAGGTCCATGGCCAGTTCCATAAACTGCAGTAATAACTCCATATATTTTTCCATCTAAATATATAAGGCTATTATCATATATTCCGGACTCGGAATAAGCCTTATCATCTAGCCCTTCTATCGGTAAATAGTTCTGTCCTCCATCAACACTATAGTAATAGGTTGATTCCCCAATAGTTTTCTTAAAAAGTACCTTTTTCCCTGCATCCACCGTTACAGAAGCATATGTTGTCTTCGTATCCATAGCTAAGGAGTTTTCATCATAATCTATTTGAGCAATCTCTTTGGATGCAGTATTGTACTGATACTCCAAATCCACCTCTTCATGAAGATCTTTGTCCAAACGCCCTACCAGTATTCTTACAATCTCATCCTGCAAATCGTAATAATATATTTCGTCTATGCTGGAATCCTCAACCTCAAAGATAACTTCTTCCTTTTGCTGTTCAATATCATACAAACATAAACTTCTATTTGGCTGTCCATCTTTGCTTTTGGTATAACAATAATAGGTATCCGAATCGTTATTAGGTCCAAACTGTTCCAAATACACTACTACATCTTCACTGATTGCAGCTTTATTTGATGATGAACATCCAATCAGTATCATAGATAAAAAAAATACCACTAAGCACTTTTTAACTGTATTCATAAATTCCCTCCCTGATTCACATTCTTATTTTGTTACTCCAATAATCATTATGCTAGCAGAATTCTCATCATGTGAAATATCTGCTATTGCTTGACTCAGTGATGAATATGCATCTTTCCCCGTATTTATTCCATTGCTTGACACATATTTTCCATTTTGTGTAACCAATCCAGTATTATGTATGACAAAATTGCCGCTAATGTCTTTGGTAATGCATACAGTATGAATCTGATCAGTTATATCATCTTCATTATTATAGGCAGTAACTACAATAGTATCGTATATATTCCCTATTGCATCTGCGTCATAATCTCTTGTAGATAATGTATACTCTGCAGTATAACCGTTATCAACAAAATAATCATATAATGCGACTGGTGATGTACCAATATTTCCATTAAAACATATTCCATCTTCTTCAAAATGCTTTATTAGTCCTGCCATCCCTGCAGTATCCAAACTGTCTCCCATACTGGTAAGTGCATTAGCAACAGCAATAATTTCACATCCAGAAAAAGCCATATTACTAAATTCTGTTCCATATGCCACTTTTTCCCATTCAGACTGATTTTCTATATATTGCCACTGATTATAAACATTAGTAAGTTCGCTCATATTATTAACATAATGGTTATTTATTATTTCAGGACTAGTAATTGTTGCAAAAATATCTGAAGAAAGATCTATATTTCCAGGAAACGGTCCATCATATCTATATCCTCTTAAGTATTGAAAATAACCAACTAATTCTTCGTTAGAGATTCGCTGTGGGATGTACGCCTTTAATCCAACATGATGCGAATTCGATGTTTTTTCCTTTGCCAAAATAATCTCTTCTTCTGCCGCCATATCAGCCAATGACACATTACTTCTTAACACGACACTATCGATATGTTCATCTGTAACCCCCATCTCATGAAGTTCTGCTCTAAGAGCTCTCTGTAGAACTGTATTTTTCTTCTTACCTTTATAGTCTGGATATTTGTATGATCTCGTAAAATCAAACATATATCTTTGCTGTGCTATATCTCCATAGCTGTCAGTTGCTGATGTGTTAAGTGCATTAACCCCCAGAACATAATTAACGAATGAATCATATAGTGTATCAAGTCTCTCTTTTTTGTCACAGTCATCCTGAATAGCTTCACATTCTGCTGAAACATCAATTTGTCCGACCTCAAGTGATGACAGATAACTTTCCACTGTATTCTTCAAGCTGGCTATATTTGTAAACTGAAGTACTGCATCATCTGTGGTAGTACTTAACACTCCTCCACCATCTCCATAAAATGTAGTATCCAAGTAGAGTTCTGATGTCATCGGAGTCTTGGGAATAGCATTTTCCATTCCTCCTAGTCCTCCGCTAAGAAGAGCGGCACCTGCACCAGCACAATAATCTCCCATATATTCGCTTTCGCCTTGAAGTATTTCGTAGAAATTCTCACATCTAAGTAAGAGACTATGAGCTCTAAACGACGTCAGATTCATAGTATTAAGAGCCACATCCGTTTTGGTCAGTAGCTCTGTAAAATCCTCATCCAGATATGCGCCACCTTGTTTTGCGATGGCATAACTTGCTTCTCCACTTGAAGCATCCTGAACCTTTTCAATATTAGCACCTATTTGATCTGCCCAATCAAGAAGAGTTCCTTTTAATGTTTCATATTCCTCGATTGTTAAATCCAGCACAGTCTTATCCAAATAAAGCTCAACTGTTGAATCCGCCATAGATACTTCTTCGTTTCTACTTACTTCTACCTCAGAACTGTTCCCCATTTTCTTCTCTCCATTTTTAGCGTTTATCGATAGTATACTTGAAGTCCATCACTTTTTTATTTGCTGATCCTCATTTAGCCATACATACGCATATCCATTTCTGAACGTGTATGCTTCATCAAACTGTGGCTCAAGGAACCAGGTATTATCTGTTCGAATGTAGCCCCATAAATCACCAACTTTCACAGGAGCAATTCCATCATCTGTAAATCCGATCAAATCGTCATATTGACATGGAATAGCCAAATTTCCATTCTCGTCAATAAATCCATATTTTCCATTCTCATCTTCTACATCAGCATAGCCTCCAGAAAAGCTTCCTTCCCTTTTATCTAGCTTGATAGCAAATTTACCAGCTTTATCAATAAAACCCATTTCTCTAATTTCGTATCCTACAGCATATGTATATTTTTCATTGAACAATTTATCACTGCTATCATATAGCCCATCAAATAAAAATGTTTCTTCAGAAACCAGCTTTCCAGTTTTATCAATAAGCCTCGCTCCTCCATTTTCTGTTTCTTGCGCCATAGCAACTCCTTGACTAAAACTAGTAATATCAAAATATATAGGTTCTATTACATATTTCCCTGTTTTATCTATTACTCCTTTCTTCCCGCTTTCTGCACGTACTATGGCTAAGTCATCATCAGAAAACTCTATACAATAACAAAACTTGGGCTCAATAGCATAATTGCAATTTATATCAATGTACCCCATCTTTTCATAATTTGATTCTTTAGAACATATTGGAATCAATCCCTTTGCAAGCCTGTGACTCACACACGCAATAAGTTTCGAATCATCAAAAAAATAGTCTTCAATTGAAGATACTAGGTTCATATTTGAATCAAGAATCTGAAAATCATTTCCTTCTCTACAAAGAAAATAAACCTGATTGTCATATTCCCACTCTAAAACATTTCCATATGTAAATATCCGATTTCCAATCACTTTAAAATTTGTATCAATAAAGTAAATCTCATCATCAAAAGTAGTGTTTTCACCGTTCTTTTTCGAGATTTTAGCTATTCCATGTTCATCAAAATAGCACTCACCATATATCCCCGGCCTAGATTCTTTATCAAATGCACCACTAACTACATTTCCATCAAGATCAATGTAATAATAGCCGCTTTGTCTTTTTTTAGAATTCGACCGAGTGACAGCAAATGTCACTGCTAATGAAATAGCCAATATTGCTATTATCCCAACTAATACTATTGTTACTTTATTTTTTCTCATATTATCTACACTGAATTCCCCACAATTAGTGTTTTTTAGGGAATATACTCTTCCAAATGATCTTTATTCTTTTCATAAATATGTACATTAGGCGCATATTTATGAATATATCCTGCTATTTGAGCTATATCATAATCAGCTACTCTATAATCAACTATTACATTTTCTAGATCAGTAAATTGCGAAAGTACGCTGTATACATGAAAATCAGGGCTTTTAGTATTAGATGCTGACAAAATAAGATTTGGCACATCAAATTTTATCTCCTGTTTTTCAAGTTCATTTACCATAGATGAGCAATTTATTTTCAAAAAACTCATTGTTTCTTTATTAGTGCTTATTTCATTCAGATACTGATTTCCATAATGTTCGCAAGGTTTACTAAAGTATGTCAAAAAAGCATCTTCATAAATAAAATAGACAGACTTATTTTCAATAGAACTAAGTCGCTGCGCGACGGCCTGCCAAGGCTGTGGCGCGGCGTTTTTACTTTTAAGAAAGGCGGTAGATAGTGTCTCCTAAAAGGAGTATTGTTTAAGTTACCACACCAAAACAAAACCACTACTTCCGCCTATGAAAAGATTAACATTTTCTGTATTTCTTCACAACTCTTTACTGCTGAGAGTTCGCCCTCCTCCGGAAGAATGTTTTTTATTACTGAAAATATTTAATTCTGGAG
>NZ_FMXK01000016.1 GCF_900103635.1 Butyrivibrio sp. INlla18
TTGTGCTCGCAAAGCCAGTAATATCAAGGATTTGCGGTAGTAACTGTTAACGCTTTATACCAGAGCCTTGGTATAATTTCGCGGGAGCGCAGGTTTTAGTTAAGAAAAATGAATAGTATTCTGGATGGCTAAGCCACAAATCCTTTAATTTTTTATGACATTTTTCCTGATTGACAATACCAAATATTAAACAATAATCGATTTTTAATGAGTGGGAACTCTCCGAACTTAATAAAGGAGCAAGGTAAGCTGTATAAAAATGTCGATCGACGTTAGAAAGATTATTATTAGAAAGAAAGCCTTCTATTTTATTTGCTGTAGCTAAATCAAACAAATTTATGATAGTTTTCTCATCAAGAGATACACTGTGGAATTGGTTGTCAAAAGAACTGACTTTATTATACTTATCAAGTTCGTCCATTTTACCGGAATCGATAATCCAACTAATAAATGCATCTCTAGTTTCTGGTAAAGATAAAATCTTTCTAATGAATTCTTTCTTACCAGAGACGTTATAATCTAAACCTTTATATATTATTTTTTCTTTTAAATTCATATTAATTCCTCTAGTTTTATTATTCCTCTTAAAACGTAGTAATGTGGATAAAAAACGAAATGTTTAAGAAAACAAGAAACAACTCTAGAATTGTTTAGAACCACGAGACGTTATTATAGATAAATCATTTTGGAATGTCAACGATTTTTTTATTACAAAAAAAGGAGCCTGAATTTTCAGACTCCTTAGAAAAGTATCAAATTAGTAGTGATAATTATTGGTAAGAACTAGGAGTATTTAATGCATCCCAACGAGAGAGAAGATAAACACAGTACTGATTCATGCTGATACCTTCTCGTTTAGAATTTTCTGCAAGTGATCTATGAAGACTTTTGGGAAGTCTTAATTTAAATTGACCAGAATATTTTTCTGAAACTAAGGGCTCACTAATGTCGATGTTTTCTTCTAAAGCAGCTTCAAACCAGGTTCTTTTTGCGTCAGAAGCATTCTTTATGGCTTCTTCTATTGTGTCACCTATAGTGATGCATCCTGGTAGTTCTGGAAAAGAAACAACGAATCCCCCTTCATCAGGGTCTTCAACTATTTCCATTTTGTATGGAAGTTTCATATAATCATCAATTGTTTTTTTCATCGATATCACCTTCTTCCAATACGACTTTCTTGACCATTTCGACGTAGATCTTTTTAATTGGTTTATGAACAGGAATAGTAATAGGGTTTTTACCAGGTTTCCTGAAAGTACAGTGACTACTGCCTTTTCTAGGAATGCTCATTACATATCCGTAAAATTCTAATACCTTTTGTAATTCTTCAAATCTTAAATCGGAAGATAAAGAAAGAATTTGATTTATTAGTTTGTCCCATTTAGACATGTATCCATCTCCATTTTAATTGGTGTCATATTTGGTGTCAAATACTAAGATAAGCATCATCTTTTTTGTAGCTTGCGCGCAATGTAGAAATGTAGTATTGTATAACCAATGGTTATTAAAGGATAAACTAACCAACGGTTATTGTCAAGAAGGGATTATAAAATGAGTTTTGATCCGAAAAGACTGATAATGGTTCGAGAAAAACTTGGAATAAATAAGGCAGAAGCTGCAAAAAGATTGAATATGTCAGCAATGGGATATGGAAGATATGAGAACGGACAACGCAATCCTTCATATCAGACTATCTGTTATATTGCGCAGGTATTTCATACTACGCCAGAGTATCTTTGTGGAGAGAGCAAAGAAGCATTTTCAGATATAGTCACTTTTAGAAAAAGTGATAATTCAGAGATGTATGCAATGATTGAATCAATGAGTAAGAATGAGAATTTAGCTGAGAAAATCATAGCTTATTATAAAAAACTGATGGAAAAAGAATAGGAATTTAACTACTTAAATTCACGCCCTTTTCCATGCATAAGTCATCATATCGATACCGGGCTCATTATTACGAAGTTTTTTTACTTCATCTATGCAGAAGCTTATTGTTTCTTCTATGTATTCGTCGGCCATTTCTTTTGTAAAAAAGAAGATGGGTTCTTCTTCAACAGGTTGGAAAAATGAGAGCATATCCTGCATAAGTCTATCTGTATCAAAAGAACTTACTTGATTTAGGGCTTCGTCCTTAAAGCCATTAGGCACAGTATTTAAAAAGCATTTTTCACCTTCCCCATTTCCTATATTTCAACTATCAAAATGGACCACTAACCCCGTCCCCTAGGTCCATTAAAATAAAAGGAGCCTGAATTTCAGACTCCTCAAAATCAATGTTCCCGATGCGATTCGAACGCACGACCTTCCGCTTAGGAGGCGGACGCTCTATCCTGCTGAGCTACGGAAACATGCAATCAGTATATTAGCATAAAGTATATGGTAAATCAAGAAAGTGCAATATCTTATTCCCTGAGATAAAGGTATAATATAAAGAAAAACTAGGAAAATTCGGAAGTAAACCAAAAGTAGAGTGACTTTTTATGGGGAATTATATACGCTAATCGTAAGACAGAACTTTATAGGAGGGAAAGCTATGAACGAAAAAGTAGGGGAAGTAATAAAGCGAAGACGTATTGAGTTGGGAATGACACAAAAAGAATTAGCAAGTAGCTTGTACGTTACAGACAAGGCGGTATCAAAATGGGAAAGAGGGATTTGTTATCCTGATGTTGAATTATTGCAAAGTATAGCGGATGCGTTAAAAATTTCTATCGAAGAGCTAACGGCTGCTAGATATCCCATTTTTGATTCAAGGAAAAAAACTAAGATGATGTTTAGAAAAGCAGTTATGCTACTTGTCCTGTACATCGCTATTGTAGTATTTGGCTACATATTTTTCTTTAGTGATCCAAGAGTATTATTTAACGTAAAGCGTTCAATTATATACGCAGCTATTATTGCATTTAATGTATTGTTTGTTTTTCTTTTTAGACTTCTGATGAAAAGAGAAATGGAATAATTATATACTTCCTATCCTATAAAAGCGTAGCGCGGAGGACTTAATTAAAGTCGTCCGTGCTTTTTTATGTAATGAATTTACCATCGGCAGACCTCTGTGATACACTATATTAAATACTTTAAATAGTGAAAAAAGTTATGGTGGGAGGAGCATTATGCCATTTATTAATTCAAAGATAAGCGTAAAGATTACAGAAGATCAGGAGAGAAAGCTAAAAGAAAAGCTTGGAAAAGCAATTGAGATAATTCCTGGAAAGAGCGAAAGCTGGCTCATGACAGGCTTCGAAGATGGATATCATCTGTATTTTAGAGGAGATAATTCTCAGCCAACAGCTTTCGTAGAAGTTATGGTATTTGGCGGGGCTAATCCAAGTGCGTTTGATAAGCTTACAGGAGAGATCACAAATATCTTTGGTGATGTTCTAGGAATTGCACCAGATCATATTTATGTTAAGTACACTCCAGCTGATAATTGGGGCTGGAATGGAAGTAATTTTTGATCATGGCGGGGGTTATAAAAAAACTAGGTTCGATCTTTTTAGCAGGAGCATTAGTGCTCCTGCTTTCGTCATGCCAAAATAGTCCAAGACAGGAAGAAATAGAAAACATTTCTCAGAAATATGCGGTACCCGAGGAAAATCAGCTCATTGTCTATACATCTCACAAAGAGGAAGTTTATCTTCCAATAATCAGAGAGTTCGAGAATAGGACAGGAATCTGGGTAGACGTTCACGCAGGCGGAACCGCGGAGATGATGCAGAAGGCAAAAGAGGCATCGGAAAACAGCCAGTGCGACATTATGTTTGGCGGCGGAATCGAAAGCTATGAAGCTCACAGTGACATGTTCCTTAGATATGTCTCAAGTGAAAAAGAGTATCTTGATGAAAATTACGTTTCCAAGGAAGGCTCATGGACTGCGTTTACAGAGCTTCCAATAGTCTTCATCTATAACAAAAAGCTAGTTTCTTCTTCAGAAGTGCCACGAACCTGGAAAAGTCTTTTTGACAGCAAATGGAAAGGCGAGATAGCCTTTGCAGATATGAGAAATTCAGGAACCAGCTACACCATAGTATCTACAATGGAGCAGTTATTTGGCGAGTCATATGAGACTCTTTTACCAAGGCTGTATGATCAGCTTGGAGGCGAGATATTAGATTCTTCAGGAGATGTAATTCCGGCAGTATCAGATGGAACCTACCTCATTGGCATTACCCTTGAGGAAACAGCCAAGAAGTATATAGCTAAAGGCTACAACATTTCTCTCATATATCCAAACGACGGCACCAGCGCAGTTCCAGATGGCGTTGCCATGTTAAAAAATGCGCCACATTCCTACAACGCAGGTAAATTCATAGATTTTGTGGTGGGCTATGATACCCAGAAATACGCAATGGAGAACTTCTACAGAAGACCAGTAAGGACTGATGTGGATCTTTTGCCAGCATATGGAAGCACCAAGCTCATTGATTTCGATGTCAAAAAGTCAGCCAGAGAAGAGGAAAAGATGCTCCTTCTTTGGGACGAGCTTAGAAAGACGGAGGACTAACTATGGGAATCATCAGACAGTCCTTCAAAAGGCAGCTCTTTGCAATCTTTCTGACAGTAACACTGATCCTTGTCATCATAGGCGGTGTCTTTACCATTCAGGGATTCCAGGCAAGACTCAAATACGACTATGAGAAAAAAGATATCGAGCAGAACACAGCTATTAATTCTCTTTTGCAGCGTGATATAGAGCTATCAGAAGAGACGCTGGACCTCATATCAAAAAGCGATATCATAAAAAATGCCCTTACACAGAGTAAGAATAGCTCACTTACTATCTACTCAGAGCTTTACAACGTATCAAGAAGAATAAGAGACTTTGCAACAGTGGATATCTATCAGGGTGACAGATGCGTGTTTAGTACCAGCACTAAATCCTTGTCCAATAAATTGCCACTCTATTATTCAGTTCTTGAAGAAGCCAAGAACAGCAAAGGCGAAGTCATCTATGCTCTAGATCCTACAGAGTCAACCAAGACTGGTGCAGATCTTTTGATAGCAAAACAGATAGTAGATGGAAATGTTCCAGCCTTTGCCATCGTCAGGATAGAGCAGACTGAAATAGAAAACCGACTTCGAAGCAACATAAATGCCAAAGATGGATTCATGTTAACAGACCAGTTCCTTAGGCCATTCTGCCTAATCGGAACGGCTGAAAATGGCAGTGAACTTAAAAGCATCCGTAGAAATCTCTTTGACGGACAAGCCTATAATTACAACATAGAAAACAATGTCTACATGAATGAGATAGGAAAGACTGGGCTTTTGAGCATATACGTTACGCCGCCAGCTCTGGGAGAATCCGCAGTTAAGGTTGGCTATCAGATCCTTACATTAGAAGCTCTTTTTAGTGTTATTGTCTGTCTCATCGTAGCTTCAAGACTAAGCGCATATTTTTCAAAGCCCATAAATACCATGGCCAGCGGAATGAAGCGCTTCAGAAAAGGTGACTTTGATGCCAAGATAGAACTCTCAAGAGAAGACGAGTTCGAACAGCTGGCAGTTGGCTTTAACAAGATGACAAGCCAGCTCAAGCAGACCATGGAAGAGCGAGTTGAGGCAGAGCGAACCATCAATGAGACCAGAATTGAAATGATGCAGGCCCAGCTCAATCCACACTTCCTGTACAACACACTAGATACCATTAAGTGGGTAGCTAAGGCTAATCACGTGCCAGAAGTTGCCACCATGTCAGCGTCCCTTGCAGGAATTCTTAGGACCAGTATTTCCGAGAGGCAGTTTTGCCCTTTGTCAAAAGAGCTAGAGCTTGTCCAGAACTACTGCGAGATCCAGAAGATCAGATTTGATGACAAGTTCGACCTTACAATAGATGTGCCAACTGAAGTAATGGACGCAGTTATTCCAAAGCTCATACTTCAGCCAATAGTAGAAAACGCCATCATTCACGGGATGGATGAAACCGAAAACGGTCATATCTATATAGCCGCTTGTAGAGATAATTCCGGAGAAAAAGACCTTTTGAAGATATCCGTTCAGGATGACGGTAAAGGCATAAGCGATGAAATGATGTTGGCGTTAAATAATGATGACGTTGAGACCTTAAAGGGACACCTGGGCCTTAACAACGTCAACACTATCATCAGACTTTATTATGGAAAAGAGTATGGAGTCATGGCATTTAGACCATCTCAGGGCGGAACAGTCATGATCATTACACTTCCATATTCAGAAAAAGAGCCAAAAAAGAAAGAAGAACGAGGGGAACAATGACTACTGTAATGATAGTAGACGATGAAAAATATGTACGGCTAGGTATTAAGGGAGAGACCGACTGGTCCCTTATAGGATGCGAAGTCGTGGGGGAAGCTTCAAACGGAGAAGAGGCTTTGGAGCTTGCAGATAAAGTAAGACCAGACCTTGTGATCTCCGACATCAGAATGCCCAAGATGGACGGAATAGAGCTTGCAGAGCAGCTTCGAGACAAGTACCCAAATACAAAAGTCATATTCCTTACTGCCTACAATGAATTTGAATATGCCAGAAAAGCCATAAGACTTGGGGTTTCAGATTATATCTTAAAGCCTTTCCAGGATGGTGAGCTCGAAGGCGTAATCCAAAGGCTTTTGCACCTTCATCCCAATGGAACTGCCCAGGAAGCAGAGCTAGAAAATGAGCTGATTCCAATCAAGAAAAAAGATGAAGTTTCAAACCGCTACGTTCAGGCAGCAATTGAATATATTGAAAACCACTATTCGGATGTGGACTTCAGCGTAGGAAATTTAGCAGAGGCTCTGAGCGTAAGTGAAGGTCATATCAGCAGACTTTTTAAATCAGAGACAGATAGCAGTATCAACAACTACCTTACTAAGTACAGGATCAAAAAAGCCTTGGATTACCTCAAGGATATGAATGTAAAAGTGTATGAAGTAGCAGATAAAGTAGGCTATCAGGACATTGCCTATTTCTCAAATACTTTCAAAAAGCTTGTGGGAAGAACGCCATCAGAATATCAAAATAAGGGACTTGAGTAATAAATTGTCAAAAAATTACAAATAATATCAGATTTGTCTTCTCAAAAAAATTATAAAAGAAATCTAAAATGAAACCATAAAGCAAAGAACTGCTTGTGGTTTCTTTTTTATGGGAAAAGGGCACAAGCTAATGTAAAAGGAGGATAAAAGGTGAAAAAGAAAGTATTATCAACAATCTTAACATTCACAATGGTTGTATCCGCTCTTGCAGGTTGCGGAAGCGCAGCTTCTAACCAGGGTGCAGGAACAGATGCGCAGCCAGCTGGCACAGATAATGCAGCACAGACAACAGAGAAGGCTGAAACTGAAGAGGCTGCTCCAGCAGCTGAGCTTACAGGAATCGATGCTATCATTGCTGAAGCTGAGACAATGTCAATGGAAGAGCTTGCTAAGAAGGCTATCGAAGAGTCAAACGGCAAGACATTCTACGGCGTAGGTAATAGTAGCCGTGGTAAGTCAGCACTTCCATTATTCATCGAGTACTTACAGACAATCGATCCATCTTACACAATGGAATTTGAGTGGCAGCAGCCAAAGAACAACAAGATCTTTGAGCAGCTCACATCTGATTCACTTAAGAGCGAAGGCACATTTGCTATGACTCTTATCCAGGATGGTAACCAGATCCAGACAAAGATGGTAGATACAGACATCTTAAAGACATACGTACCTAAGGAATGGGCAGAAGCAAACGGAACAACACCTGATGCTTACACAGGATTCCTTCCACTTCAGACACTTAATAAAGTTTTCATGTACAACAATACAGGCAGCGCAGAGTTTAACAACTGCTGGGATTTCGTATATGAAGGATCACATCCTCTTTTCATGGGTGTTGACTCTGAGATCGTAGGAAAGAACTTCCTCATGATGCTCACAGAAGATAAGTATGCTACATGGCTCAAGGAAGCTTATGACAAGCTTGATGATACCAAGAAAGCATATTTTGAGCCTGTGATCAAAGAGATGCAGACAGATGCAAACGACCTTGGTCTTGGCGCAAACGGTGCTTACGCACTTGCATGGATCAAGCTTTGGGTTAACAACTACAACGAGCAGACAGACGATGGCCCTATCTGCAACACACTTGTAGATGCATCTGCAACAGATCAATCAGGTCTTTTAGTATACAGTAAGCTTCGTTCAGTAGAAGAGTCAGCTTCTGTATCAGTTAACAACATCAACGTAGCAGCATATCAGGATGGCTACACAGGAATCGGTGGATATGGATATTGCCATTACCTCTTCCTTACCAAGAACAGCCCACTTCCTTGGACAGCATGCGCATTCATCGCTTTCATGACATGCACAGAGCAGGGATTTGAAGCTTGGGGTAAAGACATGGGTGGCTACTCAGCAAATCCTAACGTTGCAAAAGAGATTGAGGACACATTCCATCACTCACAGGGTGGCGGAGATGAGTTCCCAGCAAAGAACGACAGAGGATATGACTGGTGGACAACAGATGGTGAGCTAGTACTTGAAGATCCTGCATACTGCTCAGAAGTATCATTCACAGTTGGTAGCTGGATCGACGTTCTTGATCACTATGCTCCAGGAGAATAATTAACAACACTTCGGATGCCGCCTGCGGGCGGCATCCTTTAAAAAAGGGGACGAAACTAAAATGAATGCAATCGCAAAACCAGACAAAAGTGCGATTTTCAAAAATAAGGTAAAGACATGGTTTTCCCAACCTCAGAATATAATACTTTTGCTGTTTGGGATTGTTTTAACCTTTAGTACAGTCGCACCTATCGTAGCTATAGTAAAAGATACTTTTGCTATACATCCAGGTACAATCGACCAGCACTTAACTGGAAGAGTAAATGGTTATTCAGTAGTAAACTACACAGATCTTTTCACAAGTAAGTTAGCAAAGACCAATCTTTGGACACCGCTTCTTAATACTGTGATCTTATCTGTGCTTACATGCTTTATATCAATTCTTTTTGGTGGTCTGTTCGCATTTCTTGTAACAAGAACAGACATGAAGTTTAAGAAATACTTAAGTTCTATCTTCATTTTTCCTTATATCATGCCACAGTGGACATTAGCCGTTGTTTGGCAGCATATGTTTTATTCAAACAAAGTGACAGGAACTTCAGATGGACTTCTTGCAGCAATATTTAACATCTATTTTCCTCACTGGTGGTGCCAGGGAGTATTCCCAAGTGCGGTAGTTCTGGGACTTCACTATGCACCATTTGCTTACATCCTCATTGGAGGAATCTTCAAGAATATGGACGCTAACCTCGAGGAGGCAGCCACAATTCTTGATACACCAAAGTGGAAGATAATGTTCAAGGTAACACTTCCTATGATCAAGCCAGCGATCCTTTCAACAATCCTTTTGGTATTTGGATCAGCTATGGGAAGCTACCCAGTACCACATTATCTGAATCTCACAACTCTTTCTACCAAGTACATTTCAATGAACAGTAAGTACACTGGTGAAGCTAGTATATTGGCGATCATCATGATGGTATTTGGCGTACTGATCCTTGGAATGAACCAGATGAGTTTAAAGAGCCGCAAGAACTATACAACGGTTACTGGTAAATCAGGACAGCTCACAAAGCTCTCAATTGGTAAGGTAGGCAAGTATCTTGTAGGAATCATCTTCATGATCATCACATTCTTTACAAGTATCTGGCCAATTCTCCTCTTTGCATTAGAGACATTCCTTCCAAACCCAGGAGATTACAGCTTCCTTTATTCAGGAAATCTTGCTCATCTCACAACAAAATGGTGGGTTACAAACGAAAACATTACAGAAAACGGAATGTATGGACAGGCCGGAATCCTGTACAACAAGACCATTTGGCATGCCTTCTTTGGAACATTGTTCCTGGCAGTTGTCTGTGCGCTGATAGCTGGAACCATTGGTACACTTATCGGATACGCAGTTGCTAAAAAGAGAAGGAATAAGTGGGCAAACTATGTAAACAACGTAGCATTCCTTCCTTACCTCATGCCATCAATCGCAGTTGGAGCAGCATTCTTTATCCTCTTCTCCAACGAGCATATCAATCTGTTTAATACATATACACTTCTGATAATCGCAGGTGTAGTAAAATACATACCTTTCGCTTCAAGAAGTTCACTAAATTCAATGCTTCAGATCAGTAACGAGCTTGAAGAAGCAGCAATTATCATGAATACATCATGGGTAAAGAGAATGACAAGGATCATTATTCCAATCCAGAAGTCATCAATCATAAGTGGATATCTTCTTCCATTTATGACCTGCCTTAGAGAATTATCATTGTTCCTTCTTCTCTGTACACAGGGCTTTATCCTTTCAACAACACTTGACTACTTCGATGAGATGGGACTTTACGCATTCTCAAGTGCTATCAACCTCATCCTCATCGTAACAATTCTTGTATTTAATACTTTGGTAAACAAGCTCACAGGCGCAAGCCTTGACAGCGGCATAGGAGGAAAGTAATCATGCCTGAAATTATTTTAGAGAACATAACTAAACGTTGGGGAAAGTTTTTTGGTGTAGATAATGTTAGCCTTAACATCCCAAATAACTCATTTATTACACTTCTTGGACCTTCAGGCTGTGGTAAGACAACAATCCTTAGAATGATCGCAGGCCTTGAGACTCCAACAGAAGGAAAGATCACAATTGGAGACAAAGTAGTATTTGATTCAAATGCAGGAATCAACGTTCCGGCCAACAAGCGTAAGGTTGGCTTCCTTTTCCAGAACTACGCACTTTGGCCAAACATGACAGTTTATGAGAACATCTCTTTTGGTCTTAAAAATATCCACGAAGAGATGCCAGTACTTGATCCAGAGGCAAAGCAGACAGGGGATATCGTAAGAGCCCTTGCCAATGGAACCAAGATAAAAGAGATAGTAGAAGAGTGCCGTGACAAGAATGGTAAGCTCGATGAGAATAAGGCTCACATCAAACTCATCGACAACTACAATCTTTCAATCTATTCAGCAAAAGAGCTGTTTAACTTAGGTATTCATTCTTCTTCTGATCCAGACAAGGTTGCAAAGGCAAAGCTTGCTGAGTACGAAGAAAAGCTTGCAGGAATCAAGGAAAAGTACGCGAGAGAAGGAAAAGAACTTAGCAGCAAGTACCATGTACTTAAAAATGGTAACGAAATACTTGAAACAAGAAAGCTCACAAAGGAAGAGATTGATTCAAGAGTCAGAGCATGTTCAAGAATAGTTAAGATCGGAATGTTCATGGATAGGTATCCAGCAGAGCTTTCTGGTGGACAGCAGCAGAGAGTAGCTATTGCCAGAACTCTTGCTCCAGAGCCACAGGTTCTTTTCATGGACGAACCATTGTCAAACCTTGATGCCAAGCTCAGACTTGAGATGAGATACGAGCTTCAGAGACTCCACGTTGAGACTGGAAGCACATTTGTATATGTAACACATGATCAGATGGAAGCTATGACACTGGCTACAAGAATCTGTCTTGTAAACAACGGTGTTCTTCAGCAGTACGCAGCTCCACTTGATGTTTATTCAAGACCAGCAAACCTTTTCGTTGCTGACTTTGTAGGTAATCCATCTATGAACTTTGTGGATGCTAAGGGAGCACAGGCAGCAGACGGCAGTGTTGAGCTTAATATCCTTGATGGCGTAAAGGCAAAGTTTGTGCCAAACGAGCCACTTAAGATCTCAGAGTGGAGAGCAGAAAGAGACAAGGAAGAAGCTGACAAGAAAGAATTTGAGCGCCAGAGACTTATGAAGAAAGGCGCAGTAGAAAAGAGTAACAAGGACGAAGTGTTCAAATACCACGTTCAGAAGGTTGAGGAACAGGATGAAAGCCTTATGGATGAGCCTGTTATCACAGATGCAGATTTCGTTCTTGGTATCAGACCAGAAGCTATCGACATCGAGCCAGCTGGCAAGATAAACACCAAGATCTACGGCGCAATGCCTACTGGTATGGAGTCAACACTTAAGCTTAAGGTTGGAGAATTCCTCCTTACCAGCGTAATCTTTGGTAATTCAATCTACCTCATTGGCCAGGACGCCAACATCGATATCAAGGGAAAAGATATTCTGCTCTTTGATAGACGTTCAGGTAAGCTGATCTCAGGTGGTACATTAGAGATTCAGTAATTACTTGATATCACGGGTTGCCATTTGAAGCTGCTTTGGAGACTTTCCGACCTGTTTGGAAAAAGTTCTCGAAAAATTGGAGTAGTTGTTGAACCCGGACATATAGCAAACATCACTAGGTGAATAGCCCTCCTGCAATAACCTGCAGGCTAGGGCTATTTTTTTTGCGATTATATACTGCTGAATAGAAAGACCAGAAAACTTTTTTACACATCTGGAAATGTAGGTTCCGTTGTGATGAATCGCCTTCTCTAAAACAGATAGGCTAAGATCCTCAGTTAAGTGGGCATCAATATATTCAAAGGTTCTGCTGACGATATCAGGAAGAACGTCAGGGGAGTCAACAAGTGGGGAGTCGGCATATTTTGAAGTGATCTTTACCATTATGAGCTTTAGGTAGGCATCAACTAGAATATCAGAGCCCACCACAGGATGTTCAATATTCTTTTGCAGTTCTACTGCGTATTTATGGATGGTCTCAATGTCGTCATCTTCAAGATGAATCGTGTGAAGGGACTTATCATCTTCGTCGTAGGGCTCAAAGCACTGACTAAGATCCATCTTCTTGGAGGAAGCCTTTTTAAGGATCTCATCAGATACATTTATGACTATACGGTCATACTTGTCAGCGGTAATGATGTCAGCTGTATGAAAAAGATATCGTGGAATAAAGCCCACATCACCTCTTTTTATGACCTTTCCAGAAAACTCTGTATAAAGACTAAGCTCACCGTCTAGCATGATCAGGATTTCATGGATAAAGTGGTTGTGCATATCATCAGTATAGTCAAAGGGTGCGTCTATAGATTTGACTTCACATTGAATCTCTCTGTTAATGGCCAAGTGTTTTTTACAAACCTGATGTCCGGTCATACGAATTCTCCTTATCACAATTATAGATATAGAATACGTCTTAATCCCATCAAACACAATATGTATACATTGCACAAAATGACCTCGCTTTTTTGTTGAAAATAGAGATTTACGCAATAAAAACCTAAAAAATAAGAAATATGGGCAATAACACATAAACGTTTAAGTCATTTGACGCAAAAAAATTATACGGACAAGTGTAAGAAACGTAATTTCGTCAGTGCTATAGTTTTTCCAACAGGGATCCTTACAGCAAGAAACAAAAATGGGGTGGCACAAAAAATGAGGAAAACACTTAAGAAGGTATGGAACTATAAGTGGATATACGTGATGTTAGTACCAGTAATTACGTACTACATACTGTTTAAGTATATCCCGATGTACGGAATCACTATTGCGTTCAAGGACTACAACGTGTTTAAGGGGATCACAGCAAGTCCATGGTGCGGATTTGAAGTCTTTCAAAAGATCTTCAAGAGCAAGAATTTCTGGAATGCTATCAGAAATACATTAGTCCTGAACTTTGCAACACTCTTTGTAAGCTTTCCGCTTACGATAATAGTTTCTCTGATGCTCAATGAAGTCAGGAACAAGCATTTTAAGAGAATCACGCAATCAGTTCTCTATCTGCCACACTTTATTTCATGGGTAGTAGTTGCTGGAATAGCAACAAATCTCTTTTCCATGACAAACGGAAGTATTAACAGAGCCATAGAGAACATGGGAGGAAGTCCAATACCATTTATGAGCGATCATATCTGGTGGATCTTCACATACGTGGTATGTAACGTATGGAAAGAGATTGGATGGGGAACGATCATCTATCTAGCAGCCCTTACAGGTGTTGATGAAACCCTTTATGAAGCTGCTTATCTGGATGGAGCTACTGAGTTCCAGCGTCTTATCTACATCACACTTCCTGCGATCAAATCAGTAATAGTTACAATGCTGATCCTTCAGATATCCAAGATGATGTCTATTGGACTTGATGCACCGCTTCTACTTGGAAACAAAAAGGTATTAGAGGTATCTGAAGTTGTAAGTACCTATACTTACAGGATAGGTATTGAGAAAGCTAAGTACAGCGATTCAACAGCTATTGGTCTATTCCAGTCTGTGATCAACATCATTATCCTTTTTGTCGCTGATAAGTTCGCCAAGGCGATAGGCGAAGACGGAATTATTTAACGGGAGGACAGATTAGATGAAGACAAAAAAGATAACAGCGGGACTTATAGTAAATGACATTCTGTTAGCGCTCCTAGCTTTCATATGTATTTACCCATTTCTTAATGTACTTGCATATTCAGTCAGTGGCTACAATGCAGTGCTTTCAGGAAGAGTAACTTTTTATCCAATTGATTTTAATATTGATGCCTACAAACAGATCCTTGGTAAGACTCAGATCTGGATGGCAATGAGAAATACAGTATTTATCACTGTTGCAGGAACAGCACTTAGCCTTGTTCTTACTATACTTGCAGCCTTTTCACTTTCAAGAAAAGACCTGCCTGGAAGAAGTTTTTTTACAGCCTTCATCCTTTTTACCATGTACTTTAGTGGTGGAATGATACCTACATTCCTTACAGTAAAGAGCCTCGGGCTTTTTGATACATCCTTTGCGCTGTTTGTACCACAGTCGATCAACGTATTTAACTTCATTGTAATGAGGACGTTTTTTAAGAATATCCCAGAAAGTTTGGAAGAGGCAGCAAGAATTGATGGTGCTTCTTACATGAAGGTACTAAATAAGATCATTCTTCCTTTGTCAGTACCTATCATTGCAACCATGGGACTCTTTTATGCAGTAGGTTACTGGAACACCTACTTCGATGCACTTATCTATATTCAGAAGCCAGAGCTATATACATTGCAGCTCAGATTACGAAGCCTTCTGTTTGGTGAAGAGCTTAATAACTCAAATGCCAATGCAGAGGGTATCGGAACTCAGGTAATGAGCCAGTCCCTCAAGATGGCAACAGTAGCAGTATCAACAATACCAATCCTTATCATCTACCCATGGCTTCAGAAGTACTTCGTCAAAGGTGTAATGGTGGGTTCGGTTAAAGGCTAAGAGCAGAACATCCTAATAAAGGGAGTTCATATAAAAAATTTTCTTATCTTAAGGAGGAAAATATGAAGAAGAGGGTTATTTCAATTCTTATGGCAGCAGCAACAACAGTTTCGCTGCTTGCAGGTTGTGGTAGTACGCAGCCAGCAGATTCTGGCGCAACACAGGATGCACAGAAAGAAGAAACACAGTCAGCTGACAGTGGGGATGCAGCTGAGGCCACATCTGATCAGCCAAGTAAGTATCAGACAACTTATGGATCAAAGCAGTTCGATAATGTAACGATCACAGTTGAACTCTTTGACAGAAGTAATGCACCAGATGGCTCAACAATTACAGACAACAAGTGGACCAAGTATGTAAATGAGCAGATGAACAAGGTTGGTATCAATGTTGAGTTTGTTCCAGTTCCAAGATGGGATGAAGTAACAAAGATGCAGGCTATGGTGGCTTCTCAGACAGCACCAGATCTCACACTTACTTATACATATGCTTACGCTGAAGATTACTTTAATCAGGGCGGAACATGGGATCTTTCAGAGTTTGTAGATGGAGCAGATCAGGCTCTTAATATGAAGAAATATCTTGGCACAGATGTAATTGATATTGGAAGAAAAGAAAGTGGTGAGCTCTACGGTATCGTAGCAAAGAGAGCTACAACAGCAAAGAGTAACTACTTCATCAGAAAAGACTGGCTTGATAAGCTTGGTCTTGGTATTCCTACAAACCCAGATGAGCTCTACACAGCTCTTGATAAGATGGTTCATGAGAATCCAGACGGAATGAAAGGTGTTTCAGGCGCTATTATCTGGAACGGTTGGAATTTAAAGCAGGTATTTTCAAAGATCGCAAATGATCCTGTAAAGGTTAATATCTGTGGCGGTGGAGAAGATGTTATTCAGGATTACTATGATCCAGGTATGTATGACTACTATCAGTACCTCAACAAGCTCTATAACGCAGGAATCCTTCATCAGGAGTACTACAACCTTGCTGAGGATGATTTCAAGAGTGAGATCGTAACAGGTAACCTTGGATTCTGCGAATACAGTGTAAATGGTAACGTTGATGTACTTCGTGGATCTCTTTTAAAAACCCTTAAAGAGAATGTGAGTGATGCAGATTTCGTTTCTATTCCTCAGTTCAAGAATGTGAACGATGGAAATGTTTATTCAGCAGCATATGGAGCAGGTGGACTTATCGCATTCTGCCCTAAGACAGCAAGCGAAGAAGTAGTAGAAGCATGCATGACATACCTTGACTGGATGTGTACAGAAGAGGGCGGATTTGTCCTCTATCACGGATTTGAAGGCGAGCATTACAGCATGACTGACGGTGTTCCTGTAGTTAAGGATGCTGAGTACAACTCACAGGATAAAGACTGGATCAGAACTGATATCTTCATCGTAGGTAATCAGGGATACTTCGAGACAGTTGAGGACTTCAATAAGTGCACATCTAAGGAAGCTCCTGGCTTTGAGGACTACGTAATTCAGAACTATGAATATGCTCTTGAAGGAACACTTAATCATGACGCTTCTTACACATCTCCTTCAACAGCAGACCTCATTACAGATTTAAACATTGCAAAGGATGACTATCAGGTTAAGATGATCACTTGCGCACCAGAAGAGTTCGATGACATGTACAACGAATACATGGATGAGCTTAAGGATATTGGAATCGACACAATCATTCAGGAGAGAGAAGAGTACTACAACAAATAACATATTCTTTGGGGAAACAGAGTTTTCTGTTTCCCCATATTCAAAAGAAAAGGTAAATAGCTATGGATAAAAAAGATGGAATGAATTATGCACCAAAGGGAAAGCCAGCTCCGGTTGTAAATAAGGGAGAGTTTGTAATTGCAGCGATAGCACTTGATCATGGACATATTTATGGAATGTGTAATGGACTTGTAGAAGCTGGTGCGACACTTAAGTGGGTATATGACAAAGACATTAGGAAAGCAGAGGCGTTCCAGAAAGCATATCCTGAAGTAAAGATAGCTTCTTCAGAAGAAGAGATACTAAATGATCCAGAAGTTAAGCTCGTTTGCGGAGCAGCTGAAACTTGGAAGAGATGTGAGCTTGGAATAAGAGTAATGGAGCATGGCAAGGACTATTTCACCGATAAAGCGCCACTTACTACTTTAGAACAGCTTGAGAAGGCAAAAGAGACTGTGGCAAAGACTGGTAAAAAATACATGGTCTACTACAGTGAGAGAATACACGTTGAGTCTGCAGTTTTTGCAGGTCAGCTCATTGAGGAAGGAGCCATTGGAACTCCTATTCATGTAGATGGATTTGGACCACACAGAGTAGGTGATCCTAAAGGAAGACCAGATTGGTTTTTTGAAAAAGAAAAATATGGAGGAATCCTATGTGATATAGGTTCCCATCAGATAGAGCAGTTTTTATTCTACTGCGGAGCAAAGGATGGACATGTTGAATATAGTGAAGTAGGAAATTATGGTCATCCAGATTATCCTGAGCTTGAGGATTTTGGTGATGCAATGATCGTTGGTGACAATGGAACAAGCCAGCATTTCAGGGTTGACTGGTTTACACCAGATGGACTTTCAACCTGGGGAGATGGCAGAACCTTCATCCTTGGAACAGAAGGCTATATTGAACTTAGAAAGTACGTAAATGTTGGCACAGGTGATGGAACAACTGACCACGTATTTCTTGTTAACAAAGATGGTGAGCAGCACTTTGAAGTAAATGGCAAAGTTGGATTCCCATTCTTTGGACAGCTCATTTTGGACTGTATCAACAGAACTGAAAATGCCATGACACAGGATCACGCATTTAAGGCAGCAGAGCTGTGCGTAAAAGCAGAGCTTCAGGCAAAGAGATTAACTGATAATTAAGGAGAGACCATGATAAATATAGCGATAGTTGGAACCGGTAGTATTTCAAATCTGCATATACAGGGCATATTAGAGTTTCCAGATAGATGTAAGATCGTAGCTCTCTGTGATATATACCCAGAAAAAGCAGAGGCAATGATCGAAAAATATAATCTTGGAAGTGACGTAGCTGTCTTTGCTGATCACAAGAGCATGCTTGAGTCTGATGTAAAGATTGATATGGTTCATGTCTGCACACCACCATATGTACATTCATCGATCAGTATTGACTGCATGGATGCAGGTTTAAATGTACTTGTAGAAAAGCCAATGGCAGCAAGTCTTGAAGAGTGCGACGAAATGCTTGAAGCAGAAAAGAGGAATGGCGTCACTCTTGGAGTTATTGCTCAGAACAGATTTAGAAATGGAGTGTACAAGTTAAAGAAGCTTGCAGCATCTGGCCTTGCCGGAAAAGTATGCCTTGCAAGAGTAGACTCTAATTGGTGGAGAGCTCATTGTTATTATGACCTTTGGTGGAGAGGAACCTGGGAAAAAGAAGGAGGCGGACCAACTCTTAATCATGCTGTTCATCACATTGATATGCTGAACTGGATCGAGGAGCGCTCTCCAATTGAAGCGACAGCAGTGCTTACAAATGTTATGCATGATAACGCAGAGGTTGAGGACCTTTCTCTTGCTTGTCTTAAATATGAAGATGGTTCTGTAGCAGAGGTGCTTGCCTCTGTCATAAGCCATGGCGAAGAGCAGGGAATCACTCTTCAGTGTGCTGACGCCAAGATTTCTATGCCTTGGGATCTCAAAGCAGAAATTGGTATGGAAAACGGATTCTATAAAGATGGCGGTAATAAGGAACTTATTGAGAAGATAAATAAGTTTTATGATGAGATTCCAGATCTTAAATATGAGGGACATACAGGAGAAATCGATAACTATCTCACTGCTCTTGAAACTGGAACAAGGCCTCTCATAACAGGAGAAGATGGCAAAAGAACTATCGAAGTGATCACAGCTATTTATGTAGCTGGCTTTGAGAAAAAGACCATTAGTCTTCCTATCGGTAAGGATTCAAAGTATTACAAAAAAGGCGGAATCAAGGATAACGCCATCCACTTCTATGAAAAGAAAGCTTCAGTAGAGAATTTCACTGAACAGAAGATATCAGTAGGAAAATATTAAGGAAAAGATATGATTAGATTTGGCATTGTTGGAATTGGAAATATGGGTAGCGCTCATGCTATGGCTCTTTTCAGAAAAAAGGTTAAACACGCCATGCTCACATGTGTGGCTGATACAGATGAAGAAAAGAGAAATTGGGCTGATCAAAAATTCAAAGGCAAAGTGAAAGTGTTTGAAGACTACAAAGAAATGTATTCTTCAGGTTTGATAGACGCTGTGATAATCGCAACGCCCCATTATTTTCATCCAGAGATGGCAAGCGAAGCCTTTAAAAGTGGACTTCATGTTTTAGTAGAAAAGCCAGCAGGAGTTGATGCCAAGTCAGTAGAGATAATGAATGCAGATGCACATAATAGTGGCAAGGCTTTTGGCATAATGTTCAATCAAAGGACAAGCAAGCTTTTTAGCACACTTAAATATTATCTGGACATTGGGGTGCTGGGAGATATCAAAAGATTTAGCTGGATCATCAGCAATTGGTATAGGACCCAGGCTTATTACGAGTCTTCTGGATGGCGAGCTACCTGGAATGGAGAAGGAGGCGGCGTACTGCTCAATCAGGCGCCTCACAATCTGGATATCTGGCAATGGATGATGGGAATGCCTGATATGCTGGTGGCTTTTTGCCATGAAGGCTTATTCCATGATGTGGATGTAGAGGACGACGCTACAATTTATGCTGAGTACAAAAATGGGGCAACAGCAACATTTATCACGTCTACAGGTGAATATCCCGGAACCAACAGATTAGAGATAAGTGGAACCAAGGGTAAAGCAGTTGCAGAGTATGGAAAGCTAAAGCTCTTTTTACTTAAAGAGGATGAAAGAGAGCTATGCTATAACTCTCAGGAAGCAATGCCCACAGAAGAGGCGACCGAGATAGAGCTTGATCTTAAGGATGAAGAAGATGGTCACATCCTGATAATGAGGAATTTTACTGAGCATATTGAGAAGGGAATACCTCTTATAGCACCTGGTGAAGAGGGTATAAACAGCCTAAGAATCAGTAATGCAGCATATCTTTCATCTTGGAAAAATGTGCCAGTTAATCTTCCGGTGGGAGAAGAAGAGTATGCAGAAGCTCTCTGCAAAAAAAGAGTATTAGAAAGAAAAAGAAAGCCCGAAAAACCCAGGCTTTCTGCAAAAATCGACAATGGAAAATATAGTAAGAGATGGACTGTTCAGTGGTGATCTTTACGTAGTTTTTTCATTTCATACATTCGTTTATCGGCTAGTTCGATAAGCAGCGTAACTGAAGTAGTCTCTGAATATTGTGCATGTCCTATGGAGCCATGGATAGTAACCTTGGCTCCTTCTATATTTCTAGGAGCTTCTAAAGCTCTGATGAGTCTTTTTTCTATGAGCTGAACCTCCTTTTCATCCTGAAGCTGATGGAGGATAACAAATTCATCTCCGCCGTAACGGAAGAGAACGCAGTTGTCTGCTGATGCAAAGACCAGGCTCTTGGTTACAGATTTAAGGACAAGGTTACCATACTCGTGTCCATATTCATCATTAACAGCTTTGAATCCATCAAGGTCTATCATATATAAAACAAAATCTGTGTGATTTTGTTTGTACTGTTCTTCGTACTGAACGATTATGTCAGAATAGGCCCTTCTGTTAAAGATTCCCGTAAGTTCATCAGTTCTTGAAAGACTTGCAAGCCAGTCTTTTTCTGCAAGCTCATCTGTGACATCCATAAAATAGCCTATAAGGCCGACAATCTTGCCGTCTGAATATAAAGGCTTTTTGGAAGCCCTGATATTACGGACCATGCCCTTAACAATGCACTGTCCAGGAACGTTACTAATGGTTTCGCCATTGTTGATTACTTTAAGCTCGATATTTTTAAATGGCGTTGGATCGATGTGCCATCCCATGTCTTCATCAGTTTTTCCGATGATCTCATTAACTGATGAAAGACCGTAGTAATCAAGAAACATTTGATTGGCACCGAGAAATCGCCGGTCTTTGTCTTTCCAGAAAACACCAGCGGGAATAAGAGTTAATAGGTTGTCAAAAAGATCTGCGTTAGAAATTTTTGCCATAGAAAACCCTGCCACAAATTAATTAAATTTAGTATATATATATTCTATCATTCATAAAACTCTTGTGCCATAGATTGAGAACAATAGATGACAAAAATGTGGCTTTTTATGACAAGAAATGAGCTATATCCAAGTTTCCTAATATGCTAGAATAATATTGTATATGTAGGAGTATGCGTATTTTACAGTGTTCGGAGGGCAAGCGATGGACAATTCTTTTCCACAGATCAAAACATTTTTTGGTTTTGGATGTATGAGACTTCCAATGATCGGAAGCGAAGTAGATATTGAGCAGTTCAAGGAAATGACTGACTACTTTATCGAGAACGGATTTAACTATTTTGACACAGCACACGGCTATATTGATGGCAAGTCAGAGCTTGCAATAAAAGAGGCTCTTACAAAGAGATACTCAAGAGATAAGTATCTTTTAACAGATAAGCTCACAGAGTCTTTCTTTAACAGCGAAGAGGACATCAGGCCATTCTTCCAGAGTCAGCTTGATGCCTGTGGTGTTGAGTATTTTGATTTTTATCTGATGCATGCGCAGAACGCAGTGAACTTTGAAAAGTTTAAAAAGTGCAATGCCTATGAGACCGCCTTTAAGTTAAAAGAAGAAGGTAAGATCAAGCATGTAGGTCTTTCATTCCATGATAAGGCAGAGGTTTTAGATAATATCCTTACAACATATCCTCAGATTGAGATCGTTCAGATCCAGTTCAACTATGTTGATTACGACGATCCATCTGTTCAGAGCAAGAAGGTTTATGATGTCTGCAGAAAGCATAATAAGCCAATAATCGTAATGGAGCCTGTTAAGGGTGGAAGCCTTGTTAATCTTCCAGAAAAGGCACAGCAGATCTTTAATGAGTTAAACGCAGGTCTTTCAAACGCAAGCTATGCGATTCGTTTTGCAGCAAGCCAGGAAGGAATCAGACTTGTTCTTTCTGGTATGAGCGATATGGCTCAGATGAAGGATAATGTTTCTTACATGAAGGATTTCAAGCCTCTTTCAGAGACTGAGATGGGAGCAGTAGCAAGAGTAACAGCTATATTCAAGGGTCTTGATATGATCCCATGTACAGCTTGTCACTACTGTGTAGAAGAGAACCACTGCCCAATGGCTATCAAGATTCCTGAGATCTTTGCTTGCTACAACAGAAAGAAGATCTTTAATGATTGGAATCAGAATATGTATTACGGCAGGATCACGTCTGAAGGCTCTGGTAAAGCCAGTGATTGTATCCAGTGCGGCGGCTGTGAAAATGTATGTCCTCAGCATCTAGAGATCAGAGAGCTTTTAAAGACTGCGGTAGCAGAATTTGAAAAATAAGACAGGATGATATTTACTAATGGCATTTATAGTTAATGAAGGTTCTAAAGAATACCCATATAGCATAAGGGATGTGCATATAAGTGATCCCTTCATTTTGGCAGATGACAAAACTGGTCTGTATTACACATACGTCCAGTTTGTTGATGCCAATCTTTTTCCTGAGCTCAAGAAGGACGAAGCCTGCTTTTATGTGCTTAAGTCAAAGGATCTGATCAATTGGTCCGTTCCAAAGGTGTGTTTTGAGAAAAAGACCTTTTGGGCTGATAAAGACTATTGGGCTCCAGAGGTTCATATGTGGAAGGGAAGATATTATCTGATATCTTCCTTTAGAGCAGAGGGTAAGTTAAGGGGCTGCCAGGCCCTTGTTTCCGATTCACCGGAAGGCCCCTTTACTCCAGTAGGGAATAAGCCAATCACACCTGAAGGATGGCAGTGCCTTGACGGAACTTTATTTGTTGATGATGAAGGCCAGCCATGGCTTGTATTTTGTCATGAGTGGATGCAGGTTTACGACGGACAGATATGTGCAGTTAAGCTAAGTGATGATCTAAGTGAAATGATCTCAGAGCCGGAAATCTTGTTCAGGGCTTCAGATGCACCATGGAGAGGAAATGCTACAGCAGACGGCGGACTGGTAACAGACGGGCCATTCTTGTATAGGCTCCCGGGAGGAATGCTTATCATGCTATGGTCAAGCTTTTCCGAAAGAGGTGGATACACAGTAGGATACTGCCGCTCAGCAAGTGGTACTATTCATGGTCCATGGCTTCAGGAAGAGATACCTCTTTTTGCTCTTGATGGCGGACATGCCATGCTCTTTAGGAGCTTTGGCGGGGAACTTATGATGTCCCTTCATTGTCCCAATATCCATGAGAAAAAAAGGATCTTGATATTCGAAATGGATGATTCAAATAATAAGCTGTCTATAAAGAACGAAATAACCGGAAACTGGTATAATGGGGCGGGTGGAAGCGCTCAAAATTGGAGATATAATGTTCCTTACGGGGATGAACATGTCTTTTCCAAAAATCCAGTAAAGGAAGAGTGAGATAGGGATGAAGAAAAAAACAGGTAAGATCATATCAGTGGGCGTAGCAGCGGCTATGCTCACTTATATTGTTTCGGGGTGCGGAAATAGCACAGAGGAAAATGGCGCTGGTACTGAAAGTATAAGCGAAGTAAGTGAAGAAAATAATGTATCGGAGAGTTATGAAAACATGGAAATTTCTAAGACAGTAAAGCTGTCATTATCTGACGCGCAAAAGTTTAATGACACAAACGGTGATGGCTACGGAGAGTTTCAGGGATGGGGAACATCCCTTTGCTGGTGGGCTAATAGAGTAGGCTACAGTGAAGAACTTACAGCTCAGACAGCAGAAGCTTTTTTTGATCTGGAAAAAGGTCTTGGCATGAACATTGGCCGCTATAATGTAGGCGGCGGCGATAACGTAACTGATGAGAGTGCTCCTTTTTATCATGAGCCACATATTAAGAGATCAGATTCTGTAGTTCCTGGCTACTGCGTAGATGTAACAAAGATCGATCTTAGTAACAATTCAAAGGATTACTATGTGGATAACTTTGCCAGAGTTGACTTTGATTGTGGATATGCATGGAACTATGATTGGGACGCAGATACAAATCAGATGAATGTCTTAAAGGCAGCAGCTGATGCGGCAAAAGATGAATTCATTGCCGAGGCATTTTCCAATTCACCACCATACTTCATGACTGTCAGCGGCTGTAGTTCAGGAGGAGAGGATCCTTCTGTTGATAACTTAAGAGAGGATTCATACACGGCTTTTGCCTGCTACATGGCGGATGTGATCGAGCACTGGATGCAGGAAGGTGTTATCACATTCCAGAGTGTTGATCCAATGAATGAGCCTGCAACCAGCTACTGGGGAGCTCACAGTGAGAAGCAGGAAGGGTGCCATTTCTCACAGGGTGAGTCTCAGAGTAGGATCCTTACAGCACTTAATGCAGAGCTTCAGAACAAGGGAATCGACATGATCATCTGCGGAACTGATGAGACAAGCATTGAAGCTGCTATCATGTCTTACAAGTCTCTTTCTGAGGAGGCAAAAGAGGTTGTAGATAGAATTGATACACATGCCTATGAAGGAACTCAGCGTGACATGCTCAAAAAGACAGCAGAAGATGCTGGCAAGAATCTCTGGATGAGTGAAGTTGACGGAACATATTCTATTGGCAAAAAAGATACAGGAATGCAGGCAGCTCTTGGCTATTCAGAGCAGATCATAAAGGATCTCAACGGCCTCATGCCTACAGCCTGGATCATGTGGGATGCAGTAGATGTTCATGTAGATTCAAAAAATGAGTTTGATACCTGCACAAGGCAGCAGGCTGATGAGATAGTATCTACAGGAACACCTTTCTGGGGAATTGCCATTGCAGATCACGATTCAAAAGAGCTGCTCCTTACCAAGAAGTACTATGCCTTTGGACAGTTCACTAAGTTCATCAGACCAGGCTACACTTTAGTTGGAGTTGATGATAAAGCCAATACAGTGGTAGCTGCTTACGATCCAGAAAACGAGAAGGTTGTAATTGTAGCAATGAATACCAACGTAGATGACGTTAAGTGGGAATTCGACCTCTCAGACTTCTACGAAGCAGGAGAAGATATTGGCATCGTAGCAACCAGAACTAGCGGCACTATGGCTGATGGCGAGAACTGGGCAGACGTAACCGACAAAGTTGCAATGAGTTTTGGCGAAGACAAGGCAACATTTTCTGCTGTTCTTAAGGGAAGTTCCATTACTACATTTGAGATTGATAAGTGGTATTAAGTTCGAAATAAAAAAGACATCATAACAAAAAAATGTTAATATAAAAGCATGAAAATAAGAAAAGAATCAATTCGCTCGAGCTTAGAGCAGATTGCTTGCATTTTTGTTTTTATGCTTTTTGTATTTCTCTCTATTGCAACAGGCAATCATGAAAAACATAGGGATGCCAATATGATTGGTAATATCAATGAAGGTTGGACTGATGAAAGTGGACAGGCAGTCGACCTTTATGATATTGCTTTGGGAGAGCATGCGGTTACATTGGATGTAAGTCAGATGAACGTTGATGGAATGGCCATCTGTTTTAAATCAATCGACACCAATTTCAAAGTATATGCATCGGATGATTTGATCTATGATTATACCCCTGAGCTATCAAGATTTTTAGGTATCTCTTATGGTATGCAATATCATACCATTGCAATTCCTGCGGGCAGTACAGATTTAAGGCTGGACCTTGAACCTGTTTTTTCAAATGAACCGGCAGGTATAAGAGAGATAGCTATTAGTGATGCTGGACAGTACATGACGAATGTCTTTAGAAGAAATCTCTTTTCATTTTGCCAATGTATGACAACTATACTAATTGGGTTCCTTTTCGTTATAGCAGGAGTAACGGGCAAAATTGTTATGAAATCAACAGGTATTGACTTCATATCCTTTGGAATAACCTGCGTATTAGTTGGATTTATAGGACTTAATGATACGCTTCTACTTCAGGTGCTGACAGGTCATCCTGAAATTATCAGAGTTGCGGAATATGCATGTCTCATTTTTGTTCCCTTCCAATTGCTTTCATTTTTTTCCAGCACAACAGGAGAATCACATTCAAAGCTTTTGTTTGGAATGTTAATAGTATGTTTTTTGAATTTCTTCCTTCAAGTTGGACTAACACAAAGCAGATTATCAGACTATTACCATCTTGTATATGTTTCTCAATTCATTATAGTAGTTGCCTTTATGATAGCTGCAGTGATCGTCTTTAGGGCTATACGTCAGAAAATGATCAAGCCTACACTTCTGCGTACTATGATGTGGGGCCTTTGCGTCAGTATTTTAGGCGCAGGAATAGATCTGACACGTTATTACTTTTTCCAGAGCTACGGAAGTCTGACTTTTTCTCGTATTGGAGTAGTGCTGTTTACTGCATTTATGGGAATCTATCTGTATCAGGACCATATTGAATCTCTCAAAAAGAAACAGAAGGAAAGTGCGGCCCTTGCATCCGAGATATCAGAAGCTTTTGCCAAAGTCATAGATATGAAGGATAAGTATACCAACGGCCATTCAGAGAGAGTAGCCAAGTACACAGCCATGATTGCCAAAGAGATGGGATATGACGATGAAACTGTAGAAAAGTACTATCGCATTGGTTTACTTCATGATGTAGGAAAAGTCGGAATCCCAGAAGCTGTGCTCAATAAACCAGGTAAACTTACAGATGAAGAATATGATGTTATCAAATCCCATACCGTAAAAGGAAATGATGTTCTTAAGGATATAAGCGTTGTACCAGAACTAGCAATAGGCGCGAGAGCCCACCATGAAAGATATGACGGCAAAGGCTATCCTAACGGACTTGCAGGAGATGAAATTCCAGATGTGGCCCGCATCATCGCAGTCGCAGACAGCTTTGATGCAATGTATTCTGACAGACCATACCGCAAGAGAATGGATTTCGACAAGGTACTATCAACAATTAGAGAGGTCTCCGGAACCCAGCTTAATCCTGAGGTTGTGGATGCCTTCTTTAGATTAGTTGATAAAGGTGAGATAAGACCTATAGATAAGTGATTAAAAGTTCATAGAAATATTTTAGGGAACTTTTTGAGTGGATTACATTCAAAAAGTTCCCTAATTATTTTGGATCATTTTATTTAAGTAACTTCTTACCACCAAAGATTACGATGCAAGATCCGATAACACCTACAACGATGTTGCCGAGGATGCCGCTTCCGTGGATATTAACAAGGCCAAGAACCAGGTTACCCACGAAACCACCTACAATACCAAGAATTATGTTTCTAAGAAGGCTTCCTTCACTGTTCATAAGCTTGCCTGCAAGCCATCCTGCGATAGCACCTACAATAAGACCTGTGATAAGACTCATTCCGTTAATCATGTTGTAAATCCCCTTTCAAGCTTTTCTCATGGGACTAGTATAGCATATATTAAACGAAAATTAGTACTTAATTGTTGGAGTCCAGTAGTTCTGTGCAAACTGGTCTGTAAAGCGATAAGTTACGAGAACATCGCCATCGCCTACAGGAAGGTTGTTGATGACCATTTCTGACATTGGATGTGAAACTGTCATCTGCTCTCCAAGATAGTAGCTATCCTGGAACTGCTTGTCATAACTATAGTAATCGCAGAGGAAATCGATAGTGTCGCCTTCGTTTATCTCTGTAAGGTTCTTAGCTACAGTATCTGTCTCGCCTTCAACGTAATCGTAATAAGCTCCTGCAACATATCCATCTTCATTTTCTGAATCAAACACAAGGATGAGGTTAGTTCTTTCGCCATTTAAGAGGCAAGGGACACGACCTGTGATAGCATAGCTATTCTCATCGCCTTGAACATCGATCACGTAGTAAGCAACGATCTGACCGTCGATTGCAAGCCATGTCTTATCTGATGGAGCAACGAGGTTTCCTTCTGAATCAAATTCAAGTGTATTATCAAGTCCAAGATCAATGTAGCCTTCTCCGTCATCGTAGAACATGTTAAGAGAAAGGTCTTTTACCTGGGACCACTGATCTTCTGAGAGGCTTATAACATCCTGACCATCAGAGTTCTGAGTCCAGATGAGGTTTGAGGTGTCAAACTGGTTAGCTGCGATGTAGTTTGCTGCCTTTTCAACATCAAGAGACTTACCAAGGAAAGAGGTATTGGAGGATGAAAGGCCTGAAATACTGCTAAAGTCACTTGAAAGGAAGGTTGTAAGGAGCTGAGATATCACTTCAGCTGTAGCATCACCGCTACCACTTCCCTGAGAAAGCTCACCAAAGAGTGATGGCATAGGAGTTGAAGTTCCGCCTGATGCAACCTGTCCGGCAACGCCCATTGTGGCAAAGCTCTGGATACACTTGGCATAATCTTCATCCATACCGATGTTTTCATAGGTATTGACCATGGAATCTACTTTGCTGCTCTGCTTGTAAGGAAAGTAGATTGAAAGGCCGTACGCATTTGTCATGTTTGAGCTTGTTCTGTTGTATTTGATAGAGCTCTTAAGGGCATTTGCGAGCTCTTTTGCCTCAGTAGTTCCCATTCTGTTAGCGAAATCTACAAGGTCAATCTGATCGATCCTTGAGGATGAAGCAAACTCACGGCTACTGCTACGAGCTGTAGATACTGCTGAATATTCGTCGCTGTTGATCATGTTTGCAGTATCTTTGGAGAAGTCTGTAAGCTCCTGAGGAACTGTCTGTGAGAGTTCAGCTAGGTCAATAAGAGAAAGAGTTGTCTTCTGACCAGGACAAGTCTGAGCACAGGCATTTGTGAAGGAGTCGATGATGTTCTTACCAATCTCCAGGGTGTCCATGGAAGTGTTCTTACCAAAGGCTGTGAGCCAGTCTGTGTAGTACCAGCCAACACCAGGCTCTGTCTCTTCAGATGCAACAAGGTAATCAGCGTAGTTTGAAACTACAAGGGCGTTCTCTACAGTTGCCATGAGGCATGTGTCAAAGCCTACAAAATCAAAGGTTACGCCGCCATCCTTGAGGGCTGTATTGATGCCTGCAAGGGACATGGAGCCAGCTGATGCGAACTTCTCGTCATAACCGTATCCACCTGTTGATCCGCCGCCGTGGTTCCAGAAGATGAGCTCAAATCTGTCAGCAGGGTAGTTACTAGCTGCCCATTTAATATAGCTTGAAAGTGTATCTGGCTTGGTCATTGGAAGATTTCCAACGTTATCAACAAGGAGATTGAGCTTTCCGTTCTTTATCTGATAGATCTGGTTTGTGGAGCTTGAAACAACGTTGTTCTGCCACTGCCTAGCGCCACCTGTATAGATGAGGAGATTTATGTTATTTCCAAGGTCAGCCTTTAGCATTTCCTGAATATCTTTGGAAGCCATGCCGCTTCTGGATTCAAGATCAGCACCGCACATGTAGACCATGATAGTAACTGTGTCTTCACCGTTACCTTTTATGACAGTTCTTTTGGCGCGGGCGTTTGAAGCTACGGATGTGTCCAGCTTACCTGTGTTAGGAGTTTCGCTCCAGGCTGCTGATGCTGAGCTTCCGCCGGAATATGAACCATATCCGCCAAAGAGCTGGCTAAGAGTTGAAAGTGATGAAGTGCCGCTTCCAGTTGAAGTCTGGCTGTTTGTATTTGAGTACTGCTGCGTGGTTGATGAGTCTGAATAACCAGATCCGCCGCCTCCAAGGAGTGAAGTAAGGCCTCCGCCACCTCCAAGAATCAGTATCGCAAGGACGATGATCATAAAGAGTGGGCTTCTTCCACCAGATCTCTGAGGACCTCCGCCAGATGAGGATGGTCCGGATGAGTATCCTGAACTATTTCCAACAGGGCCGCTTCCAAGGCCTTCACCACGTTTGTGGACGCCGGAGCCGCCTGTTCCTACGTTTTTCTTTCTACCAACAGGTCTATTTTCCATAAATGCCTCCTAAATGAAACGTAATAAAGCAAATTGTCTAGCAATAATTATATAATAATTCAGAAAAACTGTGCAATTATCCGGAAATGTATATTATGATGTAAAGACAGTAGATTATTGGAGGGTTATCATGGCAAAAAGAGAAGGACTTACAACTCTTTGTTACATAGAAAGAGATGATGAATACTTGATGCTTCATAGAATTTCCAAGAAGAACGATCTTAGTAAGGATAAGTGGCTTGGTGTGGGCGGACATTTTGAGGACAATGAGAGTCCAGAGGAGTGCATCAAAAGAGAAATATTTGAAGAGTCAGGATATGACATACCACTAGATGAGATCGACTACCGTGCGATCATCACATTCATTTCTGACAGAGGCGACTATGAGCTTATGTCTCTTTTTACAGCTAAGTGCCCAGGGGGCGAGCCAAAAGAGTGTGATGAGGGCAAACTTGAGTGGGTAAAAAAGAAGGATGTGTATGGTCTTAATCTGTGGGAGGGAGACAAAATCTTCTTTAAACTTATGGAGGAAAGCCACAAGTTCTTTTCTCTTAAGATGGCTTACGATGTTAATGACAAGCTAAGAGAGGCGATTCTAAACGGAAAAGAGCTGGACTACAAAAAGATGCTTGAAGAGATTGGATAAAAATGGAAGAAAAATCAAGGGATTTTCTGGCTGGCAGGGTAAAAGATCTTGCTACCAGAGCATATATGAACAACTTTATAACGCATACAGACTTTTTGTCTGTTTCAGAAATCGCTATGTTTCATCAGATCCTTGCTAGCGAAGGAGTATCCTCAAACGTGCATGAATACTGCGGCGCAAGGTATGTGATCTATGGCGGATTTGATGACGCTGAAAGAGCGATGGTCTGTTTTTTACCAGAATACATGGATGAAGAGACATTTCTTTTATCTGAAAAAAGTGAGCAGACGGTTCTAAGTTGTGTCAGCATAAAGCCAGTAAACAGCAAATTTTCAGATGATCTAAATCACAGAGATTATCTTGGAAGCCTTATGAATCTTGGGATAGAAAGAGATCAGATAGGAGATATCTTATCTGGAGACAAGCAGGCCTACGTGTTTGCAACACCTGAGATTGCTCAGATGATATGTAAAGAGCTCATAAGGATCAGGCACACTTCTGTTAAGTGCGAAATTGTAAACGCCAGTGAGTGTGACATCAGACCTGAGTTTGAGGAGATACAAGGAAGCGTTGCTTCTGAGAGAATAGATGCGATTCTAGCATTTGTATATCACTTATCGAGGTCAGAAGCACAAAAACTGATTGAATCTGAATCTGTTTTTATTGATGGAAGAACTGCCTACAGCGGCGGCTATGATCTAAAAGAAGGCGCCCGGGTGTCAGTTCGTGGCCATGGCAAATTCATTTACCTGGGACAACAAAACGTAACACGTAAAGGACGCCTTTTCGTATCAGTTAAGAAGTTTATTTAAGAAGGATCAGATGAGGGATGCTACGCAAGCAGCAACCTTTTCCATTTTCTCAGTTGGCTCGAAGCGGGCAACAACATTGCCTTCGCGGTCAACTACGAACTTTGTGAAGTTCCACTTGATGTCAGGATTTTTCTTGTAATCCTTGTCAATCTTCTTGAGCATAACATTCATTGCAAGGGCAGCAGGACCGATTCCAAAGCCTTCAAAGCCCTTCTGCTCTTTAAGGAACTTAAATACAGGAAGCTGATTCTCGCCGTTTACATCAGCCTTTTTCATCTGAGGGAACTTGGTGTTGTAGTGAAGCTGGCAGAACTCGTGAATCTCTTCATCAGAACCAGGAGTCTGTCCTGCAAACTGATTACAAGGAACATCAAGAACTTCAAAGCCGTGCTCATGGAACTGCTCATACATTTCCTCAATGTCTTTGTAATGAGGAGTGAATCCGCAACCTGTGGCAGTATTAACAACAAGAACAACTTTACCTTTGTAGTTCTCAAGAGAGAACTCGTTGCCCTGAGCATCAGTTACTGAATAATCATAAAAACCCATTATTTTGACCTCCATTTTCATAATAGTAAGCGCAATCAATCATTTAATTTAGTGTAATTATATTGCACACAATTTAAAATGTCAATATGTGTTGCAAATATTTTTTTATCATTTTATAGTTTATAGGACAGACTAGATATTACGGGGGTTACAAGATGATCTACAAGGAATTTTCTATAGCAGAAGAGGGCTCATTAGACTATGCAAAGCTCACAGTCTATATTCAGCAGCCTTCAAATGATCTAAAGATTACAAAGAGGCCACTGGTTCTTTTGTGTCCAGGGGGCGGATATGAATACACTTCAGATAGAGAAGCTGAGCCAATGGCTCTTAGCTTTATGGCAAAGGGATTTAACGCAGCAGTGCTTAGGTACTCATGTGCTCCAGCAGTTTTCCCAACAGCTCTTTTGGAGCTAGGAAGATCTATTCTCACTATCAGAGAACATGCGGATGAATGGGAAGTCGACAAAGATGCTATAATTGTAGAAGGATGTTCTGCAGGAGGACATCTTGCAGCAAACTATGCCTGTATGTGGAAGAGAGATTTTGTTTCCAAGGCTCTTTTGGGAGATACATCAGATGAGGTAAAAGAAAAGCTTCGTCCTAATGGACTTCTTTTGTGCTATCCTGTTATCACTTCAGGAGAGTTTGCTCATCAGGGTTCATTTGAGCATCTCCTTGGTGATAAATATGAAGAAAAGAAAGAAGAGCTTTCTTTGGAAAAATGTGTAAACAAGGATGTTCCAAAGACTTTTATCTGGCATACATTCACTGATGGATGCGTTCCTGTTGAGAATTCTCTTTTATTTGCAACAGCTCTTAAAAGAGAAAATATAAATACTGAGCTTCATATTTTCCCAGAGGGTGAGCATGGATTGTCACTTGCCAATGACCTTACTCTTAGTAACTGGGGTAATGAGGTGGTGCCAGAAGTAGAAGTGTGGATCGACCTTGCTACTAACTGGCTTAAAAAGTTCTTTTAAAGAAAGAATCGTTATATGAGTAATTTTATTGTTTTTGACCTTGAGTGGAATCAGGGTGAGACGCCGGCACTTCTTGATGGTAAGACACTTACCTTCGAGATTGTTGAGATCGGCGCAGTAAAACTTAATGAAAATAGGGAAAAGATCGGTGAGTTTTCAAGGCTTATCAAACCTCAGGTCTTTAAGGAAATGCACAAGATAACAGGTAAGCTCATTCATCTTTCCATGGAAGATCTCGAAGAAGGCGGTAGTTTTCAAGACGTTGCTAGAGATTTCCTTGAGTGGTGCGGACCAGAGCCTAAGTTTTGTAGCTGGGGACCGCTTGATCTTAGAGAATTTCAGAGTAATCTGGATTTCTTTGGACTTCCTCTTTTGTCTGACAGGCCTATAGCATTTTATGATGTTCAGAAGTTATATAGCCTTGCTTATGATGATGGCCGTACCAGAAAGGCTCTTTCTACAGCGGTTGAAGAGCTTAAGCTAGACAGTGATATACCATTTCATAGAGCTCTTGCCGATGCTGCATACACAGCAGAGATCTTTAAGACCTTTGATGAGAGGGTATTAAAAAGAATCTCTTTTGATACTTATGTTACTCCAAAGTCCAAAAAACAAGAGATCAGGATCGTATTTGATAACTACGAGAAGTACATTTCTCGTGAGTTTGATACTAAGGAAGATATCTTAGAGAACATGGAGATCATGAGCACCAAGTGCTATATCTGCCACAAGAATCTAAGGCGCAAGATAAAATGGTTTTCTCCTAATGGCAAGCACTATTATGCGGTGGCCTTTTGCGACAAGCATGGATTTATGAAGGCTAAGGTCAGGATCAAAAAAGCTGAGAATGGAAGATTGTTTGTAGTTAAGACTTGTAAGTTTATTTCTCCAGAAGATATGGAGGATATGAAGAATAAGCAAAGGAAAGTGAAAAAGAGGCAGAATCCTCAGTGATTCTACCTCTTTTTTTTATTTAAATCTGTTTTTGAAACGACCGCGTTTGAATTCTCTTTTTCTACGTCTGTATCTGATCTTGTCACTCTTACTACTGAAGGTTCGGTGGTGGAATGCTCTAGATCCAACGGAACCAAAGATAGTAAGCAGTATGACTAGGGCTACAGCAATTATAAGAAGGATCCTGACATCAATGTAAATGGTGTGCTTGCCGCCAAGAGTAGCATCGCTTGGAGCCTTTGATAATGAGTAGCACAGCATTGCGTAGCCGATAGGAACTTTGTTGTAGGTGTAGCTTATCTTGGCAAGAGCTGTAGGATATGTCTCTTTTTCCTGAGCAGTAAGGTCATAGGACACTTCGTAGCTGGTATCGTTAATTGATGAAGTCTTTGGCAAAATGATGGAGCTTGTAGCGTCAAGGCTAAGTATGTTACCTGACTTACCAAAGACATCGTTTTCTGATTCAAAGAACAAGGAATCATTTGGCATATATCTGGACTCGTTGTCTGCAACGTTCACAAGATGGAAGTTGTTGAAGGCGTAGTCGAAAAGAGTAACTGTATCAGTGAACTGTGTTGGTGACTCTTCCATGAATACTACGCATACAAGCTTCATGCCATCGCGCTCAGCGCAGGTAACAAGAGTTTCTCTAGCGAGGTCTGTGTAACCAGTCTTACCGCCAACTATTCCGTCATATTTGATCTCTCCAGTAATGAGCTTGTGCTTGTTGTTTAGATAGAACTCGTCGGGCTGAGTGGCTGTTGGCTCGAAATGATATCTAGGAGTGTTGGCCACGTTACAAAGTAGTTCATTACTAAAAAACTCTGAGGAGATCAGTGCAAGGTCGTAGACACTTGTGTAGTGGTTATCTTCTTGAAGACCGTTTGTATTGGCAAAATGCGTATTAGTACAGCCTAGGGACTTGGCTTTGTCGTTCATGAGCCTTATGAAAGCATCTATACTGCCGCTAACATGCTCTGCAACAGCATTTGCAACCTCATTGGCACTTCCAACCATGATTCCGTAGAGGGCTTGCTCAAGAGTTATTGATTCGCCTACGTCCATACCTATGCTGGAACCATCGTGAGGAACGCTAAATACTGCATCATGGGAAAAGGTCACCATATCACTAAGAGCGGAGTTTTCTGCAGCGAGAAGGCAAGTCATGATCTTGGTAGTACTTGCCGGATAGAGCTCTTCGTGGATGTTCTTGGCATAAAGGATCGTTCCAGTGTTAACTTCCATGACAATAGCAGACTCTGCAGATACTTCCGGACCTTCAGGCCAGTTAGGAGTGCTGTTACTCTGGATGGGAAGGCTCTTTCTCTCAGCTGCGGCCTCTTCGTAATTGGGCGTATCAGCATGAACATCAAGTGAAAAGGTGCATGCGCAGATCGTGATCGTCAAAAGCACTGAAATTATCTTAAATATGCAGTTCTTTTTGTTAGTAAATAAAGATAAATTCATAATATGTAAATCATACAATATTTGAACAGAACTTTTCAACTTGAAGCAAATGTTGTAAAATTCTTTTATAAGAATTACAGGTAGGAAATGGAATGCGTTTACGAAATATCGCGGGATCCAGAGAGGTAATTGCTGATAGTGAATTTACTATCAAGGATCCAGAGAAGAAAAAAGGACTTTGGAAAAAAGAAGTCTTTGGAAATGATAATGAAATACATATTGAGATTGGTATGGGAAAGGGCAGATTCCTGATGGATATGGCAGCTCTCAATCCTAATATCAATTACGTAGGAATTGAAAAGTATTCTAGTGTACTTCTCAGAGCAATCCAGAAGCAGGAACAGCTTCTTTTACCTAATGTTAAATTTATCAGAATGGAAGCAGAGAATATCACTGATGTATTTGCTCCTTCTGAGGTTGGCAAGATTTATCTTAACTTCTCAGATCCTTGGCCAAAGGACAGACACGCCAAGAGAAGACTTCCTTCAAGGGAGTTCCTTGGAAGATATGACAAGATCCTTAAAAAGGACGGAGTCGTAGAGTTCAAGACTGACAACAAGGATCTTTTCCAGTTCGCGCTTGATGAGGTGGAGCCAGCAGGCTGGGACTTAGATGCGGTAACATACGATCTTCATCACGACAAGACCATGAATGAGGGTAATGTGATGACAGAGTATGAGGAGAAGTTCTCATCAATTGGCAATCCAATATATAAATATATTGTAAGCAGAAAGGGGACAACATAATGGATTACACATTAAACAGCCAGAATTTCGAAGAAGAAGTTTTAAAGAGCAAATTACCAGTTTTGGTGGATTTTTCAGCTGATTGGTGCGGCCCTTGCAAGATGATGGCCCCAATGATCGATGAATTTGCTGAAGAGTATGAGGGGGAACTTAAGGTCGGTAAGATAAATGTTGACCAATCACCTGATGTGGCCCAGAAGTACAATGTAATGTCTATTCCAATGTTTGCTTTCTTCAAGAATGGAGAAGTTGTTGAGACAGCAGTTGGAGCACTTAATAAATCAAAATTACAAGGAATTATAGACAAGGTGCTGGCCTAATAGGTCAGCACTTTAGTTTAATCAGAATTGATAGGAGTAAGTTTTGGCTGATAAGATTACTAATTTTTCAGATTACAAAAAAAGAGAGCCTGAAAAAAAAGAAGAAGTAAAAAAAGACCTTTCAGAAACTACAGAGATCAATAATATCGAGATTGTGGATCCGTATAATTTCTTTAACGCTGAGGAAAGAGAAGAGTACTTCAAAGAGAGACAAAAGGAGTCTTTGGAAGATCCTGAAGATGATTATGTCGAAGAGGATTATGAGGAAGAGTACGACGAAGAGGACTACGAGGATGCTGAAGAGGACGAAGAAGACGAGGAGCGCGGCGGAATTACGCCTGAACTCCTTGTAAGGATCGCATCCATTATTACTGGTGTTTTCATTTTGGTTATGATAGCTTTTGCTGTTAAGGTGAAAGTGTTTGATAAATATCTCAATGATCCAGACGAGCAGCAGACTGAAGTAACTGCGCTTCCAACTGGTTTTGTAGAAAAGAATGATACGGTAACTGTGTCAGGTGCATCATCTCTTAACCTGCGTTCTGGCCCAAGTACAGACAGTGCCAAGATCGGAACTGTTGACGAGGGAACACAGCTTAAGAGAATAGCTGTAGCAGAGGATGGTTCCTGGGCTCTTGTAGAATATGAGGGACAGCAGGTTTACGCATCCATGAAATACCTTAAAGAATAGATCATCTACTTCTTGAGTGGAGCCAGGAATAGAATCTGTCCTGGGCTTCTGAAAGAGTATTACTAGAACGTGAGAAGGTATCAGCGTGAGAAAGGACTTCTTCCACACTGGTATCCTTGGCGTGATCAGCAATTTTTTGAGCACAATTTTTTTCAAGCGACTGGTAATCCATGTTTACCAGAAGAGTTCCGTGCAGTGATTTTATAGATGTGTATAGTGTAGGATATTTCTTTTGCACCAGAGAGAATTCATCAAGGATCTGTTCTCTGGACTGCAGGCAAAATAGAATGTAGATAGATTCCACTATTTCAGGAGGCTCAATCTCATCCTGATATGAATTTTCCTCATAACCATCCTTAGTTGCATAGTACTCACAGATCTCCTGTACAAGAGATCCTATTTTTGTGTTGTCATATAATTTTTGTAGTTCGTCAAATTTTTTCTCGCTCATATCATTAGTATAGCAAAAGAGGAAACAATTATGAAGATTGGCATTTTCGATTCTGGTATAGGCGGAATGTCCGTTTTACACGAAGCTTATCACAGATTGCCAAATGAAAAATACATATTTTACGCAGATACAGAGCATGTGCCCTATGGTCTCAAGACTCCTGAACAGATAACAGGTTATGCAATTAATATTGCAGAATTTTTGATCGATCAGGGAGCAGAGGCAATCGTTGTAGCTTGCAATACAGCTACCAGCGTGGCGATCAAGGAACTTCGAAGACGATTTGATATACCGATTCTTGGTATGGAACCTGCCGTAAAACCGGCTGTTGAAGTGACAGATAAAAAGCGTATAATGGTCATTGCGACTCCGGTCACAATAAGAGAAGATAAGCTCAAAGATCTTCTTCACAGAGTTGATGAAGAGCACAGAGTAGACCTTCTTGCCATGCCTAGACTAGTTGAATTTGCTGAGCGTGAAGAATTTGATTCGGAGGATGTTCGTGGGTATATCGAGGAGCAGTTCTCTGCCTTCGATAAAGATAAATATTGCGCACTGGTTCTTGGGTGCACACATTTCAACTATTTCAAGCCAGAGTACAGGAGATACTTTGGGGATGATACGCTTCTGATTGATGGAAATTATGGTACGATCCACCATTTAGCAGACGTTCTTGGGCTTAAAATGTCATCAGATCAAGATAAAGCGATTTATTTTGAGGACTACCACAATATGTTGTGTCAGTGCAATACGGATTTTTATTTTTCAGGAAAAAAAGTTGAAGACCCGAAAACGCTAGAACACATATGCAGACTGCATAATAGACTGGAATTAGTTAGAAAAAATTAATAATTTAGTCACTTGAATTAATCAATATAGTGTACTATCATTAAATCGTGACCACAAGATATTGTGATTCAAAACCTTGGGTCAAAAATTTAGTTTAAATTTTTTATTAGGGGGCTTTTATGAAGATCATTAAGAGAAGCGGTAAAGAAGTTACATTTGACGGAAATAAGATTCTTGCTGCTATCGAAAAGGCTAACAATGAGGTGACTGACGAGAAGAAGTTAACAGCAGGTCAGATCAGCGACATTGAGAGAAGCGTTGAGAGTAAGTGTGCGTCTCTTACTCGTGCTGCCAGCGTAGAGGAAATCCAGGATATGGTTGAGGATGACCTTATGAAATCTGGCAAATTTGAAGTTGCAAGAAAGTACATAACATACCGCTATAAGCATGCTCTTGTGAGAAAGTCTAACACAACTGACGAGCAGATCATGTCTCTTATTGAGTGTAACAATGAGGAAGTTAAGCAGGAGAATTCTAACAAGAATCCTACTGTTAACAGCGTTCAGAGAGATTACATGGCGGGAGAAGTTTCTAAGGATATCACTAAGAGATTTCTTTTACCAGAAGATGTAGTTAAGGCTCATGAAGAAGGACTTATCCACTTCCATGATTCAGACTACTTCGCACAGCATATGCACAACTGCTGTCTTGTAAACCTCGAGGATATGCTCCAGAATGGTACAGTTATTTCTGAAACCATGATCGAGCGTCCAAAGAGCTTTTCAACAGCTTGTAATATTGCAACACAGGCAATTGCTCAGATCGCCAGCTCACAGTACGGCGGACAGAGTATTACATTGTCTCACCTGGTTCCATTTGTTGATGTCAGCAGACAGAAGTTCCGTAAGGAAGTTGCTCTCGAGTTTGAGACTGCAGGCATGAAGATCAACAAGAAGCAGGTAAATGAGATCGCAGAGATGCGTGTTAGAAAAGAGATTGAGAGAGGATGCCAGGTTATCCAGTATCAGGTCATCACTCTTATGACTACAAATGGTCAGGCTCCTTTCATCACAGTATATATGTATCTTGATGAGGTACCAGAAGGTCAGACCAGAGAAGACCTTGCTATGGTGATCGAGGAGATGCTCAAGCAGCGTATCCTTGGTGTTAAGAATGAAAAAGGACAGCTCATTACACCAGCATTCCCTAAGCTCATCTATGTACTTGATGAAGATAACATCCATGAGGATTCTAAGTACTGGTACTTAACAGAGCTTGCAGCTAAGTGTACAGCTAAGCGTCTTGTTCCTGATTACATTTCTGCCAAGAAGATGAAGGAACTTAAGGGCGGCGATGTATATCCATGTATGGGATGCAGATCTTTCCTTACACCTGACAATGAGAATGCTCCTGAAGGATTCTGCAACACAGGCAACAAGGCTCATGCTCAGAACTACAAAGAGGGAGATCACAAGTATTACGGACGTTTCAACCAGGGTGTTGTAACACTTAACCTTGTTGATGTTGCTTGTTCTTCAAACAGAGATGAAGAGAAGTTCTGGCAGCTTATGGAAGAGAGAACAGAGCTCTGTAAGAGAGCACTTATGTGCAGACACAACAGACTTCTTGGCACTCCTTCAGACGTAGCTCCTATTCTTTGGCAGAATGGTGCACTTGCAAGACTTGCTAAGGGCGAAGTTATCGATCCACTGTTATTTGGTAACTACTCAACTATTTCTCTTGGTTATGCAGGACTTTGCGAATGTACAAAGTACATGAAGGGCGTTTCTCATACAGATCCTAAGGGTAAGGATTTTGCTCTTAAGGTTATGCAGTTCCTTAATGATAAGTGTGCTAAGTGGAGAGCTGAGACAAATGTTTCATTTAGTTTGTATGGAACACCACTTGAGTCTACAACATATAAGTTTGCAAAGGCACTTCAGAAGAGATTTGGCATAATTCCTGAAGTAACAGACAAGAACTACATTACAAACAGCTATCACGTTCATGTAACTGAACAGATCGATGCATTTACAAAGCTTAAGTTTGAATCTGAGTTCCAGGCTCTTTCACCTGGAGGAGCTATCAGCTATGTTGAGGTTCCTGATATGAACAGCAACATTGAGGCAGTTCTTTCAGTAATGAAGTACATTTATGACAACATTATGTACGCTGAGCTCAATACAAAGTCTGACTACTGCCAGTGCTGTGGCTATGATGGAGAAATCAAGATCGTTACTGATACAGACGGCAAGCTTATCTGGGAATGCCCTAACTGCGGCAACCGCAATCAGGACAAGATGAACGTAGCTAGACGTACATGTGGTTATATCGGAACACAGTTCTGGAATCAGGGTAGAACACAGGAGATCAAAGAGAGAGTTCTCCATATGTCTAATTCCAAGAACTAAATTATGAGGGTATGAAAAAGTATAAATAGATTAAGCTTAAGCCAGGATTATTTCCTGGCTTAAACTTTCCTGTAAATAGAGAGGTCACTATGAATTACGGAGAGATTCTTTATACAGATGTAGCAAATGGAATAGGATGCAGGACTTCGCTTTTTGTTTCTGGCTGTACCCACCATTGTAAAGGGTGTTTTAATGAAATGACCTGGGATTTTAACTATGGTAAGCCTTTTACAAAAGAGGTTGAGGATGAGATCATTGAGACTTTGAAGCCTGATTACATTGATGGTTTGACGATCCTTGGCGGCGAACCAATGGAAGTAGTTAATCAAAAGGTCTTAAGGCCTTTTATCGAGCGCATCAAAAAAGAGGTTCCTAAAGCTACTATCTGGATATATTCAGGCTATACTTGGGAAGAACTTACAGATGCAAACAATAAGCGCTGTCACAGTGATGATACAGACAAGATTCTCTCAATGATCGATGTTCTTGTAGATGGCGAGTTTATGCTGGATAAAAAAGACCTGATGCTCAGATTTAGAGGATCGTCCAATCAGAGAGTTATAAACGTACCTGAAACTTTGGCAAAAGGGGAAGTTGTGCTGTCAAAATATAATGACAGAGATACTTCGAGATCTGTATAAAGAAAAAGAAGACTGTTGGGGACAGTCTTCTTTTGGGGTAGGAACCTGAAATTCCCACCAAATTGTTAGAGGTTTTATAAAGGAAATACGTTATGGCGAACGTAAATCGACTATATAAATTGTCAGATCCGCATCTGATATATTGATTGTAACCCAACAGTATAGCCACTGAAAGTGCTTACATGGTACAAAATGTTGAAAATATTGACTTGGGCAGGCTTGACAATAAAAGGTAATCTGAATAAAATTTTTTTAAATAAAAAAATAGACGTTGAAGAGGAATAGTAGCTTAGAATAAACGTCCCAGAGAGAGAGCAGTTGGTGTGAAGCTCTTACGATAAAAAAGCGAACCTGCCTTGGAGTCCTGTATGAAAGCGTTTGCATAAATACAGCGTGTCCCGCGTTAAGGGTGATAATGAAGTGAAATCTGTTTTTTGAATAGAAACGGATTTAAATAGGGTGGTACCGCCGAGTCTTCGGTCCCTGTTGTTAGGGATGCGAAGGCTTTTTTATTTGTTATTAGCCTCGTGTCCACTTCATAAGAAAAAGAGGAGAAAAGAAATGGCAGACAACAAGAAACTTGTAGCCGAGATCACATCTATGGATGAGGATTTCACACAATGGTACACAGACGTTTGTATTAAAGCTGATCTTGTCAGCTACTCAAACATCAAGGGATGCATGGTTATCAAACCTGCAGGATATGCAATCTGGGAGCTCATTCAGAAGCACCTTGACGCTAGATTCAAGGAAACTGGCGTACAGAATGCATACCTTCCAATGTTCATTCCTGAGTCACTTCTTCAGAAGGAGAAGGATCATGTAGAGGGCTTTGCTCCAGAAGTTGCATGGGTAACACATGGTGGACTTGAGCCACTTACAGAGAGATATTGCGTAAGACCTACATCAGAGACTCTTTTCTGTGATTACTACAAGGGCGAGATCCACTCATACAAGGATCTTCCACAGGTTCTTAACCAGTGGTGTAGCGTAGTTCGTTGGGAAAAAGAGACAAGACCATTCCTTAGAAGCCGTGAATTCCTCTGGCAGGAAGGCCACACAGCTCACGCAACTATGGAAGAGGCTGAAGCTCGTACACAGCAGATGCTCAATGTATATGCTGATTTCCTTGAAAACGATATGGCTATCCCAGTGATCAAGGGACAGAAGACAGATAAAGAAAAGTTTGCAGGAGCAGAGGCTACATATACAGTAGAAGCTCTTATGCATGATGGTAGAGCACTTCAGAGTGCTACCAGCCATAACTTTGGTGATGGATTTGCTAAGGCCTTTGGCATTCAGTATGCAGGTAAGGACAACCAGCTCCACTATGTATGCCAGACATCATGGGGACTTACAACACGTACGATCGGTGCTATGATCATGGTTCACGGCGACAATTCAGGACTTGTTGTACCTCCTAAGATCGCTCCAATTCAGGTTGTTGTTATTCCTATTCAGCAGAAGAAGGAAGGCGTTCTGGATGCAGCTTATGATATTGCTAAGAGTCTTTCTGATTTCAGAGTTAAGACTGATGATACAGACAGAACTCCAGGATTCAAGTTCTCTGAGCAGGAGATGAGAGGTATCCCAGTTCGTATTGAGATCGGACCAAAGGATCTTGAGGCTGGAAAGTGCGTTCTCGTAAGACGTGATACTAGAGAAAAGATTGAATGTGCAATCAGCGATGTTCATACAAAGGTTGGAGAACTTCTTGACCAGATCCAGAAGGATATGTATGACAGAGCCAAGAAGCATCTTGAAGCACATACATTTGCAGCTCACAACAAGGATGAGTTTGCAGAGAGCTTTAAGGAGACAAAGGGCTTCGTAAAGGCTATGTGGTGTGGATGCCGTGAATGTGAAGATAAGATCAAAGAGGAGTTCAACGTAACAAGCCGTTGTATTCCATTTGAGCAAGAAAATCTCTCCGATACATGTGTAGTATGCGGAAAACCTGCTAAGAAGATGGTATATTGGGGCAGAGCTTATTAATTAAGCTCATGCCTTATCTGAAATAGCTGCATAGTGCTTGCGCTTATAGTCGTACATTCTCTTGTCGGCTAGCATGAGCACTGTGTGGCTATTTTTTTCTTCAGTTTCTGTATTATTAGCGTAACCAAAGGAGACACTGTGATTGATCTCTGGATCAGTGTCATCAAGGTCTGCTAATTTATTTGTAAGATTCTTTAGAAGTTCATCTAACTTGTTATTGTCTGTAAGATCTGTAGTGACGATAAATTCGTCTCCACCAATACGGTAGCATTCTCCAACATCTTTGAAAGTAGTAGAAAGAGCATCGGCAAAGGATCTAAGGAGTCTGTCGCCTGCTGGATGACCGGAGTTATCGTTTACGTCTTTTAATCCGTTAAGGTCCAAGCTGATTATGCTGTAATCCTTGGCTGAGTTACTAAGTTCTACAAGCTTTTTATCACTGCTTGCTCTGTTAGGAAGGCCAGTTAAGTTGTCTACATAAGCAATCTGAGCGAGAGAAGCATACTCTTTTCTCTGGGCATAAGATCTGGTCATGAAGATGAAGTAGTTAAGGAGCTGTGTAAATACAAAGAATAAGGAACCAAAAGGTATAAGCATCTTTGTAATAGGAAGCTGTCTATAATCAACAACTTTATTAGTGATGTCTATGATCGGATAGAGTATGAGAGAAAAGCATAAAATGGTCAATCCAAACATAGTGAGTTTTATTGAATAATTTTTGGTCTTACTTCTAAAATCAAAAAAGTCATAGCATAGCATAACTATCATGCTGATAAGAGCAAAAATATAATAAGCTTTTGCAAAATGAATAAGATGAACAAAGTCTAAAGCGTGTAGCAAGAGGAAAAAAATACTAAAGGCAAAAGTTGAAGCTCCAAGTAATAAGATAGGGAAGCTGTCTAACCGTTTATGTAACTGCTGAACAAGCAGATATATTGAAGGAACAAGAAGATACATTGCAGTATATTCAACGGTTGTGCTTATGGTCTTATTCATGAAAAAGATTGATACGTCAAAAGCAGTGATCATCCATAATCCTAGCAAAATGCAGATGATGGAACTGATAAGCTGCGGAAATACGCCTGATGTTCGAAGGTAGAACAAAAGGGAGATAACAAAAAATACGATTCCAAATACGATAAGGAAAATGCTAGTGAGATAAGGGAACATCACTGAGTGAGCTAGGTATCGTAAAAGGTCATCGAAGTTTCCGAGTTTAGGGCTTACAAGATCAGTTCTTGTTCCATTTTCAGTAACGTAGAGTTTTATAGAAAGCTTTTTTCCTACATAATCAGAGCCAAGTGGTATCAAGTTATAGCCTATACCAACAAAAGAGTTATCGGTTCGGGCATTCGTATCAGCAGAAGCAATACGGTCGCCGTCGAGGAAAACTTCGTAGGCGCAGTGCTGAGTTTTGAACATCAGATATGGGAAAGGCTCGTTTATCTTTTCTATTGGTCTGTTGTAATTAAGTGTTACTACATCACCTTTTGTGAAAGTGTAGCCTATCTGTGAGCTTAGGGTTTCAAGATTGGTATTTAAATATTTTTCATTGCGATAAGTAACGATCCAGCCGCGATCTAATGTCATAAAAGCAAATTGCGGATTGAAAAAGAAAATGTGCACTAGAGACACAAGGACTATCGTGATCATGACTAGGGCAAGGCTGAGGAATGATGTGATCTTATGCATGTCTGCTATCCTCCTTTTCATTGCCATGGTGTTCTCTCTTCATTTCATACATTCTAGAATCTGCAAGCATATAAACTTCTTTTGCTGAACCACTAGGAACTTCATAACTGTAGGCATAACCATAAGAAACACTATACTTGAAGGCCTGCTCTTTACGATTCCATTCATCGAGAATTGAATAAAGCTCGTGGATTCGCTTTGTGCAGTTAAGAGAGTGTTCTTCAATGAGGATTACTATGAATTCGTCGCCACCCATTCTGCCGATAAGATTAGCATCCCAGAAGCATTCAGAAAGAATAGTTGAAAAGCCAGTCAAAAGGCGATCTCCCTCGTGATGACCAAGGGTGTCGTTTACGTGTTTTAACCTGTTAAGGTCAAAACTGATCAAGGTATAGATGTTTCTTTCTTCTGAAAGCATGTTCATAACCTGCTCGCAGCGGGCTCTGTTGGCCAGACCTGTGAGAGCATCGGTATATGCAAGACTCTTGATGTGACTTTGCATAGATGCAAAATTATTGCTATATACGTTGTAATAAAGATAGCTTACTAAGAGACAGCAAACGAAAACAAATGAACCGATAGTAAATCCGATCAGGTCTGTATTGGCTTCTCCGGCTGATTTAAAGTACTTGTTATAGTTAAATAGAAAGATATCGGATATAGCAAGTACGATGAATACAATAAGACCAATAAGGAAGATGGAATCTGATGGAGACACTCGTCTTTCCTTTGAATGTCTATGGCTTAACTGTTCATGGATTATAAGAGCAAAGGCAATAACGGCTTCTGAATTGGCTGCAACATGTAGGATCATAGAAAACATTGAGAATGGGAACAGCCCAGTAAAGTGGAGTATGATCGAAGAAACAAACAAAACCACATCCAGAACAAATAAGCTTAAGAATACTTTTTTCTTCTTGCCGGAAAAAAGTGAAGCAAGATATCCAAGGATAGCTGTTGGAATGTTGTATAATGCGGCATATTCAGCGATGGAATTGATATATGAATCACCGACTATAAGGCCTAAAATACCATAATAAGCAAGGATGTAGGTTCCAAGTAGCATGGAGATAAGACCACTGAAAAAGAGTCTTAAGTCATTGTCGTGATAAATGATCAGATAAGGAGAGAGAATCATTAAAAGAAAACCAAGGAAAGAAAAGAATACTCCGGCTAAGAAGTAAACTCCCATGGTGTATAAGTTATGGAAAAATAGGTCTTGACGTTCTCCAATATAAACATTTGAAAGTCCGGAAGAAGGGAGCTCTTTACTTCCGGAAATTGTGATCGTAAGTTTTTTGCCTGCGTATGAGCGGCTTAATGGAGCATTATTAAAAAATTTAGGAATAGAAAATTTGCTTTTCTCTGAATCGTCGTCGCGAGTTGTGTAGATGAGGTCATCGTCGATGAAGATTTCTGTAATTGCATGAACTGAGCGGAAGTAAATAGAAGGTTCGATATAATTTAACTCTGGGACAGTAGTAGAGAGCATAACAACATCAGAGTCATCGATGATACCGGTATTGGCATCCTTTAGGCTCCGTGCAGGAAGAACAGTTCCATTTAATGAAATTTCCCAATCATCTAAGTTGATGATCGGGGCGCTTGGGGTAGGGGCTATGTGAAAAAATGTAGTTAGAAAGATTACCCCAGCTACAAGTAGCAGTGAAATTAGCGCCACTACGATTTTACGATTGATTTTGTACTCCATGCTACTAGTATATATCGAAAAAAAGAAAAATCCCAGCGAATTGTTCACAATAATATGTGTTTAGGATATGATGATGATATGAAGATTAAATTACCAGAGAATGTAAAAACTATACTGGATACCATGCATAGTGCAGGTTTTGAGGCATATGTTGTTGGCGGATGCGTCAGGGACTGTGTTCTGGGAAGGGAGCCTCAGGACTGGGACATCACAACAAATGCACTTCCAGAAGAGACCAAAAAGCTCTTTAAAAGAACTATTGATACTGGAATAGAGCATGGTACCGTTACTATAATGATAGGCAAAGAAGGCTATGAAGTAACAACCTACCGAATTGATGGCAAGTACGAGGATAGTAGGCATCCAAGCGAAGTAACTTTTACAAAAAATCTCACAGAAGACATGAAACGCAGAGATTTTACAATAAATGCTATGGCCTACAATGAAGAGGAAGGTCTCATAGATAGATTTGGCGGCCTTGATGATATTGAGAGCAAAGTGATCAGATGCGTAGGTAATCCAAAGGAGAGATTCTCTGAGGATGCTCTTAGGATCATGAGAGCAGTTAGATTCTCAGCTCAGCTTGATTATGAAATAGAAGAAAGCACTAAAGAGGCGGTAAAAGAGCTGGCGCAAAATCTTAGTAAGATAAGTGCTGAGAGAATACAGACTGAGCTTGTTAAGCTTGTTACCTCTGATCATCCAGAAAAGCTAAAGACAGCCTATGAACTTGGTGTGACTAAAGTGATCCTTCCTGAATTTGATAAATGTATGGAAACAGCACAAAATAATCCACATCACATGTACAATGTGGGTGATCACATCATTAGTTCAATGGAGAATATCAGAGCAGATAAGGTTTTGAGACTTACGATGCTGATGCATGATATCGCAAAACCTGCTACAATTACTGTAGATGACGACGGAGTGTGCCATTTTAAAGGTCATAGTGAACTTGGCGTTCAGATGGCTCATTCTATATTTAGAAGACTCAAATTCGACAGAGACACCATGGACAGAGCATGCAATCTTATCAGATATCATGATGACCGTTTCCCTGCAACTCCAAAGGCTGTTCGCAGAGCAATGAACAGGGTAGGTGTCGATGAATTTCCATATCTTATGGAAGTCAGATATGCCGATACTATGGCACAGAGTATGTACTATCGTGAGGAAAAACTTCAGCTGATAGAGGATACTAAAAAGCTGTATGAAGAGATCCTTGCCAAAAAGGATTGTGTAACTTTAAAGGATCTTGCTGTTAATGGTAAAGATCTCATCAGTCTTGGTGTAACGCCAGGCAAAAAGATAGGTGAGATACTAAGCGCCATGCTTGATGATGTTCTAGATAATCCTGAACATAACAGCAAGGAATATTTGTTAGAGCCGGAGCGCCTAAAGAAGACATTCTTGATGGATCAGATAAATGAGGGGTGAATCATGAAAAGCTTTGGTAAATGCTTGAAAAAATCTATATCTGTGATCATGGCAGCAGCTATGGTAATGGCTACTTCCAACACTACTGTTTATGCAAGTAGTGACAGCGACAACAAGATATCAATATCAATGATCGATAAATATGATTCAGCTGATACAGCCGCCATCAGAGCTATCGACACAGAGCAGAAGCTGATACGTTTTAGGAATCATGCGACAGGCAAGACTTATACTCTTAGCTATGACAATACCAGCATGATGTACGATGTGAGAGGAACAGTTCTTTCTCCTAGCTTATTAGAAGTAGGTGAGATAGTAGATGTTAAGTTCCTAAAGAGTACCAAGCATATCACATCGCTCAATGTTTCAGCACAAGCTTGGACAATAGACAGCACAAGAGACCATGACCTAGTTCGCGGAGACGGAACAGCAAGAGTTAAGGGCGAATCTTACAAGATGGACGCCAGAACTCTTATCATAGCAGATGGAGAGCTTGCCCTTGCTGACAATATCCTTGCAACAGACAAGATCAAGGTCTGTGGTATAGACAAAGAAATCTATAGTGTTGTAGTTACAAGTGGACATGGATATGTAAGTCTTTCATCCGATATAGTAGAAGATCAGAGCCTAGTAGGGGCTTGGATAGAGCTTGATAATGAAGTGATCTACAAGATCTCTCCAAACATGCTACTTAGTGCTCCAGAAGGAGACTATAATCTTCAGATCCTTGGAAATGGTGCAAATTACAAATCAGAAGTCAGCATTTCAAGAAATCAGGAAACTGTTGTAGATACAAGCGAGATCACGATCAACAAGCCAAAAGAGGGCCTTGTTACATTTCAGATCGTACCTGAATCTGCAGAAGTTTTTGTGGATGGAGAAAAGGTTCTTACAGGAATCCCTCAGTCTGTTAAGTATGGTTATCATAACCTCAAGATCATGGCTGACGGATACATTACTCAGAACAGATATTTAAAGGTTGGAACAGCAAAGTCTGTAGTAAATATAGAACTGGAAAAAGAGGATGATGGAAGCGAAGCGTCGACAAATTCTCTTTCTACAAGTTCTGGTTCAGTAGACAATAGCACCAGCAAGACCAGCATGGGCACAAGTCATGGAGATGTTGCCAGCAGCAAAAAAAGTGCTGCATCTGTTGCATCAACAGTTAGTAGCAACAGTTCCGATTCCTCAAGTGTTAGTAAAGTAATAAAGGGCTATTACATATACTTTGATGAGCCATACGGCGCAGAAGTTTATTTTGATGGAAGTTACATAGGAGTAGTTCCTACCAGCGTTCCAAAGATCTCAGGTAACCACGAGATAATCCTCAAGCAGGACGGTTATCAGACCAAGAGTTATAGGGTCAAGATTGACAAAGAAGAAGATAACGTTAAGTATGAGTTCCCAGATCTTGTTAAGATCGAAGAACAGTCAAGTTCTTCTGGAAATATCTCATCAAGTAATAATGGCAATACCTCTAGCGGAAATGCTAGTACAGAGGCTTCATCAGAAGCTTCAACTGGAGCTTCAAAAGAGGCATCGACAGAAGCTTCATCAGAAAGTTCTACGGCAGAAGCATCTGATAAAGCCAGCAGCAAGGAACATAGTGCTGGAACAGAAGGAAGTACTGCTGCAGGAACAGGCAAGACAACAAAAGAATCAGAAAAGGCAGGAGATGCCGCAAGTACGGCGTCAGGAGAAGATTAAATGAGACTAGATAAATATTTAAAGGTAACAAGGCTTATCAAGCGTCGCACAGTGGCCAATGAAGCTTGCGATGCTGGAAGAGTTCAGATCAACGGTAAACCAGCCAAGGCATCTACTGATGTTAAGGTAGGTGACAAGATCACAATAGGCTTCGGCAATAAGGATGTAAATGTTGAAGTGCTAGATGTTCAGGAAACAGTTCACAAAGAAGATGTGACTAACCTGTATCGCTATATTTGACAGCTTTTTATTGCATGTATTAAAATGTAATTAAACAAACATTCTATGAAAATGAGTGGGGTACATAATGGCAACAAGAGCACGCTATAAGAGGCGTCGTTCTCAGAACAGAGCAGGCATTATCTGGGCTAGCTTTGTAGTACTCATTCTTGTAACAGTAGTTTCTATCAAGAGTGTAGGACTTATGAAGAAAGCCAAGGATTATGAGACTAAAGAGGCAGCTCTTCAGCAGCAGATCGAGCAGGAGATGGCTAGAACAGAAGAGATCGCTGAGTTCGAGAGATACACACAGACGCGTAAGTATATAGAGGATACAGCAAGAGAGAAACTTGGACTTGTTTATCCAGGAGAGATTATCTTTAAAAACGAGGATAAGTAGTTAATAGCGCAGACATCAAGATTTGAGTCTGCGCTTTAATTTGTTTTTGATGGAATACGCACATGAACGCATTTGAGAGTAAGGTCTTAAACTTCATAAGGGATAACCACATGATAAAAGAGGGAGAGTCTGTCCTTGTGGGATTATCAGGTGGGGCAGATTCCATGGCTCTTGTGACAGCTTTGTATGAACTAAGAGATATCCTTGGGATCAGCATTTTTGCGGCTCATGTCAATCACATGATCAGACCGGAAGCTGGAGAAGATGCAGCTTTTTCCAAAGAGTATTGTGAAAAAAGGAATATTCCATTTTATCTTTTTGAAGAGGATGTTCCTGAATATAGTAAAAAGATGCACCTTACTGAGGAAGAGGCTGGAAGAGTAGTAAGATATAACGTTTTTTCAGAGCTTGTTAAGGACAAAAAGATAGATAAGATCGCAGTTGCTCATCATCAGAACGATGCGGCAGAGACGTTTCTTTTGAATCTGTTCAGAGGAACAGGTATCAGGGGCGGAAGTGGTATAAGACCTGTCAGAGATAACATCATCAGACCCCTTTTGTGCGTGTCAAGAGCAGAGATAGAGGCTTATCTTGAGGAAAAAGGCCTTGGCTACTGCACTGATGCAACAAATCAGGAAAATGATCACACCAGAAATAAGCTTAGAAATGTAGTCCTTCCTTTTGTTCAAGGCGAGGTAAACAGTGCGGCAGTAGATCACATAGTAAGAGCCAGCAGAGAAATCGGTCAGGCTTATGACTATATCAAAGAGCAGGCAGGCAGAGTTTTTGATAAGTGCTGCATAGACACTGCAAAAGAGATCAGGATCGATCAGGATATATTGAGTAAAGAGCCGGAGATCATCAGGCGATACGTGATCCTTAAGTGTTTTGAGCTCATAGTTCCAGGAAGAAAAGATATTACATCAACTCATGTGGATATGATCATGAATCTCATGGAGAGCACTGATGGCAGTGCTAGTCTCAACCTTCCTTATGGAATCAAGATTGAAAGGGCCTATGATAAGCTCTTTTTCAAAAAAGAAGTATCTGCAGAGCCTTCAAAAGAGCAGAAAATTTATAAGATGAGCAATCTAGAACCAGGCAGTGAATATGTATTTGACCTTGGGGAGCTTGGCATGGCAAATGTAAAAGTGATTTCATATAATGAAAAGATGCTTATTCCAAGTGATACATATACTAAATGGTTTGATTGTGATAGAATACAAGAAGTCATTTTTAGATATAGGGAGCCGGAAGACTTTATCTATATTGAACAGGGCGAATCAAGTCACAAGAAAAAACTGTCCAAATTCATGACAGATGAGAAGATTCCTGCATCTTGCAGGGATAATATCTATGTTCTTGCAGAAGGGAACCATGTATTATGGATTCCCGGATATAGAATGAGCAGTTCTTTTAAAATTTGCAAAAAAACCCAGAAAATATTGGCTATAACAATTAGTAAAGGAGATTAAGAAATTGGCTGAATCAGTTCGTGTACTTCTCACAGAAGAGGAAGTTGACAAGCGTATTAAGGAGCTTGGAGAAGCTATTAGTAGAGATTATCAGGGAGAGACAGTTCACCTGGTATGCGTATTGAAGGGTGGAGTATTCTTTATGTGCGAACTCGCAAAGAGAATCACAATCCCTGTAACAATGGATTTCATGTCAGCTTCTAGTTATGGAAGCTCAACAAAATCAAGCGGTGTAGTTAAGATCGTTAAAGACCTTGATGAACCTCTTAAAGACAGACATGTTATTGTAGTTGAGGATATCGTAGATTCAGGAAGAACACTTTCATATCTTCTTAAGATGCTTGGCGATAGAGGACCAGCAAGCATTAAGCTTTGCACACTTCTTGACAAGCCTGAGCGCAGAGTAACAGACGTTAAGGTTGATTACACAGGATTTGAGATTCCTGATGAGTTCGTAGTTGGATATGGACTTGACTATGATCAGAGATACCGTAATCTTCCATATATCGGAGTTGTTGAGTTTAATTAACTACTCATAAAGGGGGAAAACTAATTGAATCGTTCAAAAGGCTATAACTCGATTTTTGCATTTGTAGTAGTTTTACTTCTCTTAGTAGTATTTATTGAATATGGTAAGGGATTTATCTCTAATAATTCAGGAGCCTATTCTACAACTTCTTTTGCAGAAGATATAAAGGCTGGCAAAGTTGCATATGCAACTATCATGCCAAATGCCGAGACTCCAACAGGAGCAGTTAAAGTCAATTTCAATGACGGAACCGAAGAAGTAACATTCTATACGACAGATGTTACAGTCATTGAGCAGCTTTTGACTGACAATGGGATCAAACATGAAGTTGAGGATGTTCCATCAGACAATATTCTCATCACAGGTATTATTCCTGTAATCGTAGGTCTTGTAGTAATGGTATTCATATTCACTATGTTTACCAATATGCAGGCCTCAGGTTCGGGCAATAACCGTATGATGAATTTTGGTAAGAGTAGAGCAAGGATGTCTACAAGTGAGGACAACAAGCTCAGACTTGAAGATGTAGCAGGACTCAAAGAAGAAAAAGAGCAGCTTTCAGAGATCATCGAGTTTTTGAAAGATCCAGTGAAGTTCACCAAAGTTGGGGCAAGAATTCCTAAGGGCGTACTCTTAGAGGGTGCACCTGGTACAGGTAAGACACTTCTTGCAAGAGCAGTCGCTGGTGAGGCTGGCGTTCCATTCTTTATCATTTCAGGTTCAGATTTCGTGGAGATGTTCGTTGGTGTTGGTGCATCAAGAGTAAGAGACCTCTTTGCAGAAGCCAAAAAGAACGCTCCTTGTATCATATTTATCGATGAGATCGATGCAGTAGCAAGACGCCGTGGCACAGGTATGGGCGGTGGACACGATGAGAGAGAGCAGACTCTTAACCAGATGCTTGTAGAGATGGATGGCTTTGGTGTAAATGAAGGCATCATCGTTATGGCAGCTACTAACAGAGTAGATATTCTTGATCCAGCTATCCTGCGTCCAGGACGTTTCGATAGAAAGATAACCGTAACAAAACCTGATATTGGTGAGAGAGAAGCAATCCTCAAGGTTCATGCTCGTAATAAGCCTCTTGCAGATGATGTTGATCTCAAGACGGTTGCTCAGACTACGGCAGGATTTACAGGTGCTGATCTTGAGAATCTCTTAAATGAATCGGCAATCCTTGCGGCCACAAGCAATAGAGCATTCATTACTCAGAGTGATATAAACAGTTCTTTTACCAAGATTGGTATCGGTACTGAAAAACATAGTAAGATCGTTTCTGATAAGGAAAAGAAGATCACAGCTTACCACGAGACGGGACATGCTATTCTTATGCATGTGCTTCCAGATGTGGGACCTGTTCACACTATTTCTGTTATTCCTACAGGACTTGGGGCAGCAGGCTACACTATGCCACTTCCTGACAAGGATGATATGTTCCTTTCAAGAAATCGTATGCTTGAGGAGATCATGGTATCTCTCGGCGGTAGAATAGCTGAGGAGATCATCTTTGGCGATATCACAACAGGAGCATCAAGTGATATCAGAAAAGCTACTCAGGAAGCCAGAAGCATGGTTACCAAGTATGGTATGTCTTCAAATATCGGAGTTATCAATTATGATGACAATGAAGAGGACGTATTTATCGGATACGATATTTCTCACAAGAAGAATCATAGTGAGCTCATAGCTGGCGAGATCGATAAGGAAGTTAAGGCCATCATCGATAAGTGCTATGCTAAGGCAAAAGAGATCATCCTCCAGTATGAAGATGTTCTCCATAGTAGCTCAAAGCTCTTAGTAGAAAAAGAAAAGATTGGCAGAAAAGAATTCGAAGAATTATTCGAAGGAAAAACTATTTCTGAAGAATTTCAATTAGAAATATAATTGTGCAACGTGCACAAAAATGAGAAGCTGTTTTTGACATATTTGTGAAGTATTAGTCTTTACGCGGGTTTGGGTGGATGTTAGTATAATATGCGTAACCCCCCCAATACATTATATAGTTTTTTGCTATACCCCATAAGAAAGAAATACCTTCTCTAAAAAAGACAGCTTCCGCTGTCTTTTTTGCATTATAGGGGATTTATGGACACAAGATATCTTTTCCATGACATGACCATGGATTACTTAAGGCCAACAGAGCCTGATAAAAACAGAATCACAGACTTTCGTTTCAGATGTAAAAGTGGCGATGCAAGTGAAGTAACACTTGTATTCGGCGGCGAGAGACATTCAATGAATCTTTCTGAGCAGGAAGGATTGTTTGATTATTATGATGCGTCCTTTAGTGTTGGAGCAGTGCCACAGAGCTACTACTTTGAAGTAAAAGGGACAGATGGTTCTGTGTATTTCTACGACAAAAGAGGTGCTGTCAAGGATATAAGCGACAGCATGTGCTTTAAGATCTTTCCAGGTTTTTCCACTCCTAACTGGGCTAAAGGTGCTGTAATGTATCAGATCTTTGTTGAGAGATTCAACAACGGAGATACTAGCAACGATGTCCTTTCAGGAGAGTATTTCTATAACGGAAGCTTAGCCAAGCAGATAACAGAGTGGAGTCAGTATCCTGATCCAAAGAGGGATTTCAATGAATTCTATGGCGGTGATCTGCAAGGAGTTATTGATAAGCTGGATTATCTCAAGGATTTAGGAATAGAAGTTATTTACTTTAATCCAATCTTTGTTTCTCCTTCATGTCACAAATATGATACTCAGGACTATGATCACATAGATCCACACTTTGGAGTAATCATTGAAGATGGTGGAAACCTTCTCAAAAATGGAGACAGCGACAACACACATGCTACAAGGCATATCAAAAGGGTTACCAGTGCTAAGAATTTAGAAGCTAGTGACAAGCTCTTTGCAAAGCTTGTAAGCGAAGCACATAAACGTGGTATTAAGGTTATTCTTGATGGTGTATTTAACCACTGCGGATCATTTAATAAGTGGCTTGATAAAGAGAGAATATATGAAAACAGCAAGGACTTTAAAAAAGGTGCGTACATAGCCCAGGATAGTCCTTATCACGATTATTTCTCATTTAAGGATGATTCATGGCCATATAACAATAGTTATGACGGATGGTGGGGATATGATACTCTTCCTAAGCTTAACTATGAAGGTTCAAAAGACCTTGAAGAGTATATTTTCGGAGTTGCCAGAAAATGGGTTTCTGAGCCATATAACGCCGACGGCTGGCGCCTTGATGTGGCAGCAGATATTGGACACTCTCCAGAGTATAACCACAAATTCTTTAAGAGATTTAGAGAAGAAGTCAAAAAAGCTAATCCAAATGCGATCATCTTAGCTGAGCACTATGGACCAGCCAAGGAATGGCTTCAGGGCGATGAATGGGATACAGTCATGAACTATGACGCATTCATGGAGCCTGTAACCTGGTTCCTTACCGGTATGGAGAAGCACAGCGATGAGTTTAAGCCTATAAAAGTTGGTAACGCCAGAGAGTTTTTTGATACCATGTTATACGCAGGCGGAGAGAACTTCAGCATGCCATCTTTGTATACAGCAATGAATGAGCTCTCTAACCATGATCATTCCAGATTCCTCACAAGGACAAGCCAGAAGGTTGGACGATGCGATACACTTATGCCAGCATCTGCAGAAACAGGTATCAAGAAGCCTGTAATGAGAGAAGCAGTCATGATACAGATGACATGGCCTGGAGCACCAACGATATACTATGGTGACGAAGCGGGCGTTTGTGGATTTACAGATCCTGATAACAGACGTACATATCCTTGGGGCAACGAGGATAAGGAGATGCTCTCTTACCACAAAGAGCTCATTAAGATACACAAAAAATACAGGGAGTTCAAGACAGGCTCCATCAGAGAACTAGCCGCAGACAATAACTTTATTGCCTACGGAAGGTTCAATAGAACAGCAGCATCTGTAGTAGTTATCAATAACAATGAATTTGAGATAACAAAAGAGATAGACGTTTCATCAATTGGAATTCCTAAAGATGCAGTGTTAAAAGAGGTTATTCTAACCGATGGAAAGGGCTACACTACTGAACTTTCAAATAGCAGAGTTAAAGATGGCATACTGACCGTGACTCTTTCAAGATTGTCGGGAATGATTTTCAGATATGACAGTCATGTTCCGATAACATCAGAAGAATTTTGGTCTGATAACTTCCTAAACTTTGGCTGATTGTTAACACTTTAACTTTATTTTTTTGAGCAACAAGTATATAATGTTCTTAACTGTTAATAAAACATAAACAAGGGAGATAAACAAATGTTAGTATCCGCAAAAGACATGCTTGTAAAAGCAAAAGAAGGCCACTATGCAGTAGGCCAGTTCAACATCAACAACCTGGAGTGGACAAAATCAGTTCTTTTAACAGCAGAAGAGCTTAAGTCTCCTGTTATTCTCGGTGTTTCTGAGGGTGCTGGTAAATACATGACAGGCTTCACAACTGTTGCAGCTATGGTTAAGGCTATGGACGAGAGCCTTGGAATCACAGTTCCTGTTGCTCTTCACCTTGATCATGGTACATACGAAGGATGCTATAAGTGCATCAAGGCTGGATTCACATCAATCATGTTTGATGGATCACACTACGATATCGAAGAGAACGTTGCTAAGACTCAGGAGCTTGTACACGTTGCTCACCAGCTTGGTCTTTCAATCGAGGCTGAAGTTGGTTCAATCGGTGGTGAAGAAGACGGCGTAGTAGGAATGGGCGAGTGTGCTGATCCAGACGAGTGCAAGAGAATCGCTGATCTTGGCGTAGATATGCTTGCAGCTGGTATCGGTAACATCCATGGTAAGTATCCAGAAGGATGGCCAGGACTTAGATTCGACGTTCTTGATGCTATCCAGCAGAAGACAGGTGTTATGCCTCTCGTTCTTCACGGCGGTACAGGTATCCCAGCAGATATGATCAAGAAGGCTATCACACTTGGCGTTTCTAAGATCAACGTTAATACAGAGTGCCAGCTTTCATTCGCTGATGCAACACGTAAGTATGTTGAGGCTGGTAAGGATCTTGAAGGTAAGGGATTTGATCCTCGTAAACTTCTTGCTCCTGGTGCTGAAGCTATCAAGGCTACAGTTAAGGAAAAGATGGAACTCTTCGGATCAGTTGGAAAGGCTTGATAACAGCTATTCTGAAAGGCGAAGCCAACAGGCTTCGCCTTTTTTCTATTATTTAGGTAGGGGGCTAGTTTTATGCATAACGAGTTAACAAGAAAAGATATTCAGGACATGGAGGCAGAGATAGAGCACCGCAAGGTGGTTGTCAGAAAAGAGCTTCTTGAACATGTCAAAGAAGCAAGGGCTCAGGGTGACCTATCAGAAAACTTCGAGTATTACGCTGCCAAGAAGGCCAAAAACCAGAACGAGAGCAGGATCAGGTTTTTGGAGAGGATGATAAAAACAGCTACAGTTATTGATGACGACACCAAAGAAGATCAGGTTGGCATGAATAAAACAGTAGTAGTAAAATTAGATGAGGACAATAGCGAAGAAACGTATAAAATCGTTACAACAATGCGTCAGAATTCTTTGAAAGGACTCATCAGTATCGAGTCTCCGCTTGGAAAACAATTACTTGGACATAAAGTGGGAGACCATGTTACTATTAAAGTGAGCGACGATTTTAGTTACGGCGTAACGATAATTAATATCGAAAATACTGGATTAACAGACGAGGACAAAATACGCGACTTTTAAGGAGGTCCATATGAGTGAATTGCATGTTTTTCAACCAGTAAACCCAGAAGATATCGAAACTGGCCCATACAAGTTTGTCGGGGAAACAATACTTGTTACGGTAGCTGATGGCTCAAAGGTCAACATGATGGCTGCTAGATGGGGCGGTGTAGGATATATCTGGAACAAGAGAGTTGTTTTTATATTTGCCAGAAAGAGCAGATATACAAGAGAACTCATCGATGCGTCGGGGGAATTTTCAGTAAGCTTCATGAATCAGGAAAAGTATCGTGGTGCCATGAAGTATATACATTCAGTATCTGGAAGAGACGAGGACAAGATTGCCGCTGCCAGATTGAATGTTAATTATTACGAGGGAATACCTTTTGTAGACGAAGCTAGAGAGATAATAACATGCAAGGTAATTTACTCAAGAGAGTTCGATGAAGCGGGTATTGTTGACGAATCAATCAAACAAGACTTCTATGATGCAGGAGACTATCACGTACTTTACATCGGAGAAGTACAGACAATCTTGCTTAGATAACGCAAACAAGTAGTATTACGAGGGAATTATGAAGAGCCACAAGCTGAAGAAAACCTTTGTAAGTATTATTTTGCAATTTGCATTTATCATTTGCATGCTGGCTGGCTGCGGATCAGTGTGTCCGAAGCCTACTAGTATTGCGTCTTTGGGAGCTTTACCAGAAACAGGCGATAAAGAAGCAGCATTTGAGTCTCCATCAGACAATTCTAAGCCTAAGCAGGTAGAAAACGGTAAGATAACAATTCGAATCGCTACCTGGTATCAGGAAGAATATTTAGGAAATCTAAGATCATATCTAACCAGAACATTTCCAGATGTCACATTTGAATTTACATATATAGATAAAAATCATTATGAATCAATAATCGATTCGCAATTATCCTATAGAGAAGCACCAGACATTTTATATGTTGATCAGGGTATGGCAAGAAAGCATGCTCTGACCAGATACATCATACCTCTTACGGACATAACGCAAGGGTTTAATAGGTATAGTAGAGAAGCTTTTTCATATGGAAATGAAATTTATGCGGTACCAAATACCAGTGGTTATAAGTGTTTATATTATAACAAAGGACTTTTTGAAAAATACGGATTAAAGGTACCAAAAAACTATGATGAGTTTCTGGAAAATGCAGTATATATAAGAGAAACTCTTGGAATGAAGGTGAATTCTGCGGCGCTTAAGGATTACGCCAATATCTCAGAAAGTGCTCAGGCTTTTTTACAGGCATCTTATTTTGGCACAGAAGAAGGAAGCCATTTTGGTGAAAGGTTAGGGTACGGAAGAGCATCATTCTATAACGATCTGTATCCTTATTTGTCAGATTGGGAAAAACTCATCACATATGAGATCTTTAGACCTGAAATGTACACCATGGACCAGAAGGCAGCCATACAGGAATTTGCAAATGAAGAAACATTTATATTAACGGGGGGTCCTGAAGATTATAACAGGATAAAGGTTGCAAATCCTGATATTTCGCTAGGAACAATGCCATTTTGTGGAACAGCAGATGGAACGCCAATCCTGATAGGGGGATGTGACTGCGGATTTGCAGTAAACACTTACGGTGATCATAGACAATTATCAAAAGAAATAGTGACAAGCCTTGCTTGTGCTGAAGGACAGAGAGAATTATGGAATGACCGAGTTGGAAGCATGAGCTATTTAAAGGGACTAACTATAGCAAATCCTGACACATTTGATGGAATAGAACAGGCCCTTAAACATAAAGGCTTGTTTATGCCTTATTACAGCTGGGGAGAAGACTGCGACAATATCAACATGATCCTTGGAAAAGAGCTGCAAAAGGTGTTACTTGGAAAAGAGACAACAAACATGGCGCTTATGCAGGTTGATATAAAGGTAAAAAAGTTGCTGAAGGAAAAATAACTTTGTGGTGAGGGTAATAAATGGGAAATCGGAAACTTGCAAGGTTAGATAATATTAAGATCAAAACACAGCTAAGAATGGTATTTCTGGTTCTTATCGTAATACCTATCGTTATTCTGGGACTATATTCATATATATTAGCTAGAAACAATCTGATTGCCCAAACTAAGGTGACTATTCAGGGCGGTGTCAACGTTATTTCCAATGGTCTTGATAATAATGCAAAAAGAGAAAGCGATGTGCTTAAGTTCTTTTCCTATGAAGAAGCACTTAGATACAAGATAGAACATGCAACAGAGGATCCATTTTCAATCACACAGGAAATGTCAGAAAACATAGAGCCACTTATCTGGTATTTCATTGGTAGTGACTCAAATATAGAGAATATTAAGCTTTACTCAGAGTGCTTGGAACAAAGCCATATTGGTGAGTTTATCAGTAAGCCAACGGATGAGACTATCCAGAAATGGTATGAAAGATGCAGCAAAGAATACGACACAATATGGATGACCAATGAAGATGGAGAGATCTATATTATCAAAGCTCTTTTAGATGTAAACACTTCGTCCAAACTAATTGGAATGGCGACCCTCAAGATTGATAAGGATAGTTTCTTTGGTATCATCAATCAGTCCAGCTATCTCAATAATGGAATTTTGCTGATCGATGAAGAAGGAAATATCGTAAGCCAGAAAAAGCTAAAGGATGAAAAGCTAGATGAGATGATCCTTCAAGAAATAAGAAATGGCAATCTTAAGAAGGATAGTGAAGGCTTTGTAGTCAGTGATAAGTATTTCCTTTTGGAATCAGATAAGATCTCAAATGGCTGGAAGCTGTACTACTATGTTGATAGAAATGAGATGGTTGCGGATGTATTCTCACTTCTTAGCTCAGATATTGTTATAGCTGGAGTCATCTTTATAATCGCTTATGTCATTGCGACATTGTTCTCTAGAAGACTTAGCTACAGAATCATAAGGCTCAATGATGCAGCAAACGAGATCAAGAGAGGAAATCTAAATGTCAGAATAAATGATGAAGGTAAAGATGAGATTGGTGAGCTTTCTGATTCCATGCAAGCCATGGCTATCAAGATAAATGACATGGTTGAAGAGATCAATCGCAGAAATAAAGCAGATCTTTTGGCTAAGGAAAGTGATATTCATTATAGAGAATGGCTCTTTGATTTTGTGGTAGAAAGAAACAACGATATTCTGGCTGTAGTAAATGTAGAAAACTATTCATGTAACTTCATTACATCCAATGTTGAAGCGGTTCTTGGAATTTCTTTGGAGACTTTAAAAGAAGATATAAGATCCATAGCAACTGCCCAGAAAGCTGAAGGAGATGACAGGCTTGATAATATCATCATGAGTAGCATCAAGTCAGGCGAAGCCATCATCCTCGAAGAGATCAAATTTGAGAACGTAAAGACTGGAGAACAGCTCTTTTACCGAGGCGTCGTAATATGTACCTATGACGATGGTGGCAAACGAATGGCCATAGCTCTTTATGACAGAACCCAGGAAATAAAGAGAAATCACCAGCTTCAGGAAGCGCTTAATGCCGCAGAGACAGCTAATAAGGCAAAGACAAGCTTCCTTGCAAATATGTCTCACGATTTTAGAACACCAATGAATGCTATTACCGGATTCAATCTGCTCATTGATAAGCATGCGGATGATCCAGATAAGGTAAAAGAGTATACGCATAAGATCAGCCTTGCTTCTCACAATCTGCTGGGCCTTTTAAATGATGTTCTTGATATGAGTAAGATTGAGAGTGGAAAAACTACTCTTGATATTAAGGAGATGGCAATAGGTCTTTTGCTTGAGGAGATCAATTCGGTTATCAGCTTCCAGGCAAAAGCAAAAGAGCAGGAATACATCGTAAATATAGAAGAGATGGAACATGACATGTTCATGGGTGACAAGCAGAGAATTAACGAGATACTCATGAATATTCTTGGAAATGCCATCAAATATACTCCAGAGGGCGGAAGGATCGAATTCCGCATAAAAGAAACACCTTCATCTTCAGAAGGCTTCCAAAATGTGGAGTTTACTGTCAAAGATAATGGTATAGGAATGAAGGCTGAATATATCGACAAGATCTTTGATGCCTTCTCAAGAGAGGAGACAGGAGCCACAAAGAGCATTCAGGGAACAGGACTTGGAATGGCTATCACAAAGAGCCTTGTAGAACTCATGGGCGGAACCATCAGAGTTGAGAGTGAAGAAGGAAAGGGAAGTACCTTCATTGTTAACCTTAGACTCAAAGCTGTTGATGAGGATGACGTAGATTTCTGGAAGGGTCATGGAATCAGTAGCGTCATGTTTGTAACAGAGAACCGGGCACAGACAGAGCAGCTAAGGGCTGCATTTGAGGCTGATCATATAGAGATCATTGATACCAAGAACGGGTTTGAAGCAATCCATGCCATAGAGAACTGCAATAGCGCAGGTAAGGTCATAGATCTGATACTAATAAATGATATACTTAGCGATATGACGTCAGCAGAACTCATCAGAGAGATCAGGTCCAAGGACAGAAGAAATAACAGCCTGATATTCGTAGTGGCTGAGAACTTTGCGGCAGTAGAAGATGATGCAAAGGCAGCAGGCGCAAACGAGATTGTTCCAAAACCACTGTTTGTATCAAATCTTAAGCAGATCCTTGAAGATATAACTAGCAGAGCTGGTGGCACAGACAAGGAAGAAATAGCAAATCCTCTTCAGGGCATGAAGTTCCTTGCCGCTGAAGATAATGACATCAACGCGGACATTCTCATAGAGCTTATGGACATGGAAGGAGCAACTGTAACAAGAGGCTGCAACGGTCAGGAAGTCGTAGACATGTTCAAGGAAGCCAAAGAAGGGGACTATGATATGATCCTTATGGATATTCAGATGCCAGTAATGAATGGCTACGAGGCTGCAGCAGCTATCAGAAGCCTTGAGTCAGATTGGGCTCAGAGAATACCTATCATTGCCATGACTGCCAATGCCTATGCAGATGATGTACAGCATGCCTTTGATGCAGGAATGAATGCACATGTGACCAAGCCAATTGATATCAAGGTAGTTGAAAAGACGATCCTTGAATTCAAAAAATAAAAAGACGGAGGGAAAGACAGTGAACAATATTAAGAAAGTGACAGAAGATATTTATTGGATCGGAGGAAGCGACAGAAGGCTAGAGAGGTTTGAAAACATCTTTCCTATTCCTGAGGGTGTATCCTACAACAGTTATTTTATCGACGATGAGAAAAAAGCGGTGTTTGACACTGCAGATATTACTGTATCTGACCAGTATCTTGAGAATTTAAAAGAAGCTCTTGCAGGAGGGAAGCTTGATTACCTTGTTGTTCTTCATATGGAACCGGATCACTGCTCGCTTATCAGCACTGTAGTAAGTCTTTTTCCAGAAGTGACAGTCGTTGGTAGCGCCAAGACCTTTACTATCATGGAACAGTTCTTCCCAGAAGCTGCTTCTTTTAACAAGTTAGAGGTAAAAGAGGGAGATACATTATCTACAGGCAGGCATACTTTTAGATTTATTGCGGCACCTATGGTTCACTGGCCAGAAGTACTTATGGCCTACGACGATGTTTCAAAGGGCCTTTTTGCTGCAGATGCATTTGGAACCTTTGGAGCTCTTGATGGCGGAATCTTTGCAGATGAATATGACTACGAAAAAGATTTCCTGGAGTCCTCAAGAAGATACTATGCAAACATCGTTGGAAAATACGGAATGCAGGTTCAGGCTGTTCTCAAAAAGGCAGCAGGCCTTGATATACAGATGATCCTGTCACTTCATGGACCAGTTTGGAGAAAAAATATTAAGTGGCTCCTTGATAAATATGAGAAGTGGAGCACATATCAGCCAGAAGAAGATTCTATATTCTTGGTTTATGGAAGTCTTTATGGACACACAAAGAGTGCGGCAGAGGTAGTGGCTTCCAAGCTAAGAGAAAAGACAAATAAGAATATCAAGGTCTATGACGTATCTGGTACAGATGTATCCTATCTGATCAGCGAAGTATGGCGCTGCAGTAAGGTAGTAATCATGTGCCCTACTTACAATAATGGCATATATCCTCCAATGGAGAGCTTTTTAAATGATATGATCGCCCTTGGCGTCCAGAACAGGACATTTGCGCTTGCTCAGAACGGAACCTGGGCACCAGCATCTGGAAAACTTATGACAGAAAAATTACAAAACCTAAAAAATGTGACAATACTTGAAAATATGATGACTATAAAGAGTGCGCTTCATTCCAGCGATGAAGATGCAGTGGAAGCATTTGCAGAGGCTATAGTCAAAGCTTGATAAAATGCGCTTAATTGGGTATATTATTGAGAGTAAGTCATATTTTATGGAGGGATGTTGTGAAAAGAAATATTAGACTTAAAAAGATTTTTATGGCGGCTTTGACAGCAGTTACAGTATTAACTGCAACAGGCAGCTATAGCATAGTAAATCATGGGGCAGGGGAAGTTGCTGAGGCAGCAGGCAGAGTTGTTAAGATCAATTCTTGTACTATCTCAGGTGACAACGTAGTAGTTAACGTATCAGCTAGCTCACTTCCATCATCAGACGATGGAAAGTATTACCTCTATGCTGATGAAGTATATCAGGACGGAACAGTAGGAAAGGTAGTTGCAACAACAGAAAGAGCTTCTAATGCAACATTTACATTCCCACTTAATCATTACACAGCTGAGTCAAACCTCAGCAAGAAGTTCCTTGTAGCAGTTAAGAGCGGTGGTTCAATGGTTCAGGTAAGTGATGAGCATTACATCACAAACCCAGAAGCAATCGCAACCAAGACAGTAGCTCGTAACGATCACGGTATGAAGGGTATCCTTCCTAACACTGCTGATGCAGCTACATTCAAGGATCTTGGAATTTCACAGATGGTTTACAACCTTTATATGGGTGATATCGTAGGACCATCATCAGATCCAGCACAGCCAACAACAGAGTTCACATATAACGGCGTAACATATCAGTTCAATACAGCAGCACTTGCACAGTATGACGGATTTGTTCGCTGGTGCTCACTCAATAATTTCCAGCTTACAATGACTGTTCTCAATAACAAGACAGCAGCTGGTGCAGACCTTATCCATCCTCTTTCAAGAGATGCTCATGTTTGCCCAGGTTACGCTATGAACACAGACGAGGATGCCGGCACACAGCACATCAAGGCTATTGCAGCATTCCTTGCTCAGAGATATTCAGGCGGAGCATACGGAACAGTTGATAACTGGGTAGTTGGTAACGAAGTAAATGCCAGAACAGAATGGTACTACATGAACTCAACAAACATCGAGCTCAACGTTAGTGAGTATGTTAAGGCATTCCGTATTTTCTACAACGAGATCAAGGCAGTTAATGCTAATGCTAGAATTTATACATCATTCGACCAGGAGTGGAACAGAAAGTCTAACCCAGGATGCTTCCTTTCAAAAGAGTATCTTGATAGATTCAACTACTACATGAACCGTGAAGGTAACGTAGATTGGTCACTTTCAGTTCACCCATACAATGCACCACTCTTTGATCCATATGCTTGGAAGCAGCAGTCACAGTATGTAAATACAACACTTGCAACGCCATATATCACAATGGAGAACATTTACATACTTACAGACTATATGTGCAGAGCAGAGATGCTTGGACCAAACGGTAATGTAAGAAACATCGCACTTTCAGAGATTGGCTACACATCAAGCTTTGGTGAGGATGCACAGGCAGCTTCAATCACATACGCTTATACAATGGCAGAGAACAATCCATACATCACAAGCTTCATCCTCTTTAGAGAGACAGATGATGCTCACGAGATGGAGAGCCATATCGCGCAGGGTCTCAAGAACCTCGATGGATCCAAGAAGATGTCATATGACTTCTACAAGTACCTTGGAACAGCACAGGCTGCTACATATAAGGCTAAGGCGTCAGAGATAATCGGACAGGACGTAAATGCACTTGTAACAAACAGAACATTCCTTTCAAGAGGCGGATGGTTCCTTAACGACTAATAAGGAAAGTATTACAAGGCGGTATTACCTTTATGGTTAAATGCCGCCTTTTATCATATTTACAATTTGGGGGTAATATGGATAGAGATTTTTTGGGGAGCATGTATAACGATTTTTTTGCTAGCACTCCCAAGACCACTGATGTGACCAAAAAAGAAAAGACAGATGATGCGGTAAAGAACGCTCAGGATGCCCTTGCAGAGGCAAAAGAGATATTGAAATCAAGCCCGGTTCCTGATAATGCTGTTAATGATGAGCCAGAGAAAGAAAAGGAGCCTGAGACAGACCCTATGGAGGATCTTGAGGGTCTCATTGGTCTTTCTACTATCAAGGCAGATGTAAAAGAGCTTGCATCTTTCGTAAAGGTACAGAAGGCAAGAAAAGAACAGGGACTTAAGTCAGTGCCTGTATCACTTCACCTTGTATTTACAGGTAATCCTGGAACTGGTAAGACGACAGTTGCCAGAATCATCGCAAGGATCTACAAGCAGATAGGAGTTCTTTCTAAGGGGCAACTTGTAGAAGTTGACAGATCAGGACTTGTAGCAGGCTATGTTGGTCAGACAGCCATCAAGACTCAGGAGCAGATCAAAAAAGCCATGGGTGGAGTCCTTTTTATCGATGAAGCCTATTCACTTGCTCAAAAAGACGATGCCTTTGGGCAGGAAGCTATTGATACGATCCTTAAGGCAATGGAAGATAACAGAGATGACTTTGTTGTTATCGTAGCAGGATACACAGGGCCTATGAAGAAATTTATAGACAGTAACCCAGGTCTTAAGTCCAGATTCAACAAGTACATTGAGTTTCCTGACTATGAACTTGATGACCTTGAAAAGATCTTTTATATGAACTGTGACAAGTATGATTACAAGGTTGATGAGGAGATCAAGCACCAGATCAGAGCTCTCATTACTGCAAAGAAATTAGAGAACATCGATAACTTTGCAAATGCCAGAGAAGTTCGTAATCTCTTTGAGACTATCATCACTAATCAGGCTAGAAGAGTAGCAACACTTGAGAATCCAACCAACGATGATATGATGACAATTCTTCTTGAGGACTTAACAGACAAAGATCCGGAAGAGGACAAGACTGAAGAGAAGACTGAGGAAACAGCTGAAGAAGTTACCTTAGAAGAAAAAGAACAATAAAAAAATCGGGGCAACAGGATTCGAACCTGCGACCTCTGCGTCCCGAACGCAGCGCTCTACCAAGCTGAGCCATGCCCCGAATAATGCATAAATGCACTATTTATTATAAGTTACGACTATGAAAAGTCAAGATAAGTAGTCGGTTAGCGGAAGGATATATATGACAAAAAGACCGACAGATGCGGCTATATTAATACCAAGTCTTAATCCGGACAACAAGATAATAGAGCTTGTAAAAAAGCTTAAAGAAGCCGGATTTAATACGATTGTATGCGTAGATGATGGCTCATCAGAGGAATACAGACATTTTTTTGATGAACTTCAAAATGAATACGGATGCGATGTGCAAAGGCACTGCGTGAACATGGGTAAGGGAAGAGGTATAAAGACAGGCCTTAACTATATTCGCAACACTTACCCTGAAGTTCCTGGTGTTATAACTGTAGATAGCGATGGACAGCACTCTACAGAAGATACACTAAAATGCGCTGAAGAGATGATCGCTCATCCTGATTCAGTAATATTTGGATGTCGCAGATTCAAGGAAGAGGGAGTGCCTCTTAGAAGCTTTCTTGGAAATACCATCACCAGATGGGTCATGAGACTTTTGTGTGGCATTAAGCTAAGCGATACGCAGACAGGACTTCGTGCTATTCCGCAGAACCTTATAACTACCTTTGTAAATGCAGAAGGTGAAAGATATGAGTATGAGATGCAGCAGATACTCCTGTGCAAAGAGCGTGGTATTCCTATCGTAGAAGTTCCAATCAAGACCATATATATTGATGAAAATAAGAGTTCACACTTTAATCCACTTAAGGATTCTATTAAGATCTATGCCCAGTTTGGAAAGTTTATCTTTTCGTCACTTTCCTCAGCATTTATCGACATAGCTCTTTTCACACTTATGGTCAAGCTCATTAAGGGAAGCTTTGGTGGAAGCGATATCTATATCTCGGTTGCAACTATTACAGCCAGGATCATATCAGCTATCTGGAACTTTGGTATGAACAAAAAGGTTGTATTTAAGTCCAAGGCAGAGCTTCATAGAAGTGGCTTTAAGTACGCAACACTTGCTGTTTGCCAGGTGCTTATGAGTGCTTTCCTTGTTACAATGTTCCATAGACTTACTGGTGGAAATGATACAGTGATCAAGATAATAGTGGATACGATGTTGTTCTTTATCAGCTATCAGATTCAGAGAGAAATAGTATTTAAATAATTTTTTTATAAGATCAGAAAACGGATGCTCCGATAGGGCATCCGTTTTTTTTGTTCAATTGTAGCTTCTTTGTTGGCTTCAGAGCTATAGCAGAAGTACAAAAGATATTATATTTTTTTAATAATTCCAAAATTGAATGGTCTACGGTAATACGATAACATTTTATTACAAAGCAGTATGAATGGGATGAATATATGTTTCTATGGCAGAGGTGATCATGACCCGATATCAGTATAGTGATGTGGAAAGAAACTTAATAGAGAACAGTCTGATTCCATTTGGTGTTTTTCAGCGAGTAGGTTCTAAAACGGTGGCAATTGCAATTACTAGGGGATTATGCGAACTTTTTGGCTTTATTGATATGCAAGAGGCTTATGCGGTATTTGACAAGGACGTGCATACCGGATGTCATCCTGATGATCTGGAGAGGATGACAGATATGTACAGGCGTCTGATGATAGAAAAAGAAGTCAAGACCATGTACAGGAAGAATGTAGGTGGAAGGTATATGGTATTCAGATTCCATGCAGTCCTGATCCATAAAGAAGAGGGTGTGGATCTGATAAATGCGTGGTTTGCTAATGAAGGGCCATATATTGAAAGTGACAGCAGTGACACATATACAGACGTTATTTCCAAAGCAGTTCATGAGAGATCGCAGCTGTATTATTTTAACCATGACTTTCTTACAGGACTCCCCAACATGAGCTATTTCTTCGAGCTGGCTGCACATGGTAGTAAGGAAATGCAAAGAGAGGGAGATCAGCCATGTATGTTGTATTTTGATCTCTGCGGAATGAAAGGCTTTAATCAGAAATATAGCTTTGCCGAAGGTGACAAGCTCCTGACAGAATGTGGAAGAATGCTTGCAAAGAATTTTGGGCGTCATAATTGTGGTAGGTTTGCAGGGGATCATTTTTGTGCATATACCAGCGTAACGGGACTGGAAAAGAAATTAGAGAATCTCCTGAATGATGTAAAAGAACTGAATGAAGGCAGGAGCCTTCCTATGAGGATAGGAGTATATATACCTTTCAAAGATAAAGTTATTCCAAGTATAGCCTGCGATAGAGCCAAAATGGCCTGCGATGCAGTTAGAAACATTTATTATTCCTGTATCAGTTATTTTGATGAAAAGATGCTTAAAGCATCAGAAGAAAAAGAATATATCGTTACGCATCTTGATAAAGCATTAGAAAAAGGCTGGATAAAGGTTTTTTACCAGCCTATGATCCGTGCTGCTAATGGAAAAGTAAGCGATGAAGAAGCCCTCGCAAGGTGGGATGACCCAAAACATGGCATGATCTTGCCATCAGTTTTTGTTCCGATCCTTGAGGACGCCAGACTGATCTATAAACTTGATCTATATGTAGCCAAAAAGGTAATAGAGAAGGTTAAGATGCAGAAAGAGCAAGGAATCTTTATTGGGCAACAGTCGATCAATATTTCGAGGACAGATTTTTACATATGCGATATAGTAGATGAACTGACGAAGCTGGTAGATGAAGCAAAAATACCAAGAGAGATTCTGACAATAGAGATAACTGAAAGTGCTGTAGGAATCGATATTGACTATATGAAGACGCAGGTAGAGCGTTTTCATGAACTTGGTTACAAAGTGTGGATGGACGATTATGGAAGCGGCTATTCTTCACCAGAACTGCTTCAGGAGATACACTTTGATACTATCAAGCTTGATATGCAATTCATGAAAAGATTTAACGACAGCGACGCCAGTAAGATCATCATGACGGAGCTGATCAAGATGGCCTGTGCCCTGGGAATTGAAACAGTGGCAGAAGGCGTAGAGACAGTAGAGCAGGTGGAATTCTTAAAAGAAGTGGGATGTACTAAACTTCAGGGCTATCATTACAGTGAACCGCTGTCCATAGAAAGGCTCTTTGAGCGATTTGCTAAAGGAATGAAGATTGGATTTGAGAATCCAAAGGAGTCAGATTATTACTCAACAATTGGAAAGATAAGTCTATATGACTTACACATGTCTGCAGAAGGAGATGAGGAATTACTAACTAACTATTTTGACACCTTGCCAATGGCTATCGTTGAGATCAATGAAAAGAGCTTTTGGATTGTAAGGTCGAACAAGCCATATAAACAATATTTTGAAAAGACATTTGAGGGATATGATATAGGTGGCGTTGCAGATATTGAGATAATGCGTAAGAGAAGAGGAGCAGCCTTCTGTAATGCACTAGTGCAGTGTGCAAAAGACGGAAAAAGGATCATCATAGATGAAAGATCGGCGTCTGGCGCCATCATGCATATTTTGATCAGAAGGGTCGCAATTAATCCTGTTACGGGAGTAAAGGCATTAATAGTGGCCATTTTGGGAATCAGTGAAGATACAGGTGTAGAGGCACTTACTTATTCTTATGTAGCCCAGGCTCTTTCATCTGACTATATCAATCTGTTTTATGTAGATTTGGACACAGAGAAATACATTGAATATGGTTCCGGAGATGTTTACGACGATCTTGCTATAGAACGGCACGGAAATGGCTTTTTTGAGAATGCTAGGGAAATGGCTGGGCTAGAGATTTACGAAGAAGACAGGGATTATTTTATTGAAGCATTGACCAAGGAGAATGTCGAAAAAGCGTTGAACACCGGAGGCGTTTTCACAATGTCATATCGTATAAATAGGGGTGAAGAGCCTATTTATGTACATATGAAGATCGTAAGAATAAAAATGAAGGGCAATAGCATCATAGTTGGTATTAGCAATATCAATGCTCAGATGAAAGAGAGACAGAAGATTGAAAGGATAGAAGAGGAAAACCGTTCATATTCAAGACTGGTGGCCTTATCTGAAAACTATATCACAATCTTTGTTGTGGATCTGGAAAATGATCATTACATAAAAGTTAATGGAAAAAAGGCGGATAACAAAAAAGATGAAGAAGTACCAGAAGGAGAGGATTTCTTTAATTATTTTCTCTCTTCCAGAAGAGGATATGTAACACTGGGAGATATGGAGTATGTTAATAGTCAGTTCAATAAAGATAATATTGTAAAAAGGATTGTGAAAGATGGAGTATTTACTCTAAAATATAGGTTTGTTTATGAAGGGGAAATAAAGTATGCACTTCTCAAGGCTGTGTTTGTGGAAGAGAAAGGCGAAAAGAAGCTGATAGTAGGCATTACTGATGATACAGATGCAACAATACAAAGACAACAAACAGAGCAGATGATACTTAAAGCCCGTAATGAAGCCAATGTAGATGCGTTGACCGGAGTAAAGAACAAAAATGCATATCTAAATACAGAAAAGCAGATCAATGCAATGATCAAAGACAAAAGGGCTCCGGAATTTGCTCTGATCGTGCTTGATATAAATGGTCTAAAAGAAGTAAATGATAATCTCGGACATCAGGAAGGTGATAAGTACATAAAAAGAGGCTGTGATATTATATGTAAGGTATTCAGGAATTGCCCGGTATATAGAGTGGGAGGAGATGAGTTCATCGTAATTTCGCAAGGAAGAAGTTACCATAACATTGAAAAGATAATGCAGGTATGGGAAAGAACAAATGGAGAAAACAGGCAGAAAGATGACGTGGTAATAGCTGCAGGAATGGCCCGGTACAATGGCGAAAAGGATGTAGCAAGGGTTTTCGAAAAAGCAGATGCGCTTATGTACGAAAACAAGAAGAAGCTGAAAGAAAAAGAGAAGTGCTCGTGATGGGGGCGTAAATGGACCACTAACCCCGTCCCCTTGGTCCACACACGAAAAAAGGACATCCAACCGGATGTCCTTTTTTAGAGCGATAGACGGGGCTCGAACCCGCGGTCTCGACCTTGGCAAGGTCGCGCGTTACCAACTACGCCACTATCGCATATATGTAAAGTCGCTTGCGCGACAGCAATAGTTATATTATACCAATCAAAAAAATATGTCAACATAAAAATAAAATTTTTTTATACTGTTGACATAAGACTGTTATGGGTGTATATATAACACATAAACAGTTGCAACAATACATAAGGGGAAAAGAGATGAAGATATCACAGAATTCAGGAATTCCTATATATCAGCAGATTGCTGACAGCTTCAGAACAGACATCCTCGAAGGAAGATATTCGCAAGGCGAGTACTTACCTTCTATAAGAGGCCTGGCTAAGGAGCTAAAGATAAGTGTTATCACAACCATAAAGGCATATGAACAGCTTGAAGCTGAGGGCATGGTAACAGCAGTTCAGGGCAAAGGCTACTTCGTAAATGCTCAGGACGGCGAGATGCTCAAAGAACAGCACAGACGTAAAGTTGAGGATGCACTTTTGGAAGCTATCAAATATGCAAAGATAGCTGGAATGAGCGATGAAGAATTATTCGAAACGCTCAAGACATTACAGAATTTTGAGGAGGAATGATCATGAATACAAACGCAGTTGTGTCTTGTATGAACATAGAAAAAAGATATAAGAACTTTGAACTTAAGGTAGACAGCCTTGATTTCCCAAAGGGCTTTGCTACTGCTCTTATCGGAGAAAATGGTGCTGGTAAGACTACTCTTTTAGAGCTTATTGCTGGTCTTCGCCTTGAACATGAGGGCGACATCAGTTACTTCGACAAATATACTGAGAGCGACAGAGAGACTGATCCTACTGTTAAGAACAGCATCGGCTACACAGGAACCAGCAACTACTTCGTTCCTAATTGGAGCCTCAAGCAGGTAAAAGAAGCTCAGGACATGCTTTTCGATGACTTCGATGGCAACAAATATGATCAGATTCTTAATGAACTTGCTATTTCTGATCCATCAAAAGATAAGAATAAGAAAGTCAGTTCTTTATCAGATGGTAATAAGATCAAGCTCATGCTTGCCGGAGTTTTTGCAAGAAAAACAGATCTTTTACTTATGGATGAGCCTGCATCTCCACTTGATCCTCTTATGAGAGACAAGCTCTGCAGCATGATAAGAGAATATCTTGAAGAGGGAGAGGGCGAGAAATCCGTTATCTTCTCAACTCACAACATTGCAGACATGGAGAATGTCACAGATTACGCTGTTATCGTAGAAAATGGTTCTATCGTTGAACAGGGATTTGTTGAGGAGTTAAAAGAAAAGTACACATACGTTAAGGGTGATAAAGCAGATGAAGAAGCTGCTAAGCCTTTCTTTTACGATATGACATCAAGCAGCTTTGGATTTGAAGGTCTTTGTCTTTCAGAAAATCTTGATAAGCTGGCTGGTCTTGATCTCATAACAGAAACACCTACGTTGTCACAGCTTGCAGTTGGAATAATGAGAGCCAACACCAAGCTTACAGCAATCAAATAATAGGAGATATGATCAATGAAGGAATTATACAGAAAACATTGTCTCTTTCATGGAGACATTTACAATATCGTGATGTTCATTGTCGTTCCGATAGTCGTAGTTCTTTTACACATTTGGATGCAGTCCCTCATCGACGTATTGAATGTTTCTAATCTTGCAGTACTCCTGATGTTTGTAGGAATGTATGCTGATTACTATTCATTCAATGGCCTGACAGCCAAGGACTATCCATTAGGAATTTTCAAAAATTCAATAAAAGGTAGAGATGCTATCAAATGGGCTCTAGTTGCAGATCAGGTAAGGAGATTTATTCAAATAACATTTATCTATATTGTCTGCAATGTTATCACTATGAATATGAAACCAATAACATTTACTTCCAGCGATTGGCTTCTGACATTAGTATGTATTCTCTATGTATATGCTTCAACAACCACTATTATCATTATCGGCAGGAACATAACAACATTTGCCGCGTATACAGGACTATCAGGAATACTAATGTCTATATCTGGTGTGATTGTGAGCCTTGCTCTTTTTTTAAGATATTGCCATGGCGAAGCTGATCCAATGAACTGGCTTCCAGTAGTATTGGTACTTGCGATCATTAGTACCGGATTCATGCTCAAATATACACTTTATCGATATGACAAAAGCTTTGTGGAGGAAAAATGACATGGTAAACGATTATAAAAACGCTTTTAAGCTCATGACGCTTAGCCCCAAGTTTAAGATGCAGGTTATCTTAGCCAGCATATTTTTTGTACTTGGAATCTTTTTAGATATTGCCTCAACAGGCACAACAGTAACGGGCGGCGTATATATCTTTATACCTGCAATATCAATGATGGAGCTATTTTATGGAGCGAACGAATCTGGCCTTATCAAGTCTTCACCCATCAGGAAAAAGACTCTGACCTATTATCCATTTTTGGTCACTGTCCCATATTCATTCATAGCATACACATTACTGGCATTCTATCACGCGTATCTTTCACGCATTGATAGTCCTATGTCAGTAGTAGATGAATATGCCATGCAGGTAAAATACATCTATGCTCTTGGTTTACTTGTTCTTTTACTTCTTGTATATTCAGCAGCGTGCTATAAAGGATTTGTTTTATCTACAATAATCTTTATTATTATTGTGATCCCGCTTATTGGCTGCTCTCAATCCAAATATCTCTTTTTGGACTTTTTTGGAGCTCAGGACATCAATGTAGCTATTGGAATCGGATACCTACTGGTATTACTGGGATTAGTTCTTTCAATGACTATAACAAGACTATTTTACTTTAGAGATATAGACAGACTCTCCATGAGAGGAATTATGAAAAATGCATAAGTCATAAATAGCTAAACCTCAGATGTTACCATCTGAGGTTTTAATATTTTTACATCTCGTCGCAAACCTGATAGATCACGAACTTAAGGTAATATGACGCAGCACCGCCAACGAGGATTGGATGGTCTGCCGCCTGCTGCCTGAACTCAACCTGCTTGAGTCTCTTATGAGCATCTCTTGCAGCATCCTGAATAGTCTTAAGGAACAGCTCTTCATCCATAAAATGTGAACATGAACATGTAGCAAGATATCCGCCGTCCTTAACAAGCTTCATGCCACGCATATTGATCTCTTTGTATCCAGTAGTGGCCTTCTTGATAGAAGCTCTGGACTTTGTAAATGCTGGAGGATCAAGAATAACAACATCAAATTTCTCTCCCTTTTTCTCAAGGTCAGGAAGAAGCTCAAATACATCAGCGCACTGAAAGGTTGCTACATTCTCAAGGCCGTTAAGTCTAGCATTTTCTTCTGCCTGCTTGCAACCAAGGTCAGATGCATCAACGCCAAGAACTGACTTAGCTCCTGCTGCCGCGCAGTTAAGTGCAAATGAGCCAGTATGTGTGAAGCAGTCCAGAACTTTTTTGCCCTTACAAAAAGAAGCTATGGCCTTTCTATTATTCTTTTGATCAAGGAAGAATCCTGTCTTCTGGCCATTCTCTACATCTACATAATACTTAACACCATTCTCGGTGATGATAACCTTTGTATCGAATGGCTCTCCAATAAAGCCTTTTACTCTCTCAAGTCCTTCAAGCTCTCTTACCTTTGCATCACTTCTCTCATACACACCGCGAATCTTGACGCCATCTTCAAGGAGAACCTTTTTGCAAAGGTCAATGATAAGCTCTTTCATCCTGTCTGTTCCAAGTGCAAGGGACTCGATTACCAGAACATCTGAGAACTTATCAATAGTAATTCCAGGAAGGAAATCAGCTTCTCCAAAGATAAGTCTGCAGGAGAGCTTCTGAATTGGCTCGTTTGTAGCCATAACAGCTTTTCTGTACTCCCAAGCATCACGGATTCTTTTCTCAATAAGCTCCTTAGTTACAGGGTGATCCTTTTTTCGAGACATCATTCTGATTCTGATCTTGGATACAGTATTGATGAAGCCATATCCCATGAAATAGCCGTCGAAGTCATGAAGCTCGATGATATCTCCATTTTCAAAAGTGCCTTCGACTCTTTCTATCTCATTATCATAAACCCAAAGGCCGCCTGCCTTGAGTTCTCTTCCTTGTCCTCTTTTTAGAAATGCTTTTGCATCAGAAATCTTTATATCCAAATCTATATCCTCTCAAAATTTATACGCAATAAATTATCAACGCATGATAATATACCACATTTTTGTAAATACATGTTGACAATATACTAAATTTATTCTAAAATCAATTCGTTGTCACAGTTGTGACGGCCACATAAATGCGATAGTGGCGTAGTTGGTAACGCGCGACCTTGCCAAGGTCGAGACCGCGGGTTCGAGCCCCGTCTATCGCTCTTTGAAACCCCAGATGTTTTCTGGGGTTTTTGTTGTTTATGCCTCAAAAAAAGTGGTCTGGAAGTGGTCTTTTTTAATAATCTCCTTCTGATTCGTTAAGTTTTTTAATGTGTGTTAGGTTTTGACGGTCTGAATTGTATTATAAGATAGAAGGCCTTCTAAAAGATATCAGAAAGTGAACAAGAGCTACGAAAATTTATCATAGCCAGTTGACGAACATTTGTTCTTGGTGTAGAATAGTCCTAACAGAACCCGACACGCCTCTCAATATGATGCGGACCACGTCGGGTCATTTTGTATAAGGATGTATCACTATGGACAACAGGTCAGAAATAATCATTTATAATACTGAAGATGGAAAATGCAAAATAGATGTCAGATTAGAAGATGACAATGTATGGCTTACTCAAGAACAAATGGCTGAGCTGTTTCAAAAGGCAAAGTCTACTATAAATGAACATGTTAATAACATATATTCAGAAGGCGAACTAAATATAGATTCTACTATGAGAAAATTCGGAAATTCCGAATTTTCTACAAAGCCTACAAATTTTTATAATCTTGACATGATAATATCGGTAGGCTATCGAGTTAAATCGCAAAGAGGCATACAATTTAGAATATGGGCCAGTACTATTCTAAAAGAATACTTAAAAAAAGGTTTTGTTATGGATGACGAACGCCTTAAAAATCTAGGTGGTGGTGGATATTTTAAGGAACTTCTTGAAAGAATCCGTGACATTCGTGCATCTGAAAAAGTTTTTTACAGGCAAGTTTTAGAAATATATGCAACAAGTATTGATTATGACCCTAAGGTTGAAGAATCCATTCTATTTTTCAAAAAGGTTCAAAATAAGATTCATTACGCAGTTTCAGGCGAAACTGCTGCAGAAGTCATTTACAATAGAGCTGATGCCGAAAAGGAGTTTATGGGATTAACTACCTTTGTTGGTAATCAGCCCACTTTAAATGAAGCAAAGACAGCCAAGAATTATCTGTCTGAAAAAGAATTAAGAGCAATGGGACAGATTGTCTCCGGATACTTAGATTTTGCAGAGCGGCAGGCAGAAAGAGAAATTCCCATGACAATGTCAGACTGGGCAAAGCATTTAGATGGAATACTAACATCAACTGGCGAGCAACTACTAATTGGTAACGGAAGTGTTTCACACTCACAAGCTATGAAAAAAGCTGAAAACGAATATAAAAAATACAAGGAAAGAACTCTCAGTGATGTGGAACAAGACTATCTTGATAGTATTGAAGAATTGAATTCCAATTATAACAAAAAGTGGTCTTAAAGTGGTCTTTTTTAATTAATTGCGATAAAGAGCCCGGCATCCTTGGTGATGTGGAATTCATGACTTACCTTTTTCATAATATAATTCTTAAATTCTGCATACTATTCGATACTGATGAAGTTGCATACAAAAAGTGGCTTCCAAAAGAATGAGTGCTTGAGATGCTAAAAAATAATGAAACCAATGACGGAGTCTCTATGTCGCGCTTATTGTATGCATTTCAGTTTTATAAATAACTCTTTGTTTTACGAATTTTAATGTCTGTTGGTTATATCACCTTCATTCGTATGATATAACCTGCGCTCCCGCGAAATTATACCAAGGCTCTGGTATAAAGCGTTAACAGTTACTACCGCAAATCCTTGATATTACTGGCTTTGCGAGCACAA
>NZ_FMXK01000021.1 GCF_900103635.1 Butyrivibrio sp. INlla18
ATATTAACTTAGTTTTACATAATCTGTCAAATTTAATTAAGTAGAACTAAGTTCGGAACTCTCATTAGATTCCTCATTTTGCTCGTCACCATTTTCCTCTTCTGGGATATCTTCAGAGGTTTCCTCTACAGAAGCTTCTGAAGCTTCTGTATCAGCTGATTCAGCAGCTTCCTCGCTTTCTTCTGAACCTAATGAATCTGTTGAAGACTCTTTTGATGAATCATCACTATTTGTAACCGGCTTGTTACTTGCCTCTGCATCAATAACAGAAGAATCAAGAATAATGTAATCATATACATTTAAGCCATACATAGTATTAGATCTAACGATGGCATATTCATCATTCTGATACAGGATCTTGACCTGTCTGAAATCTGCATAGCCTTTGTTTATATTATAAACACCGATCAGTGTATCAGTCTTACTTACTGTATATCTATCGTTAGAATCAGGCTTTATCAATATATCCCCAGTTCTGATAGTGTCAGTATCAATGTAATACTCAGTCTCTGTCTCGTTATAGATCGAGAGCTCAATGAACTCAGTAGTTTCATTGCCCTGTTCATCATACTTATCTCTCAAAACACCAGTAGAATTGTCATTATTTTTGATCATATAATCCTTAGGTATCAGATAGAAGGACTTATTTACAATTGCTGAATTAGGAATCTTAAGACCTGTCTCATCCTCTGTAATAAGCTCAACGCTAAGGAATCTGTCTCTACAAAATGTGATCATGGAGTTTGTAAATGTAAGCATTACAAAAGTATCACCATCAGCGTTTGTATATGTAGAAACCTTGCCCCAGGATTCATCCTGGTTCTTGATGAATCTAACCTTAATATATTCAAGTTCTTCAAGCTCTTTGACCCTTTCAGGATCATCTTCCTGAATAACAATGGACCACTCTTCACTAGTACATATCTTATAAACAGGATCACCAGGCTTAACAAGAGCATTATTTATAAGCTGATTCTTTTCATAGGCACCCTCATCAAAATGAGCTGCTGTAATGGTCTGAAGAGTAAGGTCCTCATAACCATCAGTTGAATATACTACAATACCAGTATCCTGAGCATTCTTGTAGATGATAGATGAAAGAGTTCCACTATTTTCATTAAGGGACTGAATGTTCTGCAAAATGCTACTATTAGAAAGCTTCTGAACTGTACCATCAAGGCTTATCTTGAAATCATATACTGTGTAAAAATTACTTGAGTCAAAAGATGAATCAAAGTTAACTATCTGTGTTCTAAGCTCAGAAAGATCTTCATCACTAAGAGCAACCTCCTCAGAACCCTGTGACTTCAAGTATTCAAGAAGCTGTCCTGACTCATCTACGGTATATACAAGATTACCGACGGCAACTCTTCCACCTTCTGTGGCAAAATAGTTGATGTAGCCCGCATTTTCGCTGGTAATGATCTTTTCTGTTCGAAGTGCAACTGCAGTGTAGATATTATTTGAAGACAAGGAACCTTCATTTACCTGGTAACCTATCATATGGTCTTTTTTAAGATAAGTAACAACACTGATCAAGATGTATATTGCCATTACAGCAAAGAACACCATACCAATATTGATGTTATTCAAATTTTTAGGATATCTAGTTAATTTTTTGCCTGATCTATCTGACATATCTTTTCCATTCATACATTATATAAGCCGCGGAAAAACCGCGGCTTATATAAAAATTATACTTTAAGATTAAAGTGAAATTACAACCTTGGATTTAACATTTTCTGGAAGTTCTGACTCATCCATAGATAAACTAAGAACGAAGTCTACATTGAACTTGTCACTAAGCTGTTCAAGCTTATCAATTGTCTTAGAAATATCCTCACCTTCAAGGCAAGAGATTTTCAAGAAACTATCAAAATACATTTGCTGGAGATCATGGTCCTGAGAAATGATACCACTTACGAATCCGATGAACTCATCGGCATTTGAAACCATAAATTCTGGAACTACAATAAGACGAATTTTGTTGTTTAACTCATACATGTGCTTGGTATTCTTGTCCAAGAATACTACGCTTCCGAGTACATTCTGAACCTCGGTATTAACCTTGTCCAATAAGCATTTGGTCTTTCCTTTTCCCTTTTTCCCAACAATTAACTGAACCATCGGCATACCCTCCTGCAAGTTAGAATTATTTCATGTATTAATTATAAAATATTAACTAATAAATGACAACCTTAATTAGTGATTTCAGAGAGCAAATTCGTCATGTCTTTATAGAGTGTCCCAGAGTCTGTATCGCGCATGATCACTGCGATGTAGGGATTTTCATTTCCGTCTTTGGCAAGTAGTATCAGACAATGCCCAGCAGCTGTTGTAGTACCAGTTTTGCCACCAATAACTGTAATGCCAGATGGTGCCTTTGAATTACCATTTATATAGCCGTTAGTACTAGAAACGGACACGTCCTTGGTGCCACCAGAGGCAGTCTGATAAGATGTTGAGTACTCCTTCATATTGATGATCTCTTGGAAGGTGTCATAACCCATAGCTGCATTAAAGATAAGATACATATCATACGCAGTTACATAGTGGTCTTCAGCCTGAAGTCCATGAGGATTCTGGAAATGAGAATTAGTCGCACCAATATTAACAGCTTCCTGATTCATCATATCAACAAAACCATCAATAGAGCCTCCAATATTAGACGCGATCAGGTTAGCAACGTCATTTGCAGAATAGATTAAAAGAAGTCTAAGAGCCTGATCAAGGGTCATACGATCCCCTTCTTTAAGACCTACCTTCTGCGCGCCACTTTCATTGATATAAACATCAGAACCAGCCACAAGCACCTGGTCTAAAGAGCCATATTTAAGCGCAACATAAGCAGTCATAACCTTAGTAAGGCTGGCTGGAAGCGCTTTGTCATTTACATTTTGAGCAAAAAGGGTTTCTCTGCTGTTTAGGTCAAAAAGACCCGCACTTAATGAATCGCCGATCTCAAGGCTATCCTGATTAACATCTGTATTGACTACACAGATATCAGATGCATATGTTGGATACACTTCAGAATCTCTAGCGTCTGCTGTAGAAGAAGAAACAGAATATTTTGCAGAGTAAGAAAAGTAAGAACAGCCGCTTAAACAAACGGCTGTTGCTGTTATTAACATTACCAGTTTAAAAAACTTACTTGTACATTTCACGCCACTCAAGATCTCCCCTATCTAATGACTTAACAAGAAGCTCAGCTGAAGCAAGATTAGTTGCTACAGGAATATTATGCATATCGCAAAGAGACATAATATTACTGATATCAGGCTCATGAGACTTAACTGTAAGAGGATCTCTAAGGAAAATTACAAGGTCGATCTCATTATGTTCAATAGCTGCACCAAGCTGCTGTGCACCACCGAGATGTCCAGCAAGATACTTGTGTACAGAAAGATTGGTTACTTCCTCAACTAATCTACCAGTTGTACCTGTAGCATAAAGATCATTTTTGCTAAGGATACCTCTATATGCGATGCAGAAATTCTGCATAAGTTTCTTTTTTGCATCATGCGCGATCAATGCGATGTTCATCTAATCATAACCTCCCAAACAAATTTTTATTACCTTGAAGTCTAACGTTTAATACAAAGCCAATGCCTGCATAAACACTTAGAAGTGATGTTAATCCATAACTAACAAATGGCAGTGGCAAACCAGTATTTGGAAGCACACCAGTTGCAACGCCAACATTGATAAAGCCCTGGAAACCGATCCATGCACCTACACCAGCTGCGATCAACTCTCCTGCCTTATCCTTGGCCTTAGTGGAAATAATAAAACACTCAATAGCAATAGCAAAGATCAAGGCAATTACTATTACAGATCCCACGAATCCAAACTCTTCACCAATAACTGTAAAAATAAAGTCTGTCTGTGACTCAGAAATGAAGCCACCATTTAATACAGAACTGATCTCATTAGTATTATAGCCCTTACCATATAACTGTCCGGAACCAATAGCCATCATTGAATTTAGAGTCTGATAAGCTTCGGCATTAGCATAATCTTCAGGATGAAGCCAGGCCAAAATACGCCTCTGCTGATAATCTTTAAGAATACTGCTATCTTCCTGAACTGCATTATAAATAATGAACAGTGCTGCAGGTATAGAGACACCTAGTACTGCCACAACTATTCTCCAATCTATTCCAGCCACAAACATTATAGATGAGAAAATAAGCATTAACATAATGCAAGTAGACAGATCAGGCTGCATATATATGAGCCCTAAAGGTATTGCTAAAAGAATAACACATATGACAACAAAGCCAAAATTCTTAACTTTGTCCTTATATTTCATAATAAACTGCGCATAAAATAAAATCAATAATATTTTAGCCGCCTCAGAAGGCTGGAAGGTAATTCCAAGGAGACTGATCCATCTCTGAGCGCCGTTTGTTGTACTACCAAGAGGTGAAAGAACCAATGCGAGCAAAACAATGTTTAATACATAAAATGGTATAAAAAGCTTAAGTATAACGCCATAATCAAGTAATGATAAAAAGATCATTACAACTATGCCAAATACCATACCTGCAGTCTGCTTTGTTACAAAATCTGGTTTAGCAGAACTGATACTAAATATTCCAATGATAGTAAGTCCAATGACCATAAGCAAAAGAGCAAAGTCATAGTTGGACAACTTGTACTTCTTTAACATGTTATCTCCCAATCAGTCAGCGTTTGTAGCACCATCTTGCAGTGTCTGAGCTGTACCAGAAATAATATCATCAGTATCTTTAAGTTCAAAGTAATATGTAAGCGCCTCTTTGGTGATCTGAGCAGCATAACTTGATGTATAACCATAAGCAATTCTGGTTGCAATAGCTATTTCAGGCTTTTCATATGGCGCATAACAGATGAACAATGAATGGTTAGGTCTGTTCTTTGATTCCTGCGCTGTACCTGTCTTACCTGCAACAGAAACACCAAGATTAGCATAATATGACTTATCCTGTACAACCTGTCTCATACCAAGGTGGATAGCATTCCAGTATGCCTGTGGCATATCAACAGTATTTCTAACACTAGAACTATAATCCTCCAAAAGGTTTCCATTTGAATCAGTAGTCTTATCTATAAGAGTAAGATTATAGCAAGTACCGCTATTGGCTACAGTTGTAACATATCTTGCAAGACCAACTGTTGTATATGAGTTAGTACCCTGTCCAATTGCAGAACGAACAGCGTCTTCATCAGAAACCTGTGGCTCAGATTCAGCAATCTCAATACCTGACTTTTCAGAAAGGCCATACATATCTGCATATTTAGCCAGCTTCTGAAGACCGATCTCAGGAGAATATGAATTACCAACAAGTCCAAGTCTGTAACCAACCTCGTAAAAGAACAAGTTACAAGAATTTCTGATACCACCAGTTACATTAAGACCACCATGTCCTCTAGGATAGATCCAACATTTAGGTGGATGATCAAGCTTTTCAAATATACCTCCGCAATAAATAACGGAATCTGTTGTGATAACGCCCTCCATAAGTCCTGCAGTTGAAGATACTATCTTAAATGTAGAACCAGGGGCTGTCTTTTGCTGTGTAGCGTAGTTGTAAAGAGGATTTGAATTATCACTACGAAGCTTTGCATAGTAATCAGCATCTACACCATTGGCCATCATGTTATTGTCATAACCAGGATAAGACACAAGTGCAAGGACATCACCTGTATTAACATCAGTAACTACCATTGATCCGGTACATGGATCAAGAGCAAGCTGAGCAGGTGTGATATCAAGATTAGAGATTCTGTTGACCATGAAGGTATATGAAGACTCTCCGCCTCTATTCCATAATGACTGCTCTTCTTCTGTGATCTCAACGATCTCCTGCTCCAAAAGGAGGTTACATACGTCAGTCCCACTGATATTTCCATCAAGCAAAAGATATTTATAAAGCCTTGTCTGGAAGTCAAAATCCTCAGAAAGCTCATCAATAATATAGTTTACGATCTGTCCAAAGATTTCTTCTGAGTCAGCGTACTGATTGTCAATGCTAAGCTTGCTGACATCAACCCAGTTCATGGCTATGGCATATTTGATGTACTCAGTAAGAGAGATAACCTCATCTGTAGTCCAGGCAATATAAGTATCATCCTGCTTGTCTACCAACGTAGAATTGATAATGCCATCAGAATACAGATTAGCTGCAATATGGCTCATGTACCACTGATATTCCTTAGAAAGATGATCATATGGAGTCTTTTTATCTAAAAGCTCATTTCTGATCTCCGCAAGGACAGCGGCATTCTTATCAAGATATGACTGATAAACCCTGCTCTCAGTCTCTTTTGCCTTATCAGATGAGAAATGATCGATATCTACGATATCATTATCAAAAACAGCATAATATACGTCATAGATAGGAATAACAATATTACTGGAGCTTGAAGTCTCAGTAAATGTGTAGGTTTTGACATTCTGAATCTTAGAAACAAGTATACCAGCAAGAGACTGCTCAATAATGTTATAGCAAGCCTCAGTAAGATCCTTGTCAATTGTAAGATAAACGTCATTACCAGCAACAGAATCAACGTAATTACTTGTTTCGATTACCTGTCCTGTATTATCTACGTAAACGGTCTCAGAACCCTTGGTTCCCTGAAGAGTAGATTCCATAGCCTGCTCAATACCAGACTTACCAACTATGTCATTGATTCCGTAGCTGCTATCTGTCTTTTGAAGTTCAGCAAGCTCTTCCTCAGAAACCTTACCTGTATATCCAAGGACCTGAGAAAAATATACTGAATCAACATACTTTCTGGCAGTACTCTCCTCAATAGAAACACCATCAAGAGTGTATGCATTTTCCATAACATCAGCCACAGTCTGATCACTAACGTCAGAAGCAACCGTAGTATCAATGTATTTCTGGAAACTGTTAGCATTCATGTTGTATCTGACAGTTAATATCTTAAGAGCTCTGTCATTGGTATAGCCTTTCCTAGGAACAAAGCTAGATGAAACTCCAGGAGTTTCGTATTCGCCAATACCAAAGGTCTTACAAAGATCATCAACTACTTCTTCAGCAGTCTTGGTCTTTTCCTCATACTTAAGGTCATTAGGTGATGAATGTCCATAAACATCTGCCAAAAATCGCAAAAGCGAATTACCAGTAACATTAAACTCATACTCATTACTGTCATTAAGGACAATATTAAAATCATGATCTACATTATCACCGTTTCTCTCGATGATATCGATAAGTCTGTTAAGAGTCTCGTTGATGGCAGCATTCTTGCCGGAACCAGACTTGTAAACGTCTTCGATAGTTACAGAGTTTGCCAGCTCGTTATATGCTAAAAGATTTCCATTTCTGTCGTAGATGTTACCTCTAGCTGCAGGAATAGTCTTTTCCTTCTTGATCCTAAGTTTAAAGGAATCAAGATAATACTCGCCATTAATTACCTGTAGCGAAAAAAGCCTGTACACCAAGATACAAGCAAGAGAAAAAAGGACAAAGCAAACTATGACTGCTCTGGATGTTATGAACTTTACAAATCCTTCTTTAATATTCTCAAACAAACTTCTTTGCGCTCCTTTGCTCCTTCTCATCAATAGCATTATTGACTTTTAGGATTATAGGATAATAAAAAATAGCAATAATAGCAGTGTATACAGCTTCTGGCAGTATAACTGTCGTCATATAATAGCCGATATTGAACTTGGTCCTAAATAAGAACATCAAAACATAACAGATAAATCCAAAGATAATATCTGAGATCGTAATTACCACAATTGGAATTGCCACATTTTGGGAAAAGAAAATGATGTGGAGCTTACCGACGATAAATCCAATGTACATATATATCAGAGCAAAAAAGCCCAAATACGTACCAAAGAATATATCAACTAAAAGTCCACAAAAAAAGCCTGATAAAAGACCTGCTCTATCGCCCTTTATAAAAGCGATGGAAGCAGTGATTATCATAAGCAGATTTGGTGTTATTCCGCCAAGGTCAACAATACGAAAAATAGTAGTCTGTAAAATAAACGACACAATAACAAATATGAAATTAACTAATACTCTTCTAATATTCATAGCGTTTATTTGCCGCCAGTATTTTTGAGTTCTAAAAGTACTAATACTTCATTCATGTGCTCAAAATCTACGGCAGGTGTTAAAGTTCCTGATTTTGTAAGGTTATTTGAGTCATCATCGATAGTTGAAATGTATCCGATCAAAATACCAGGAAGATACTTATCACTGATATTGGATGTAACGATCTTGTCACCGATCTTGACCCTGTCTACATCATCAACAAGCTTTGAAAAGCTGATATAGCCATTTCTGTATTTCTCAAGGTCACCTGAAACAATAAGATTATCAGAGGAAGAAAGAACCATTCCACTGACAGATGAGTTATCAGCAATAATTGACTGAACCTTAGCCCAGTCTGGACCAACGTCAATTACACGGCCCACAAGTCCGCCGCCAGCGATAACATTCATATCAACCTGAATTCCATCATCTGAACCCTTATCAATAACAAAGGAATAATACCAATTGCCTGCATCCTTGGCTATGATCCTAGCGCCAGTCTTCTCGTACTGTTCATACTGTGCGTCAAGCTCATATAAAGAACGAAGCTCAGTAAGCTCATACTTTTCCTGTTCAAGATTAGTATTAGCAATTGTAAGCTCATCTACCTGCTCTTTTAATCTCTCGTTTTCTTCTAGGAGCTTAGTAATAGATGAAAGCTTATCCGTTGTTTCTTTGATACTGGTAGAAACAGAAGTTATACCCTTTTGGAAAGGCACAACAAAAACACCTGCAAAAGAGTTTAAAGGCCCTGTAAACAGGTTTGTATTGAACGTGATCACAATAAGTGCCGTACATACTATTGTTAAAATAAAGAGGAGATATTTACTTGGAAGTGTAAATTCTTCTCCTCTTCTCTTGATTATGGGACTCATTTATTTATCCTCTTCAATTCCATACGCAAGAGCTTTATACTGGTCATCCTTAATAATCTTTGCAAGACCAAGTGCAACAGAACCAATTGGATTTTCTGCGATATTTACGTTAAGGCCAACACCATTGCTAAGTCTCTGAGCAAGATGGCTAACCTGTGATGCACCACCTGTAAGATAAAGACCATGCTTGAAAATATCTGCAGCAAGTTCTGGTGGAGTCTTCTCAAGAGTAGCTTTAACATTATCAAGGATAGCGTCAAAGTTCTCTAAAAGAGCCTGGTTAATAAGCTCAGTAGGGATCATTCTCTCAACAGGAAGTCCTGTTACAATATCTCTACCATAAACAACTGCATCTTTACCCTCTTTTTCAAGTTCCTTAAGAGACATCTTAACGTTCTCAGAAGTCTTCTCACCGATAAGAAGACCAAACTCCTTACGGATAACGTTTCTGATAGACTCATCAAACTTCTTACCACCAACTTTGATAAGCTTACTTACAACAATACCTCTAAGAGAAAGGATTGAGATCTCAGTTGTATCATATCCAACGTTAACTACTAAAACACCCTGAGAGTTCATAACGTCTACGTTCATTCCAAGTCCATCTGCAAGAGGCTTCTTGACCATCATGATCTTCTTGGCCTTGATGCCTGCATCATTGATAAGATCATGGAAAGCTCTTCGCTCAACTTCTGTTACATCCTTAGGAACTGCGATATAAACGTCGCAAGGCTTAACAGCGCCCTTCATCTGATCTGTGATAAAGAGCTTTACAAGTGTCTCCATGTGCTCGATATCAGCAATAACGCCGCTATTTAAAGGATAAGATATCTTGATCTTATCAGGAGCCTTCTCATACATATCGTAAGCTGAATTACCATATGCAAAAACGTTTGTTTTATTCTCAATGGCAATCATATTTTTTTCAACTGTAAGATTGTCCTCATCTTTGTTAAAAATCTTGATGTTGCTAGTACCGAGGTCGATTCCAAAAATATTACCCATTTCTTCTCCTTATTATTGCCACAAAAGCCCCTTTTCAAGGAAGCTAAAATATGACTGATCTCCTATTATGATATGATCTTTAAGATTGATATCAAGCATACTGCCTGACTCTCTTATTTTATTAGTAATACTAATATCTGCTCTCGAAGGAGCAGGATCCCCTGACGGATGATTGTGTAGCATCACTATGCTGCTGGCACCTGATTTAAGCGCCTGAATAAAGATATCCCTCGGGGAAATAATAGCAGAATTAACTGTTCCCATAGAAAGCGTAGCCTCATTTATAAGCTTTAGCTTATTATTTAAACTTAAAACCACAACTTTCTCTCTGTCCTCATGCCTTAGCCTCTCCATGTAGTAGCGAGCTATCATCTCTGGATTTTCAAAAGAAATCCCAATAGAAGCCCTCTGAAGAGACATGCGCTTGGCAAGTTCAGCAACACTCTTAAGCATGATCGCCTTAACTTTACCAACACCGTGAACCTTCAAAAGCTCATCAATAGAAAGACCATAAAGACAGTTAAGTCCCTTTTCCTTGGTATTACCAAGTTCTAACACATTCCTTGCTATATCAACAGGTGAGTAGCCACTGGCCCCAGTTCTGATAAGTATAGCCAAAAGTTCAGCATCAGTAAGACTTTCAGGTCCAGACTTAAGGAACCTCTCATAGGGAAGCATATCTTCACATGTATCCCCATCCGCTATCATATTATTAAATGACTTCATCCAAATCCTTTCTGATACGCACAAAAGCGCGCCACTTCTCCAGGTGGTCAAAAAGAATACAGAATCATCAGATTATAGTTTAACACGAAACAAGCTTAGCGTCACACATCTTTTGCAAAGTTTTTAATATTCCGTACTTAGCATGTGGCCAAGTAAGACCTCCCTGGAAGAATACAGAATATGGTTCCTTGATAGGTCCATCAGCTGAAAGTTCGATAGATGAACCAGATACAAAGGCACCTGCAGCCATGATGACCTGTGCGTCATAACCTGGCATATCCCAAGGCTCTGGTGTAACAAAAGAGTCAACTGGTGCTGCAGACTGAATGCCCTCGCAAAATGCGATGACACCCTCAGGCTTACCAAAGGTAACAGCCTGAATAATATCAAATCTATCCTCTGTTCCATTTGGAACTACGTCAAATCCAAGCTTCTCATAAATGTTAGCCGCAAAGATAGCACCCTTTAAAGCAGATGCTGTTACAGTTGGAGCAAGGAAAAATCCCTGATAGAACTGAGGAAGGATTCCAAGAGAAGCTCCTACCTCTTTTCCAAGGCCAGGAGAAGTAAGTCTAAAGGCAGCATTTTCTACGCATTCCTTCTTGCCGGCAATGTATCCACCAATTGGTGCAAGTCCGCCGCCTGGGTTCTTGATAAGTGAACCAACAACCATGTCAGCTCCAACATCTGTAGGCTCTATTGTCTCAACAAATTCTCCATAGCAGTTATCTACCATGCAGTAAACGTCTTTTTTGATTCCCTTGATAAAAGAAATAAGTTCACCAATTCTCTCAACTGAAAGAGTTGGTCTTGTCTGATATCCCTTTGATCTCTGGATAGTAACAAGCTTGATATTTGAATGCTCAAGCAAAGTCTTTTTGATATTGTCAAAATCAAAGCTTCCATCAGGTAAAAGATCCACCTGAGAATACTCTACGCCATACTCAGCAAGTGAACCCTTAGATGGTCTGATGCCGATAACCTCTTCAAGAGTGTCATAAGGCTTACCAACTGGTGAAAAGAGCATGTCACCAGGGCGAAGGTTACTCATAAGTGCAAGGGCAAGTGCGTGAGTTCCACATGTGATCTGAGGACGAACAAGAGCATCCTCTGTATGGAAAACAGAAGCATATACAGCTTCAAGCTTTTCTCTTCCTATGTCATTGTAGCCATAACCAGTAGTTCCAAGAAGGCAAGCCTCACTAACCTTGTTTTCCTGCATAGCCTTGAAAACCTTAAGCTGGTTGTACTCAGCAATTTCATCGATCTTTTTAAATCTAGGCTCAAGCTCTTTCAAGATCTTTTCGCCAAATTCGTAAACATTCTTGGAAATTCCAAGTGATTCAAACATTACTTCATTCATTCTTAAATACCTTTATCATTTCTTCTAAAATACGATCATCATCATGATCAAAATCTCTTTTGTCTATCCAGTGGACATCGCTTTCGCGCCTAAACCATGATAGCTGTCTCTTAGCAAAATGCCTGGTGTTACGCTTTATGAGATAAATAGCTCTCTCAAGGTCATATTCACAATTTAAATAGCCAATCATCTCTCTATATCCAAGAGACTGCATAGATGTGGCAGTAAGAGGAATATCAAGCTTTAAAAGATCTTTGACCTCAGCTTCAAATCCTTCCTCTATCATAAGATCCACTCTTTTATCTATGCGAGAATATAACTCTTCTCTGTCATCTGTCAATACAAAGTAAGAAAAATCATAAGGAGACACATTCTCATGCTGCTCTTTGTTGTGCTCAGAGATTGGTCTTCCGGTCTTTTTGTAAAACTCGAGGGCCCTTATGACTCTCTTAACGTTGTTTTCATGGATTATTTTAGCTGACTCAGGGTCCACAGCCTTAAGTTCCATAAACAGCTCATGAGCCTCGCCATTTTCAACTCTTTTTTCTAATTCCTTACGAAAAGAGTCATCATCGTCAGTCTCAGTAAAATCAATATCATACAAAACAGCTTGAATATAAAAACCTGTTCCGCCAACAAGAATCGGAATCTTGCCTCTTGAAGAGATGTCTTTTATGGCATCCTTTACCATCTTTTGGAACATGACTACGTTAAAATCCTCTTTGGGATCAAGAAAATCAATAAGATAATGAGGAACGCCCTGCATCTTCTCTTTTGATATCTTGTCAGTTCCAATATTCATATATTTATAGACCTGCATAGAATCAGCGGAGATTATCTCTCCGCCAATTGTTTTAGCAAGCTTTATTGATAGATTTGATTTCCCAACTGCCGTTGGTCCAGTCAAAATAATAAGCTTTTGTTTATTCATTCCACAACTCGCTTAAACTTTTTATCAATCTCATACTTGGTCATCGATATAATAGTTGGTCTTCCGTGAGGGCAATTATATGGATTCTCAAGTGTTAACAGTTCATCTAAAAGAGCTTCCATCTCCTGCCTTGTCATCTTGGTATTTCCTTTGACAGAAGCCTTACAAGCCATGCTGGCTATCTTGTAATTGATCACATCTGGTGTTCTATCAAGACTGGTCTCATGAGAAAGCTCATCAAGGATCTGAATGAACATATCCTTTTCATTGTCACAGCCAAAAAGATCTACTGGAATAGCTCTCATTGCATATTCATGACCACCAAAGTTCTCAATATTAAAGCCAAGCTTCTCAAAGTACTGTCTGTAATGGATAAAAAGATCTTCCTCTGCAGATGACAAAGATACGATAACAGGTGGATTAACCATCTGTGACAGCATCTCCCCTGACTTAAAGCGCTTTATCATCCTCTCATAGTTGACCTTCTCATGGGCTGCATGCTGATCAACCATGAACATCTTATCTTTGAATCCGATTATCCAATAGGTATCAAAGATCTGACCAAGGATGTCATATTCCTTTACATTGTCCTTGGTAAGAACCTTCTCATCAAAAAGATTAAGCTGCATAGGCTTTTCTACGATGATAGCTTCATCCTGCTTGATAATTGGTGAAGGACGCTCCTTCTTTTCAAGGGCAGATCCATCTGAATCCCCAAATATTCTGGTCCATACAGCAGACTTATTAGTATCTTCGATCTTGATAGGCTCAGCCTTAACGCCAACTGCAAATACAGGTTCTTCCTCTGCGACCTTATTTTCCTCAAATCTGATGGTCTCAAAAGGTTCAGGTGAAAGAGCTTTTTTAGGCGCCTCCACAGCCTTATTCTCACTAAGGCTTGCAGATGAAACGGCGTCTTCTTTTAAAGCTTTTTCCTCTTTTTCCTTATCCTTGATATCATCCCCAAGAAGTGCATCAGGGATCATCTCATGGTCTCGTAAGGTATTCTCTACGCTAGTTCTGATAAAATCATATATCGCAGCCTGATTATCGAATCTAACTTCAAGCTTGGCTGGATGCACATTTACATCAACTAGAGCTGGATCAAGTCTTAAATGAAGCACAGAAAATGGGAACTTGTGCATCATAAGGTACTGCTTGTAGCCCTCTTCAAGAGCCTTGGAAATAACCTTGTCCTTGATATATCTTCCATTAACAAAGAATATCTCAAAATTTCTGTTTGATCTGTTGATGGAAGGCTCTCCAAGATATCCCTCAAGAGTAATTCCATTTTGTGACACACTAATAGGTATCAGGCTTACAGAAATATCTCTTCCGTAGATCCTATAGATTATCTCTTTAAGATCACCATTTCCAGAAGTAGAAAACTTATCTTCCTTGTTGTTGATAAAGTGAAATGAAACCGTAGGATTATCAAGAGCAAGATGCTCCATGACATCTCCAATATAGCTTCCTTCTGTCTGAGGCGTCTTTAAGAATTTCTTTCTGGCAGGAGTATTGTAAAAGAGATTTCGCATAATGATAGAAGTTCCATCAGGAGCACCTATCTCCTCCATGCCAGCTTCTTCGCCGCCATTTATGCTGTATCTTGTACCAGTAAGGTCATCCTTAGTCTTAGTAATAAGATCGACCTGCGCCACAGAAGAAATACTTGATAGTGCCTCTCCTCTAAAACCAAGAGAATGGATAGTAAAGAGGTCATCAATATTTTTTAGCTTACTGGTTGCATGTCTTTTAAAAGCTTTCTTGATCTGACTTTTTTCGATTCCAGAGCCGTTGTCAGTAACGCGGATCATGTCGATTCCGCCGCCCTTTATCTCAACTGTTACAGCAGTTGCGCCAGCATCAATAGAATTTTCTACAAGCTCTTTTACTACACTAGCTGGTCTTTCCACAACCTCACCAGCAGCGATCTGATCAATAGTAGTTTTATCAAGTTCATTTATGAAGGCCATTTAGTTTTTCCACCTGTTTTTCAAATCACTCTGAAGCTTATAAAGAGTATTCAGAGCATCCATTGGCGTAAGAGTTGTAATATCAATTTCTTTAAGTCTCTTAAGCACATCCTCATCAGTTACAGTATCAAATAGTGACATCTGATCTATATCTACATCGTCATAATGCTGAACTTTAACCTTCTTGTCGCCCTTATTTTCCTTTGCTATAGCCTGAACCTTCTCAGTAATATCATTATCTGTAAGTTCAGCTACGATCTCCTTAGCCCTGTCTATTACCATATCTGGGACGCCGGCAAGCTTGGCAACCTGAATACCGTAGCTCTTATCTGCTCCGCCCTTTACTATCTTACGAAGAAATACGATGTTATCGCCGTTTTCCTTAACCGCAATACAGTAGTTGTTTACATTATCCATTTTGCCTTCGAGCTCTGTAAGCTCATGGTAATGTGTAGCAAATAAAGTCTTGGCACCAAGTATCTTTCTGTTACTGATATGCTCTGTAACAGCCCAGGCAATTGCAAGTCCGTCATAGGTTGATGTTCCTCTTCCGATCTCATCAAGGATCAAAAGAGAATTTGGAGTTGCGTTTCTAAGAATATTAGCAACCTCATTCATCTCAACCATAAAGGTTGACTGCCCACTTCCGAGGTCATCAGAAGCTCCCACTCTGGTAAAGATTCTATCTACAACGCAAATATCAGCCTTCTGTGCCGGAATGAAACATCCGATCTGTGCCATTAAGACGATAAGCGCTGTCTGTCTCATATAAGTTGACTTACCAGCCATATTAGGTCCGGTAATGATCGAGATACAATGCTTCTTGTTATCAAGATATGTGTCATTTGAAATAAACATATCCGCTGAATCAAGCATCTTTTCTACAACAGGGTGTCTGCCGTCCTTGATGTTTATAACGCCCTTATCATTGATAGTAGGCTTAATATAGTGATTCTTTTCAGCAACATATGCAAAAGAAGCATATACATCAAGAAGTGCTATTGCCTTTGCTGTAGACTGGATCCTATTTATCTCAAGAGCAATTGAATCCCTGATCTTACAAAACATCTCATACTCAAGGTTATTTAGCTTATCCTGAGCATTTAAGATTGTATCCTCAAGCTCTTTTAACTTAGGAGTTGTATATCTCTCTGCGTTAGCAAGCGTCTGCTTTCTTATAAAGTAGTCAGGAACCTTATCCTTGAAAGAATTAGTAACCTCAAAGGAATATCCAAATACATTGCTGTACTTGATCTTAAGGTTCTTGATACCAGTGTTTTCCTTTTCTTCATCCTCAAGCCTTGCAAGCCATCCCTTGCCGTTTGTGCCAGCCTCTCTAAAGTGATCGATATCCTTATCAAAGCCTTCCTTTATGATGCCGCTCTCTCTGATAGTCAGAGGTGGCTCTTCTACAATAGCCTGATCAATAAGCTCGTAGATGTCCGTAAGAGGGTCAAGTTCTGAAAAGAGCTTATTAAGAGCTTCATTGTCCTTAACATCAGTAAGCGCAGTTATGATAGCTGGGATCATCTTAATGGAATTTCTAAATGCCAAAAGATCCCTTGGATTTGCAGTTTTAAAGATGATCTTGGACATAAGTCTTTCAAGATCGTAAACAGGGTTTAAATACTCCCTTATCTCTTCTCTTGTGATGACATTCTTAACTAGAGCTTCAACTGCGCCCTGTCTAAGTAAGATCTCATCTTTATCAATAAGAGGCTGCTCAATGAAGCTTCTGAGCATTCTCGCTCCCATAGCGGTCTTGGTCTTATCAAGTACCCACAGAAGGGTTCCTCTTTTTTGCTTGTCCCTCATGGTCTCCACAAGTTCAAGGTTTCTCCTTGTAGAACTATCAAGAAGCATGAACTTGCTGGTAAGGTATGGATAGATATGAGTGATATTGGAGATATCAGACTTTTGCATATCTATAAGGTATTGCAAAAGAGCTCCAGCAGCCACTACGCCATTAGGGAATTCCTCAATTCCAAGACCTATAAGTGATGAAACCTTAAAATGCTTCATAAGAAGCTTTTTGCAGGACTCCTCATCAAAATATCTTGAATCAAGAGGATTTATAAAGATCTGAAGCCTGTTTCTAAGCTCTTCAATATCTATTCCTGAGAAATTAAACGCCTCATTGCAGATGATCTCAGATGGAGAATACTTACCGATCTCATCAACTGCAGCACGAAGGCTCTCAACTTCTGTAAGATAATAATCACCAGTTGTAACGTCAGCAACAGAGATGCCAATATTATCAGGAGTATATATGATACTCATGATGTAGTTATTCTTGGTTTCCTCAAGAGACTGCATGTTAAGGTTTGTTCCAGGAGTGACGATCCTTGTTACATCTCTTTTAACGATGCCCTTTGCAAGCTTTGGATCTTCAGTCTGCTCGCAGATAGCAACCTTAAAGCCTCTAGAAACAAGCTTGGTCAGATAAGAGTCAACTGCATGAAATGGAATTCCACACATTGGAGCTCTCTCTTCAAGTCCGCAAGCCTTACCTGTAAGGGTAAGCTCTAATTCCTTGGATGCAACCTGTGCATCATCAAAAAACAGCTCGTAAAAATCACCAAGTCTATAAAAAAGAATACAGTCCTTATACTCTCTCTTAGTCTGCAGATAATGCTGCATCATAGGTGAAACTTTCTCTATGTCAACGCTTTCAAACATCGTGGTACTTCCCACGGCAAAACTCCCCCTTAAACCATTTCTCCCATAAAGTAAAATCCGTGGCACTCAGTAAGCTTAACGTCTACGAAGCTTCCTATGAGGCTTTCATCACCAGGAAAATGTACTAAAGTATTATTTGAAAGTCTTCCAGTAAGAAGGCTTGAATCATGTTCATTTACGCCCTCAACAAGAACAGATGCTGTAATTCCCTGATACTTCTCAGTAGTAGTTCTTGCTGTTTCCTGTACAACTTTTAAAAGTCTATCAAAGTTCTCTTTTACTTCTGCTTCTGGAACCTGATCTTCAAAGCCGGCAGCAGGTGTGCCTGTTCTCTTTGAATAGATAAAAGTAAATGCATTATCAAAAGATGCTTTCTTGACAACATCGATTGTCTCATCTACATCTGCTGGAGTCTCCCCAGGGAATCCAACGATGATATCTGTTGTAAGAGCAACATCAGGAAGTCTCTTTCTGATCTTGTCTACAAGCTCAAGATAAGCTTCCTTGGTGTATCTACGGTTCATTCTGCGAAGGATCTCTGTACTTCCAGACTGAAGAGGCAGATGGATATGTCTTGCGATCTTAGGATTTCTAGCAATAACATCTATAAGCTCATCAGAAAGATCCTTTGGATGAGGAGTCATAAATCTAACTCTCTCTATTCCTTCAATCTTGGTAACCTCATCTAAAAGCTGCGGGAATGAAATCCTATTTGGATCATCCTCTTTAAAATCAAGACCGTAAGAGTTTACGTTCTGACCAAGGAGCATAACCTCCTTAACACCGTCCTTTGCAAGCTTCTCACACTCTCTGATGATATCCTTAGGGCTTCTGGAACGCTCTCTACCTCTAACATAAGGAACGATGCAGTATGTACAGAAGTTGTTGCAGCCAAACATGATATTTACACCAGATTTGAAAGGATACTTACGAAGAACCGGAAGATCTTCTACGATCTTGTCTGTTTCCTTCCAGATATCAATGATCATTCTGTCTGATTCAAATGATGTGCAAAGAAGCTCTGCAAACTTGTAAATGTTATGGGTTCCAAAGATAAGATCAACAAATCTATAACTCTTTTGAATCTTCTCAACTGCTGACTGCTCCTGCATCATACATCCGCAGATAGCGATCTTCATATGAGGATTCTTTTTCTTGTGACTAGAGCAGGCACCAAGTCTACCAAGGACTCTCTGGTCTGCATTGTCTCTAACAGTACAGGTGTTGTAGATGACAAAATCAGCATTTTCAGATTCAGTCTCTTCATAGCCAATAAGCTTAAGTGTTGCCACGAGTTTCTCAGAATCTCTAGCGTTCATCTGACAGCCAAATGTTACAACGCAAGCTGTAGGTGTTCTGCCAAGCTGCTCTTTTAATTTCTCTACATGTCCCTTAGCCTTGTCAATGAACTCAAGCTGACGAAGGCTCTCTTTATCTAATACTTCACTTTTATTGCTATTTAAAATATTCATAAATTAAAACTCTTTACCATATGCGTTTACTATTCCAAGAAGAATTTCAACGACCTTTCTCATTTCCTGAATTGACGCGTACTCGTACTTGCCGTGATAGTTGTATCCGCCAGTACATAAGTTAGGACAAGGAAGTCCCATATATGAAAGACTTGCTCCATCTGTGCCGCCTCTAATTGGGAACTCTAAAGGTGTAACACCAAGGTCAGTCATAGCCTTTTTAGCATTTTCAATAAGATGCATATGAGGACGGATCTTCTCGATCATGTTGCGATACTGGTCTGTTACAGTAACTTCAACAACACCCTCACCATATTTCTTGTTAAGATACTCAGCTGCATTAACAAAAAGCTCTTTCTTTTGGGCAAAAAGCTTCTCGTCATGATCTCTAATGATGTATGAAGCTGTAGCAGTCTCTGTTCCGCCATTTACCTCTGTAAGGTGGAAGAATCCTTCTCTACCCTCTGTGTACATAGGATTCATAAATACCGGTAAAAGAGCATGGAACTCATAGCAGATTAAAGCTGCATTTATCATCTTGTTCTTGGCATCCCCTGGATGAACACTTCTGCCGTGAACAGTGATCTTGCCGCTAGCAGCATTGAAATTCTCATATTCAAGGTCTCCAAGCTTGCCGCCATCTACTGTATATGCATACTTAGCGCCAAACTTAGCAACATCAAAATGCGCTGTACCAGCACCGATCTCTTCATCTGGAGTAAATGCGATCTTGATCTCCCCATGAGGAATCTCAGGATTTGATAAAAGAGTCTCTGCCAAAGTCATGATCTCGGCTACACCAGCCTTATCATCTGCTCCAAGAAGTGTTGTTCCATCAGTTACGATGAGGTCTTCACCAACATGATTTGAAAGCTCTGGGAAATCTACAGGTGAAAGAACGATGCTTTCCTTGTCGTTTAATACAATGTCTTTGCCATCGTAGTTTTCAACGATCCTAGGCTTAACATCCTTGCCGCTTACTTCATCAGAAGTATCCATGTGTGAGATAAATCCAATTGCTGGTCTATCTTTGCCGTCATTTAAATTTGACGGAATAGTCGCATATACATAGCAGTGGTCTTCATCATAGATGATGCTTGATGCTCCAATCTCCTTAAGTTCAGAAACAAGGAGCTTTGCAAGGTCATGCTGCTTCATTGTTGAAGGAGATGTACCTGATGTATCATCAGACTGAGTGTCGATCTTTACATATCTTAAAAATTTTTCAATTACATCTGGCTTATTCATTTCTTCTTTTTCACTTCTTTCTTTGGTTTATAGTTTGGGTCCTTAGAACCTATATAGATTCGAGCTGATCTGTCAGGCAGTGTTTCAAGCTCATTTGTAATCTCCCTAGCCTTGACCACTTCCTCAGCAGTATTACAAACAAGCTCCCATTTGTAGCCATCAGGTAGTTTTGGAAGAGCCATCTCTGCATCAAACCAGTGCATATTGTAGCAAACATACACAAATGGTGAATCCTTTTTGTATTCGTCGTACATGCCACAGTACAACATGCCAAGCATATGGCTATGTCCAGAAAGATCTGGGCGCCAAGCATCTCTTCCATGGCATGAAAGATCAGGATAACCACAGGACGTATAATCCATAAGCTTAAGAGGTTTGCTTCCATGAAGTATCCTGTTTTCTTTTCTAAGCTTAACAAGAAGCTTTATATATTCATAAATGTCCTTGTTCTTGTCAAAGGCTTTCCAATCAACCCAGCCTATCTCATTGTCCTGACAGTATGGATTGTTATTACCAGCTTGAGAATTACCAAATTCATCTCCGCTAAATAACATAGGAGTTCCCTGAGCCATAAACAGCATGGTCAGTATATTCTTCATCTGCTTCTTACGAAGTGACAATATGCTCTGCTTTCTGGTCCTACCTTCAATGCCGCAGTTCCAGGTATAGTTATTGTCATTTCCGTCTTTATTGTTTTCGCCGTTTTCCTCGTTGTGCTTGTGCTCGTAGGAAACCATGTCAGCAAGCCTAAAGCCTTCATAATCGCAGACATAATTGATAACGCCGTGGTCAGTGCCATTGCAGATCATAGAATTCATAAATTCAGATGCTGTGTTGTCATCGCTTTTTAAAAATCTTCGGCAGTTATACATGAATCTGCCATTATATTCAGCAAGATAGCGTTTCTCAGGCTCTTCTGAACCGTAAATATCATAGTAATCAAAGCCGTCGTACCAGATCTTGGCATCTGTGAAAAGAGGTTCCTTAGTAATAAGCCTCATTGGCACACGGGCTCCCTTCAAATGGAAACCATCAATGTGATATGAACATCTCCAATATCTAAGAGCATCTATGATAAGGCTTTCATTCTCATTGTCTTCAAAGTAAAACTGCATGATAACTTCGATGCCGTTTTTGTGAAGCTCTTTGACCAATGTCTTAAACTCATTCTCGCAATCAGATGGATCAGCACAATAAGCTGTTCTAGGAGCAAAGTAATAGCCCTTTTTGTAGCCCCAAAAATTGAGCCTTGGCTTAACAGCGCTCTTATTTGAAATACTTCCATCCCTGGAATAGATAAGGTCTCCTAAAACCTTATTTCCTCTGATCTTGGAAGGATTCTCGATCTCATTCATCTCATATGCAGGCATCAGCTCAATTGTTGTAACACCAAGTTCCTTGAGATATGAGAGTTTATCAAGAATTCCCAAAAAGGTTCCCCTGTGACCATGCGCTACACCAGAGCTTGAAGCCTTGGTAAAGCCTCTAACATGCAATAGATAAACAAAGCTGTCTTCATAAGGAATCTCAGGAAAAGAGTCTTTTTCCCAGTCAAATGCAAACTCAGAAGCCTTAAGAGTAGATCTATTATCAAGCTTGGCTCTGATATCACTTTCTGGAACATCCTTGCCAAAGCTCTCTAGGCCAATAAGATGCTTGGAATAAGAATTGCAGAAAAAAGAATCATCTGCAAAATAGTTGTAAGATGTGTATTTATCAATATCATCTATTCCAGATATCCTTGCAGAATAGATATTTCCACGCTTAATAGACTTTGGAAGTTCAATGCAAAGGTCCTCATTGCCATCAGCACTATAAAGAGTGATCCCGCAGCTGTCACACCTGTCAAACACAGTGCGCACCACAAGGGATTTGTCATAATCTATATAACAGCCCAATGGATAAGGCTTTTCACTAGCAATCTTTAATGTATTAGCCTGCATTTTATGCTCCTGGTTGAAAGTATATTATCCCTAATTTAAAAATCCTCACAAGTCTTATTATTTTATCACAGATTTAGTATATATGCACTATTCCCATATTAAATCTGTTCTCATATAGAGGTGAGCTGTGCTATAATGACACTAAGTAATAAAAACGCATTCAGGAGGATTTGTATGGAGTTTTCAAAGATTGCAACTGAGATGAACACCAGAATAGAAAACGGCGATCAGGAGACTGTTGAAATAGAGCTCGATCACGGCGAAGTTGTTAACTGCGCTATTATGATCGTTCTTACAGTTAATGATAAAGATTATATTGTTCTTCTTCCACTTGATAAAAATGGTCAGAACCACGATGGAAACGTTTGGTTCTATGAATTCATCTGGGATGGATCAGACAAAGAGCCTGAACTTGGCTATATCAGTGATGATGCAGAATACGAAGCTGTATCAGAAGCCTTCGATCTTTATCTTGATGATGTTGAATTCGACGAACTTGTTGAGCTTCCAGAGGAAGGCTTAGACGGTGAAGAAGAATAATTCTCTTCCCACAAAGACCTGATAGGTCTTAAAAATCTAGAAGGTAGCATTGGATTTTCCTTACTGCCAGCCAAATAAGACATTATGAGCGCCTGTTTTGCCCTTGTCATAGCTACATAGAGCATTCGGCGCTCTTCTTCTATCTGCTTTTTGGATAGAGCAGATCTAGAGGGAATTATCCCTTCATTTATGGATGGTATCCAAACCGCCTTATATTCAAGCCCCTTAGAAGCATGCATTGTGATTATATTTACCGCTCTTTCACTTTTCTTAATTTTATTCTTTTTGTTGTCAAAAGACTCATCGATCAAAGCATTTAAGTCTTTCAAAAGCTTCTTTACATCACCATATTCCCTTGCTATCTTTTCAAGCTCATCTAGCTTATCCATGTCCTTTTGATAAAGTTTGTCGATACCAATATCTTTTCTTAAGTACCTAACAGCAAGTCCTGGTCTTAAGTGGCTTATCATGTTGATCTGCCTAAAAAACATGGAGGCAGTCCTTTGCATTTTAGGATTTCCCGCATAAAACTTAAGGACATCTCCCTCATTTACAGTTTCTTTGGTAGCAGTCTCTCTCGTAATAAACCTAAGAGGCTTATTTATGATCTTTAGATAGTCTTCTCTTTTATGTCCCAAATAAGCAAAGGATAGGTAACTCATCAATACTCTTACGCCCTCGCACTCATAAAAGGCTGTCTTTCTATCATCAAGATTAGTCCTTATGCCGTTCTTTTTAAGAAACGCCGCGTATTGACCGCACTGAGCGTTAGTCCTACAGATTATGGCAATCTCAGAAAGCTCATCCATATTTGCCAAAAGAAATGCCTTAATAGCCTCACACTCTTTTTCTTTTGTTGAATATATAAGTGAAAGGACCTTTCCCTCTATACTTTCCTTATCCGCATGGATCTCTTTCTTAAACCTCTCAGTATTTTGCTCTATTACAAGTTTAGAGCTATCTAATATTCTTTTACCACACCTGTAATTTATATTAAGATTTATGATTTTTGGAACAAACTTCCTAGATTCACAAAACTCCTTAAATCCAAGCATAAGCCCCGGGTCAGAACCTCGAAAGCCATAAATAGACTGATCATCGTCTCCCACAACAAAGAGATTATTACTATCACCGCACAGCATAGAGAGAACTTCAAACTGCATCTTATTTATATCCTGATACTCATCCACCAGGAAAAACGTGTATTTTTCTCTGCATCTTTTTAAGAGAAGCTCATCCTTTAACAAGTAATCTCTGCACATAAGTATCATGTCATCAAAATCGATCTTGTTAAACTCATCCATTAGAGCGCTGTACTTTTTGATCATCAGGTGAAAAGAGCTATGAAAAGCAAAGGATCTGTCGCAGTCATCAGGGGATAAGCCGCTATTTTTGATCCTGGATATTTCAGAAATAACATCTTTTACAATATCATCTCCAAGGTCAAGTTCAGCCTTTATCTTACTGTCTGTTACAGAAAGTGAATGTAGAATATCAGAAACAAGCCTATATTTAAAACTCTCAGTAGCTATATCGATTTTTCTTTTGGGATTAGCCCAGCGAATTATCTGGTAAAAACATGAATGAAATGTTCCAAAATTCACATCTGGATAAGAACCATCCGTGATCTTCATGAATCTGTGCTGCATCTCAAGTGCAGCTGCCTTAGTAAACGTAATGACCAAGATTGAAGAAGGTTCTATGCCATGTTCCTCAATAAGGCACCTTAGTCTTTCTACAATAACAAAGGTTTTGCCGCTTCCTGGCCCCGCAAGAACCATTGCGGGACCATCTACATGGTTTATAGCCATGAGCTGTGCGGCATTGCCCTTAGGCAAATTATTTCTCAAGTAATTCAATTCCTTTTTTGATTCTCTTAATGGTCTCTTCCTTGCCAATAACTTCCATAAGCTCTGTAGCTCCGCAAGGAGTCATCTCTTTACCAGATACAGCGATACGTACTGGCCAGAGAACATAACCATTCTTGTACTCATGAGACTTGATATAGTCTGTAAGAAGTGCATATAAAGAATCATTTGTATAATCATCATGTGCTTCAAGAAGTGGAAGAACCTCTTTTAATACTGCAAGAGAAGTCTCTTCATTTGTCTTCATCTTCTTGTGAGTATAGATGGCTGTATCATACTCAGGAAGTTCATTGAAGAAATCAACCATAGGCTCAATATCAGGCCAGATCTCAATACGTGTCTTAACCATATTGGCGATCTTCCTAAGGTCATAATCCTTTGTGATAGCTTTCTCAAGGTATGGCTTTGCAAGCTCAAAGAATTTGTCATCATCCATAGCCTTCATGTACTCGCCATTCATCCACTTAAGCTTTGTATAGTCAAATACTGCAGGAGACTTGTTGATTCTCTTATAATCAAACTTTTTGATAAGATCCTCAAGGCTCATGATCTCCTGGTTGTCATCTGGAGACCATCCAAGAAGTGCAACAAAGTTAACTACAGCTTCTGGTAAGAATCCCTGCTCGATAAGATCTTCAAATGATGAGTGACCTGATCTCTTAGAAAGCTTGTGGTGATCTTCATCTGTAATAAGTGGGCAGTGAATGTACTTAGGTACTTCCCAACCAAAGGCATCATAAAGTCTGTTGTACTTTGGTGATGATGAAATATACTCATTACCTCTTACAACGTGTGTGATGCCCATAAGGTGATCATCTACAACGTTAGCAAAGTTGTAAGTAGGATATCCGTCAGACTTAATAAGGATCATGTCATCAAGCTCTTTGTTCTCAACACTTACATCACCATAAAGCTCATCATGGAATGTAGTTGTACCCTCTGTAGGGTTGTTCTGTCTGATAACAAATGGCTTGCCCTCTGCAAGGTTCTTTTCAACTTCCTCTTTTGAAAGGTGGAGGCAGTGCTTGTCATAAACACTGATCTCTTTAACTTCGCCATCAACCTCAATCTTCTGGACAAGAGTCTTAAGTCTCTCTTCATCACAGAAGCAGTAATATGCCTCGCCCTTATCGATAAGCTCCTTGGCATACTTCATATATATTCCGGCCTTCTGTCTCTCACTCTGAACATATGGGCCAACAGGTCCTCCGATGTCTGGACCTTCATCATGAACAAGACCAGTATCCTTAAGTGTCTGATAAATGATCTCAGTAGCACCCTCTACGAATCTCTCCTGATCTGTATCCTCAATTCTAAGAATGTAATCTCCACCCTCATGCTTTGAAATAAGATAAGCATAAAGAGCAGTTCTTAAATTTCCAACATGCATACGTCCTGTAGGACTTGGTGCATATCTAGTACGAATCTTAACCATTTTCGCTCCATTCATAAATCTATAAATTATTTTTTCAACAAATTACTATTATAATGTTTGAAAATATTTTTTCAATGCCAATATTATTTTGTTCCAGTAGAACCAAATCCGCCTCTGTCTGCGCCTTCTAAGTGGTCGCATTCTTCAAAGAGGATATGTGGCTGATTTTCCATGATCCTGAACTGACAGATTCTGTCATTGAAACTGATATGAGTATCTCTCATAGCAATTACAGGAACAAACCACTGGTCATTGTCTCCGCAATAGGAATGATCGATAACTCCCATATGATTAGCCTGTATAACTCCGAAATTCTTGTAGGTTGAGCTTCTAGGAACCACGTGAGCTTCATAGCCTTCTGGAATCTCCATGGCAACCCCAAGAGGAACCAGATGAAATTCCCCCTGCTTAAGGTCAACATCCTCTGCGCTTCTTAAGTCGATCCAATCTGACTTTCCATCGATATATTCAAGCTTTTCAATCTTGTCATTAAAATATTTGATCTTGATCTTCTTTTCCATACTTTCTCCCACTAACAATTTGTGCCGTATCAGTCAATGCTTGTTACTTTATAGTCCTTATCTTCAACGGCCTTTTTAAGGATATCATTATCTACCTCTGCTGACAAACTTACGATAGCTTCGCCCTTTTCATGGCTAACCTGTGCATTTTCAACTCCTTCAAGTGCCTCAAGAGCCTTCTTTACGTTTGCCTCACAGTGAGCACACATCATTCCTTCGATCATCATTTTCTTTGTCATTTTGTTTTCCTCCAAATCTATTTTTATTTCATTTTTAACATTATCAATATTTACAGTATTAACTTTTTTGCGGTCACTTGACGAATCATAAATATTAAAAAGATTAAGCCTTAAGGCATTCATCACAACAAAAAAGCTAGATAAACTCATTGCTGCAGCTCCAAACATTGGACTAAGTGCCCATCCAAATAGCTTAATATAGCAACCTGCTGCAAGAGGTATTCCTATTACATTATAGAAAAACGCCCAAAACAGATTCTCATGGATATTCTTAAGTGTCTTTCTTGAAAGCCTGATTGCACCAGCTACGTCAAGAAGACTACTCTTCATAAGAACAACATCTGCTGCATCTATGGCTATATCAGTGCCTGCTCCAATTGCAATTCCAGTATCTGCCACAGTTAGAGCCGGCGCATCATTTATTCCATCACCTACCATTGCAACCTTACCGCATTTACTAAGTCTATCAATGACCTTTGCTTTGCCATCTGGCATGATCTCAGCAAATATCTCATCAACTCCGGCTTTTTTACCAATAGCTGTTGCAGTTTTTTCGTTGTCACCAGTAAGCATCACAACCTTAATGCCCATTTTTTTTAGCTCTGCAATGGCTTTTTCTGAGTCTTCCTTAATGGTGTCAGCAACTGCAATGATACCTATAAGCTTATTATCTCTAGCAAAGAACATTGGAGTCTTGCCTTCAGAAGCATAGGTATCGGCCTTTTCAAGCATCTCGCCTTGAATCCTAGCAAAAGAGCTGATAAACTCCCTGTTACCTCCTCTAATGATACTATTTCCAAGCTTTGCTTCAAGTCCTTTTCCAAAAATAGCCCTAAAATCAGCAATGTCTTCATCAAATTCAATGTGAAGATCATTTATATGCTTAACAATAGCCTTGGCAAGAGGATGTTCACTCTTTGACTCAAGAAGACCAGCCAGCACCAAAAGCTCATCATCAAAGGATGAATAATTACTGCAGGTATAACCGCTCTTTGAAATTGAATCAGCTGAAAAGACATCTGTAACTACAGGTTCACCCTTTGTAATAGTTCCAGTCTTATCAAGGGCAACTATCTGAGTCTTGCCAGCATTTTCAAGGGAAGCTGCTGTCTTGAACATAATACCATTTCTAGCTCCAATACCGTTACCAACCATTATTGCAACAGGGGTTGCAAGTCCAAGAGCACATGGACAGCTGATAACAAGGACAGCTATTCCTCTAGCAAGGGCAAAACCAAAATCCTCACCTAGTATCATCCATATGATTATCGTTATAAGTGATATTCCTATTACAGTTGGAACAAAAACGCCTGATACCCTGTCAGCTATCTTTGCAATTGGTGCTTTAGTGGCAGCAGCATCGCTTACCATCTGTATGATCTGAGAAAGCGTTGTATCTCTTCCAACTCTGGTGGCTCTGCACTTAATAAATCCCGATTGATTTATTGTGGCAGCAGATACTTCATCACCCTCGTATTTGTCACAAGGAATACTCTCACCTGTAAGAGCAGATTCATCAACTGAGCTGTTACCCTCTATTACGATACCGTCTATGGGTATATTTTCTCCAGGTCTAACAACAAAAATGTCACCGATCTTAACTTCATCTATAGCTACAGTCTTTTCAGAGCCATCCGCCTTAATGATAGTTGCTGTCTTTGGAGCAAGCTTCATAAGCCCCTTTATAGCATCTGTGGTCCTACCCTTACTCATGGCTTCAAGCATCTTACCAACAGTAATAAGAGTTACTATCAAAGCCGCAGACTCAAAATAGAACTCATGACTAAAGGCAAACGCCTTTTCCATATTTCCCTTAATAGCAGCATTTGTCATAAGTAAAAGAGCTGCAAAGCTATATACAAATGATGCAGAGCTTCCAAGAGCAACCAATGTATCCATATTAGGTGCTCTGTGCATCAGTCCCTTAAACCCGCTTATAAAAAACTTCTTGTTGATCACCATGACAATGATCGCCAGAACCATCTGAATGATTCCATTTGCCACAGGATTCCCCGCAAAGAAAGCTGGTAAAGGAAACTTAAACATCATGTGTCCCATTGAAAAGTACATTAGGACCAGCAAGAATCCTATTGATAATATAAGACGTTTTTTAAGGATTGGCGTCTCTCTGTCCTTTAATATCTCCTCTTCCCTGGAAAAGTCCATAGACGAAGGCTCTTTTCCAATATCATCCATAAGCTTTGCGCCGTAGCCAGCATCCTCAATAGCTTTGATGATCTTGTCCTTAGCGGCACTTCCTTCAACGCCCATAGAATTAGTAAGAAGATTAACGCTGCAACTAGTAACGCCATCTACCTCTTTAACTGCTTTTTCAACTCTCGCCTGACATGCAGCACAGCTCATGCCAGTAACCATGTATTTATCCATCTTATTTCCTTTATTACTTCATCATTTTCTGTAACAACTCAACAAGTTCATCAACAGTTTCTTCCTTGCCAGCCTTTATATCATCCGTCACACAGCTTTTAATATGATTTGCCAAAAGAACCTTCGAAAAACTGCTAAGAGCACTCCTTGCCGCCACAACCTGCATCAAAACATCCGTACAATAGGCATCATTCTCGATCATACTCTCAATACCCCTGATCTGTCCCTCAATCCTCTTAAGCCTATTCACCAAATCCCTATATTCCTTATCATCCCTCTTCTTGTGCTTAACCTCTTCACTCTTTCCCTTACTCTCACACTTAGGACATCCCATAACATCACCTCAAACCCTTAACCAATATCACAACAACATTGTATCACTTTTTAGTGCATCATTATTTTATTAAGTATATCCAATATATACCCCTAGGGGGTATTTGTAAATATATTAATTTAATAAGTTTTTTCATTTTTTATTAGTCATTCCATCTCGCTCATTTCATCTTTTATTAGTTAATGCTCTATCCATCACCCTTTCTATTTCTTTTAATAAACACAACATCCGCCTTAAAAGAACAGCTTGGGAGATTTAAGTTTTTGACTGTAACGATTTATTTTTTGTCGTCTATACATAAAATGAAAAGAACCCTAAAAAGATTTATTCTCTGAACAACGTGAAATAAATCTTTTAGGGTTCTTTGAGTTTTAATGTATAAGACAAAAAATATCGGAGTTACAGGCGAAAACTTAAACTCCCAAGCGTCCTCTCAAGACCGATTTTGCTTTTCAACAAGATGGTCGCCGCAGTATTTCTCGCGGAGTTTTGGTTTGTCGATTTTGCCAGTAGGGTTGCGAAGGACAACGTCAAAGATGATCTTTCGTGGTCTCTTGTAACGAGGAAGATCAACGCAGAAAGCATCAACCTCATCCTCAGTTAATGCCATTCCCTCTTTTACCTGAATGATTGCCGCCGCTATCTCCCCAAGCCTTGAATCTGGAAGTCCTATAACCGCCGCATCGTGAATCTTATTATTCTTCATCAGGAATGACTCGATCTGCACTGGATATAAATTCTCACCGCCTGATATGATCACATCCTTCTTTCTGTCTACTAGGAAGATAAATCCATCCTCATCCTCTTTTGCCATATCACCTGTATAGAGCCAGCCATCCTTTAGTATCTCATCGGTAGCCTCTTTATTTTTGTAATAGCAGACCATAACTCCAGGTCCCTTTACACAAAGCTCGCCGATTTCTCCCCTTGCTACAGCCTTACCATTTTCATCAACGATCTTTGCCTTCCAGCCATAGCCAGGAATTCCGATAGCTCCAACCTTGTGAACATTCTCAAGGCCAAGATGTACGCAGCCTGGGCCTGTAGATTCTGAAAGTCCGTAGTTGGTATCGTATTTATGATGTGGGAAGTACTCAAGCCATCTCTTAATAAGACTTGGTGGAATAGGCTGCGCCCCAATATGCATAAGCCTCCACTGACTTAATTTGTAGTCTTCGATCTTAAGCTTTCCTGCATCAAGGGCTGCCAGAATATCCTGTGCCCAAGGAACAAGGAGCCATACTATAGTGCAATGCTCCTCAGAAACAGCTCTAAATACAGCTTCAGGAGAATTGCCCTTCAAAAGAACTGCTCTACTTCCGGTATATAAAGATCCAAACCAGTGCATTTTGGCACCAGTGTGATATAAAGGCGGAATACAAAGGAAATTGTCCTCATGAGTTGTCTCATGATGAATAGCTTCCATCTTGGCAGACTGCATAAGAGCAGTATGTATATGCAAGATAGCCTTAGGAAAGCCAGTTGTACCAGATGAAAAGTAGATAGCTGCATCATCCTTGTCTTCGATAAGGACCCTAGGTGCTACAGATGAACTATTTGAAACCTGCTTGTAATAATCCTCAGCATAGGATGGACACTGATCTCCAACGTAGTATAGAAGCATCTCCTTCTTTAACTTTTCTGCAATATCCTCAATTCTTCCTATGAATTCAGGACCGTAAAATAAAACATCAGAATCAGAAGCCTTTAAACAGTAATCAATCTCTTCAGCGGTAAATCTAAAGTTCAAAGGAACTGCCACAGCACCAGACTTTAAGATTCCAAAATAGATTGGAAGCCACTCAAGGCAGTTCATCAAAAGGATCGCACATTTCTGCCCCTTTTTGATTCCTCTTTCCATGAGCATATTTGCAACTCTATTAGCCTTTTCATCAAAAACAGACCATGTGATCTGCCTTCTGTAATAAGAAGTCTGTGTAGGCTGGATCAGCTCATATTCTTTCCAAGTAACTCTTTGCTCTTCTTTTATCTCAGGATTGATCTCAACAAGAGCAACCTCTTCCCCATACAATTTGCTATTTCTCTCAAGTAGATCTGTAATCGGCATTGCATCCTCCCAAAAAGAAATTCTTCTCTAACGTGCATTAACGCGTTAAAGTATAGTATAAAGATTTTTGTGCAAAAGGTCAAATAATCTATGATTTTCCTTTTGACTTTAGTGGTTTTTTCTATTATTCTATAGTAAGGTTAGCTTTAATGCTTTAAACCATTAAAAGTTTTGTAGGGAGGTTTTTTCATGACTAGTAACAATGGCAAACAGCTCATGCTAGGCAACAAAGCCGTTGCCCGTGGGCTTTTTGAAGCTGGCGTATGCTTCATATCAAGTTATCCTGGTACTCCTAGTACTGAGGTTACTGAGGAAGCAGCCAAATATGATGAAATTTACTGTGAATGGGCTCCAAATGAAAAGGTTGCTATGGAAGCTGCTTTTGGTGCTTCTCTTGCCGGCCGCAGATCATTTTGTGCTCAAAAGCATGTAGGTCTTAATGTAGCAGCTGATCCACTGTACACCATGTCTTATACTGGTGTTAACGCAGGTCTTGTAATCGATGTTTCTGATGATGCTGGTATGCACTCATCTCAGAACGAGCAGGATTCAAGGCACCACGCCATAGCTGCCAAAGTTCCAATGATCGAGCCATCTGATTCAAAGGAAGCTCTTGAATTTACCAAGCTTGCCTTTGATATCTCTGAAAAATTCGACACTCCTGTACTTCTTAAGATGTGCACAAGAGTAGCACACTCTCAGTCCCTAGTTGAAACAGGAGAAAGAACTGTTCCTGATTTTCCTTACGAAAAAAATATTGCTAAGTACGTTATGATGCCAGGAAACGCCAAAAAGCGCCATCCTATCGTTGAGAAACGTACAAAAGATCTTATAAGATATGCAAACAACTGCCCACTTAACAGGATAGAAATGGGTGATACAAAGATTGGAATCATTACTGCTTCCACATCTTACCAGTATGTAAAAGAGGTATTTGGTGATAGCGTATCTGTACTTAAACTTGGTATGACCAATCCTCTTCCAGATACTCTTATCAAAGAATTTGCTCTGAAGGTAGATAAGCTCTTTGTAGTCGAGGAGCTTGACCCTATCATTGAAAATCATGTAAAGAACCTTGGGCTTATTGTATCAGGTAAAGAGCTGCTTCCTATGATTGACGAGTTCTCTCAGAGCCTGGTTGCTAAAGCCTTTGGAAAGGATACAAAGGAAAGCATCTCTTTGGATGAGGATATTCCAAACAGACCTCCTGTAATGTGTGCAGGCTGCCCTCACAGAGGACTCTTTTACACTCTTAAAAAAAATAACTGCACAGTTCTTGGAGACATTGGTTGTTATACCCTCGGCGCCGTTCCACCTCTTGGCGCAATCGAGATGACTCTTTGCATGGGTGCATCAATTGGTGCTCTTCATGGCTTTAATAAAGTTAGAGGCAAAGAAAGTGAAAAGAAAACTGTTGCTGTTATCGGTGATTCAACATTTATGCACTCCGGTATGACAGGCCTTGCCAACGTAGCTTATAACCAGTCAAACTCAACCATCATCATCGTTGATAACTCCATAACCGGAATGACTGGCCATCAGCAAAATCCAACAACTGGCTACAACATCAAAGGTGATCCTGCAGGCAAGATCGATCTTGAGGCCCTTTGCAGAGCCATGGGCTTTGAAAGAGTCAGAGTTGTTGATCCATATGACTTAAAGCAGTGCGATACAGTGCTCAAAGAAGAATTAAACGCCGAGGCTCCTTCAGTTATCATCTCAAGAAGACCATGTGCATTATTGAAATATGTTAAGCACAATCCTCCTTTACATGTTAATGAGGATAAATGCGTAGGCTGCAAATCCTGTATGAAAATAGGCTGCCCTGCTATTACAGTTAAACATGGCAAAGCAAGGATCGACACTACACTATGCGTTGGCTGTAATGTATGTAGCCAGCTTTGCGGCATGAATGCATTAGAAGCTGCAGGAAGGGAGGCCTAAGCTATGGAGACAAAAAATATCATGATCGTTGGTGTAGGCGGCCAGGGATCACTACTTGCAAGTAAATTACTTGGACATCTCTTAATGAATCAAGGCTATGACGTAAAGGTTTCTGAGGTTCACGGTATGTCTCAAAGAGGCGGATCTGTTGTAACCTACGTTAGATATGGTGATAAGGTCTACTCTCCTGTTATTGACAAGGGCGAAGCTGACTACATCGTATCTTTTGAAATATTAGAAGCAGCAAGATGGCTTCCATACCTAAAAAAGGATGGCCAGATTGTTACTAATACTCAGCAGATCGATCCAATGCCTGTTATTACAGGTGCTGCAGACTATCCTGAAAACCTTGTAGAGAAATTAAAGGACACAGGCGCTAGTGTTGACGCACTGGATTGCCTTGCTCTTGCAACTAAAGCCGGTTCTGCCAAGGCTGTTAATATCGTCTTACTTGGAAGACTTTCTCATTACTTTGATCTACCAGAGGAAGCTTGGATGGCATCACTTGAAGCAAATGTTCCAGATAGGTTCCTTGAAATGAATAAAAAAGCCTTTGAGCTTGGTAAAAACGCGACAAACTAAATTACAGCTGTGGAAAGGTCAAAACTATGGAAAGGTATTATCAAAAAGAAATCGAATGTGCTCCCTACGAAGAAATTCGTAAGATACAAAGCGAAAAGCTAGTTAAACAGGTTAAGCATGTATGGGACAACGTCCCTTATTACAGAAAGAAAATGGAAGAAAAAGGAGTAACTCCTGATGATATCAAGTCAGTAGATGATCTCCACAAGCTCCCATTTTTGTCTAAAAAAGATCTACGAGACGCATATCCAACTGGACTTCTTGGAGTTCCTCAAAAGGACTGCGTTAGGATCCACTCAACTTCTGGTACAACAGGTAAAAGAGTCATCGCTTTCTATACACAGCATGACGTAGACCTTTGGGAGGATTGCTGCGCAAGAGCTATCATGGCAGCAGGCATAACAGATGAAGACGTCTGTCAGGTATCTTATGGATATGGCCTATTTACTGGAGGAGCTGGTCTTCATGGCGGTTCACACAAGGTTGGATGCCTTACTGTTCCCACAAGTTCAGGAAACACCGACAGACAGATCATGTTCATCAATGACCTCAAAGCTACTCTTCTTTGCTGTACACCTAGCTATGCAGCATACCTTGCAGAAAGATTTAAAGAGCTTGGCTACAAGCCAGATGATATTCCTTTAAAGGCTGGAATTTTTGGTGCTGAAGCATGGAGCGAGGAAATGCGCCATGATATCGAAAGATCATTAGGCATCAAAGCCTATGACATCTATGGCCTCACAGAACTCTCAGGACCTGGTGTTGCTTTTGAATGTTCAGAGCAAAATGGAATGCATATAAATGAAGATCACTTCATAGCTGAGATCATTGATCCAGAAACTGAGGAAGTTCTTCCAGAAGGTTCACAGGGCGAGCTTGTATTTACAGCTGTGGACAAAGAGGCTTTTCCAATGATACGTTATCGCACAAGAGACATCTGTCGTCTAACCAGAGAAAAATGCTCCTGTGGAAGAACTCATGTCAAAATGGCTAAGCCTATGGGTAGATCTGATGACATGCTGATAATCCGCGGAGTAAATGTTTTCCCTAGCCAGATTGAAACAGTTCTTTTAAATAATGGCTATGCCGCTAACTATCAGATCGTTGTAGATAGAGTAAACAATACTGACACCCTTGATGTTCAGGTAGAAATGACTCCAGAAAAGTTCACTGATAATGTAGGTGAGATCGAAGAAAATCAGAAAAAGCTCGTAGATGACCTTAAATCAATGCTTGGAATCAAAGCAAAAGTTTCACTTATGGCTCCTAAGTCCATTGCCAGAAGTGAGGGAAAGGCCGTAAGAGTTATTGATAAGAGAAAGATCTGAATATGATATAATCTAATTAGATCACGGAGGGACGATCATGAGTATAATGCAGATTTCTGTATTTCTTGAAAATAAGCCTGGAACCTTAAAGAATATGACTGGCGTTCTTGCAGCCAACAAGATCAACATGCGCGCCACTTCTCTTGCTGAGACCAAGGACTTTGGTATTGCAAGACTAGTTGTAGACGATGCCATGTCAGCAGTCAACACACTTAAGGAGCATAACTTTGTAGCAAGCCTTACACCAGTACTTGCTATTGAGATTCCAGATGAAGCAGGCGGACTTGATAAGCTTTTAGAAAACTTCGATGACGCCGAGGTCAACATTGAGTACATGTACGCCTTTACTGGCGGCAAAAATACAGACCACGCCTACATGATATTTAGAGTATCTGACACAAAGGCAGCTGAAGCCAAGCTAAACGGCAAAGGCGTAAAGATACTTACACAGGAAGACATTGAATCAATCTAACCTGATAAAAACAAGCAAAACCCTTGTACGCATTTTGCATACAAGGGTTCATTTTATAGAATGATCTCCATCTGGGTTTCTTTTACCTTCATACCCATTCTCTCATAAAAAGCTTTGGCGCTGTCATTTCCTTCCCAAACATTTAGATTGACCTCATAGCACCCAAGCCTTTTTGCTTCCCTTTTTACGAACTCAAAGAGCTCTTTTCCCGCATGATTTCCTCTAGCATTTTTATCTACACATAGGTCATCAATATAAAGAGATTTAAATGGCACCATTGTGGTGGTAAAAGGCTGCTCTTTTAATACACAAAAAGCATAGCCAATCACTAGCCCATTATCATCTACCCCCACATACACAGGTCTTTTATCATCTGCTAGTATATCAGCTAGCTCCTCCCTAGTGTACTTGGTTGTTCCTGATATAAAGATATCTGGACGAATCCTTGCGTGTATCTCAAGAACCTGGCTTAAAAGCTCCAATATTCTGTCTATATCCTTTGTTTCTGCTCTTCTAATATCCATGTCATTTTTTCCTTATGCAACTGTTTCATCATCAGAAAGAGATGTGCTCTGATGTACCATAACTTCTTTATCATAGCATGCAAAGGCATTGTCAACCAGCTCTTTATCTGGCTTTTTGGTCACAAGAGAAACTAATGGAACGATCACAAGGCCAGCAAGCATACAGAATGCACCTGCATTTATTGGAGACTGTAAGAGCTTAGGAAAGCTTGGTCTCATAAACATATTTGCAAGCATCACAAGAGTTGAAAAGATAAAACTGCACCAAACGCCTGTCTTTGTGGTCTTTTTCCAATATAGTCCGTAGAGAAATGGTGCAAGGAATGCTCCCGCAAGAGCTCCCCAAGATACTCCCATGAGCTGAGCTATAAATGTGACATTCTGTCTATACTGAACAATAGCGATCACCACAGAAATTGCAACGAATACAACAATCAGCGCTCTCATAATAAGGAGCTGCTTCTTTTCGTTCATGTCTTTTATCACATGTCCCTTTAAAAGATCCAGTGTAAGTGTGGAACTACTTGTAAGAACCAGAGATGAAAGCGTAGACATTGAAGCAGATAGCACAAGCACAACTACCATGGCGATCAAAATATCAGGAAGACCTGAAAGCATTGTAGGAATAACGCTGTCATAGCCGTTTGCTGCAATATCTATCCTATCGGAAAAAAGTCTTCCAAAGCCTCCAAGAAAATAGCATCCGCCAGCAACCACAAAGGCAAAAATTGTAGAAACCACTGTTCCCTTAGCTATAGCCTTTTCGCTCTTAATTGCATAGAACTTCTGAACCATCTGTGGAAGTCCCCAGGTTCCAAGAGAAGTTAAGATAACAACTCCAAGAAGATTAACTGGATCTGGTCCAAAGAATGAAGCAAAGATTCCAGGAGCACTAGATACGCTCTCATCAGTAATAGCTGCAAGACCGTTTAGGGAAGCCATAAAACCGCCCTGACTATTAAGGACTGATACAACAACTGCAGATATGCCTATGAGCATTATAATGCCCTGAATAAAGTCATTTATTGCTGTAGCCATATATCCGCCTGCAATAACATAAATGCCTGTTAAAACAGCCATTACGATAACGCATACGGAGTAATCAATATTAAAGGCCATTCCAAATAGCCTTGAAAGTCCATTATAAAGTGATGCTGTGTAAGGAATAAGAAAAATAAAGGTAATTACAGATGCAGCTATTTTTAAAGATTTTCCTCCAAAGCGCGCTGCAAAGAACTGAGGCATTGTAGCTGAATCAAGATGCTGAGTCATGATCCTGGTACGTCTTCCAAGAACTACCCATGCAAGGAGTGAACCAAGTAGCGCATTTCCAATTCCAGCCCATGTGGCAGCAATACCGTATTTCCAGCCAAACTGTCCGGCATAACCCACAAATACTACAGCTGAGAAATAGCTTGTTCCATAAGCAAAAGCTGTAACCCAAGGACCAACTGCTCTTCCGCCCAATACAAAACCGTTAACATCTGTGGAATTTTTTCTGCAGATAAAGCCGATAGTCAGCATTACAGCAAAAAAGACCAGTAAAAGAAGAACTTTGATAAGCATAGTAAAACCTCCCAATTTTGAAATAACCCTCTTTAATACTTTAACGCTTTAAATCAGGTTAGTCAACAAAATTGCGAGGCTAAATGTACTTTTTATTCAACTCTTTCAGCAATCACAACAAGTCTGTGAGTAGCTATATAGATAGGTGTGCAGGTATAAAGAGTAAGTATCTCTTCTTCAGTATTATCCAAGATGCTTACATCTTCTGGCTCCACGACCTTTATTTCTTTTACCTTGTAGGTATAAGTCTCTTCATGAGTATCAACATAGATCATGTCGCCGATCTCAACTTCATCGAGTCTATTAAAGAACTTACCAAAGGTATAATTTCTATGACCTGCTATTACGCAGTTTCCCTTTTCTCCTGGATTTACAGTAGATGTATCATGTCCAAGAGAATTAGCAAGGGCTTCCTTTGAAGTCCCTTCACTTACAGGTTCAACAGAATCAATCTTTGGAATCTTTACAAGATAGTTTATCTTAGAATCAAAGGTAGGAGCTTCCTCTTCAGAATTCTCACCTTCACTTAAAACTATATCCTCAGTATCTTCTATTTTTTCCCAAGTATCATCCTCATTAAATGAATTAATGGCTTCAAGCTTAGTAAGATACTGGAAGGTATTAACGGTAATTGATGTCACAAGTACAAGGACACCAATTACCATTAGAACAAAGCCTAGGAATCTAACAAATTTATTTCTTTTCATTCTTCTTACCAAAACATAAGTGCATACCAAGTAAAAGCATGACAAGTCCAAATACATAGGATAAAACAGTTCCAAAGAATCCTGCAGTCTTAGCAAGTCTAGGAGCACCGCTTTCATCTTCATCGCCAAGATACTCGCCAAGAACATCTGGAAGAACACTCATATCAATAGGCTTCTTAACAGTTTGTCCATTAGTATTTGTAGCAGATGCTGTTGTAGCCCCACTGCTTGAGCTTAGTGAATCAGATGAGCCGCTTCCTGAACCGCTTCCATCACCAGAACCTGACTCACCACCATTTGAAGATGAGCCATTAGAAGGATTTGACTTTGGAATAAGCTTATTCTTAAATACAAGCTTCTTGCTGCCTGTATTTGTAAAGGAACCGTCTGCATTCAAAGTCCAGATATTTCCGTCACTATCAATCTTAAAGATGATTGGATCAGCTTTGAGATACCCTTCTGGAACCTCATCCTGAACTGCAATGTACTTGGTTTGATAGTTAATATCAGCAGTACCATTAGTTGCATCATTTGGAACGATGCCTGTTGCAAGAGTAGCTCCAGCCAAGCTTCCATCAAGCTCACTAACAGTAACCTTTGTTCCATCTAAAGGATTGCCATCAGGGCCAAGTCCTTCAACAGAAATGCCACTCTTCTTGGATGTATCAACCTTATTAACAACGGTTAAAAGATTACTGTCTAATGTTGTATAGCTTGAACCATTCCATGAAAAGAGCTTTAATTTATTTCCGTCTTTTGCAATCTTGATCTTCATTGCATCTGCTTTAATAAAGCCCTTTGGAGCATCCTTCTGAACTATGTAATACTCGCCTTCATTGAGCTCTACTGACTTAATGGTTCCGTCTGTATTCCATGTAGCAATAGGATCTGAACCATCAGCATTTTTGCTAACTACAAGTGTTGCTCCTGTAAGCTTTTCAGACTGCTTGTCAGAAAGGTTATTTACACTAAGTTCAAAGATATTCTTCTTAGGATCATATCCGATCTTTTTGTTTGTTACAGTTGCTTCAAGAGAATTCTTGTTAAATACAACTTCGATATCGTCTTTATTAACCTGATATCCTTCTGGAGCCTTTGTTTCTCTAAGATAATAGGTATTTCCCTTAACAAGCTTATTTACAAGTCTTGCCTGCCCTTTTGAGTTAGTTGTAACTTCAGCAATTACCTTCTTATCTGCATCAAGGATCTGGAATGTAGCACCTGGTAAAAGAGATCCGTCTTCAAAGTCTTTTTTGGTAATAACAAGTCTTGTTGAAGATGAGTTATTAACTGAACTAAACTCACTAGCTGAGAAGCTGCAATTTGAGGAAATATCCTCATTTTCCTGGAAGCCAATGAGCTTCACATCATTAGTAAAGTCATTAAGTGACTTATCCTCCATACTTGCTGAATAAACAAGTACGCAGGCTTTATTTGTGCCACTTGTAAGCTTAATATCAATTCTTGTCTTGTCCCCATCTTTTTCTACAGTTACTTTAGAAGGCACCTCAGTAGATGTTGCAGATAGATCTCCCGTTGTAGGATCAACTGTGCATTCATAAAGATGAATTGAATCAGAGATAAACTCAAAGCTTGCTCCAAGAGTATCTCTAAGTACTGTTCCAGCTGGAATTTCCTGTTTTCCATAGTTTAAGTAAACAGTATAATCAACTAGTCCTGTCGAAGGATTTATCTTACCCTTCTTGGAAAGAATAACGTTTTTAATAGGTGTAGTGCAGTTTGAAGAAAGACCTGCTGCGTTATCATCAAACTTAACTGTTGCCTCGTTCTTTATCTGAGTAGACTCATTATTCTTAAGGCCTAAGATCAGCTCATCTTTAACCTTAACGCTAAACGTAATAGTCTTCTTGGCATCATCACCAGCAGTAATATCTCCAAGATCTATTGTTAGAACTCCATTTGTATAAGTGTAACTACTTGCAAGGCTTCCGTTGATCTTAAGTGAACCAGGAACAAGCTCTACGCCTGCTTTGATAAGTTCATCGGTAACAGTAACGCTCTTCATTTCCATCTTGTTATCGTTAACAACTACTTTGTATTCGATCTCATGTGTATCGTAGTTGTATGAACCTGAAGTCTTGGTGATAACTGTACTTGTAAGGGTCTTGGATGCTGTATCCTTTGCAAGTAGTTTATCACCTGTATATATCTCAGCTTTGTTTGTAAAAGCCTGAGACTTATTATTTGCCCAGAAATTCTTATCAACTATCTCAGATACAACATTAAATGTAACGCTCTTGCCGCTTAGCTTATCTTCAAATACAATTGAATACTCGTTTAAGTTATCAAAAGAAGTTACATCAGGAAGTGTACTTCCATCACTTAACTTGATGTTATTGATCTCTATAAGCTTTTGATCTGTAGGTAAAACGTCTTTGATAGTAATATTAGTAATTGGCTTTTTATTTTTGTTAGCTGTAACTGTCCATGTAATCTGATGTGTCTTGGAATCATAGGCAGTGTATTCTTTGTGAATTCCAGCCTTTACAGAAAGACCTGTTATACCAACTCCAACGTTCTTGGTAAATACTTCTGTTCCAGCTTCGTCTTCATATGAGATCCAAGCCTTGTTTTCTGGAACTTTTCTATTAGTCTTCTGGAACTCCTCGAAGTCCTTGATCTGAGTAGTATAGGTAACCTTTATAGTACCTGCATTTGAAACGTCGCCAAAAGAAACACAGAAATCATATCCGCTTCCTGCGCCCTCTAATGTGCCTGCAGGTCCGTCAATAGAAAGACTTCCACTTACAAGCTCCATAGTAGTTTCATTATCTGTATCAAACTTATCGTAAAGCTTAAGGTTCTTGAGGCTGTAGTTATTAGTATCGATTGTTACAGTCCAGTTAGCTCTGCCAGTAGAAAGGTCGATCTCTCCACCTTCCTTCTTGATCCACTGATTGTACTCCTTGGTAACAGGAACTGTAGCGTTATCAGATGCAATTTCTTTGTCTGCATCATCAAGGATCTTGGCACTATTTGAGAAGTTGATCGTCTTGCCACCAGAAGTATTGTCCTTAAAGGAATCCTTCATGAAATCAGCTGTTGGCTTAGTCTGATATTTGATGACTATATCTGAATCTGTCGTTGCTGCTGATACAGCATACTCTATGGAACTAGTTGAAACAGTAAGTCCATCAGTAACCGCTGTGTCATTCACCTTAAAAGAGCCATCAACATAGACCTGTTCCCCAGCAAAAGTATCGACGAATTTAAAGCCGTTAGCATAGGAAATTGCATTAGCATCTCTATCAATATTTACAGTCCAATTTATAACATCATTAGTCTTATCATAGGTACCAGTTTTATTTAAGCTTGGTGCCTTAGGCTGGTTTTCAGACACCTTTACAACAACGTTTCTATCGCCGATCTTAAGGTCTATCTTAGACTGGTTTTTGTATGCATCTGCAACTTTGTTAAGAGTAAACTGAAAGCCAAACTGAGCATTTTCATTCTTTTCATACTCTTTATCTACAATTGTAAGCTTGATCTTACCTTCTTCAAACTCAACAGTTGCAAACTCATTTCCATTACATGTAAGTGAAGGAATTGATATTCCGCTGTAATCAAAGCCGGCATTAGGCGCATCAAAGTAGAAAACCTCTCCCTTAGTTACATAAACTGGAGCTGGCTCACTATCAGCAGCAATATCCTCAACACCATAGTTAACACCAATAGGGCTCTTTAACTGGTAATTAACTGTGATAACATCGTCAAGAGAAAGAGCTTCTATATCAGTTACACTCTTACCATTTATGGTCATTGTGACAGATGATAAAAGATCTGCATCTGTTGGCGATGATTTTCCTGGAACGACAATCTTTGATTCTCCAAGAAGTGCAGGATCTCCCCCATCTAAAAAGCCAAAATCAAAAGCAGAAAAAGTAAGAGATGTCTCTTCATTAGTCTTGTCTTTTTCTTCTGGTGTCTCTTCATTCGTTTTGTCTTTTTCTTCTTCCGGAACACTCTCCCATATATTTGCAGCTTCAGTAGATGCTGCGTAACCTGGTTCTTCAGATGTAGTATAGACATCGTCTGTAAGGTCCTTATTATCTAAATTTTCTGCATACGATAAAAAACCAGTGCCAAGCAAATTAACGCAAAGCACCAGACTTAAAAAGATTCTTGATATACTTTTCATTATGCCTTCCCCTTGAGCAATTATGTAATGATATTAAGTCTACATTTTATTTCAATATTATGATAAGCAAATCACCATATAACAGCAACATTTAACTTTAAACATTCTGTGTTAGAATTGTGATAAAACTGTGAACGCCCATGAGAGCATTAAGTGAGTGAAAATAAGCAATATGCAAATATATTTCCAAATTCATAAGTGCTATCATATTCTAGGCAAAGTAATAAACAAAAGTTCAAAAATTGCTTAAAAAGCATATAAATTTAGTCAAAAGGAGTAAGTAAAATGAAGTTTTTTGTAGACACAGCCAACATTGAAGAAATCAAAAAAGCAAATGACATGGGGGTTATCTGCGGTGTAACAACAAACCCTTCTCTTATCGCTAAGGAAGGCCGCGATGTTTATGAAGTAGTTAAAGAGATCGCTTCTATCGTTGATGGACCAATCAGCGGAGAAGTTAAAGCTACTACAGTTGATGCTGAGGGCATGATCGCTGAAGGCAGAGAAATTGCTAAGCTTCACAAGAACATGGTTGTTAAGATCCCTATGACAGTTGAAGGACTTAAGGCTTGTAAGGTTCTTTCAAGCGAAGGCATCAAGGTTAACATGACTCTTATATTCACAGCAAACCAGGCTCTTCTTTGCGCAAGAGCAGGCGCTGCATTCGTTAGCCCATTCCTTGGAAGACTTGATGACATCAGCGTTCGTGGTACAGATCTTATCTCAGAAGTTGCTGAGATCTTCAATATCCACAACATCCAGACAGAGATCATCGCAGCAAGTATCCGTCATCCAATGCATGTTACAGACTGCGCACTTGCAGGTGCTGACATCGCAACTGTTCCTTACAAGGTAATCGAGCAGATGACACATCACCCACTTACAGATGCAGGTATCGAGAAGTTCCAGAAGGACTACCTTGCAGTATTCGGTGAATGATCTTATTTTGAAATACAATAAATAATTAACGCTCCTTGTAGCCATCTAAACTACAAGGAGCGTTATTTTATTGATTAAAAACAAAAGTGGTCTTTTTATATCTGGTAGAAACCAACTTTCTTGTATACCTTGCGAAGTGTCTTATTAGCTATGTAATTAGCTTTCTCAGCACCCTCTTTATATACATTCTCAAGGTAAGCCTTGTCAGCAATAAGTCTCTTAGCTTCCTCACGGATTGGTGCAATTGTATCAATAACAGCTTCACCAACTGCTGGTTTAAATACGCCGTAGCCCTGTCCAGCAAATTCCTTTTCGATTTCTTCAAAGCTCTTACCAGTAATAGTTGAATAGATGTTCATAAGGTTTGCTACGCCTGGCTTATTTTCCTTGTCATAGCGTACGCAGTTCTCTGTATCTGAGTCTGTAACTGCTCTCTTGAACTTCTTCATGATGACATTGTCATCATCCATAAGGAATACGCAGCCGTTTGGCTCAGACTTACTCATCTTGGAACCTGGAGTTGTAAGACCATAGATACGAGCACCAGTCTTGGCAATATAAGGTTCAGGAATACGGAATACATCACCGTAGATATTGTTAAATCTCTCTGCGATATTTCTTGTAAGCTCTACGTGCTGCTTCTGATCCTCACCAACTGGTACATAGTGTGGCTGGTAAAGTAAGATATCAGCAGCCATAAGAGAAGGATATGTGAAAAGACCTGCATTGATATTATCCTTATGCTTCTCAGACTTATCCTTAAACTGTGTCATACGTGAAAGCTCACCAAACATTGTGTAGCAGTCAAGAACCCATCCGAGCTGAGCATGTGCTGGCACATGTGACTGAAGGAACAATGTGTTCTTCTCAGGGTCAAGACCTGATGCAATGTAAAGAGCAAGCATCTCGAGAGAACGACGACGAAGCTCCTTAGGATCCTGACGTACTGTTATTGTATGCATATCTGCCATGAAATAATAGCATTCAAACTCATTTACTCTATCCGCCCAATTCTTGATCGCTCCAAGATAATTGCCAAGGTGAAGGTCACCACTTGGCTGAATTCCTGAAAGCATAATCTTCTTTTCATTTTCCATAATCAGAACTCTCCTCTATAGCTTTATTTAACTTGATCCACTCCGTAAGGGTAAGTGGCGTATAATCAGATCTTTTGCAGAAGCAATTTATCATATTGCAGGGAATATAACTTTCATGTGTGCTTCCAATAGGATTATAAGGCGTAGTCCTTATCATCTCAATGATTTTTTTCATAAGAACTTCATCTCTTGTCTCATGAACATGACCATATAACATGTATGTCTTTGGATCACCATTGTGACGAAGTCTGTACTGTCCATCATAAAAAGGAATTGGATAATGACTGCAGATCACTTTCTTTTGAGAATCAGTTATCTCCTTATAATCTTCGATCCATTCAAATCTTGAAGCATCAAAATCAGCTGATTTGATGTATTTGTCGTGATTACCAGTTATGAGGCAAAGCTTACCTTTGAGCTTATGAATAAGCTCGTTGGTCTCATCAACTTTTCCAAGAGAAAGGTCCCCCAAGATAACAACTGTATCTGCATTTGTAACCTTGTCATTCCACTTTGTAAGCATATAGTCATTCATGGCTTCTACGCTTTCAAAGCCTCTTTTATCCATCCTATCATTAAGTGCACCATGAAAAAAATGGCAGTCTGCAATGTAGTATATCAATATAAATCCTCGTCAATCATATTACTCTAAGGTCGCCGCCATCGTCGTGATATAAAAGCGACTCCTCTTGATCAGCAGCTGTTGTAGCAAGCTCATCGCATCTCTCATTCTCGGGATGTCCAGCATGGCCCTTGACCCAGTTCCAGGTAATCTTGTGGGGCTCAGCTGCCTGAAGAAGCCTCCTCCAGAGTTCAACATTTTTAACTGGCTGCTTACTTGCTGTTTTCCAGCCCTTTTTGATCCAGCCACTGATCCAATCATCAGTAAATGCCTTGATAACATACTGAGAATCAGAAAAGACATAGACTTCGCAAGGCCTATTAAGACTCTCCAACCCTTTAATAACCCCAAGAAGCTCCATTCTGTTGTTAGTGGTCTTGTCAAAGCCAGCGCTTATTTCTTTTTCGTGAACCTCACCTTTTGAATCAACCACTCTAAGGATAGTTCCAAATCCTCCTGGTCCATCAGGGTTACCCCTAGCTGAACCATCAGAATATAATTCAACCTTCATTATTTCCAAACTCCTGTTGCAAGGAAATTATCTGCAAGTGCCTGTGCGCTCTGGACAATCTTGTCATCATATCCAAGGACTCCAAGAAGCTTAATAGCATTTCTGGTAGTTGCAGGGCCTTCCTTGATAGTGTAATCAAAGTGAACATCGTTATCCGTTACATTTCCTTCGAAGTGATAAATACCAAATTCATTTTTCAAAAGAGATGTAAGCTCGATATCATGTGTTGCAGCAAAGCATGTTACATCATTAACTGCAAAGGTCTTAAGGATCTGAGTTGAAGCTGCGATTCTCTCAATTGTGTTAGTTCCTCTAAGAACCTCATCTACAAAGCAAAGAACCTTCTTGTGAGCACTTGTAGCCGCATCAAGAATTCTCTTGATAGACTTGATCTCAACAATGTAGTAACTATCGCCTTCAAAGATATCATCATTGAGCGCCATGGATGAATAAATAAGATAAAGAGGCGCTTTATAGTTCTTAGCCAGAACTGTGTGTGTAGTCTGAGCAAGAAGTGAGTTTATACCACAGCACTTAAGGAAGGTTGACTTACCAGAAGCATTTGAACCTGTGATAAGTACGCCCTTATCAGTTGAGATGCTGTTAGTTACTGCTCCTTCAATAAGTGGATGAAGTAGCTCTTTTGCCTCATATGATCCATCAGCAAATTTAGGAACACAATAAAAGTCCTTAAAGCTCTCTCTAAAGCAAGCAATTGAAATATAGCTTTCAATCTTACCTGTGATAGTAATAACCTTATCGAGCTCGTCTCTATTTTTCATGATCTGCTTGTACATCTGATTGAATTTGATAAGGTCAACGTGAGTTGCCATTCTGATGTAATCAAGCATAAGTTCAGCAGGGTTACCGCTAGAATTCATGCGATTAGGGGACATTAAGATATATGAACCCTTTGTAATAGAGCTAAGTTTCTTACCTGCTTCTTTCATGGCCTCTACATCATCAGAGATAATATCCATATCGAGCTTTTCAAAATAACCTACAGTATTGATGACTCTCATGATATATCTGTAAGAAGCAAGATAAGGATCGATATCGCCCTTAACCTTGAAATATCTTACAACGTTATATGCAACTGCCAGAAGGAATGCGATAAAGCCGATCCTAAAGTTGATGAAGCAAACTGGAATTGTAATAGCAATGATCAAAAGCATCAGATAATGCTCTCTGTTACTAAAGTTTGTTACATCATCAAGGTAATCGATATAATCGTAGATTGAATATCTGATCTGTCTTCCTATCTTTGAAAAAATAAGCTGAAGCTTTCTTCTGTCTTCATCATGAGTTCTGAAGTACTCAACCTTTTTCTCAAGTTCCTCAAAATCATCCTCAGTCTTTGGTGACCTTAAAAGATAATAAAGGTACTCTTCACCAGTGGCACTAAGGCAATAGTTCATTCTGGCAAAAACGCCGTCCATGTTAAGGTCATTCCAGGTTGTATCATCAATCTGAAAATCCTCTTTGTGGGCTTTGAAATAACCAAGGAGATGATCAAGCTCATCAGCCTTGTATTCTCTGTTTGGTGCCTCGCCAAAGTTCTTTTTAAGTTTGTTTAAAAGATATCTCTCAGAATTCTTCTGATCACGTATGCCCAAGATGTATGCAATAAATGAAATACCAACAAGCACACTTAAAAAAATTATACTTTCCATACTTTATAAGCCGTAAATCCTTTTCTTTATTTTTTCAGCCTTCTCATAGATCTCTAAAGGCTCTTCCCCAATATTAAATTTACCGTTCTGATAACGGATAACGCCGCCTATCATAGTCATAAGGATGTTACTCTTGCTGCCGCTATAAACAAGATTTTTAACTATGTTGTTAATAGGCTGCATATTTGGCTGAGACATATCGATCATGATCATATCAGCAAGCTTACCTTCTGAAAGGTAGTCTGCATCATTAAGTCCCATACATCTAGCTCCGTTAACAGTAGCCATCTTCAGAACCTCTGCAGCATCAATGCAAGAAGCATCCATGTTCCTTAGCTTGCCAAGTCCTGTCACAAGGAACATCTCTCTAAACATATCAAGACAGTTGTTACTTGCAGGTCCATCAGTACCAATAGCTACAGGAATGCCGCACTCAAGGTACTCCTTAATAGGCGCTATACCGCTAGCAAGCTTTGTGTTTGAACCAGGATTAGTAACGGCGTAAAGACCTCTCTTTTTCATGATCTCTCTGTCTTTGTCACTAGTCCAAACAAGGTGGTAACCGCCTCCGCCATAATCAAAAAGCCCAATAGAATCAAAGAACTCTATAGGAGTCATGCCATATCTATCCATGCACTCCTTAGTCTCAGACTCTGTCTCCTGAATATGAGCCCAAAATGGTGCCTTATACTTGTGCACAAGCTCTGCACACTTTTCCAAAAGCTCTTTGAAACAAGTATATTCAGCGTGAACTCCGAGAATAAATGAATTAAACTCATCTCTTCCATTGAGCTCATTGTAGTATCTTTCCAAAAGCTCTACAGACTGGCTAAAGTTACTGACACAGCTAGTCTGAACGCATCTAAATCCGCAGTCTCTAAAAGCATCTGCTACAGAAAAAGGAGTAAGGTACATCTCAAAGGCTGCAGTGATGCCGCTAGTTAAATACTCCAAGATAGATATCTTAGAAAGTTCATAGATATCCTCTGCTGTCATCTTGGCTTCGATTGGGAATATCTGTTTATTAAGCCAATCAGAAAGTGGCAGATCATCAGCACTAGACCTCATAAGTGTCATAGCTGAATGAGTATGCGCATTCTTAAAACCAGGCATTAAGAGATTTCCTTTACAGTCAATCTCCTCATCCCAAACAAGTATCTCGTCAGGATGACTCTCACAATAAGTTCTAGCTTCCTCTTCAGTCCCGGAAAATTTGATCCTATCTCCAACTACCCAAACTTCCCCATTAAAAATGTCTCTGCCAGGCTCCATAGTAAGTACTCTGGCGTTAAAAAAACGATATCTCATACCTACTCCCAAATATTATTATTAGAATTTAAAACGCTTGATAGATTCTGTTACAAGCTTTGTGAAAAGAGGTGCTGCCTTATCAGCTGCTTCCTGAACTTCCTCATGTGAAAGTGGATTGTCTGAAAGACCAGCGGCAAGATTACTGATGCAAGATACACCGCAGACTCTAAGTCCCATGTGATTTGCAGCAATAGCCTCATTTACAGTACTCATACCAACAGCTGATACTCCAAGTCCTGCAAGAAGTTTGATCTCTGCAGGTGACTCAAATGAAGGACCTGTAAGCTGGCAGTATACACCTTCCTTAAGGTCGATACCATTTTCTTTTGCTGTTTCTCTTATGACATCCTGAAGGTCCTTTTTGTAAACACCTGACATATCAGGGAATCTAGGACCAAGTTCATCAAGATTTGCGCCAATAAGTGGATTTGGAGCAAATACTGAAACGTGATCTGTAATAAGCATAAGGTCTCCAGCCTTAAATCCCTTGCCAAGTCCGCCAGAAGCATTTGTAAGGAATAAAATCTTGGCTCCAAGCATTCCCATAAGTCTTGCTGGAAGAACAACATCACTAATGTCATAGCCTTCATAGAAGTGAACTCTTCCCTTCATGCATACAACCTTAGTATCTCCAACGTATCCAAAGATAAACTTTCCAGCATGACCTGGAACTGTAGATACTGGAAATCCTGGAATATCCTTATACTCAATTTCTGTTTCGATCTTTATATTATCAGCGTAGTTGCCAAGGCCTGAACCAAGAACCAATGCCACATCAGGCACAAAATCAGTTCTTTTTCTGATCTCCTCCTTGCAACTTACAAGCTTTTCATAAACTTTATTTGCCATTATGATCACCCTTTCTTTTTAATTTCCTATTCAATAAGACAAGGCCGGAAACACACATATTTCCGACCTTGTTATCATACCATAAAAATCACTTATTTAGTATTCATGAGCTTAACTTTCCATGAATTACAGGCTGAATCGTGTTCTTAACAGCCTCTTCAAGTACTTCTTTCATGCCGCCCTTAACGATCTTTGAAAAGATAACTCCCTGAACTCCAGTAATACCCTCAGGTGCTATATTTTTCATAGTATCTATCAACATGTCAGAGCCTGGTGTCTCAAAGAGTCTAAGCTCAATTCCTGATGGAACAGATGGATGAATGAATGTACCCTTTCTGTCCATCCTATCAGCAGCATCATCGCTAAAGTAGATATTAAAGGTTCTAGAGCAGGCTTCCTCAAGAAAATAGATCTCGTTTCTAATAACAAATCTATTGTATTCGTCCGTAGTACAGGTAGAAGCCATAGAAACCATGTACTTTTCTCCATGCATATTAACTAGGCTCTTATATCTCCTGCCTCCAAAGCCGCAGCGAAGTGAGTAAATATCAGTTCCTTCATAGATATCAATATAAAAAGAGTTATTTGTCCCTTTTCTAAAGCCAATCTTGTACATACCATCAGTAAAGTTATTATGTACAACCTGCATCATAAGAGGGAAAATACCAACGCCCGTTACATCAAGATCATAAAACTTGCCATCAAGCTTTGATAGCCATTTACTTAAAAGCTGGTTCTCGTTTCTAAGATTATAAGCATCAAGAGACGCTCTAAAGCATCCTCTCTTATTGTCATGGGATAGCCTTACTCTCCTAGGACTACCGAGGGTCATAGAAATAGCCTTTTTCTTGAATCCGCCGCTACTTATAACTGGAAAATCCTTGGTCCTTCCGCTTACTGACTTACAGATAGCCTTAAGATCTGATAATGCAGCAAAGTCTTCCTCCAAAGGAACAAGACTTGTTTTGATCTCAGATTTCATTGCATTTCTGATCTTAACTGCCATAAGTGACGTCTGGAATATATCGGAGTTACCTGCATTTGTAACTACCACCATGTCGATATCAGGATATACAAAGACGTTTTGACCAAGCATACCGTTAAAAGCATAGGATCCAGGCCTATCATCATTTATCCAAAGCTGGTAGCCATAATGCTCGTTGTCATCCTGGCCAGTTTCTATCTGCCATGAGGTAGACTCTATTACCCACTGAGCTGGTACGATCTGAGTTCCATGCCACATGCCCTTTTGAAGATAGAGCTGTCCCATTTTGGCCATATCCTCAATACGCATAAATAGGCCCCAGCCGCCTTTGGTGATTCCTTGAGGACAACTCTCCCAAAAGACTCTCTTGATGCCCATAGGCTCGAATATTCTCTTTTTACAGAATTCAAATAGAGACTCCCCTGTGATCTCAGTAACTATGGCAGACAGCATATATGTGTTCATGCTGTTGTACTCAAACTTAGATCCAGGTTCAAAATTAAAGCTCGAACTAAGATAGCTCTTTCTCCAGTCATTTCCGCTTATGGCACCGGCTTCGTTAAATGAAACGCCGCTACTCATATTAAGGAGATTCTGAACTGTTACAGGCTTTTTGAAAAGACCTAGTGGTCCCATTCTAGAACTAAAGATATCCGAAAGCTTATCTGTAAGAGAAAGCTTTCCTTCGTCAACTAGGATACCGATAGCCATTCCAACTATACTCTTACACATAGAATATGAAACATGCCAGGTATCCATCACATATGGTTCAAAAGAACATTCCGCAACCACATAGCCATGCCTTAAAAACATGATCTTGTGCATATTACATTCCTTGTTTTCAGAAAGTTCTCTTATAAGACCAGTAAAAAATGCAGAACTGACGCCCTGTGATTCAGGTGACTTCCTCAAAAGCGCCTCTTCACCAGGATCAGGGTTACTAGAAAACTCAGGTTTCTGAGGTTTGTAGTCAACCTTACTGATCTCGCCAGTTTCCCTGGTCATAAGCTTTAAAAGAAGTTCTCCAACGTCAAGTCCTGCATTAGCCATTCATCTTACCTCTCAAGACGCAATGCTCTCATGGAATTAAGGATAGCCAAAACCGCTACTCCAACATCTCCAAATACTGCAAGCCACATAGAAGCAATACCAAGTGCTCCAAGTACAAGAATAAGTAGTTTAACAGCCAGAGCAAATACGATATTTTCCTTCACTATTGTGATAGTCTTGCGGGCAATCTTGATGATCTGTGAAATTTTCCTGATGTCATCGTCCATGATAACGATGTCTGCAGCTTCGATCGCAGCGTCGCTTCCAAGTGATCCCATGGCGATTCCTACATCAGCTCTCATGAGAACAGGAGCATCGTTGATACCATCACCCACAAATACAAGTTTATTATCATTATCCTCTGATGTGAGTAATTTTTCAACTTTCGCAACTTTGTCAGCTGGAAGAAGCTCAGATTCTACAGTATCTATGCCTATCTTAGAAGCTACATCAAGAGCAGTCTCTTTTCTGTCTCCTGTGAGCATTACTGTATTCTTAACGCCAACCTTCTTCATAAGGCTGATGGCATCCTTTGCTTCTGACTTAATGACATCTGATATAACAATTGAACCAATAAATTTCTTATCAAGAGCAACATATACTGCTGTTCCTACTTCTTTTGCCAGGTCAAAAGAGATACCTTCATCTGTCATTAACTTGGCATTTCCTAAAAGAAGTTCCTTGCCTTCATAATTTGAAACAATACCATGACCAGCAAGCTCTTTGGAACTAGCATCTGCAAGCATATCCTTTAAGGCAGCTTCGCCGACCTTTTCCTGATAAGCTGTAACTATTGATCTAGCAATAGGGTGATTTGAAACCGCTTCACCAAATGCTGCGATCTTAAGAAGCTCATCAGCTGAAACAGCGTTTTCATAAGGAGCTACAGATGTAACCTTAAATTCACCCTTTGTAAGAGTTCCTGTCTTGTCAAAGACTACTGTGCTAGCCTTGGATACAGCCTCAAGATAGTTACTTCCCTTAACAAGGACGCCAATCTTGGATGCAGCACCAATTCCGCCAAAGAAACCAAGAGGAACTGAAATAACAAGTGCACACGGACAAGAAACAATTAGAAATACGCAGGCTCTTCTGATACTATCTGAAAATGCCATCTGACCAAAAAGTGGAGGAAGTACAGCAAGAAGTACCGCTCCAATAGTAACTACAGGTGTGTAGTACTTAGCAAACCTCGTAATGAAGTTCTCCATTCTGGATTTCTTGTTACTTGCGTTTTCTACAAGCTCCAAGATCTTGGCAACAGTAGAATCCTCATAAACCTTAGTTGCTCTAACCTTTAGAACACCCTCACCATTTACGCATCCGCTGATAACCTGATCTCCAACGGCAACTCTTCTAGGAACTGACTCACCAGTAAGAGCCGCAGTATCGATAAAGGACTCACCTTCTACAACTTCAGCATCTACAGGGATCTTTTCACCAGCTCTTATAAGAAGTACGTCGCCAATACTAACTTCCTCGGGATCAGCCTCATTTACCTTGCCATCTTCTGATACGATATTGGCAAACTCAGGAGCAATGCTCATCATCTCAGTGATAGACTGTCTAGACTTACCAACAGCGTAGCTCTGGAACAGCTCACCAACCTGGTAAAAGAGCATTACTGCAAGAGCTTCTGAATACTCTCTGATACCAAAGGCTCCAAAAGTAGCGATCATCATAAGGAAGTTCTCATCAAAGACTTGTCCATGACTGATGTTAATGGCTGCCTTTCTGATAACGTCATAACCAATGATGATGTATGGGATCAGATATAAAACAAATCTTACAAGCTCAGGAACATTATCAAATAAACCAGTCTTATCACATACAAGCAAGATTATAAATAATGCAAGTACTACAAGTATTCTATTTCTAACTTTTTTCTGTTTCTTTGTCATAGCCTTAAACCTCTAAAAATAAGTTAGGCAAGTTCGATCTCACAATCTGGCTCAACCTTTTTGCAAGCCTTAACAGCTTCATCTAAAACCTTATCAAATACATCCTCAGCAGCTTCTAAAGTAAACTTCTGTGTCATGAAATTAACTCTGGCATTCTCAACACCACTGATCTTCTTAACTGCTTCCTCCATCTTTGCTGCACAGTTTGCGCAATCAACCTCACACTTATATGTCTTTTTCATAATTTATCCTTTCCGCCTTAAGAGGCTATAAAAAATTTACTCTTCAATATGATTAAGCCCCTGGTCGATGATAGTTCTGACATGATCATCTGCAAGGAAATAAACAACCTGTTTACCTTCTCGTCTGTTACCTACGAGTTTGCTCTGCTTCAATATCTTGAGCTGATGTGATATTGCTGACTGAGTCATCTCAAGGGATTCAGCTATATCACAAACGCACATCTCTGATTCAAATAAAGCAAATAATATCTTGATCCTGGTTGAATCACCAAAGACTTTGAATAGCTCTGCAAGATCATATAATTCGTCTTCATTTGGAAGATCTCTATGAACCTTGAGAACGATATCACTGTGGCAATGGTGTACGTCGCAGTGTTCTACATCATTAAGTGCCATGTTTCGTACCTCCTATGTAAATCTATATTAAAAATACATGTTTCATTTTTTGATTTGAACATATGAATGACTGTTCATATGTTCAATATAAAACTACTCCTATTATTTGTCAATACATTAATCAAAAATAATAGGAGTCATTATATTTACTGGGCTAGAGCCATTACATTATCAGTTATTTTTTTAGTTTCTTCTTTGGAAATAATCTCATCTCCTCCAAAAAGATCATCCTTTAAAGGAGCTATAACTCTTCTAACATAGCACTGAGCAATAGGATTAGCACAAACTTTGCAGTCATAGATATCCTTAAGCTTAGATGCATCTTCCCAATCTCTATCTTTTAATTTCAATGCATATTTTATAAACTCATAGCATATCCTTGCAGCCTGCTTCTTGGTTAGCTGTAACTCAAAAAGGGCTTCCCCCTTTCTATCAAGGATCTCGGTAAGATAAAGTCCAAGATCCTCTGTAGAAAGGGATTGCCCTGTAAGAGTCTCATATTTACTTATAAGTTCATAAGTAAATTCAACTGAATTCATATTTTCCTTTTACTTTAATCAACAGGAGTTAATATAAATGTCTTGTTGTCGCAGGCTTTAAGGCCTTTGACCATCAAAACATCCTTATCATTTAAGACTTCTTCCTTGGTATATACGTCTTTTACCATGTACTTCTGAAAGCCCTTAGGATTAAAGTCATGCAAAGTAACTGCATATTCCTCATTATTGTCCTTAAGACTTAGGTTAATAAAGCTAATAGCAAGTTTTCCGTCTGATAAGTTCTTTTTGAGGATATCAACTCTGTCAATATCTCTGATGTATTCCTTGGATGGATCATCTTGAGACAGGCTACTAAATACACGTTTTGCCTGAATGCCAAGCTTGTCTTGATTGATAGAAATAAGGTCTTCATTGGCAATTATGTTGTAGATCTCATCACCTTTACTTACTCTTCTAAGGTCAACCCCAAGCATAAGAGGTGAATTCATCATGCACCACATTGCCATGTGAGTCTTGTTCTGAGTCTTAGTAAGACCATCCATACCGATCATGAGCATATCAGGATCATTCCAGCCCTTATCAAGACCTGAGAATTCGTCCATGATAACAGCCTTATTGTACTGAGTTGTTACGCTTGTAGTATAATCCTCAATCCATGCGCCGTGACCTGGATCTCCGTCACTTCCAACTCTAAAGGTAATATCATTTAAGATTCTCCAGGAGTCGCAGACTTTATAGCCCCAGTTATGCGGCTGAGTCTTGCCCCATTCGCAGGCTGAATAATAGATGTCCTTGTCAGGATCAAGTTTCTTAAGCTCTTTTAATAATCTTGCATAGGAGTTAAGAGTATTTTCCTGTCTCCTATGATTCATAAGTCTAAGCTTATTATTTCCCCTAGATAAAGAGATCTTAATATCCTGGCTCCATTCATAGCTTTCCTCATTCTCAGTTTCTTTTAACAGATCATCGTAAAAGAAGCTATCACTTACAGCAACCTGAAGCCACTCTCCAATGCCTTCCTTCTTGCCTGTAGCATAAAGGACGTTTAAGCTCACAACCTTGTCGGAATCTGAAAAGATATCAAATAAAAGCTCACTACTTCTAGGTCCAACAGGACTAGCATCAGGGCCTGTACCATCGTAGGTTCCAAGGAATGTAACATGGTCATCCTCTAATCTTGCAAGGTCTCCTGTTATCTTGCCATCAGAAGCTACCTTGTATTCAAAACCGTCAACCTTAATAGCCTTGATATTAGGTGCAAATGTAAATCTAGCATTTTCAGCATTAGAAAATGTGGCGTTATCAAAAGGATAATAGCAATTATCAACCTTTAAAAAGTCAACGCCCCACTCAAGATAGCTCTTGGCATCTACATCTTCGTAGCCGCAGGTTCCAACCTGGGCTCCAGCGCAAAGATTAGTACCAATGTCATTGTACATTCCAAATTTAAGACCTTTATCATGAACGTAGTCAGATAAAGCCTTAAAGCCAGATGGAAACTTAACTTCCTCGTTAGAAAGCTTGCCATCTACTCTTTCTGGCTTGTAGCAGCCATCGTCCAAGATAACATACTCATAGCCAAGCTTATCAAGACCAAGTTCCACGATCTTGTCAGCCATAACCTTTGTCAGCGCCTCTGTGTTGCCACTTCCAAAAGCATTCCAGCTATTCCAGCCCATGGCAGGAAGCTTATTTTTTTGCTTGCCTGCCAGGACCTTACCATTCTCAAATTGATCAAACCTGCCATCTTCCTCGATACGATCAGGAAACAAGTTGTCATAACCCATGCCGTAAATACCCCTTAAGTAATATTATTTAGTCTATTAGCAGGTAACCTTCTTGAAGGACTTTTTACCCTTCTTTACCATGATTCCATCTGCAAAGAAGTCCTTAGTATAAGTTGTCTTTACATCTGAAACCTTTTCTTCATTTACAAGAACGCCGCCCTGCTCTACAGCACGTCTAGCTTCACTTCTTGTTGCGCAAAGACCTGCAGAAACAAGAACCTGCATGATATCAACAACGCCATCTCTAAAGTCCTCTTCCTTAAGAGCAACAGATGGAACGTTTGCCATATCTCCGCCGCCTGCAAAAAGAGCTCTAGCAGCATCCTGAGCCTTCTGTGCTTCTTCCTTACCATGTACAAGTGCTGTAAGCTCGAATGCAAGGATTTCCTTCTTTTCGTTGATTCTTGAAGGATCCCACTTCTCCATCTCAAGGATTTCTTCGATAGGAATGAATGTAAGCATCTTGATGCACTTATCAACGTCAGCATCCCCAACGTTTCTCCAGTACTGGTAGAAATCAAATGGTGATGTCTTGTTAGGATCAAGCCATACAGCATTTCCTGCTGTCTTACCCATCTTCTTGCCCTGTGAATCTGTCAAAAGAGTAATTGTCATAGCGTGAGCATCCTTGCCAAGCTTTCTACGGATAAGCTCTGTACCGCCAAGCATGTTGCTCCACTGATCGTCTCCACCAAACTCAAGGTTACAGTTGTATTTCTGGAACATGTAATAGAAGTCGTATGACTGCATGATCATGTAGTTAAACTCAAGGAAGCTAAGTCCCTTTTCCATACGCTGCTTGTAGCACTCAGCTCTAAGCATGTTATTTACTGAAAAGCAAGCACCAACCTCTCTTAAAAGCTCGATGTAATTAAGGTTAAGAATCCAGTCAGCGTTATTGACCATCATAGCCTTGCCTTCACCAAAGTCGATAAACTTCTCCATCTGCTTCTTGAAGCACTCTGCGTTGTGATCGATATCCTCTCTTGTAAGCATCTTTCTCATATCAGTTCTTCCTGATGGATCACCGATCATTGTTGTACCGCCACCAATAAGTGCGATAGGCTTGTTACCAGCTTCCTGAAGTCTCTTCATAAGTGTAAGAGCCATGAAGTGACCTGCAGTAAGAGAATCTGCTGTACAATCAAATCCAATGTAGAATGTAGCCTTTCCCTCATTTACAAGGTCTCTTATCTGCTCTTCATCAGTAACCTGAGCGATAAGGCCTCTTGCTTTAAGTTCCTCGTAAATCTTCATATTTGTCTCCTTTTCCTATTCACGGTGCGAAGGTATAAAAAAATCCTCCGCAACCAATCTGATTGCGAAGGACGAAATATTCCGTGTTACCACCTTCATTCACATACAGCTCACGCCATATGCCTCAATAAGTACGATCTTAATAATAAAAAAGACGATACTCTCCTGATATAACGGTCAGTCCCCGTCAGAAACTACTGTAATTTCGCCTCTGCAGCTCACGGAGGTATTCATCATCACTCTTAACTAAAGCTTCTCACCAACCAGCTATTCTCTGTTGTCAGGCTGTGACAATTACTTATTCCGATCAATGCCTTTTCTTTTATATTCTTAGCCTATTCTAAGATTCAGACGAATTTATGTCAAGTTTTTAGAAACATAAATTTTGAAATTTGTTAAAAACATGTACACATTTTCGACACATTAATTTCAGAGAATAAAAAAGGCAATTTTCAAGGAGGAAATAAAATGTTTACAACAAGTCTTTATACGCTACAAAAGAACAACCCAAGTACATTTGCAGTTATGATGACCAAACGTCAGCGCAGACAGTTAAGTGATTATTTACGTAATCTTCAATCTGACTTTGATATTGACGGCAGTAACAATCAGTATAGTACTCTTACAAACAAAATAGAAAATGGCTACATGTCATACAATGACACTGAATTAAAACTTATGAGAGCTGCTATTACTTGGAACAGGTTCTACGCACCACTTTCATTTTTACTTCAAAAGTACATGTTACGTACAGTTAATAGATGAAACTTCCCAACTTTGGGAAGTTTTTTCTTTTACAAAAAGTTACCATACACAATTTGGGGATAGCCGCTGGCTAGTTCACTGGGGCCGCGCCCTGCCTCCGCCTAGTCTAGCTAAGTGGGGCCACCAACCTAAAGTTTGTTTTTGAGAATCTCTGAGGATTTTTCTATGTTCATGAGCGTTATATTTCTTACTTTAAATTCTGTTTTTGAAACACTGTCTGAGTCTTTGATGCCATTTTT
>NZ_FMXK01000022.1 GCF_900103635.1 Butyrivibrio sp. INlla18
TATTGGATGAAGGGAATTTTAATAAGAGTGACAGGATCCATGCTGGGCCTGCCCATGTCTGAAGAATACTTATCTTCAACAAGATCATATATGAATGACCAGTCTATGGCTTTATCAATAAGCCTGAGCATGTGATCCTGAGGTACCAGGTCATCCATGCTCACAAACTGCATTTGCTCACGTTTTCTTTCGGTATTAGAAGTCATCATAAAGGCTATCCCCATCCCCAACTTTGATACTTCTATTATACCATAAAAAGTGCTGCAATCTCAGATGAATACTGGGTTTATAGCGCTTTTGCAAAGAAAAATCCACGGCGCATGCCGTGGACTTTGTCTACAGTCTGAAGAGTGCAGAATAATCTGCACTCTTTTTATTATCATTTAAGGTCATATTCAAGCTTAACTGTAATAGTTGCTGTCTTGTATCTGGAGCTTGTATCAAATGCTCCATCATAAGAATAGCTGCTTGTTCCTGAATTCTTGGCTGTTATCTGGAATACACCAAGACTTGAATTCTTGAGTTTTCCAAGCTTAGCACCAGAGTTCTTGGCAACTATATCAATTCTATCCTTGGCATTTATTGAGGCCTTATCAATAAGATCAAGCTTAAGAGCATCAAGATCTGAGTAGTAGTACTCAGGTGCACCTGATGAAAGTTCTACGCCCTGATCAAGAAGGCTTGAAATGTCGCGTGAGATCTTTTCGATATTATCAAGGTTTGAAGATGAAACAGTTACATCCTGTGTGAGCTGATAACCATCTGCCTCAGATCCAACATAATTACCATTTACATCATAGACATCTCTATAGGTCCTACTGATATCTACTGAGTTAAATACGATCTCCTCATCAGTTACGCCGTTACTTGTAAGATAATTCTTAACAAGCTCAGCATCCTGCTTAATCTTGGAGTATGCATCCTGTGAAGTATAAGCCACAGCTGAGAAAGAACCTCTCCAGATAATTATATCTGCTTCAAAATCTACACTGGCACTTCCAGTAGCTGTAATAACATGACTTGACTCTGATCTGAAATGAGCAAGTCCAATTGCGAGCGAAACGCAGCTTACCACGATACAAAGGCCAATAATAAGCGCGTTAACCGGACTGTTTTTCTTTTGTTCCATAACACTTTCCTCCCTAACAACAAAACTCTACTAACGCCTCTATTGTACCCTACTAGTAAGATATCAACAAGTTTTAGACAGAAACGTCAAAGCCTCCACTTATAACAGGTGCTGCCACTTTGGCGCCGCCGACCTCTCCCGGCATCGATATTACAGGATGAACCTTAGGTGATGGGTCTATTCCAAGACTTTGAGCAGATACCCCAGTATTCACAGGCATTCCTGCCTCTGCCTTACTCTTTTCATGTTCCATCATACCCTTTAAATACTCTTTATCAGCTTGTGCTATCTCCTTAAGCTCTTTATATCTATGCTTTATCTTGAGCATCTTAAGGTCATCCTCTGACATGTTAGGGTCAGGAGCATACATAGATTCTGCTAGATCAGTAAGGTCAAGCTCCTCCATCATGTCCATCATTTCATCAGAAAACTCATCCATAAGATCTGACATAGACTCAGTCATCATATCCATAAGGTCTTCATCTGAATATTCATAAGCAATTACATCCGGATCAAGGTAATACTCATCACCATAAGACGCGCCAGCAAGCTCTTCCTCTAATAATTCCTCATCTTCAGGAATTTCTTCCAGCTCTTCTTCAGGTGTTCCCTCTGTTTCCTGCTCATCTGTCTTTAATTCTTCTTCAAGTGACGCCACACCTTTGCCACCACGCTCTATCATCTCTTCCTGCTCGAGGTGACTTACTTTTTTCTTGGCAACCTTCTCCATTGCCTTGGCATGATCTATAGCAAGCTGGAGTTCCTCTTCATCGTATTCTCCACCTGCCTTAAGCCGTTTAAGGCGCATTATCTCTCTCTTTGTGGCTTGAACGGCTTTTCTAGCACTTACTGAATTTTTACTTCTGATTATTTGTGAAGATATCTTCTTGAAACTGTATTGTAGCTTTTTCTTCTGAAGAGAATTATCCTTGGACTTAGCCCTTGAAGCACTGAGTTGCTTAGCATAGCTTAAGGACTGATCTACAACACTACTTTGCTTATTACTATCCCTCTGCTGATATTCCATTTTTCTAAGGGATGTTTTGTCTCTGGAATTTGCTGATTTTTGCGCAGAACTATCCTGTGATCCATTCTTGACGAACATATTAGCAAAAGCATTTTTACTAATAGCATTAAGAATCATCGCATCCTCCGTGACGCATAAACCAAATTCCATTTTACATATTATGTTTCGGCAATTCTATAGTAAAACTTAACCCTTATAAAGAGCAGATCCAGTCTGCATGTTTGATACAGATATCCATGCACGCCATGCCCATAGCAAAAAATGACATCAAAATGATCACAAAAACTGCTGACTTATCATATACAAACTTATCAGTGAGCATATTTGTTATCAGGATCTCAACGCCCAATCCCACCAGGATAAATGGCCACATGCTAAAAACAAATTCATAGCTAAGGACATTAAAGATCGTAGAAAAAACAAACATGACTCCAAAAGCGATCAGTGTAACACCTGCAGTTATAGTACCTGTTTTATGCATTCTGGTTGTTTCCATCATCTACCTCCTCTATAGAATCAATCTCTTTCTTCTTTCCTTTTATCAAAAGAACTCCGATCACAATAAGGATCACTGCTATCACGATCTGTGGAAGACCATCTACGATAGGATAAAGATCCTCCCACATGCTATCAGGAATGATTCTACAGAATATATCTTTTATATAGCCCCATAAGATCGAAGTACCAAAGATTATAAGAAGGGCCGCGCCCCAAGTGCGCACCTTTTTATCAGTGAATTTAACTGAACCTTCACCAAGGTACTCTTCCCAGATATATCTGTCTTCGTAGTTTGCGAACTCTTCAGCATCCATTGACGCAACTGACCTTGCGTGGAAAAAGCTTACAATATAGATAATAGCCACAAATCCCATAAAAATGTCGCTGATCCCGCCAACCATCACGCAGGCAAATATCATAAATATTGCAAGAAGACTAAATCCGCTCTTGTTAAATCCCATATAGAGCTCTGCAGCTCCTGGCATGAATGAAAATATAAATGTCATAAAAGCATTTTTCTTTTTTGGTTTCATTTTTAACCTCCGATTTATCTTAAATATTCTTCAATCTTGTTTTCTATAAGTAACTGAACATCACTGATCTTTTCCAAAGCTCCTTTATCTTTTATGGCTTCTTCTTTTGTCATGATGTCCCTTTCTGCCATTGCTTCTTCTTTGGATGCAACCACTCTAGACTGCTCAACAACCTCTCTTGAAGGAACCTCTGTCTGCACTAAAGGATTAAACGGTCCAACAAACAATATAGCTATGGCTGCTGCCACCGAAAGACCCACTCGCATACAATATAGACGAAAGTATGTAACTTTCTTTTTCTTGATGTGTATCTCTCGAAGTACATTTTTTTCGATCCTATCAGGAGCTTTGGCCAAGCCTTCATCTTCGACTTCAGCCATTAGCCTTAATAGTTCTTCATCAGAAAGATAATTATTACTCATGCCAGTAGATCCTCCTTTCTCATAGTTTTTTTAAGCATATCTCTCGCCCTGTAGATATGTGTTTGAACCGTTTTTAAAGGCTTTCCTCTCTTTTCAGCAATCTCTTTTGCCGTTAGTTCATTTATAAAATAGTCTTCAGCCACTTCTCTGTAAGGCTCTGGAAGCGCATTGCAATCGTCTCTGAATTTCACCAGCACATCCTTGTTTACAAAGGATTGCAGTGGCCCATCCCTTTCCTGAGTGATCTCCTGCGGCATCTCATCTTCTTCTGTCGCTATAGCGCGCCTCTCTGCCGCTCTCATATAGTCAATACATTTATTAGTGGCTATTCTACAAAGCCAAGCCTTTTCGGCTGTTCCATCAAATTTGTCCAAGTGCTGATAAGCAGAAATAAAGGTTTCCTGAGTTATATCCTCCGCGGCAAAATAATCACCAGTCATCTTAAGGCATACAGAGAAAACCAGATTCTTATACTGATTCATCAGCTCTATTAACTTTTTCTCAGAATCTATTTTCCCCACCTTCTTTTTCCTTTATTTTTGCCTCTCATTTATATAAACGAGACACTGATAATAATGTCTTCAAATAATTATCATCTTTTTTTAGTATAGTGCCATTTACCTGTTTAGGCCACATAAAAAGAGCCATAACCATCACGGTTACAGCCCTTATCATTTCATTAAAGATTATCTTTGATCTTCTGGATCATCTCATCATATTCAGCATCTGTAAGGAACTTCTTTTGAGGATTCATCTCAAAAACGCCGCCCCACTCAAATTCATCCTTATACTTTGGTACAAGGTGCATATGAAGATGGCAACCAGTGTCAGCATATGCTCCGTAATTAACCTTATCTGGGTTAAATGCTGCATGAATAGCCTTTGATGCTCTTGCAACATCAGCAAAAAATGCATCTCTTTCCTTATCTGAGATATCTACAAGCTCACTGATGTGATCCTTGTAAGCTACGATGCAACGTCCAGGATGACTCTGCTCCTTAAAAAGAATAAGCTGGCTCACCTCAAGATCACAGATCTTGATACCAAACTTTGCAAGAGGCTCTCCTCCAACGCAATATCCACAATTACAGTCTTTCATACCTTTTTCTCCCGTTTTGTCTTTATTTAAAAAGTATACTGCAGAACAAGCTCACTAAGTGTTCTGTAGGTTCCTCTTGGAACTGCAAATTCCGTGCCATCCTCCATGGCAATTGTTTCTTTGGTGATCCTAAGAACCCTTTTCAGATTGATTATCACATTTTTACCCAGAAGATAAAAATATGGTTCCTTGTTAAGATCACTTAAAAGCTCCTGAATAGTGCTGCGAACCAGATAACTCTTATCAGTTGTGATGATCCTCTTGTAATGGTCCTCAGATTGAATGTACATTATGTCATTCATGGCAACTTTACTAAGTTCGCCGCTATCTCTGATGGTGAGATAATGTATCTCTTCAGCAATACACACTCTGTCCATTGCAGCAAAAAACTCTTCTTCAAGAATAGGCTTTTCTAGATAATGAACCGCATGGATCCTGAAGGCCTCTTTATAAAATGCATTAGAAGAAGTCATAAAGATTATCTGACCATTATCATCTCTTTTCCTGATAAGATCAGCAATCTCTATGCCATTCATTTTGTCTATGTAGATATCAAGAAGGTAAATATCATAGATATTCTTTTCAATTGCCCCCAAAAGCTCAATTGAAGAATTAAAGATATCCACATCCATCACGATGGAAGGATGAACTTTTCTATACTTATCTAAAAGCTCTGCCGCAGCAACAGCAGAGCTTTTTTCATCATCACATATAGCGATTCTGTACATATTGCCCCCAGTTAAGGTCATTAGCCCTTGAAGTCTATGTTCTGCCCCACATTTTTCTCCATCGGAGTCATTACCGTGTCTGCTCTTAAATTGAAGTTAAAATCATCTATCTTTTTGAGAAGTTCCTCTACGGAATCAGCCATGAGAATCTCATAATCTTCCTCATCTTCAGAGCCCTTTTCCCGTATCTTTTCTAGCTGCGCTTCTCTGGCTTCTTTCTTTTCTGCCTTTTTCTCAGCTTCTTTTTCAGCCTTCTTGCCTGCTGCTCTCTTTGCTGCAAGCTTCTCTGTCATATCCTGTGATGACTTCTGCATAACTGCAAAGAAAGAAGCTGTTCCATTATCATTAACCTGCATTCCAATGGTCTTTACATTGCCCTTGGTCTGCATAATAGACTTAAGTTCAGGCATCTGAGACTGTGCTTTGGCGATAAGGCCTTCATACTTAGCTCTGTATGTCTCATCGGTAGCCATTCTCTCGATCTTTTCTTCATCGATGAGAACTACCATTCTGTTAGCATTACCAAAAGAGCTTGCATTCTGCTTGGCGTATTCCTTCATATCCTTACTTACAAGAACAAAGTCCATGTTGGAATACTTTTTCTTGAGCTCTTCATAGTACTTGGCACCTTCCTCAGAAAGCTGAGCTTTTCCGATGGTCTTTCCGTAGTTGCCTGTCTTGGTAGTTGTAGTATCTTTTACGCCTGCACTTTTGGCTGCATCGTAAATACTAGAATTATTGTTAAAAACATCAGATATTGCCATGGTTCCCTCCAATCCCGGACTCACCGTCCGCTAAGCATCCTTGCTATCAACAGATCATTTTATAGGCTCACCTGTTTTTGTGCTGTACTCTGCTGATTCTATAATGACATCATCATTTCCATATTCTCTTTTGCTAAAAAGAACCTTTTTAGCCTTTTCATCTATCTCTTTCGCATATATATATCGGCTACCACCTTCAATTACTTCACGGTATCCATACCAAAATGGGCAATTATTTATAAAAATATTAGAATTGCATTTGCTGTCGGTACTAATAGTTTACCACACTTTTTATTTCCACATGTCTGACACAAAATACATAAGCGCAGCCCAGGTAAATACAGAATAGAAATGTCCTTTGTCATCTCTTCCGTTCTTTAATAGCTCTTTTGCCTTATCCTTGGTCACGAATTCAAATCCATCAAAAAACTCCTGTCCAACAGCTCCATCCTGATTAAGTGTGGACAGATCTGGATTTCTTAAGACAACCAGCACAAGGCCATTACTCTCATCAGTCATGCCAGGTGTACTGAAAACAAATGGATTTATCATCTCTACCTTGTCTGTATCCTTAACTGTAATACCAGTTTCTTCAAAAATTTCCCTCTTTGCAGTTACAAAAAGTGGATCCTTGACCTCTTTATCCTCAGGATCAATAAGTCCCGCAGGAACGCTTAAGAGAAATCTTCCAGCTGGATATCTGTATTCATAGGATAAAAGAAGTCTTGGTTCCTTGCCATCTTCCTCGATCACAACTACGCAGCTCACTGCATCAGGGAGCATGCTCTTAAACTCCTCTTCGCTCTTTGCTGCAACAAGGTCATCAAGTGGTCTTCTTGAAGCATCGAAATAATGTCTGCCCTCCTCATACTGAAGATCAAAAACTCTGATGAACTTCTTATCAAGCACTGTCTCTATCTTATCTTTTGTTATATCTATTCCTTTCATAAACGCCTCCGTCTGATAATTCTTGTCGTTACCACGCTACTTGCATTATACCAAAATCCCCTTATAAATGTTAAAATTGGTGTTAGAGATATAGAAAGAGGAAATGATAATGATAAAAGAAATACATATTGATACCCTTGAAGAGCTCTTGCCTCTTCTGACTGAGCAGGAATACAGACCTGATCTAGACAGGAACAGAAGTCCATATGTATATAGAGGAATGTCAGACTCATCCTTTAAGATGTACACAAGTCTCAGCAGAAATTGCAAAGGTCTTCAGGAGCATCTTGAGCCAGCAATTCTCGAGAATTTTGCAAAATATGCCATAAATGATGAACCATCAATTGGCCACTCAGTATGGAGACAGATGATCCTTGGTCAGCACTATGGTCTTCCTACAAGGCTCCTTGACTGGACACAGTCAGCCCTTGTTGGTCTTAACTTTGCCATGACCGAAGAGAACCTTGAAGAAATGGATCAGCACGACTGCATGGTCTGGAGGATCAACATGTCTGAAATGGTAGATCACCTTCCAGAGCCTTACAAATACGCGGTCAACAGGAAGCACTCCACCATCTTCACAGTAGATATGTTAAAAGAGCTTACTGGCAACAGCTTAAAGCAATATGATACCGACATGGGCTCATCCTCAATGGTAATCATCGAGCCCCCATCACTTAACCAGCGTATCATCAACCAGCACTCCTTCTTCGCTGTTGTCCCATCAGGAATAACCGATATAGAGAAATTCCTTTCAGATAACACAGAAGATACTGTAAAGTATATCATTGACAAGAAATTAAGATGGCGAGTTCGTGATATGTTAGATCAATTAAACATGAGCGAACGAATCGTATATCCCGGCCTTGAAGGCCTTTCTAAATGGATTGCAAGGCATTATTATGTTAAGTAATCAAGGAATTTGATAGCAGGCAGTATGAAGAATATAGTATTGTATCTTGAGCGATTTATTTTTTGTAGAAGATACATTTCATGAAAATAACCCCAGATGATTTATGTTCTGAACGAACGTGATATAAATCATCTGGGGTTATTTGAATGTTTAATGTATCCTACAAAAAATATCGGAGCGAAAGATACAATACTATATCTTCATACGTCCGGTACCACTGCCTAAATTACTTTACAGTAACCTTTGTGATGTGTGGGTTAGCACCCTCGTACCAGTAAAGGAATCCCTCTACGTCTACAGTCTGACCAGCCTCAAGGCCGCTTACAAGATTGTAGAACTCTTCATCACTACCATTTAAGTAATACTCAAGGCAGAAATCATAGTTGTTTCCATCCTTTGAAAGAGTAAGGTAGATATCATCACCAGGAGTCTCGTTCTTGAATGCAACTGACTCAACTGTCATATCTGTGAAAGATACGAGCTGGTTCTGCTTGTCGATAAGCTCATCCTTGCCAAGAAGATCTGTAACATCTACAGGCTCTGCAACGAAGTTTCCTTCTTCGATCTCGAATGTAGCATCAACGATCTCAACTTCGCCAGACCACTCTGACTTTGTTCCAGTTACTTTGATCTTTGTTCCAGGTGTGAGTTTGTTGTAATCTTCCTCTGAGCAAGCCATCTCATAGATGAAGTATGCTCCATCCTGATCCTGTGTATAGAATGTAGCCTTGTCTTCCCACCATGACTGCTTGTTCTGTACGTATGTCTCAACAACAACCTCTGAATCAAGCTCTGCTGCAGCGAACTCTGCATAAGTCATAACGCCTTCAGCCTTAACATCCTCTGCAACTTCTTCTGCAACTTCCTCTGCTACTGACTCAGCTTCTGTAGCTGCATCAGATACTGCCTCTGCTGCTGTCTCTGTAGTCTGTGCAGGTGTTTCCTTACCACATCCTACGAAAGCAAGAGCAAGGCCCATTGTAAGAACTACTGCTAATGTCTTTTTCATAATGTCCCTCCTATTTTTTGACAAGTAACAATACCATAAAAAATTATACTAAAAATAACTCAAATATCAATCTGAATTATTGTCTAGCCTTCATTTTATCCTTAAGTGCGACTGCTCCGATCATCACCCAGGCAAGAATAATAACAACGATAAGTGCCACCGACGCCGCTGGAAGCTTACCAAGGTCTTTTTTGCCACCAGCCACATTGCCGCTAACGCCGCCCTGATCAAGGTGATACAAGGATTTCATCTCTTCATAAAGCTCATTTATAAACTTATCATCCACAGTCTTTTTTCGGCGCACAGACTTGGTCACATTCTCGATCATCTGTCCCGCTGCGTCTCTGACTGAAGTTGAGCCATTGAATACAGGAGTTACAAAGGTATTCTCTGTATTTGCCATAAGAAGCTTTGCTGCCTTTATCTTTACATCATAGTGCTCCACCCTATCAGAGCCCTCTTTTGCCAGGTAATCCTGATATTCAGGAGCTTCCTGAGCCTTCTTGGTTACAGGAACATAGCCTTCTGTCTCTGAATATGCGATCTGCACATCATTTGTTAAAAGATACTGCGCAAAGAGCCAGGAAGCTAATACTTCCTGAGAGTTTGCTTTATTGAACACACAGATTGATGGGCCCTGTGAGATCATCTTTGGATTATCCACATCGTACTGAGGAATTGTCATTACCTCTGTTTCAAAATCAACTATTTTGTCCTTAGCAATATCAACAAGTGGCGCCTTACTTCCCATCCAGGTTGCACCTGCTGTTGAATCAACAGCAAATATGCACTGACCAGCATTTAAAAAGTTTGCTGGATATCCTGAGATCTTAAAGGTAGAAAAAGCTCCAGTCTTGGTATGCTCTGCCACGGTATTTAATATCTCTTTTGTATCATCATTAAAAAGTAAGATGTTGCCATCGGCATCAGAATATTCAGCCCCCTTCTGCCAAAGGCTCTGGATCATCATGTTATCAGTAGACTTATAGATAAATGGGATCATGACCTGCTGCCCATTTATCTTGAAGGTACCATCAGCGTTTTTCTCCATTGCCTTCTCAGAAACCTCCCATACAAAATCCCAGGTAAGCGTGTCTGGAAGCTCATATCCAAGAGCCTCTACGTAAGTCTTATTAACATAGCAGGCCTCAGTAGATCTCATGTAAGGAATAGCGTAGTGCTTGTCGCCTATCATACACTCATTTAAAAACTCAGGAACGATCTCATCTACACTTGGTGAATCAAACTTAAGCTCTGAGCCCCCAAGACCATATCTCTCATCAGTGAAAAGTTCGTCCAAAGGAACTACTGTATTACTACCTGTAAGATACGTAGCGATGTGGTCAGGGTATGTAATACATACGTTAGGTGTTGTATTAGTTGAGATATTCGTGATGACATCGTTGTAGATCTTGCCATAGTCCGTATACAGACGCATATTTACTGTAATGTTTGGATAGAGCTTTTGGAAATCTTCTATAGCCTTGTTGTAAATAGCTGTCTGGGTCTTGTTGGTATCATTCTTGGCCCAAAACGTGATCTCTATATTCTTGGATTCATCAAAGCTTTCAGGAATTTCAAAGGAATTACCACCTTTAGAGCCATGACATCCTGTCAAAAGCCCTGTCACCATTATCATGCTTAAAATTACTGTAACCAATCTTTTCATTTTATTTCTCCATACAAGGAAGTTATGCTCTCGCTCCGCTCGCCATAACACGTTCGCACTAAATTCGCTTTCAGCTCATTAAGTGCTCTCAGCCCTTTGTTCCACCTCTGGCAACGCCTTCCATTATCTTATGTCTGAAAACAAGGAACAGCACAACTAGTGGAACTGAAATAACTACAACTGCTGCCATCATGGCTGGAACATTCTCACGTCCAAATCCATTTTCTCTGATCTCCTGAATTCCATTTGAAACAAGGAAATAGTTCTGGTCATCAGTTATAAGTCTTGGCCACACATAGGAATTCCAGCACTCGATAACCTTCAAGATAGTGATCGTGATAAGTGTAGGTCTAGAGATAGGAAGCATAACCTTTGTAAGATATCTAAAATCTGAGGTCCCATCTACTTTTGCAGCCTTGTACAGATTCTCAGGTATCTGCTCAAAGTTTTCCTTGAGAAGATAGATGTAGAACACCGAAGTAACCGATGGAAGTATAAGTCCTAAAAAGGTATTTCTAAGATTTAAGTTCGTGATAGTTACAAAGTTTGTGATGATAACTAATTCATTAGGGATCATCATAAGAGAAAGAAACAGCGAAAACAGAATGTCTTTTCCCTTAAAATCAAGCCTTGCAAAGGCAAATGCAGAAAGTACCACAACCACCATCATTATGGCTGTTGTCACCACTGTGAATATGAAGGTGTTAAAAAAGTACTTGGCAAGTGGCACTGCTGTAAAGGCTGTCACATAGTTTTCAAAGGTAGGACTAAGTGTAAAGAACTTTGGCACGTATTCACCGTTATAAGATCCATAGCTCTTAACCGAAGTCAGTATCATCCAGTAAAAAGGAAACAGCACTATGATGCCCCACAAGATAAGGAGCATATATATCAAAATGTTTCTGGTCCTAGTCTTCATTGATAGTACACCGTCTTTCTACTAACCATCAGATTGATAGTAGTAATAGTAAATACAATAGCAAAAAGAATAAGCGCTGCCGCAGATGCATAGGATGGATATCCGCCGCTATTACCGTAGAGCATGTCGTATACATATCCAACGATGGTGTTCATTCCTGCAGCATTAAGGTCTGTGCCAAAAAGAGCTACCTCATCGCTATAGGCTTTGAAAGCGCCGATGAAACCTGTGATCACAAGGTAGAACACCATAGGAGATATCATAGGAAGAGTGATCTTGTAAAAGATTCTCCACTTTGGTGTGTTATCAACCTGCGCAGCCTTGTAATACATAGGGTTAACAGAGGCAAGGGCGCTTGTCAGTATTAAGATCTTAAAAGGCATTACGATCCAGATTGTGTAAAAACACATAACAAACATCTTGGCCCAATATGGTCCGTCAATGAAATCCACTGATGGTCCGCCAAAGAGCTGGATCAGGATTGAGATAAGTCCATCAGAATAGGCTGTCTTTTTAAAGAGGATCATGAACACCAGACCAACTGCCAATGTATTAGTAACGTAAGGCAGGAAATATATAGTCTGGAAAAGATCTCTCAGGGCCTTGATGGAACTAAGCTCAAGAGATATCAAAAGAGCAATTCCTGTAGATAAAGGAACTGTGATTATAACGATTATAAAGGTGTTCTTGAGAGCCTGTATAAAAAATGGATCATGAAGAACATAGGAATAGTTATAAAAACCTACGCTCCAAAAGCTCTGAGAAGCGAAGTTATAACCTTCCTCAAAGGAATAAACAAAAACATCTATAAGAGGGTATACCATAAATACCCCAAGAAAAAGAATGGCCGGAAGAAGACACAGCCATGCAGTCAGATTCTTTTTCATAGCATTATCCTCTCCGTAGTTTCGCCATCAAATACACATACCTTCTTTGGCTTAAGTGAAAATCTTACCTTGCCGTCTTTTTCATGTACTGCTTCATCTGAAGGAATGATGGCACGGATCTTTTCACCAATAAATTCAGGATGAGTAACAATAAGGCTTGTATCTCTTCCCATAACTTCGCGGTTTACAAAGGTGCACTCAAATGGGCCATTTTCATCAACCACAAAGCCTTCTGGTCTAATGGCAACATAAACTTCTAAATCATCTTTGCCAGGAGCATCCAAAAGAACTGAATCGCCAATGCAGACTTTCTCATTCTTGATACATCCTGTAAATACGTTGATCTGTGGTGTTCCAAGGAAGCTTGCAACAAAAAGATTTGCAGGCTCATCATAGATTGACTGTGGGTCACCCATCTGCTGGAGAACGCCGTCCTTCATAACAACGATCATATCAGAAATACTCATGGCTTCTTCTTGGTCATGAGTTACAAATACTGTAGTAATGCCTGTTTCCTGCTGGATTCTCTTAAGCTCTTCTCTTGTCTGAAGTCTAAGTCTTGCGTCAAGGTTAGATAAAGGCTCGTCCAAAAGGAGCACTTCAGGAGTTTTAACAAGAGCTCTAGCAATGGCAACTCTCTGCTGCTGACCACCAGACATCTCATTTGGTCTTCTGTCTAAAAGTTCCTCGATCTGAACAAGCTTTGCAGCTTCTCTTATCTTCTTGTCCATCTGCTCTTTGGTAAGCTTATTTTCTCCGCGCAGATTCTCAAGTGGGAATTTGATATTGTCATAGACTGAAAGATGTGGATAAAGGGCATAGTTCTGAAAAACAAGACCTACTCCACGCTTTTCTGGTGGAAGCTCAGTAATATCCTTTTCGCCAAAAAAGATCTTGCCTTCACTAGGCTTTTCTAATCCACAGATAAGATTAAGGGCTGTACTTTTTCCACATCCGGATGGTCCAAGTAAGCCAATAAGTTTTCCGTCAGGAATAGTAAAATTGAAATCATTTACCGCAACAACATCTTCCTTTATCTTCTTGTTTCTGTTAGGAAACCTCTTAGTAAGATGTTCCAAAACTATTTTCATAATCTCCTCCAAAATTACATTTGGTGTCTAACCACCTTGTACTCATCATTGTCCTGATAATAAGGGCACTCGCTCTTGCGATTACTCATGAGTCTTGCGTAATCGTCTTCGTCCATATTCACCATGCATGTGTAGCATTCCCAATCTTCATCGTACACATAGTTGACACATGTATCACAGATCATACAAAATCCTCTCTCATTGGATTGAAAATATCCAGCAGAATTCCTGCTTCAAGGCACTTGCAGCCATGCTCAACGCTATTAGTCTTGAGCATTGTATCTCCTGCCTGCACAATCTTTTTTACTCCATCGATCTCAAACTCAAACTTGCCACTAACTACATATGTGATCTGTGTATGTGGGTGATGATGAAGAGCTCCGATAGCTCCCTTATCAAAAGTATTCTCCACACACATAAGATTCTTACTGTATGCAAGAACCCTTCTCACAACACCATTTCCAAGGTCCTCTGCCTTAGCATCATCGTGAAAAACCCATCTCTCGTCTAACATAATAATCTCCTTTTAAAAATTCATTGCTTCCAGATATTCTGAATTAAAGCTATTATCATCTGCAAGGACTACCGTTTCAGCCTTTTTTGTTATCTCTTCAATAGCTTCGGTTGCCTCTTTTTCTTTTCCCATAAAGACTTCTGATAAAAATCTTATGACTCCCTTCAAAGAGGAATTTCCTATAGGCAACATATTACCATTAAATTCCTTTGGAAACATATTAATATTAGAAATCTTGTCCGTATCAATGTGGGAGCCAAAGCCTCCGGAAATATACACCTTAGAAGGTATAGTTTCTTTGGTAAGCGCCTTGATTCCTGTATATATTGCGGCCTTAGCTAGCTGCACATTTCTAATATCCTGCTGGGTAAAAAATATCTTTTCATCCGCATAAACAGGATATCCCTTTTCAAAAAATTCTATAGTTAAAAGTCCCGTTTCATCTACGTAATCATTTCGAAGTAGCTCGGACATAGTCTCTATTACGCCCGTTCCACATAGGCCCATGGGAGCTTCATCTCCGATAGTCGTAACCTCAGCCCTTCCATTATGGATAGTGACATGGTCTATAGCTCCTTTAACAGAAGGAACTCCTGATGATATGCCGCCGCCCTCAAACACCGGGCCCGCCGCTGTAGATGTAGTGAAAAGTTTATCTCCATCGTAGTAGACGATCTCGCCATTGGTTCCAAAGTCTATCAAAAGAGCTGTCTCACCCTTCCCTCTTAATAGATCAAGACTATAAATTCCTGAAACTATATCAGCTCCGACAAATGCTGAGATACCAGGAAGCATGATGGTCTTAATATCTCTAAGTTCTTCCGTTCTAAAGGAAAGATGACTTGCCTTATAAGGGTACTGCCCAAGCTCCTTTGTATCATCGCCGCACAATAGATAAAGCATTGTTGTGTTTCCGGCAAGACAGATGAGCTCAGGTCTTTTGCCTATAGAATCTGAAACTTCACCTATAAGAGATTCTATATCCGCTGTCACAAGTTCTTTTAACTTATGAGCACACGCCTCATCTTCTGCGGCGGCGATTCTACTGATAACATCGCTTCCGTAGGCTCTCTGGTGATTGACTGTAGAAGCTGTCTTTATGATCTGAGTTTCATTACTATCTGCATCAAATCCAATCAGCGCAGCCGCAATAGTTGTAGTTCCAAGGTCTATTGCTATTCCATATTTATCAAAGGCCCTATCAGACATATCAGCAGTCTCTACGCTCTGAACCTCCATTGAAGTCTCATCAAAGGTAAGGCCCTCTGCTGATATGATGCAGTCCTTGTCCAGCACGCATCTGCAGGCAAGTCTGACACCGGCTACTATCTCATCTTCTGTCAAAAAAGCTTGATCCAGGCTATTAGGCTCTGGCGCCCCTTTGATAAAGGTAACTTTGCACTTGCCGCATCTACCAGTTCCTGCGCAGGGCATGGACATAGTAATGCCTGCATCAGAAAAGAGCCCCTTTAGTAGCTTTCCATAAGGAGCTGCAACATAAAAACTCTTAGAGCTGTTCTTAATATAGACGGCAAGTTTTTTTGCTTTCATAATAATGTAAGCATAGCACAATTATCCGTCAAATAATATTGGTATTTTCAGCGTAAATATGCGAAAATATATGATGCAGACCTTATGAAATCTGCTAATTTTTTATTCTTTTTAAGTATGAAAGGAGATTAGTTATGGGGCTTTTACAGGCAGCACTTGTTGCAGGTGGTAGTGTATTAAAAGATCAGTGGAGAGATTATTTCATTTGTCCTTCACTTTCAAATGATGTTCTTCTTACAAAAGGTGTTAAGAAAGCAGGAAAGGGTTCTGACAATATCATTTCAAACGGTTCAATAATCGCCGTTAATGAAGGTCAGTGTATGATCCTTGTTGATCAGGGACAGATCACAGAAATCTGCGCTGAGGCTGGTGAGTTCGTATATGACACATCTTCAGAGCCTTCTGTATTCTATGGAGATCTCAGCGAGAGCATCGTTGCTTCCTTCAAGGAATTTGCAAAGCGCTTAAGCTTTGGTGGTTCAGCTCCTAAGGATCAGAGAGTTTACTATTTCAATACTAAGGAGATCATCGGAAACAAATACGGCACTGTTAATCCAGTTCCTTTCCGTGTTGTTGATACAAATATCGGTCTTGACCTTGATGCAAGCATCAAATGTCATGGTGAATACAGCTACAAGATCGTAGATCCTATTCTCTTCTACAAGAGCATCTGCGGAAACGTAGAAGGCGAATTCAGAAAAGACAAGATCGATTCACAGCTCAAGAGTGAGCTCTTAACAGCTCTTCAGCCAGCATTCGCCAAGATCTCAGAGATGGGCATCCGTTACAGCGCTCTTCCAGGACACACAACAGAGATCGCTGATGCACTTAATGAAGTTCTCTCAGATAAGTGGGAAAAGGTTTATGGTATCAAGATCTCTACATTCGGCGTAAGCTCAGTTGTTGCTTCTGAAGAAGATGAAAAGACAATCAAAGAGCTTCAGAGAGCAGGCGCTCTTAGAAATCCTAATATGGCAGCTGCAACTATTGCCAGCGCACAGGCTCAGGCAATGCAGGATGCTGCAAAGAATACAGCAACTGGTCCTATGATGGCTTTCGCTGGAATGAACATGGCTCAGCAGGCTGGTGGTATGAATGCTACTCAGCTCTTTAACGCTGGTGCTCAGAGTGCTCCTGCTACAGGCGCATCTTGGACATGCTCATGTGGAACAACTAACAGCGGAAACTTCTGCTCTAACTGCGGATCACCAAGACCTTCTGCTAGTTGGACATGTTCTTGCGGAACAACAAACACTGGTAATTTCTGCTCTAACTGCGGCAAAGCAAGAGCTTAATCTTTGATCCTAAGAGGAAAATATGGCTTTACAAGAATATGAGTGCCCCGCCTGTGGCGGGGCAATGGAATTTAATCCTAAAACCCAAAAATTAAAATGTCCTTACTGCGACTCAGAATTCAATGTAAAGGACTATGTTGCTAATCACAACTCATCCAGTACTGGACAAGCTACAGAGTCTAGCACTCCTGGTAGCGAAGAAATGTACATTTACTCCTGCGGTTCCTGCGGCGGTGAGATCCTTGCTACAGAATCCTTAGGATCTCTTAAATGTCCTTTCTGCAGTAACAACGTTGTTGTAAAAGAGAAGTTTACTGGCGAGTTCAAACCTGATTACATTATTCCATTTAAGACCACAAGAGATGATGCTATGGCGACTTATGAAAAATATGTTAAGTCCAAAAAGCTTGTTCCAAAGGTCTTTTTTGAAAAGAACCATATTGATGAGTTAAAGGGTATCTATGTTCCTTTCTGGCTCTATGATGGTGTTCAGGATTTCAATGGAACCTATGAGTGTACCAAGACAAGGTCTTGGAGTGATAGCAGATACAACTATAGAGAAACCAAGTACTACGAAGTAATCAGATCTGGTACTGAGAAATTTGAATTCGTTCCTGTTGACGGATCCAAGGAAATGCCTGATGACCTTATGGAATCTCTAGAGCCATTTGATCACAATGCAATAGTTCCTTTTAACATGGGATATTTAGCAGGCTTCCTTGCAAACAAATATAATGTTTCTTCTGATGACTGCAAAAAGAGAGCCTTTGACAGAATGGCTGACTCTACAGCCAGTGATTTTAGAAACACTATTTCCGGATACAGCTCCGTCAGACCAGTAAATGAACAGTGTGGCACAAGAGAATCATCTTACAAATATGCCCTTTACCCAGTTTATATTCTGAATACTACTTGGAATGGCAAAAATTACCTCTTTGCCATGAATGGTCAGAGCGGCAAATTTATCGGAAATCTTCCATGGAGCCCAGCTAGAGCAGCCAAGTATTACTTAGCTTTTGCAGCGGTGTTCTCCATCATTGCCTTTATTGTTCAGTTTTTATTTTTGTAATGTACAGGTGAATTTACTATTATGAATAAACTCAAAAAAGTATTTCTTTTGATAATCGCGCTTGTTGCGATCATATTGCCCAGCACAACAGCCTATGCAATTTCTGGTCCGCTCTGGGATAGTAATACTGTTCCAACCAGTAGACAAAAGGACAGGCTTCTCGATAACGCAGATCTTTTAACAAATGAGGAAGAAGCTGATATCCTTGCAAAGCTGGATGCTGCCAGCCAAAAATATAGATCAAATATTGTTATCGTAACCGTAGACGATTATCGTGATTATGGTTCTTATGGGGACATTCCACAAGGCTTTGCTGATGACTATTTTGATTACAATGGCTTTGGCGCTGACTACGATGATAGCGGAATTCTTTTCATGCTGAGCATGGAAGACAGATCATGGGCTTTCAGCACTTCAGGAACAGCAATCGACGTATTTACTGATTACGGTCAGGATGAGCTTATAGATACAATGCTCCCTTACCTTTCAAACGGCAAATACCATGACGCTTTTGACCATTTCATAAGCGCTACAGACAGATATTACTCCGCTTATGCAAACGGCAACGCAATTGATGTAAATAACGATCCAAAGACAGCAAAGGAGATTTTGGGTTATCTACCCCTTAGTCTTATCATTGGACTTATTCTTGCACTTATTCCTGTGCTGGCTATGAAATCTCAGCTGGATACAGTGCACATGAAGCCAAATGCAGCTGGATACCAGTCACATCAAGGGCTCAATATGAGGATACATGAGGACAGGTTCATCAGAAGCCATGTTTCTCATACTCCACGGCCTCAGAGCAGTAGCTCAGGCTATAGCGGCTCTAGAGGTGGCCATTATGGTGGTAGTTCCGTGCATCACTCAAGCTCCGGACACTCTCATGGCGGAAGTCACGGACATTTTTGATAGATAAGTGTTTTAAAAAAAACAAAATGACGATATACTAATTGTGAGATACTAGGAGATATGCTTGTGGAGATAAAGACCAAAATAAAAGCAGCTTCTTTATCAATTCTGGCTATCATCATAATTACTATAACCGTTATTGTTTTAGGAACTGCTAAGTTTAATACACCTTATGATCATCCTTTAGTTCAGCTGGATTCCGGCTGGACTATTTCTCGTGACGGCAAGTCACATCCTATAGAAAGTTTATCAACTGCAAGTATTGGTCTGGCAAACAAAGGGGATGTCATTTCTGTTAGTACTACAATACCTTCTATCGGAAACATCCCTCAGACCACACTTGAGTTTAGAAGTATCTTATCAACTGTAGATATCTATATTGATAACGAACTTATCTATTCTTATGGTTATGATTACACCATCAAAAACCTAATGCTTCCCAAGTTCCATCACTTCATTCCATTACCCAAAGACTCAGCTGGCAAAACAATAAATATTGTTTTTACTGCTACAGAAGACAATGCCTTTTCCAGCTTCTCACCTTTTTATCTTGGAAGCTATAAAGACATTTCTAATAAGCTTCTTCAGCCAAACAGACTTCCTATCGTTATCGGTAATTTCCTTTGTATGTTCGGTTTTGTTCTCCTTGTTTTATCACCATTTCTTATCTTTAGTGATAATCATGACTATAGCATCATGTTCAGTGCTCTAGTATCTATTTTCATGGGCTTTTACATCCTGTGTTACAACGACATCTTATGGTATGTATCAAATAGCCCTGCAGTTTATACATTCTTGGAATATGTATCTCTTTTCCTTATTCCGCCATGTATCATTGGATTTATAATATCCACCAAGCAGGTTAAAGCTCTTGGGATCGGAAAGGCACTTCTTTCAATAAATCTTGCTTTCGTCTTGATCACATTTGTATTACATGCTACAAATCTGCTTCATATCTGTCACTTTGTAACAAGTTTCCACCTTTTAGTTGTGTGTGAGGCTCTATTCTTTGTGATTTCACTTGTTCATGCCATAATCATAAGACGCAAAAAAGCTTCTGATAACGGTGTAGCCTCCATGTCAGCCACTATGCTGATTCTAGGCCTCATCTGCTTCCTTACTTGTGCTATTACAGATATTATTCTCTTTAATCTGCTAAAATACGGTTCAACAGGTGAATCTAGTGCAACGATCAACTTCACTACAGTAGGCGCTCTTCTATTTATGATCTGCCTGTTCCTTAACTATTTCTTCCACTGTATTGAATATATCAGCGAGCTCACCACCAAAAAGCATTTGGAAGGTCTTGCTTATTCAGATGCTCTTACTGGACTTTCAAACAGAACAAAGTGTGAGCTTGTCTTTGCTGAGCTAAAAGGCGATTACACCATCATCAGTCTTGATCTTGATTACCTTAAATATACTAACGACAACTACGGCCACCTTGAAGGCGATAAGCTTATAAGCGGCTTTGGAAATATTCTTAAAAACAGTTTCACTGATGCTAGCCTCGTAGGTAGAATGGGCGGCGACGAGTTTATTGTCATCCTGCCTTACATTGACACTGAGAGAACAGAAAGAGATCTTAGCTGTATGTCTGATCTCATGGCTTATGAATCCTCTAGGGAAGTACATATCAAGTACTCTGCTTCCTGGGGATATGCAAACAGTAAGGAGCGAAATCTTCTCAAGGTTGTTACTCCTCAGAAAGTATATCTCCTTGCTGATTCACGCATGTATGAAATGAAAAAAGGTCATCACAATCAATCACTTTCAAGACTTTATGACGACCTTTTGAAAAATCTTTCAGGAAAGGCTGGTGATACAGAAGATGCTTAAAAAATACCGTGCGCCAGCTATATTCTCAGCTGTAATAATCATAGTGCTTGTTGTAGCCTGCCTATCACTGTTAAATGTACATCCCAAGAAGGAATACACTCATCTAGAGCATGGCTGGTGTGTAACAATTGGTGAAGAGTACTTTACTGGCAAAAACATTGAGCAGTTGTACCAGCTTCATCCAGGCAAGCTATATAGAGGAGATGTGATCACTGTATCTACTACTCTTCCAAATCTAGGATATCTGGAATTTCCAGCGATCATTTATAAGAGTAAGTATACTACTTTGGATTGTTACCTTGATGATGAACTGATCTATTCATTTGGAAATGAAAACTTTAAAAATGGCGATTTTGTAGGACGACTCTACCATATCATTCCTCTTCCAAGAGAGTATGCTGGCAAGACGCTGACATTCTATATGACAGTTACAGAAAATAATCCTGTCACCGACCTTGAAGCTCCTATTCTTGGAAATCAGGCAGATATTGAAGGCAAGCTTATCCATGCAAACATGTTTGTAATATCAACAGGAATATTCATGTTTATATTTGGAGTCATATTCCTGTTTGTTTCACTGATCTTTGCATCTGCTATTCCTACCATCACAGCCCAGATCGTGGAATCTTTATTATGCATGAACCTTGGCGTATGGCTCCTTAGTTATTACAACCTCTTCAACCTGTTCTATTACACACCGCTCGAAACCCAGCTTGAGTACTTTACACTGTACCTCATCGTGCCATACTGCTACCTCATACTTTTCTTTATTCAAGATGTTGAAAAAAAGACTATATTCCTCACAGTAGCAGCACTTAGTACAGCCCAGGTTATAATACAGCTGATTCTACAATTTGCTATCAACATACACCTTAGAGAAACTCTTGCTGTATACCATGTAAATGCCTTGATCGGTTTTGGCTTTATCATTTATTTTGCCCGCAAGAATATCAAGAACAAGAATACTCCTGCATCGACTGTAGTGCAGATGCTTGGACTGACAGCTTTTTCTATAGCTCTTTTGATCCATCTGTTCTTCTATGTACTTGATAAGGCTCATATCAGAACTGACTTCTTGATCAGAAATACTATCATTTGCTCTGGTTGCCTGATATTTGCCACAAGCATGCTGGCAAACTATTTCCTTTATATCACCAAGAGCTACGCCGAGCGAAAAGAGTCCGCATCACTATCTCATCTTGCTTATGCCGACGGACTTACTGATCTGCCTAACAGAGCCATGGCTGATAAGATGTTAAAAGACCTATCAAATGTGACAACAGACTATTGCATAATAAGTATCGATCTAAACGGACTAAAGACTGTAAACGATAAATTTGGCCATCCTTCTGGAGACCGCTATATCAAAGACTTTGCCAAAGTTCTTACTAGTACCTTTGGCGAAGAAGATTTCATAGGAAGAATTGGAGGAGATGAATTTGTAGTTATCATCAATGACTCCTCTTCAAAAGATATTATCTCAATGATAGAAAGGATGAACAGCGCTCTTAACGTAATGAACGCCATTTATCCTGAATATCACCGAAGCGCTGCTGCCGGATTTGCATTCCTTCATGAAGTACCAGTTAATGACTCCCATGAAGTATATCTTCTTGCAGATCAGCGAATGTATGAGCAAAAGAGACAGATGCACGAAAAGCTCGGCATCAATGTAAGACTCTAAATTAACCTTTTATAAGTTTTGAATTTCTGAGGGTGCAGTATTCTGCGCCCTCTTCTTCATATACATCAAAAACTCCCTGTACAACTACAGTATCACCTTCTGTTGGGTAATCATCCGGATATGAATAATCGCTTGTAAGCTCAAACTCAACGCCTTGAGAACAGCACTGGGTAGCATCCATGATAAAGCAAGCCAGATATCTTTTACCTGTTGCCTGGTCGAAGTATTCTGTATATATGCCTTCCATTCTAATGGTCTTGCCAATAAAGTTCTCCGGATAAAACATCATGTTGTAGACCTGACTGTAGACCATGGTACTTGAAAGAGCTGTAAGATCCACATCAACGCCGTCAATGCTGCTGAGCACCACGCTACTGTCTACCTCTTCTGGTAATGGAATAGATGAAGTAGATGCTGACGCACTTGTCTTTTCTTCTAATACATCGCTTACTGAAGACGGACTTGAGACCACCTTTTTGGGCTCATTTGAAGTCTCTTTTTCCTCGCTTCCACAGGCGTTAATTGACATTGTCATAGACGCTAACGCCAACAAAATCGCAAGTTTCTTGATCACTTTTTTCTTCATGCTCTTCCTCCCACAAGCTTTCCAGCAAGATAGCAGATTGCAAATGCTACCGCATCTGCTGCCACAATCGTAGATCCAACTGGTGTTCCGGCAAGGATCGATATTATGATTCCCGTAAAAGCGCACACTACAGAAAGAATTGCAGCGCATACAGTAACTTTCAAAAAGCTCTTAAATATGCTCATAGCCGACAAAGCTGGAAATATCACAAGGGCTGAGATAAGCAGTGATCCCACAAGATTCATTGCAAGCACTATTATCACTGCGATCATTACCGCGATCAAAAGGTTGTATCTTTTGGTATTAGTTCCAGTTGCTGATGCAAAATTCTCATCAAAGGTAACAGCAAATATCTTGTTATAGAGAAAAACAAAAACAACAACTACAATGATAGAAAGCACCACGCAGATAACAACCTCTTCCAATGTAAGAGTCAAAATTGATGTGGAGCCAAAAAGCGTACTACACACATCACCTGTTAGATTCGAAGATGTTGAAAAGATATTCATAAGGAGATAACCAAATGCTAGTGCCCCTACAGATATCATGGCTATCGCAGCATCGCCCTTTATCCTGGCATTTTCGCCGGTTCTCAAAAGAAGTACTGCGCTTATTATGGTAATAGGCAGTATCAAAGCCATCTGATCAGCCATCTTAAGAACGCTTGCTATTGCCATTGCTCCAAAGGCAACATGTGAAAGTCCATCTCCAATATAAGAAAACCTTTTAAGCACTAGCGTAACTCCTAGAAGAGACGAAGACAGTGCGATGAGAACGCCAACTATTACGGCGTATCTAACAAATGGATATTGAAAATAAAATATAAGCTTTTCTATCATTTGTTTTCACCATCCTTCTGACTTAAAAAGAATCTTCCTTCATCACTTTCCAAGTACTCTTCCTTACTTCCAAAAAATATCTCTTTTCCTATGTGGAGGATCTTAGTGGCATACTTAACTGCTGCCCCTATATCATGGGAGATCATGATTATAGTGATACCGCTGTCATTAAGTTTTTTTATCACCTCATACATTTCAAGTGTTACCTTAGGATCAAGTCCTGCCACGGGCTCATCAAGTAAAAGAACCTTTCTGGTGGCGCAAAGAGCTCTTGCAAGAAGGACTCTTTGCTGCTGTCCACCAGACAACTCTCTATAGCAGCGGTCTTTATATTCTGTAATTCCCATGCGTTCCATATTTTTTCTGGCAATTTCTTTTTCTTTTTTGCTATAAAAAGGTCTAAGGCCCATTTGTCCCTGACATCCGGATATCACTATCTCTTTTACCGAGGCAGGAAAATCCTTCTGGATGACTGTCTGCTGAGGAAGATATCCTATCTCTTTTGACAAAAGGCCATCACCAACAAGGACCTCTCCTTTTAACGGCTTTTGAAGTTGCAGGATGGTCTTCATAAGAGTAGATTTTCCAGAGCCGTTTTCTCCTACAATACAGAGATAGTCCCCTGCTTCTACTGTGAAATTTAACCCATCCACAACAGTCATATTTTCATATCCAAGGGATAGATCCTTAATTGTTAGTAATGACATTTTTCCCTCCTAGCCCTTTATTTAAGAGCTTCCTTTAATACCTCAAGATTACCCTCCATAACTGAAAGGTAAGTTGTTCCGTTTGCCACATCCTCAGATGTTGTAGCCTGCATAGAATCAAGTGTTAAGATGTTCTGATCCTTAGTCTTTGTGTTGTCTCTGATAGTCTCTGCAATCTTATGGTCCTTACCTTCAATTGTCATGATGCTTGAAAGTGAAAGCTCATCAACTTTACCAGCAAAGAATGTGATAGTCTCAAAGCTAGCCTCAGTCTCAGCTGAGCATCCAACAAAGGCTGCATAGTAGCTAAGGCCATAATCATCAACCATATATCTAAATGGGAATCTGTCCCCAAATAAAAGAGTCTTATTAGAAGCCCCATTCACAACTTCTTTATACTGTTCGTTAAGATCACTTAACTTCTGACTGTAATCAACAAAGTTCTTATCGTAAACGTCCTTATTGGCTGGATCAACGCTTACCAAGGCCTCTGTGATCTTGTTGCAGATCTTTTCAGCATTGCTAAGTGAGAGCCAAACATGTTCGTCATACTCAATCTCTTCCTCTTCAGAATCGCCGTCTTCACCTTCTTCATCTTCGGCCTCCATTCCCTCTACAACCTCTTCTTCCTTGATCTCATCTGCGAGAATATCAAGAAGATCGATCACGATCATATCCTTGTTAGTAGCTTCCTTAAGAGCATCATCAACCCATTCATCTGACTCGCCGCCGACGTAAATAAATACGTCACAGGTTGAGATCTTCATGATATCTTCAGCTGTTGGCTGATAGCTGTGAAGATCTACGCCGTTATCAAGCAGCATAGTAACTTCTGCTGCGTCGCTATTCTCACCAAGAATAGACATAACCCAGTCGTACTCCGGGAAGATAGTTGTTACAATCTGAAGCTTATCGCCTGAAGTTTCTGAATTTACTGATGCTGTATTTCCGCATGCACAAAGAAGGCTTACCATCATGATGGCAGCGCAAATAATAGAAATATACTTTCTCATAATATTCCTCCGAAAAATATTAAATTGTCTGTTTGTTTTTTGGAAAAAAGATCTGGAATAATGAGGAACTTAATTATTTAGACGTACCTTGAAAGATACTAAAGTGTTAGATAAAAAGCCACCTTTAAATGACTGAACAGTTTTAGAAACAGCAAAGATAACTGCAGCGATAGCGATAAAAAGAATTACGCCTGTACTGATCTGATTAACAAATGCTTCGCACTCAGCAATACACTGACAGATAGGGCACTCCTCACCAGTACAGTCATGATGATACTCGTTTGCAATATAAATGTTAGAAAAGAGCATGCCAATTAAAAGCATTGCACCAACAAAAGCTGCAATACCGCTGCGCATATAGTTTTTCTTATTATCTGCGCTATGCATGTTTATCTCCTTTCTTATATCTTTGTCTGATTCTTATTTTACTATAACAGATGTGTCAAGCCTTCTTCGTGATATAATACATAAGCGAGGTAGACCTATGAAAAAGATACTAGAACTTTTTTTGACTTTCATGAAGATAGGCGGATTCACATTTGGCGGAGGTTATGCCATGATTCCACTTATTCAAAGGGAAGTCGTTCAAAATAAAAAGTGGATAAAAGAAGAAGACATCCTAGAAATTGTAGCTATCGCAGAATCAACGCCTGGCCCTATTGCCATAAATGCCGCTACCTTTGTAGGCTACAAAGTTGCAGGTTTTGCTGGCGCTCTTGCAGCAACTGTTGGCGTTGTATTTCCTTCTTTTTTGATAATTCTTATCATCTCATATGTACTCAAAGAATTTGAGAGCTTCAAAGGTGTTCAGTATGCCTTTAACGGAATACGTGCTGGCGTCCTAGCTCTTATTATCAAAGCTCTTTTTAACATGTACAAGCAGTGCCCTAAAAATCTATATGCCTATATCATTATGGGAGCTGCCTTTATCTTAGCAGCCTTCCTCCATGTAAGCGTTTTGATCGTGATCATCGCTTGTGCTCTCTTTGGACTTATTACTTATCTTGCAGATGAAAGGAGGGCTAAATAATGGAGCTTTTGATCTTGTTTTGGACCTTCTTTAAGATCGGCGCCTTTACCTTTGGTGGTGGATACGCTATGCTCCCTCTTATTCAGGAAGAAGTCATTAAGCATAACTGGCTTGATTCCAAGGCGCTTGTTGATTTCATCGCAGTAAGCGAGAGTACTCCTGGTCCCTTTGCAGTAAACATTTCAACCTATGTTGGAAGGGAAGTTGCTGGAATTCCTGGTTCTATCTGCGCAACCTTGGGCGTTACTCTTCCATCATTTATCATCATTTTGATCGTAGCTAAGTGCTTTGAAAAATTTAAATCAAGTAAGATCGTAAAGGGATGTATGAGCGGTCTAAAGCCTGCTGTAGTGGGACTTATTGGAACTGCAGTTATTTCTGTTTCCAAGACTGTATTTATTCCTGATGGATTTAGCCTTGCTATCTTTTCTGATATAGGCTTTTATGTATCTGCAGTGATCTTCATCATATGCCTTATCCTTGCATTAAAAAAGCTACACCCAATCCTGATAATATGCTTATCAGCTGTACTGGGTATAGCTTGTGGATACTTATTGTGATCATAGGGATGTCAGCTTTACGCTGGCATCTTTTTTAATCTGTGCACACATCTGCGTAGGATACTCTTACTACCTTCTCAAGATCTTTTACCGCAAGCTCTACCTGATAGCCCACTTTACCTGCAGAGAAAAAGATCTCTTCAAAATCCTGTGCTGTCTCATGGATAGTAGTTGGGAATGACTTCTTCATTCCGATTGGAGAACAGCCTCCATGCACATAACCTGTAAGTGGCAAAAGCTCTTTTTGTGGAATCATTGAAATTGACTTCTCAGAAACAGCCTTTGCAGCCTTTTTAAGATCAAGCTCTCTTTTAACAGGAATTACAAACACATAGTACTGATTGGATTTGCCCTGAGTTACAAGGGTTTTAAAAACTTTATCTGCATTCTCTCCAAGGATAGCTGCAATCTCTTCGCCAGACATTGTAGCATCTGGTTCATACATGTGGCTCTTGTAGTTTATCTTCTTGCCATCAAGAACTCTCATTACATTTGTCTTATCATCTTTTGCCATTGATACTGCCTTTCTACTTCTAAAAAATTATATATCAAACAGACTCATCTGCTGGTACTTCTCTGGAAATTCGCTCATATACTTAAAGCAAGCATCGGGCTTTGACATCATGCCGTGTTCGTTACAGATTTTGTAGAATAATGTCATCAGCTCTTTTGCCCTGGGGCTTGGCACCTCATAGGCATTTCCATATTCACTAATATACTTGTGCTTAAGGCCTGGAAAATGTTTATCAAGGGCTTCGTAGTAATACTCTCTGTCACCTTCTCTAAGAGTAAGTCCCATTCCAAAATCAATGATTCCCTTAACGCCAACTCTTGTGCACTCTTCAAGTATAGACCTAATATTCTCTTCTGTGTCATTTATATACGGAAGGATCGGACACAGCCACACAATAGTTGGAATGCCTCTCTCCTGCATCTTGGCAAGAACTTCTATACGCCTCTTGGTATTGCAGACATTTGGTTCAATTATCTTACAAAGCTCATTGTCGTAAGTTGTAAGAGTCATCTGAACTACGCATTTAGTGGCTTTATTGATATCATCCAAAAGATCTATATCTCGCAGGATCCTGTCTGACTTGGTCTGTATTGCTAGTCCAAATCCATATTGATAAATTTTCTCAAGACATCTCCTAGTAAGTCCAAGCTGCTCCTCACAGTGCATATATGGATCAGACATTGCTCCTGTTCCTATCATACACTTTTTTCTCTTGGACTTAAGAGTCCTTTCAAGGAGCTCTGGTGCATTCTGCTTAACTTCAACATCTTCAAACTCATGAGTAAACTGGTAGCACTTACTTCTGCTATCACAATAAATGCAGCCATGAGTACATCCTCTGTAAATGTTCATGCCTACTTGCCCATTGTTTCCAGTTAATATACCTTTTGCGTCAACAAAATGCATTCTGCGCCCTCATAAGTATAATCCGTCTTTCTTGCCCATAATTATAACAATAATTTCTTCATCTGTTCTAGGCTCTTTTTAAGTGGTATTGTAATATACAAATGTGATGAACAAATGAAGGTGATACCACTATGGAAAACTTAGTCTTTAGCTTAAACGCAACACTGCCTATATTTTCCCTTATGATCTTGGGATATATATTTAATAAAATTGGACTTATAGATGACAAAGCAGCTTCATGGATGAACAAATTTGTTTTTAAAGTAGCTCTTCCAGTCTTGTTATTTGAAGATCTTGCTAAACAGGACTTCGCCGGAACCTGGGACGGTAAATTTGTCCTTTTCTGCTTTGTTGTTACTATTATCAGCATCGCTGGAATATATCTTTTATCTCGCGCACTCATCAAGGATACAGGTAAAAGAGGTGAATTCGTGCAGGGAGCATATAGAAGTAGCGCCGCCCTTCTTGGAATCGCCTTTATACACAACATTTATGGTGAAGCTAGCTCCGGCATGGCTCCACTCATGATACTCGGAAGCGTTCCTCTTTATAATATTTTTGCTGTAACAATTCTCATGTTTACTGCTGAAGATAATGGAAATGAAAAAGACTCAAAGAAAATATTTAAGAAAACTGCTAAAGGAATTATCACAAACCCTATAATTCTAGGCATTGCAGTAGGCCTTTTGTGGTCTCTACTTCAGATTCCTATGCCTAAGATAGGCGAGTCGATTGTAAATAATATAGCAAAGCTCGCAACTCCTCTAGGACTCATGTCTATAGGTGCGACCTTCGATTTCAAAAAGGCTGCAAAGGACGTAAAGCCAGCCCTTGCTGCTACATTTATCAAGTTGTTCTTACTAGTTGCTATCTTTATTCCGGTAGCTGTAAGCTTCGGATTTAGAGGTGAGCAGATTGTGGCACTTCTTGTTATGCTTGGCTCTGCCACAACTGTAAGCTGTTTTATAATGGCTAAGAGCATGGGCCATGAAGGAACACTTAGTAGCAGCATCATTATGATGACAACCTTTGGATGTTCCTTCTCTCTGGCCTTTTGGCTCTTTATGTTAAAAACATTTGGAATAATTTAATTCTTCTTTTTTACAGGTATGCAGATCTCACTGACATAATCCTGAGATGTTGGATCTCCTGGAAGATAATTTTCCAGATCCACATCTGGAATAAGTTCATACTCTGCAACAGGAAGCCACTCTTTATAGATTCTCTCCCACATTGCCTGTATTGCATCTGGAGATGATCCAACGCATTTAAAGATTGCCCAGTCATACTCAGGAACATGGATGATCTCAAATCCCTCTGGCACGCCCTTTACATCTGATGCCTTGCATCCAATTCCATATTTAAAAACATTTCCATTAGTCTTGTTCTGAGCACAAACTCCAAGATAGCTTGGCACCTTGCTATACTCCTTATTTGCAAAGTACTCATTCCAAAAAGCTGGAATCTCCTTCTCACTTGTCTCAGCATTAAAATCCTTTGCGTGCACAAGCAGATCCATTGACTCCCATTTTTCAATTTTGTATTCCATGATACTACCTCCTTCAATTGTAATCCGGACGGTATACCTGCTCATGAACTGAATAGGCTCTCCCTTTTTGGCCTGCGCAGGTGAAACACCATGAAACCTTGTAAAAGCCTTAGTAAAGCTTTCTGGTGAATCGTAACCATATTTAAGTGCAATATCTATAACCTTCTCATTTCCTTTTGCCAGTTCAGATCCAGCCTGAGACAATCTTCTTTTTCTAAGATACTCCGCTGGAGTCATTCCTGTCAGTAAAGTGAACGCTCTCTGGAAATGAAATGCAGACAGATTAACACTCTTTGCTATATCAGCAAGTGTAACTTCATTAGTCAGGTTCTGCTCCATATATTCTATTGCATCATTGATCGTCCTTACCCAATCCATCGGTATCCCTCCTTTCACTATTGATTCTAAGGTTATACCCAAATACAATCCTGTCTTTTATTGCTTAATTCTGTCGGATAATTATTAATCCATTCTTTCTGATATCGTCTAGTTCCTCTGCGCTCAGACAGCCACTCTGATATAGCCTTAAATATTCCTTGGATACATCAGAATCAAAAATTAAGACATCGTCTGAATTGATAGTCACATCTACGCCTTCACGATATAGCTCAACAATAGGATGTGTCTTTAAATCAGCCACTCTTCCCAAAAGGTAATTACTAGATGGCGTGATATTCAGCCTGATATGATTATCTACAAGAAAACGTATAACTGAAGGATCACTCACAGCTGCAATTCCATGCTGCACCTCTTCAAGCTCAAGCTCCTCCACAGCTCGTCTAACATCTTCTGCTGTTCCCCACTCACCAACATGTGCCTTAAGCCTTAGTCCTTCCGCCTTGGCTCTGCGATAAATTGATTTGAAGTTTTCTATTGGCTGCGCCAATTCATCTCCATATAGATCAATTGAATAAAAAGCTTTACATCCCCAGAAATAAGATAAGCAATCCTCTAAATATGCTATATCACAGTGCCTAGACATTCCTATCTGAAGTCTCAGTTCAATATCTGGAGCAATTTCTTTACGCGCAGTTTCAAACGCTTCCACAAGTTCATCTATGTCTCCATGGAAAAACTCTCCAAGTCCCCATACATCTTCGCCAATTTCAAGGATGCTGACTCCATCCTCTTTTGCCTGCTCAAACGTCGCTCTTATGAGCATCTTACGACCTTCAGTTAAATTAAAATAATTCCCTATATTCTCTGCATTCCAAGAATGCATCTCATCCATTGAATTAAGTGGCTTAGTTATTGGCTTTATATCTCTTCCAGTCTTTTCTAACAAGAACCTTCTACTTCCACCAAGTACAAAGTGATTATGAAGGTCGGCTTTTGGGCATCTCCTGATAGCCTCGAGATTACCTTGTTTTAATGCCTCTACAAAATCCATTCTGTCCGTCACCCATGTTTTCAGAAAATGCTTGCCGCGTTTTCATCCATTTCTTTCACAGTACTGAAGTATTTGAAACTATTATCAGCTTCCTGGCTGTCAAAGACGAAATTGCCATGTTCTGCCACCAATTTTGAAACATCTATGAACAGCCTGCACATAGATTCCACGGCGCTCCACATGTCGTTAACATCGGCGCCGCAATAAGTATCCAGATACTTCTGCCACTCTTCCTCAGAGAGCCATTTCTTCATATACTTTCCGGATTTACCGACGCTGACAGAATAACCTGTCAGTTCTCCTATTTTCCAGGAAAGCATCTTTTCAAGCTGCTTTCTGACCACGAAGTTCAACATATCCTGTGCATATGTCACTTCTTTTCTCCAAAGGCCCTTTGCGATATTGTTAAGGCACCACCAGAATTCGTTGCAGACGGCCGCATACTGTTCCTTTGACGGCCGATGGACTAAATAAGTTTCTTCCGATGCCTCGGGAATCGGCGGAAGAATTCCATCTTTATCAAGCAAAATCTTGCACAAGCTGTCTTCCGTAACATTTTCCTTTGCATGTGGGATCGATTTCACAGTAAGATCCAGCCGGTTCCCATCCGTGAAGATCATAAGCCAGCCATAGGAGTTTTCTTTATCACTCGGATAATCCGGATGTTCGTCCGGATACTGCATAAACAAGATATCCCCGAATCTTTTGATCCACTCCCTGTCCCTTATAAAGGATCCGGTTTCTTCTACGACATAAACAATGTCATAATCCTGAAAAATATCCTTTGGTGCATTGGGATTGGTTCGTGATCCATTCATATAAACAGCTCGGATTCTGGCATCTTCCTTCGCTGTACGCAGGATCAGTCCCATCATATCTTTCTCTGTGTGCATTTATCATTTACCTCGCGTTATTAATTAAGAAGTCTTAGGCATTTCTTTCATCATTAATAACATGAATCAGTGATCCGCCCTCAATTACTCCCTTAAGCTCAGTCTTCAAAAAAGCCGGACGAATATCATTGTTTACAAGCTCATCGAGGGCAACCCATTCCAGTTTCTCGTCATCATCAGTTGAAGTTTCAAATATAGCCTCCTTGGGCATATCCATTAAATAGTAATACTCTAACTCATGACAATCTTTGCCATCAATTGCTCCTCCCACGCCACGAAAGAAGTTCTCGCATATTATAGCAATACGTCTTGCTGTACATTTCGCACCTGTTTCCTCGTATGTTTCCCTTTCAACGCAAGACTTGGAATCCTCTCCCAAATGAACACCACCACCGATCATATAGTAGTATCCGCCATACTTGGACTTTACAAACAGCATCTTATTATCGCGAACAATAATAGCTCCGGTCCTATACCTAAACCAATAATTGTCCTTTTCCATGCCACAATCAAAATACTTCGGAATTCTCACAAAAAAGTGCCCATCATCCTTCCCGACAACTTTTCCGCCATTCTTTTGCATGACTTTCTGCGAGGCGATATTATCTTTATTTACTCGGAGATATATCTCGTCCTCCGGTATTATTTTCCTTGCCTCAAGGAGAGTAAGTTTAAGGCCCGCTGTGGCATAACCTTTTCCCCGTTCATCTCTCCTGATGCTATAGCCTATATGGCCGGCGCCACTCTTAAGTGCTTCTGTGAGATGATGTCTGATACGAAATTCTCCAACCAGACGCCCCTCATCCCAAAGGTAATAGTATGTTTCCGGCACAAACCAGTCAGGCATATTAACCGGGTGTTCATAAGAAATCAACGTCGGTAAAACCTTCTCGATATAATCATCGTAAGAAACTCCGTTATACGGATTTGTTAAACCATTTTCGTCTGTTGGAAGTGCTGTAGTGTATTCCCACTGAGCTTTAGCATCTATTTCATTTATTTTACGCAGTTCCATTTTTTCAGTCCTTTCTTGCAATCGCTGTAAACTCACCCGGGAGTTTTTCATTTTCCCATGAAGGATGTTCATCAAAACGCTCCAAAATAAATCCGCTACCGATGATAGAATTGATGATCTCGCTGATGGTGTACTTCCTGTAATGGCATTTCGGGATCTGCTTACGGATCTCCTCATCGTAAAATCTTGCGTGCGCCATCTCACCTTCAAAGATATCTGTTGAGAAATAACTCATGGTAGGCTGCTGTAACCCTAGTATATCGGAAATCTTAGTAAATGGATGGAAGTCACTGCAAATCATCTTTCCATCGTGTTTAAGCAATCCGTTCATAACATTCATAAAAGCATTTATATCGTGGAAATAATGAAGAATCCCACCTTCCATGAATACGACATCAAAGAAACCGGCATACTTGTCCATATCGATTTCCATGATGTCGCAGACTTCATATCCGATCTTCACGCCTGCAGCTTCAGCGGTTTCCACAGCGTATTTCCTGTTGGCTTCCGAAATATCAAACACTGTAACCTCTGCTCCCAAAAGAGCCAACGGAATAGCTTTCTTTCCGCAGGATCCGCATATATTGGCAACCTTGATACCATCAAAAGAATCAAAGTAATTTACATACTGTTTCAGCATTTTTCTGGGATTTTCTTTGTCCTTCGCTGCTCTTTCCTCCGGCGTTCCTGCAGTCCTAACCCAGAACTCGTAAGCATCAAACTCCCAAGCTTTCTTATGTTGTTTACTGTATTCTTCCAAAATATTATTCTCCCGGCTTTTTATATGGACATTTATCCCTCAAGTTGAATTGCGCCATAACCTGCTAAACTAGTGTAGCTGTTTTTATATTTCTCGACTATATTGATTAGATATGATTTGTAATCTACAAGGCGGAAGAAGGCGTCGATGGGGTTCCATCGACAACTGATGACAACGCAGTAGCTTCAAATTATAGCAAGCATATAGTCGAGTTAATATAAAACAGCTACACTAGATATTCTTTAATCATAGCCTTTATTATATTAGAACTGATGGCATGTTGAGAAGTCTCAAATGTCATGATCATATTTTTACCCAGAAAATATCCACTTTGCTCATATGCCTCTATCTTAACTATATTTTTGTTTGCATAAGCTATGTTATCCATCATTCCAAAATGTTCCCAGATATATTCCTTTCTAGTTCTGATATTAAGGCATGTAAAATCTGGTCTTACTGCTCCCATGCCCTTAAGTGCAAGTGGGTATTCATACCTGTATGGAATGCCACTTTGTTCCAGCATATTGGCTATTATCAGCTCAGATTTTGATCTTACCCTTATTCCATTGTTTGAAAAAAACTCTGTAACACTTTCATTAAATCCCATAGGCTCGTAGATTTCTTTTTTCCAATTCTCAACATATATTTCCAGAGGTTCAATGATCGGTGTAACAAGCTTTTTCCTTGCATCTGCCATGCCCATATACACATTTTCAAGTGACTTTATATCATAGAGCTTTAAAAACTCCAAAATATCATTTCTGATTTTTACAAGTTTCTTTTTAAGTAGCATTTCATAATCTCGCTGTGCCACCTTCTTCAGCTTGTCCATTTCTTCGATTCTCGCATACTTCCGCTTTTGTGCGAGCTTGTCTACCCAGTAATACTGGTCTTTCCCGTTACTCTTACTTATTGCAATACCACAATTGCTCAAGCTTTTTACCCTTAACGCATTCTTATCAATTTGGGTTATTAGAGCATCTATCTCCTGTATTTGTTTTTCCAATTTTTCCTTATAATCCTGCATCACCAAACTCCTTTTTTCAGATCTACGTGACTCCACTTTATCTTTTGACTATTATCACGTAGTGCTGCACTGATATTCAGGCATTCTACGTGATACACCTTGTCAACCAGCCCTTCCTCACGTAAATTTTCCAGATATCTACTTATTTCTACGTGGACCACAAGAATCAAGAACAACACCTCACGTAGATGCCATAAATATCATGCATATCACTACGCGAATAGTAGCTCAAAAAAGCAACTGCTCACGTAAGCCGTCTTCTTTTGCCACTTCTTTATCTATTATTTTGGGATTTACCAAGCTGTCCCAGAAAGAACAGCCATTTCAAAACGAACTTTGAAAAAGAACTATCTTGAAATACAAATGACAATATATAACAACTCAGATAAAAAGTAAATAAATTTCTAACTGTATTGATTCCCATACGGTTATGCCTTAAGGATAAGACTCTGACGAATTCAGTCAGTATAACAACAAAGCCCCAGAAGCGCCTATGCGCTTCTGGGACTTAATTCAATAATGCATATTATTTTATTCAAGCTCTACAGTTCCTGGTGGCTTACTTGTGAGGTCGTACATTACGCGGTTAACACCCTTAACCTCGTTGATGATACGGCTCATAACTTTCTGAAGTACTTCGAAAGGAATCTCAGAAGCCTCAGCTGTCATGAAGTCTATGGTTTCAACAGCGCGGAGTACGATCGCATAGTCATATGTACGCTCATCGCCCATAACACCAACTGATCTCATATTTGAAAGAGCTGCAAAATACTGATCAGGTAATTTCTTAAGTCCTGCTGCAGCAAGCTCTTCTCTATAGATAAAGTCGGCATCCTGAACGATTCGAACCTTCTCTGCATTTACTTCACCGATGATACGGATGCCAAGACCAGGTCCTGGGAATGGCTGACGAAATACCAGGTATTCAGGAAGTCCAAGCTCAAGTCCAGCCTTTCTAACTTCATCCTTAAAGAGTGAACGAAGAGGCTCGATGATCTCTTTGAAATCAACATAGTCAGGAAGTCCGCCAACATTGTGGTGAGACTTGATAACAACTGACTCTCCGCCAAGTCCTGACTCAACAACGTCAGGATAGATAGTTCCCTGTGCAAGGAAGTCTACTGTACCAATCTTCTTGGCCTCTTCCTCAAATACACGAATGAACTCTTCACCGATGATCTTACGCTTTCTCTCAGGCTCTTCTACGCCCTTAAGCTTGGCATAATATCTTTCAGCCGCATTAACGCGAACAAAGTTAATATCGAAATTACCATTTGGTCCAAATACGCTCTCAACCTCATCACCCTCGTTCTTACGAAGAAGACCATGATCCACGAATACGCAGGTAAGCTGCTTACCAATTGCCTTAGCAAGAAGTGCCGCAAGAACTGATGAATCAACACCGCCAGAAAGAGCAAGTAAAACCTTGCCATCTCCAACTTTCTCGCGAATCTCCTTGATCGTATTTTCAACGAAGGAATCCATGCGCCATGAACCAGAAGTAGCGCAGATATTTCTAACGAAGTTATGAAGGATATCTTTACCCTTAACTGTGTGAAGAACCTCTGGATGGAACTGGATAGCATAGAGCTTCTTGTCTTCACAAGCCGCTGCAGCAACTGGGCAATCTGCTGTGTGAGCAATGATCTCAAATCCAGGAGCCACCTTGCTGATGTAATCGAAGTGACTCATCCAAACGATGGTCTTATCTTCAACGCCTGCAAAAAGAGCATCCTTAGAGCCATCAATAAATGTCTCTGTCTTACCATACTCTCTGACTGGAGCCTTCTCGACCTTACCACCCAGAACGTGCATCATAAGCTGCGCTCCGTAGCAAAGACCTAAAACTGGAATTCCAAGTTCAAAAAGCTCTTTGGTATATGTTGGAGCACCTTCCTCGTAACATGAGTTAGGTCCACCAGTTAAAATGATTCCCTTAGGGGACATTTCCTTGATCTGCTCAATCGGAGTACGATATGAATAGATCTCGCAGTAAACGTTACACTCTCTGACGCGCCTTGCAACCAGCTGGTTGTACTGTCCGCCAAAGTCAATGACTATAACTTTCTCTTCTGCAGCCATGCTTCCTCCTACCAAATCTATATTGTTGGGTATCCTCAAACAAAGAAAATACCCGAGTGATGTTAAAATCCATCAATCGGGTATGATTATACACTAGCATGCTGGATATTAACAACATGAATATTCCATAAAAAAGTGAATTTCTTGCTTTAGTTAATATACCTTCTTACGGAAATGATGGATCTGTATGTAGCGGGACTATACTTGATACCTGTTTTCTGGGTACTAGCATGAACTATCTGTCCGCCGCCTATATATATTCCAACATGTCCGCCGTAGTAAATAACGTCTCCTGGCTGGGCATCCGCATAGGATACTTCTCTACCATAAGAGCCCTGTGCCCACGAAGTTCTTGGAACTGAAATTCCATAGGCCTTGTAGACTGCCATTACAAAGCCGGAGCAGTCAGCTCCATCTGTAAGGCTTGTTCCACCCGGAACATAAGGATTACCTACAAACTTGCATGCGTAATTTGCTATATTAGATCCCGTTGCGCTTCCTGTTGGAGCAACATATCCGGAACCTCCAGATGCACCACCTGAACCAGATGATGACTGGGAATAATTTGATCCAGAATCTGAATCCGAATCATTATTTGCTGCCTGTTCAGCCTGATATGCATCTTCCTTGGCTTTCTTGGTCTCGGCAACTTCTTTTTGCTTTTGTTCTATCTGCTTTTGAAGACTTGCGATACTGGACTGCTGGCTCTTAACTTGGGCTGTATACACAGCTGCGTCCTGCTTTGCCTTGGCAATCTTAACTTCATAATCAGCGTAAGTTGCCTTGTACTCTGCAAGCACTTCTTCCATGTATGCCTGTTCTTCTTCTAGCTCCATCTCTGAAGTTTCAAGCTCTGCCTTTTCTTCTTCAAGCTGCTTGCCATAGGCTTCAGCAGCTTCCTTGGCAGCTACATATTCAGAGAGCTTCTGTCTGTCATATTCATAAAGCTCTTCTACATACTGAACTTTATTGAGAGCATCTGCATAACTTGTAGCAGTTAAAAGAATCTGCACATACGATAGGTTTCCCTTTTCATACATGAACTTGATTCTCTGAGTCATTGCTTCGTACAATGTCTCTTCCTGTTTCTTGGCTTCATCATATTCTGCCTGAGTTATCTCTATCTGCTCTTGCTTAGCCGCAATGTCTTCTTTGATAAGTTCAATGTCAGTCATGAGACCTACGATCTCAGCATTGGTCTCATCAATTGCTTCCTTTGTCTCACCCTGAGCTTCTGAGTAATCATTTATCTGGCTGTTAGCGTTATTAAGCTTGTTCTGACTGTCTTTCTTCTGGTTTTCAAGAGCTTTCTTTTGATTCTCCAGCTCTTTTTGTTCGTTTTCAAGCTTCTCTTGTTTTTCCTGTAAATCAGTACTGGTGGTAGCCCATACAGGGTCTGCCACCAGTAAACTCATAACAAGGGAAATAGCTATCATATTAAAAAGACTTCTTTTTTTCATACGCATCCCCCTTGTCTAATCTCTATAGTCTAAGTATATCACATGCGTGCATTAAAGCTCACAATTTCCGACTGTTCTAGGGAATGACTCAACGTCTCTGATGTTAGCCATGCCTGTAAGGTACATTACGCAACGCTCAAATCCAAGACCAAATCCTGCGTGACGTACACTTCCATATTTACGAAGATCAAGATAGAACTGATACTCGTCCTTCTTCATTCCAAGCTCATCCATACGCTTCTCGAGGATTGCAAGGTCATCCTCTCTCTGGCTACCACCGATGATCTCTCCGATACCAGGCACAAGGCAATCAGCTGCTGCAACTGTCTTTCCATCTGGATTAAGCTTCATGTAGAATGCCTTGATTTCCTTTGGATAATCAGTTACAAATACAGGCTTCTTGAAGATTTCCTCTGTAAGGAATCTCTCATGCTCTGTCTGGAGATCACATCCCCATGATACCTTATAATCAAACTTGTCATTGTGCTTCTCTAAAAGCTCAATAGCCTCTGTATATGAGATACGACCAAACTCGTTGTTAACTACGTTGTTAAGTCTGTCGATAAGTCCCTTATCAATGAACTCGTTAAAGAATGCCATCTCTTCTGGGCAGTGCTCTAATACATAGCTGATAACATATTTGAGCATTGCTTCTGCTGTGTCACAATCATCCTTAAGATCTGCAAAGCACATCTCAGGCTCGATCATCCAGAACTCAGCTGCATGTCTTGTTGTGTTTGAGTTCTCAGCACGGAATGTAGGTCCAAATGTGTAAACATTCTTGAATGCAAATGCATAAGTCTCTACGTTAAGCTGTCCACTTACTGTAAGGTTAACTGGCTTTCCAAAGAAATCCTTGGAGTAATCAACAGCTCCGTCCTCAGTCTTAGGAACGTTGTTGAGGTCCATTGTAGTAACCTGGAACATCTCGCCGGCACCTTCACAGTCACTACCTGTAATAAGTGGTGTGTGAACATATACGAAATTTCTCTCCTGGAAGAAAGAATGAATAGCATAAGCTGCTACGCTTCTAACCTTGAACACCGCCTCAAATGTGTTTGTTCTAGCACGAAGATGAGGGATTGTTCTAAGGAACTCAAGTGTATGTCTCTTTTTCTGAAGAGGATAATCAGCTGTTGACTGTCCTTCAATCTCAACAGTCTCTGCCTGCATCTCAAATGGCTGCTTGGCTCCTGGTGTTGCAACGATAGTTCCTGTTGCGATAACAGCTGCACCAACATTTAACTTACTGATCTCTGCAAAATTTGAAAGGGCATCAGAATATACAATCTGTAAAGGCTTGAAATATGTACCATCATTTAAAACGATGAATCCGATTGCTTTTGAATCACGAATGCTTCTGATCCATCCGCCTACAGTTACCTTCTGGCCTGCGTATTTTTCCTGTTCTTCGAATAGTGCTCTGATATCTACTAAATCCATGGCGACCTCCCTGATCAAATTTTATTTATTCTGCTGGCTCTACAACGTTTGCATTTTCAACGAGGTAATCCATAACCTTCTCGGCAAGAAGACCTTCTCTATAAACTTCAGGATCTACTGTAGCCTTGAACTCCTCATATGTGCTATATGCTGTAGTTGAAGCATTATCGTATGCATTCTTAAGGTATGCATCAATATCTTCTTCTGTAACTTCAATTCCTTCATTCTTGGCAATTGCTGCAAACATAATGAACTGCTGAGTAGCTTCTGTAACCATTGCCTTAAGATAATCATCAGGAGTATCTGTTGAACCTTCCTGCTGGATCATCATTGTAACAATGTCGCTAGCTGTAAGCTGCTGTCCCATGTACATTGAATACATGCTTGCATAGTACTCAAGTGACTCATTCTGCTGAATGAGATATCTGTTATAAAGATTCTGTGGAACCTCTTTAAACTCACAAGCTTCTGTTACCTTTGCAAGAACAGCCTCTTCAAGATCTGAATCATACTTGCTTTGTGCATCAGTTATCATACCATTCTTGACATATGCTTTAAGCTCTTCAAGTGTTGTAACACCCTCTGCTCCAAGGCCTGCTGCCCACTCATCTGTCATCTCATCTGAAGCCACCTTGATGCTGTTAATTGTAACTGTGAATACAACATTCTTACCTGCAAGGTCTGTTGCACCGTAATTCTCTGGGAATGTAAGGTTAAGGTCTACTGTATCACCAACATTTGTGCCTACAAGTCCTGACTCAAAGCCTTCAATGTATGAATTAGAACCGATCACAAGGTCAGCACCTTCAGCTGTACCGCCGTCAAATGCCTCGCCTGAATCAGCATACTTACCAACATAGTCGATATTAACTGTATCTCCATCCTGAACTGCTCTGTCTGTTACCTCAGTCATTGGTGGGTTATTTGTAAAGATAGACTTGATCTGCTCATCAACCTGCTCATCTGTTACATTTGGAGCAGCAAGTTCAACTGTGACACCCTTATACTCGCCAAGAGTAACGAACTCTTCTGGATTGATCTCTGCAAGGGCCATTGTCTCAAGGTTCTCAAGATTCTGAAGTGCAGAAATAGTCTGTGTCTGTGCACCATCTGATGAGCTTGTGGCAGCTGCATCATCTGCTGATGAACCTGTAGATGCATCTGTAGTTGCTTCTGTGCTCTGGCCATTACATGCTGTAAGGGCTGTCACCATGAGTACTCCTGCCATTAAAAAAGCTATTTTATTTCTCATAATAGTTCTCCTCAATGATCTATTTTTGTTTACATATTATTAGTAAAAACAATATTTTTTATACTACCACACTCTACCATTAGATTAAAGTATTTATTTGCCTTGTAGACCAAAGAATGCTAAAATAAACTCTGTTCATAATCAAATGGAAAAAGAAATTCGGAGGAACAAGTTTTGAGCACAGGAGCAATCGTTGCAATCGTTATTGCAGTTATTTTAGTAGCAGCTATCGTTGCACTTATCATAGTTGGTAAAAAAGCACAAAAGAGACAGGAAGAGCAGCAGGTTCAGCTTGATGCAATGAAGCAGACTCTTACAATGCTTATCATTGATAAAAAGAGAATGAAGCTTAATGAGTCAGGTCTTCCTCAGTCAGTTATCGAGCAGACACCTAAGCTTCTCAGAAGATCCAAGCTTCCAATCCTTAAGGTTAGAGTTGGTAACAGAGTTATGAGTCTTATCTGCGATGAGAAGATTTATGATCAGGTACCTGTTAAAAAAGAAGTTAAGGCTTCAGTAAGTGGTATCTACGTAACAGAAGTTAAAGGTCTACACGGTAAGGTTCAGGCACCTGAACAGAAGAAAGGATTCTTCAAGAATCTCGTTTCTAAGGCTCAGGAAAAAGCCGGAGCAAAGATGGTTAAATAATAAAGCAAAAAATAATTCGGAGTCAGTATTAAACTGGCTCCGAATTTTTTATTTCGATTATTATCATGGATGCTGATAGAACCTGTCCATCCATCTCTAGTTCATATTCAGCCATGAGTTTCATCTCATCTTCCTGTCTGATCTTAGTAAAGTCAAATTTAGTAGTATTGACCTTCATCTGCATTGTTCCGTAAGGAGTAACATATTCCGTGTCGTACTTTAGCTCTTTTCCAAAGGCAAGCTTGGAATTCATATCGCCGCCCCTTACAATTTCCATACTGTTCTCATCCTGAGCTATTGTGACTGTATTGTGGATATGAACACTCTCAGATCCAGCCTGCTGTTCCTCGTCATATTCAAGGACTCTTGTTCCATCCTCCAGAAATTCGTAGTATCCCTTGGAATTAGTAATTATCTTTTCTGCGGGTTCCCCAGCCCTTACGTGGATACCTGTAACACTAACATCTACATTTCTCTTCATAATATCACCGCCTCACCTATTGGGGTTAATAGGCTTTGTCAAAAATAATTCTGGTGCTAATTTGCTATCTTCAACTGCTTTATAAGCAGCTCTAGCCTTATCCTCGTTATCAAAGATACCAAATACTGTTGGGCCACTACCTGTCATAAACGCCCTAATAGCGCCATTATCTTCAAGTACCTTCTCGATCTTGCCGATCTCTTCGTACTTAGAAGCTGTCACATGCTCCAAAACGTTATCGATAAGGGCACACATACCCTTAAGGTCACCACTTTCTATAGCACTTCTGATGCCATCGATGTCTGGGTGCTTCTCAATAGGCTTACTATCAAGCTCTGTGTATACCCATCCTGTTGAAACTCCGATTGCAGGCTTAGCTACCACGATCAAACACTCTGGCATATCAGCTATAGCTGTAAGCTCTTCGCCAATACCCTCTGCAACCATTGTACCACCCATGATGCAGTAAGGAATATCTGCTCCAAGGCTTACTGCAAACTTGCAGAGATCTTCTTTGGACTGTCCAAGTCCCCAGATGTCATTAAGTGCAAGGTATGCTGCAGCGCCATCTGTACTACCGCCTGCCATTCCAGCTGCTACCGGAATTCTCTTTTCAAGGTGAATATTGATACCTTTATCCACATTAAATTTCTCTTTTAACTGTTTAGCCACCTTACAGATGAGATTAGAATCATCTGTTGGAATAGATTCTGATGATGCTGTTAAAACAATTTCGCCCGTTTCATTTTCTTCAAAAGTTAATGTGTCATATATATCAACATTCTGCATTATCATTCGCACAATGTGGTAGCCATCAGCTCTTTTGCCAGTTACATCCAGTCCAAGGTTTATTTTTCCGTATGCTTTTCTACTTTGTTTCATGAAAACCGCTCCACTTCTACTTTTCTCAATCTTCTCATTCTTACTATACAAACTCAAGAAAAAAAATGCAAAAAAAAGCTAAAGTTTTTTTTAATTTGACCGATAAACAGATTAGGTAAACTATAGTTTCGTTTCAGCGCGATTTTAGTACCATCGCAGAAAAGGAGTTCTATATGGGCGTAAACGGAGTTACCGAGGTTACTAACAACATCGCAACCGCCTATGCTTCAAGCGTGAATCCTAACTCTGTAGAAGAGAAAAAGAAAGACGAAGAAGTAAAGGTAAAAGCTGAAGCCGCTGCAGTTTATGAGAAGTCTGATGAAAAGCAGGAAACTGCCAAGACTTCGCAGAACGACAGGACCCAGATCATCAAACAGATGCAGGCTGATGTGGCTACTCGCCAGCAGCAACTTTTGGACATTGTTCGAAAGATGATGGGCAAGCAGGCCAAGACATACGGCATTGCAAACAGTGACAATGACGAGGATTCTATCTGGAAATTCCTTGCAAAAGGTGATTTCACTGTTGATGCAGCGACAAAAGCTCAGGCAGAGGCTGACATTGCTGAGGATGGCTATTGGGGCGTTAAACAGACCTCCGAAAGAATCCTTGATTTTGCCAAGACCCTTGCAGGTGATGACCCAGCTAAGCTCGATAAGATGCGAGCAGCCTTCGAAAAAGGCTATGCACAGGCTGAGAAAACATGGGGCGGAGAGCTTCCAGAAATCTCTAAGCAGACCTATGCAGCAGTTATGAAAGGCTTTGACGAGCTTACAGGTGTCAACACAGAACAGTAACATAGTAGTTGCTAGTAACAAAAGGACCGCCGCTTTTTGAATAAAAAGCGACGGTCCTTTCCGGTGTATAAAGGTATTATTCTACAATACCTCTTATGTCGTTTATATCTTCAACGCCATATTTCTTCATATACTCTTCGATTCCAGTTACAACCTTTTCAGTAGTATATGGATCATGGAAGTTCATGGCACCAACGGCAATAGCTGTAGCTCCTGCCATGATAAATTCGATGGCATCTTCTGCATTTGCTATTCCGCCCATTCCAATAATAGGAATATTAACAGCATGTGCTGCCTCGTATACCATTCTAACTGCTACTGGCTTGATGGCTGGACCAGAAAGTCCGCCAGTTCTATTGGCAAGAGCAAACTTTCTCTTGTAAATATCAATCTTCATGCCAGTAATAGTGTTGATAAGAGAGATTGCATCAGCACCTGCTGCCTCTGCTGCCTTAGCCATCTCAGAAATGCTAGTAACATTTGGGCTTAGCTTCATGATGATTGGCTTTTTGCTCTTCTCTTTTATTCTCTTCGTGATATCAAAAAGTGCATCCTTGTTCTGACCAAAAGCAATAGCACCCTCTTTTACGTTAGGACAAGATACATTTATCTCAAGCATTGATACCTTCTTTTCATCAGAAAGTCTCTCAACTACTTCAAGGTAATCTTCAACTGACTTGCCGCAGACATTAACGATAACCTCTGTGTCGTACTGCTCAAGGAACTTAAGATCTCTTTCTACAAAGACATCAATTCCAGGATTCTGAAGCCCGATGGCATTTAGCATGCCTCCATAAACTTCAGCCACACGTGGAACTGGGTTTCCTGGCCATGGCACATTGGCAACGCCCTTAGTTACTACTGCTCCAAGCTTATTTAGATCAACAAAATCCACATATTCCATACCAGAACCAAAGGTTCCTGATGCTGTCATAACTGGATTTTTGAATTTAACACCTGCTATCTCAACTGCTGTATTCATCTTATTTCTCCTCAATCATAGATCCAAAGTATCGGCATCAAAAACTGGTCCATCTGTACAGATTCTTGCATTGTGAACATGAGAATGCTCATCAACTTCCTTGGTCTTGCATACACATCCAAGGCAAGCTCCTACGCCGCAGGCCATTCTCTCTTCAAGAGAAAGATATGCTTTTGCCCCAATAGATTCTGCATATGCCTTGATTCCCTTGAGCATTGGCATTGGTCCGCAAGCAAAGATAACGTCGCACTCAACACCCTCATTTTTCATAGCATCAATGACATTTCCCTTTGTTCCAACGCTTCCGTCTTCTGATGCAATGTGCATCTGCGCATACTTAGAAAACTCATCGCTAAGGAATGTATCACTATTTCTATATCCCATGACTGCGCTTATCTTGGAAGGCGCTTCTGATCTATCAAGCTCAGACATTCTCTTTGCAGTTTCAAGAAGTGGAGGAACACCGATTCCGCCGCCTATTACAACAGCTCTTTTGCCTGCTGCCTTATCTATTGGGAAGCCGTTACCGAGAGGTCCAAGGATCATAAGGCTGTTCCCTTCTGAAGCCTTAGAAAACTCTGTTGTGCCACTTCCTACAACTCTGTACACAAGCCTAATTGCTGATCTAGCCTTATCCACTTCGCAGATACTGATAGGTCTTGGTAAAAGAGTTGATCTATTCTCCGGATAAACTCCTACAAACTGTCCTGGTCTTACATCTTTGGCCATTTCAGTTTCAAGCCACAGATCAAAAATGCCCTCTGAGAGCTTTTTCTGGCTTAAAACCTTGGCTTCTTTTTTCATTTTCTCAGCCATGAGATAATCTCCTTATTGTTTATCTATCTTCATATACTATCTGACCTTTGCAGATAGTATCGTGGATCTTGCCTGGTAGTCTCTCACCCAAAAATGGCGTGTTAGAAGACTTGGAATTACTCTGAACAAAGTTCCATTCTGCCTTTGGATCAAATATAACAAGGTCAGCCATGCCGCCTTCTGTAATATATCCAGCATCTATTCCATAAACCCTTGCTGGTCCTATTGTCATACGATCAATAAGTTCCATAAGCGTCATATATCCTGTATTTACAAGCTCTCTGATTCCAAGAGCAAGGGATGTTTCAAGACCAGTTATGCCACTTGGCGCAAGCCTTAACTCTTTTTGCTTTTCTTCTCTAGCATGAGGAGCATGGTCTGTAGCGATTATTCCAATCGTTCCATCCTTAAGTCCCTCAATGATGGCCTTTCTATCGCTTTCTAGTCTAAGTGGCGGATTCATCTTGGCAAGGGAACCATACTTAAGAACGGCATTTTCAGTAAGAGTAAAGTGATGAGGTGTAGCTTCTGCGCTAACCTTCACACCTCTCTTCCTAGCATTTCTGATAAGTTCAACTGATTCAGCAGCACTGATATGCTGAACTACAATGTGTGCCCCGGTTTTCTCTGCTATATCTATATCTCTTTCAACCATGGATATTTCTGCTTGTCTTAGAGACCCTTTAAGTCCCAGTTTCTCCGCAACTTCTCCGGCGTTGATTCCGTTATCTGTTATAAATTCTGGATTTTCTTCATGAAGGCTTATTACTTTTCCTAGATTAGCTGCCTCTACGCAGGCTTTCTCCATAAGCTCTGCATCAGTTATAGGCTTTCCATCATCTGTAAAAAGAACTGCTCCAGCATCTATAAGTTCCTTCATTGCGCACAGCTCTTTTCCCAGCATATCTCTTGTAACATTGGCGCAGGTATATACTCTAAGACCAGTCTTAGCGCCCCTAGCAAGGACGTCCCTTATAGTCTCCACATTGTCCATGTGAGGCTCAGTGTTGCCCATCATGATGACACTAGTAAATCCGCCTCTTGCCGCAGCCTTTGATCCAGATTCAATGTCTTCCTTGTAGGTAAAACCTGGATCTCTAAAATGCACGTGGCCATCCACAAGCCCTGGTGCTACAGTTTTGCCAGTAGCATCAATCACTTTATTAGATGAATCCTTCAAAAGTTCTGCAACAAAGTCGCTTCCTTCTTCGCAGATCTTAAGTATCTTGTCCCCGTCTATGACGATGTCCCTGATTCCTTCAGTTCCAGAAGCAGGATCTACCATGTAACCATTCTTTATGATCAGCATATATCCCTCCAACATGCTCTGCGTGTGCATTTCAAATTTGCATTAGCTATATAATACTATATAATCCCTTAAAAGAGAAAACTCTATTCCATTTTTCTTTAACTCATGAGAAAATAGACACGTAGTAAAGAAACTTATAGAAAAGAGGCATTATTCATGATCCGTACAATCTTAGCTGTTTTATTTGTAGCTATTTTCTTAATAGTAAGCTTACCTATCCAGCTTGTTCTTTTTATCATCGGCAAATTCAATCCTATGTTTCTCAAAAAGGCTTCTCTTGCCATCGTAAGCTGGGCCTTCAACGTAGTTAACTTTATAAGCGGTGTCAAAAGAACTGTCATCGGCGAAGAGAACGTGCCAAAGGATCAGGCAGTACTTTATGTTGGTAACCACAGAAGTATCTTTGATATCGTTATCTGCTATCCAAGAGTTCCAAATCCTACAGGATTTATTTCTAAAAAAGAAGTTCTTAAGGTACCTCTTTTGAACATCTGGATGATCTTCATGGATTGTCTCTTCCTTGATAGAAAAGATATCCGCAAGGGCCTTGAAATGGTTCTCACAGCCATTGATAAAGTAAAGAATGGCATTTCGATTTTCATCTACCCAGAAGGAACAAGGATCAAGACAGACGAGCCAATGGGCGAGTTCCACAAGGGAAGCTTCAAGATCGCTCAGAAGTCCGGTTGTCCTATCGTTCCAGTAGTTATCAACCACTCAGAAGATATCCTTGAAAAGCACAAACCATTTATTAAGAGTGCCAAGGTAACCGTTGAGTATTGCAAGCCTATCATTCCAAGTGAGTTGTCAAAAGAGGATCAGAAAAACATCGACAACTATGTCAAGAACATCATGCTTGAAACCTATCTCAAGAACGAAAAACTCTATTCAGAAAACTAATAAAGCACATAAAAAGGGCCATCGCTACTGCGATGGCCTTATTATTATCCCTTTGCGCCCTTACTTCCGCCGCCAAGATGTACTCCTTCAAGTACATTTGTCTCAAATGAATATACTACCTTATGAGATTCTCTGTCTGCTTTAAGTGCAAGCTGGATCATTCTGTCTAAAAGAACGTCATACTTAACTCCAACAGGCTCCCATAAATAGAATGATAATGAACCAGGAATAGTATTGATCTCGTTAAGGTATACCTTATTTGTCTTCATATCGATCATAAAGTCGATTCTGGAAACACCAGAACATCCAAGGCAGATAAATGCATCTACTGCCATCTTTCTGATCTCATCACGCATTTCTGATGTGATATCTGCAGGAATCTTTCTCTTAAGAGAAGCCATGCCCTTTGAACCACCAGTCTTGGCACCGCCCTTAGCTGAACCCTTAGCGCCGCCAATATACTTATCCTCAAAGCTAAGAATCTCATCTGAGTTAATAGGCTCTTCGCACTCAGATGCTTCTGCACTCTCGTAATCACCAAGAACTGAGCAGTTGATCTCTTTGAGATCAGTGATAGCTGGCTCAACAAGGATCTTTTTAGAGAACTCAAATCCAAGATCAAGAGCCTCTAATAATCCGTCTCTGTCAGAAGCCTTCTTGATACCGATACTTGAACCAAGGTTAAGAGGCTTGATGATAACAGGATATGAAAATGCAGCTTCGATCTTAGCAACTAACGCATCTACATCCTCATAGTCTTTCCATGTATAGCACTTACAGTCAAGAACTGGAATACCATTGTCCTTGAGAACTGTCTTCATTACGTACTTGTTCATTCCAACAGCTGATGAAAGAACATCACAGCCAACTACTGGAAGTCCCATAGTAGCAAGATAACCCTGAAGTGTACCATCTTCTACGTTTGTTCCATGAACGATAGGGAATGCAACGTCAACAGTTGTGATAACGTTGTTTCCAAACTTCTTCATTGGGTATCTTACAAGAGAAACCTTATCGCCTTCCTTGATCCATACAACCTGAGTGCTCTTCTTGATAAGCTCTGGAATATGTGTGTACTCCTCAATCTTGTCAACGTACTCACCAACATAGAAATCGTTGTTCTTGGTCATGTAAACAGGAATAATGTCGTACTTGTCTCTATCGATGTATCCAATAGCCTGAATAGCAGAGATAATTGAGATCTCATGCTCTGTACTCTTTCCACCAAATAAAACTGCAACTTTAAGTTTCATAATATGCCTTCTTTCCAAAATCTGATTCATTAAAAGAATTATTTATAATTATCAGGAAGATCATTCTCAAGGAGAATAACCTTTTCTCTTCCTGCATCGATCTCATACATAAGAGCTGTTGCCTCATTAAGAGTACTCTTTACAAATACTCTCTCAGGATCAAATCCAGCCTCTAATACGCCGCGCTTAATAGAAGCGCTGTTCTTTTCGCCAACAAGGATGATGTAGTCACAAACAGCTGCTGCCTGTCTGCCAAACTCTGCATTGTACTCATCCTCTTTTTCTCCAAGCTCTACCATACCTGGTGTAACAAGGATCTTGACCTTATCCTCAAAAAGAGAAAGTGTCTCAAGAGCAACCTTTGCTCCGTTAGGATTGGAGTTATATGCATCATCAAGAATTGATACCGTGCCGCGCTTAACAAGTTCAAGTCTGTGTGGAACAGGCTGAAGCCTTCTGACTGCGATCTTGAGCTTATTCATAGGAATGCCAAGGCTGTTGGCCGCTGCAATAGCTCCTACGATGTTCTCAACGTTATGCTGTCCTACAAGCTTGGTTGTATATTCTGCGCTGTCTCCGCTTGGAGCAGTAACTGTAAATGTTGTACCTGCGCTAGTTACCCTGATATCTGTAGCTCTGTAGTCATTGCCCTCAGATGTGCCATAGGTAATGGCATCATTATATTTCATGTGGCTACGAATGATCTCATTGTCGCCATTTACAAACTTAAGGTGTTTGCCAGCTTCTTTTCCCTGCTCTTTTTCTTTTTCATCAACTGCATCTAAGAGCTCGTACTTGGTGCTGATGATATTATCAAGAGAATGGAAGGTCTCAAGGTGCTGATATCCGATGGATGTCACGATTCCATCATCAGGATGAACAATATCTGTGATCTCCTTGATATCATGGAGGTGTCTTGCACCCATCTCACATACGAATATCTCATGTGTTGGCTTAAGATGTTCTCTAATAGTCCTTACGATTCCCATTGGAGTGTTGTAACTCTCTGGAGTCATGAGAACGCTAAATCCCTCTGATAAAAGAGTTGTGAGGTAATACTTAACGCTGGTCTTACCGTAGCTTCCTGTAATACCAACGATTCTGAGTCCTGTGTGCTCTTTTAGCATTCTCTTGGCATCATCGATGAAGTACTGATTGATCCTATTCTCGATAGGCTTATTGATAAGATTAGCAAGAGCTGTCATAAGAGGGAAGAATCCCATGTATACAGCCCAGATAAAGTAAACTGCAAGCTTATTTGTTATAAGTAAACTGATCACTGCCAAAATCAAAACAATTACAGCATCTGTAATGAACAGTCTCTGAATTCTCTTAGTAACAACAAATTTCTTTTTTGCTTTCTTTGGAATGTACATTGCAACTATTCCCAGCAAAAAGACTATTGTCAAAATGCCAGCTAGTATCTCAAGTCCAGGTACAAGCCTTAGCATAGCAAGAGTGACCATCACTCCGATATGAGGTCCATACTTAGTCTGCTGTGATCTTAGGAATCTAAAATACCCCTGAAACTGATAGCTTGAAAGCTGAAGCATGTGAGCATAGTATCTAAGTCCTAATATGGCCGCTGTCACATATAAAATTATTATCGCGTATATCATCTCAATTCTCCATTAATCTGCTATCTTGAGGAAGCTTCCCAAGATTCTGTTATATAAATAAGGATTCTCCAAAAATGAATAGTGACCTACTCCGTTAATAACCGCAAGTCCAGCTTCTGGCATAAGTTTCTCCATCTGCTGACCATCTGATAAAGGAGTTGCTGTATCCTTGTCACCCCATATCAAAAGAACCGGCTGAGTAACAGAAGGCATGTAAGGAACACAGTCCTCATTGACTGCCATTACAAGGCTCTTTCTCATAACTGGTGAAGCAGCTGCATAATCAGCACTTCCAAATTTCTTTTGAAGCTTGTTAAGAGCATCTGGATCTATCTTAAGAATTCCGCTCTTTTCAATGAAATTCTTGTAGAAATGATATCTCTTGGTTCTCTTCTTTTGAGCCTTTGTTTTAACAGGAATGATGCCTGCTGAGTCTGTAAGAATGATCTTGGGTATTGTGAAGTCAGCCTTGATCCTACCTTCATTGATACCTGATGCAAGCTTTATTATGATCCTTCCGCCCATGGAATGACCAAGGAATATTACTTCCTTATCTTCTGGATAGAGCTTTCTAAGGAACTTCTGAACAAAGTCCACATATGCATCCACATTCATTGGCTCTGCTGGCTCATCACTTTTTCCAAAGCCAGGCATATCCATTGCTACCACGTGATAGCTCTTTTTGGCAAAAGAAATAACTCCAGCAAAAAGATCTATGTTGGAGCCCCAGCCATGAAGCATCACAAGAAGCGGACCGCTTCCTTCATCTATGTAGTTAATATTTAATCCATCAATATTTGTATTCATAGTCAATTCATATTATCACTCGTAAAAGGCACATGCAAATCATATATAGTGTCAGCCTATATGTAAAAAATGCGCTCTTACTCTTTTACCAATATACTCAGCATAAAGACAAACAAGGAATCATAGCTAGGATTATTGAGGATTCCAGGCTTCTGCCCATCAACATAAGTTCTCTCTGTGTACTCCGTAACATAATTGGTCACATCAGGATTCATACCCATGAGATAATGAGCGTGATTCTCAACTATAGTCGTGTACTCGTGATTATAGATAATGTAATCCGTGATAGTCAGGCACCTCATATTGAACAAAATGCTGGCATATACATTTTCACTGTCATAATCTGCCACAAGATATTTTGACTGAGTGGCCTTAAGCGCAATATCTTCAGATCTTTGCATCAGATACTTCATAAGCTTACTACAAAGGTCCATATCAACTTTCTGATTGGTAGAAAGATATGTGACAGAACCAAGGAAGATATTCTCATCTGTGTTAAACAGCTCTGCAAAATCTCTTTTCTCAAAAAAAGCCTGAAGAATCTGGTCATAAGAGCTGTTGCCTGTTGCTCTATAAAGCTGCGCCGCCGCATTGAAGGCTCCGCTACTTTCCAAAACCTTTTGGTTATTGACATAGCAGTTCCAGGCTTTATCTGCTGCCCTTAGACACTCTCTTGCAAAGTCTGGATCATATTCCTGGTAAAAGAAGCTGAATCTGGCCAAAGTTGCTGCAAAGCTGATAGTAGAATCCATGGACACAGGAGTTACTACTACAGGATATGAGAAAAGGTCTCCGCCCTTAGTATTATCTGTAAGAGCTGCGCCATACTCACCGCCAGTCTTTGGATCCTGCATCTTAAGAAGCCATTCTACTTCGTATCTGACTTCATCCAGAATATCAGGAATACCATTGCCACTTTCTGGAATTCCAGTTTCATCAGTAAATGCCTCTTTATTTAGCTCATAAGCTAAAAGGAAGTTTTCTACGATCTTGCAACCTACAACAGTATCTCTGTCGGCCTGCTCATCCATGTGCCATCCACCTGTAACGTCTATCTCGACACTAGGGTCATCCTGAAGATGAGCTGCTATTGTATGGCAGGCGCTGTGAGCATTCTCTCCAGCAAGGTTCTCTGAAAGTGCAATTCCGCAGCGGTTATAATAAAACTTCTTACAGGCGTCGTTAAAAAGATCTGTATAAACAACCTCAGAAATTGCAAATGCATAGGACTCACCAACTATATCAGCGCAGGCATAGTAGGTTCCTTCATCTTTTAGATCTGTGAAATGTCCGATAGCAGTATATTCGCCAGTCTCCTCGTCAAAAGTAGGTTTGACCAGCTTTCCTTCGTATACTACTTCACCTGTCTCAAGATTTCGTATCTGAAACTCAGTTGGCAGTTCTTTGGCTCTGATCAAAAGCTCTTTTTCTGAGTCAGGCTTAAAGCCTACCTGATCAACTAGGATATTAGGAACCTGCTGCGGAACTTCGTAGTCCACATTTATAGTCTGACTCTGGCCATTTCCAGTGATACCAGGGATCTCTATTCCATTCTCACTAGAAGAAGCGCCGCAACCTGCGACGCTTCCTGTAAACAGCATGACCATAGATGCTGCAATTATTCTTTTTGCCCCTCTTTTACTAAAAAACATAATGTAATCTTATCCTACTATCCCCTAAATAACTACATTATTATTTTACGCGGTTATAATTGATAAGACAACCATCAAGGATTATCTGCCTCTCATCATCTGTGAGGTTTCCAAGCTTAAGAGTAAACTCAGTCATCTTGCCGCCTGATACTGCTACAGCCTTGATGCTGTCATCCTTATTTGCTACAGCACTTCTGATTCCTGGGAAGAAGATGTAATCCTTATTCTTGAATGGAAGGTCCTCTGAATCAATGATAAATGGGAGCATTCCCCAGTTTATCAGATTGGAGCGATATCTCTTGGTAGCATATTCAACAGCGATGTTAGCCCATCCACCAAGAACCTTCTGGCAAGATGCAGCCTGTTCTCTGGCTGATCCATCACCTGGCTTAACTGCAAAGATCGTAGATCCAATACCAGTGTTCTTGCTAGATACATCTGGATAGCTCTTTAAGATCTCTTTTACCACATCTGAAACCTCTGCGCTCATGCCATCAAGTGGAGTATCCTCACGTCTCTTGAGCTCCTCTGCGTATACTTCCTTGGCAAGGCCAACGTATTCAGGGTCCTTTCTAGAAAGAGTAAACTCAGCAAGTCCAAGAGGATTTGATCTATAAGATGATGTCTCACCTGAAGGAATAAGTTCGTCTGTTGTTGTAACTGGATCATGGATCTCAGATACAACCTTGAGAAGAAGGTTTTCTGGAAGAGCAACCATGCTAGGCCAATCCTTGATGTTTGGTCCAAGAACAAGCTCTACGCTTGGGTCTGCCTTACCATGTGAATCAAATACTCTGTTCTTGTAGATATTGCTATCGAAGTGATACTTATACTTCTCAAAATCACCATCAAATTCTGTTGCTGGTGTAAGAATTCCCTTATTGGCTGCTGTTGCTGCAATTGAACGAGCGTCCATAAGTGCAACAGATGCAACCTGTCCATTCTGAACCTTAGAACCTTCTCTGTTAGGGAAGTTTCTGGTTGAATGTCTGATACTAAATGCGTTATTTGCTGGTGTATCGCCTGCTCCAAAGCATGGTCCGCAGAATGCAGTCTTCAATATTGCGCCTGATTCAAGGATTGCAGCTGCTGCGCCATTTTTAACAACTTCCATATAGATTGGAGTAGATGCTGGATATACGCTAAGTGTGAACTTGTCGTTTCCAATAAATTTACCTTTGAGGATATCTGCAGCTGCGCAGATGTTCTCAAATCCGCCGCCGGCACATCCTGCAATGATACCCTGCTCTACAAGGAGCTTGCCGTCTTTGATCTTGTCCTGAAGTGAGAACTCAACCTTGTCGCCAAAGCTTACTCTTGCTCTCTTTTCAACATCTGCAAGGATATCTGCTGCATTTCTGTTTACTTCATCGATCTCATAGACGTTACTTGGGTGGAAAGGCATAGCGATCATAGGATTGATAGAATCAAGATCAACCTTAACCACTGCATCATAATATGCCACACTTCCTGGCTTTAATTCTTTATACTCAGATACTCTTCCGTGAATATCATAGAATTCCTTGATAGTCTCATCTGTCTGCCAAATAGATGAAAGGCATGTGGTCTCTGTTGTCATAACATCAACGCCAATCCTAAAGTCAGCGCTTAAGTTCTTGACACCAGGTCCAACAAACTCCATAACCTTATTCTTAACAAAGCCATCACCAAATACTTTGCCGATAATAGCAAGGGCAACGTCCTGAGGACCAACACCCTTCTTTGGTGCGCCTTCAAGATAAATAGCAACTACGCCTGGCATATCAACATCATAGGTCTGTCCCAGGAGCTGCTTAACAAGCTCTGGTCCGCCTTCTCCGATAGCCATAGTACCGAGTGCTCCATATCTTGTATGAGAATCAGATCCAAGGATCATGCTGCCACTTGAAGCAAGCATCTCTCTTGCGAACTGATGGATAACTGCCTGATGAGGTGGAACATAGATTCCGCCGTACTTCTGGGCAGCTGTAAGACCAAATACGTGGTCATCTTCATTGATAGTACCGCCAACTGCGCATAATGAGTTATGGCAATTTGTAAGAACATATGGAATTGGAAACTTTGTAAGTCCTGAAGCTCTTGCTGTCTGGATAATACCTACATAAGTAATATCATGAGATGTAAGCTTATCAAATTTAACACAAAGCTTTTCCATATTACCGGAAGTATTATGAGCTTTTAAGATTCCATAAGCGATAGTATTCTCTTTTGCCTTGTCTTTTGAAATATCTGAAACGCCATGAGCCTGAAGCTTGCTTGATGCCTCGGCATCATCAGCTATAAGGGTCTCGCCGTTTACGAGATAATATCCATTGTTTAGGGTTGTAACCATTGCCACTCCTCCTGCCTTTATACATGTATACAATACTACAAGCGATATTCTACCATAATTAGCTCATAGATTGTATGATCTTTTTTAATGTGAATTAGAAATGATCTGAAGCTTTCGCGTCACCGTCTCTATTCCGGCATTCTTTAAAGCCAGTCTGAACTCAGCAACCTCTTCTTCAGGTGTGACATCATACTGTCCATAGGCAATCTTGGGCACATATTTGTCACAGACTTCGATGATAGGCTTTATCTCATCTAATATATCTGAAGACGCAAATGGCACACTATCCCAAGGATAGTCTATTGCATACTTCTCATATTCATCATTAAGTCTATAGTAGTCTTCCCAAAAATATGTAGCATCCTTGATCTCGTATTCATCTCTTCTGCCCCACCAGAAATTAAGGAGGATACTATCCCTATCTGCATTATATCCACTTGGTCTTTCAAGCATTCCTTCACTATTTTTTTCGTACTGTACGCCTTCTATTCCGTAGTGGATCAGGTTGTAACACTCCCTGTCATTTCTAAGAAGGTCATAGACCATAAGCGCTCTTTCAGGATTTTTAGATCCTGCATAAATTGCCATAGCACCATGAAGTATGCTATTTTTAACTACATTTCCAGATTCTTTGCCACACCAGTAAAAATCAATATCTGCATCAGGAAGCATAACTACCATTCTAGGCTTTATGATAGTGTAATAATTCTGAGTATGATGTTGTATTACTGAGCTCATTCCATTGTAGAATTCTTCATCATTATCTTCAGCATCGCTGAGCTTATCACGCCAAACACCAAGCTCTTTCCATTCTTTCATAAGCTTTGCATATTCAACAAATTCATCACCTTCATAATAAGGAGAAACTATTTTTCGTGGATCTTCCTGATATGCTCCCCAAATTCCATAGGTTCCAAGTTCATAGATAGGTATGAACTTCCTTACTGACATCAAATAACCAAGAGTACCTATGGTACTTGTGCCGTTTGCATCCCATGGGATCATATTAGGGTATTTTTCTTTTACATATTTAAAATAGGCATCCAGATCTTTCCATGAGGACACTCCATTTAAACCTGCTTCATCTGCAATATCTTTTCTGTAGATGAAGCCGTGATTAACCCACTGAGTATATTCATTTTCTGGAATAAAATAGATCTTGCCCTGATAACTGCACTTCTGCCACTGCTCCTTGGATACGCAGTTATAAGTAAGGGGACAATATTTACTGAGCATATCTTCAGTAAGCGGCATGAAATTGCCATCTATAGCATTTGGCCAGGCATCTAGCCAGTCGCTTGATGTTGCCACCAGATCAAGGCTCACATCTCCTGAACTTAGAACCTTATTATATTTTGCAAGATAATCATCCCAGCTTACATAATACACGTCCAGCTGGGCATTAGCCTTTTTCCTTAAAATGGTGTTCAGCTTCTCAATGACCTTTTCAGACTGACCATTAGAAGGCTTATCACCTATCGTAAGATATGTAATAGTTACTACACTATTTATTGAGTACTCATCAGCCCGGTTGTCACATGCAAAGCAAGTCATGACAAGTGCACAAATCAAAAGAACTGCAAATACTCGTTTCTTCACTATTAGCATCCCTTCTGCTCTTTTAAAAGCTTATTTCTATTTCGTAGCTCCAAAAAGAATTCTTTAAGCATCTTACTGCATTCTTCTTGCAAAACGCCTTTCTTGACTTCTACCTGATGATTGAAATCAGGATTATTGAGTATATCCATAACAGAACCCGCACAACCAGCCTTTGGGTTCTCAGCTGCCATAATAACTTCAGGTATTCTAGCCTGCACTATTGCTCCTGCGCACATCTGACAAGGTTCTAGCGTAACATATAATTTACATCCCTCAAGTCTCCAATCCTGCATGAACTTTCCAGCTTTTTTGATAGCTGTGATCTCTGCATGCGCAAGAGGTGTCTTGTCTGTGTTACGTCTGTTGTAGCCTCTTCCAATTATCTTGTCTTCATATACGATGACGCAGCCAATAGGAACTTCTCCAAGCTTATAGGCTTTTTTTGCCTGTGCTATGGCTGCCTTCATGTATTTAATATCCTTTTGATCCTGATCCTTTATCCTTGATCTTGCTTCTAATTTCATAGTGGTATTTCTTTTTACTTTTTGTTATTATATTTGAACGAATTATTGCTTTATTATAGTATTATATCAAATTTTGTGTAACGAGGTCATTTTATGAAAATATCAACTAAGGGAAGATATGCTCTTAGAGTTATGATGGACGTCGCCCTCCATGATAATGGAGATTATATATCGCTAAAAGACATTTCGGCTCGTCAGGATATTACTATCAAATATCTTGAACAGATTGTATCAAGCCTCAGTAAATCTGGTTATCTTATCAGTATGCGTGGAAATAATGGTGGATACAGACTTGCAATGGATCCAAAAGATTGCAATATTGGCGAGATGCTAAGAGCGATCGAGGGTAATCTCAATCCTGTTGAATGTGTAGCTGGTGATACCGGAATCGGTTGTCCTATGTCTAATTCCTGCACCACGCTTCCTTTCTGGAAAGGTCTTGACGAAGTAGTCAACAACTACATTAACAGCTATACTTTGCAGGATCTTATAGATCAAAATTGACAATCCGTCAAAAACCAAGTATATT
>NZ_FMXK01000017.1 GCF_900103635.1 Butyrivibrio sp. INlla18
AACCTGGATTCTCGGATTAACATGACGAGGTTGGCAATGCCACTCCGAGAGTCCTGTAAATATCTGCCTGCTTGTCCAGAAGCTCACCAATCCTGAGCGCACGCTTTTCGTCCTCATAACACTCAAGGACATCAAGCTTATCAAGCAGCTGTTGCATTGTGTAAGTTTTATATAAATCTGTTTCCTTCATCTTGTGATCAAGGTGGGAAATCAGAATTAGTGCTATAAACTCGTTGAATATTTTGCCATCGAGATTCTTCTCGGACTTGGCGAGAAGCCTTCTCATATTGAGTCTTTCCTTGAGATTGCCAAACGCTTTCTCTACGACATCCTTCATTCTGTATAGATGAAGGGCGGTGAATGCGTCCATCTTCTCGTTGGTGATGATGGCAAAGTATCCTATGTGCTTGCGAGCAGCTTTGATCTCATCTTCTTTGTAGTAGACCTGCCTTCCTCGGACAGGGGTATCCTTTACTTCAAAGAAACGGGCGTAAGCTTTCTTGTGATCCTCAACCGGTTTGCCAGAAAGAAGCTCATTGCAGTAGTCCATGATACGCTTGTCAAAAGCCTGCTCTTCATCAGCACCTCTTTCGATGCTGTAGAAATAGTGGATGTAGATCCGGCGTTTCTCTTCGAGGGTGTCGCCCTTGTATGGCCTGTCCTGAGTATAATTCCACTCAGCGCTGACTGTAAGTCCATAAGTATTAAGGCCTTCGTCGAAGTTGTTGAACATACGGATATCATCATATACATCATCAAGATTCTTCTTGATGAACTTAAGGGAGAGCTTTACTCCTACAAGGAATTTAACGTGCTCCCTGTACAGACCATTGATGTTGTCCTCAGAGTAAAAGCCTCTGTCCATGACAAACTTGGTCTTGCCAAAGCCCAGGATATCCAGATCCTCAAGAAGGTGCTTGACCGTCTTTGAATCAGGGATGTTGCCGGCAAGCTTGCGGTAATAGAACGGAAGACCGGATTTCTCTCCGAACACAAGAAGGAGATTTATCTGAGGAAGCCTGTCGTTTTCCTTGTTCTTGCCCCACTGAGCCTGCTTAAGAGTTTCTGAGTAGCTTGAGAAGCTGGAGCTGTCATAAGCCCAGTACTCATCCTCGACACGTCTCTTGGCCTGTAACCGCAAGAACTTGGCTATCTGATCATCAGTGATGGATGCGAACATCTCACTGCTTCTGGGTGAAGCTATATCTTGTCCATAAGGATGCTTATGGGTAAGATTCCATTTTTCAAACCTGTATAGAGGATTGTTATCCTCAAGTACAAGGTAAAAAGCTACTGACAAAAGCTTTTTGTACATATCCGGAAAGCACTGCTTAAGATCAGCTGTAAGTCCTATCTGATCAGCAAACTGCTCCAGAAGATATGTGGCGCCAAAATAAAGGTGCTTTGTCTCAGTATATGTGACCGGGCCTGTTCTGGCAGGCAAAGCTTTAGGAGTCTTGGACTCGCCTTTCTTTGCGCGTCCTCTGGTAGGGATTATCTCCCCAGAGACTGGGTCAACCTTTCCAATGCAGACACGCTTGGACCTCGACTGCTGTTTCTCCTTGTCCCAGTAATAGGTTGTCTCGTAAGCGTAGGTAATACCGGATCTTTTGTCAGTTTGTGTAATGATTGCCATCGCCCCACCTCGTCATGTTTTCTATAAATATTATAAAACATGACGATGCAAAAATCAAGAGAGAAATAGCAATAAATTCAGTATTTTAGCGGATTTCAGAAATCTGTGACGAGGTTTTCATCGTCACGTTTCCGAGAATCCAGGTTATGAAAGTAAGTGTTTCAAAAATATACCCCCATTCTATTTCTAGTTTCTCTTTAGAATTTTTTAACACCATAAAAATAATAAACATAATTGACAAACTAGAAACTAATATGAATATTGGAATTATCAAAGAGAAGCAATCAGCTAAACCAATCGCATAAAGAAGAAAACAATCTATAGCTGTGCTTACTGCTAACGCTCTCCAAAAATCTACATGTAGAATGATTGAAATAGCAATGGCAAACGGAAAAATGAACATTATCATTTTCCATAAGAAAAGAGTATTTCCTGAGACAGGCGCAAAACATAGCGTATAGGCTACATCATTTTCAGCTCCAGAATTAAGAAACAAATAATCATTTTTTGCTAATCTGGTTCCATCTATAACAACACTATAATCCCTATTCCATCTCAAAAACACATTTGGAATATCAACTATCATTTTATCATCTAGTATACTTGCACTAGTTTCCACTAGTTTTACTCTACTCTCGCTATCATTTCCTTGATATAATGTCACTGCTATTTTTGAAGAATCTGAAATATTGCAACGAGATATAGGTAAAACGATTTTTTTTAATTTTCTATCATTGCCCAACACTTTTTGCTGAATAATATTCTTATCAACTTGAATCTCATTATTCTGAGCTTGATTATATATATGATTCATTTCCTCTAAGAGAAATCGGGATACCCATCAGGCAAAATAATACTATTCCCATAGCTAAGAAAATGCGAATTTTCGAACCAAATATTATTTTGCCCTCTTTATTTTTTACCATCTCTTATCTCTTTTCTTGATTCTTTTTCTAATTCTCTCAACCGGCGTTCCATAAGTGCCAACGCTTGAGTAAGCCTCTTATTTCTCAAATTCATGCGCGAAACAATTATCGTCAATGAAATTACCACACACATAAGTAGACCAATCAACATAAAAAATAAAAAATTCACATCTAAATATATGCCAATAGCATTAGCCATTTTCCCAACAAGATTTGGAAAAATCGCAAATACTGTCAGGACCACGCCCATAAAAAGCCATACTAAAGTGTATTTAAGTAGTAATTCCTTTTTTCTCAACAGCCTGAAAATAACTACAAAAAAACAAACACAAAAAAAGATAATAATAAATTGAAATCTTCTAGTAATCAATTTTATTCCCCTTTTACTCTCTGAAAAAATGATATAACGATAGCAAGACTAACTTTGCACATATAATACATCGATTTTTTTAGGTTAATGGAACTTTCTCCGGTATCCCTCTCGCGCATAATCACCGGAATTTCCTTTATGACTGCATTATTCCTACTACTTATCATAATTGCTTCTGGTTCTGGGTAATCCTGTGGATAATCAAAAGAAAACAAAGAAATGAATTTTTTGTTTACCGCTCTATAACCACTTGTTACATCATAGTACCTTTTATGCAGCAAAACGAACAATAAATCGCTTAATATTTTTATTCCAAGTCGTCTGCTCCTGCTAGATTGAAATCCTTCTTTCGTAATAAACCTTGATCCAATCGCAATATCTGCTTCATTCTCATTCAGTGGTTCAACTAACGCATGCAAATAATTAGGATCATGCTGCCCATCACCATCCATCTGTATCGCTATATCATATCCATTCTCTAATGCATACCTATACCCTGTTTGAACTGCCCCACCTATTCCTAAATTAACTGGTAATGATACATAATTAGCTTTTATTTTATCTAAGACAGCTCGTGTACCATCGGTAGAGGCATCATCCACTACAATATAATCATATTCACTGTAATTTTTCCGTAGATTGTCAACCACTCGTTCTATGCATTCACTTTCGTTATACGCTGGTATTATCACTAAAGTCTTAATTTTCTTTTCCATATATAATACTCCTCCCTAAATTAGGAAATACTTAATCATTGAGAAATACTATTTTATATGCATCAATTTTCTTTTGACTATATTTATCCTGTAGCAAAGTCAAATCTGCTTTTTCATCATAAATAACACAATCTGCCCCTAATCTTTTCAGGGTTTCCAATGCATTTAAATCTTTATTACACGCCGCGTTATATAATGATAAATACGTATACTCCGTTCCAGCAATTGTTTCCGAGCTAGAATAACGGCTACAAACATACTTTATATTATAGTCATATATATGTATCTTTTCAGAATCTACACAAGGCACAATCAGTAATTCTTCTTTTGGATATTCTTGACGCAAATCACAAATAAACTGCAAGCTTTCTTCATCTTCTTTATAAAGATTTGTTGTTCGCTCAGATGAAAATAGCCTAAATGTACTAATACTTATAACTATAACTATTACAAATGTAAACAAGCCTTCAACAACTTTGTTCTTAGTCATCATTATAGTAGTAGTAAAGCTAGCTACAATAAAAAATACAGGAATAACAAAAAAAAGTCTGTAATATGCGTCTTTAGATGTTATGTAATTAGAAACAAAATCAAATAGTATTGGATTTGCGAAAGTAATCGCTAAAATAACTGACGGATATACAAATAAATATCGTTTCTTTCCTTTTCCCCTAACCGTAAAAAATATTAACGACAATATCAGCAGCAAAAAATAAAATGTTATAAACTTTCTTCCATAGAGAAAATATCCATAAACAATCTCTTTCCAACTCCTGTTAATTTCACTCCCCACCAGTACAGTATTACCATAGTACACTTTTAATATATAGACGCCACAAACCAAAACGGGTATCAGTGAAATAAAAGCCCCTTTTAACGAAGGCATTAGCATTCTCTTGTTTGAAATCCAAAAAGGAATTCCATATATTATAAACATACACAATATTATAAATGGAGCAACTATTTCACACTGCAAGATAGCTAAATTGATAAGCGTTATTCTGATCCAAAAATAACCTTTTTTTGCCAGTTCATCATCACTATATAATTTTGCAATTTGAGAAATAAACAAATATACCCAAATTGTCATTATCACAATGCCATACCATGGATACTTAATGAAAAATGTTTCTACTTGGTAAGCTGAATCATTCTTTAAGCAAAGTAAAATAGCCAATGAAATAACAAAGACATTCCGCTGCTGTTTAGGATCATCAAAAATACTGCAGGCCATTTCTTTAATTACACAATAACCAATAATCATTATTAAAGGCGGAATTACTGTTCTAGCCACAATAACAGGATGAATGGATAATATTTTAGAAATGCAAGCAAATACAACAATCATACTACTAGCATCTGCTCTTGGAAAATTACCAGCTTCTAGCAATCCGCCCGCAGCAGCTGGTTGTACAGGATTAATATTCCGACTAAATATGATCTCTGATGCTTTCCCAAGATAAAACTCATCATCTCCAGAGTTACCCCATTTAAGCATAATTGAACTTATGCAAAGAACGGCCAACATTAAATATGCTAAAACATAAGATTTTTCCAACTTAAAAAACAAATGAAGTATTTTGTGCCTATAAACCGAGATAATCATTGAACAAATTGTCAATAAAAAGACGCTTCCAGTCAATGTATACAGAAAGACTTCAAATGATAGTCCAAATGTCAAACAAATAAGATAAATCACCTCAGCATATGCTAAGATTGCCACTGTTCCCCAAATAATATTTAGATGCGGTAATTGATTTAAATGTAAAACTTTAGTTAATAATGTTCCCACACTTAACATGCAAATCAAGCACATAGCCCACGCTACTATTATTTTTACATAATCAACCCATGCAACGTTTAACACATCTATTCTCCCTAACTACAAACCGTTTCTATCAACGAATATTTAAAAAATAAGCAATTATTCCGAATATCTCTTCAAAGTAATGATAAGAATTCCCCCGTTTTTTTCTCTCAGTTCCCAATAAAACACAATCATTTAGATTAAATTTTTTTGTAATTAACCATATTCTTGGCAAATGATACTCACTAGAAATAATAACACTTTTATTATCTTTGCAATATTCACTAACATTTTGAATGTTTTCATATGTTGTTGTAGACTTGGATTCCGATAGTATTTTTTCAGGCTTAATTCCCTCTTCAATTAAATACTCCGCCATTAGCTGTGATTCAGTAATGCTGCAACCATCTTCAGTAGCTCCACCTGATAGGATTATATATTTGCCTTCCAATTCATGATTCTTTTCCAGCTTGCAAAAGTAATCTAATCTATCCACCAAGTGATTATCCATTTTTCCATGTTTCAATTGGCTTCCTAATATAACAACATACTCTACTTTGCATCTTGAACTAGATATTTGCTCTTCAAACAGCTCCTGTCTCTCATTAAGATAAAAAAGCAAAAACATATATAAGCATGAAGTTAATACCAGCACAGATAATACCAATGCCTCAATAAACAATACTATTTTCTTAAATAATTTACGTTTTATTCCCTTTTCTAATAGAATAATAAGTGTACAAATTATTTCTCCAGCTACTAGTAACAAAAACCCCCACAAGCTTCTTGACAGCTCATATCCCATCAAATATCCATACAATAAATAAAGCAGTACTGAGCAAATAATAATTATATGAAAATAGACTTTGTGATTTGTTTCCATCATTCTCTTAAATACCAAGACTCAATCTTATAATTTAAGAAAGTCAAAAGCTTCCTCAAGTGATTTTGTATATTGTTCTCTACTATACTTTACTCTAGCAATTTCCACTTCTTTCTGACACTTTTCAATGATCCAATCTAACGGTTTTTTACTGTAAGAAATTATGAACGATCTAATTGTTTCGGCATCACAGTTATCTAGAATAACAGCTCCATCTTCCTCATCATATCCGCAATTCTTAGATACTATTGGAATAACACCGCCCGCCATAGCATCCAAAACTGATCCAGCCATACCTTCAGAACAGGAAGGCATAATCATATAAGAACATTTTTCTGATAGTTCTTTAAACTTCGAACTTGAAATATCTACAAATCCTTCAGAGAAAATATTTTTTGTATAATTCAATTCGATGTCATAAAACTCATAAAACTCTCTTTCATTTTTATAAGCTCCTAATACGTACAAATTACATGGAAATCCCTCTTCTGAAAAAATTTCTAATAATATATCCAAGCCTTTATGTACTTGTCCTACACTTCCTATAAACATAAAATTATTACTTTTTTTCTTATTTACATCGATAGAACAATCTATGGCATTCGTATGATTTTTAATTAGGAAACAATTTTTATTGATTCCTTTATATGTCGAAAGAGTTGTTTCATTCCCCATAACAAAGAATGCATCATACGAATAAAAATCATCCGTCAATTCAGGAATCTGACGCAGAGGTTCTAACCTGACCCCTCTCCTTTTTTCCATTTGATCAATTCGTGAAAGCTCAGCTGCATTGTTAAACTCAGGACTTGATGTTGTTAAATATGCTATTTTAATTGCATTTTCCTTGATATTGTTTGAAAAACAGTCTACATCTTTAGGAAACTGCGCAATAACCAAATCATATTTTTTCTTCAAATGTACGTATGGGTCATAATACGGTATGATATCAACATCATAGCCTTTATTTGATACAATTCTAGCCATTTCTCTGGCCTGCCAAAAATTCTGATGCACATTATCATTTTGATGATTCTGAAATGGAACTATGATGTAGGATATTAATGCTTTTTTTTCATACTTCGTATCAAAATAGTTAGTTATAACATTTCGTCCCAAAAAGCCATTAACTTTCCCTTTAAAAACTGTTGGATTAATTCCTACCAACATCATAACTTTTTTGGAAAAATCTATTATTTTCCTGCTTTTCATTTTATCTTTTAATAATTCCTTCCGAATTCATCTTTAAGAAAAATCGTATAGCCATTTTCCCAATTCTTTTTCTATCACTTTTATGTTATTGCTTTCTTCTGGATATTTATCTTTTAGATTACAGTTATTCGCTGATAATTCTGGCACAAATTTTGTCTTTTTTAACACATGTTTCTCAGAATCAATATCTAAGAATCTTTCTATTTTATTTACTGTTTCATCATACTTGTAAACCAAATCTTCAAATTGCAATCTCAGCACAGGTGTTTTTGTTTCCCTAATTGCAGAACGAAGCCATTTATAGTAATCACAGTAAAAATGCACATCATCTATTGGATAATCCAAAGTCTTCCACTTATGCTTAGCAGTTAAATATATATCTCTTGGATCTCTATCTATAGCTATAATACAAATATTCTCAAAATATTTTGTGCACTCATCAATCATTTGTATTGGTATCAAGCTATGGACATTTATCAACTGTTTATCAGTTATAGCCTCAAACAATTTACCAAAGTAGTCCTTGGTTATTTTGGTAAACTCTTCTTCATTAACATCATATAAATAGTTCTTCTCAAGTTTTGAGAAGGTAGTTAATGGCTCAATATTTTGTTCCCCATAACTATTCTTCACTGATAGCGATTTACTAACATGATATATTTTATTTATTATTCTATATATTACTCTCTGTAATTCACTATTGTGCTTCCAAGTATGATTACAATAATACTTGTTCTTTCCCAATTCAGTAATATATTCTTCAGAGTATTCCATGAATTTACCGCAAAAAAAGGACTCATGATTAGCAATAGTACCGTAATTTGCCCAGGTCTTACACTGTTCCAAATAATCTTTTCCTGCATAGTGCATCAAATCTGGTATACGATTATTCACCATATTATTATACAAATTTAGTATTCCATGAGATGTATTGAAAAAGCTCAACTCATAAGAAGGAATACTATATGTATATATATCTTCATACTCACTTAACAAATCCGTAATTGCTGTGGATCCAGTGAAACCAAAACCTGCAGATGAAACAATTTTCATATTTTCTTACACATGATTATATAATCATTCTTACCTTTCATATTTTATAATTCTATTTGGCTTCTATATCTTCCCAACGCTTTTCATATGCTTTACCATCTCTTATCTCATATATCCTATTACACTTCTTTACTGTTGATAGTCTATGAGCAATAATAATCATAGTCATTTTTCCATACAAAGCCTCTATTTCTTTCATCAAAGTACTTTCTGTTTCATTGTCTAAAGCTGACGTTGCCTCATCCAATATTAATACTTGAGGTTTTCTATACAAAGCTCGTGCTATAGCCAATCTCTGGCGTTGCCCACCGGATATCTTTACACCCCGTTCTCCTATTACAGTATCCAAACCATCTTTTAATTCATTAACAAAATCCTCTAGTTGCGCTTGCTTGAGAACTTCATGAATTTCATTATCATCTATTTCATTTGGCTCAACTCCAAAAGCAATATTCTCACGTATAGTTCCATCAAATAAATATATATTTTGAGATACATATCCAACTAGTTTTTTATAGTTTTTAGGAACTTGTACATAAGAAGAATCGTCAACATATATAGTTCCTTGTTGAGGTCTATGCAATCCTAAAATAATGTCAGCCAAAGTCGATTTGCCAGATCCCGAATGCCCTATTATGCCAATCGATTCCCCTTTCTTAACATACATATTAAGGCCATCTAAGACTCTTTTTTCCGCTTTAGGATAACTCCAACATATTTCTTCAAGCTTCAGTTCATTATTCAAAATACATTCACTATCGTCATTTGGCTTTTCATCGCTATCTAAAGCTACTGACGCCTCATACTCACTAATTTTTTTCACATTCCCATATACTGATTCCAATGCAGGCATATAAAACGGAATATAATTTAACGAAGATGATATTTTTCCAAGCGAAGGCAATAACCTTATAGCTCCTACTAAAGCAGATGCCATTATTGGCAATAATTTAAAAAATCCCTCAGTAAACATAACTCCGTAAATCATATATAACATCATTCCTATTACGAAAATACCTTCTATCGCAAAAGACGGTATATATGCAGATATTGCCTCATAAGCTCTCGGTATCTGTTGATTTGTCATTTGTTTACTAAAAGTATTCAAAAAAAAGTTCTGCTTATCCATAACTTGAACTTCTTTTATACCTTCAACAGCCTCCAGTAGTATTTTCTGAGTATTTGCATACTCCTTTCTGCCTCTTATGCCACTTTCTTTCATCCACTTTTTAAAAACATTAAATGACAAAAATGCACATACCACGGAAAGAAAGCCAATGCATAAAGCTATATGCCAATCCATAAGTAAAATGTACAGTAAGATGAAAAGCACCGTAATACATTCAACCAATAGATTAACAAAACATCTTAGTAAATTATTTACCTCTGTAGTATCCTGGCGTACATCTCTAAGTATTTTTGCCGTTCCATAATTAGCAAAAAAATCATAATCTCGCCAAATATAGCTCGTAAAGACTCTTATTGCTAACTCTCTTTCAACTTTTAAAGTAAATTTGATATTAAACCAAGCATGAAAAATACTTACCAATTCTTTAAAAAAATACAATACAATCGCCAATGTGCAAACCACCACAAAAAGGCCTTTTGCATCATCAACTTTAAAAAAATTTATTATATACGAAGCTGTTCTACTTTTTAGAAACATCTCCGAAGACGACATTAAGCTAACTAAAGGACTTATAATTGCTACACCCAAGGTCTGCATAGCAGCTGAAAAGAGCGTAACAAAAATCAGCAATACCCCTAGTACTTTTTGCTTAGTAGTCAAAATAAACAATACTTTATGCAACATCGCATTGATAGCTTTAATTTTTTTCATTACAACTTCCTTATATTAAAATCGTCTTTCCCAGTTAAGCTTCATCAAAAGCTTTACCCTTACTCAATCTCGTCTCCAAGCATCCTTTTGACTTTTTGTTCAACAACATCATCTATAGCAGGTAAAATCTCATTAGAATTCCAGTTAACTTTAGGTATCAGCTTGCTATCACTCGGAATCTCGATAGATATGAGACAAGCATCATCATCTGTAAACCAATCTTTATATTTATCTAGCTCTCGATATCCATCAGCATTAGTTGCCTTTATTCCGTATGCCTCAGCAACTTTAACAAAATCAGGAACTCCATAGCCACTACCTTCTGTAGTCTGAGCAAATCTTGAACCATAGGATTTCTCTTGTATTTCGCTTATCTTACCAAGAACATGATTGTTAATTACCAATATCTTTATTGGTAACTTCTCTGTTACTACAGCCTGTAATTCTTGAATATTCATCTGTAGACCGCCGTCACCAGTTACGCAAAACACACTCTTTTTGTTATCTGAAATAGACGCTCCAATAGCCATAGGTAGACCACAGCCCATAGATCCATAACTTCCACCAATAAATAACCTTCCATCTTTTCCTTTTAAAGTTAAAGACTGCGCTGCCCAGCATAAAGTTTGTCCTACATCAACTGCAACTTTGGCATCTTCAGGCAGAAGTTCAGATATCTTTTCCATACACAGATTACCAGGTTCTCTATCATACTCTGATAAAATGCTTTTTGCTTCATAACACTTATTCTTCCAGTCAGAGTAGTCAGAAATATCTTCAGCCATAAGCCTAGTTAAAAATTCCTTTGCATCCTCTAGATATTTTTCTTCGTCTTCTTTTATAGTTCTAGATAGCTCATACTCATCTATATCTACTCTGATCAGCTTTGCATTAGGAGCAAAATACTCTTTTATATTTCCAATTTGGCGAAGTCCCAATCTCGCGCCAATACTAATAACCAAATCAGATGCATTAACTATCATGTTGGCAACTCTATTCCCATAAACGCCAATAAATCCAAGCTTATCATCAGCTTGGATTAAATCTACAGCATTCATAGTTGTAAGTACTGGTATGTTAGTCTTTTCTGCAAATTCTAGCAATATCTTCTCTGCTCCGGCAGAATGTACGCCGTTACCTGCAATCAATATCGGCTTTTTGGATGTTGAATGGAAAATCAATGATTACTCCCCCTTTTCTGCCAATAGTAGCAATGTTATAAGCTCTAGATACAATCTCAGGAAACTTAGCGGCATCATTAGGTGTTACCGAATACTTTGTTATAGATCTAGTAACTGACACTATATCCATCTCCTGAAAACCATTTTGTCTGATGCCAGAGTATCCTTTCTGCTCATTAGTCGGAATATTACCGCATATTCCCATAAGTGGAATACTATCAAACCAAGCATCTGCTAAACCACCAAGTGCATTAACTGCACCAGGTCCAGATGTCGTAAAATACACTCCCAATTTGCCACTAGCTCTAGCATATCCATTGGCAGCAAACGCGCATCCTTGTTCATTATAACATACATGAACATTTATCTCTTTTCTGCTATGAAGAGCATCCATAAATGGTACAATGTAGCCTCCTGCATAGCCGAACACATCTGTTATTCCTTTTTGTATCAAAAAATCAACAAGATACTCAGAACAATTCATGAAAAAACTCCTATATATTCTCTTTGATGAGCCACTCAACAAACTCTCTGAATGCACCATTTCCACCATTTTTGACGCATACATAGTCCGCTATATTTTTAACTTCATCAACCGCATCTGAAGGGCATCCTACTACTTCAGATATTTCCATACCTGGGATATCCAGAATATCATCTCCGATGTAAGCACACCCCATTATTTTACCATCACTACTTATTTCAAGTCCCGTTTGTCTAGCAAGCTCAAGCATCTTTGCCTTTTTATCAGTACATCCCTGATAAATTTCGGTTATGCCAAGCTCTTTGCACCTATTTTCGACAATTGCAGACTGCCTTCCTGTGATGATAACTGGAATAATATCATTATCTGGCAGAAGCTTATAGAAAGCATACCCATCTTTTATATCAAATGCTTTCATAACTTCTCCATCATTACCCATGTAAATTTTTCCATCTGTAAGTGTACCATCTACATCTATTATTATCAATTTTACTCTATTCATGCTTATTACCTATTTTTGTAATCTTCATAAGCTTTATCTAACACAGAAAAATCGGTCTTAGAATAACCTTTTCCATACCTTGTTCTCTGCTGAGGTTCCATCTGACCAATTACATGATACATATCTTTAATTTCACAGCCCTGCTTCTGAAGGTGATAAACATTGTCCACATGTGCATGCTCTGTTCCGCAAATAAACATTGGCAGGTCATATCCCCATACCACATTGTTCCTCTTTAGTGGAAGAATATATTTCTCAATAGTATCTAACAGCGCTGGAATATTATAATTTGCGCCATAATTCTTATTTAAATAGCTTGCCAAGAGCTCTGTTGAAGCATTACCTGCACCTCTTCCCATACCATAAAGAGAGCCATCTACGATAACATCTCTATCACTTTCTGCTGCCAAAATAACCATTGTCTCTGCCAATGCACATGAAAGTCCAAGATTATCATGCGAATGAAGTCCAATGCATATACTCTTATCAAGAAGCCCATCCATCTGTTTAAATATATGAATAAGATCTTCTAAATACATTGCGCCAAAGGTATCAACTATAGACATTGATCCTGGCTTTACTTCATTGACTTTTTCAATAAGTTCTTCTCTCTCTTTATCAGTGTAACTGATAGCATCCATTGGATTAAATTGAACATTATATCCCTTGTCTTGTGCTTTTTTGCAAAAATCCAACGAATCGTCAATCTCATGCTTGGCAAAAGAAATTCTCAACCACTTAAATGAATTACCATCATAGTCATCTAAGTTTTCTGCAGAATATCTGCTATTATCACAGAACCCTAGAAATTCAGTTCTTTTTTTATCTTCTGGAATATATTTTCTTGCGTCTACAGAATTGGCATAGACCAACGACTCTCCAGTAACATTTGTCTGAAGAAATCCTGTCTCTACAAAGTCAATTCCTGCATCTGCCAGACCTTTCATAACTCCCTTAACAAATTCCGGATCAGAATTCTTGTTAAGGAGATATCCACCATCTCTTATAGTACAATCTGTAATTCTAACGCTCATTTACAGATTACCTCCTTATAAATCGCGTTGGCTATTTCAAAATCTTCTGGATAATCTATATCGATAGCCTCTATTTTTCCTACTTCCTGAATATATGGCTTAATTCCAACTCGTCTATTATATTTCTTGAAAGTTTCCTTTGGAAATACATATGCAATACAAGTTTCTCCAAATATCTGTGGCAAATCCTGCGTTCTTGGGAAATGATCAGGGTCGAAGTTTATAGGTGTTCCCTCTCTCCACATAAATGTTCTAATAGACTCCGCACAAAAAGCACTATCATACTCTCCACTTTTAACTTTATCCACGCAATTCTGAATTGTTTCAACCTTAGCAAATGGTGATGTAGTATGTGTATTAACATATATATCCGCATCAACTTCCTTCATAAATTCAGAAATAATGTCATTTGCGTTTTTGTCATCACCATCCAAAAAAGCTGGTCTTTTTAGATACTTAACTCCTGGAAGAACATAATCTTTTACCGCATCATCTGAACAATAAACATATACCTCATCTATCCCCTTGCATTCAAGACATGTTTTCTGAATAAAATGCATCAGTGGAGTGCCATCAAAAAATGGCTTAATATTCTTCCCAGGAACTCGTGTGCTTCCTAATTTTATTGGAATAAGTGCTACTGTTTTCATTATATTATCCTCGTTAATTGATTTTACTTAGTTTTATACTATTGTTTTCTCTATTTATTTCATATAAGGATTTTTCACTTATGTTGTCTACGTTATCAAACAATTTTCCATATCTATCTATGAAATCTTCACTATAAGATTGAATATATACATAGTCATATGTTTCATACAGTTTATCCGAGAATTCTTCACACGTCAGTTCAATTCTACCTAAATCCTCACCACCAATCACATTGTAAATGAAATTAGTTTTTGCCGGAAATACGCAGTAATAAAATTCTCTGTTAGCGTATCCATAGGTATACTCTTCATCAATGTAATATATCATATCATCAGAATTTAATGCCACGTTACTATTAGTAACAGCAGCATAGTCTTCTGTATGTCTTTTGAAATAAAATCCCCATAACATTGTTCCGGAATCAGAAATTAAAAGTACCACTATTAGTGCTGAAATCATAGTCATGAGATTTAGTTTGTCATAATACCTTGCTAATGAATATATCAACATAAATACCACTACTATTTGCCATGGAATCATGTATCTCTCAATTAAACTCTCTTTATAATTATTTCCCGGACCAATTGTACTAACATGAATGCTTAACATAATCAAAGCATAGATGATCATGCTAAAAATGACGCCTATTCCTACATACTTAAGGGCACTGTCTTTCACTTTGCTATGCAATATCAGCACAAGCAATATTCCAAATAACAAGTATAAACCATACGATAGTTTAATATATCCATCTTCAAATGAAAAAGAGCAAAAGCTTTCCATAAATCTAGCAAGTACGATGAATGCATAGCCATTTCCTCGAAATTTAATCATAGAACCTATATATATAACAATCGCCCCGCCAAATGCCATTGCTGCAATGTATAAATCTCGTATCTTAGATGGTAATCTCTTGCCAATTTTTATCAAAGCCACGATAAATATAGCAACAAGCACACATGCTACCGGCAGCTTAGCATAATAATCAATCTTAATCCATGAATATGTCGATAATGTAGCTGTAATTACATATCCTACAATTTCAAAATATGGCTTATTCTTCTTTTCAAGCAACGTTATTGTTGCAATCAATATACTTAACGCAGCAAACACTACGCCCATCCTCTTGACAAGACAAACAGAGGCTACCGCAAATAGAGACGCAATATAATAATACTTTTCAGATGTCTGAACATATTTGATAACATTCAAAATAATAAATATAACAAATGCAGCAAGCGCTCCATCCATAAGAATAGTTTTAAAGCCTTCTAACCCTGACAGCACGAACAAACATGGTAATATGGCCATCATTACCACAAAGCGCTTTGCATTTAATTTCTCACTAATATGTGCAAAGAAAGGCAATACAAGGCACATAACAAACATGTTATGTGAAACAAAACATATGAATTCAGAATAGCCGTCAGATAATTCAACATTAAAATAATCCCACAGACACATGAATGGTGGTTGTCCAGCCGTAATTGCACTTGATAGGTCGCTGAACATATCCTTAAATTCATAAAAGCCTTTTATCATCAATCCCCAGCAGTAGAAATCATCTGGATGATCATAGCCTCTATTGTACGAATACAGTGCTATTACAAAGAAATATAGGATAAACGCCAACGCTCCCCAAGTAATAAATACTTGGCTTGCTTTCGTTTTATCCTTTACTAAAGTTACTATCAAATAGACTATTGAAGCCACAACTAAAGCGACATCTACATAAACGCCGATAAGCAAAGAAAAACTTAACCCTAAGACATAGATTATGCTTGTCAAAACGATCATTGCCAGGGCCAAGGTTTCCTCTATTTTTTTATTGAATTTACATGCTATAGCTCCGCCAACTATTGCTGCAGCAATTACTCCCATTTCAGATTTCTCCTCTTAACATCCCTTACACAGAATAAATAATATGCAATGACAACTATTAACATCGTAATCGTGCTGAAATATAACGAAAATTTCTGTAACTTAGTTCCTGTGTATTTCACCTCTATTTCACCGGTATTACCCGCAGGAACCGTTATTTCTACCAATGCATTATTGCTTTGGTTGATTTCTAGTTTCTCATTATCGTCTTTATAATATGCCTCATATCCTTTATAGAACAGAAATGGCACTTCAAAGTGGGCTTCTTTTTCTGAAGTATTCTTATCAATATTTATAGAAATCACTTCTGACACTTCGTTAACCTCATATGTGAATTCTACATTGTCATCAGAAGTTACGATTCTTTCCATATCTTTTATACTATATGGATCAGTCTTCTGAGAAATATATAAAATATCCCCTGTTTCAGAACTGTATTCTATAGTACTCCGATTTACTGTGGCATTAGAAAGTCTTTTGGCGCCAAAGTATCCAAAACATACTGCAAGTACATATATTCCAGAAAAAATAGTAATCAGCACCTGAACTCTTGTGAACTTACAATTGTATTCTCTCTGAGTTAATAATATAAATAAAGCCGTCCCAATAACTGCTGCAATTAGATATATTCTCCAGGTGAATTGCATAAAGCCAAATATTGATTCTAAAGGAATCCATACAAACCTTACTGTCATTGAAACTACAATCCCACAATATATCGCAATCAATATCTTGTCAGTTCTTTTCAGGTCTTTGATTTTTCCTTTTGCAAACAAGTATATGAACACTAATGCAACTGGGATTAACGCTCCTCCAACCTCAGACATTGGAACATCAATACCAGTTACCATTGACAATGCTTTTGCTGCATGCATTGGGATAAATATCCCCAGTACGCTCTGTGGAATTGATGACAATTTTGCAGATGTTTGCGCATAGTATCTATCATTCAACAGCTGTTCTAGCATTGGCAATATGTACCCCGCACTAATACATGCACATAAGATTGCTGATAGTACTATGCTTATCAAGACTTTTATCTTTTGGCTGTTTTTTATAAAATCCACTATAAACCAAATTGCCAAAGCAATAGTTACTAAAACAGTGGAGATTACATGCGAACATACTAATCCAGCCATTCCACAAGCAAGAATAATGCTTCCTTTTATCTTTTGATCAGTTTTCATTATGAAACAATATCCCAAAATAATAAGTGGAATGAAAAGAAAAGCAAAGGCTTCTCCTATTGAAGCCTTAACAAATAAATCCATTAAAAAATAGGGTTGTGCTGCATATAGAAATGCAGCCACAAAGCTATAGTCCTTGTCTTTATACCATGCCTTTGCACAAAAATATGCACAAAAAAATGTTGCCCAAAGTAATGTAACAACCATTATCTTGTACGCTACAATCTCACTCAAACCTACACTAACTAATAATGCAAATGGATAGAGAAATGTAGCACAATAAAAAATCGGAATAGGATAACCATAGCCATAATACACATCTTTAAACATGTACACAGGAAATGTGCCATCTCTAGCAATCTCTTTTCCTAACTCACCTATTCTAAGCATGTGAAACGGCATATCAACGCCTATTGGTTCACATATCCAATAGAGCACGCAAAGAAGAATCATGAAGCCAATTGAAATATATTTAGTTTTATCATCAATAACAGATCTATTGGTCATTATAAAGTATTATTTCACCTTCTTGGATTTGCTATTTTCATATACTTCCATTGCAATAACTACAGTTATAATCATAGATATCGCGCCCCAAATGTAGACATTAACTACAGCCAATCTTTTGTAGATTGCGTGAACTAAATTTATTACTGGCACATGAATCAGATATGTATAAGCAGAAAGAGTGCCAAACTGAATCAGTTTCTTAATTGCAACATTATCCCATACTTTTTCTTTGATAAATGACTCAAGAAATGCTAGGCCAATTACAAGTCCTGCAGCAGGAATTGTGAAATAGAAACCTGATGAAATCATCCACTTCTGAGCATCAGTAAAGACTACAATCCCAATGTACAAAAGTAGAATAGATATAAGAGCTGAGAATGTAGTTAAAGCATATGCCTTTATCTCTTTACTCTTTATATTTCCCGCTGTGCCACTACTATTGCTAGGATTCATCTTATATGCATACAGGCATCCTAAGATCAACCCTATTACATAATCTCCAATACGAGATAATGGATTTTCATACACATACCAGAATGCCCTCTCTGATCCAAGAGTTTTCACAAACAGAAGATTTTCAATTATCACTAATGCATAGATAATCAGCATGAATAATATCATTCTAATTGTAATATTAGTTGATCTTTTATCTGAGAATAATGCCTTGATTCCTTTTAATAGCAATGGTGTCAAAATATAGAAAACCAGCATTGCAGATAAATACCAGGTAACAATGTTATATTCACTAAATATAGCATTTGTAATACCTTCGCTAGGAAACAAATCTGAAACAAGAAAAATGTTAGATAGGAGTTTTAACACTGCAACAATTGCACTTGTTGGAAACTTCGCAATTAACTCTGAAATGTTACTAAATACATATAATCCAAAAGCCACAAAAACCATGACAACATGTAGTGGAAACAGCTTCTTAATTTTCCTGATACCATAATTAAAGCTCGCTTTCAAAGAACAATCCAATTCTTTATCGTATCCATGAACTGCGTTAAGAAAACCACTGAGAACAAAAAATACAGCCACCCCCCATCTAGAAAAGGCTCCATCCACTATCAAGCAATGTGATAGAAATATAGATAAAAAGGTTATTGCCCTAAGTATTTGTAGTGCGTTGAAATATTGTTTTTTCATCTTTAGTCTTACTAAGCAATTTTGGTTTTTATTTTCCATAACACCTGCAATAATTTTTATTCAAATTATTTATAAATAATATAAATAGTCAAATTATAGTGATTTTACTCGACACAAAAAATATACTATCCAAAGTCACTGATTTCATGCGTTCTCTCCAATCTGAGAACATAGAACACATCTCCTTCTCTATATCCAAAACATCTTTTAGGATTTATACAACGAAACTTACATATTGTTTTATCCTTAAATACAGTATTAAAAAAACAATCGTGCCTATCTGATGATGGTGAATATTTCTTGTAGTGCAATGAATCATCTTCTAATATCTCATTCCAAGATAAAAAACTGATAAATTTATCGAAACTATTTATAAAGTCCGCTATTTCTTTTTTTTCAAGTCTTCCAGTCCCATATTCCTGATGCATTTTTGAAAAATCAAGTCTAGTATTTCTATACCTTAACCTCAAATACTCATCGCCATCTATTTCGCCACGATTAAATAGTTCTTCTGCTAACATTCTTGGTGAATTGATTGAATAAAGATTTTGAATTGTTCCATTATCAAGACATATTTCTAACATCTTATTATCATATTGCCCAGACTTGGAAAAAGATAATAGTATACCATTATTTATCGTTGCCCTAGCTACAGAAGACCCGGTAACATTCTCATCATTCAAACAGCATTCTTTTTCATTATCACTAATCGTCCAAAACGGCTCATGATTACACATGTCCAATAAATTTATTTTTAGTTTTCTCAATAAATCATTGTTCCCATTCCCCTTGTTACTTCTATATCTTAAAAGTGCGCTAAAAGGGTCAGTACAAGTAATTCTATATTCATATAAATTATATTTTTTTAATAGATTGTATCCTTTGTTTTTTAACGAACTCAAAACATACACAAAATCCTTATTTAGGCTCAGAAATTCCTCTATATCATCATATTGCCCCATCAAAGAGAGTTCATTTACATATGCATCTCGATTATTCATATTCAAACCCTAATAAAACGTCCAAGTCGTCATCATACTGATCAAATAGACCTTTTTCTTGGTTTAAAACTATCCCTTCTTTAGTAAAATTTATAATGATAGGATAAGATATTCCATCTTCTTTTTTTAAAAAAAACACGGCAATATCTTGTGGATATATCTTACTAGTTTTCAAAGATTTTCTTATTCCATTAAATATATGATCGCTATGCGTCTCTATCAATATTTGTAACCCTTTGGATGCCATAAATACAAAAAATTCTACAAATCTTGACTGAGCTGCTGGGTGCAAGTATAATTCAGGATTTTCGATTATTAACATATCCTTCTTTGTACACGACAATGCTGCTATTATTATCGTTGCTAAATATGTTACTCCCGTACCTACATGTATAGCTTTAAAGTCTTTAATATTGTCTTCCGTTCGATAAGATACTTTTACAGTAGTAGTCCCTTCAATACGCTCAGCTGTGATAGTATATCCACATAGATATGATAACCAATAGTCAACCTGATTTCCTAAATTAACCCCCATATTTTTATCATAAATAAATGCATCTTCTCGTATTTTTTCTAGTCTCATTCTACTTAAAAAATCAAATGCATATTCTCCATGAACACCTATTTCAGTTTCATCTTCAAGATTCTGCTTATAATCAATATCTGGTCCTTTCCTTTCAGTGGATAGATAAACTATTCTATCTTCTACTTCAGCACCATCAGAAGTAGCATCAATACATACATCCCCCCTTGTATAGCAATTTTTTACATCTGAAAGTTGTCCTAATTTAATATATTTACCATTTAGAAAATATGTTTCACCATATTTTTTAGCTTGCTTGTCTGAAAGAAGAGCTTGAATAACCGTCGACTTTCCAGATGAATTAGGACCGGTAAGTACATTTAATTTTTTAAATACAAACTTTGCGTCTTCAAAACATTTAAAATTTTTTATTTCCAGCTCATTAATCATTACTTATTTCCTCATACACACATTTTACTTTATCAAATCGTACCTTTACATTTGTTGCGCTATCAACAGATCTTTGTAATGCAAATAAATACGTAGCATCAGACAGCAACTCATCTATTTTATTAACTAACCTTTTCACATCATATTGTTTTTCATCTAGGAGGTAAAACAAATAATATAATGTCTCAAATAAAGTCATACTAATAGGCCTTCTAGTTTCATTGTTTCCCTTAAGTCGAAAAGCATCTTCCCCTAATAAACTATAAATTTCTTTCATAACTCTATCAAACTTGACAAAAATCCAATCAATTTCACTATCTTGCATATGATTAAGGCTATCCATCACTTTCCCCATTAAATCATCCATATCACTTCTGTAATCTACTAATGTGCCATTTGAATCTACCAATTTTTTTTCATTAACCATACAGAACGCAATTGCTCTTAAAACTATATACTTATCTTTCATATGCCTGTCAGATATAGCTCTTCCTGTTGCATTCTTAAAACTATCTAATTTTGTAATATTATCAAGCAATATTGTTGCTTTTCCTTGATACAGTGCATTTCGCATCTCCTGCTTATTTAATGGTGTCCCCCCACGATTTACTCTATCAAAGATATCGAATCTTATACGATCAGGCGTAGGATGCTTAATCACTTGAATCATTAATTGGTAATCTTCTATAGTTGCTGCATATTTAGGATATTCATTTTCTATATCCTTAAATTTTTTTCCATTGAGTTCATTTAATATTTTAAGTTTTTCAAGTTTAAACTCATTATCAAGAAATTTGACAAAAGTTGTAAGACGCTGACGACCATCCACTACTATCATTTTTCCATCTCTATTCTCAGCGAGATATATAAGCGGTAAGGGAATCCCCATAACTACTGATTCTATTAGTTCCGACATCTGTCTTCTTGTCCAAACAAAATTTCTTTGAAATGATGGATCAAGACAAATTTTATCATTATGATATTTTCTCAACATCTCAAAAACCGAGTACTGCTCGCGTTCTATCTTGATTGTAATATTAGGATAATTTTCCTCTGTTTCTCCATCAGCATCTGTCTTTAACGTATTGTAGTCTTCAACTCCATCATCGTCTAAGACTTCACGAATATTTTTTTCTACATTATTATCCATTCTATTCTTGTCTCCCATCCGTTATACTTGTGAACCATTTCACAACATAAAAAAGCAATTACTCAGCATTTAATCATTTAGTTAAACATATAACTATTCCATTTATTAGTGCGTTCATTGAACGATTTAGAATAATATCATCACTTCCGTAATCACATTTCCAACTTAATTTCTACATTCTAGTAATCGCTTATTTTCATTTGTCGTGGCTTTTGCAAAGCTTTTTCTACCAAACTTTTATCGTCATAATTATTGTAGTGTTCCTCTAATTTGTCTTTCAATCCAAACAGCTTAATTTTTGCAGTTTGAACCAATTGGCCATACGTCACAACATCAATTAATCCATCTTCATTTTCTCTATGTGATGCCAAATCGCCTATTCTTGAGCCAACAACAAATGCATGTATTAATGCTGACTTGTGTAAAACACCTGATTTTTTTATTTGATGAACATAGTCTTCTGCCTGAATAACCTCTTTAGTTCCAATTTCAAATCCGCCTCTCTTTAATTCAATAATGAGAATTTGATCTGGTTTCATTATTCCTCCTGCCTCAGTATCAATTCTTTCTGAGCACACAGCTCGAATAGTTGACCGATTAAGGCAGACAATATCTGGTCGTTTGTGAAGATTTGCTACTGCAGTAACATCATACTCCTCTTCATTAAACAAAGTTTTTATCACTGTACCCAATGCTTTATTTGAAGTAAACATTGGCGAATCAAACTCAGCCCCAAATAACCACTTTGCATTCAATACCATAGGATGTAATGTATGCAATTCATCCGTTTTATCATCTTCATAAATACGTTCTATTGCCTCTAGAACTATAATTCTCTTATCTATTTCATCCATGACTGAAATTACATCTTTGATATCCCAATTTTTTAGCAATTCTGTCAAATTATCCAATTCAAATGTTGACATGTTGCTAAGCCTTTCTAACAGTTCTGTTCCTCTCTGAGCTTGTTGTATTTGTAATAAAGCATCAACAGATAAACTTAATACTTCAGCTGAAATCATAGGATTCTTTATTGTCATCGAGTTCATAAACAAAGAAACAGCTCTCTTATCTGAAACTGACAAATTTTCTAAAGTATCCCTTTTTTCCTCAATAATTTCTTTTTCTAGTTCTAATACTGCATCAGTCATTAGTTCATTTGCAAGTTTTCCAACTATTTTTCCCACTTCAAAATATACGTTATCCATCAAGTTCGTATCATAAAATCCAGACCAATCCGGCAAAACATCATTTATTATTCTCTCATCGCATGACTGTACTATAATTGTATACCGCTTCGCAAACTTATACCTTGCATCCATAAATTGATGTTTGCCATACGTCCAAGATGGCCCCCCCACAAGTCTTCCACTTATCCAAAAGGCCACGCCATGTTGTCTAGAAACATGCGCTGTTTTTGTCGAATCAATGATAGCTATATCAAGTTCCACGCCATCAGTCGTTTGAACAGTTAGTTTCCCGCAAACGTCATCACATGATGCTAAATCAAGTACTTTCCCGTTAATTTTCACTTCAAATTGTGGATCATAAATAAAACGTGCAGATAATATTTCTCTAATATTTTCTAAATCAGGATGATTTCTTTCAACATACGTACTTACAACTGTTCCATGTCCTTTTCGTTCTATACTATCCTTTGAAACAATTTTATATGGCATATTACCAGATGTTACAGCAATAGAATATCTACATCCAACACCATTTTTCCATGTTTCAACCTCATATTTGTTAGAAAAGCAAAGCATCCCGTGCCTTCCAACGCCATTTCTTCCAAATGCTATTCTTGGAGCAACTACTGCATTCTTAATATCTGGAAAAATAACTTTTTTACCTTGATGCTTTTCACGATTATAATTTAACGTCATCCATCTTTCCAAAAATTCATCATCAGTCATTCCGCACCCATCATCAGAAACGCAAATATATTTATCATCCTCACTAACAGGAATCTTTATTTCCACATTTAAAGCCCCTGCATCCCATGCATTAGCAACTAATTCTGTAAGTGCAATGTCTGGAGAACTTGTAATCAGTCTATTATTTCTAAAAATATAATCATCTTCAAAGCGTATCTTATCCATATTCTTCCTTTTTTATCGATTATATATAAGTCTATCCAAAAATAGTATTCAAAGCACAATTTATTCTATCACAAAGAGATTCTGTATGGAATTCTGTACTAGCCTACAAACTACCACTTTCATTCAATTATAATAAGCATATCTCTTTAGCATTTTTAAATATATTGATTTTCAATTAAGTTAATAGCCTAAATTCATTTCTTTGATAAAAGATGTTTTCTAATAAGTCACATGATTGAAATAATGATACAAAACGCACTAGCACCTAGAAAATTTAGCGCTTATAAAAGCAAAAAAGATGGCATATTATGCCATCTTCTGAATATATAGTCTATAACAGATAATTTAACCCTCATCTATGTAGTTAGCCTTATATAATTAGCCAAAACTACTAACGTATAGCACTCATTTTATTATGCCATATTTATGCGTAGCCTTATTTATGGTGACATTAAATATACGCATGCTGGGACGCTTTTGTAATTGTACATTCAGCAAAATAATCTGGATTTCCATCCACTTTCTTCCATTCATTAGCTACTAACATGATACCAAGATACTTTGGACGCAAGCTCTTATAGTGTTTATGCACATGCCAAAAATCTTTTTTATTCGTAAAATTAACTTTAACGTGATAACATTTCTGACCAGGTTTATACATAGGTATATTAAGCAAAAAAGCTAATTCGTCCTTCACCTTATGAAAACATGTAGTCTCAACAACATAAAAACCCTCTGGATTCATAACAAAATCCATGTAATTTTCTTTGCAGCGCATAAATTCTCCAAATGAGCTATCTCCAATTCTAGCACTTGGATTACTCATAGCATCTATATACGACGCATATATTGTTTTTAGTGTCATAGGTGGAATTCTAGAACCACTTCCAACAGCTCCCCCACCTCCATCAATATGACCATGTTCTCGAGGATTATCATTTCCTCGCATTATACGTTCTTTGAAGTCATTATATAAAAACTTATCATCATCATAGGCATCTTTGTTATAGACAACATCTTCACGAAGGCATTCTGCATATGCATGATCAGCTCGTCTTATACTTCTAAAATGTGCAGAAGCATCCCCCATTGACACTATTGTCATTTTCGCAGTACAGCCTTCATTATTACAGTAAAACGGTATTTTGCTATATACGTCGGTTGCTTTAACTTGTTTCCCTGATGGATTCCACATTCTTGCTATAGATGCCATAAACACCTCCTAATAACCTTACGCTTTAAACATTGCAACAAATACCATTCACATCGACATATTACTAGTAACTGCCATATTTTTATCATATATCTCGATTTTACGTCTTACACTATCATCAGCATGTTCACAAATCACATACTCGCGCTACATTATATAAATCCATTATGAACTTTTGTACATCGCTTATCCGCTGAATCATTTTAGAACTATTCTTGATAAATAGGGCATACATCACTGAATTTATTGTAAACGCATAAAAAAGGCCTGAAAACAACTCCAGACCCCAAACTAATTCTTATATTCTTTGGTAATTCCAAATCAGTGCACTTTACAACTCTTGCTTTTCTTTTTTCTTATGATCATTATAATCCTGCATAGACTGAATAATCTTCATTCTATGTTTTTCTTCTTTTTTATTAAACAAATATTTCGCTATAATTTTAGGTAAAACCCATATTGCCGCTGCGCTTTCAATAAGCATCCCACCTATTGCAACAACAGTTTTAGGATCATTCACCCCTTTTATAACAGCTACTATACAAACAAAACATAATGAAATAACGATAAGCATCAATATACCCATTATCACCCAAAAGAAATGCTTTTTTAACGATGTCTTTGCCTCTTCACTCTTTTTCATTGCGTTAGTAAAAACATCCAAATACTCAATGAACTTTTCGTCCATCTTCATGTATGATTCTTCAAATAAGCTTTTTATCTCTCTTGATTCTTTTGATATTTGCTTTTCTGGGTTTGATGATCCACCATCATCAGCTACCACACTCGTAATGTCATTAGGAACATCCGAAGCAGCTACACTATTGCTAATTACGACATCTATTTTTTCTTCTTTACTGGGCATATCCTATCTCTTCCAACCTTCTCTCGATTGTCTCTTTTTCTACAAAAAAATCAGAAGAGACTTTATTAACTATTTCATCAATATTCTCCAGTTTATTTACTAATATATATCTGTGTAAAATATCTTCAGGTAATATTAGATTGGCAGCAAAAAAATCTGCTTTATCTTCCATTTCTTTCTGTTCTTTAGAAACATTGCTATTTTTTGTCATATACCTTTCATAGAAATTAGATTCATCATTGCAATGTAACATAAAATGTCCAATCTCATGTGCGACTGTAAACATTTGCCTCTGAGGAATTTCATCTTTTTTGACAAAGATAACTCTTTGATACTGCTCACCCTCAACACTAATCGGCTCTATCCCATCCCACAAAATACCAGAAATGGCGTCATCTTGAAAAGAAGCGTATTTTATGGCAAAGCTAAGTTTTTTGGCTATATCAAAGACATTGATAGGATATTTGTCGATTCCATTCTGCGCTAAGATAATTTTTACAGCCTCTGGTATGTAACTATCATTTCTAATATTTTTTCGTATTTCTTTAACATATTCCGGAACTTGCAGTTTACCCATTGTTTTCTAACCTCAAAAAAGACCAACCTACAATTGTATAATATCATATAACCTAACGAGTTTATCATAAAAAGCAAAAATATTATACCATTTTTATTTTCAATTCATATTAGTCTATTATTTTGTATCACCTTAATCCCACATAAAAGTACAGCTTTCTGCATTGTCACCCCTATTGATATACCTTTCGAATTTTTTTAGCCCCAAGCCCTTTACCACCTTAATATAATTCATATATTCTAGAACATCATTTTTACTCATTCCTCCCATTTTATAACGATGTTCCATTTCACCTAATCCTACTCTTAATGCAATCAAAACCTTTCCATACTCAGTAAATCTGTCTAAAAAGCCTTTAATATCCTCAGTATTTATCGTTTCCAAATTATCCAAGACAAATAGCATATTAAACTATCCAAAACTCAATCTGATATTATTTATCAAGATTATTTTTTTCTAACAAAAACTAGTTCAGATAAAACCATGGTAATTATGAAAGAAATAACACTCCAAATAGCTAAATTCACATTTCCAAGCCTTGAATAAACTCCATGAATAAAGTTTATTATTGGAACATGTATCAAAAAAGCATACTGTGATATTGAACCTATATGGAGCAAAACATATCCCCAATTAGATGCTTAGCGCATCATCCCCCTTTTAATAATATTTTGATCCATCTCACTATAATAATTATATCACACTCTACCATACCGCTCTGGAGTATCATTCTATCTGTTTTTAGTTAGTTAAAGTACCATATGCATCTTTTGTTAGAACAGTTTTCCACAGATACACTAAAATAGCATTAAAGCGCACCACCATCCTTGAATATAATCAACTCTGCTATTATTTGAATCAAAGGCAATTCCTGCAATAATTCCATCCGATGTTTTCGAGGTTTATACTGCTTTTCAGGAAGTTCACTTTTTGAATGCACCAATGCGTTGCGGGTGCTATATATTCGATTTGCCAAATTTGTATATACGCCATCATTATCCTTCCACGCAACTATATCCTTACTATTACCAGAAAAACTAACATTCTTAGACGCATACCTTTCCTTAAGTCCTTCATCCCATTCATCTAATGCCATCAAAAGACTTGATATCGGAACATATTCTTCCAAAACATATTTTAATGATTCCAGTTCATTCCCGCGTCCATTCTCCTCATCATTTTTCATTTTTTTGCCAATCCACTTTGCTAAATCATATAGTTTTGATTCATTCTTATATGAAAAGCTGGGATTAGTAAGTTTATCCTTCATTTCTGATATTATTTTTCTTTTATATACCTCACTAAAATAATATTCAAGAACATGATAGAACGATATATACGCAGTAAATGGATCATCAGCATCCAACGCCATCGCATAAAACTCCATTGTCTCTTGATTCACAGTCCTTCGCGGCGGTTCATCAAGCATTCGAACCCTATTTCTACCGCTTATACGCCTCACAAACAAATCCGAAACATCCCCTATCCTCATAATAGAATAACGCGTTTTATACATATAAAGATACTCAAAAGAACTGCAATACTGATTAAATTGTTCTAGCTTTTTACTTTTTTCAGATTTGATCGTAATTGTTCTTATACCAAAAACTCTAGAAAAATACCCTTCAACATCGCCTCGATAAATTGCTGCTCTCCGCATAAATCTCATTGCTCTAGGGTCATCTTTTTTATCACCCATGGTATCGCACATCTGATTACAAACCATCATAATATATTCGAGAGAAGCAACTCCTAATGAGTATTTAATCCCATTTACTGTATCATCGATATTTTCCTCCTTGTCCGGTCTAAGCCATTTTACCCAAGTAGCAACCTCAAATCTTGTATCTGAATATAATAGCATACCCTCACATTTTTGTTTTTTCATTTTTAAATATGCTTTTTTAAGTAGCTCATTAGGAATAACCTTTCTTTCCTCATCATTGTAACTAGTATAACCTACAGATATGTAAAGATCCGAATCTTCAGTTATTTGTTCTTCATCATTCGCCCCCAATATCTGAAAAATATACTTTTTTACCTCCAAATAACTAGCCATCATTTCCCCCTTTTATTTGCAAAATGCATCCTATGAATTAGAATCTCACACTGTGAATTTTTCTCACTATATCTCCAATATGGCTTTTTATTGTATAGAACCAGAAATATGATTTTGGAATCTGATGATATTCCAGTTGAAGTTTCAGCGTCTCTCTGTAGCCAAGGTTGGATCCTGACATGCCACCAGCTCTCATGTTGGCAATCATGTCATAATTGGTTGAGAACGTGGTCTTGCCTTCGGAATATCTTTTTAACATCCAATCATAATCTGAGGATGAGCGATACTTGAGGTCGAAAGTTCCTAAATCTTCGTAGGTTGCTTTGGTTACGAAGCATGAAGGATGGCAGATCATGTGCTGCAGCATGAACTCGTGGCTATAGAACTGGATTTCACTTATCTTTTCGTCCTGATAGATTCTGATCATGCCATAGACGATTTCGTACTTCTGGTGCTGATATGTCCTGAGGGTCTTTTCGATGGCATCTGGCTCGTACCAGTCATCAGAGTTGATGATTCCGACGAGTTCGCCAGTGGCAAGGCCTATGCCTTTGTTCATAGCGTCGTAGATGCCATTATCTTTCTCGGATACGATTCTGACTTCGTATGGAGCTTTTTCTTTGTATTCATTTACGATGGCGAGTGTGTCATCAGTGGACTTGCCGTCGACGATGATGTGCTCGAGGTTTGTGTAGTTCTGGGCCAGGACGGAGTTTAAGGTGTCACGGACAGTCTTGGCACTGTTGTATGTTGGGGTTATTATTGAGATTTTTACTGATGTATCCATTAGCAATCCTTTAATTTATTATTTCAAATTGGTAACTATTTGATCAGCTACATTTCTAGATGAGTATTTTGATATGCATTCAGTGGATGTCTTCTCTAAATCATATATATGCGCTGTAGATAGCATCTTTTGTATTTTTCCAGATAATCCATCTACATCATCAACATCCACTAACATACCATTCTCTTCATTCACAAAATCTTCTGGTCCGCCACATCTTGTAGCAATTACAGGAGTCCCAGTTGCAAGAGCTTCAATGTAAACAATTCCGAATGTCTCTGAACGACTTGGAAGAACGAAGCAATCGCTTTTTGCTAGCTCTTTTGCAAAATCAGATCTGATGTATGAACCGGTAAAGGTAATCTTATCGGATATCCCCAGAGAGTTTGCAAGCTCTTTTATGTTGTTTAGTTCAGGACCATCGCCCATAATTGTAAGGTGCGTATCTTTATATCCTGACGTTGAAAGATCTTTTGCATCCTCTAGGAACTTGGCATAGGCCTTGACGAGAACATCGAATCCTTTGCCGTAGTTCACGCTGGCGGCAGATAGAAATCTGAAGGTGTCTGTTTTCTGCTTTGGAATGTATTTGAATTCAGTGAGGTCTACGATGTTTGGGATTACTACTGAATCTACACCATAGGTGTTCTTCATATCTTTTGCTAAGGCGTTGCTGACACAGATAAGCTGTTTAGCATGCTCTAGGGTTTCTTTTTTTCTTTGCTCTATTGCTTCACCTTCGTTCAAAGGTGTTATATGCTCTGTAATTATGTATGGAATGTTGTTGGCAAGGCAATAATCCGATACGGAGATAGCTTGCTGACAGCAATGGATGTGAACACAGGACGGATGCCCCAGTTCTTTTACTATAGTCTTGATGCTGCGGCGGAAGGCATAGTCCTGAACTGCATACTTGATTGATGGTTTGAAACCGCCTAATGGGAAGTTATACTCATAGACGTCTATGCCGTTTTTGCTGAATTTATTGAGCCCCCATTTGCGGCATCTACGGATTGAGCGAAGGTCTAAAGCTAAGAAAACGACTCTTTTACCGGAGTCGCTGATGGCCTTGGCCTGGTCAAATTGGAATAGTCCGTTTATGGGCCACTTTTCGGAGGGGCAGCCCCAGGAGACTTCTAGTATGTAATCGTTTGCCATTACTGTTCCTCTGCTATGTACCAGACATAGCTATCTATCTTGTCTTGCTCGTAGTCGCCGGACTCTACGATGTGGGTGTAGAGGACGGAATAATCTTTGAGGTTTACGCGGTTGTAACCGTTCTTGTCATAGAATCTGAGGGCGCGTTTGTTCTCGGAATCGACGCACCAGTATATTTGGCGAAGGTGAAGGTCTTTGAAGCCTTTGTTTAGGATCTGTTTCATGGCTTCGATGGAGTAGCCTTTGCCCGTTGCACAGCGACGAATGACGATGCCGAACTCTGCTATTCCGAGGGTGGTGTCGATGTCTTTGAGGCTGGCAGTGCCGAGGTAGGTGCCGTCGGAGGCTAAGTTAGGGATGTCGGCTTCCGCAATGGTTGAATTAACTGTATCGGCTTCGAGGAGCGCTATGGCTAAGTGAAGGTTGTTCTTATCATCCTGTGCTTTATTTATGAAGTTATCACAGTTCTCGATTGTCATGGAACTGAAGTCTTTATGCAAATCTTTTACCAGCTCGTGATCGTGCATCCACTCGAGCATGAGAGGAGCGTCGGAGAGCTGTAATGGACGAAGGGTTATCATGGTATATATTTTATCCTTTTGGTTGGTTTTGTTCGTGTTTTTGGGTGGTTATAACGAATGAAGCGGCGCTAGTGCGCCGCTTCAATTATACTATTATCTAATGTTTGTAGCAAACTGTACACATCTAATCACTAAGCTGTTTATTTAATCATTCACTAAACAACGTACCAAATGCGACGACTATTAATTCTCATCTGTCAGAATCAGCCATCGTTGATATTCTATTTCAATTTAAAAGAAATATATTTCCCACTCATCATACTGTTTATTTCCAATCATAATCTACATCACTTGCTATTGTAGCGATTCACTAGCTCATAATTGTTGGTAAAACCAGCATCCTCTAGATTTAAAACACTTCTTTAGGATCAATACATTATATTATCTACTATACAATACCTATTACTTGATAATTTGAAAGTACAATTCTACAGAATACACCTTGTGTTGTGATAAAGCAGACTAGTGATTCTCAGAACCATAGTTTTTATCATCACTCTTTTTCTTTCTTATATCGGTAGCATTCAAAACAATACGAATCAAAATCTGAAAAAGCTCTTCGTACCTCAGGATATTTCACGCCAACAATTTCAGCACTTGTAGTCTGTATATCTATATTCTTTTCATCCAAATACATGCACAGCATCATAATAGCAAATGCAAATAATGTAATAGAAGCCACTTCTCTCTCATTGATGAGATCTACATTTATAAATGGTATGAAAATAAAAACCATAATACCCAAAACAAAGAATGCAATTGCCAATAAATAAGTAAATTTATATCGCTTTGTCTTACTAAACTCTGCCGGATTAACAAATACATACTTAGGATCATACCCTTTTATCATCTTCAAGTTTCCAATATAATTATCAATGAGAATAAGTGGGCTAACAACATCAGCCGCCTCTTTCTGCTCCAAAAATTTAATCATTACCTGTAACTCACACTGAAATATGTTATCGTTTTCCAATATCATCAATGATTTATAGAAAAAATCACTAATAGATAAGAGCAATGCAGATAAAGATAGCGCCATAAATATATTGTTCCCAACATTTAATATGCCAAAAAGGTTTGTCATCGCTACGAGAAAATAAACCCCCGCGATAACTATAAACATATAATGAGATTTTTTCATCCTTAGTTCCTCCAAATAAATCTCTCACAATATAAACTGTATTATCATATCGGTTACTATATTACTATTTCTTTGACGTTTACAACAGAATCAAAACATGGAAATTCATCCTGTATCTTCTTAGCTTTGATAGAGGATAGGTTATATTATATTTATTATCCTATGTCATTCCTGTTCTGAAGATACGTTATTTTTCTCTCTATTCTTTCTAAGCCCACTTCCCAACGCTTGTATGTCTATCAAAAAAGAATCTGGCTTATCACAATAAAGAACTTTTGTTGTGACTCCAATTTAGTAGTAGACTGCCTGACATTTCCTCGCAAATCTCTTATCCATAGTAATTATACCATCACAAGCAGTTCCATAAACGCAATGTGTAGTATCATGCGTTGAAGATACAGCCGCCCTCTCATTCTTCTCCGCGATATACCCGCAATAATTAAGCACTCTCATTAAAGCCTCAATTGTGTACTTAAGTTCATCATAGTGTTAGCATCTAATTAGTACATTTTAAAATGAGTTAATCCCTTAGATAGCATATAATACAAGAGGAGGGACTCATTATGTCAAGAAAAAACAAACAACACACAAAGCAGTTCAAGTTGGATGCTGTCAACTATCGCAAGGAACATCCTGATCTCACACAGGTTGAATGTGCCAAGAATCTCGGAATAGGTACCAGCACCTTAGCAAGGTGGGAAGCCCAGTTCAAAGATAATGATGGTGATATCCCTACCAGAGGATCAGGTAACTACTCATCTGACGAAGCAAAGGAAATAGCTCATCTTAAACGTGAATTACGTGATGCTCAGGATGCACTTGATGTGTTAAAAAAAGCCATCAGAGGTAATGCCAATCGGGGCTTCAGATAATGAAAACTCCGATGCATCTTCAGATAATCCAGACTTTAACTCGGACGATAATGTAGGTATACAGGCCGGATAAATTAAAAGAAAAAAAGCAAGAATCTATAATTCATTATCCTTCCTTGTCCCCAATGTTGATGACATTCGCTGCTTCGCCTTTAGCAAATATATAATTTCCAAGGTTATCCTGGGCTTCCTTAAAACTCCTAGCATCTGTTCCAGGATATTTCTTGTTGATATTGCTAACCGTCCTAATAAGATCATCTCTTCTACTTCTGGCTTCAGCATTATCAATGCAATCAAAATCAACAATCAGTGACTTATATTGCTCTCTTACTTCCCATAAGTCATTAGCTGCATCAGTATGCTGCTTAATATTGTCAGGTAAATTAAAATTCAGCATGTAAAGATTAATTCCTAATGCCACAGCTGATGTCAATCCACCAATCCAGCTCAATTTCGTGATACCTGAAAAAAACGATGCAAGAAACCCTCCTGCTGATAATGCAGTAAGCACAATCTGCGCAACCTTGATAATCCAATAGTTCTTCTTAAGCCTATTAACAATATTCCAATGGGCCATATAAGTATATTGGACATTTCCTGCTGCTTCAATAATTTGATCTTTCAATTTCAAGGAATCATTATCTCCACTCATAAAACTATACCATCCTTTTTAGTATTTTTCCGAGAACATCCCAATCATCACATGATACTTTCATGCCGCTTCCTGGAGCATACAATGTTGGCACATAGTAAGATGAAACACTATTATAAAGATCTAGCAGAGTTTCTTCGTAATACTTCCCATAGCCATTGCTCTTTTCCTCGTCGTTTCTCAGCCAATGCCACCAACCTATAGCATCATATACAAATGAGTCAATAAGAATACCTGAAAGATGGTAGCTCGAATAATATTCTGATTTTATATACCTAATATGCTTACAAGTATCCGTAAGTAGTCCATTAGCATGATCATAGTCATCCTTTTCGTCTATAGCATCTTGTTCAGCTTTAGGATTTGTAGTCATCCAATTTCCTCCCATATGGGTATCTGGATATTTGTATGTTCCATCCCATGCTCCCAAAATGTTCAGGTTTTGAAATGCTGGCAATATTTCAAACTTCATATCATCGCTGAAATTAACCACCACAACCTGACCATCGCCTTTAATATCCGTATTCGGATAAGTATCGAGAATAGCATCTTTCACTGCTTGAAGAAGTCTTGATTGTCCATTTCCGTAAAGAGATGCAAAATGATCATACTCCTCTCTAGGGAGCTCAATCAGAACATCTAAATCGCTGGTGTTTATTGCAGTCCCTCTACCATAAGATCCAACATATCTACTATGAGCAGTCTCAGAACTACTATCCCAAAACTCTTCATTCACAGCCTTTGTTATTCTCTTATATCGCTTTGATATCAGAGTCCTTGTATCCTTATCATTTGGATGATTACCTTGTATTACATGTGAACTCATTTTATCTTGTCCCCCCAATAATTATGTCTGCATTGGATTATCCTATCAATTTATGAGTTTGTCAGTTCATGAAACTTCATCGAGCAAACATGATTCTCAAATCGATAAAATCCTGTATCATGATAATCAACATATCTTCCTGATACTACTATTCCATTCGCTATATTATGATATCCAGGTTCAACAAATGTTTTCGCAAAATAGCTCGCCTTATCATTTCTCTCTCCAGCTCCCAATTCTAAACTAAGAAATTCCTCATAATTAGCTGCTCTTGTAATCTCTATTTTTTCGCATATGGTGCCATACTTCTTGTTAATCTTAGATTCCTCAAATGCCGGAAGCGCAATGTTTACTAACTGTGGCATAGCATAATCTTCACCATGGTTTTCAATCCTCTTCGATAAATAAGCTACCCCATCTATCCCAAGATCCTTGATACTCATCATAATAAGATGAGATATGATGTAGTCTGAACGGAATTTCCCTCTTGGTGACTTGTTTCTTATAGACGTAGCTATTACCAAAGGATAAATCCTTAATAACGCTCTTACAAGTGATACATTGTTCTCTATCTCATCCTCATTTCCAGAAATGTTATTTACCCCAAACAATAGGTATGGATTTGCTGTAAGATTAAGGATTTGTAGCTTTTTACCACTTTCTGTCAGCTTGATTGCAGACACATTAAAATCACTATATGCAGGCCGTCCCATTTCTAGCCATATATCATATATTGATGAGCCCATATAAAAACAAGGTATTCCTGGAACACTAAACCTTTCTGTGCCTACAAGATCCCGTTTATCAAGTGGAATATGATACATTTCCTTATAATCAAGAAAGTAATCGGTTCTTGCTCTAAAGAAAGTCAGATCATGCTCAAGTAATCGCTCAATATACCTCTTATTCTCTTCTCCATATAAAAATGGATAATTAGCTGACATCCTAGAGCAATAATTCTTGTCTAAATCTGACTTTATAAATCCCGTTCCCTTATCTTCTTCTATAATTCTGGCAAGAAGTCTCTTAATCCTAAGAGAAGCCGAAACTATATCTCCAGAACAATACAGCTTAATGCAGTTCTTAATAATGCCGCCATCTGTTACTATTGCCTTAATAATACCATCCTTCTCATCCTCTGAGAGATACTTTGTAAAGCCTTCATTCCTTTCTAAGAAGTTAACAGCCCAGCTCATATACTTATCCATGCATTTGACAAATGCCTTTTTGTATTCTGAATCAGAATCTATTTCGTATGGAAGTTTAATAATTCCATTATCCATTCTCTCATTCACCCCTTCGGTTTCAACGGCTTTACGCCTTCTTGCTTTGCCATATCTGCAACATCTGAATACTTTCCGGTAATCTCCTCTCGATACTCGTAATGTAGATTCATCTCAAACGACTCGCCCCTCAAAGGCTTGTTACTGCTCCAATCTCTAATAGCGAAACTCTGTTTTCGATTCTTTAATTCTTCATCAATATCAATCATTGATGGTAAAGCATGTATAGTAATTGTCTTTCCATCAAGCCTATAATCCTCCTTGGGACATGGCACAACAATCTGGAAACCATAATTATCAAATTCTAATGAAAAGATGCTGTATGGCACTTCTTTGCCATACTTTCTTCTCAATACAACAGCACTCAAAGGCAATGGTTTTGCTCCAGCAATAAACCTTTCCATAACATATTGTGAATAGATTTTCATATTAAAACATATCTCTTCTCCATTCAGCCATCTTATTGTTTCATCAAAGGCTGAAACTTCATTTTCAGGAATGACTGATAATGCCATGAAAACCAGTGCCTTAAATGCATTCAGCGGAATATATGTATCCTTAACCAACTGTAGCTGTATCTCCCCATTTGAAAAATCAAGACGACCATTACCTGCTACTTCCTGTATCACAAAACCTTTGTCCGTAACATCCATACGGAATTTGCCATCCACCGTTTTGTATGACGGGATTCCATTTTTCCCTTTTGTCTGCGTAACTGTTCGACCAGGTCCTAGATACTTCGCAAACTGATCTTCATATATCCTTCCGAATTTTTTGTTACACGCTTCGCATTCTGATTTCAAGAATAATGATTTGTTTCCTATTAACTCTGATATTGCATGTGCATCATCTGTAAATTTGACTTCTGGTTCAGATTTTCCACAAAACCTACACCTATATGGCTTTGTGACAGCCTTATCCAAAAACTCTTTATGACCTCCAGTATGATTACATACATATTTCGAAATAACATCATAATTCTGAAGATAAAAATCTGCTTGCTCTTCTATCTTCGTCATTGGCGTTATTAGACCGGACTCTCTTTTTAGCCACTTTGTAGTTCTAGGTATATAAATCATTCGGACCACCTCGTGTTATTTATAAATCTTGCACCGCACCTGCAATAATTTCTTAGCAATACTATGATATTGGTAAGAAAATACTACTAGTGTTAGCATCTAATTCGTACATTTTAAAATGAGTTAATCCCTTAGATAGCATATAATACAAGAGGAGGAACTCATTATGTCAAGAAAAAACAAACAACACACAAAGCAGTTCAAGTTGGATGCTGTCAACTATCGCAAGGAACATCTTGATCTCACACAGGTTGAATGTGCCAAGAATCTCGGAATAGGTACCAGCACCTTAGCAAGGTGGGAAGCCCAGTTCAAAGATAATGATGGTGATATCCCTACTAGAGAATCAGGTAACTACTCATCTGACGAAGCAAAGGAAATAGCTCGTCTTAAACGTGAATTACGTGATGCTCAGGATGCACTTGATGTGTTAAAAAAAAGCCATCAGCATTCTAGGAAACAACTAGCAGAAGCCATACATACCGAGGTTACTGCTAATGTAGAGGCATCTAAAGTTACAAAACGTCGCGTCTCTATCTCTGGAATGCTGAAATTTCTTGTCGTGTCTCGCTCTGGATATAAAGCTTTCCTCAATTGAAAAGTCTCTCCTTCAAAACAGCAAAAAGAAACTGTAAAAAGGAAATCCAGCAAATCTATGATGATTCTAAACAGAACTACGGAGCAACTAAAATAACTCAGGAACTACGCAAATCCGGTGAGACCATTTCAGAACGCACAGTAGGCAAATACATGCGCGAAATGGGGATTAAAGCTCAATGGATCAAACCTTGGACTACCACAACCAGAGATTCTGATTTTAGCAATGAACTTCACAATATTCTTGATGAACAGTTTAATCCAGAGCGTCCTAACGCAGTCTGGTGTACTGATATCACATATATATGGACTCAGGACGGCTTTGTATATCTCAACTGCGTCATGGACTTATTTGCCAGGAAAATCATTGCCTGGACCCTTGCAGATACCATGGAGGTATCTACAGTAATTGAAACCATAAATAAGGCAAAAGCCTGCCGCAACACAGATCTGCCTTTGATAATCCATTCAGATTGCGGAAGCCAATACGTTTCAAGCGCATGGCGTGAGGCTACTGAAAAGATGCAGCGTAGCTATTCCTATTCCCATAGCGGTTATCCATACGATAATGCCTGCATAGAATCCTTCCATTCCTTGATTAAAAGGAAGGGGCTTAACCGCTTTTCTATTATCAACTACAAGCACGCATATAGGCTTGTATTCGAGTATATCGAAACCTTTTATAACACCGTTAGGATTCACAGCCACTATGACTATATGTCTCCTAACGAATTTGAAGAACTATATGAGAGGGTTATGGTTACACCTGCTGCATAAGCAGGTAAACCTCTCATTTTAATTTGTACTTTTTATTGACATAGGACCATAAAAAGGTACACAAATCACATATTTTTTTTCTTTGCATTCTTAATTTCATCATAATATTCAATGACATTGACAAATGGAATTGATATCTTACCTGTATTAAATAAAGTCGCACTTATAGCTTCAATCTTTCCTCTTGCAATACCAATCAATGCCGCAACTCCATTAATAGCAACAAGCGTTTCAAAATCCTTTTCATGTATATCCGCTTCTGGTTCAAAAGCTCCTTCTAAATCCATTTTTATCTTTGTTTCAACATTATCATCTTTTTCAATTTGTACATCAATGGTAATTCTCACCGTATAAAAAAAACTATTACCAACAACTTCTTTTTTGGGTTTATGTACAGATAACCCAAAAGACTTCTTTGCATCTGTTCCTAAATCAATAAGGTTATTATCAACTTTAAGCTCAGTAACCGATGTACCAATTAGGTTAATGCCCTTAGCAACATTATTAAGCTTCATGTCAAGCAATTGCTCCTTCCTTATTTGATTTCATTTTACTAGCCCATTCTAGTTTTTCTCTGCTTGGAACATAATTGTTTTTTGTGTTCATATGCATAACAGAAAAACTCTCTCTAGTAATCTTCCTATTCAAGTATGGCTTGAACTCCAAATCAAGCTTGCAACATATTTCATTCAGTGTTTTTATCGTGAAATTGTACTCTCTGCTTTCCCATTTAGACACCATTCCTTGAGTAACACCCATATACTCAGCAAACTCAACCTGCGTCATTCCCATTTCAATCCTTCTTCTCTCAATTGTAGATGAGATCAATGCTAATTCAGTAATGCTCTTTATCTCTACATCAGATAATCCTTTTGTTAACCAGTTACTTTTTTTTGCGTTTTTAATTTTTTCTTGTATTCCCATTCTTATTCCCTCTTCAGATATATAGCAAGTGTCTGTCAGTCGCTATATAGCCACTTCATTCTTACTTTTGCCCTTCTAATTGCCAATTTATAATCATTAGTGTTGTTCTCCAAAAAAGCTGTTAATAGAACAATCTCTCGGTCATCAGTTATTGAATATAGAACCCTAACATTTTTCTTACCCTCAGGATGTCTTATGCTATATAAATTATCTTCGCCATCTACTTTTTGAAAGCTTGCTAATTCTATTGCTTTCTCTTTATCAGCTTGAAGTACAACCAAGTCACCTATCAACTTTTTCTGATATCTTTGCCAAGGCGGATTATCTTTCCAATTTTCACTAACAGCTTTTGAAAACTCCTTTTTCACACTTGAAATCATATAGATTTCTTCACAGCCTTCAATTTCTATGCATTCTAGCTCCAACCATACAACCTCCTCTCTACACAATAGTGTATTATAATAATATTACATATAAGTAATATTTTCAATTATATTTCTTTTTCCCTTGATGCTTATTAGTAGCTAATATAATCAGTTTTCTGTTTTCTAAAAAGCTTTCAAAATTATTCTATTTGATAATAAAAGCGATGCATCCGCATCGCTTAACTAAGTCATATTGATATGATTACTTTTATTTTTTCTCTTGTACCAAACATGCAGAACTAATCGTAATCCCAAACGCCACGACACTCCACACCCAAATATTCACATCTCCAACCTTACTATACACTCCATGGACGAGATTGATCACGGAAACGTGAATCAGGAATGCATATTGGGAAATTGTTCCCAGGTATAGTACCTTTTCTGTAACCGCCTTTATAGCTTTACCTGAATCAAGGCGTTTACTGATCTTATCTTCAGTCTTTGCAAGGTAATAGATAAGTATTGCTGTAGGAATAGTGAAATAGAATCCTGTTGAAACGACCCATTTACTGTTTTCTGATAAAACAGAAGTACCAAGGTAAATTAGTGCGCAGGACAACAATATGGACAAAACTACTGCTGTGGCTGCAAGCTTACTGTTTTCCTTAATGTCTTTTTCCTGCTGCGAGTGCAAGTATATGTATCCTAATTGTAGAGCTATTAGATAGTCGCCTATTCTGGATATGGGAGATTCATAGGTATAGAGGAAAGCTCCTGATGGTCCAAGCTCTTTTACCAAGGTTAGATTAATGACTATAGTCACCAGGTATATAGCAATCGAAACTATAAGAGGTCTGCTCCAAAAGTTGTTACTTCTCTTGTTGTCATATAGCCTATGCATTATGCCCAGGATTAATGGCGTTAGGATAAAGAGCAGAAGGCTCAGTGACAGATACCACGTAACTATATTGTATTCGCTAAATACGTTATACCACCAGCCGCTCTTTGGGCCCCAGTCAGATACCAGAAGGATGTTTGATAATATCTTAAGGCTCTCTGTCACGATTCTGAACTTGAAGTTTTGCATTAGCTCTGCTCTGAAGCTGTACATATAGAGTCCAAGGGCTACTACCAGCATCACAAGGTGCAGGGGATAGAGCTTTTTTATTTTTCTTGTGGCATATTCCCAGGAGCTACGTACGTCTGCCTTTATATCTTTTTCATATCCGTGAAGAGCGTTCAGGAAGCCACTGAGCATGAGGAATACTGTGATGCTCCATCTGGAGAAGGTATCGTCCAGTACTGTCACGTGGAAGAAGAATATGGATAAGAACGCAAGGGCTCTTAGTATTTGAAGGGATTTGAAGTATTTATGGGTCATGGTTTTGTCCTATAAGTGTTTGTTGATGGTGGGGTGATGTCTAAATATCCAATATTACACAGAGCTATCTGCCACAAATATTTCATAAATCTTTTGATACCTATAGCCCTTTTTCATAACACTAGTGTCTTTAATCAATATTCCTAGATCAACTAGCTGGTCTATAATTTTAGAAACAGCATTTACAGATACTCCAGATGATTCTACGATTTCCTTCTTGGTAAATACGATCTGTTTGCTAATTGCTGGCATAATCCTATAAACAGAATTGCCCTTTATTTTCTTTATAGTTTCCATGTCTTCTTTATAGATCTTTTTTATTCGGTCAATCTTGTATACATATGATGTACATTGATCTATTACACACTGTAAAAAAAACTTAATATAGCCTATAACATTACCTCTCCTCAGTTCCATTAAATTACGCTGATAAGAAGGTTTATATAACTCGATTATTTCTGACAAAAACAATATTGGCATTGTCTCATCCAAAACTGCCATCTGAACTGGAATAAGTGCTCGTCCCAATCTTCCGTTACCATCTTTGTACGCGTGGATTGTTTCAAATTGAGCATGTGATATAGCAACATTTATCAAAAATGGATCCACATACAGATTATTCATATATTCATATAAATTCATCAAAAGCCCATATACTTCTTCTGGAATTGGCGGAACAAAAGTGGCGTTATCAATATCACACCCCCTTGGTCCGATCCAATTCTGTGTAGTCCTTATCTTTCCAGGAGTCTTTTCTGACCCTCTAACACTATCAAGTAATATCTCATGCATGTGGTTTACTAGTTCATAGTTAATTCCATTGTCTAAATTTTCTTCTGCAAATGAAATTGCTTTTTTTAAATTCTGTATTTCTTTACTATCATCATTTTTCTCCATGTATTTTAGATAATACATCTCGTCCTGAGAAATCTGCGTTCCTTCAATCTGTGTGGATTTATAGCTTTCAGTTAGTATGACAGAATCCAAAAAATATGACGCATCAAATTCAAGAGTATTAAGCATAGCCTTATACTCTCCATATTTCGTATTGGCTTCAGATGTTAGTTTTAACAGTTCTTTATCAACCTCGTATTCTAATGGCATTTTTTTTGCAATATATGGTGTCAATTTTAATCTCCTATCCTATTTTTTCACTTTATATGTGTAATTATACACTTTGCGCACAAAAAAATCACTGTTTTTATAAAAAACAGTGATTTTTCTCTTCTAGAGCTTTGGACATATGACACTAATCTTCGCTTTTATCAACTGGTTTAATCATAAGATTGTCCGCTATAGCCGATTTCTTTGAAAACTTCAACGTACTATAACCAATGATGCTAAAAACAACTGCCCCTACAAGATTTACCAACAGATCCTTCATTGTATCGATAATGCCGATATCAAGATATCCACCATTTACAGCATATGTTTTACCATCAGCTGTGTTTATTACAGTATCAGTGATGTCCCTGATTACAAAAGGCATCCCACTATTGTTGGGATCAAGTGTCACTGAACCAATTTCCTGCACTATAAAATCCTTTTGCATATCAAGGGCAAAAAACTGATCCATAGTAAACTCAAAGAATTCCCATATTACTCCTACTGTCATGGAAAAGCAGAAGGCTACCAAGGTCAGATAAAACGGTGATAGATTAAAATGTTTACTCCCGCGATTTAACAGATAAATGAGTGAAAAGCCTATTGCCGCACACAAAAATCCATTGATAGTGTGGAGCATGGTATCCCAACCGGGAATAATCACATAATAATGATCTACCTCTCCGAGAATTTCCGCAGCATAGATGAATCCAAAAATGATAGCCTGAAAAAGCGGTGGAAACTCTATCTTCATCTGCTTTTGCAAAAATGCCGGCAGTAAAAACAGCAATAAAGATAAAACACATATTGCTGCGCTTTCATAATTTCTGGTAAAAATGCACCTTATAAGTGTAAGGATTACCAGTCCTCGCAAAACGAGGTAAAAAATAAAGGTTTTCTTATTCTGTTTGTAGCTGTTTACAAGGGAATTTTTATAATCGAGTATCTTCATTTTCCTGTTCCTTACTCCTCCTCTTTAAAATCAAAATCATGGAACAAAAATCTCCTACACGCCAGTAATATAGCAATGCACACTATACTTACAAGTGTTTCCAAGGTCTTTTCATGACCAACCACAAGAGATCTGGCAATGGCAAAGATCAGGACCTCTACAACTGTATTCATGGAGTGTTTGACCAGCATACGTATGAACTCTATGACGATAACTGCATTGAAAGCAGTTACTAATATGTCTTCCACATATATGCCAAAGTCAAGGCTTGAGAAGGTAAATACGTGCATCGCCAGCTGAATGCAGCTATAGACGACGCCTACCAGCAATATGGCAGCTACTACCTTTTCCAAAAAGCTCGGAAGCTTCAGAATCAAGGTGTGTATTTTTTCGCAAGTTGATTTCTTCATGATATGTACCTCCTCTATTAAAAATGTTCCATTATCTCTTTTGACTTAATATGCCACAAAACTATACATATTCACAACCACTAATCCGCAGATAAGCCCTGTTAAAAGACCTGTGAAATGCCCTACAGAATCAATCTTTGGCGACAGTGTCATGGCTACCAGAATGACAATTGTTGGTACCATTGATCTTATCCCAGCAAATCCCCACATGCTAAAGGCTATGACCATGTAGATTCCAAAAAGTCCACAGAGAACGCCTGAGGCTCCAATGGATAAGGTGAAGGGACTTTTCTTTTTCTTTATCCTGGCGGATAGTAGACCACCTACCACCATGATGAGTGCGTAGAAGAGTATGTACAGCTCTTTTCCCAGAGCACGTTCCAGAGTTGTGCCTATGTTGTAGAGGGAGTACATGTTGCAAAAAAGGTGCATGACCTCTCTTTGGGTGAAGGCGCTGGTGATGACGCGGTGGTACTGGTGATTTTGGATTGTCATCATGTAGGATGAGCCAAGGCTACCTACATCTAGTTTCTTGGTATTTACGAGGCCGAATATGGCAATGTTGATCAGGATTATGATTGTTGTAACTGGAGAATTCATCATTTCTTTTTCTGCACCTGCTCTATGATAGTGAATACTATTACAGCTATTCCAGCGATTATCATTGCAATTCCACGCAATGTAGATTTAATAGGATTTCTTGAAGTTTGGGCTGTGCATATTGCAAAAATTCCTACTAAGATCACTAATACTCCAAATGCAATGTATAGTAAGTTGTTCTTTTTCATTATTGTACCTCCAATATAATGACATATTATTACATTCGCTTATTCTGACAATATTTACAGTTCTAATTTCAATAACTATAATTATAATACTATAATCCGAAAGGGCTTAAGAAACACATGAGCAACAAAGATCATAAGCCAAAATTAAATCCTTATCAATTGGTACATAGAATGAAGGATGAAAAAGGAATATCCTTTAACTATACAAGTGAGAACGACGCTGTTGATTTTCTAACTGATCATAATAACTATTTAAGAACTGCATGTTATAGATTCATTTATCCAAAATACCAGAGTGGAGAAAACAAAGGAAAATACATGAATCTTGATTTTGCTTATTTACAAGAACTGTCAGTTTTGGATATGCATTATAGATTTCTTGTAAAAAAAATGTGTTCCGACATAGAACATAGTTTATGTATGATGCTACTCAAACTAATCGACAATGATCCTACAACTGACGGTTATGACATAGTAGAACACTTCCTGGATTCACATAAATATGTGCTCAAAAACCTAGAACGCTCAATATGTTCTCCTCATACTGGGAATTTAATACAGAAATATTTTACTATAACCACTAACCATGATGAAACAACAGGAAAAAATATCTCAACAATTACTTCCTATAATGATTGTCCCGCTTGGGTTTTGATCGAATGCTTAACTTTTGGTGATTTGTTAGAATTCTATAAATATTATTGCAAAACTAGAAACATCGATTTACCAGCATCTTGGAGTACCTTAAATCTCGTAAGAAGCTTAAGAAATGGTGCATCTCATGATGTATGTTTGTTGTGCCATCTGACTACTGGAGCATGTATTCCGTCCCAAGAAATAACCTTGGCTGTAAAACACATTCCAAGTATTACAACTTCTCAGCGTCAGAAAAAATTGTCGAGTAGAACACTTCTTGAGTTTACTGCACTAATTTATCTTTATGACAAAGTTGTGCAAGGTAACATAAAAAAGCACAGATCAGATGAGCTTTATGAATTATTCACCAAACGATTCACGCAGAGCAAAGAATTTTACAAAAATAATAATATTCTTATCACCTCATATCACTATTGTTGCAAGATTATTGACCACTATATGTAACATAACATTGACAAATCATAAACATTAAGGTTACAATCTAAGTAACATAAAAAGCAGTAATGCTTTGACGGGGCGGTGCCATGGCAACGTCCTATTTTTTTGCAAAAAATTCTTGACAAAATTTCTTTTTGATAATATTATATCGATGTTTCGTACTGAGTAAATGAAATATCACGATTCATTTACTTCTCTCAAAAACAAACATTTATATCATTCTAGTTATCAATGACACGAAGAAAAAAGGAGATGGACGGGAAACCATCTCCTTTTTTTATTTCTATTGAATCATCTAACTAGCTTCTCAAAATCTTCTTTTCCATGCTTGCATATTGGACAGATAAAGTCATCTGGCAGATCTTCACCGACGTATTCATAACCGCAAATTGTACATCTCCAAACTGGTTCACCTTTGACTGTTGTACCAACCTTTTCTGGCTTTGGCTTGATTTCATTTTGATAGTACTCGTAGGTGCAGGATGGAGTATCTGATAGCACTTCCATAGCAGTTGGTTCGCAAATGAAAAGTGTGTGTGAACCAAGGTCTACTTCTTGGTCTACCTTTAATGAGAAATAAGCACTAGTTCCTGTTGTGATATATGGAATGCCATTATCTGCAAGCTTATATGCGATATCTTTTAAAAGTTCTGGTGCGAATTTATCTACATCACGTCCAGACTGAAATCCGAAGTGCTTGAATATATCAAAAGAAGCATCCTTACTGAGAACAGAAATATTGCAGGCACCAGTCTCTTTTACCATGTCATGGGTGTAGTTTGCCTTGTTGATGGCAATTGAGATTCTGTTTGGTTCTGAAGCCACCTGCATTGCGGTGTTAGTGATGCAGCCATTCATCTTGGCGCCTTGCACTGCAGTGCAAACGAATAATCCGTAAGATAACTTGTACATTGCTTTGGTATTCATGGTAGATGCTCCTTTCTGAAAACAATTCGAGTTAGTGTTAAGTATATTATAATGCAATTTTACCATTTTAAAAATTGCAATATTATGCTATTATTTATTTACGCAAATTGCATTTTGCTACTTTTCGGAGATTGTTATGGCAAGTACTAAGATTCAAGAACTACAAAAGAAAAAGAAAGCTTCAAAGCTTACATATGAAGAGATTGCCCAGAAGTCAGGCGTTTCCTTGAGTTCTGTCCAAAAGATACTTGGCGGAAAAGTTGAATCTCCCAGATACTCTACTATAGAGGCTATAGAGAATGTCCTTATGGAGGATACTCCTACATATGGCAAGATATCCATTGGCAATCAAGATTTTGCAACAATCATTGAGAGCAACTACTTTTACGTTGATAAGACCAGCTTTATCAAAAAGTGGTGGGAAAATGCGGATGTTGTAACTCTTATTACCAGACCCAGACGATTTGGCAAGACTTTGAACCTTAGCATGTTGGATCATTTCTTTTCAAACAAATATCAAAATGGAAGCCAGCTTTTTAGTAAACTTTCCATTTGGGATTCTCCCTCCTATAGAAAGCTCTGCAATCAGTATCCAGTTCTTTTCATAAGCTTTGCATCTGTTAAGGGCAAAAATTATGAGACCGCTAGAGAACAGATTATTCAGACACTTGTAGCTCTCTATCGTGACAACATGCATCTTATGGACGCTCCTTCTGTTACAGATCTAGATCTCCAGTTTTGGAACAAGATTGGCTATGACATGTCGGATGCAACTGCTGCCGAATCCATCAGATTCCTGTGCGAGCTCATGTACAAATATTATGGCAAGAAGGCCATAGTTCTTTTGGATGAATATGACACACCTATACATGAAGCCTATGTTGATGGATTCTGGAACGAGATGACAGGATTTATCAGGAGTCTTTTCAACTCAACCTTCAAGACTAATCCTTACCTTGAAAGGGCTATCATGACCGGTATTACCAGAGTCAGCAAGGAGTCTATCTTCTCTGATCTCAACAATCTCAAGGTCGACACTATGATAAATGCTAGCTACGATACTGATTTTGGCTTCACTGAAGAGGAAGTTCGCCATGAATTATCAAGACACGGCCTAGGCTCAGCATTTCCTTTGGTAAAAGAGTGGTATGACGGCTTCAGGATTGGTAACGCCCGTGACATCTACAATCCATGGTCCGTCACTCAGTATCTGGATTCAGGCGTTCTCAATAACTACTGGGCCAACACTAGTGAGAACTCCCTAGTTGAGAAACTCATACGTGAAGGTAGCGTTGATGTCAAAAGAGCCATGGAGAGCCTTTTAAACGGCGAATCCATTGAAGCGCTCATTGATGAAGAAGTTGTCTTTAACCTTATAGATAAAAATGAATCAGGAATATTCAGTATGCTCCTAGCATCTGGCTACCTTAAGATTGATTCTGATGTGGGCGATCTTGGTATCCGCAGGAGATATATGGTTTCTCTTACAAATCTTGAGGTTCGTCACGCTTTTGAGAACATGATAAAACGCTGGTTTGAGGGAAGCGATATTAAATATAACGACTTTATCAAAGCTCTTTTACTTAATGATGTGAAATATATGAACCGCTTCATGAACGAGGTTGCTCTGAACACCTTCTCAATATTTGATGTGGGCGGAAGGGCTTCTGAGAAATATGAGCCCGAAAGATTCTATCACGGCTTCATATTGGGACTTATGGTGGATCTTGCTGACAGATATATCATCACTTCTAATAGGGAAAGTGGCTTTGGAAGATATGATGTATGCCTAGAGCCTAGAGTTAATGGTCTCCCAGCCTATGTTCTAGAATTCAAGGTCCACGACCCTGATGATGAAAAAGATTTAGCGGATACGGTTCAGAAAGCTCTAGAACAGATAAAAGAAAAGAAATATGATGCTCAGCTGATTGCAAATGGCATCTCAAAGAAAGACATACACCACTATGGCTTTGCCTTTGAGGGCAAGAAAGTGCTTATTGGCTAATAAAAACGGCATTGGGTTATCCCCCAATGCCGTAAATTGTAGGTTTTACGCTTAAGTTATCCAGATACTCTTCGCCTATCTCATCTACTACTTCCTTTTTGAAGTAGATGTCGATACTTCCACATTTCTTTTGCACATAATCAGAAAAATCTATGTTAGGCTCTATCACAAAATGCCTGTCGTCGCGGTTGTAGGCGTAGATTACGTCCATATCTGCAACATCATAGAGATTAGCATTTTCATCTTTTTCCATAGGTCTCACATCTGTAGCCATGCCCTTTTCCGTATCCAGGTAAAAGACATCCGGCTTGCCATGAGACTTCTGATACATGCTTACTGTCCAATCCGCCTCAGGATTAGCATTTCCTAGGCAACACATAACATTGTAGCCTCTATCCGTAAGGTCCTCAGTAACTTCTAACGCATTTGTTACTGACTCCCCGCGAAATCTATAATAGTCACCCTCAACTGTCATGCCTCTGGCATTAAGAAGTAGCATGATGATAAGCACTGTTACATAGGTCTTTTTTCTGCCACCATCAAGGAAACCATTTCTATATACAAAAAGAATATAGAACATTGCAATTCCAAAAACAATAGGAACTATGTATCTTTCTGCAATTCCTTCTTTGCTATAAAGTGCAAACTGAGGAAGCGCGAAGATCAAAAGCATGATCACATCCAGCCACCTGCTCTTTACCTCGTCATAATAGGTCAGGATGATGCCAATCAGCACGATTCCAAAAATCCAATACCATCTGAGCCCGTCAGTAAGGGACTCTTTGAAGGTCATAACATACTGATAGATTGATGTATGTGAATCAAAGCTAACTGGGTCATAGCTGTTTAAGCCAAGTCTTACTACGATACTAAGGAGAACTGCCATGCAGCATGTCATAAGTGTTATGGTATACCACCAGATGCCCTTGCATTCTGTCTTTGCTGCCTTTATAAGTTCTTTTAGAGTAGAGCTCTTTTCACGGATCTTTTCATATATTGGGAAAAGAGCTAAAAATGGCATTACCAGTACAAAGGACTCGTGGAAAAAGCCCATGGCTACTGCAAAAATTATGCTGATGATAGCGTATATCTTCTTGGTAGGAATTTCTAACCATTTAAGAAGTGTTAAAAATGCTACCGCAAAACAGATGCCTGCCTGAACGTGCTCAGGACCTAGTTTCCACCAGATTGCGCTCTGATATCCAACCATACATGTTAATGAAAAAAGTAATGAGAAACCAAATGAACCTGTTATCTTTTTGCCGCAGGCGTAAAGAAGAACAAGAAGGACTATTACTTCAATTCCTTTTATGATCGATAAAACAAATGGATCAGCTCCAACGAGCCAACATACGAAAATCCTAAATGGATAGTATAAAAATCTGTTTCTGGTCTTTGAATCCCAGGAAAGTGCCCATTTTATAACGTCAAACAGGGACTTGTCCTGATATTTGAACATGTAGGTGACTTCCAGAAATTCGTGGTCATCTACAAGGTGCCAGCCTGAAGTAAGCGTTCCAAGAAAGCAAAGTACCCCAAATACCGCTATCGTGGATAATAGTGTAACTATTAAAACCTCGACTGGTGAAATCTTTTTTCCTCTAAACATTATCTTTCCCCACGCGTTTAAATCTATTAAATACAAAGCTAAACATCTTTGGAAGCGCCTTCCAGAAGATTCCCTTATATCTATCTGGAATTGTTGCCATGATCTCTTTATAGCCCTTGAAATCTCTGCTAACAAGCATGCTTAAAAATCCTGTAGCGTAATACTCTGCGTACCATCCAGAGAAATCTATCTCATCTCCCCATCTCTCACTCATGCCGTTGAGAAGGCCGATGTGATGGCCGAACTTCTCAAGACGAGAGTAGCGGGAGTTATAGTTCTTTTTATCCCCTTCTGAACTTACTACACGGTGAGCGTCAGTTACGATGTCAAGGATGTAGACTGGGCCTTTCTTCAAGATCAATACTTCATCTACTGCGTCGTCTACGAATTTACTGATCTGCTGAGCCTGAGCGAAGTACTCTCTGCCTTCTTCTGTAAGGAAGTAGTTACGCATAAAGAATCCGTGTGTTCCGAGAGGTTCGCATTTCTCATAGTCTTTTATGGAATATTCTCTGTTGAGCTGAGACTTATCTCTTGGCACGATGTCGTAGGCAACGGTTGAATCGTCCATTCTAAGCTCGATTGCGTTGAATGCTGCAACGTACTGGGGATGCTCATCCAGGAACTTGACCTCAGTTTCGATCTTCTGGTCATTGATCCAGTAATCATCCCCGGAAAGAGCTGTGATATAGCGGCCCCTACACATTGAGCGAGCTTTGTAGATGTTTGCTGGGATTCCAACGTTCTGCTCGTTGAGGTTCACCCTGATGATGTCAGGATATTTCTCAGCGTACTCCTTGAGGATATCCCTTGTGCCGTCCTGGGAGAAGTCGTCGGAAATCACGAGCTCATAGGTGTACTGAGTCTTCTGAGCAAGGACGCTCTCAATGGCCTGACGAATATATTTTTCATGAAAATATGTGAGCATATAAATGCTCACATCTATCTGTTTTTCTGACATATTATTACTTCTTTTCTTCCTCTACCATCTTAAGGAACTCGTCGTAGTCCCTGATATAATCGCTCTCATCGTAGAGCTCTGACGCAAGCACCATGAGAACTGCATCTGGTGAAAAGTCGTACATCTCGCGCCACATGTTATTGGCAATGTAAAGGCCTTCATAAGGCTTTTCAAGAGGCACTACCTTTTTCTCCACACCGTTATCAAGTCTAACCTTGCAGCTTCCGTGGATACAAATGAGGATCTGCTCGAGCTTCTTGTGAGCGTGCTTACCTCTTGTGACGCCATCAATGGTGTCGTACATGTAGTAAACTCTTTTTATCTGAAATGGTATGTCTTTGAACTCTTCAAGCGCCACCAGCTGACCTCTCTCGTCGCCGTGGGGCTGGAACATATATTTAACTACCTGCATAGTTACTCCTAAAACAAATTATCAATTCCTATAGATTATAACATAGATATCAACCAATTCGCATATTCATCTGCGTCAGGGCGATTTAAGTTCTGGAGTTTTTCCTTGATCTGGATCAGATTAAATCTATCGTCTCTTTGTGCTTTGCTATCACTAGTCTTTTCCGCTGTCTTTTTCCAGATATTACCGATGATCTCCGCCAGCTCCTCTGCATTTCCACTCTCAAAGAGCCACCCTGTCTTGCCGTCTTCTACAAGCTCAGGAATTCCACCGATTCTCGCGCCCAGCACTGGTGTAAGTCTCTCCTGACTCTCCATTACTGAGAATGGGCAGTTTTCATACCACTCAGAAGGACATACTGAGAACAGCGCATTTGATATCAAGTCATCCAGCTCTTTTCCCGATTTAAAGCCAAGGTTCTCGGCATTAGGAAGAGCCTCTATCTGCTCAGCGTACTCTCCTGCTCCTGCAAAAAGAAACTTCACTTCCGGAAGCTTTTTTGCTGCTTCTATGAGAGTTCGCACGCCCTTCTCCTTGGAAAAACGGCCAAAGTACAGGACGTATTTGAGCCCTAGGGACGGAGGTTGGGGCTCATTTTCGGAAATGGACCAGGAACCCCGTCCCTGTGGACCATTTTCTACATGCTCTACGAAGTTGTGCATGGCCACGGTCTTTCCCGCAAATACAGGATTTGTGTCCATCTTGGTCTTCATGAATTCTGAGCAGCAGATGATCTTGTCGATATATCTGTAGGTTCCCTTAAGCTTCCAAACTTCAGCTTCCATGGCGCCTACAACGGACTTAGCTGTTGAGCCGTGGATGCACTTGCCCTTGATACAATTGCCGAACTTGCCGCCGATGCACTTCTCACAGTTTTCGTGAGTTGCCGGATTATTGAACATGTGGTTTGGGCACAGGAGCTGGTAATCGTGGGCTGTAAAAAGAATCTTGCACTCACGAGAAGTCTCTTTTCTCCACTTCACAACCTCCAGGATAATGGAAGGTGTCAGCTGATAATTAAAGTTGTTAAGGTGCACCACATCTGGCTTGAAGTCATCGAGAACGACTCTTATCTTCTTCCTAGCTTCGCTGCTGTAGATCGTCTTAATTGGATAAGTCAGCTTTTTTAGCTTGCTGCCTCCGTGGAAATCCATGTCGGAAGTGTAGCTCTCAGCCTTGTTTCCAACGATCCTTCCCTCATGCTCCATGCCAAAGTACTGGACTTCGTGGCCTTTTTTCACAAGTGCTTCGCCAAGCTTAAATATATATGTCTCCGATCCGCCGTTTGGGTGGAGGAATTTGTTCACCATCAAATATCGCATATTTACACGCCCCTATAGAGTTCCAGCGTCTTTTCCACAACCTTGTCCCAGTTGTACTTGCCGCAGATGAACTCCGCAGCCTTTTCCTTGTACTGTGCAACCTTCTCCGGGCTTTCATCCAGCTCTTTTAACTTACTACGAAGATCTGTCACATCGCCCTTGTGAAAAGAGATTGCTCTATCCTCCACAACCTCGGTGCACTCCGGAATGTCCGATGTGAGGCAACAGTTGCCATAGCTCATAGCTTCCAAAAGAGTAAGTGGCATGCCCTCAAGATCTGACGGAATAACGTAGGTATATGCGTTACTAAGAAGCTCCGCCAAAATCCTACCCTGTACAAATCCAGTAAAGATGATCCTGTCATCGCCCTTTGCAAGTCCATGGATCTTATCTTCAAACTCCTTCATGTCGCTGCTGCCGCCTGCAACAACGAGCTTTTTGTCAGTATCAAGATCTTTGTAGGCTTTGATCAGGTATTCAAGCCCCTTCTCTGGCACAAGCCTTCCAAGATACAAAAAATATCCGTCTTTCTGAAGACCATATTTCTTTTCAATCTGAGTTGGAAGTACGGTAACAGGCCTGTTAACACCGTTTGGAATAAGGACTGTCTTCCTTCCATATTTATTCTGAAAATAGTCCTGAACGCTCTTACTAAGGACTATGATCTCGTCAGCATGCTTCACTGCGCCTTTTTCACCAGCCATGATGTATCTGCTGGCAAGGCGTCCCCATTTCTGGCGCTTGTGGTCAAGGCCGTGGATGGTTGCGATGCATCTTTTACCAAATAATTTGGGAATCCACATGGCTGCGCAAGGTCCCTCTGCGTGGAAATGCACGATATCATATGGTCCGAAGGCCGCCATTATGGCGCCAAAATAAGACGAGGTGGCTGCCGCAAAGCCTCGCCTGTTGATCGTTGGAACATTTACGAGCCTGACTTTCTTGTACTCACCTGTTACGTCGTTGTCGTACTGCTGTCCTGCCACGTGGTGCCCTGACCTGTTAAAACAAGTCACCTTGTGCCCCAGGGCTGCCATCCTTGTGGAGAGTTCCTCCACCACAACCTCAACGCCGCCTTCCCTAGATGGAACGCGCTTTTGTCCCAGCATTGCTATGTTAAGTTTTTCTTTATTCTTATATCTATTATCCATCTAACCGATTATATCATGGTTTTTTAGTTTGTCGCCATTTTCGTGGCAATATTGCTACTTCCTCCTGAATCTACCAATCTTCTCCTTCATGATTTGAGCCTGAGTCTTCCTAGCATCTGCTAAGAACATTAGCGTTTATCATCAATTTGTACCAAACATAATTCTGTCAATTGCGTCACCAAACATATCTTTATCTTCGTTCTTAATAGTTTCAAGTATTTCACTGAAAGAAATTTTAATTTTCTGTGGTAAATTAGTATATAATTGCTTAATCATTTCAACGGAACAGTCATCATTCAAACATCTATACAATATAGTCTTTGCCCATTCCGGCGCTTTCTTGTACATTGACACTATTCCATATATAGTATTTAAATATGCTTTCTTTGTAGAAATCGTTTCTAATAAATGAACCATTCCAAACATCACTTCTGTATCGTTAGTGTCATCATCAAATATTTCGCATATTTCTGCAATATCATCCTCTGAATAGTCAAAAGCTAATCTTTCTAATGCATTTTCAAAAATGCGAATTTCTTTCTGATTTCTCAACAATCTATTCTGTTTTAAAGCATCTATTATTTCATTTTTCATTACAGCGTCTCCTATTTTTCATATATATTTGGCCATCTCCGCATACTCTCATCTATATACTCTCGAATTTGAGGTCGAATATCATCATATAAGCCTTGCTGCATATAAATTCTTTTTATATCTTTTAAATCAAAAGTCAAAGCATCCCTCGGTGATAGTTCGTAGTACATCTGTTTTTGAATATTTGTCATGTTATTCCCATACGTATATGTAAGTCTATGTCTTCCTCCTTTGCCAGGATAATACATTTCCATATTCATGCATAAACCATCATTTTTGCTTACGCCCATTTTATTTGCATATTCACATGAAGGCATATGATGTGGAGTTATATTATCTCCTCGTTTTCCTTGCTTTATCAATTCTTTATAAGAACCAATTTTACCTTCTGCCGGTAATAATGAACCTGCCTTATCAAAATATGCAATCTTTTGTGTAGCATCCCCAGAATTGCCCTGTTTTGCATTTTTTGAAGCATCCCCTACACCTGATTTTTCTGCAAATATGTCAATTTTTTCGGTGTTATCAGTAGGAATATTATCTATGTTTTTTTCTAAAGCTATCTCCTCTAATTCATTCCCTGCACTCTGAACAGTTTTACAGGAACTCTCAAAAGTTTCACTAGCAGATTCTCTGATAGTACTCTTAACCGCACTCAATGCCGCATCAAATCCAATGCCAACAAATTCACCGATTGAATTTCCAACAAGATCTGTTTCTAACGCTCCACCAAAATTATAGAGCACTGTATCAATATCCTGTCCGCTTGCAAAGGATAATGTCGCAGCCGGAATATCCTTTATAGCAACATCAAGTGCCATACCTTTAGCAACATTCTTTCCAAAGGTTTTTGCAGCTTCTTCAAATGTCTTTTTACCTAAGACTCTTTCCGCTCCAATTTCTGGTGCCAAAGCCCAGTACAATACTGCGTCACTTGCAATCTCTCCACCTTTGAACCACTTTGGATGTTGATTTCTAGCTAGCTCTATCTTTTCGTTTTCCTCAGTATAGCCAGATTCCATTAAGTATTGCACGTCAGCTCTTTCTAGCAGTTTTCTGATAGCGTCGAGCTTATTTAACATCTCATCCGTAATCAATAGTTCTGCGGATTGATCCTTACAGTATGTTGCATATGAATAATATATATTCTTGAGATCTTCCAATTCATCATCCGGCAAATATGGACGATGTAACTTTAAATAATTGCTGTTTTCATCAGAAGGATTGACCATTTCGCAAAGAGGACTTAAAGGATCATCATGATAGTTCCTTTCTTTTTCAGAAATCTTCTCTTCATATAATTTTAAACGCTCGTCTATGTTTCTAATATCTACGCTTTGTGCCTTGTCTGAATCAAGTTTTATGCAAAGATTAGTTAAAGCTCTAGGTATGAGAAGTGCATTATTTTCTGCTCCCCTTCCAAAAGCCTCCAGCTTTGATACATAAATCCATAAGTTCCAGTTCTCATGTCGTAAGTCATGTACTCACGGATAATCTCATCTTTTCTCTCATCACCTGTATATAGTATGTCATCGATATCTGTATTCTCCAAAGAATACATCATCCACGCAAAGATACTCTGTGGAGACGAATGCTCAAAAGGAATCTCTATTGTATTACCCATATATGTGACAGGCATTGTCTTATGTTCCTGCGTGGATCTCATAAGCTCATATATCCTTACGTGGAATGGATCTTCTATGAGCTTCTCAGCGTCATCATAAACTCCACCAGAAAAGTCACTTAAGTTCTCTCTTTTTTCTTCTAGAGCTTTCGTATCAGAGTAATCAAAGGCAAGTTTTATCTTACTTATTCCTTCTATTCCGGAACTTTCAATGGCTTCGTTTGCATCTTCCATCGCTGATAAGACATTTGAAAAGTATGTAGATACTTTCTGCATTTCGTCAAAGTTGTATGCGTTAAATCTATCAAGCCAGTTGGTCTTGTTTGTCTTAAATGTCTGCGGGGTATATCCGCCACCTGATGCTTCAAAAAATTTGTCGTGAGGCATTTTGCTTTCCTTTATTGGATATTATTTCTTATCACGTAATATGTGTAATATTTTTTAATAATTTAACATGGTTAAGCCTTGTAAATCAAGAACTTTTACAATAAAATGAGCATCTTCCCCTTCGCTAGGGCTCAGATATTTACTCATGGCACGATGCATAATGGTATGCTAGAATTTAGTGGTAATACATCAGGTTTTTGAGGGAGATTTTTATGTCTGACTTTTTCTATAAACATCAAAAATTATTCACATGGCTCTTGACGATCATCTTCGTGATTTCGCTTATTCCTATATTTGTTGTTGCTGGCTTTGACACCGCATCAGGTGATGACTACAACTACGGCGCCGCATCACGATTGGCTTTCTTAAGTTCTGGTTCTGTTTGGGCAGCTATCACAGCTGCTGGTCGCACCACAGTTTCTATCTGGCACACCTGGCAGGGCACCTGGTTTGACTGCTTCTTGTTCTGCCTTCACCCAGAGGTTTTCTCAGACTCAGCCTATGTGATCGTGCCCTATATCTTTGTGATCATGCAGGTTGCGAGCTTCACCTACTTTTCCTATCACTTTATCAAAAGACATTTCGGCATAGATGGACTCTTTTACCTGGAGCTTAGTCTTATATACATGCTCTTTGTTTTCCAGCTTGTTCCATCCCAAAAGTCCGCCTTCTTCTGGTGGGTTGGCTCTATCCACTACGCAATGCCTATGTGCCTTGCTCTTGTGGGAATCGTCCTTGGTGACAAGTTCTTATCTTCTCACAAGATTTCAGATCTTGTGTGGCTATCTATCGTAGCTGCCCTAATTGGCGGCGCAACCTATCCTGCTGCCTTACTTCTTTTGTTATCAGTATTTTTGCTGTGGCTCGCTGGATTTGTACTTAATAAAGTTCGTGATAAGCGAATTTTCATGCTTTTTGTGCCACTTGTTCTTGAGCTTGTTGGTCTTGCTATCAGCATGATTGCCCCAGGTAACGCAGTCCGCAGCGCTTCAGACATCGCTGACGGCGCGGCTCCTACAGGCGGCATTTTATCTACTGTTTGGGAATCAATTACTTTTTCTGTCACCGATGCTATCAAGAGCTTTGCTGATCAAAAGAGCTTTGTGCTTATCATGTTTATTGCAATTGCCATAATCTCTTTTGCCCACCTAAAAGCTGCAAAAGAAAAAGATGAGGAAAGCTTTAAGAAAACCTTCTCTCATCCTTGGTTGTTTATACTAGTCATGTTCCTTCTAAATGCAGCAATCTATGCTCCAAGGTTATATGCCGGCAATCACGCATCTTCCGGCTACAACAATTTTAACTTCTGGGTTAACACTTTGTGCATAAGCGCAAGTATCATCTACTTTGAAGGTTACCTTATTTCTCGCTACTTTGTTAGTAGAGGCTACACCTTCCTTGGAATTGCACTTGTCATCTTTGCCTTCATCGTCTTGGTTGTAGGCCGCTCTACAGTCCGCACCTACACTGACTTTATTTGTCTTGATTACTACTTATCAGGTCAGGCTTCTGACTATAAAGACCAGATGGCACTTCAGCGCTACCTCATGGAAGAGCCTGGCGTTGACGACGTTGTAGTTCCAGAGATCAACAACGAGCAGGGCCCACTAATGCACATGCCTATCGTTGCTGATCCTGGCAACGTAGACAACTACATGACAAGAATCTTTTACGGTAAAGCCAGCTGCCGTGCTATCCCTCGCACAGAGTGGATGGAGACCTATGCTGACAAATATCAGGAATTTCTAAATTCCACAAAGTAATCCAAAAGTCCCCCATGACGAAGTAGGTTGAAATTAGCCTGGTTGGCGCATTCTTTAACCATATGTTCAAGAATGATGATATATAAATTACACGCTTCAAGAAAGGAAAGACATCAATGTATTTAAAAAAAATCAGAAACGGCCTGTTGGTCCTTGTATTGGTCCTGGCTACTATTATCTTAGGAGGAATACTTGCCTTCCTTGGTTATTCAATTGACGGAAATGATCATCCGCTTTATGTAATCGGATTTGCCGGTGCGATAATCATAGCGGTTTTTGGCTGGGTCATAGCTCTCGCCGGCGAACTCATAGCCCTTATCAACGTCGTCAGGACCCAAAAAATAAACGCCCCTCTACCAACAAGATACATTGTCTTTTTGGTAATAGAAGTAGCGTTTACTCTTGCCTGGATGATCTATAGCTTTGTTATCTTCCAGATTTCCATGAGTGTTTAAACTAATTACATATCACAAATTGCATTCCGCAGGGCTTCAACGTTCTGCGGAATTACTTTACTATCCTGACTTTTTATTGTCTCTTTACATCCCCCTGTATCATAGGTGATCACTGGTGTTCCGCAGGCTTCAGCTTCCATGTTTACTGTAGGGAACGTATCTTCATAGGTTGGATTTGCAAATACATCTGCAGCGCTGTAAATCTTTTTGAGCTCCTCTACGCTGCTGGTACGCTCTAAGCCAAAAATATTAAGCTTCTTTTCCGCAATCTCATCTACCTGATCTTTACTAAGCCCCACCAATACTATTTGGAACTTGTCTTTATCAAGCTCACTAGAAAGCTTGTAGAAATCCTTAAGTCCCTTTCTGTCATTCCAAAGGCTTGCAACTCCAAGGATCATCTTCTTATTTTCAATTCCATTGTCTTTTTTAAATGTGCTATCTACTGGTTTGAACACATCTGTATCCACAGTGTTGTACTTTACTTCTACTGGATATCCACAAAGATAGCTCTTTTCCACATTTTCTTTTAGCCACTGGGAAGGAGTTATGATTGTAAGATTCTTGACTCCTGTGAAAGCAGCTTTTTTCCTGCGGTAATTGTCCCTACTATTATCAGCTTTGGACTGAGGATACTGCGCTAGCTGTGGGCAAGCATAGCATCCCTTACATTCCTGTCCACTCTTCTCACTACATTCACTCTGTCCATCAGTTCCTTCACATTTCCACTTTTCGCACCCCACATACGCAAAATGTGAGCAGTGCCCCGTGAACGTCCAGCAATCATGCAGTGTCCACTTTACTTCCATCTGAGGTCTTGACTTGATCCAGTCAAAGAGCATCTCGTAGTTGATGTAGTAACCATGGATGTTGTGCATCCAGAGAACATCAGGATCATACTCGCTGGCCCACTTAAGGAATTTCTTGGTTGCCATCTTTGACGCTAAGCCATGCCTATCAGTCAGTCTTGTATATAGCACATGATAGTAGACGTCCATATCGCTACCTATGCGCACGCCGTACTTTGCTGTGTCCTGTAATGCTGCAGCACTTACCTTCATTTTCCTGCCGTATGCAATTTTAACTTCGTATCCGTCTGCCTCATACTCTTTTGCAATATCTAGAACAATGCGTCCTGTAGAGCCATAGCCTAAGACGGAGTTTATAAGGAGTAGTTTTTTCATAGATAAAATTATACCATTCCTAGCGCATATTTTCTGACTTATTAATTCTTTATTAAGTTATTTTCCTTATGCGTTCTGAATGCATATTTGTCAATCATGCTTCTAGAATGCATATTACAAAAATATGCAATATAGAAGCATAAAAAAGTCACTACTCAATTCTGAATAGTGACTTTCATAGCATTATAACAAGTATTTTTTACGCCTGAGCTGAGAACTCTTCCTTGCCTACTCCACAAAGTGGACAAGTAAAATCTGCTGGAAGATCATCCCACTTTGTTCCAGGGTTTATTCCGTTATCTGGATCACCCTCTACTTCATCGTAGATATACCCACATGTGTTACATACGTACTTCATAAGCCTTGTCCTCCTATCTTGTTGCTTTGACTGTAAATTTGCCGCAAATCAATTTGCGAGTATTTCTTATCGTTATTATATCATAGTATTGTGTTCTTTATTGTTCTGGTTATCATGTTTTTGCTCTTATCGGGCTATCTACATATGATTATGGTTTCATTTAATTCAGCACTTATCCTACTTTACGAATGTGATTCGTTTTAGGCTAAAACTTCTCGGCTTGCAATAGAGCTTGCTTTTCTCTTCTTTAGCTCATTTTACTTGCATTGAGTATTTTAGGCTAATCTTCCGCGATAGTACTTCTGAAACCACCAAAAATTCTTTAGCCGAAACAAATTAAACAAGTTAAATCAGGCTAAACTCCCGTTCAATTCTTCATCCCCCACCCCAAAAAACAAGTAAAAAAAATTAGCCTAAAGCACACAAATATATGCTTTAGGCTAAAATAACAATTCTCAATTCATTTCGTCATCGCAAGCTTCTTATCAAATCTCACTTTTACTCCACAATCTCCCTATAAGTCTCAGGCTTCTTCTCATCAAAGATCTCATTTGCCCACATTACTGTCACAAGGTCCTCAGTATCTGAAAGGTTAATGATGTTGTGTGTGTAACCAGGAAGCATCTGAACTGCCTGGATTTTGTCGCCAGAAACCTCGAAGTTTACTACTGGGTATTCCTTGCCGGTCTCTGGATCGATGCCAAGCTTTCTCTCCTGAATAAGTGCCTTACCGGACACAACGATGAAGATTTCCCACTTTGAGTTGTGCCAGTGCTGGCCTTTGGTCACGCCTGGCTTGGATATGTTGATGCTCACCTGTCCGCAGCTAAGTGACTTGATGAGCTCTGTGAAATGTCCGCGCTCGTCAACTGCCATTGGGATGTCGTAGATCATCTTGTCAGCTGGCAGGTATGATAAGTACGTAGAATAGAGCTTTTTAGCAAAAGAGCCTTCTGGGATATCAGGGATCACGAGGCTCTTAGGCATATCCTTGAACTTGTTAAGAAGCTCCACTATCTCCCCAAGAGTTACCTTGTGAGATACAGGAACGTAGCAATATTCCCTAGAATCGCCAACAGCTACAGTCTTACGAGCACTTGCCCCATTGCCTTCATCCGCACTTCCATTAACTTCCATCAGTGCCCTGACTTCCGCCTCATTAAGTCTCTCTTTTCTAGTATGCTCGTTGCCTTCCAAGGCATCCAGCATCTCGCCCACAAGGTCATCGATGTAAACAAGCTCAAGCTCTGTCTTTGGATCATTTACCTGGATAGGCTGGTCTGTTGCGATGTTGTTGCAGAATGTAGCAACAGCTGAGTTATAATTTGGTCTGCACCACTTACCAAAGAGGTTAGGGAAACGGTAAACTAGCACCTTTGCGCCAGTCTCTTTTGCATAATCAAAGAAAAGTTCCTCACCTGCAAGCTTAGACTTGCCATACTCTGAGCCTTCAAATCTGCCTTCAAGGCTAGCCTGAATTGAAGATGAGATCATGATCGGTGCGGTGTTCTTGTACTCTTTTAACAGATCAAGGAGCTGACTTGAAAAGCCAAAGTTACCTTCCATGAACTCCTTGGTATCCTTGGGGCGATTGACGCCGGCAAGGTTAAATACAAAGTCCGCCTCCTGGCAGTAGTCTTTCAAAAGGAGCGGATCTGTATCGATATCGTATTCAAAAATTCCCTCAATGTGGAGCGCTGGTCTTGTTCTATCCTTGCCATCTCTAATGTTCTTGAGATTCTCCACAAGGTTCTTGCCAACAAAGCCCTTGGCTCCTGTAACTAAAATCTTCATTTCTGTAACACCCTTATTTATTGTCTATTTACAAGCTTATTAAGCCTTTCCTCAAGGTCCTCGAAATGCTGATGCTCCATGAAGTTCTTCATGAAATATTCCCTAGCATTCATGCCACTCTCATGGTACTTGCCTCTATAATTTACAAAGTCCAAAAGATATTCACCAAGCTCTGCGCTGTTTCCAGCATCTGCGCATCTTCCGCAGCGGGCAGATCTGATGATCTTCTGGGCAGCACCGTTAGCCGCAGCAAAAATAGGCTTTCCAGCCGCCATGTAGGTCTGGAGCTTGCCAGGGAGCGTATCCCCAATGTGGTTACTGCCATCTAGTGTCAGCACGCAAGCATCCGCCATTCTGTAGAACTCTTTTGCCTCATCAAATAGCTTTGGACCATAGAAAATAATTATGTCGTCAAGCCCAAGTTCATGGGTAAGTTTTTTGATATTCTCAAGATTTGTTCCGCCGCCAACCATGTGGAGCTTCACGTCATTTCTATCCTTGAACACAGTCATGGCGTGGATCAAAGTCTCAAGATTCTGCGCATTTCCGATATTTCCGATAAACACAAAGTCGCAGGTATTTCCAGTCTCGATATCCTTCCTAGGATCAATATCAAGGAGCTTGAGGTCCCCGTACTGAGGCAGATAGCTCATCTTTGACCTTGGAATTCCGTTGACCTTCTCCATATATTCAAAGAAAGGCTCCGAAGAAACCGCAATGTGATCGCATTCTTTGTATATCTTCTTGGTCCAGCTATGGATCATCCTGTAAGGGAGCGTTCCCTCGTTGATATGCATAGCCTTCACGCACTCTGGCCAAATGTCCATGCAATACAGGAAAAGAGGCTTTTTATATCTCTTTTTCAGATGGATCGCAGGAACTGCCATGGTAACTGGCGAAACCTCCCAGACATAGATAACGTCAAAGTCGCCCCAGTTCTGAAGTCTTGCGCGGAGCGAACCAAAGAACACAAAAGACAGATAGCTAAGGCTCCTCCAGATTGGCCCGTGGTGCCTTGCTATGGTCTGAACGCGATAGACATCAGCCCCTTTATAGTTCTGATGTCTATTTCTAAAATGTCTATATTCTTTTGGAATTTTGGTTGTCGTATAATCCGGAAGTCCAGTCAGCACCGTGACTTTGTGACCTCTTTTGACCAGCTTCTCCACAATATCGTTAACTGCGTAGATGTCCGGCCAGAAGCACTCTGTGACTACCAGGATCTTAAGCGGTACAAAATTATTTGCCATAATTATTTGTTTTTACGTTTCTCAAGTTCTTCCTGAACATACTTGGTTGTAAGGAGCTTTTGTACTGTGCCCTCAACGTCGAGTCTGACTGTGTTGTGGCTTGTGTAAGCCTCGTCTGCTGCTGTGTGAACTTCGCCGTCAACGTAGAACTTGTCGTAGTTGAGGTCTCTTGCGTCGGCAACAACTCTGTAATAGTCGCCCATATCCTCTGCGCGGAGTCTCTCCTCTTTTGTCAAAAGAGTCTCATACAGCTTCTCACCGTGTCTAGAACCGATGATCTTGGTCTCTGTCTCGCCAAAGAGCTGCTGAACAGCCTTAGCAAGGTCGCCAATAGTTGACGCATCTGCCTTCTGGATGAAAAGATCTCCAGGATTGCCGTGTGTAAACGCAAACATAACGAGGTCAACGGCCTCATCAAGGTTCATCATGAATCTTGTCATGTTAGGGTCTGTGATGGTAATAGGATGACCGTTCTTGATCTGCTCGATGAAAAGAGGAATTACAGAACCTCTAGAGCACATAACGTTGCCGTATCTAGTACAGTTGAGGATTGTGCCTCTCTCAGCCGCCATTCTAGCGTTTGCGTAAACAACGTGCTCCATCATAGCCTTTGAAATACCCATTGAGTTGATTGGGTAAGCTGCCTTATCAGTTGAAAGGCAGATAACGTGCTTAACGCCGTTCTCAACAGCCGCATGGATCAGGTTGTCTGTACCGATGATGTTTGTTCTAACAGCTTCCATTGGGAAGAACTCGCAGCTTGGAACTTCCTTAAGTGCTGCAGCGTGGAAGATGTAGTCAACGCCTGGCATGCAATCGCGAAGGCTCTGAATATCTCGAACATCGCCGATGAAGAACTTAACCTTGCTGTAGTACTCAGGGTAGAATGCCTGAAGCTCGTGTCTCATGTCGTCCTGTTTCTTTTCATCACGTGAAAAGATCCTGATCTCGCCGATATCGCTTGCAAGGAAGTGGTCCAGTACGCAGTGACCAAAGCTTCCTGTTCCTCCAGTTATAAGTAGTGTTTTGTCCTTAAATTCACTCATTTTTATTTCCTCAATTTCACTTAGAATCATGCATCTCTTCCTGTCTCTTCTCGGAGAACCCTTCAGTGCTCTCTTTCTGGGCCAGGATCTTCACTGTCTCGAACAGGATCTGGAGATCCAGAAGCAGTGAGTAGTTTGTAATGTAAAAGAGATCCATCTTTAATTTATTTAATGGGCTTGTATTGTACTTTCCAAAAACCTGCGCAGGTCCCGTAAGACCGCCCTTAACTTTTAGTCTGTACACAAACTCTGGAATTTCTTCGGTATATTTTTTGACATGTTCGATTCGCTCAGGTCTAGGGCCTACAATGGACATATCACCCCTCAAGATATTGATGAGCTGTGGAAGTTCATCGATTCTTGTAGGTCTTATTACGTGTCCAACCTTAGTGATCCTATCGTCTGCTTCGCCGGCAGGATGTGGCTTTCCGTCTTTTTCTGCATCTACGATCATGGATCTGAACTTCAGAATATCGAACTCAGCTCCGCCGATTGTAGTTCTTTTCTGCTTGAAAAAGACTGGTCCATGGTCCTCAAGCTTGATGGCAATTGCCACAACAAGGAGTATTGGACTTGTAAGCACCAGGCCGATCAAGGAAAATACGATGTCACAGATTCTTTTAACAATTATCTGAGACGCGGTAAGCCCTGAATTCCTGCACAGATAAAGAGGTGTGTCAAAAAGATTTATGTCCTCGGAATTCTTACCGATTATATCAGAAATCTTCGGTGTGAAGTAGACTCTTTTACCTCTGTAAAAACATTCCTTCAGGATGTCATTTTTCTTTTCAGAAGGAATGTCGTTGATGAGCACGGCTTCGTAGTCGTCAAGCTTGTCATAGATCTTGTCGAGGCCTTCGTGAATGCTGATGACGTCTGCGATGTGGTACTTGTCAGGTCTTGCATTCATGAAGTGAAGCTTCTCATCGTCAGCTTCATCGTAGATCTCAAGCACCTGCTGAGGCTTGAACATTGATCTATACAGGTCTACAAGTGGCAGTATCAAAAGACATATGACAACGCTCTGAACAAGTGCCAGCAGCACATATCTCCACAAGAAGTTTGGGAAGAATCTGAACTGTCCGGTGATGGCGCAGGAGATGAAAGTCTCGATTCCATCAACGCAGAAGATTGCCATAACCTGGGAAGCCAGGAGATTTGCTTTTCTGTCAACGCCGATTCTAAAGGCTTTGAGGGCATTTCCGATGATGTAATACAGCACAAAGTAGATGCCTGCTGCCATTAAGAGGTTACCTGCTCCAAGAAGGTTACCGGTCTGGTTGTTGTCCTCAACGAACTCGTGCCAAACCCAAAAGAACATTCCTGTGGCGATCAGTACCAGCGCCATTTTGCAGAGCCATCTATATACATATCTGTTTTGTATTTTGACATGCTCCATCAATACTTTCTCCAAACCATTTTATCTACAACTCCAGTAAAACTCTGGATTATCTTGACAACCTTGTCTGAAACATTTGTGTCAACGTAGTCAGGAACTGGGATTCCGAGATCTGCATTTTTGTTCATCTCAACTGCAGTATCTACGGCCTGCAACAGGCTCTCCTCTGTGATTCCAGCAAGGATGAAGTTGCCCTTATCCATGGCTTCTGGTCTCTCTGTGCTAGTTCTGATGCACACTGCAGGGAATGGATTGCCCTTGCTGAGGAAGAAGCTGCTCTCCTCTGGAAGTGTTCCTGAATCTGAAACTACCGCAAATGCGTTCATCTGCAAGCAGTTGTAATCATGAAATCCAAGTGGCTCATGCTGAATAACTCTTTTATCAAGCTTGAAGCCTGACTCTTCAATTCTCTTCTTGCTACGTGGGTGGCATGAATAGAGGATTGGCATGTCATACTTTTCAGCCATCTTGTTAATAGCTGTGAAAAGAGATGTGAAGTTCTTTTCAGTATCGATATTCTCCTCTCTGTGAGCAGAAAGAAGAATGTATTTGTGAGGCTCGATGCCGAGCTTTTTGTGAACATCGCTTGCTTTGATCTTGTCGTAATTGGCATCAAGAACTTCTGCCATAGGTGAACCTGTTACGAAAGTTCTTTCCTTTGGAAGTCCGCAGTCTGCAAGGTATCTTCTGGCATGCTCTGAATAAGCCATGTTTACATCAGAGATGATATCTACGATCCTACGATTTGTCTCCTCTGGGAGGCACTCGTCTTTACATCTGTTACCAGCTTCCATGTGGAAAATAGGAATGTGAAGGCGCTTAGCACCTATAACTGAAAGGCAGCTGTTGGTATCGCCAAGGACCAGCACTGCATCTGGCTTAATTGTTGCCATGAGCTTGTAGCTCTTGTCGATGATGTTGCCCATGGTCTCGCCAAGGTCCGCTCCAACTGCTTCCATATATACTTCTGGCTCATCAAGTTCAAGATCCTTGAAGAATACGCCATTTAAATTGTAATCATAATTCTGGCCAGTGTGTGCCAGCACCACATCAAAGTATTTTCTGCACTTTTTGATAACTGCAGAAAGTCTTATTATCTCAGGACGTGTTCCTACTATAATAAGAAGCTTAAGTTTTCCGTTGTTCTTGAATCCCTTAAATTCAGGCATATTTTACCTCTCTCAGTCCTTGTGGTAGTAAGCCGCGATCTTCTTTACTGCTGCGATAGTATCTGCTACATCCTGATCATTCATCATAGGATAAAGAGGAATACTCATGATTCCCTTGTAGATATCTTCCGCAACTGGGCAAAGTCCGCGCTTGTAGCCCCTCTTTTCATAGAATGGGAACCAGTAAACTGGTACGTAATGTACCTGAGGCTGGATGTTCTCTGCGCTCATAGCCTGGAAGAACTCTGCTCTTGTGCAGCTTAATTTATCAAAGTTAAGTCTGATGATGTAAAGATGTCTTGTTGTATCAGACTGTGGAATCTCTTCCTGAACAATGATCTCGTCCATATCCTTGAATGCTTCATTATATGCATTCACGATCTCTTTTCTTCTCTTAGAGAACATGTCGAGCTTGTTAAGCTGGCTGATGAGAAGTGCTGCCTGGAAATCTGTCATACGATAGTTGTATCCAAGCTCCTGCATTTCGTAGTACCAGATTCCTTCTGGGTTCTTTTCAACAAACTCTTCTGGATGACGTACGATTCCGTGCTGTGAAGCAAGTCTAAGTCTTCTATATAAATCTGGATCATTTGTTGTGATAGCACCGCCTTCACCTGCAGTTACAGTCTTAACTGGATGGAAGCTAAAGCAAGTCATATCTCCAATTGAACCTTCTGGCTTGCCATTGTACTTGGTTCCGATAGCATGAGCAGCATCAATGATGAGCTTGAGGCCATGCTTGTCGCAGATCTCTCTGATCCTGTCATGTTCTACAGCCTGACCTGTGAAATCTACTGCTACGACAGCCTTTGTCTTTGGTGTGATGTGTGCCTCGATGCTGTCTGGATCTATGTTGTATGTCTTTGGATCAACGTCTGCAAATACTGGTGTTGCTCCTACGTATACAGCGCAGTTAGCAGATGCAGCAAATGTAAGAGGAGTTGTGATAACTTCATCTCCTTCTCCAAGTCCTGCAGCAATGGTCGCACAGTGAAGAGCAGCTGTTCCGTTACATACAGCTACTGCATATTTTGCCCCTGTTACTTCGCAAAGCTTTTTCTCAAGTGCCTCAACTGAAGGTCCGCATGTGATCAGATCTCCCTTCAGAACTGAAGCTACTGCCTGAACATCATCATCACCGATCCACTGACGTCCATAATATATTTTCTCACTTCTAACCGGAGTTCCTCCGTGTATAGCAAGCTTCTCCATAATATTTCCTTCTTTCTAAATATAAAAATTCTTTAGTATTATACCATAATTCTAATTTCGTGTATGTATATCCTTGAAGTGCGTAACAAATCCCCGCAAGCCATGACCTCGCGGGGACACAATTTCTCATATTTACATGCACGTCATGACAGCCTTCACTGTGAAGCTATCCTCATTCTGGATAAAGCTAGCAACCCCACTGTACTTCTCGGCAATAGACTTGATCTGTGATGTTCCGATACCGCTCTGGACCTCGCGAGTACTGATTGGAAGCCCAGTTTCAGTAAAGCGAGTTGCGATGACGCATGGGTTCTTGGTGAGAAGCTTTAATTTGCGGCCATCGTAAGTCAGCTCAAATTGAATGCTTCTCTTTTCCTTGTCAGCTATGCGTTCCTGGGCCTCGACAGCATTCTCAAGTGCATTGGCAACAAGACTTGTAAGATCCATCTCCTCCATTGGAAAGTGTTCAGGAACCGCCACCTTGACGCGGAGCTTGAAGCCCATCTTTTGACATCTGGAAGTGTAGATCGTAAGTAGCTCATTAACAATCTGATTGTCACAAAAAGAAACCGCGGTCACGTCCTCAAGCATAGAATCAAACTCTTTTAGATAAGCAGAGGCTTCGTCATATTTCTTTTCATTGATAAATCCAGCAAGTACGCGGTTGAAATGCCTGATATCATGCTTGTACTTGCGGATGACTTGTTCGTTTGTGTCGTAGATCTGGAGTTGCTCTTTTAACCTGTTAGCGCGAACCTTCTGATAATAAGCGAGCTTGGCGTCAGTCTCTGCCTTGGCAATCTGGAAAGACGTGAGCTCGTACTCGATGAAAGACGCAGACATCATGCCTACTATATAAATGATTGCAAACCACTGAGTCATATTCTCGCCATAGGGCTGAAGGCAGTACTGGAGCGGCGTGTAGAACAGCACAACGCTGAGGATCAAGCCGCTAAATGCGCTGATACTTCCGTAAAAAACTCCCGCAAGATAATTGGTAATAAACGGTGTAATGAGCACGAAGAGCCAAAAAGCGTCCATGCCTATACTCCAATCAGTCTCCATTAGCATATGGAAAAAGAGGATCAGCATGAACATGTAGGTTCCGATGATCGTCACCATTATATGATTTTGAGTGTGTTTGAGAATAAATGATAAAAAAATAAATAGAATTGCGATACTGATATTGGTCACAATACCATGTTTATAATCAATCCAGAAACCTGGAATTGAAGCGACAATACTATACACGACAAAGCCTATCAAAAGAATCAGCGTAGCCCTTGCCTTTTGCTTCATGATTGCTTTATCTTTTTCAAATTCAATAAGTTGCCTCAAAGAATAAGTAGGTTTAAAGCGGTTCATTTGATTCACCCCCGTTACAAGCCTGTTTCCTCACAATAAAAGTATACAAGATTTCTGCGCTCTAGTGTATAATAATATCAAACAAGGAGGATAGCATGAGTAAGCTTCTGGCTATTTATGCGGCTGTCATCTTCATCGTAGGAGTAGTCGTTTTTACAATTGGTGAACTTAACAAGGACAACGAAGAGGAAAAAGAAACCTACAAGTGGATGCGTATCCTCGCACTTATAGTTGTGATCATCGCGCTTGTTTGCGCAATCGCTAGCGCCAATATTGCGTAATCTGTTTTACGCATGACGTTTGATGACATTTCAAAATAAGATTTTTCATTGAGTTGACATTCCCTATTTTTCTTATATAATCTTAGATGTTTTCATGCTAATTTTTTAGCACGTGCGTTCCAACTCTTGGAATTCAAACGCACAATTTCTCTAACAAATTTTTATATTAACAGAAAGAGGTTCTATGTTTATTGATGAACTATGGGCTGAACGCACCCGTCTTGAACGCGTTCTCAAACAGATTGATAAGGATATTGAGTCTGCACCTCCAGGAACGCTGCGTGTTGGCGGCGTCAAAAAGAAGCCTATATTATATTACAGGAAAAATCCTTCCGAAAGGCTTGGCACTTACATCAAGAAATCTGACTTAGACGTGGCAAGGAAGCTTGCTCAAAAGAACTATGCTCAAAGATGTAAGCTTAATCTCTCCCCCAAGCTCGATCTGATCGATGCTTTGATAAAAGACTATGACTATAATAGTTTATTATCTGTTCAAAAGAGCTTACCTGAAATCCGGCAAAAACTTATCGCTCCTTACACAATGAGCGACGAAGAATATGCCCAAAACTGGCTTGCAACTTCCTATGACCAAAACACCGATTATCCAGAAAATCTCATTTTCAAAACCGCGAATGGTGAACTTGTCCGTTCCAAATCTGAAGTTATCATCGCAAATACTTTGCTGCGTCTCGGAATTCCATACAAATATGAAATGCCTTTTTATTACACAAAGGCTCAGTCTTTCAGAACTGATTTTACAGCTTTGAATGTCAAGAAAAGAAAACAAGTTTACATCGAACACTGTGGCCGTATGCACAAAGAAAACTATCGCGATAGCTTTTTTTACAAATTAAAAAAGTATTCTAACGCTGGCCTCGTGCTGGGAAAAGACATCATCTTCACATTTGAAGACGAAGACCACCCATTTGATGTGTCGGTGTATGAAAAGACTTTTCGAGATTTGCTACTGAAGTGATAAGCCTTTCTATCTGTTATACAACAAATTGCAACTATCCATTTACCCAAAAAAGCGCTGCGTATATATGATACACAGCGCTTCGCATTCCTATTTAATTGTAAAATTACAATCTCAACTCAGCTCTTCATTTCCATTTCTTAAGACCTTCATATGCGTAGCTTGAAAGATCAACGCCACAGTCAACACTGCTCAGTGTCTGAAGACTTGGTTTAAATGTTCCAATGGAAATAACTATTGGATTAAGATTTTTATTAGGGGGAGTTCCATTTTTTTTATTTGCCATAGTGGTTACCTCCTTGTAGGTACATTATATCCAAGGTCTCCATAAAAAGTGCTAAAAAAACTATAAAGTTAACTGATTTTTGAAATAAAGATTCACTTTTTATAATTAAGAGTAGTATAATAAATCCAACGATTATTTTTTATTGATGGGGAGGAAATGCATAATGGCAACTAAAGTAGCAACTAAGATTGAACTTCAGTTTGGCGATCACGCTGTAAGCGAAGATGAACTTGTAACTCGTGCTAAAAAAGCATACGGTAAAAAAGATATCAAGACTCTTAATATCTATGTAAAGCCTGAAGAGTACAAGGTTTATTATGTAGTAAACGACGAGATCACAGGAAGCTACGATCTGTAATCTAACACAAATCAAAAATCTATCAAAAAGAAGCAAGTGCATTTACTACACTTGCTTCTTTTTTACCTTATTTTACTACCTGCATTACCGAGATATCATCTCGTGCAGGTAACACTTTCGCCAGCCAAGGCACAAATTAACTTGTTTTATTACCTGCATTGCCAAGAAATCGTCTCGTGCAGGTAACGCTTTCGCTAGCCAAGGTCTCTTTTTAACTTGTTTTATTACCTGCATCGCCGAGAAATCGCCTCGTGCAGGTAACACTTTTGCCAGCCAAGGCACAAATTAACTTGTTTTATTACCTGCATCAGCCAAAATCTCCATCTTGCAGGTAACATTCCGCCAATCGAAGCCTTTCCCCAGCCACACACGTTCTCCAGTCATGTACTTATGCCTTACACAAGTACCTCTTCTGCCTTCCTGTTTGCCAGGTGCTCCTCGATTTTCGCCCTGATCCTATCCTCAACCATATGCGCAATCTCAATACTCTTAAGTCCCTTGTACTCCTCGTAAGGAATAGGCTCAAGGTAATACACGTAGGTCTTCACTGGACCCACGTGGTCGCTGTTGAAAACCTTGTAGGAATCAACCAGCGCTACAGGCACGATTGGCACCTTTGCCATCTGAGCAAGTTTAAAGCTTCCGGCCTTGAAGGGTTCCATAACGTTGCCGTTGTTTTCTTTGTAACCACCCTCTGGGAAGAGGATGAACTTCCTGCCGGCTTTGAGTTCCTCAGCCATTTCTCTAAATACGGTAATGGTCTGCCTTGGGTTATCAAGTTCAAGGCGCTTGCCATCTACCATCCACATAACTTCTGAAACTAAAACAAGATGTGATCTCTTCTCGTCCATAACGAAAGAGCATGGCTTCTTGTGAGTTGCGAAAATTCCAGGCACATCGTACTTGCCCTGATGATTAGGATAGAGCATGTAACCGCCCTCAGCCGGAAGATTCTCAGTGCCGAAGGCCTCTGTCTCATAGCCAGATGACTTGTTCATGTAATAGATCATCTCATTGGCCATGCCGTAGCGCTCCTCTTCGGAGTGCCTCTCAGGATGCTTCATCCAAATTCTGGTCTTTACAACGTAGTAGATAATTCTATGAAGATTTATCAAAATAGTGTGATAAAAATTACGCATCTATATTTATTTATGTCTCCTCAAATTTTTACCAATGCCGTATTTTACCATATTTTTTCACAGTTTTTCAAGAAGTGACTTGAACCCGGGAGTTTGACAGTTAAATTATATCAAAAGTCCTTACAGGCCACATCTGGCCTGTATTTTTTTGTCAAATTTTTATTCTTAATATATAGCAATATATAGTGATGTGTGATATAATAAGGGCTGGGGGTACTTATTATGAAACTTACAATCTCAAAGTCCAAGAACTCAGAATCATTCTACATATCCAAATCTTATATCGATAATTCTGGAAAAAGCACCACTGCTACAGTTCGTAAACTCGGTACTCTTGCTGAATTGCTAAAAGATCATGGTCCAACTCGCGATGATGTTGTGGCCTGGTGTCGCAGTGAA
>NZ_FMXK01000018.1 GCF_900103635.1 Butyrivibrio sp. INlla18
ATGGCTTACGCCATTTACATCTGGCCAATAATAAGTAACAACTGAAGACATCTTGAAAGGGCTTCGGCCATTTCAAGGTTCGAGCTATCTACGAGCAAGCTATGTCGGCACAGAGAAATCTGTGATCCACGCCGCTAGACGGTAGAGCTCACGGCGGACCATTGACCTGTTGGTAACCAATCCACGTATATCAGAGTGGCCAATGCCGGGAACTGATACTCCGAGGCTCTTTCAAGATGCCTTCAGAAACAATTAAATACATTTGTAGTGATTCCTGTCATTTTTTACTTGACAGGAGGTCATTACATATCAGCTTGCTAAGGAAGATCGTACCTGCACTTGCTGCCTCAGACATTAGTAAATACCTAGACTCTCTTGTTATGTCTTTTTCTAGCTTTGAATCCACAATTGCAATAACGTTATCTATCTCATACCATCTATCTAATGGCTCCTCATATAAAACATCAAAAAATTCATCAAGATCAAATATTCCTGAAGGCTCTATTATTACTCTGTCATATCCATTCATCCCCATGGCAATAAGCTTTGTTTTTAATCTTCTTTGGTGTGCCTCACGTCCATCTCCGCCAACTATCATCTCCAAATTGCATTTTTCACCCGCAATATCCTGGAGAATTACCATGTCGACATTTATAGCTCCAAAATCATTTTCAATTATGCAGATTCTTTCGCCCTTATCTAATAGATACCTAGCATATTTCTTCAAAAAAGTCGTTTTTCCTGCGCCTAAAAATCCAGTTATAAGATCAATCTTTATCATTTTCATACCTCATTTGAATCTGGCCAATAGTCCTTTCATTAAAAAAGGCCGCAGCAATCGGCCTTTTTATCACTTAGCAATATCTTTTTTTATTTCCAATAACGATTTTCCTGATTTTTTTGCAGCCTGTACTAAATCATCATATTCAGGCTTTACCCTATCTACTCCATAGCCGTATGATCTCTTTACTCTAATTTCTCCATATGGAGTATCATTCTTCTTTACCTCTCTTGCCAAAACATACCTGTTGCAGACACTTTCACGTATTCCTATCGTTGTAGTGTTCTTAAATATTTCCGCCACAACTTTATCTCTATCTTGGCTTCTGCACATACAAGTTAGCAGTATCCCTGGTCTGTTCTTTTTCATCCCTATAGCTGTTGTAAACACATCCAGTGCCCCTACTTCAAAAAACCTATCCATAGCAAATCCGATTTCTTCCGGAGTCATATCATCTATATTGCAGGATAGTTCAAGCACCTGGTCCTTGTCTTCTTCGGTTTCTCCTAAGATAGTTCTTACACAGTTTACCTGTTCAAATTCTTTTTTCCCCATTCCATAGCCAATTTTACTAACTTTCATAACAGGTTGCACACCGCTATCCGTGGCAAAATACTTAACTAGAGCTGCTCCTGTTGGAGTACATAATTCTGTTTTTATTGTCTCGCTTTCATAATATGGAATACCTGCTAAAAGAACTGCTGTAGCTGGCGTTGGTACTGGTAAAATACCATGTGCTGCCTTAACCGTTCCACTTCCAACATTGATCGGTGAAACAATGATTCTATCTACAGACAGACAGTGTATAAGATAGCATGCAGCAGTAATATCTGCGATTGCATCTAAGTTTCCTACTTCATGAAAGTGAATCTCTGGCACAGCGACGCCGTGCACCTTGCTTTCAGCTTCTGCAAGAAGCTTATATACTTCTTTTATGTCTTTTTTTACATCTCTATCTATAGATAAGCCTTCGATAATCTGCTCAATATCCGAAAGGTGCCTATGATGGTGAGAATGTGCCTTAGAATCATGTTTATGATCATCCAATAGCTCTCCTTCTTCTTGACCATGAACCATCACCCTCATATGCTTACCCTTGATGCCTGCTTTGTTAGAATCTTCAAGAACATAATCCACATGAGGAATCCCCAACTTATTTAGTTCATTTACCATTTTGCTAGCATCGTCATAAAGGTCAATGAGAGCTGCCGTCAGCATATCTCCAGCAATTCCCATCTTGCATTCTATATACAAACTCTTCATAAGCGCCTCCGCTTATATAACATATATTCTTGATATATGTTATATATCTTCTATAATAATATTCTTAAGTGTTACACCCTTGCCTTCAATAATGTGCGCCTTTCTTCCACCGCAATGTGTACAGAGATATCGGTTTTCACTAGTTGGATAATATTCCTTGCCACATTCTTCGCATAATGCTTTTACTGGTACTTCTTCGCATACAAGTTCGGCCCCTTCTAAACGGGTTCCCTTTACTACATCAGGATAATACTTATACATATAATACGGCATTACACCGCTTGTTTTTCCTATTTGTACTACAATACTCTTTATCTTTACGCTTGCATCTTCCTTGACAACGTCCAATGCCATTTCAACCATTCTGGTTATATAGCTCATTTCATGCATATCTCTTACCTACATATTTTTATTAAAAATTTTAAAGGATTTTATTGATTATATATTTTTTTCTAGCATAATTAAATATATAGGAGGATATTATGGCTCACAATATCGAGAAAACATGTGTAGGATGCGGCAGAACCTTTATAGCACGAAATAGTAGCGCCCCTTTTTGCTGTAAGGCATGTAAAAAGAGGTATTCCTATCACTATACTTTTAAATGCAGTGAATGTCGTAATGCTTCTTGTGAAGTACGAAACAATTCTCTTAAAGGATGTGCTCCTAACTGTCCTAATTTAAAATGGGATCCTTAAGTATTTGCGCCAGCAAGATAATTAATAAATTGCTGCGCGCATCTTCCCGATATCCCTCCATGGTTTAATTCCCATTTATCTGCTTCAGCAAGGAGTCTTGATTCTTCAAGATCTATTCCACTCCTTTTGGCTAGTACCTTTACTATGTCGTAAAATTCCTGTCTAGACGGTTTGTAATACCCAATTGTCACACCAAATCTATTTGCAAGCGACAATTTTTCTTCCATGGTATCTGATCTATGAATATCTCCATCCTGTTCAACATCTCTTCTATCTTTCCAGGTCTCTTTTATCAGATGTCGTCTATTTGATGTTGCATAGATCAAGATATTGTCAGGTCTTGTTTCGACTCCGCCCTCAATGACAGCCTTCAAAAACTTATAATCTGACTCATCTTCTTCAAAGGATAGATCATCCATGTAAATTATAAATTTGTAATTTCTGTTTTTTATCTGTGAAATAAGCTGCGAAAGCAGTTTGAACTGATGCTTATAGATTTCAATCATCCTAAGACCATCACCATAGTATTCGTTTACAATAGCTTTTATACTTGTTGACTTTCCTGTTCCACTATCGCCAAATAATAGCACATTGTTTGCTTTTTTACCTTCAATAAAGGCCTTTGTGTTCGCTATAAGCTTTTTCTTTTGTATTTCATAACCTACGAGGTCATTTAGGACCACTTTGTCCATGTTATTTATTGGAGCAAATCCTACAGTTTCGTCATTTCTTTCTCTGATCCTGAAAGCTTTATTCAGACCAAATTCACCTACGCCTATATTTTTATAAAAAGACGTGATCACATTAAAAAATTCTTCATCAGACGAAGCGTTCTCTAGAGCTTTACTTAATTCTCTTACTTTCTCGCTTACGTTACCGTTATACATAAGCTCAGGTTTATCTATAGCCTTATAATTAGTCAAACAACTAAAGCAATCTATTCCAAGTTTTTCTTCGATTTCAGCAAAGTCGTAATCAAATAAACTTCTAAACTCATGGAAATCATTGAGCGCAAAATGATTAACACTGCCATCTTTACTTCCAACCTTCTCGCAGCACAAGCTAAAAGGATTTTCATCCATGACCAATAAATATGCGAGGTAGTTATGCCAGAGATTATTATCAAAAGCATTATCTGTTCCAAGCACTAAAAGACGCTTTACTTGTTTATACGTTCTCGATATGAGGTCTTCTTTGTTATAGTTCCCACTATGCAAATCTTCAAAAACCTCTGCTAGCTGCATTAGAATTGTATCCTTTGGACGATCTCCATAAATTAAGAGCTTTGACACAATCTTTTCCATGTTATACCTCGCATTTTACATATATGTTATATAACATATATTAGTTATCTAGTAATTGCTTTTCAAGTTCCTCGAAGTCGTAATCTGTCTTCTGTTCAAAATTATTAAATTTATTCTTAGCTTTCAAAGGTTTAGATTTGCTATTATAATACTCGTTTTTAATGCATTCTTTCATAAATGCGATTGGAACATCCACATCGTTACTATAATTTTGCATGTACTCATAAGCTTTTCTTATCTTTTCAAAATCATAGGACGCAGCTTCAGCAATTTCCCTGATTTCTTTTATCTTAAAAGTGCTATGCATAAGCTCAATAAGATCATCCAATACTTCATCCTTATTGATCTTCACTTCTTTCTCAACTTCTTTACCATTAACATCCTTTTTATCAACATAAAAACGAATACCTACAGTTTTTCTGCCACTCTTGATAGGATCATAGTCTACTATAAGACTAGTCTTCTTGTTTAGTTCTTCTTTGGCTTTTGCAAGTACATTTCTATTAAAGATTTTGTACTCTTTATATTTTGTTTGTCCTGTTTTTTCAACCAGTTCCTCTAACTTGGCATAGTCAGGATGCTTCTTTTCAAGTTCGGTTTTTATTTTGTTATCTCCACCGGAATTGATAATTCCAAGTTCAAACTTAAGATCTATCAAATTGTAGTCACAAACTTGCTCGCCTGATTGCTTTGTAATTGCCTTTCTGTAATCATATGCAGATTTAAGCATTTCATAAAGGCGCAAAGAATAGACACTCTTTAAACTAAGTGTGTCTGCTAAGCTAAGTACTGTGTAATCCTTTTGTAAATTGACGATCTTATCTGTGAGGGAGTTATTGTACCTTAGAGTAAGCGTTCCATTTTTAAAAGATGCATCTGTAACTACCTGGTGAACTTCAATCTTGCCGTTTTCCTTATCTTTCATCAGAAGATTCCAGTCAAATATAGTTGCACCCTTTATCTGCTTGTCACAAAGTGCCTCGATATGCTCGTATAGAGAACCTGATGATGACTTAAACATCTTTCTTAGCTCGGTTCCATAAATGGTTGCTACAACGTTATTAGTATCATCAACTGTAATATTCTGCATCCCTATAGCAAAAAGCTTTTGGCTAAGAGCTGTACCCTTGCCCATGGCATTTATAAGTTCATTAGACTTCTTATATGTATGTCTAACTATAAGTTGCTCACGATTTTCTTCTTTCATTGTTCCCCCATATTTTCTTCAATCTGCAAATATTCTTCCTTTTTTGTACACCTTTATATATATGAAAACTTCCCTTTTATTTCACCTTTACAAAATGTAGCCAAAATTCTATTCCCTTTTTATAAACCTTTTCTTATATTATATTCCTTTTTTTGTCACCTTCAAGTAAATTTTCGCTAGATTTAGCGGTTTTGTCAACGTTTTGGTACAATAATTAGTTGACTGTTGTGGTTAATTTTTCCGTTCCCTATTTATGCACCTTTAGAGCCCGTCATTCCCCTTTAGTATACCTTTGACTCATTTGCATTGACCACCACGGTCGTTTTTATTCCCTTTTCTGTCACTTTTATTATTAACATTTCCATAAATTATATTTTCTAAGCGTCATTTTTCATCTCTATACTTTTTCTTTTCTGCCCTATTAGACTATTCGATGATCTGATTAGATAATTTGTTGCTGCATAATAGACTTTATTCACATTCTTGTAATCTCTAACAAATATATGCGGTGTTCTTGTAGTATCATTCTTTATACATTCTTATTTACTAATTCTGTGGTAATCCCTTTTTGTTTATATCTATTCCCTTTTTAGTCACCTTTAAATTATTATCCAATTTATAAGGCCTAAGTACTTAGGTTTTCAGCTCTTTTAAAAATGTAATACTATTCTTCCCTTTTTGTTCACCTTACAATTCCCTTTTTAGTCACCTAAAGAAACACCTGCCCCAGAAGCCTTGAATTTACTGGCTTTATGGAACAGGTGTCCTGATTATAAATTAAAATGCTTAATTCCCTTTTTAGTCACTTTACAACCTTTTTTTGATGCTTTTTGTTCCCTTTCTGTACACTTTTCTTATATTTTTCAGAATCCCTTTTCTGTCACTTAACCATCCAGAAATATTTACCTTTTAATCCCTTTTATAGCACATTATAATCCCTTTTTTGTCACTTTAAATCTTGTAATACCTCATATTATCTAGCTTTATAGGTATAATTAATTAATAAACAATTGTTGTAATTAATTAATTTAACTAACAAACACTCTGGTTGTTTAATAAAAGATTTGATCTTGTTATTTAAAGCTTTAAAGCAAAATAAATATAAATATATCTATATCTTCTTTGTATTTTAATTATCAAATCTTTTTAATTTCTAACATTTTTTCTTATATTTTAATTGAAATATTTTGTTATTTTATTTTTTAACAAATAAAAAACGTATATATTATTTATATTAATTTTAGTTTTAATATAAATATATATATACGTTTCTTACATAGTATTTTAATATATTGTTTTGTATTTTATCATTTCAGACTTTATTTATTTCTTGTTTTTTCTATTTAGCGCAACTAACGTTTGTTATTTATTTCGTGAACATATTAACTATAATGATTATATGTTGTATAAAATCTATTATTCTTTTCAGTCAATTATTTTTATTGTTTGGTCATTTTTTCTATAAAATATCTATTGTTGTTATTTCTTGAATTAATTATGCTATTTCTTTCAGTATTTTTGCGTACTTATTTGCTATATAAAACCCCTTGATATTTGCCTGTTTTTTACTTATTGCAAGTCTAATTGCATTCTATGTTTATTTCCTTGCAATATATTTAGAGAATGCTGTTTTATGAAGGTTTATTATACTTGGTTAACTTGCATCTTTTTGATTTCTTTTTTTATCCTTTTTTTATTTATGCTTCATGATTTTTAATTGTTTATTTATGTGTTTCTGTTTATTGATGATATATGAAAAATTAAATATGTTCGTTTTGATTAATTTCTATACGTATATTGATTAAAATTAATGTAACTATTCTTTTGGTCCAGCGATTCTTCCTTTTTCCTTGGCTTAGGATCTAGATCCTACATTTTCGTGTTTAAGAGCTGTTTTTCTTATGTATATTTTATTGATAATATTTAAATTACATACTTATTATAGCATATTTAATATATATGTATCAAGTAGTATATATTGCTTATATTTTATATAATTCATATTGATGGCATATCAACTATATAGCGTCTATTATATATTTGATATATCTAACAAATATTACTTAAATTATATAGATAACAAATACACCATAAATAATATATATAACATATATATAATATTCTGCGCATATATGTTATCTATTAAGCATGATGATAAGTATAATAAATTAAATAAGTTATATAACAGATATAAAATAGTGAACGTAAATAGTTTATATACCTATATAGAAAATATATCATATATTTGATATATAACAATAATAACATATATTATAGATCTTATTTGGACCAAAATGCGATGCAAAAAAGAACGAGAAAAGGATATCAATTATATATGTTATATAACGATGTACAAATTAAGGCACTGCCAAGGCTTAGCGCAAGCGGAAAGTTAGGAAACATAAATTCCTGAGAATAATATATAATGTGATTTGATAATGTGTTATATAACATATATAAATACATTAATGGCGTGATTTTATTTGTAAATGAATGTTGTACAAACATTATAGATAACATAAAGAAGTGATATAAGTTATATAACATGCAAAAATATATTTATAGGTGAGAGATATATAACAAATATATAATCGATAACAGATATAGGAGATAGAACAAAAATAAAAGATATAACATATAAAGTGGATATAAACCATATTATATATTGAAATTGAATATAAATAGAATTATAATAACTAAAGACCAAATATGTTATATAACTGATATATGTTATAGGGAGGAAATATGCGAATAGTAGCATTTAGCAATCAGAAGGGTGGAGTAGCTAAAACTACATCAAGCTATGCAATGGCTGTTGGATTATCCAGAAGAGGATATAAAGTATTAGTAGTAGACGCAGATCCACAGGAAAACTTATCAATGACTGCTGGAATTGACTTAAATGAGATCGATCCCGATCCAGAAGATATCGAGCTTCTTACAGAAGAGCAACAGGAATACTTTTATAGAAATGTACCTGCTAAACTATTTGAAGTAATGGCAGGTCAGAAGGATATAAACAAAGCAATTATCCCAATAGCTGAGAATCTGGACCTTATCGTAGGTGGAATTGATCTAGCATCAGCTGATATGAATTTTGGAATGGTTGGAAGAGAACGTCTTATCAAAGAAGCATTTACAAAGCTAAAAAAGGAATATGATTTCTGCATCTTTGACTGCAGCCCTGCGCTAGGTGTAGTACTTATGAATATCTTAACAGTAGCTGATGAAGTTATCATTCCGCTTGAACCAGGTGCTTATTCTTTGCAGGGACTTTCAAGATTATATAAATTTATTGGCCAGATTCATGATTTTACTAATGATAAAGTAAAGGTTGACGGAATCCTTGTTACAAAAGTAAGAAATACAGCAAACGCCAAAATATGGATAAATGATATAGAGGAAAAAGCAGCGATTCTCGGAACTAAGGTGTTCAAATCTAAGATAAGACTTAATGTTTCTGTTGAAGAGGCACAGACTATGAAGATGGATCTATTTGAATATTCAGGTGGTTCTAGTGCAGCGAGAGATTACGATGATTTCATTGATGAATTCTTAGAGGAGGGTAAATGATGGCTAGTAAAGCAAGCATGTTAAAATCTGGAGTAAAAAAGACTGGAACAGGACTTTTTGCTGGGATGAGCCCGATCAACGATGAAAAGAATAACGTCAAATCAAAAGCGGTAGTCCAAAAAGTTGAAGAAATAGTAGAAGAAACACCAATTCCTGAGCCTATAGTAGAGACAAAGGAAGAACCAGTCAAAAAGGTAGTAGAACAAAAGACAGTTCAACCTCAGAACATTCAGCAATATGAAGAGCCTGTTCAAAGAGTTGCCCGTGAATATATTGAAAAACAGGTAGAAGAAGCCCCACTTCCAGTTGCTAAAAACGTAGAATCTAAGGCTAAGAATAGTAGATATGAAAAAGAAAAGTTCCTTTTGCTTGATATAAGAGGCTATAGAGATTATGTAGAACATATGGCTAAAGCAGCTAATACATCAGCCACTAAGTACATAAGAGAACTGATCGAAAACGATATGAAGCAAAATATGGATATCTACATTGCACATAAGCAATTAGAAGAAAGATTAAAAGAAAGAAAATAAATAAAAGCAATAAAAACGGTGGTCGTAAGACCACCGTTTAATATTTCTAAAATTATTTCTTCTTGCCGTTAACAGCATCCTTAAGAGCCTTACCAGCTTTGAACTTAGGAACTGTAGCTGCAGGAATCTTGATAGCTGCACCAGTCTGAGGATTCTTACCTGTTCTAGCTGCTCTCTTAGCAGTCTCGAATGTACCAAATCCAACAAGCTGAACCTTACCCTTTTTCTTAAGCTCCTTAGAAACAGCTTCTGTGAAAGCCTTTACAGCCTTCTCTGAATCCTTCTTTGAAAGACCAGTTTCCTTTGCAATAGCATCAACAAGTTCTGTCTTATTCATGGTATAATACCTCCCTCAAATTGAGTATTTTCACTACTAGAATAAATTTTAAACCCATTTTATGCACATTACAAGTACATAATAGCGAAAAAGTGCCAAAAATTATGATGTTTTTTAGTGCACTATTATGAAATAACGAGTATATTACAGCGTTGAAACAGTTTGCTTGTAAAGTTTCCTGAAAAATATGGTAGATAACGCAAGTGATGCAAGTTCAGCAATAGGAAATGCAAGCCAAACAAGATCAAGAATTCCAGTTTGTGAGAGCAGCCATGCAACAGGGATTAGTACAACGAGCTGACGACCTACTGACACTATAAGAGAATAGAAACTATGCGCAAAAGCCTGGAATATCGAACCCATAGCAATGCAAATACCTGCAAGAGGGAATGATAAGCAGATTATCCTAAGTGCAGGTACGCCAATCTGTATCATATCTTCAGAAGCATTAAACAAGTTAAGTAAAAGCTCAGGAACACTAAGGAATACAAATGTTCCAAAAACCATAATAGAAACAGCAAGAGTAAGAGCGAACTTTAAAGCTTCAGAAATACGCTGTTTATTACGTGCTCCATAGTTGTATGCAAGGACTGGAATAAGTCCATTATTTAAACCAAATACTGGCATAAAGAAGAAGCTTTGTAACTTAAAATAAACTCCAAATACAGCGGTTGCAGTTGATGAGAATGTACCAAGAATGCGATTCATCAGGTAAGTCATGACTGAACCAATAGACATCATAAGTATAGAAGGAACACCAACAAAGTAGATGTCTTTTACTGTATTGATATCAAGATGGAGAATCTTTTTAATAGAAAAGCAGATCTCTTTGTTAAATTTAAGGTTACAGAACAAACCGATACAAGAACCGATTATCTGACCAAGAATTGTAGCATAAGCGGCTCCTGCAATGCCAAGAGCAGGGAAAGGACCTATTCCGAAAATGAGGAGCGGATCAAAAATGATATTGATGATTGCTCCAGTACCTTGTGAGATCATGCTGTATATAGTCTTTCCAGTTGATTGAAGTAATCTTTCAAAAGTCAGCTGGAAGAATAACGCAATTGAGCAACAGTTGATAATTCTAAGATATGTTACGCCATAAGAGGCGATAACATCTGAGGTTGTCTGAGAATGAATAAATCTCTCTACAAAAAATATTCCAATTAAAAGAAACAGCAGATAATTAAAAAATGTAAGTAGAATACCGTTGTTCGCTGCTAGGTCGGATTTTTCATAGTTCTTTTCGCCAAGAGATCTAGAAAGAAGAGCATTGATACCAACGCCAGTACCTGACCCAAGAGCAATCATGAGATTCTGCATTGGAAAGGCAAGTGTAACAGCGGTAAGAGCATCCTGACCAGCGGTAGCGGTTTCTCCGACAATCTGAGAAACGAAGATACTATCTACCACGTTATATAAAGCCTGTACAAGCATAGAGATCATCATAGGCAAAGACATAGAGATGATCAGTTGTTTTACGGGCATAACACCCATTTTGTTTTCTTTATTCATAAGTAAATCCTCTTTAAAAAATTAAATTGCATACGGCATATGAGTATAACATTACTTTACGCATATGAAAAGGTACTTGTAATATGTATGATTTTTCTCTTGATCGTAAAGATTAATGAGACTGATAGAGAAAAGATCAGAACATGCGGTTAGTTTGTTTCTTTTTATATAGGAAACAATCTTCCTATAGGTCTTTTCAATATCCGGGGCATTATGGTCATGATAACATAAAACCGCTTTGGTACCAGGAAGCGGGAAAGTACCGACATTATCAGCAGGTAAGAAAGATAAACTTATAATTTTATCGTAAACGTATTTTTTATTGATCAGGTCCTCGTAAGTAATGGTGACACCTGAAGGAAAAGCAGATAATGTATCGCTTTCGGCTGCTTTGGCAAGATGAACGGAAATGTCTGAGGCTATATCAGCGGTATGAAAAGAACTATTCTTGTCAGCAATCTTTGTTTCTGCAACGCTCATGGCAGGAAGAGAGTCCATAAAAGGAACTCCAGGCTTGTGAGCTTCAAATTTCCCAAGTACCCACATTCCTAGATGTAGAGAACTGATCTTTTTATTAATAAGATAAAGTTCCTGTTGCATGGAAAGAATCTTGGAATTCACTAATTTAACGATGCCATCTTTAGTTGAATTATGAATGATATCACTTATTTCTTTAATTGAGCACCCTGCTTGTCGCATGGTGCTAATAAAGTAAAAAGAGCTGATCTGAGATGCGGAATAGTAGTGATATCCATTATCTGGGTCTACCCATGGAACAATAATGTTCTGTTCATAATAATATCTCAAAGTATCTCTTGTGGTGCCACATAGTTTTGCGAACTGGCTCACGGTAAGTGAATATTCCATTTCTTTGTTTTCAAAATTATTAAATGTAGTCATATAATTCCTCAAAAAATCGACAAAAAAAGTATTGACCTGGGGGTAAGCCCCAAGATTATTGTATCAAAGAATTCAAATTGTACAACCCGATAGAACGGGAGAAGGAGAACGAAAATGAAAGACGTAAAGGGAACAATTATCAAAATAATCGCAGAATATCTCGACAAGGAAGAAGCAGAGATTTCTTCAACAGCAACATTTTCAGAAATCGGACTTGACTCATTGGACATTATGGAGCTTGTTATGCAGATGCAGGAAGAACTTGACTGCAAGATCGAACTTTCACAAGAAATTACAACAATTGATAAACTAGTAGAACTTATTGAGAAACAGTGATTTTGGAGGAAGTTTTGATGGGCAAAAATCCAATATGTGAAATGCTTGGAATCGAATATCCGGTATTTCAAGGGGGAATGGCATGGATAGCGGATGCTGAACTTGCTTCAGCGGTATCGAATGCCGGAGGATTGGGAATAATAGCAGCAATGAACTCTAACAAAGAGCAGCTTAGGGAGCAGATAAGAAAGGCAAAAAAGCTTACAGATAAACCTTTTGGCGTCAATCTTATGCTCATGAGTCCTTATATAGAGGAAGCCGTTGATGTAGTTTGTGAAGAAAAGGTTCAGGTTGTTACAACTGGTGCTGGAAATCCTGCGAGATTCATGCAAAAACTAAAAGACTCAAACGTAAAAGTAATCTGCGTAGTAGCAAGTGTGGCGTTAGCTGTAATGGTAGAAAGAATGGGAGCATCTGCGGTGATTGCAGAAGGATGCGAATCAGGTGGCCATGTAGGAGATACAACGACGATGGCCTTAGTGCCGCAGGTTGTTGATGCTGTGAAGATACCAGTTATTGCAGCAGGAGGAATAGCAGATGGAAGAGGAATGGCAGCATCTTTTATGCTCGGAGCTAAGGCTATTCAGATGGGAACAAGATTTCTTACAGCTAAAGAGTGCAATGTTCACGAGAACTATAAAGAGAAAGTCTTAGGGGCAAAAGATAGAGACACCATCGTGACGGGTAAGTCGTTAGGACATCCAGTGAGAGCATTAAAAAACAGGATGACTAGAGAGTTTATACAAAAGGAACAAGATCCAAGTACTACGCCAGAAGAACTTGAGGCAATGGGAGCCGGAGCGCTTCGAAAGGCGGCCATTGATGGAGATGTTAAGTATGGATCATGCATGTGCGGACAGATAGCAGGATTAGTAAACAGCGAAGGAACATGTGAAGAGATAATAACAGGAATATGTAAAGAAGCATATTCTCTGCTAGGTAGTTTATAAAGGAGTGTTGATGGGAAAAATCGCATTTTTATTTGCCGGCCAAGGAAGTCAGTATCCAGGAATGGGAAAAGATTTATTTGAAGAAATAAATGAGGTTCATGACTTTTTTGGAATCGCTGAAGCTATAAGGCCGGGAACATTAAGCCAAATGCTGGTAGGGACAGAGGAAGAATTAAAAAGAACAGATAATACTCAGCCATGTCTTTTCCTAGCTGATATAGCGAGTGCCTTGGCACTTGGCGCTAATGGGATAACACCAGATGCTGTAGCAGGCTTTTCTCTTGGCGAAGTTGTTGCCTTGGCAGTTTCAGGAATTCTGTCAAAGGAAAATGCCTTTAAGCTTGTGTGTAAGCGAGGCGCTTTAATGCAAGAAGCTGCTGAAAAAGAAAAGGGAAGTATGGTAGCTGTGTTAAAGATGGATAAGGGTGAACTACAAGAATTATGTTCTGAAGTAGGTGTTTATCCGGTTAATTACAATTGTCCTGGACAGATTGTTGTATCTGGAAAGGAAGATAAAATTGAAAAACTAAAAGAAAAGCTAAGCGACAAGAAGGCAAGATTCATACCGCTTTCAGTTGGAGGGCCTTTTCATACGCCTTATATGAAGGAAGCTTCAGAAGAACTAAGAAAAGAAGCAAAGGTAAATATGTTATATAACATAAATAAACCATATATTCCTCTCTATTCTAATAGAACGGCTAAGCCTTATCCAGTGGATAAAGAGGGAATCATACAGTCTTTTACTGAGCAGATATCGAATAGTGTGAATTGGGAAGACACTATAAAGAATATGACTGAAGAAGGGATAGATACATTTATTGAGTGTGGACCAGGAAAGACTCTTACTGGATTCGTTAAGAGGATTGTTCCTCAGGCGCAAACATATAATGTATGCGATCTGGATTCGTTAAAGTCCGTGGTAGAGGAGTTAAATAAATGATACTTGATGGAAAAGTGGCAGTGATTTCAGGTGGTACAAGAGGAATTGGTAATGCAATCGCTTGGAAATTTGTTGAGCAAGGGGCAAACCTTGCAATAATCGCTACCAGAGATAATGAGAGAAATAAGAAGGCGATAAAAGAGCTTTCTGAAACCGGGAGAGATGTAAGGCTTTATATATGCGATGTAAAAGACCCTGAGCAAGTAGTATCAGTTGCAGAAGAAATACTAGCTGATTTTGGCACAGTAGACGTGTTAGTAAATAACGCAGGTATAACCAGAGACAATCTTTTGCCAAGCCTAAGCGTAATGGACATTGATGATGTAATAGATGTGAATCTTAAGGGGACCATCTATTTAACAAGGGCTTTTGTCAGAAGTTTTGTAAAACAAAGACATGGAAATATAGTGAACATCAGCTCAGTTGTAGGACTTATGGGCAACAAGGGGCAAGCAAATTATGCCGCGTCTAAAGCAGGGATAATAGGATTTACCAAGACGGTTGCCAAGGAATACGGACGTAGAAACATACGGTGCAATGCAATAGCACCCGGGTATATAGCGACAGAAATGACGGCAACACTAAATGAAGAACAGACTAATGAAATTGCAAAGCAATTACCTCTTGGAAGACTTGGCCAACCAGATGATGTGGCAGATCTTGCACTGTTTTTAGCTGGAGATAGCTCTAGATACATTACAGGAGAGGTAATAAAGGTTGATGGAGGTATGTATGTGTAGAGTAGTTGTCACCGGAATGGGGGTAATAAGCCCAATCGGTAATTCGGTAGATGTCTTTTGGAAGAATCTTACTGATGGTGTGTGTGGAGTTGATAAGATAAACAGATTCGATGCATCTAACCTAAAAGTAAGCCTGGATGCTGAAGTAAAAGATTTTGAACCAAAAGTATATTATGACACCATGCAGGAAATAAGAAAATCAGATCTTTTTATGCAGTATGCCATGGGTGCAGCAAGGCAAGCTGTAGACCAGAGTAAGATTCTTGAAAGTGATATAGATAAAGAAAGGCTTGGAGTATATGTGGGATCAGGCATTGGCGGAATCAATACAACTTTACGAGAAGCCAAGAAGCTAAGTGAAAAAGGTCCTGATATGGTCTCACCTTTCTTTGTGCCAATGATGATAAGTAATATGGCTGCAGGTGCAATTTCTATAAAGTTTGGAGCAAAGGGGCCAACACTTCCAGTGGTAACAGCCTGTGCAACGTCAACACATACTATCGGCGAAGCCTACAGGACAATAAAGCACGGATATGCAGACGCAATCATTGCAGGAGGAAGTGAAGCCTCTATTAACGAGCTTGCGATGGCAGGATTTATAAATTGTCAGGCACTCAATTTAGCTGAAGACCCATCACAGGGAAGTCTTCCTTTTGACAAGAGAAGAGGTGGATTTGTCATGGGTGAAGGAGCTGGAATTCTGGTGCTTGAGGAATATGAGCACGCAAGGAAAAGAGGTGCCAAGATCCTGGCAGAAGTGGTTGGTTATGGAAATACTTCTGATGCATACCACATAACAGCACCAGACCCAGAGGGAGATGGAGCAGTCAGAGCTATAAAAGCAGCTGTAAATGAGGCGCATATTCAGGATAGGGATGAGATTTATGTTAATGCTCATGGAACAGGAACACATTTAAATGATGCTATGGAGACAAAAGCTCTTAAAGAAGTATTTGGTAAAAGAGCTTACGACCTTCATATAAGTTCAACAAAATCCATGACGGGACATATGATGGGTGCAACAGGTGCAGTAGAAGCTATTGCCTCTGTGCTTGCGCTTTATAACGGAATAATTCCGCCAACGATAAACTACAAAGAAAAGGATGAAGAATGCGATCTTGATTATACGCCAAATAAAGCATTAGAGGCTGATATTAACTTTGCCATCAGCACCTCTTTAGGGTTTGGCGGACACAATGCATGTATAGCTTTTAAAAGGGCATAAGTGGAGAAAAATATGAGTAATTCTTTATTAGAATACGGTGAGTTATTTAAAGATCTTGGATTAACGGAACTTTCTGTAGAAGATGGGGATTTTAAGTTATGTCTTAAAAGAAAATTACAAGCTGGATCAAGCATAGGACAAATGAAATTAGAAAATGTTGATCCAGATGAAAAGACAGTTGACTTAATCGAATCCGAAAAAAAGAGTGGTGATACAGTCAAAGCACCTCTTTTAGGCATATTCTACGGAAAAGTTGGAGAAAAAGAAGCATTAAAGATTGGAGACAAGATAAAGAAAGGCGATGTTTTGTGCATCATTGAAGCTATGAAAATGATGAATGAGGTCAAAGCTTCAAAAGATGGCACCATTGCCGAAGTTCTTGCAAAAGAAGGAGATCTTGTGGAGTACAATCAGGATCTTTTCGTTATCAAGTAGAAGGGGACTTTATGAATAGAGAAGAATTAAAAACGATCTTACCCCATAGAGAACCTATGCTTTTGGTTGATGAGGTGATTCTAAATGAGGATGGGACTGCAACGGGATATTATACTGTTCGCGGAGATGAATACTTTTTGCAGGGACATTTTCCGGGTAATCCAATAGTACCAGGTGTTATTCAATGTGAAATGATGGCGCAGTCTGCATGTATTATGTTTGCAGATAACATGCGAGAGAAAGGCGTGTTACCAGTATATACAGGGCTTGATAAAGTGCGTTTTAGAAATATGATAAAGCCGGGAGATACGATAAAAATAGATACAAAGTTGGTGCGTGAATATCATCCAATGTATGTGCTTCACGGAGAACTAAGTGTTGATGGCAAGAAGTGTATGAGCGGAGATTTTTCTTTTGCCATCGTATCTGATGAGGAGAATGCTAGTGGCTGAAATGTTTTCAAAGATCTTGATAGCTAATAGAGGAGAAGTTGCGGTAAGAGTAATAAGAGCATGTAAAGAGATGGGCATTGAAACTGTAGCAGTTTTTTCTGAAGCTGATACTGATGCCCTCCATGTGGAAATGGCTGATGAAAGTTACTGTATAGGCGGCCCTTTAGCTAAGGACAGCTATCTAAAAATTGACGCGATCATTACTTTGGCAAAAAAAGTAGGAGCGAAAGCGATACATCCAGGATATGGGATGCTTTCAGAAAATCCGGAATTTGCAAAGGCCTGCGATGCCAATGGAATAGTTTTAATAGGCCCCGGGGCGGATGTTATGGAAAAAATGGGAGAGAAAGAAAGGGCGAGGGAGATAGCAATATCATCAAATGTTCCCGTGGCACCTGGAAGCGACATTTTAACTGACATTACTGATGCTGAGAAAAATGCGGAGAAAATAGGTTATCCCGTAATCCTAAAAGCAAGAGCTGGTGGAGGAGGTAAGGGCATTCGTGTTGTACGAGAAAAAAGTGAGCTTTCGGGATTGTTTTCCCAAGTCCAAAAAGAGGCACATAACTCCTTTGGTGATGATGGCATTTTTATGGAGAGATATCTTGAAAATGTTAAACATGTGGAGGTCCAGATCCTCGCTGATCATAACGGCAAAGTAATTGTTCTTGGTGACAGAGATTGCTCAGTTCAGCGCAAAAATCAAAAGCTTATTGAAGAGTGCCCTGCACCTGTATTATCGGATGAGACTAGGAAAAAAATGTATGAAGCGGCTGTCAGGCTTGCTAGTGCTGTAGGTTATGTCACTGTTGGAACTATTGAGTTTTTGGTTAAAAATGATGATTTTTATTTTATGGAGATGAATACAAGGCTTCAGGTAGAACACTCTGTAACAGAAATAGTTTGCGGAATTGATATTGTAGAATGGCAGATCAGGACTGCAGCGGGAATAGATATTCCTTTTAGTCAGGATGACATATCAAATAGCAGGCATGCTATAGAATGTAGGATTTGTGCAGAAGACTCAAAAAATTTCAGGCCTTCTACAGGCCGCGTTGAACTTCTCCATATTCCAGGTGGAGTGGATGTACGATTTGACTCAGCTTTGTATCAAAATTGTGAAGTAACCCCTTTTTACGATTCGATGCTGGGGAAGTTGGTTGTATGTTCAGATACCAGAGATGGAGCAATACGCAAGATGAAATGTGCATTGTCTGAGTTTGTGCTAGTAGGTGTTGAGAACAATCGCGAAATGCATATGAGATTTATGGAAGATAGCAAGTTTTTGATCGGTAATTATGATACCAGTATCTGTCAAAAGGTTTTACAAGCATGGAATTAAAAAAACTATTTTTAAAAGCAAATAATGAGCTGGAATATGGTGAAGTAAAAGTAAAAAGCAGGCGAGTAGTCTGCAAAAAATGCCAAAAACAGATTCCAGTATATAAGATAAGAAAAAACGACTTTGTTTGTCCAGAATGTGGGCACTATTTTCCTGTCAGAGCTAGAAGAAGAATACTAATGCTGACAGATAAAAGGAGCTTTATAGAACATGACAGAGATCTGGAATCTATTAATATTCTTAGATTTCCTGACTATGATGAGAAGCTTTCTTTGGCGAAAGAAAAAAGCCGCGAGAACGAAGGTGTAATATGCGGAGTTGCTACTATTGGTGGCTACAGAACCTGTATATTTGCCATGGATGCAAACTTTATGATGGGATCCATGGGGGCAATAGTAGGTGAAAAGATTACTCGATTATTCGAATATGCAACTAGCATGAGTCTTCCAGTAATAGGAGTAACTGTTTCTGGTGGCGCAAGGATGCAGGAGGGGATGATCTCCTTAATGCAAATGTCTAAGGTTTCAGCGGCAGTCAAGAGGCATAGTAATAATGGCAATCTGTACATAGTTCTTTTAACCAATCCTACAACAGGCGGTGTGGATGCTAGCTTTGCAATGTTAGGAGATATTACGCTTGCTGAGCCCGGAGCTAGAGTTGGATTTGCAGGGCCAAGAGTAATAGAAAAGAGCCTTAATCAGGAGTTGCCTAAGGATTTTCAGAAGGCAGAACGAGTATTAGAGTGCGGATTTGTGGATCTTATTGTTCCAAGGAACAGGCAAAAAGAGGCGCTTACAGCGATTCTTAGGCTGCATAGTTAAAAGCTTTTTTGAGAGGAAAAGAATGGAAGATTACGAGATTGTGCTTGGCGCAAGAAAAGATAACAGGTTAACGGCGATAGATTATATATCATCTATTGTACAGAATTTTATTGAGTTTCATGGAGATAGATATTACGGTGACGACAAAGCTGTTATTGCAGGAATAGGACAGATTGGCAACATTCCTGTTACAGCTATTGGAATAGAAAAAGGAAAGAACACGGAAGACAGGATAGCTCATAACTTTGGAAGTGCACATCCGGAAGGGTATAGGAAAGCCCTTAGACTGATGAAGCAAGCAGAAAAGTTTCATAGGCCTGTCATTTGCTTTGTCGATACTGCAGGGGCCTTTTGTGGTATTGATGCGGAAGAAAGAGGTCAGGGAAGAGCTATAGCTGAAAACTTGTATGAAATGTCTGATCTAAAAACGCCGATTCTTTCAATTGTTATAGGTGAAGGTGGTAGCGGAGGAGCTCTTGCCCTTTGTCATTCAGACAGGATATGGATGATGGAAGATGCGTATTTTAGCGTGGTATCTCCAGAAAGCTGTGCCAATATCTTATGGAAGAGCACAGATAAGGCAGACGAGGCAGCAAAAGCGTTGGGGCTTACTGCAGATAGGCTTTATAAGCTTGGACTAATAGATAAGGTGTACAAAAAGGGAAGACTTAAAGAGTTGAAGAAGGACATTGAGGCGGAAATAGAAGTTCTTTTATCAATGACTTCAGATCAGCTGATTGATGGAAGATATAGGCGTTTTAGAAAGGTTGGATATTAAGGACCATGGGACACATATATGAAGATTACTACAGGGAAGTAAGGGATTCAAAGGGTGAAATAGTAGAGATCAAGACGACGTGCCCTCCAAATTTCAATTTTGCTTATGATGTAGTAGATAGGTTTGCATTTGAAAATCCCGATAAATTGGCTCTTGTTCATAGAAGCGCCGAAGGAAAAGAGACAAGGCTAAGCTTTGGAGAGCTCAAAAGGCTTAGCAACAAGGCAGCGAACGCATTTAAGAAGCTTGGAATTAGTAAAAACGATTCTGTTATGCTTCTTTTGAAGCGAAGGTATGAATTTTGGATCAGCATCTTGGCACTTCACAAACTTGGAGCAATCGCTGTTCCTACCTCCCACATGGTGTCTGCCGAAGACATTAGTGAGAGAGCTGCGGTAGCTGGCACTAAGGCAATAATCTGTGTTAATTCAGAGAGTATATGTGACAAGGTAAAAGAAGCTATAGATAAGAATGATATCATTCAGATCGTGGTCGGGGATAAATATGAAGATAAAGCAGATTTTAATGAGCTTATTGCTGATGAAAGCGACGTTTTTGAGCGAGTAACTACAAGCATAGATGATAGCATGCTCTACTATTTTACGTCTGGGACAAGTGGGGCTCCAAAGGCTGTTATTCATGATTATTCTTACCCGATTGCACATATTTTTACAGCCAAAAACTGGCATGGGATGCACGATGGAGACCTTCATTTGACAGTTGCTGACTCTGGTTGGGCTAAATCTGCATGGGGAAAGCTATATGGTCAGTGGTTCTTGGGTGCAGCAATCATGGTATATGACTATGAACAGTTTTACGCTGCGGATCTTCTTAAGCTCTTAGAAGAAGAGAAAATAAACACCTTTTGTGCACCTCCTACTATATATAAATATCTAGTCTTAGAGAATCTAAGGAAATATAATTTAAATAACTTGCGTTATGCTACAACTGCAGGAGAGCCAATGCCTAAAGAGGTGTCACAGCGTTTTACTTCAGAGACAGGAATAGTTATCAGAGAAGGTTTTGGGCAGACAGAAACAGCGTTGCAGATATGCGCAACGATAGAACAAGGCTCTTTTCCTGGATCTATTGGAAAAGCATCTCCTTTATATCAGATTAAACTTATGGATGAAGATGGAAGGATTGTACCGGAAGGGGAAGAAGGAGAAATTGTTATTGTTCCTAATGGAGATAGAAAGCCTATTGGTATATTTAAAGGCTATCTTGGGGATGAAAAGATGTATGAAGAAGTGTGGAGCGGCGGAGTCTATCACACTAAAGATAAAGCGATCGTGGACAAGGACGGTAATTTCTTTTTCCTAGGAAGGAATGATGATGTTATAAAATCTAGCGGATACAGGATTGGACCATCTGAAGTTGAGGATATACTTATGAAGCATCCTGCGGTATTTGAGTGCGCAGTTACCGCGTTTCCATCTAAGAACAGAGGCGCTGTAGTAAAGGCTAGCATAATCTTAAATAAGGGGTATGAAGCTAATGCCAAGCTTGGAACGGAACTTCAGGATTTTGTAAAAAAGAGAGCTGCAATTTACAAGTATCCAAGAATAATCAAGTTTATTGATAAGTTGCCTAGAACAAGTAACGGAAAAATAAGCAGAGCTAAGATCAGGCAACAGGATTATAAAAAAGCATTGGAACACTTATAAGTGTCCCAATGCTTTTTAAAAACATATTTAAAGGGAAGTAAACTTCTGCGTTGTATCACTAAGCTGCTCAGTGATTTCATTGTTTTTATTGATCGCATCTGAGATCTTTTTGATACCGCCAACAATCTCCGAAGAATTCTCTGCGGAAGAAGAAATGGCGATAGAACTTTCCTTTATTGAATCTGTTATCATCCTTACAGATTCAACCATTTCCTGCATTGTGGAATTAAGGCTCTCAGCCTTATTATCAAATGCAGTAAGCATATCGTTCATTATATCGGCTGTGTGCTCGTATTTTTCTCCTGTCTGAACGAAATCGTCGTAGTCTCCAAGAACAGTTCCATTTATATAATCAAGAGCTTCCTGGGCATTTTCAGCAAGCCTGTTAACAGCTTCAGTTACTTCATTACTTATATCTTGGATATTAGAAGCAGTAGAGCGGCTATTTTCAGCAAGTGCACTTATCTCTGTAGCAACAACGGAGAAACCTTTACCAGCTTCGCCTGCTCTTGCAGCTTCAATTGAAGCGTTAAGGGCAAGGAGATTAGTGTGTTTTGCTATATCAAGAATTACATTTGTAAGCTCATTGATCTGGCTGACTTTTTCAGAATCCTGTACTGATTGAGTTAGTACATTAGAAAGCTGAGCAACTTGGTCGCTAGCCTGCATCTTTTTCTGAGTAACTCTTTCTTTAAGTTCGTTAGCCTCCTGCTTGATAGAAATAGCAGTTTCTGTTCCGGATTGTGCCTGCTCTGTTATTTCCTGAGCAGCAGCTTTAACTTCTTCAACCTTTGTGTTGATAGATGAAACAGTTCCAGAAACTGTTTCCATATTTGCTGAAAGCTCTTCAAGAGCTGCAGAAGTATTTGTTACGCTATCATCAGCAATCTGGAGCTGAGAGATAACTTCCCCTGAAGAACTTGTAAGGACTACGGAACCATTCTTAACATCGCGCATGATACCTTGTAAAGTCTCGATAAAGTGGTTGATACCAGTTGTAATGAACAACAACTCAGATTTTGTCTTGGTCTTTATTCTAGCTGTAAGGTCACCATTGCCTTTTTCAATGTTAGTGATCATAGTATTGACTTCAGAGCTTATGGATTTGATCTTCTTAACTATATTGATATAGCTGATAAGGAAGTTGAGTACGATGAGTACCAGAATGATAGCCATTCCGATCACTGCGACGACTACACCTGAAACCATCAGTGAATTCATCTGGTCCGTTGTTGCATTAGCCGACTTTGTGATTGCTACATCCAGGGCTTTTGTCGAATGGAAGATGGCTATTTTTTGAATTTCAGCTTTATCAAACAGGATAGAATATGCAGCTGTCTGGTCACCGGCATCACATCTTGTTATAGCGTTGTCGATAAGGGCGGAGAGTCTAGAGTATTGTTCTGAGATCTCTTTTAGCTGAGCAGTTGCTTCTTCATCATTATAACCAGCGAAGTCATCGTTTAAAGTCTTGATATCTGCGGAGATTGTTTCTTTTGCGATATTTATCTGTGGCAAAAGAGCTGCTTTAGTTTCATCAGCATCTGCTGCAATATAGCTAGTTGCCTGGTCAAACAGTGACATTACGTCTGACTTTAAGTTGGCTTCATGGGTGGTAAGGTCCATCATAGAGCCAAACATCGTGATACTGCTTGTGGTAGATGTTTGCATTGCAGACATTACCATGACCATAACTACTACGAATGCTACTAAAATAAGCAGATTCAAGGCAGAAAGCTGAAATACTATGGAATCTTTCTTTTTTACATTAACGCCAACATTTTCTTTCACGTTTCTACCTCCTTATAGTTTTGAGTACCAGTCTTTTGCAATTGACTTGATCTCTTGTATAAAACCAGCAGTATCAACTTCTCCTGCGGCAAATTTATGGAAAGCGAATGCAAGGCCTTTTTGACCTAGGCCTTCAGGCATATCCATCCAGTGCCAGCTGGAAGTCTTTCCTGCCGAGATATAATCTGAAATTACCTGCGCAAATGGATCAGAAGCCACATATTTGCAGTCCTTGAAAGGACTAATGAATCCAGCTTCTTCAACTAGGATCTTCTGTGCTGAATCCTCAGAGCACCACTGAAGGAAGTCTTTAGCGGCATCAACCTGGCCTTCTTTTGGAATAGCCCACCAAGAAGGTGCACTTGTAAGAATTGTCTCCATCCCGTCCTGGAATGCATATGGAACCATTCCTACTGGAAAACTTCCGGCTGCCTGGTATTCGCTAGCATCATCGCCTACTAAAGTTGCTCCAATCCAAGAACCTTGGGTTACGAAAGCATACTTTCCTGATGCAAATCCAAGAACCTGATCGTTGTATGTACCTGTTGTTAACAGGTCTGGATCTGAATATTGATTGAAAAGATTTATCATTTCTGCATAATCTGCGAAACGGCTGTCATCTACTTGGCCACCATCATTTAGAAGATCAATGTATGTAGTGTCAGATCTGTCGAGACCAGAGTCTATATATGCACCAAAGATGTGGTTTCCTGATGACCATCCCAAGTTTTCAGGCTCTGCGCAGTAACCTATGACTGCCTTAAGACCTAACTCTTCTTTTTTGGCATCAATGGCTTCGAAAGCAGCTTTCATGGCATCTGGTCCTGTGATAGATGCAGGATCAACTCCGCATGCTGAAAGGATGTTTGCATTATAAGCAAGACCAATAGCCTCGGTTGTATATGGAAAACCGAGGGTTCCATAGGTCGCATCTTTGTATGCTGCGTCTGTTCTGGATGCCCAGCCTTGGTCACTTAGATCCACCAAAAGACCATCCCAGTTAGCAAAGCTTGATGCTTCACAAGCGATGATATCTGGCATCTGATCAGACAGATAGTAGCCTTTTAACATAGCCTGCGCATCTGCACCTGATTCAACCCCCAGAACTTCGACTTTGATTCCGGTTTCCTGCTCGTATTTTGCAGCAAGGTCGTTTATTTGTGATGCAACCTCGCTTTTAATATTGAGGAGGGTCAGTTTTTCTACGGAAGTTGCCACTTCTTCTGGAACTTCTACTGACTCTTTCCCGCAACCATTGATTATTGCTGAGGAAACCAGTATTGCGACTAATATTAATGCTTTCCAGTTTTTCATTTTGATCGCCCTTCCCTTCAATAATAGAAACATTAAATCATACATTAATTATCGAATATATACGAATTTATGCAATTAAAAAACTATTAAATCGTATTATTTTTGTTTAATTCTTAAATAATCAATATTATAGTTGTATTAGAGGTCTTTTTACTGTCATAATATAAGTGCTACATTTCACATTATTTCAGGAGAAAAATTATGCGAAAAAAAATATTGATAGCCGATGATACAAATTTTATGAGACAAATGTTGAAATCTGCTCTGGATCCTGAGAAATATCAGATTGTAGGCGAGGCGCTTACTGGTGTGGATGCTGTAGAGCAGTATAAAGAAAAAAAGCCAGATCTGTTGATTCTTGATATCAATATGCCTAAAATGAATGGTATTGATGCCTTAACGGAAGTAATGGAGTATGATCCAAAGGCTAATGTAATCATGTGCTCAGACCAAAAGTATGAGAACATGATCATGCTTGCCCTTAAGAAGGGAGCGAAGGACTTTGTCGTAAAGCCATTTACTTCAGCAGATGTAATTAAGGCAGTCAAGAAGATTTTAGGAGATGAGTAATTTTTTTGCTAGCTTTGTTGGACAAGGGAGGATGTAATGCTTAAACAGGTATCTATTTACGCCGAGAACAAGAAAGGATGTTTACAGAACATCACAGGTATTTTATGTGAGAATGGAATCAATATTTTAGGATCAGTAACTAATGATTCTGCTGAATATGGCATTGTTAGAATGGTTGTTTCTGACCCTGAAAAGTGTATTGAAGTTCTTCAAAATAATAATTATATTTGTAAGACAACTCCAGTTCTTGCTGTAGAATGTCAGGATGAAGTAGGAGCGCTTGATAAGATACTCAAAACTCTTTATTCATCGAATATTAATGTTAATTACACATATCTTTCATTTAACCGTGAATCAGGCAGACCTATCATGGTGATCAATACAGATGATATTGAGGCGGTTGAGAATATTCTCGTTAATAAAGGATATAACTGTATCTGATAAAAGAACTTTTTAGGAGCCTTTTTATGTATGATTTTGTGACTAATCCTGTAAGTAGCGCTAAAAGTTCCTATAAGTATAAGGATATGTATGATAGAAATCCGGACGTTCCAGAAGGAATAGTACCTCTTTCTATTGCAGATATGGAATTTATCATAGCGCCCGAGATCAGAGAAGGAATCGGAAAATACTTAGCTGACCGGACTTTGGGTTATACATTTGCTTCCGAAGAATATTATGAAGCAGTCATAGAATGGATGCAGAAAAGACATTCATATCATTTAGAAAAAGAGTGGATCGCGCCATCTGATGGAGTTGTTACTGCGCTAGGAGATTTGATCCTTAGTGTAACAAAACCAGGGGATGGCGTTATTGTCTTTTCACCTTCTTATAGGCCATTTAGAATAGCAGTGGATGTAAAGAATAGAAAGCTTGTTGATATTCCATTGATTTTCGATGAAGATGGTTACAGAATTGACTTCGATGCATTCGAAGAAGCAGCAAAAGAAACAGCGAATACATTATTGATCTTTTGTAATCCTCATAATCCAGTTGGACGCGTGTGGACAAAAGAGGAACTACAGAGAGTATGTGATATCTGCCTTGCTAACGGTGTATTTATCATTGATGACGAGATCCACAATGATCTTATTATGCCAGGTATTACGCATACTGTTATGAGTACCGTTTCTGAAGAAGCAAGTATGAACATGGCAGTGTGTACTGCTCCAAGCAAAACTTTCAATTTATCTGCGCTTCAAACTTCGAACATAATAATACGAAACCCAGATGTCAGGGATAGATTTGTTAGTTCAAGATTGGATGGTTTTAGATCCGGAACCAACGCTTTAGGAATGGAAGCTTGTCGTATAGCTTATAGTAGCTGCGAAAAGTGGCTTGATGAATGCATAGCTGTTATTGCAAGTAATGCTATGTATGTGAAAGATTTTTTTGCAAAGAATATGCCAGAGATCAAAGCACTTCCCTTAGAGGGAACATATTTGTTGTGGTGTGATTTCAGGGCCTGGAGATTGTCAGATAAGGAACTAGAGGACTTTATGGTCAAAAAGGCATATATATTTGCAGATGAAGGCTATGTATTTGGCTCATCGGGAAGCGGATTTGAAAGGCTTAATCTGGCATGCCCGGAAAATGTGATCAGAGACACGATGGAACGGTTATTACGAGCTAGAAATAAATATATTTACAAATAGGAGAAAAGAAATGTCTACAAAAAAGTTTAAAAAACCAGTAGCGATAATGGCACTTATTTTGATAGCAGCAATGGTACTTGGGACTATAGCTAGCGCACTTTTATAATTGGAGCAAAAATGAACTATACGTACATAGTTGAATGTGCAGATGGTACGCTATATTGCGGCTGGACAAATGATCTTGATAAAAGGATAGCAGATCATAATGCAGGTAAAGGGGCCAAGTACACAAAACCTAGGCTTCCAGTAAAGCTTGTATATTATGAAACTGCAGATACCAAAGAAGAAGCCATGAGTAGAGAATGGCATATAAAAAGGCTAAGTAGAAAAGAGAAACTTAGGTTAATACAAGGGAAAAAGGATAGATAATTGGAAGAGAAAAAGCACAAAAGAAGAGTACATTACTCCGGTAAGTATCCCAAAAAATTCGAGGAAAAATATAAGGAGCATGATCCTGAAAAATATGGCGACACAATAGCACATGTTATTTCAAAAGGCTCCACACCTGCTGGGATGCATATTTCTATCATGGTAAAAGAGATTTTGGATTTCCTCCAGATCAAACCTGGCCAGCAAGGTCTTGATTGTACTCTTGGCTATGGCGGACACACGAGAAGAATGCTTGAAAAACTAGAAGGAAAAGGCTGTGTATATGGTCTGGATGTGGATCCGATAGAATCAAGTAAGACCGTTGAAAGGCTTAGGAACGCGGGATTTGATGAAGATCAATTTAAATTTAGATTGATCAATTTTGCAAATATCGACGAAGTTGCTAAGGAAGCTGGCAAATTTGACTTTGTATTAGCTGATCTTGGTGTCTCATCTATGCAGATAGATAATCCTGAAAGAGGCTTTTCCTATAAGATAGATGGGCCATTAGATCTAAGACTTGATCCAGCTCATGGTGAATCAGCTGCAGAGAGGCTTCGAAACATAACAAAAGAAGAATTTGTGGGAATGCTGGTAGAAAATTCCGACGAACCATATGCAGAGGAGATTGCTGACAAAGTTTTTTCACTTATGAGAAAAGGAAAAAACATTGATACCACCACTGCGCTTAGAGAGGCCATAGAGCAGGCACTATGGAAGGTTCCTAAGGAAGAAAAGGATCAGGCTATCAAAAAGAGCTGTGCAAGGGTATTTCAGGCACTCAGAATCGATGTTAATAGTGAATTTGAAGTTCTTTATTCCTTTTTAGAAAAACTGCCAACAATCTTGAATCCAGGAGGAAGGGTGGCAATCCTAACTTTTCATTCTGGAGAAGATCGATTAGTAAAAAAGGCTTTTAAAGAACATCTTAAAGAGGGAGCGTTTAGCGAGATTTCATCTGATGTTATCAGGCCCTCAGCCGAGGAATGCAGGATAAATCCTAGAAGTAAATCAACTAAAATGCGATGGGCAATAAAGTAATTTCCATTATGTGTGATTAAAGATGACAGAACAAGAATTGTACAAGAGCTGTACCTTGTGTCCAAGAAAATGTTCTATAGATAGGACTGTGACCAAGGGTTATTGCAATGAAAAAAGTGAATTACATGTAAGCAGGGCTGCTCTTCATATGTGGGAGGAGCCCTGTATTTCAGGAGAACACGGATCTGGAACCGTGTTTTTTTCTGGTTGCAACATGGGCTGTGTCTTTTGCCAGAATAAGGAGATCAGCCGTGGTGAAGTGGGTAAGGTGATAACTACTGAGAGACTGGTTGAAATTTTCTTTGAGCTTCAGGATAAAGGCGCAAATAATATAAACCTGGTCACAGGAGACATTTTTATTCCTACTATAAAAACAGCCATTGAGATAGCTAAAAATAGAAATATAAAGATACCTTTTTTACTGAATACTTCGTCATATATTGAGGTAGGCACACTTAAGATGTTAGATGGTCTTATCGACATTTATCTTCCGGATTTTAAATATATAAGGGAGCAGGATGCAGTTAGATATAGTAAAGCAAAAGGCTATGTTGATGTGGCAAGGGCTGCGATAGATGAAATGGTAAGGCAACATCCAAGATGTGAGTTTGGAGCGGATAACGGCAAAGAAAACCTTATTAAAAAAGGGGTAGTGGTTAGGCATCTGTTGATGCCTGGAATGCTTATTCAGGCCAAGATGATCGTAAAATACCTTTATGATAAATATGGTGACAATATTTTTATCAGCCTTATGAACCAATATACGCCTAATGGACAATTGCAAGATTATCCAGAGATTGATAGAAAGGTCTCAGAACGAGACTACAAGAGTCTCATTGAATACGCAGCATCTATTGGAGTTGTTAACGGATATATGCAGGTCGGAGAAACCGCCAAGGAAAGCTTCATTCCAAGCTTTGACTGTAGCGGAGTATAAATATTCTTCCAAAAAGGAAAAATATAAGATGAAAAGACGCTAAAGACGTGATTTTTATGGATGTGAGTAACATATAGAATTATCACATAAGGAACCGGTAAACAAAGTGGTTCGTTTATGTGGCACATAAAGTGCTCAGAAAGGATGATGAATATGTTATTCGACACAACAACAATTTTAATCGCAGCAGTAGTTGTTATCGCAATTATTGTAATTGCAGCGGGGTACGTAAAGGCTCCCCCAGACAGAGCGTTTATCATATCAGGTATTAGAAGAAAACCTCGAATTCTCATCGGTAGAGCCGGCGTAAAGATCCCATTCTTTGAAAGAGTCGACAAATTGTATCTTGGACAGATGACTGTAGACATCAAGACAGAACAGTCAGTTCCTACAAACGATTTCATTAACGTTAACGTTGACGCGGTTGCAAAGGTAAGGATTGGTACAACTCCTGAAGCAATTCAGCTTGCTGCCAAAAACTTCCTTAACAAGGATCCAGAGATGATCACAATGGACCTTCAGGATTCATTACAAGGTAACATGCGTGAGATCATTGGTACTCTTGCTCTTAAGACTATCAATACTGATAGAGATAGCTTCTCAGATCAGGTTATGGAAAAAGCTTCAAAGGATATGAACAAACTTGGTATTGAGATCCTTTCCTGCAACATCCAGAACGTAACTGATGAAAATGGACTTATTAGTGATCTTGGTATGGATAATACAGCTAAGATCAAGAAGGACGCAGCTATTGCAAAGGCGCAGGCTGACAGAGACGTAGCTGTTGCAAAGGCAGAAGCTGATAAAGCAGCAAATGATGCAAGAGTTCTTGCTCAGACTGAGATTGCTGAAAAGAACAATGCTCTCGCTATAAAGCAGGCAGAACTTAAAAAAGAGGCTGACACAGCAAGTGCTGTTGCGGATGCCGCTTATGAAATCCAGCAGCAGGAGCAGCAGAAGTCAATTCAGACAGCTACAGTTAATGCTCAGATCGCGAAGGCAGAACGTGAAGCAGAACTTAAGCAGAAAGAAGTAGTAGTAAAACAGCAGCAACTCGCCGCTGAAATTGAGAAACAGGCTGATGCTGAGAAGTATCAGGCTGAAAAGAAAGCTGAAGCAGAACTTGTTCAGAGACAGAAGAAGGCCGAAGCTGCTAAATATGAGCAGGAAAGAGAAGCTGATGCAAAGAAAGCACAGGCTGAAGCTCAGAAGTTCGCTGCAGAGCAGGAAGCAGCTGGTATCAAAGCAAAATATGATGCTGAAGCTGCTGGTATTGCGGCAAAAGGTAAGGCTGAAGCAGAAGCAATCAAGGCAAAAGGTATTGCAGAAGCTGAAGCAATGGAAAAGAAAGCAGAAGCTTATAAGAAGTACAACGGCGCTGCTATGGCTGAAATGATGATCAAGATCATGCCTCAGATGGCTGCTGAAATTGCTAAACCTCTTTCACAGATCGATAAGATCAATATTTATGGAACTGGTGATGGTACAAATGGCGCAAGCCAGATTTCAGGAAATATGCCAATTGTTATGAAGCAGGTTTTTGATACAATGTCAGAAGCTACAGGTGTAGATTTTACTGAGATCATGAAGGCTGGTACATATGATGCTAAGGTTAATAAGAATATTAACTTAAGCGGAGATGGTGTTAGCGTAAATGTTGATAAGGCAAACAAATAAGTAATAAATTAAATGAGCCGCTTGTTCGTATTGACATCGAACAGGCGGCTTTTTGATATAGGTCTTTAACACAAAAACATTATTGCTATGGATATAGCGATTAAAGTGGTTAGTATTGCTGTTACAGAGATGATTTTCCTTTTTAAAATGCTTGGATCCATATATTTGCCATTACAGTTAACGGCGTCAATAACCTTAGCAGGTTTTTTAACTTTGCTACTGATATCTGTGTGATTAACATCCATCGCAAACACCTCCTTGATGAATAATAATATAAGTTGAGGCAACTCTATTTTATTACTATAACTCACAAATATTTCTTTTTCCTAACTTGGTTATAAATCTTTTATAAAAATTACCAATAATACGCAAAATCCTGTATTACGAAGCTTTTTTTGCTGAGAAAAAGCATATAGACATGAGATGCACTCATAACATAAAATTGTATCGTTATGACTTATTTGACAGATGAAGAGTTTTTTGAAAGATACGGAAATAAATTAAATGATGAACAAAAAATGACAGTAAAGGCTGTTGAAGGTCCGGTACTTCTTTTGGCGGTTCCTGGAAGTGGAAAGACGACAGTTCTAGTAAACAGATTGGGCTATATGCTCTTTGTAAGTGGAATTGCACCGGATAATATACTAACTCTTACGTATACAGTTGCAGCAACAAAGGACATGAAAAACCGCTTCGTAGATATATTTGGTAACGAAGGAGCAACTAACTTAGAGTTTAGAACTATCAATGGAATTTGCGCTAAGATAATAAGCCATTATGGGCGGCTTATTGGTAAGAAATCATTTGATCTTTTAACGGATGATAAAGTTTCAGGCAAGATTCTAACAGATATTTACCTAGATGCAATGCAAGAGTATCCCACAGAGAGTGATATCAAAAATATCCGGACTCTGATAACTTACTGTAAAAACATGCTTCTTACAGAAAAAGAAATAACAGAGATTGGCAAGGATCAAGGGATAGAGCTTTTTAAGATTTATGCGGCGTACAATTCAGAGTTAAAGAATCGTAGCCTTATGGATTATGATGATCAGATGATATATGCATATAGGATGCTTAAGGGTTCCAAGGAACTTTTGGATCATTACAGAGATCAGTACAGATATATATGTGTTGATGAAGCGCAGGATACTTCCAAGATACAGCACATGATCATATCTCTTTTAGCGGGGAGAGATGGCAATCTTTTCATGGTAGGAGATGAAGATCAGAGCATATATGGTTTTAGAGCAGCTTATCCTGATGCGTTACTGAACTTTGAAAAGGATCATCCAGGAGCAAGAGTTCTTGTAATGGACAAAAATTACAGATCTAACGCTAGAATTGTGGAAATGGCAGATAAGTTCATCCAAAAGAATTTTAATCGCCATGATAAGCATATGAATGCTACAAGAGAAGCGGGCGAAGCAATCAGGTTTGATGTACTTAAGAGTAGAGAGTCGCAATATGATTATCTCTATAAGATGGCTTCCACGGTAAAAGAGCAAACGGCAGTCTTGTACAGGGATAATGAGTCTGTTTTACCACTTGTTGATATCCTTGAAAGAGGTGAAGTTCCGTATAGGATTAAAAGCGCGGATATGAGCTTCTTTTCTCATAGAGTGGTAGTAGATGTGACAAATATCTTGAGTTTTGCATTAAGTCCTATGGACCCGGAACTTTTTATGAAGGTGTTTTATAAGTTCCAGACCTATCTTAGCAAGGCTGATGCTGAGAAAATGTGTTATATAGCCGATTATAAGCACATTGGGATTCTTGATGCAGTAGAGGAACTTGAAATAAACAAAAGAATTTTAGGAAATGTTAGAGATCTGCGGATTAACTTCAGAAATATGGCATTGGAGAACCCTGTTAAAGCTATAAGTCGCATAGAAAAAATGGGATATGGAGATTATCTAAAGAGCAACAATATTGACGATAATAAGCTCTTTATCTTAAAAATGCTTGCCAAGAATGAGACCACGATAGCCGCATTTCTAGACAGACTTGTTCAGTTAAGGAACATTCTTGCTAACAAGGAAGAAGATTACACGTCCAAATTTATCTTATCTACGATTCACTCGAGTAAAGGGCTTGAATATGAGAATGTGGTTCTTATGGATGTTGTTAATGGTGTTTTTCCAAGCAAAATCATTAAATCCTTCAAGACAGCAACTGTACAAGAAAAACGAGATTATGAGGAGGAGCGCAGAATCTTTTACGTTGGAATGACTAGAGCAAAAGATACGCTTACTATCCTTAAATATAGTGATAAGCCGTCTATTTTTGTTGGAGAACTATGTAAAAAAGAGGACATGCCACTAGCAAAGAGTAAAGTAAAAGCAAAGCCTGGCGCTATTTCTTCGTATAAAAAGAAATCGCAGGCAAAGACTTCCAGCGAGAATGTTCCTGAAATCCTTAAGCTTGGTGACAAAGTTAATCAATCCAAGTATGGAGAGGGCGTAATTACTGATGTGACTCTTGATGACGACGAGATACCAACGAAGTTTGTGGTTAGATTTAATGATGGGACGGAAAAAATATTTATGTTTCCATTTGCATTCATTACAGGAATGACTATTATTAAGCAAAGATAGTCATTGATAGAAAAAAGAAAAGGTTCAGTTCCAAATAGGGAATTGAACCTTTCATAATTACTTCTTTTCAGCTTTTTCTTCTTCCATTTTCTTTATAAGTTTATCTATCTCAGCCTGAGACAGCATAACATTATCATTATTTGTTTCAGCCATATTCTCACCTCTATAAAAAAATCATTTGAGATATTTATAACATAATGAGTAAGTGAAATAAATAACAAAAGTAAAAAAATCTAGAATAAATGAAATAAAACTACAAACTGAAATCGGTTTCAATGAAGCGATTTTATTTCTTGAATTATATGGTCAAATTACAGTATTTTTTTGATCTTAAAGAAGATAAGACTTCCTACTACGATTAATACGCTAAGGAGTATTACAACAGGATATCCCATTCTTGACTCGAGTTCAGGCATATACTTGAAATTCATTCCATACCATCCAACAATCAGTGTAAGTGGCATGAAGATTGTTGTAACCACGGTAAGGACAGTCATTATCCTGTTTTGCTTAACATCAAGCTGTGATTGATATAGGTCATTTAACTGGATGGTGTAATCTCTTATGTGAGTTGCAGCTTCGTACAGTCTTTCAACTCTACTTGAAAACATCCTGAAGTATCTGAGGTTTTCTTCATTAAAAAAGCCGTTTTCGTTTTCTTCTAGCTCCTGACCAAGGTCAAGGAGCTGCTCATAATGAGTTCTAAGATCTCGTATATCGCTACGAATGTCATTGTTTCGGCTCATATCTGCAGCTTCTGTATCTGTCATTATCTCTTTTTCCAGATTATCAAGCTCCATCTCATAGCGCTGCATTGTAGAGAGGTCGTCATGTATGATAAGTTCCAAAAAGTCATAGAAAAATCTTTCAAGAGAAGGCTTTTTCCATTTTTTGAATCTTTGAATGCGCTTAACGATATTCTCTACAGTATTTCCGTTATCGATGAACACAATACCAGTCTCATCAAGTGCATATGAAAACTTTTGAGGTTCATCTGTATGGGATGATTGTATCGGAATACAGAAGGTTCCGGTTAGGGAGTCATAGTTAACTTCTGCTTTAGTAGTGAAGATTTCCTCATTGCTTATATCAAAGTCAAGTCCCATATCAAAGTTTTCACTTTGTTCTGCCCATTGTGCAGGAGTCAAGATAGCAACATATGGGGCAGCGGCATCATGACACTGTTCTGCGCTACATTCTTCTAAAGTATTATTGATCAGAAAATACATATTTTACCTCCATATGCGTTAAAATCTATGATAACAAGAATCATCAGTTTTTATTGATCTTGTTTAGCTCACTAGTTTCTATGATAACAAGTAATGTAGTGTCTTTACTAAGTTTTCTTTGAGGATCAATGAATCCCCAAGGAGTCTGGCTATCTTTAACTGCAACTACGTTTAATTTGTATTTTTTTCTGAGCTCTAATTCAATAAGATTTTTACCGATCCAATTCTCTCTAGGTTTGATCTCTACTAAAGAAAGAGTATCGTCAAGCTGGAAGTAATCCATAAATGTGTCAGAGAGCAGGATTCGAGCTGATTGATTTCCGCCAAAATCCTCAGGAATTATGATCTTGTCTGCTCCCACCTTCTTTAGTATTGAAGACATTCTTTCTGAAGAACTTTTAGCCACAACAAGAGGAACTCCAAGTTCTTTTGCTACGGCTACTACCATGATACTTGCTGACATGTTTCGTCCCATGGCACATACTACAATGTCCATGTTTTTTAGATCTAATGCCTTGATCTCTTCTTCGTTTTCTAGATCAGCAACCACAGCAACTGTGCAAAAGCCAGCCATTTCCTTTATGGTATCTTCATCTTTATCAGCAACAAGGACATCTGCCCCCATGTCATAGAGGCTCTTTGCCAAGCTGATGCCATATCTTCCAAGGCCTAAAACTGCAACTGATTTTTTCATTTTTTCTCCTTTATCCTACATAAAATTCGCCTTCAGCGAATTTGCATGAATTCTTATTAGGCTTACGATTAGCAAAAAATATTGCCATTGATATTGGTCCAATCCTTCCTAGATACATTGCTATGATAATTATAATACGACCAGCAAGATTAAGGGTTGGAGTTACATCTCTTGTGAGTCCCACAGTGGCAGAAGCACTTATTACTTCGAAAAGTGAATCTACTACCGTGATCGCGGGATTGGTTGCCAGTAATATTAGAGTAAGGATGATTACAGTAAAAGAGCTAACCGCTAGTATGACAGAAGCTTTTCTCATTAGATCTTCGGTTACTCTTTTGTGAAAAACCAGATTCTTTTCATCTCCATTTATGTAGTTGATTATATTGATGGCTGCTAGGAAGAAGGTGACAGTTTTTATACCACCTGCAGTACCTACTGGTGATCCGCCTATAAACATAAGAACATAGGATATCACGCAGGATATGTCAGTCAGTCCTTTTTGCGAAAAGCTTGCAAATCCAGCGGTTCTAAGAGTTATAGACTGAAAAAAACTGTTTAGGATCTTGTCGGAAAGTGACATGGTTCCTATTGTTGCTGGATTGTTATACTCGGCAAAGAAAATGATCAAGGCACCCAAGAATATCAGCGAAAGAGTCATCGTAAGGACTAACTTGGTATGCTCTGTGAAGCGCTTTATTATTGTTAATGGTGAATATCTTTTCTTGATACCATTTTTAATTCCGGACATCAGGTCAAACCAAACTACGTAGCCCAGACCACCAAGCACAATAAGTGTCATGGTGATCAAAAGAACTGCTGGATCTGAGTGAAATTGTCCCATACTCGTTGGACCTATGATATCCATTCCTGCGTTACAAAAGGCAGATACTGAATTAAATATTGATGCCCATATTCCTTTTGCAGGACCTAAAAGTGGTACTAGACGAATTGAATAGAGTATAGCGCCAAGAAGCTCTACGATGATTGTTCCTCGAATGATCCTGACAAGTTTTCCAAGGATACCAGATCGGGTATTAAGATTTAATGCGTCCTTAAGCATCATTCTTTCGCCCATAGTGAATTTCTTTTGGGATACTAGTAAAAATGTTGATGTGACGGTTATTATTCCAAGTCCGCCAATTTGAGCCATGACCAGGATAACTGCTTGACCAAAGGTGCTCCAGTGATTAAATGTATCTGTAACTACGAGGCCTGTAACACAGACTGATGTGGTCGCGGTGAAAAGAGCTGTGATCAAGTCAGTAGTTTCACCGGCTGCAGTAGATATAGGAAGTAAAAGGAGTATTGTTCCTACAACAATTGCTCCTAGGAAGCTTAGTGGTATTAAATGTTCAGATGAAAAATTCCACTTTTTCAATGATACTCCTCCAAATAAATTCATTAACAGTAATAATATAATAATACAGCCCTCAAAAAGCAATAAATATTGTATTTGTGGTAATTGCAGGAGTTATTTTGCTGATGCATAGAAATAAAACAGGCAGGTCATTTGACCTGCCTGTTTTGATCCCTCAAGAAACCACATCCACATTTTTATGCTTCGGTAAAGCTACGCTACCATCGCTAAAATGCATATTCCGATTTTCATAAAGAGATTATACCTTATATGTATGATTGAATGCCTAAAAAAAATAAGAAAAATTTATAACTAATTTATAAACTAAATGGTAGTATATAGAGTGATTTATTTATTTTGGAAGTATGAAAGGGAAATCTTATGAAAAAATGGGTCAGAGCAAATTATCAGCCAGCTATGCCACTTTACGGTGATACAAGGGTTACAGCAGGCGCTGAGCATATTGAGTTGTCAAAAAACGCTGCTCTTGAAGGAATGGTACTTTTGAAGAACGAAAATGGTGTTTTGCCATTATCAAAAGGCAAGAAGATAGCTCTTTTTGGAAAAGGAACCTTTGATTATGTAAAAGGTGGTGGCGGTAGTGGTGATGTTTACACCAAATATATTCATAACATCTATGATGGATTTAAGATTCTTGGAGTAGATGTATATGAGCCAGTCTGCGATTTTTATAAGGAAAATGTGGAAGATCAGTATAAAAATGGTTCAGCACCCGGAATGACAACTGAGCCAGTCATAGGGGATGAGCTCATAAAGGGGGCTAAAGCATATACAGACACAGCAATAATTAGCATCAGCAGATTTTCTGGTGAGGGCTGGGATCGTTCAGATGTAGAGTATGACGGAGAATATAATCCTTGGGGCAATGAGGTAAGCATGCCCAAAACAGCAGGAAAAATATTCCCTGAAGGAGATTTTTATCTTACAGAAAACGAAAAAAAGCTGATTAATGCGGTAAAAGAAGCCTTTGCAAATACAATAATTGTGTTAAATACAGGCGGTATTGTAGATACAAAGTGGATAAAGAACGACACTGCTATAGAAGCAGCTCTTTTAGCTTGGCAAGGTGGAATGGAAGGCGGATTAGCTGCTGCTGAGCTTCTTATGGGATATGGTAATCCATCAGGTAAGCTCCCGGACACATTTGCTGCAGATGTAGACGACTATCCATCAACAGCAGGGTTCCATGAGTCTCCAGAGTATGTTGATTATACAGAGGACATCTATGTGGGTTATAGATATTTTGAAACCCTTTCTGGTGCAAAAGATAAGGTAGTATATCCATTTGGCTATGGACTTTCTTATACAAATTTTGAAAAAGAGATTGTTAAAGTAAAAGAAAATGGTGTGGACATCATTTTTACTGTTAATGTTACAAATACTGGAAAAGTTAGTGGCAAAGAAGTTGTATCCATTTATCTTTCAGCACCACAGGGTAAGCTTGGAAAAGCGGCAAAAGTATTAGTCTCTTTTGAAAAGAGCCGACTTTTAAGAGCTGGAGAATCACAGGTAATGGAGCTTTCGGTTAATAAATATCAGTTAGCTTCATATGATGATCTTGGAAAGGTAGAGAAATCTTCTTACGTTATTGAAAAGGGAGAATATAAGTTTTTCCTTGGCGGAAGTGTAGCCGAGGCCGTGGAGATTGACTATACATATTCACAGGATGAAGATCAGGTATATGAGAAACTTTCTGAGAAGCTCAATCCAGTTTCATTAAAGAAAAGACTTCTTGCTGACGGAACTTATGAGGAACTTCCTACAGGCCCAGCTAGAGACAAGGATGAATGCATTTTTGAAAAGATGGTGCCAGGAACAGAAGAGGCAATGGTCCCAGCGGAAAAGGGAAGAGCAATGTATCTTCTCATGAATCCATATAAAGAAGGAGTTAAGCCTCTTATAGATGTATATAATGGCAAAATGTCTGTTGATGAATTTGTTGAGCAGCTTGATGATGATGACCTTATAGATATTCTTGGTGGTCAGCCTAATAGAGGTGTTGCTAATACATGGGGAATGGGCAATAAGCCTGAATATGGCATTCCAAATGTTATGACTGCAGATGGACCTGCAGGTGTGAGAATCAGCCCGGAATGCGGTGTTGCGACAACAGCATGGCCATGTGCAACCCTTCTTGCTTCTACATGGAATAAAGAGCTGCTGTATGAAGTTGGTGTTGCAGGTGGAGAAGAACTCAAAGAAAACAACCTTCAGATATGGCTTACACCAGCTGTAAATATTCACAGAAGCCCACTTTGTGGCCGTAACTTTGAATATTATTCAGAAGATCCTTATTTGGCAGGAAAACTGGCGGCACAGATGGTTAGAGGTATTCAGTCAAACAATGTAGCATGTAGCGTAAAGCATTTTGCTGCAAATAATAAAGAAACCAACAGAAAACACAGTGATTCAAGAGTTTCAGAGCGTGCGCTTAGAGAAATATACCTTAAGGTATTTGAAATCATCGTTAAGGAAGCTGATCCATGGACAATCATGTCATCATACAATGTAATAAATGGACAGAGAGCGTCAGAGTCAAAAGATCTTTTAACCGGAATTCTTCGAGATGAATGGGGATTCAAAGGCATGGTAACAAGTGACTGGTGGAATAGATCAGAGCAGTATAAAGAGATCTTGGCCGGTAATGATGTTAAGATGGCAAATGGATACCCAGAAAGAGTAAAAAAAGCTATGGAAATGGGAGCTATTACAAGAGAAGACCTAAAAAGGTGTGCTAAGCGTGTGGTTGAGATGATTCTTAAGCTGGATTGATACATTGCAAATAGAACAATCATATCTCGCAACAAAATCGAAATATGGCATATAACTTTTCTGTTATGAATATATATTTATGAAGTCCTATTAGATACAATATTTTCAACAACAGATAACATTGGTTTTTATTTTAGAAAGGATGGTGAGGATCATGTTATCAATGCTGTTTATCATATTTTTCCTTATGATCTTTGGAAGAATGCTTGGCTTCGCAATTAAAGCTACTTGGAGCATCATGAAAGTTTTGGTGTTTCTAGTATTTCTGCCACTGATATTGATAGGTTTGTTGGTGGGTGGATTAATTTACATCGCATTCCCAATTCTTATCTTGGTTGGAATTATAAGTTTAATTGCAAAAGTTGTAGTTGCTAGTTGATTTGAAAGGAGAATACAAATATGGAAATCACATTAGAAGCTGTTGAAAAGGTAATGGATCAGACAGGTGTTGAATTCAAGGTTGCAAAAGAAGCGCTTCAGAAAACTAATGGCGATGTTGACGCAGCAATCAAGCTTATTCAGCCAGATATGAAAGATATAGGAGAAGATACAAAGGCTATCATTGATAGACTTAAGAAAAAGGTTGAAGAAGGCAATGTCGATAGGATTCAGATCAAGAAGGACAACGAAGTGGTATTCAGCGTTCCTGTAAATGTAGGAGTTGTTGGTGGAATCCTTGGATTTGCCGCAGCACCATGGGCGCTTATTGCAGGCGCTGCAGCTGCATTCGGACTTGGTTGTAAGCTTGAAGTTGTAAAAAAAGATGGAACTACGGACGAAGTAAAGTAACCGCTAAAGGAAAATATGAAAAAACAGGTCAGATGGTTTAAAATGTCTGACCTGTTTTTTTTCAAGATTATTGTCTTTTTTCGTCAGCAGAGTAAATTGCTTTAAGAACAATTGGCGTCAAAATAGAGCTAACTACGATCAAAAGAATTACCGAAGTAAAATATTTACTATCGATGATCTCGGCCTTAAGCCCCCTTTGAGCAACGATTAGTGCAACTTCACCTCTTGTCATCATTCCAACGCCAATCTTAAGTGCGTCAGAGTTATTGTACTTTAAGAGTTTGGCAACTAATCCGCACCCAATTACTTTTCCCAAAAGACCGACCAAAACAAAAGCCACGGAAAAAGCTAAAATTGAAAGATCTACGGTTCTAAGGTTGGTCTGTAGTCCGACACTTGCAAAGAAAATAGGGCCAAATATCATATATGAACTAATATCCATTTTTCTGTCGATATAAGCAGAATCGTCAAGAGAACTTAGTATAATACCAGCAACATAAGCACCGGTGATATCGGCAACTCCAAAATATTTGTCAGCAACATATGCAAGAACAAAAGCCAGTGCCATTCCTATAATTGGAATTCTACGAGTATGAGGCCATCTGCGAACAAAACGTTGCATGATCTTAAAGATAATAACACCGGCAACAAGTGAAAGTGCAAAGAACGCTACAGTTTTGATGCACACAGCACCAAGATCAGCATTTGGGTCCTTAAGACCAAGAACAGCGGTAAGCACAACGATACCGATTACATCATCGATAATAGCTGCACTCATTATTGTCGTACCTACATCAGTTGATATCTTGCCGAGCTCCTTAAGGGCCGAAACAGTGATGCTAACAGAAGTAGCAGTAAGAATAGTTCCAATAAATACAGCTTCCACAAATGTAGAAGTTCCAGGAGCAGAAAATCCATAAAAGCACATATACATAATTGTTCCGAGAATCAGAGGAAAAGAAACTCCAGCAATAGCAAGTGCTGTAGCCTTTAAGCCAGATTTCTTGAGGTTGTCGATATTGGTTTCAAGACCAGCGCTGAACATTAGGAGTATTACACCAATTTCAGCCATTCCTGACCAAAAATCATTGTCAACAACTATATTAAAAAGAGAGGGTCCAATAAGTAGACCTGCGATAATTTCTCCAGCTACTTGTGGAGCCTTGAGTTTACGGGCAATAAGACCAAATAGCTTAGCGCTTATAACAATGATAGCCAGATTTCTTAATATTTCTAATGTATCCATTTTATAAACCCTTCCGAATCTAAGTAATTTAATGCAACGCACTAAATTATACTTCCGACTATTATCAATAACAAGCGGCAAAATGCAACTTTATTTTCATAAGAAATGTGTTATAACTGTAGGGTATGCCCAAAGGCATTTTATTTAACAGGAAGGGAGTTCATATTATGAAAAAAATTGTTGTATTAGCACTTACTGGTCTAATGATCATGAGCTCAATGGGATGCGCATCAGATAATAAAGAAAAGGAAGCAGACATAGAATTTGAATCGATAGAAGCTAATACGCAAATATCTTTTGATGATGATTTTACAGACGGATCTACTGAATTTGCTACAGGATCTTCTACAGAAGAATTGACAAATGAAGGGAAGAAAGCTTCCAAAGAAGGCAATGAATTATTTCAACAATTCCTCAATGATGAACTTACAGTTAATGGAAGTAAATTTACTGAGATATTTGCTGAAGGAATAGATTTTGATGGGATTCCTAGGGCATATTACATTGATCTTGACGAGGATGGAGAAGATGAACTTCTTGTAGATGGCTTCTACTATGGTTGGGAAATATATGACATTATTGATGGCGAGGTCAAGCATATTGATGGAGGCTGCGGAACAGCAGATAATGTTAGTATCAAAAAGGGAAATGGGCATTATTACGTAGCACATACAGACTTCATGCATTCAGGAAGAAAGTTCATGGAGCTTGTAAGGTTTGATGAAAAAGGCGAAGTAATTGAAACCATCTACATTATTGCAATCTATGAAGGACAGGATGACTATGACGAAAACAGTACCTTCTATTATTACGAAGGCGATATAGAGAATGCCTATGATGACGCTAATCTCATAACAATGAAGCAGTATGATGATTACATGGATAGTTATGTTTCTCTAGAAGAATCGGAATATAAATCAGCTTGGGAAGAATAAAAAAGTCATATAAATAGGATACGCCTCGAAGAGCAGTGCTCCTCGGGGCGTATTTATTAGGATTATAATTGGTTGTTTTTGATAAAAGAAATTAGATATCAGCTGCTATGTCGATGTTCTCGCCTGTGATTCCAATCCATGCGCCGTTCTTGGCTTCTGATGATTCAGCATGAGCAAGGAGCCACTTATTTGTAGCTGTCATAAGCTTGTCTTCCTGATTTGCGGGTGTGAAGCTAGGCATTCCTACGTTTGTGCCTTTTGGCAAACCAACAAGAACCTGGAAGCCTGAATCTTTGCTAGCCTGACATGGAGCATAATGAAGCGCTGTAGCGTAAACTTCGATCATTGTTCCTTTAGGGCAAAGGAAAGCCTTAACCTTACTGGAATCAATCTTGTGGTCTACAATCTCTTCTCTTTTTGCAAGAAGAAGGATGAAGTCTGTAGCACCAAGGTTGATCTCACTTGAACGATGATATTCAAGGCAGTTAAGTTTCGTGTTGTGACCATTGCACCATCCAAACTGCATTGGTGAGCCGCCAAAAAGAGAGTTAGCGATTCTGTCAGCTGCTGGAAGCTCCTGAAGAACCTTTTCCTCAGCTACATAGTCTGTTCCCTCCGGGATTGGAGTTTTATCTCTTAATGCTTCTTCAATCTGCTTTTTTTCTTCTTCGTAGCCTTCAATGATTCTTCCATAGTTTGTAAACTCTGGATCTGTTACTTTTAATATTTTCATTTTGCCCTCCTATAATAGTCAAAATACATTCTCTGATCTTAATGATACATCTTATAGATGATCATTTCTTATCATTATGTAGCGAAAACAGTTCAAATATTGCTGAGAGTTATTTCAAATATTGCTCGGCTATATAGTAGGATATATTAAATCTTCTAAATCCAAAGCATTTTTTGCTATCTATGTAAATCTCTGAGTCCCTAGAATAATGAGCAGTTTTAAAGGCAGTCATTAGTTCTTCATTATCTGCAATTGCAGGAACAGCATCATAAGATAGATTGTAGCAAATGTAACTTTTGACGGAGTCGTAATCATCAATCTGTTCTTCTGCAGCAGCAAGATCATAGCGGGCAATCTGATAATCTGGATTGCTATAAATGAAGGCTAAAAATGCGAGGGTGATCGCTACCATGCAAGCTCTGAATACAGGAAAGTTCTTGACGTACATGCTTGCAATAAGAAACGCGAGCCAAAAGCATAAAACTACGAGGAACCATAAAACAAAGAGTCTAAGGAATGTTAAATGATATACTTCAACGTAAAGGATCATTCTCATGGCAGATGAAGCGATCATTATATATGTGCAGGTTGCAATTAAGGTCAAAAGAATCTTCAACACCTTGGATTTGCTGAAGAATGCCTGGCAGATTGAGACCATTATAATGTTTAAGATACATACTGCAAGAAGCTGGTAAAAGCCTTCGTGGGCATATTCTGCGTATGTATATCCCTCGGGAAGAGCTATGCTTCCGCTAAAGAGATAGAGAAGCTGAATGGCGCAAAATAAAATATAAACAAGTCCTATAATGCTAGTAAATGTGATAGCTATTACTGGATTTGTTGTACCTTCACCTTTAACTTTGATTCTAAGCTCTTTTAAAACCATGGAAGTAATAATGGTATATGCGCTCCAAAATCCCAAAAGGGCTGTCAGAAACATCATGATTTCGTGATATACGTCTTCAGATATATCAAAGTCAAACTTAATGCTTGAAAGGAAGTTTTCAAAAACAAGGTCAGCAGAGCACAGTAGTGGAATAATAATTATCAAAAGTGGAATGGCGATAGCAATACCAAGGAGCACTGCTGTAATTGTTTTTTTCTTTTCTGCATTGACGATCTTTCCATTAGAATTTTTGTAAGCCCTATGATCTGAAATAGGGCGAACAAGATGCTCAAGGGGCTTGATAACAGTACATAACAAACTTAAGAACCACGCACCAATGTCAAAGCCTGTCGTATCAACATATAGATAAACGATAAAGCTAAAGAACAAAAGAATAATAGCAAGTCTTTCTAAAAATTCGAGAGCAGAGCTGGTTGTCATGCATCTGTGTGTAGAAAGAAGCATCAAAGAAACAACATAAAATACTCCTAAACCTTTTTTACCATGGCAATCTGCTAATAATGAAAATCCATCTTTAGCTCTAAACAGCTTGAGAATGATAAGAGCTCCAGCCATAAATATAGGATATGTAATGCTCGCGTGATTATTGTACAAGCAAAATCCGTATACTAAGCCAAATACAAGAGATAATAATCCGTACTTTTTAAAATGCTCAGCATTTCCTGTAGGTACAGATGTAGGTGGCATAGGTGTAACGTTGTTGAATTGAGGTGCCTGTGCACTAGAACCATTATTGTACTGTGGCATTTGATTATTGTTGGTTTCCATACTTATTCCTCCTGATCATCAACATATTCTAGGATATCTCCCGGTTGACAATCCAAAGCTTTACATATTGCATCAAGGGTCTCTAAACGAACCGCTTTTGCTTTGTTGTTTTTTAAAATAGATAGATTAGCCAAGGTAATTCCTACTTTACCGGCTAGCTCCGTCAGTCCTATTTTCCGTTTTGCCATCATGACATCTAAATTTATCACTATCATATTTCTACCTACTCCATTAAATGGTCAAATCATTTTCCTGTTTGTATCTCACAGCCTTATCAAATACTCTTGCCAGAACCTTGCTAAATAGCCCTGCGAAAAGAAATACTCCTGCAATTACAAAGGCTGAAGGTGTGAAATAAACAAAGCATCTAAGTAGCTTTACTACAGTTACTACAAATGCGTAGGTACCCATACGATATAAGCTTTTTACATTAGCATCAACGAAGCAGTCATCATCTATAACAGTCTTCATCATCTTGCGGAGCTCATACAAGATCATAAGTGTTGCGATTCCAACAAGCATTATTGAAACAACTGCATACCAATAGTGGTCGTTGATTGCGGCATATTCCGTTGTTTCCCCCAACACTTGTAACGCAAGCTGTACGGCGTGCTTTAACAGAATAGGAATGGCGATAACTGCCACAAGGCCAATATAAAAACAAAAATCTAAGATGGCTTTAACGAAATTATTTAGTTTGCTATCCATGTTAACCTCCAAGTACTTGTATATTGTCTTTATAACATGGATTTTTTTGATTTGCAATATAAATTTATTGTAATTCAATAAATATTTTTTGAATTACAAAAAGAACCATAAAAAAATGAAACACCTTTTGGTGTTTCATTAAGCATAATTGAAAAGACATTTATTTGTTATGTTGTCATCGAGAAGATAGCGATGTTTAATCTATCAATTCTAGAAAGATAAGTTTTATTGGTCGGTATATGAATAAACCTCTTTTTTGGCGTTACTATAATTTATTCCCGCACGCTTAAACAGTTCAGTGATCGTCACAAATTCGTATCCCTGCCTTTTAAGCTCCGGGATAATAGTATCCAAGGCTTCAACAGTAGCGTCATTACCTTCTAGATCGTGAAGCAGTACTACAGCACCATCTTTTGCGCCTTCAATAGCTTTTTTGGCGCGCTCTGCAGCTCCAACTTCAGGAACCCAATCATCGCAGCCATAGCCACTTATAAAGATAAGTGGAATTGATTCCATCATTAGATCATTTACATAGATGTAAGGTGGTCTAAAAAAGGTTGGTTCCTTACCTGAAATGGCAACTATTCTTCTGGTTGTTTCATCTATTTCAGCTTTTATTGTATCAGCGTCAAAGATTCTCATGTCAGAGTGAGTAAGAGAGTGGTTTTGTATATCACATCCGTAATCAAGTTCCTCTTTTACGATATCTTCTCTTCCAGGAATATAATCGCCAATAAGAAAAAAGCTTCCTATAACGTCATATTTCTTGAGTTTATCAAGAACTTTTCTTGTTGTTGTGTCAGATGGACCATCATCAAAAGTAAGTGCAATGTATTTTTTATCGCTCATGGTCAAAAAGCCTCCTTACGTCGAGTTATATAAACTATATAACTGTATTAAGACAAAATCTACTTAAAAAAGCATCTTCATTTATCAAAAAATGGCAATGTCCAGGGAGCCTTTCTTGCTATACAGAATATGAAAAGCTGTTTCTCCGCTTAAAATCTTGAATACGTGGTATGCAACTTATATAATGCTAGAAGAATAGTCAATATTATAAGTAATCAGGCTGCGGCTTTTGTGTAACATCAGGAGGATAGACATATGAGAATAGTATTTGTAAGACACGGGGAACCCAACTATGAAAAGAACTGCTTGACCGAAACAGGTATTGTTCAGGCTAAGCTTGCTGCTGATAGGCTAAAGGAAGAAGGAATAGAAGAAATATGGTCATCTCCTTACGGAAGAGCAATGGAAACCGCAGAAGCTACCGCTAAAGTCTTAGGACTACCAATTAAGACACTTGATTTTATGAAAGAGCTCGATTGGGGCGGAATAAATGACGTTCCAATCTTTTCAGATGGACATCCTTGGGATATAGCCGATGAAATGGCAAAACGTGGAATGGATCTAAATGATGATAATTGGGAAAAGAATGAGTTTTTTGCTCAAAACAGGGTTGTAAATTCAGTTCATCAAGTAGAAAAAGGCATTGATGAATGGCTTTCAGAACTAGGATATGATAGACGCGGCCTTTATTACGATCATAAAATTGCTGAGGATGAACACAAAACAGTGGCACTATTTAGTCACGGAGGATCGTCAAGTGCTGCACTTGCGCATATTTTGAACCTTTCATTTCCTTATATGTGCTCTCTTTTACACACAGATTTCACAGGCATTACAATAGTGCGTATGGATAAAAAACTCGGTATCGGATCGATGCCATGTCTTGAGATCGCAAGTGATTCAAGACACATTCAGAAATGATCAACGATAGGATAAATAAATGCTTACATGGATAATTGCTACAATAGCTGCATTTTTTATTAAAGGACTTTGCGGCTTTGCCAATACCTTAGTTTTCAACAGTATTTTGGCTTTTGGAAATAATAATATCAATGTTTCACCAGTTGAATTGCTGCTCGGTTACCCTACAAATATCATAATGACTATACGGGAACGTAGATCAATCAAAAAAGCCGTATTCATCCCTACGGCATTATTGGTGATTGCTGGTAGTATTCCTGGAGTTTTTTTACTAAAAAATTTAGATGCGGTCATCGTTAAGATCATTTTCGGAGTTGTTGTCGTGCTGATTGGCCTAGAAATGCTTATAAGAGAATACTCCAATAAGAAAACAAAAGGGTCAAAAGCACTTCTGACTGCTATTGGATTATTATCTGGCCTTTTGTGCGGGCTTTATGGAATAGGTGCATTACTTGGAGCTTATATCAGCCGCGTGTCAGATGATACAAAAGAATTCAAAGCCAACATATGCGCAGTTTTCATCGTGGAAAATACTTTTAGGATTGTTTTATATGCGTTGACCGGCATAATAACCTTGGAAGTGATAAAAAAAGTCATTATCCTTGTTCCATTTATGGCATTAGGATTGTTTTCAGGAATAAAATTGAGTAGTATTTTAGATGATAAAGTAATCAAAAAAATAGTAATTGTCATGCTGATCATTTCAGGGATAGCCTTGATCATCAACAATTTATAACAATTATTTAAAAACAAGCGTTATCCCAAGTTTTTTCACGCTAAAAGAAATGGGGGTCATATCTATGTTTGAAGACAAGGAACTATATGTTAAAGAATTGAAGCCATACCTTTATCTTCTGGATGAGAACCACGAGGCAAGCGCATTTGTAGTAATTGGGGAAAAGAAAGCGTGCCTCATTGACACGATGATGGGGTATCATGATTACAAGAAAGTCATCAGTGAAATCACTGATAAGCCTGTAATGGTCATTAATACTCATGGTCATCCCGATCATATCTACGGAAACATCTTCTTTGACGAAGCATATATCAATCCAAAAGACATACCAATGACAGAAATATTTATAAATGACCCTGCCTTTGCTGAACCTTGCAAGGCAATGGGCATATCAATGCCTCCATTTAAAGAAATAAAAGGCGGAGACATTGTTGATCTTGGAGGAAAAACTCTTGAAATCTATGATCTTCCAGGCCATACATATGGTGGAATACTTCTTTTGCTAAAAGAAGATAGGATCCTTTTTACCGGAGATTCTATCAATCATCATTTATGGATGCAAACACCTGGCGGGGTATCTCTTACAGACTGTGTAAAATCCATTGATAACGTACTTTTCCTAGAAAAAGAAGCTGATCTGATCTTACACGGACATGCAAGAGATTATGATGACATCTCACTTATGAGATGTGTAAGAGATGGAATACAAGAGATCATCGATGGTAAAACTCAAAATGATAAACCATATGAATGGTTCGGAGGAGTGTGCAAGCAACATGCATTTACGGTATTAGAAGGCAAGCATTATCAACAAGATGACCATGTGATCGTGTATCAAGAAAATAATATTTAAAAATTTAGGCCGGCTTTTGAATAAAAGTCGGTCTATTTATTTTATTGTGCTATAATCATAGACAATTATTAGTAAACTAAGTAGCATTACAATGAAGGTGATTAGAATGAAAAAAGTTATCATAAGTGGGGGAATCTTAATAGCTTGCTTGATAATAGGTATAGCTTCTATACTTCTTTTAAATAATAAATTAACTGATGATAATGATATAAGCGCAGAAGTGATAAGTGTCGAGGATATTTCCGATATAAGTGAAGCATCTACAACTTCTACTACAATAGCAGAGACAAGCTCGGAGGCTAGCACAGAGGCAAGCTCAATTAGTAATATATCTGTTACAGAAGCAAGTTCAAGCGATCCTCAAGCTGCAAATACTGAAGAAACTGGTGAAAAAATAAACCTTTCAGACCTTGTTAATGCTAGTAGTGTAGGCGAAAATTCTTCAGTTACATATGGAATTGACGTATCACGCTTTCAAGGAACTATCGACTGGGCTCAGGTAGCTTCCAGCGGTGTTGAATTTGCGATGATAAGAGTTGGTTATAGAGATTCATCAACTGGTGAGATCAAAGCAGACACAAATGCAAAATACAACATGCAAGAAGCTGAAAAAAACGGAATAAAGATTGGGGCATACTTCTTTTCAACAGCAGTTACTACCGATGAAGCAAAAGAAGAGGCGAACTGGGTTGCAAGTTATATTGCGCAGTACCCCATTACCTATCCAGTAGGTTATAACTGTGAAGGCTTTGAAAATACATCCAGCAGACAGTATAGTCTCACTCAGGATGAACGTAGCAACATAGCAATAGCTTTCTTAGAGCAGATCTATAATGCTGGATATACACCAATCTTCTACGCTTCAAGAAATGAATTGTCAGAAAGCGCCAAGTGGAATACATCTCAGATAGAAAAGAAATATAAGATTTGGATGGCTTGGTACAATCAGGACACTTCAAACATAGCAAAAGGCCCTGCCTATGGTGGACAGTGTGCAATGTGGCAATATACTAACAATGGCAGTGTGGCAGGAATCAGCAAACCTGTCGATGTAGATGTGGCCTATTTTGGTTACAATGGCACAGAATCAGCAAAAGACACATCTGAAAGAGAAACCGCTTCTGCCGACGTTGAAGCACTAATGAAATTTGATCCTGTAGATGAGACAGTTACTGCAAAAAACACCACAAATTTGCGAGACAAGCCAAGCCAGGGAAGCGATAGTACAGTAAAAGTAACGTTACAAAACGGGCAAACTGCCCAGAGAACAGGAATTAGCTCCAGCGGTTGGTCAAGAGTTGTATATGAAGGCAATACTTATTACGCTGTATCAAGCTTTTTGACCACAGATCTAAGTGCGCCAAAACAAGAATCATCTCAGCCTGCACAACAGACTTCTGATAATTCAGGTTTCAAAACAAAGTTTACTGATTGTAACGAAACCGTTACTGCAAAAGATGTAGTAAATCTTAGAAATAAGCCAAGTGTAACTGATGCGGATTCAGCCGTTGTGGCTACACTTAGTGCAGGTGATACGGCAGTAAGAACTGGAATTAATAATGAATATGGCTGGTCTAGAGTTGTATATAATGGAAAAACCCTGTATTGTGTTAGTAGTTATCTAAAAGTTGTTGAATAGTATAACTAGTAAATCTTATGAAAGGAGGTATGAAAATGCAGTATAAAAATTTATTGATCGACATCTATGGAGGAACAAAATATGACAGCAGAAGAATTATGGAAAGAATATTGCTCCAATAAAAATATCGATATAAATACACACTATGAAGCATGGGCTTTTGGAGATGATCCTGATGGACTGGCGAAACTTGTTCTTGAAGGAAAAAAGTTTGGAACAGCAAGTTTGTACGAGGCATATGAAATAGAAGATGCTCTCGATGAGATTCCAAAAACAGGTGACTATAGTGTCATATTAAATGCAAATGATGAGGCTCTATGCGTAATAAGAGATTATGACGTATGTGTCAGGCGTTTTGGAGACGTTTCTCCCTTTCACGCATACTCAGAAGGCGAGGGAGACCGCTCATTAAACTATTGGAGAAATGTCCATCAAAGATTTTTCGAAGAAGAGCTTAGTGAGTATGAAGACACAAAACTTACGATTAATCCAGAAACAAGGGTAATCTGTGAAAAATTCTGTGTTGAATATATTCCAGGAAAAGAGCTTGATGATGACCTGATTTATATAGAGCCTACCCTGGAACTCGCCGACGAAATAGCAGCTTACAAGCAAGAAATGCTGGATGCTGGCTCTAGTTTTGATGGTTGTTTTTCTATGAAAAGACATGACGACATCAAGGATTATATCGAGGATTGCATACATTGGGCCAACCCAAGAAGAGAAGCTGACGGCAATGGCGCATGGGGAAATGTAATCCTTGCCCTACGCAAATCTGATAACAAGATTGTAGGATGCATGCAAGTTCATAACGTTCTCACCGAAAGAATGGAGAAGTTCACTGGACATGTAGGATATTCCGTAAGACCTTCAGAACGAAGAAAAGGCTATGCCAAGAAAATGCTCGCAAAAGCCTGTGACTTCCTTTCAAGCTTTGGATTTGACGAAATAAATGTCAGCTGCCTTCCAGAAAACGAAGCCAGCAGAAAAACCATCCATGCTAATGGGGGCGAATATATAGAAACCGTCTTCTTGGAATGTGATGGAGTTAATCTTGAAAGATATAAAATAAGACTTAAATGATCAATTGAGCGCAACACTGGACTATTTTACTTAGTCCGGTGTTTTTTATTCGCAATATCTGAAGCTTAAGTGCTATAAAGTGATAAGCATAAACAAAAAGCCTAGCTTATACTTACTCAAAAGACAATGTGAAAGAAGGCATCGCGTTATGAAAAGGAAATTACTGATTGGGTTGATAACACTGGGAATAATATTGACTGGTTGTGGAAAAGGCTTTATTTCTGCCGATGAAGGAAGTTCTATAGCCTCATCTACGGCAACTGAATATGGACCTGGGATAGAAGAGGCCATTGCCTTGGAACAATCCTACACAGAGGAAGCCTCAGAAGATGCCTCACAAAGTGCCTCAACAGAAGAGCAGCATGCAGAAGTAGGTGAGATTGTACTTCCAAAGTACACAGCCATGAGAACTGGTGATGAAGGTGGCACAATAGAGCATATTACTTACACAGCGCATGATTACGCAGGTGACGGCAGCGAATATACCAAAGAAGCCAATGTTTACTTGCCAGTTGGCTATAGCACAGACAAAAAATACAACGTAATGATCATACTCCATGGAATAGGTGGTGACGAAAATGAATGGGGACTTAATAAATCAACATCTAGAGTTAAGGCAATCATGGACAACCTAGCCTACTATGGCGATATTGAACCATTTATCGTAGTTGCCGCCAACGGTCGTGCAGGAAAGGTTGGAGGGAAAGAAGGCTCTGGCGTAAATTCTTTTTACCTCTTTGGTCAAGAACTCAGAAATGATCTGATTCCATATATTGACTCTCATTACAGCACCTATGCTGACTATTCTGAGGGATATGACCTCTCAGAAGCAAGGGAACACCGTGCAATCGCAGGTCTTTCAATGGGCGGAATGCAGACCATCAATATTGGAATGGGAGAATGCATGGACATTTTCGGCTATTTTGGAGCTTTTTCAGCCGCACCTACAAGTAATACTGCTTCAAAAACAGCATCTATCCTAAAAGATAATGAATATCCTATATATTATTTTTATAATATCTGCGGACTTCAGGATAAAGTCGCTTATCCAAGTGCCTCAGCTGCCGCCAAAAACCTTCCTTCACTTTGCGATCAATTTGTAGATGGGGAGAATTTCATGTGGCAAGAAGTCGCTGGAAATCATGATTTTAGAATTTGGTATCTAGGATTTTACAATTTTGCTCAGCTAGTGTTTAATAAGTAGTGCAAATAATTAGCTGTATAAAATTGGAGTATAAGTTTTTTGATGAATGTCTTAAATGTAGAAAATGTATCTAAAACATACCTGGCAAAGCCTGTTCTTAGCGGAATTTCCGTAGGCATAAACGACACCGACAAGATTGGCGTAGTAGGTACCAATGGTACTGGTAAATCCACACTGCTTTCAATAATTGCCGGAGTGGTGGAGCCAGATGAAGGTCAGGTCGTTATCAGTAATGGTCTTAGGATTTCATATCTACCTCAGAATTCTGAATTTGATATGAATAAGACACTTTTGGAAAATATTACAGAAAAAATCTACGCCGGTAATGATCATTGGGACAAAATGGGTGAGATTAAGGCAAATCTAGCCAAATTTGGCATTAGTGACCCAGAGTGTAATCCATCAATATTATCCGGTGGACAGAAGAAAAGAGCAGCATTAGTAGCCGCCATAATGACTCCCTGCGATCTTTTGATCTTAGATGAGCCTACAAACCACCTCGATTCTGAAATGATCGAATACCTAGAAGAATTCCTTCAGCACTTTAGAGGTGCACTTCTCATGATTACCCATGACAGGTATTTCCTCGATGAAGTAACTGATCAGATTCTTGAAATTGACAAAGGCAGTGCATATCGCTATGAAGCTAACTACTCGGGCTTTTTGGAATTAAAACAGCAGCGCCTTGACTACGAGCAAGCTGCTGAGAGGAAGGCCCAATCCCTTTATAGAAAAGATCTTGCTTGGATGCTTAGAGGTGCAAGAGCCCGTTCTACCAAGCAAAAGGCCCATATTCAGAGATTCGAGTCCCTTCGTGACAGGCAGTGTCCAGAAGAGGAAAGGCAGGTAGAACTTAGCTCTCTCCCTTCAAGAATGGGTAATAAGACAATCATCCTTGATGAAATTTCCAAAACATATGGAGAAAGAGTTCTTTTTAAAAGCTTTTCATATACCTTCAACAAGCTTGACAGAATAGGAATCATTGGGCCTAATGGCTGTGGTAAATCCACTCTATTAAAGTGCATCATTGGCTCCGTTACTCCAGATTCAGGCTCTGTTGAAATCGGTCAAACTATCAAGATTGGTTACTTTGGCCAAGAAAATGAAGCTCTTGATGAGACAAAAAGAGTAATTGACTACATCAAAGACACCGCAGAATTCATAAGAACTGCAGAAGGTCTTGTTTCTGCATCAGTGATGTGTGAGAGATTTCTTTTCAGCCCAGATATGCAATATGCTCCTATTTCTAAGCTTTCTGGTGGTGAAAAAAGACGTCTATATCTTTTGCGCGTTCTAATGGAACAGCCAAACGTCATCATCTTGGATGAGCCTACTAATGACCTTGATATTCAGACATTGCGTATATTAGAGGATTATCTCGACGGTTTTGCAGGAATAATCATAACTGTAAGCCACGACAGATATTTCCTTGATAGAGTAGTAACTAGGATATTTGCCTTTGAACCAGATGGCTCGCTATTTCAGAGCGAAGGCGGATACTCAGACTATGTTTTGCATAAAAAAGATGTTGAAACACCTGATATTAAGGCATCAAACGCCAAGACTAGCACTTCACAGTCACAACCTGAAGAAACCTCTACCAAAGGAAAATATCGTGCTCCACGCGAAAAGACCAAGCTTTCCTACAATGAGCAGAAAGAATACGACAATATAGAATCTGAAATCGAAAAATTAGAAGAACGAAGTGCCGAGCTGGTTACCGCCATAACTGAAGCTGCCACAAATTATCCAAAGCTTATTGCATTAACCAAAGAAAAAGAAGAAGTCGACGCTGAAATCGAACAAAAAATGGACAGATATGTTGAGCTTCAGGAAATGGTGGACAGCTTCACGAATGGAAAATAGTTTATTTTACTGCGGAATACCCAAAGATGGTATCCTGCATCGCTTTTTCGCAAAATTGTAATTTTTCGAAAACTTATCGAAAAAATCCCCTATAAAGCCGTTCAAGTTCCAATTGAACAAATTCTTTCTTAGATACCTTAGCTTGTTTTTCAATATATTCAGTTTTCTTATCAGCCATCGATAGGATTCCGCATATTGAAGCCCAAAATGTAAATATAACTACAAATGCATCGTCTCCAAGAGCAAAAAGTTCTGAGATATAATTGTTGATTTCTTCGCCCTGAATATAAGTATCTTTTTCACTTTCAAAATACTTACCAGCAGAAAAATCTACATTTATTACATCTTGTAAAAGAGAAAAGTACATAGGATATTTCTTCTTGTAGTTAATGATTCCTTCACAGACTCCATAATAGTTTTCCTTATGCCTTGAATCTTTTGAAGTGTGTTCATATATTTCCTTTTTGAGTAAAGCCATGCTATTCAAAACAAGATAAGCCACGATTTCTTCCTTATTTTCAAAATATACATATATCGTAGCCTTGCTATATCCAGCGCTTTCAGCAATCATTGATACTGTGGTTTTTTCAATACCATATGTTATGAATAGTTTTTCTGCTGCATCTGCAATTCTTTTGCGATGAACTGAAGGTTCTTCTTTTATTCTTCTCGCCATAATTATCTTACCGATATGTAATCGGCCAAATCCCTCCTTATAGCTGCGTTTTTTCCATAATCAGCTGTATACCCTACTCTCAATATCATCTGTATATTAGCAATTCCCAGCTCTTTTTCAAGAACATTTCTGTGATTGTCGCACTCTATTGCACAGCTCATAGGCTGTACAGAAATAGAATCTTTCGTTAGATCAAGCCACAGATCAACAGTCTTCATTCCACACAAGATAAGCTCCTTTGCAGAATCACCTGAGTTAACTATAACAAAACCAGTACAACCATCCAACTGATTTTTGGTAGTTGTTATTCCTTGTTTTGCAAAGCTTTCTCCTTGAGCGCTTTCGTGGTTTGTAGACAGGTAATAAAGCGTCTTTTTGATACCGCTTATGCCTAGTTGTTCCGCTGGAAGCCCATCCTTTTGATCCAAAGCCTCTTTATCCGAAAGCCTTAGCCATGAAGACAACTCCGCCGCAACCTCTTTGTTATAGGCTTGTTCCGTGTACGCTTCTAGGGTTCCACTTTTTATAAGATCAAATTTATTATCACCTACTGAAAAGAAGTAGATTCCACGGTTATTTTCATCAATATATGAGTATTCTTTTTCGCTAATTCCTGCTGATCTGTCAAATGCCCTCTTATCTGTGTGACGCTTAGTGATAATTGAGATCAGCTCCTTATCTATCACATCCGAAGTCTTACTATACTCAAGCCTTACATAGTTTTCATCCTGGCAAATCTCATATTTAGTCTCATAACCATAAGCTGAAAAACTCTTTATCAAGGTCTCCACAAAGCAGCCTAAAGAAATGTACAATTCGCGGTCTTTTGGGTCTACTACCTTAAGCTTTCTTGATTCATCAGGACAGATAGTTAGATAACCTTTCCTTGGATAAATCTCTATCTTCCAGCTTTGAATATTGTGGGAATTTGGTGCCAATGATCCTAGATAAAGAATTTCCTGCAATTCTTCATCAAGCTCCGCTACATGCTTATTTGTTCTCACATCTACACGTTTTCCCAACAAAAACAGCACCATCAATATTATAACCACAACGACAATCACAAAATACCTCAACTTCATACTCTCCTCCGTTAATTGAACTCGTGGTTCAATTAAAACATTGAGAACTCTCTTTGTCAAGACCACAAAAAAGCTACCCATGGGGTAGCCTTTCTAAACACTGAAATATTCACTTTTTTATTAGTATCATTGCATCTTTTCCGGATATCTTTATCTCTTTTCCCTTAAAATACTCATCACCTGTTACCAGATTACAAGCATCATATGGTAAAACCAGCTCTTTGTCTTCCTGAGAGTGATTGAGCACAAATAGGAAAGCTCCATTTAAGTTCACACGCTCTGTGACCTCCAAATTCTCATCGCACTTTACTAATGGCTTCACTCCGCATTCTGTACATATGTCAGCCAAAAATTCCTTATAAAAATCGTCATTTGACAAGGTCGCACAGTAATATGCTTTACCTGATCCAAAAGAATTTACGGTAATGACTGGCGCTCCGGCGTAAAAATCTTTTTCATACTTAGTAAGCTTCCTTGCAGTTCTCAAATGGAGAACATCACAAAGAACCTGAGCTGGATACTCTTTTCCCTTGTACATAAAAAAGTTACTCTCTTCAGGAGGAAGTGCATCTAGCTCTTCTACCCATATTCCTAAAATATCCTTAAGATTTCCGGGATATCCACCTGTTACTACAAGATCATTATCATCAACATAGCCACTAAACGTGGTAGTAATAAATGTTCCTCCGTTTTCTACGAAGCTGCGAATTTTCTGATCATAGCCTTTTTTACACATATATAGCATTGGTGCGATCACTGACTTATACTTTGAAAGATCATCATCTACGCTAATGATGTCAACGTGATAATGATTTCTCCAAAGAGCATGATAGTATTTTTTTACATGATCGCAGTAATTTATGAGCCTTGAAGGGCCTGCAGACCAATCTATTGCCCACCAGTTGTCCCAATCAAAAACTATAGCGATCTCAGCTTTTGATCTGGCTCCTAAAGTGCTAGAACCTATTGTCTCAAGCTCTTTTCCAAGAGCAGATATTTCTCTAAATACGCGAGTATCTGATGTTCCAACGTGATCGATAACCGCACTATGATATTTTTCACAGGCACCAATGCTTCGTCTCATCTGGAAAAACATCACTGTATCTGCACCATGGGCCATTGCCTGATAACTGTATAGCCTCATGACGCCAGGACGCTTTAATTTGCAGTACAGATGCCAATTACTCACACCTGGAGTCTGCTCCATCAGAGCAAATGGTTTGCCTTGCTTACATCCCCTCATCAGATCGTGAGAAAGTGCTGGTTCAAAAGGCTTCGCATCATATGAAGGATAATTATCCCATGAAACAAAATCCATATGCTTCGCCCACTTCTGATAATCAAGTGGTTTATACATTCCCATGAGGTTTGTTGTAACAGGAATGTCTGGCGTGTATTTTTTCAGTATCTCTTTTTCCAAAAGAAAGCATTCTAGAAGGCTGTCTGAATTGAAGCGAGCATAATCTAGAGATATTCCCTGAAAATTAGTCCTAATTCCATCCCACTCGAATTCTTCTGAGCGAAGATCCGGAGTAACAATATCTTCAAAATCATATAGGGTATGTCCCCAGAAGGTCATGTTCCAAGCGCGATTCACTTCTTCTATGGTTTTATATTTATCTTTTACCCATAACCTAAAACGCTTCTCGCAATTTTCGCAGTAACATTCTCCCCCGAACTCATTGGAAATATGCCAGCATACTATATTTTCATAGTCTTTATAACGTTCTGCTAGCTTTTCAACCAGCTTTGAAGCATATTTTCTATATGTAGGTGAATTTGGGCATGAATTATGGCGTGATCCAAATTTGCGCTTCATTCCATTCTTTTCAGTTCTTAAAATATCCGGATATTTTCTAGCCATCCAGGCTGGATGGGCTGCTGTAGAGGTTGCCATGCAAACCTTGAGACCATTTTTATGAACAAGCTCCATTATCTTATCAAGCTTTGAAAAATCGTAAGTCTCTTCAGAAGGTTGGAGCTGCGCCCAACTAAATACATTAAGGGTTACTATATCAATATGCGCCTCTTTGAAGAGTCTCATATCCTCTTCCCATACTTCTTCAGGCCATTGCTCTGGGTTATAATCTCCACCATACAATATTTTCTGTACTTTGCTAGACTCGACCATAAAAAAACCTCCTTACAGGAACCTGTAAGGAGATTATTGCACAACATACCGTGTATTGCTAGGTATAATCTTAATATTTCACTTCTTCTGTAAGCGGAGCCTCTAAAAGAGCAGGATTTTCTACAAGCTTTTTTAAAAGCTTAAGTGATCGACCATAATAGAAACCGTCAGATATTCTCTCATCAATTGTGAAGGAAAGGTCTAGCTCTCTCTTCATGGTAATATTGCCTTCAGCATCAAAATGAGGTCTGTTGACCTTGGATCCAACAATAATAAAGATTGAATTGGTACCCCAGTTCATCAGATGGTGATAGCCTATGTTCATTCCAAGTGAGCCTAAATTTGAAAGAACTACTGAACACTGGTATGGATCTGTGGCAATTACTGGCTGTGGCATCCATCCATGCTTATCAAGGAATCTTGCGAAAGCTCCTATGACATGCTTGGCTGGAAGATGCTTGATAAAGTTCATGGCATCTGTTGATTCGTCGTCCTGTGTCTTACAAAACGTAATCTGGTCTCTTACTTTTTTACTTATGCTTTCAAGATTATCGTCTTCTTCTGCCACAATCCTTGCAAGTGTCTCATCTCCATCGTCTCTGAAGTTCTTTTTCACTGTGAAAGCCGCAGTGACATTATTGCGCTGATATAAGGTCTGATTTGCAATAAATCTGTTCATCTGTGGACGAAGTCTGATGGTCTTAAGCGTAGCTGCTATAACAAGATCAAAGATAGAAATTCTATGTTCAGGATGAAGCTTATTATGCTCGTGAATATACCTTTCAGTCTCTGATAAATCTATAGACATGGTCATGAATGCCTCGTTATCACATCTATTAGGATACATAAGTGGCATTACGTAATGCATAGCATCCACATCACGTAACAGCTTTCCGTCTCGGCGGTCTCCCAATCTTCTATTTCCCAACTTTATATTCCTCCCATTGATAATGAGTTCTAAAGCAGCATACATCGCAATTGCTGCCAATACGTCTATGAAAGAATGCTGCTTAACAAAGCAAACTGAAATGCAGATCATAAAAGCCCATACGGTCATTATAAGCTTCTTCCAGAGCTTTGACTGCTTGCGCGTTAACCACGCTGATAATACAGCAAGTGTATATCCTACATGAAGTGAAGGACAAACTCCAGTAGGAGTATCTGCTGCATAGATAATCCCCATAAGCCAAGTACAGAAATTATTATTCTCAAAATAATCAGGTCTTAAATACTGAACTGAAGGCCACATTATATATATAATAACAGCCGTTATTTGCATCCCTAATATGAGCTTCTCTGCCCTAACAAAGCTCTTTACATCGTATAATGCCAGATACAAAAGAGACCCAGCCATAAATATATACCAAGATACATAAAATAGCACGAAATATTCGTTAAAAGGTATTATGTCATCCACTTTACTGTGAACAATGTGACACGAACTTTCTGGTATAAATCTCTCTGTAACAAAGTACATGAAAAAATATCCTACCCATCCTAATAAAAGGAGCAAATGGCGATATTCAGTACTTGTAATATTTGATAATCTTAATTTTCTGTAATCTACAACAGGTTTCTTCATAACTATCTTTCATTATATGGATATTTCTTTTTAGATACGTTCGGATAAGGAACTACTCTATGCCTTGGAAGGCTATAAGCAATTTCAGAAATTGCATCCTGAAGATATCCACAAATTCTTTCTGCTTCTTCTTCGCTTTTATTTGTATGATCATAATAAATTGGTTTACCAAATATTAATTCGCCTCTTTCAGGACAAACATACATTGGTACAAACGGGATATCTCGTCCCGCTTGGCGATAATAATACTTGCCAAGATGCACAAATCCTCTCTGAAATCTATGGACAATGTTGTTATATTCCGTGTATTCCTCAGGGAAAATAACAACCTTTGCATTCTGCATAAGTTTTTCTACTGATAACTGAAAGGTCTTGAAAACCCTCTTATCTTTATATACTGGAAGTGTGTCTGCGTTAGTAAAAACTATTTCTGAAACCGATGGAATGAGATGCGCCACCAGTTTAAAGAATGGTCTAAATATAACAGGTTTCTTTGACCAAAAATCTTTGTAAGCATAGGCTGCCACTTTATCTTTTTCCATCATTTCAGCTATACACCATGTATAATGCTCTCCTGGAAAATATAATTCAACAGAAACAGGGCCATGTGCTTGAGAATGATTCCCAATAATAACTGCCGGACCATCTGGAATATTCTCTATTCCAATTACTTTATATTTTGGAAAAACAATATATGCAGTTTTCTTGATCAGTCGAAACACTGGATGTTTCATATTAGTTTCCCCACTCGAAAAAAGATATAATTAAAAACGCACAAAGGTTATTATAACCAAACTAAAGGCAGCATGCAATTCACTTCTGAATGCAATGCTGCCAGAGTATTTTACCACTAAAATGTAAATTTATGAAAAGGAACTTTCTGCATCACGTATCATATCGCTGAGTTCTTTGTCCGAAACATCAACTACCCACGCTAGCATAGTAATATTATGGGCGTGCTCTTCTACTGAAAATTTTGGACATGTAAGGTAAATATCAATTTCATCTTGTAGTTTTTTGCGAATCTCAGTTTCTGATCTCATGACCACCTCTCATAAAGTTGTAAAAGGCCAGAGTACAACGTACTCTGGCCTAAACATTATCATCATGAATTACTTCTTGTTGCCGTTTACAAGATCCTTAAGAGCCTTACCAGCCTTGAACTTAGGAACTGTAGCTGCAGGAATCTTAATTGTAGCGCCAGTCTGAGGGTTCTTACCTGTTCTAGCTGCTCTCTTAGATGTTTCGAATGTTCCAAAACCAACGAGCTGAACTTTGCCCTTCTTCTTAAGTTCCTTAGTTACAGCATTTGTGAATGCCTTAACTGCCTTCTCTGATGCAGCCTTTGTAAGACCTGTCTGCTTTGCGATAGCTTCAACTAATTCTGTTTTGTTCATGTAATGAACCTCCTCAAAAGATTATTAAACCGTTTTATCAGTTTTACAACTGATTATTACCTTTAAAGCGTATTACAAAAAATGTAAGATGTCAACCAAGTTAGCAATATTCTTAGCTTTTATTGAAAAAAAAACAAAAAATGCTCAATTTTTCCATATTGAAAGCATACGTATGGTGTTGTAATATACATACCTGTGCGATTTTTTAGAAAAGGAATTAAAGAAGTCATGGATAATCAATTATACTCATACGAAGAAGCCTGCGAGCTCATAAAAGATAAGGGGTTAAAGGTTTCAATAAAACGTGATGATGATCTTAGCGTTCTATGCCAATTTGGTAATAATGGCTCAATACTAAACGTAAATACTCTTATATATGATCGTTACCAAATTCATGCTACAGAAAAAGACTACTCTTCAATCAAAAGAATGGCTGAATCAGAAAATCTTGCCATCACAATTACAGAAACAGACAAAGACGAGATAGAAGACATCATTTCTGGCTACGAAGAAGTAGGTAGCAAAGCCATCCTTTTTATCAAGAATGGAAACAAGCTTTATCAGCTTAATGAAACAGAAAAATATCTTCCTCACGAAATAATCTTTTTTACAAATGAAAATCTGGATCTGATATTAGAAAATCTTTGTGAAAACGCTTCATACAAGCCTAAGGCTCCTGTAACACCTGTTGTAGCACCTAAGGTTGTAGAGCCTGAACTTACTGATGATGAAATAAAAGAAATATATCCAGAAGGATCCACTGTCGAACATGCCAAATATGGTCAAGGCACAGTAAAATGCATTGCTACAGGCAGAATAACTGTAGAATTTGAAGGTTCTGTTGAAAAAATCCTTGGAGCAAAGATCTGTATAAAAAACAATCTTCTCAAGGCTGTTTGAAAAAAAGAAGGATAAGATCATTTTCTTATCCTTCTTTTTTATTTTATAATAGATATGCATTATCATTCTTACATATTCATAAACGGGGGAAAATACAATGGTTAAGATACTTTCAGACAGCACATGTGATCTTTCAAAAGAAATATTAAGCAAATATAATATAGGTATCATTCCTTTATATGTAAGACTTGGAGATAAAGAGTATCTGGATGGAATTGATATAGCCCCAGAGATTCTATATAAGTGGTCAGATGAACATGGTGAAACACCTAAAACAGCAGCTCCTAGCGTTGAAGATATCCTAAAGCTCATTGATGACGACAATGAATTCATTATATTCACTATATCATCTTCTATGTCTGCCAGCTTCAACAATGCCAGACTAGCCGCTGCAGAACACAATGGCAACAAGGAAATTTATATTATAGATTCAGCAAATCTATCAACCGGAATCGGTCTTTTAGTCGTATATGCAGCTGAATTAGCTGCAAAAGGCCTTTCTGCCAAAGAAATTGTGTCAGAAATTGAAAAGATAAAAGACAAAGTTAGAGCCAGCTTTGTTATCGACACCCTCGTTTATCTACACAGAGGTGGCCGTTGTTCTGGTCTTGCAGCTCTTTTTGGTACAGCCCTTAAATTACACCCTAGAATCGCTGTTTCTCATGGCGCAATGCATCCAGAAAAGAAATACCGTGGATCTAGCAAAAAATATGTAATGGACTACGTAAAAGACATGGAGGCAGACCTTCTGTCCGCAAGAAAAGAGCGAGTTTTTATCACTCATTCGGGATGCGACAGAGAGGTCGTTAACTCCGTCAGGAATTATCTTGAAAGCCTAGATCACTTCGACGAAATCCTCGAAACTAGGGCTGGAAGTGTAGTTTCATCTCACTGTGGTCCAGGAACATTAGGCGTGTTATTCATTTCTGCCTGAACTCTACTCTCTTCATTCTTTATTTCCCAATGGATAAGGAATGTAAGAGCCGCTCTTAACGTGATTATAGCTCCGAGTATACCGAGCTCAGCCCACTCTCTTACAACAACTGTTCGCAGTACCTCTCCGCCAAGTTTAAACTCAAGCGCAAGCGCTATACCCTGAGCAAGCTGTAGGCGAATGGAATCATCTTTCTTAAGCCAAAAGATAAAACTCTTTACCGCGGTATATACGAGAATGCATATTCCAAATAGCTCGAGAAGTAATGTGGAAAATTCTACTATATATCTCAAAATATCCGCTGCTACCTGATACATATCTTCCATACGATAGCCCCTCCTTATCATTTAAAAAAGAGCAAGCCAAAAGCGTGACTTGCTCCAATGATCTGTAATTACTCAATTGTAAGAATATCTACAAATCCTGTAACTTCAAATATCTCTTTTATCTCTTCACTTACGTTCCTTACAACCATTTCACCCTGCTTATTCATGACTTTCTGGGCTGATAATAAAACTCTAAGTCCTGCAGATGAAATATATTCAAGCTTTCCAAGATCAATCTCAAGCTTTTTTACACCTGACAATGACGTCTTAAGTTCATCATCAAGCTGTGGTGCTGTGGTAGTGTCAAGTCTTCCATCCAGCGCAATTGTTAAATCTGATCCATTTGCAATTTTGTTGATCGTCATAGTCTGCTCCTCTCATAATAAAATATCATAGACCATTGTCATGTCTACTCTGTCACCCTTAATACCAACAACAACATCTTTTGCCAATTTAGCTACAATGGATTTTTCAAGTTCATCCCAAGCCTCTTTTACACTGGCATTTTCCATTTCTTCTGACAAGGAACTTCTATATTCGCACAATGACCACATAATGCCTGTATCGGCCATTCCCTCCGTGCTACTATACATTCCCATTGTACCATATTGAACGTAACCGCCGCCATATTCTTGTTGTAATTTCATAACATTATTATACCCTAAAACGCCATTTTCTATGACGTCTCGAATCTTGCCCATAAATCCTTTTACTAGAGAATTTGTACCATCAGAGGACATATCAAGCAAGTTCTTTTTCTTGTTCATATCCATGTCTGTCTTGGCTGTCAGTCTAATGCAACACTGGTCTTTATATTTCTCAAACCATATAACTGCGCTGTATTCCCCTGTCATCTCCTTTAGCATTCCTAACGTCTCTTCGAAAAGAAGGTTAAGGTGGAAGCTATCTTTTTTGCTAAGACCCAATTCTTCTATCGCACTATCAGCTCTACCTATAGCATTAGAATCTTTGATCCGATCACTGTCTACTATGATCTGTCTGCTTGTAATAGACGGAACTCTTGAATTAACAGTAGAAAGAGCCTCTGAAAAATCTTTAGTTACTATCATCTTAATGATATCTTTATCAAATCCAACCTCTATATCATCAGCTAGATTTGCAACAAGTGACCTCTCCAGATCATCCCACGCTTCCTGAGAATACTTGTCTTCTTCTCTCTTTTTTAGAAGCTCAGCCTGATATTCCTTTAATGACCATTTCTTTTCAGCTGGTGGCTCTATTACAAACATTGAAGCTAGTTTAGCAAAAAATCCTTGCTCCATGCTGTTTTCTCCGGAAGATGAAACTGAAAGAAGCTCCTGCCTTTTATTTTCATCTATACTATTGGTCGATGCCAGGCATATATAAGCAATTCTGGAGTCTCCTTCAAACCAAAAATCTACAGTATTATCTCCGACTATCTGCTTTGCCAGCCTTAGTACCTCTTCTGTAAGCAGTCTTAAATGAAGCTCATTTTTCTTATCAAGTCTGATATCAAACACAAAATCATCAAATAGCTGATATATTCTGGCTATGTCTTTTTCAACCTTACCAATCTTTACATGTTCAGATTTCATCTAAATGTCCCCCTCATCAGTTATTTAATCTAATTATATACTTTATTGTGTTTGTTTGTATTTAGAAAAATGTTAATTTTCTAGAAACTGTTTTTCCCATTAATGGGAGGAAGGGCTTCCTGCTGGTGCAGAAGCCCTTCTGTTGTGTTATGAAAAGTATATATGTGGGGTTCAAGAGATCACTTTCTCTTGATGATCAAATTCTACCTTACTAACCTTAAATGAACCTAAAAAAAATTTGTGATTATAAGACTTTTTCGTAGTAACCACCTTTTTGTACAAAACCAATCTTGGATAAGTATGCTTTATGATTTGCATCTGATCCTCTATATACCAATGACTTAACGCCCTCTTCGGGAAGTTTTGACATTAGATACTTACCAATAGAGAAATCTCTGTATTCAGGGGTTGAATAATCAAGCATGATTTCTAAAACGCCATCATTTACTGATCCAAGTAAAATACCTGTCGGTGTTCCCTTATGGCATACTGCATATCCAACATTTGCCTCTGAAAAATCCATGTTTATTCCTGGAAAACACTTTACTATATCATCCCTATAGCAATCTATTGTGTACTTAAGGAGACTATCTTCCTTATTAAGCTTTACAAAATCATATTCTACATTGGTGTTACTCATTTTAACCAAGTAATAAATATTTATCATTACAAGACATAAATTCATGATCGCTGTAGGATATGAATGGATTATAAAAGCGTAGATAGTAAATATCACACTTCCTACCGAATTAACTATTCGAAGTTTGACTACTGATGCCATCAAAAATGAAACCAGTACTAAAGCGGATCCAACATAACCAACCGCTTCAATTATTGTTTTTGTATCCATATTGACCTCTTTCTTATAGTGTTTACAAAAGAATCATAGCAAATTCATGATGTTAAAGCAATGAAAAACGGTATAATGAATATTTGGAATTTTGATAATTAAATGATATTATTTTATTATAAAAACCATTTTCTGAAGAGGGAGGTATTATATGCAGAACTATGTAAAAATGGAATATCCAAGAAATAAAGATGTAATCATGCGTTATACACCTGGCCATTTCATAACCCCTCATTCTCATGTTAATTACTACATCGATTTTTGCGACACAAAAGCCAGAATGAAAGAGGCAAGAGCAGCGGGTGAATCCCTTGCTGAACTGTTTTTGGCTTCAGATATCATCGATACTATCCTTTGTCTTAATGGAATGGAAGTAGTTGGTTCATACATGGCAAACAAGCTTACTGAGGCAGGTATCCTGTCTATGAACTCGCACAAGACAATGTACATAACAAGCCCTGAATATAATGTCAATGACCAGATAATGTTCAGAGACAATAACAAACATATGATAAAAGAAAAGAAAGTGCTGATCCTCATTGACTCCGCCACAACTGGTGGAACATTAAAGAGCGCATTAGACTCAGTTAGATTCTATATGGGCGACATTGTTGGCATTGCTGCTGTTTTCTCAGTAGCAACTCAGATTGAAAACATACCAATAAGAGCACTTTTCACAACTAGAGACCTCCCCGATTACGCCAGCTATTCGCAGGACTCTTGCAACCTTTGTAAATCCGGTATTCCTGTAGACGCTATATGTAATGGATTCGGTTACTCCACTATTTGATCGAACTAAATAAGAAAAGAAGCTCTTTATCACTAAAGAGCTTCTTTTTATTGATTGTTAATGTTCATCATCATTTTTGCAGTTTCTATATCATTTGCAGTAAGCTTTATATTTGATTCAAGGGTCTTTCCATCAGGAGTTGTAACTTTAATATCTATTATCGTTCCCTCCTGCATAGCGTTGCTCCCAACAGCTCTAAAAAAGGGCAATACCTTGGGATGATCCTGTGAAAAAAGGCTAAATCTCTGCTGAAGCTGCATTAAAAGCATAGGATTCATGTTCATTATATCAACCTCCAAAAATCATATGAATTATATCATACATATATGTAAATACATACACAAAAGGAAATATACATAAGTAAGTTAAAAAATAATCAATCTTTTTTGTGACTTTTTGCTCGAAATTTGAGTCAAATCAAGTTTTTTTGAAATTATAAGGATTATAATCGCAATCGGCTAAAAAAATATATCTGATACATACAAGGAGGAAAAACAATGTACGGATTTGGTGATATGATACAGAAATTAAAGGCAAGCCCTAAGACAATCGTATTCCCTGAGGGTTCTGATCCAAGAATTTTAGAAGCTGCTTCAAGACTTCTTGCAGGTAACTTCTTAAAGCCTATTCTTTTAGGAAATCCTGATGAGATCAACAAGTCAGCAGAAGATGCTGGTTACAATATCAGAGGTGCTCAGATCATCGACCCTGAGAACTTCGACAAATTTGATGAAATGGTTGAGCAGTTCTGTGAGCTTAGAAAGAGCAAAGGAATGACACCAGAAAAGGCTATTCCTATTCTTAAGCAGACAAACTACTTTGGAACAATGTTAGTAAAGATGGGACTTGGTGACTGTCTTCTTGGCGGAGCAACATACTCAACAGCTGATACTGTTCGCCCAGCACTTCAGATTATCAAAACAAAACCTGAGAACACAATCGTTTCTTCATGTTTCATTCTTGTACGTCCTTCAGCAACTGGTGAGAACGAAGTTATCGCTATGGCTGATTGCGGAATCAACATCAACCCTAATGAAGACGAGCTTGTTGAGATCTGTGGTGAGACTGTAAACTGTGCTCAGAGATTTGGTGTTGATCCAAAGGTTGCTTTCCTTTCATTCTCTACTAAGGGATCAGCAAAAGACGACACAGTTACTAAGATGCAGAATGCAACAAAAAAAGCTCAGGAGAAATATCCAGAGATTCCTATCGATGGAGAACTTCAGTTTGATGCTGCTGTATCTCCAAGAGTTGCAAAGCAGAAGGCCCCTGGTTCACCTGTAGCAGGTCACGCTAACACATTTATTTTCCCAGATATCAATGCTGGTAACCTCGGTTATAAGATTGCTCAACGTATGGGCAACTTCGAAGCATATGGTCCTATTCTTCTTGGCCTTAATGCTCCAATCAACGATCTTTCTCGTGGATGCAACGCAATCGAAGTATATTCTATGTCAATCATTACTGCTTCTCTTGCGTAATGTAATATAATATATATCCGATATTTATGTTATATATCATTGAATTTTTAAGGCTATCGTATATAATTATACGATAGTCTTATTTTTCAAAGAAAGTCAGGTTACGTATGTCACGCATTTCTACTATGGATATGACACAAGGCTCAATCCGCAAAGAGATGATTCTTTTTGCCATTCCCTTGCTTGCCGGCAATATTTTTCAGCAACTCTATAACACCATAGACAGTATCGTGGTTGGTCAAGTTGTAGGACCAAACGGTCTTGGCGCAGTTACCAGCGTAGCTCCTGCAATCAATACTTTAGTAGGTTTTTTTATGGGCTTTTCCACCGGTGCAAGTGTTGTTGTATCTCACTTCTTCGGTGCAAAAACTATTTCTGATCTTAGAAAAGCTGTTCATACAGCCATTGTATGCACTTTCTTACTTGGCATATTGCTGATGGCTTTTGGATACTTTGTCACTCCACCACTCTTAGTCTTTATGTCAACTCCAGAATCAGTTATGCCCCTTGCTACTACATACCTTAGAATTTATTTCCTAGGAATTATCGGACTTATGATGTACAACATAGGATCAGCTATCCTTAGAGCAGTTGGCGATTCCATAAGGCCGCTTATCTTTTTGATCATTACCTCTGTACTTAACATTGTTTTGGATATTCTTTTTGTCGTTACACTTCATCAAGGCGTTGCAGGTGCAGCATATGCTACTATAATCTCTCAATTTGTTTCTGCATTTCTTACTTTATTGGTACTATTTAGAACCAATGACTGTTATAGTATCAGGTTAAAAGAGCTCACCGTAGACAAACCTATTCTTAGACAGATCATAAAAATTGGTATGCCTGCCGGAATACAGATGGCAGTAATCTCATTTTCAAATTTATTTGTTCAGGGATATATCAACAGATTTGGAGAGTCTAGCACCGCCGGATGGGGAGCTTATGGCAGAATCGATGCATTTGTAATGCTCCCAATGCAGAGTATTGCATTAACAGCTACTACTTTTGTTGGACAAAACGCTGGTGCAGGTAACGTAGAACGTATAAAAAAAGGCATCAAAGAAGCCCTTTTTCTTGCTGCTATATGTACTATAGCACTGGTAATTCCCGAGTTCCTTGCTGCTCCAAAAATGGTCTCATTATTCAACGGCGATCCAGAGGTTATCAAATATGGCACGCTATTTATCAGAATGAACTGTTTTTTTGATATCCTGTGTTGCAGTAACCAGACTCACGCTGGCGTGCTTAGAGGTGTTGGTGACGCCAAAGCTCCTATGTATATTATGCTTTCATCATTTGTTGTCTTCAGGCAAATATACCTTTTTATCGCATCGCATTTAACAGTGTCAATATATCCTATTTCTTTAGCCTATCCTGCAGGATGGCTTGTTTGCAGTATTATCATGCTGATATATTTCAAAAAGAGTAATTGGGAAAAGAGAGTAGACGCTGCCTACTCTTAATTCATTCCCTTTCTTCTCTCATGCTCCACGTAGTACCTGGCCTTATCTTCCCTCATGGCTTCATCAGCTTCTTTAACGGCACGATTAATCTCCTGTGAATTTGCTATCCAACAGGAACCTATAGATGCCTCAATATTGCTACATTTTTTTCTGTATTTTTCGATCAGTTCCGCAAATTTATCTTCCATTATCTCCGGAATAACAGCAATAAACTCATCTCCACCTATTCTGTAACAGTATTTCTTTTTAAAAACCTGCGCGAATTTCTCAGCCACAGCCTTAATATGCGCATCACCAGCCTCATGTCCCTTTTCCTTATTGATAACTTTAAGACCATTTACATCTAAATAACATACACCAACAGTAACAGACATCTCTGTAAGGAGCTTTAGAGTCTGATTAAGAGCATATCTATTTCCTAGTCCAGTTAATGCATCATGACTACCAAGATAAGTCATCTCTGAAGTAAGCGTTCTATTTCTCATTTCATATGAGATAAATATCGCAACAGATTCAATAACGCTTGATACGTTAATAGAAAGATCATTTGCGTAATTATCTGCTATTAAGTAACCTATTATCTTTTCATTATCTCTTAAAACAGCAACAATATAACGCTGTATATTTCCCGCCAATACATCGTTATATAGTGCCTCATTATAATCTCGTAAAGTCATTGTATCGTTAACAACAACCAAGTCTTTATCCTTAAGCTGTTTATCCCACAAACTTATAAAATCATGTTCTTCTATATCTTCTTTTGTTGGTAATTTGGCCGCGCTAGCTCCGTTTATCCACTCATGAAAACCTACTACACTGCCCTCATCGGCCTCTATAGCAAACACTCTATCTGCCTCTATAGCCTCCCCCGCAACTTTCAAGACTCGTCTAAGGCCCTTGCCAAATTCTGCAGAAGACAATGCTTTTGCACAATCAATAACAAGATTATTTGTATTATTAGTAAGAACAATATCGTCTTCAGTATGTTTAGTTGCCGTTACGTCATGGATAATAAATGCACAGAATCCCTTTTGATAAACTGGAACAGCCCAAAACTCAAACCATTTATCATAATATGTATTGTATGTGCGCATGATAGATGACTGTCTTAGCATAGCCGCTTGATAACTATACTTGATCCAATCTTCATCTCTATTAGATACAGATGTAAAATATGTGCTTCCGATCAGCTCAGAGGTTGGCTTACCAACTAATTGCGCATATTTCTCATTTGCAAAAAGAAATAGCATATCCTTAACCGTTCCAAAAGGATCAGTTAAGACCTTAAAAATACAACATGCATCCGGTAGGTCTTTTAGCATAGACAATATATCACTATCACTAAATTCCTTAGTAGAAGAATATTCTATTTTTCCGGTATTGGTCTGTTCTGGCATATCTTTCTCCTATACACGCTTATCAAAATAATGTCAAGAAACAACCCGTCTACCATAAATTATACACTAAATCAAGTGGTATTTTCCACTACAATGATGGTTCACCGAAATATTTTTTTATAGAATCCCTATTCAATTGTTCTCCTATGACTATCAATACTGCTTTATCGGATTCTACAGCCTTAACAGATAATTCTTGCCTTGTTGCATTGATCTCTACCTTAGTATCAACTCCTGTCTGTACAAATCCTTTTATTCTGTGTATTTTTCCACACTGTATATCCTCAAAAGCTCTCTTCACATTTTCTTGAAGCTTTTTCTCATCGCTACTGTAATCAAAATAAAAAATGGTTTGAAAGCCATCCTTATCACTTATTGCCTCTTTAGGATAACTAGCTTTATTATATCCAGATTTAACAATTCTATCAAACACTGTTTTATCAAGGTGTCCCATTGGCACAGCAATAAAGTCATCCTCTTTAATATCTCTTGAGCACTTAAATTCTTCCATTAGAGCTTTTATTCGCTCCTTTGTATACTCTATATCTGAATCATCAACACTTACTAGACAATATGTAATGACCTCCTCTTTGTAGCATCGTGGATTTACCTATATACTAAAGATGTCAAGTCAATAGTAACGGGAATTACCGCATACAAAGGGAGGTCACTAAATGAATAATATCACAGTTTACGTAGGAATGGATGTACACAAAGACAGTTTTACTCTTTGTGATTATTTAATCGAAACGGAGAAAGCATCTCACACAAGGCGTACACCAGCTGATTACAAAGAAATCCTAAAGTATCTAGAATTCCTCAGAACCATCTACGGGAACGATTC
>NZ_FMXK01000020.1 GCF_900103635.1 Butyrivibrio sp. INlla18
CTATCACTAGATATCCCAAACTTTGCAACACATCCATTTACACTTAACTCACCTTTTATAACTGTATCTACACAAGATGTTTTAAAATCTTTGCTATACCGCTTGTTTCCAGCCCCTTTAGTAAATGCGTCTGCTCCATAATTACGGTAAGCAGCCACCCATCTTATAAGTGTGGCTTGAGCTATATCGTTAGCATGGGCAATTGAATCATATGAGCCCATTCCGCTAAGGTATTCATTTACTCTATCAATCATCCATTCTACGGAATGTTTCCTTTTAGCCATAAAAAATCCCCCTAAAGGAGACTTTGGTTATTTCCATTGTCTACTTTAGGGGAATCATATCACAATATGCACACCGCTTCTCTTTTCAGTTCACAACTTTCATTAGATTAGTATAAGTATAGTTAATTAGATTTATTCTACTGTAACGTCTACAGTATCTCCGATTGAACCTGTTCCCTGGATTCCAAATTCTGCACAAGCACCTGGCTCAAGATTTGAATTCCAGAAAAGTGGTGTGATCACATAGTAATCATCAGTCTCTTCGATGTTTACACACCAGCTTGTATCGATCTTTACGTCTTTTTTGCTGACTTTGACTGTCCAGCCTTCTGTCTTGCTATCAGATTCATTCTTTACTTTAATGACTACCTGATATCCTGAACCCCAATTATGGATCACATAATCAGCCTTAAGTCCGTCTTTTCCAGGTGTTGGAGCTGGTGAGGGCTCTGGATCTGGATTTTCAGGATCTGGCTGTGGTGTTGGAACTTTGTTACCATCGATAGTAGCAGGTGTTCCATCAACATGCTTCATGATAGCTGTGATGATCTCAGGATCAGCCCATGTAAGTGATTTTCTATCAAGATATCTATGGCACTCTCCGTTTGAACCAGATGCATCATTGTCATAGAAGTTATTATCCCAGAGGCACATAGCAAGATTGCTGTACTTAGAAGCTGCTGACCAGTAATAATCAGCCCACTTTACTCTGTCTGCTGTGTTATTTCTGTTAGAAGCACTTGTCTCTCCAACAACTACAGGAATACCATTTGACATGAACTTAGAATTAAGATCATTAAAGAATACGTCAATATCTGTCTTGTTGCTCTGATCAAAGTTTGTGATGAAAGAATCACTAGCAAGAGCAAAGTTATATGGAATATAAGCATGCACTGAAAGGATAAGTCTGTTAGATGCTGAATCCTTAGGCATCTTGAATCCATCTGTCATGCAACCTTCGATTGAAGCATCATAACCAGGAACCATTACGCATCTGTCAGCGTTGTTACCACCTGTAGCTCTGATAGCATCAAGTGAAACCTGGTTGTAATCATTGATACACTCAATAGCTTCCTGAATATCGCTGCTAGGATTGTTTCTTGGGAACCACCATTCCTGACCATGTCCTACAAGTCTAGGCTCGTTCATTGTCTCGAAAATAAGGTGATAATCATAATCCTTGAACTCATTAGCAATCTGTGTCCAAACAGACTTGAAATACGCCTCAGAGCGGCTCTTATTTGCGTTGTTTGGTACATAGAAGCAATACTCAGAAGTAATATCATGATGTGTATTAAGGATTACATACATATCATTTGCGATACAGTAATCTACTACTTCTTTTACTCTTTCCATGAAGAAATCAGGGATCTCGTAGTTATCGCCTGTAGTGTACTGGCCCCATGAAACAGGGATACGCACTGTATTAAAGCCAGCCTTAGCTACTTCATCGATCATCTCTTTGGTTGTCTTTGGATTTCCCCAAAATATTTCAAGTGACATAGTGTATGGAAAGCTTGATTTCTGTCCAACTGAGTCCAGAGTGTTTCCAAGGTTCCATCCTACTGTCATATCTTTTACAACTTCTGTAGCAGTTTTATTTGTTCCACCAGCTGCGTGAACTGTCTGTACAGGAATAGCTGTAAAAACTAGAAATAATGCTAATAATAGTGTAAGTCTTCGTGTTATGCGTTTTATATTTCGCATTATTAAACCCTCCATATATTCTGTCGCGACAACAATATAATATGTGAGGCTGGCTCTTACGTCAATAGATTTTTAACAATTTTTGTAAATATTTGTAATTTCTTGTAACAATAATTTTCTTGCCTTTATATGTTATACTTAAAAGATAACCACGGTAGTAACTTACGATTATTTTTATCTTTTATGAGGATTTTTTTATGGAAAAAGAAATATTTGATAGTGAACAAAAGCACCTGACCAAGACCTACAACAAGCTCCTTGATATGAAAAAGGACTTAGAATCCCAGATCATGGACCTTGATGCTAAGGCAACTGACGAAAAGAATGATATTCGTGACAATATCCGCTTCGACTATGCTGATGCAGAGACCACCATGGAAACTCTTGGTGAGATTGAAGTTTGGAACAGATATATCGACACCTACAATATCGAGAGCAGTTCCCTTGGTAAGCGCCTTGGCATAGTAAAAAAGCTCTTGGAATCACCATATTTTGCCAAGATACAGGTTCAGTTTGATCCTTCAGAGCCTGTTGAGGATTATTACATCGGCCGCGCTGCCATCTCAGAAAATGGCTACGACCAGATGGTCATCGACTGGAGATCTCCTATTGCAGAAGTTTATTACAACCAGGAAAGCGGTCATACAAGCTATAAGGTTGAAGACAGAGAGATTCCTGTAGACTTAAAGCTCAGGAGACAGTTTAGTCTTAATAAAGATAAGCTCATCTCCTTCTTTGATACTCAGATTGCTATCGAAGACCCAATGCTTCTTAAGTCTTTGTCACAGACTCACACTGACAAGATGCAGGCCATCACCGCTACTATCCAGAAGGAGCAGAACACTGTCATCAGATATCCTGATGTCCCAGTTCTTTTAGTAAACGGCATCGCCGGAAGTGGCAAGACTTCTGTCCTCCTTCAGCGTATAGCATATCTCTTTTTCCAGAAAAGAAATACCTTAAGGCCTGATCAGGTGTGCCTCATGACACTTAATCCGGTATTTAGAGACTATATAGACAACGTACTTCCAGATCTTGGGGAGTCCAATCCTCTCACCATCACCTGGCAGGAATTCCTTGAAATGGTCCATATTCCATTTGAGACAAAAGAGATTGATTCTACAGAAGCTGAGAATCTTAAAAAGATCCATGACATGCTCCCAACCTTGATTCCAGAAGCTGAAGACTTCTATGATATCAAGCAAAAAGAAACCCTTGTCATGAATAAAAACGAGGTTCTATCAGTAATAAAGATGTTCAAGCAGTTCCCTATGGGAATGAGACTTATCCAGACAGCATCAGATGAGTTAGAGCTTAGAGCCAAAAACTCATTAAGAAATATGGATAGAGATACTGACGACGAGACAACTTCTGTATCCAAGTCAGATTCAGCTGAAAACAACAGGATTGAAAATGACTTTGGCGGAGCTCTTAGAGACATCAAGCACTGCAGCTTTGTAAATGTCACTCACGTTGCTCAAAGGATTCTTGGAACTAAGCGCATCACCGCCTGCGAGTGGCTCTTTACCAAGATGGAGCTTACAGGTATGTGCGATAAAAACATGCGCTACGTCATGATAGACGAAGTTCAGGACTACACCAAAGCTCAGCTCCTTGTATTTAAGAAATACTTCCCTAATGCAAGATTCATGCTCCTTGGAGATGAGTTCCAGGCTATAAGGGAAGGCACCATCTCCTTTGACGAGATAAAAGAAATGGCAAAGGAAGAAAATAAGAGTTTCGTAGAACTTCCACTTATGACAAGCTATAGAAGCTCACCAGAGATCACAGATAAGTTCGCAGCTCTTTTACCAGAAAATAAAAAGCTAATGGTATCCTCTGTGCAGCGTCCTGGCGAAGCAGTCACAATCAAAGCCTGCAAGAATGATGCTGAATATTATAAAGAGTTAAATGATAAAATAAAAGAGTTTGAGAAAAATGATGGCCTTACTGCTATTATCTGCAAAAAGCAGTCTACTATCGAGAACATTATCGTTAATCTTGGAGAAAAGGCACCTGTCATTGTATCTGGTCACGACTCTCTTCCAAAGGAAGGCGCGTTTATCATAGAGCTTCCTCTTGCTAAGGGTCTTGAATTTGACCATGTTATCCTGGCAGATGCTGATTCAGAAGGGTACCCTGATGATGAGCTTGGAAAACACTGCCTGTATACTGCAATGTCCAGAGCAACTCAGAACCTCGCCATCTTATCAAATGATAAGCTATCACCAAATATTAACTAAATAAGTTCAAAAAGCCCTTGCTCACTCTACGTAAGCAAGGGCTTTCTTATTATCTTCTCAAATTATTACGCTGTCTTTTGCTCTTCTTTGTCTTTTCTTAGCTTGCCATAAACAGGTGCAAGGATAAATAAGAAGAACAATATATTCTGAACTAGCATGATAGGGAGCATCCCCCATGTAACTGTCTGGTTCTGAAGAACGTTAGCATCACCGCCAGCAAATACAGCGATCATGTTATTGTTGATATAGTGCATGATTGAAATTGCCCATATATTCTCTGTCTTCATAAATGCATAGCCAAAGAAAATAGCCATAGCAACGCATGTAATGATCTGGCTTACAAACATCTGAAGACCTGTCTCTTTTGCATAGAAAAGATAATCAACAAAGATGTGCCAAACTGCCCATACAAGACCAAGGAGTAAAACACCAAGTCTTAAGCCAAATTTCTTTTGCATAATAGGCTGAAGATAATATCTCCATCCATACTCTTCACCCATAAATGCGATAAATGTAAGCGGGAAGTTGATAGCAAGACTTATAATCACTGTTACAATAGTAGGATTCAACAAGGAACCACTTAATGTATCAATATTTGATCCGCCTGTAAGGGCATCAAACATAAAACTTGAAATAAGACTTCTAAGTAAATATAAAACGATAAATAAGATTACAAGCAGGATACTGAGCTTAACTTTATTTCTGCTAAGTCCTGCGTTTGCTCTCTTTTCTTTGCCACATACCCAGAAAAGGATATATGCCACAAAGCTTCCTGCTATGAGCACATACTGTGAATAGATATTCCAGTTAGAATACTCTGTAATTCCATTATCGATCATAACTTCTGGAAGGAAAACTGAGAGAATAGCAAGTACCATCATAATGGCTGCTGTCACAAGAACTGTGATATATCCAGCCATAGGGAGCTTTTTGTCTTCTTCCCTAAAGAAAAGCTTACCTAAGATGACGCCGCACATAGGGTAAGCCATCTGAACATTGACAAAGGCTGTGAGATCCTTGCCGTTGTTCTTGCCAACGATCATAAGTAAACTCATTAACACTGTCACACCGTAGGCAATGGCAATAAACATCCAAAGCCTCTTTTTTTCAATACTTTTCATACCTTTTCTCCTTTTATAATTGTGTTCAGGAAACCACCTTGTGGATCCATTTGTTGCTTCTAAATCTAATGGTAAAGATGATACCTCTAACGCCCCAATCAGCGAACATACCGATCCAAACGCCCATTGCACCAAGTCCTACCACCCTGATAAGGAAGGTAGCAAGAGTAACTCTCAAAAACCACATTGTAAGCGTTGCAATTATCATTGAGAACTTAACATCTCCTGCAGCCCTCATGGCATAAGGAGTTATAAATGATGGTGACCATAAAAGTGGCTTAACGATAGTGATCCAGCCCAGCATATAAAGGCAGAGCTTTCTACTTTCTGGTGCCATACCTGCAAGTATCGTCACAGGTCCAGCAATTGCATAGGTAAAGAGACAGCTAACGAGTATTGCTATATATCCCCATCCTATCATCTTCTTGGTATAATATATAGCCTCATCCTATCATCTTCTTGGTATAATATATAGCCTCATCCTTGCGGCCAGCACCAAGGCACTGTCCCACAATAGTCATAAGGCCGATTCCTACGCCAATTCCTGCAACGCCATTTACATTTTCAAATATGTTAGTCATAGACTGAGCTGCAATAGCCGCTGTTCCAAGAAGTGAAACAGATGACTGGATAGCAAGCTTACCGAACTGGAACATTGAATTCTCTATGCCATTTGGTATACCCATCGCAAGGATTCTCTTTATCTTGCCTGCATCTGGTCTGATCTTGTGATAATCCTTTACAAATATCTCAAGCTTATCATTTCTTAGAAATGCCAAAAGAACTACTGCTGAAAATATACGTGAAATAAGTGTAGCAAGGGCTGCTCCATAAACACCAAGTCCAAAGCCCCAGATTAGGAGTGCGTTGCCCGCCACATTTAAGATATTTGAAACAATAGCGATATTCATTGGAAGCCTTGTGTTAGACTGAGCTCTGAAAATAGCACTTCCAGCTGCAGCAAGGGCCACGCCTGGATAAGAAAGAATTGTCAAAAGAAAATATATTCCAGCAGCTTCCATAACATCAGCATCAACTGTACCAAAGATAAGTCTTAAAAGCTGCATCCTAAAAAGCAGCCCTAATATCATCATGGTAACTGAAATCAAGGTAGATACTAACAGTACCTGCCTTGCTGATTCTCTTGCTCTATTTTTGTCTTTTTGGCCTATATAGGTAGAACAGATAATGACTCCACCTGTAGCCATGGCGTTAAATGCCTGTACCACCAGGTTGTTGATGGAATCAACAAGAGATACTCCTGAAAGGGCCGCAGCTCCGACGTTACTAACCATCATAGAGTCAGCCATACCCATAAGGGAGTTTAAAAACTGTTCAGCTATAATAGGAATCAGCAACAGAAAAAGCTTCCTGTTGCTGAAAATGTGTTTGTCTTCCATGTATTCTCCGATTACATACGTTCAGGAGCACTGAATCCTAACAGATCAATACCTGTTTCGAGGATCTTGAGTGTTGTAGCAAGAAGTGCGATGTAGCTGCTCTTCTTATTTTCATCAGCTTCTGCAAGGATCTTGGTTCCATGATAGAAACTGTTAAATGCATTACTAAGGTCATAGATATATGCACAGATTCTGTTTGGCGCAAGGTCTGCAGCTGCGCTCTCTACTGAATCTGCAAATCTTGTAAGAAGGAGCATAAGTGCCTTCATAGCGTCGCTATCTGGGTTATCAAGCTTAGCATCCTTAACTACTCCGCCTTCAGCCTCATATTTCTTGAGGATAGACTTGATACGAACCATTGTGTAAAGGATGTATGGGCCTGTATCTCCTTCAAATGATGTGAACTTATCAACATCAAAGATGTAATCCTTAGAAGGCTGGTTAGAAAGATCGCCATACTTGATAGCTGAAAGAGCTACCTTGTGAGCTGTATCCTTTGCCTCTTCGTCGCTGATATCAAGGTTACCTTCCTTGATCCTTGCATACATCTTTTCATCGATCTCAGCAATAAGGTTCTCAAGACGCATTACGCCGCCCTGTCTGGTCTTGAATGGCTTGCCATCGCTGCCGTTCATAGTACCAAAGCCAACGAAATGAAGCTCTGTCTCAGGAAGAACGAGCTTAGTCTTGCGTGCACATCTAAATACCTGTGTAAAGTAAAGTTCCTGTCTCTTGTCTACAACGTAGATAAGTCCTTCTGGATGGAATTCTTCCATACGCTGCTTGATAGTTGCAAGGTCTGTTGTATTGTAAAGAGATGCTCCATCTGACTTAAGGATCATGCATGGTGGAATCTCTTTGGTATCTGTCTCTTCTGCTACGTCAACAACAAGGGCGCCCTGGCTCTCATGAGCATATTCGTGCTGCTTCATGTAGTCTACCATTCCAGGAATAACCTCATGAACATCAGACTCACCTCTCCAAAGGTCAAAGTCTACAGAAAGCTTCTTGTAGTTCTGCTTAAGGTCAGCAACAGAAACATTTAAGATATGGTGCCAAAGAGCTCTATATGGCTTGTAACCATCCTGTAAGAGCTTAGTAGCTTCCATAGCTTCTGCCTTGAACTGCTCATCTTCTTTTGACTTCTTGCTGGCTGCAGGATAGATCTCTTCAAGCTCTGACACTGTAAATGGAGCCTCTTTTGGATATGCTCCCTGATAATCAGGATCAAAATAGCAAAGATCTGGCTTTCTCTCCTTGAGCCCTGTGATAACAAGTCCCATCTGAAGTCCCCAGTCACCAAGATGGATATCACCGATAACCTTGTGTCCTGTATATTTAAGAATTCTCTTGATACTCTCACCGATAACAGCTGAGCGAAGATGTCCTACGTGAAGAGGCTTAGCAACGTTTGGTCCGCCGTAATCAAGGATAAATGTAGGCTCATGACCTGGAAGTGTAACTCCCATGTGCTTCTCATGAAGCATCTTAACGATGTAGCTTCTAGCAAAGTCTCCGCTTACGATAATATTCAAAAAACCTGGCTTAACAGACTCTACCTTATCAAACATCTCGTTATTCTGAAGCTTCTCAGCCACTTCATCAGCGATCATAAATGGTGCCTTACCATACTTCTTGGCTCCAGCCATAGCACCGTTACACTGATATTCACAAAGATCAGGCCTGTTTGAGATAGTTACCTTTCCAAGCTCCCTGTCATATCCGGCAGCTTCAAACGCATCTCCAACCTCTTTTGATATAAGTTCAAGTACCTTTTCCAAAATTCTTCCTTCTTTCAATCAATTTGATTATTTTTCGTTAACGTAAAAGATTTTATCAAAATAAAGCTTTTCTATCAATGGCAAAAATACATAGTAATATAGCAAGAGTTACAAGGCATGCCCACTGGTTAAAAGAAATGAATCTCTCCTCGTGAGTGTCCCTCAAAAAATCCAGTAAAAACTTAAGTACAGTGCAGATGATAACTATTATTCCCGGCTTAAAAAAGTCTTTTTTTACCAGATAAACAGAGATCAAAAACAATACGATAAAGCTTATAGCCTCTACCATCTGAATAGGAAATCTCTCTCCATGTATGGATAGTCCGCCGCAGCATCCCTTGTAAGCGCAAGCAAGCTTACCTATTCCATACACTAGGGGCATGAATAAAAAATACGCCCTGTATATATCTTTTTTTGCCCCAGGAACTATTCTGTCCATGATAAAGCAGGCAAGGATCATGCCCAAGGCGCCGCCTGTGCTGTCGCACTTAATGGTCCTAAGTCCCGATGAAAAATATCCGCACATCACTGCAAAATAAATTCCCATGCAGAAATTAAGCATTATAGAAAAACCAAGGACCTGCCCAGAAACTTTGGCCTTATGAAGTTCAAAGCAGGCTCCTCCTATTCCAGAAAAGCCTGCTAAAAGTATCAGAAAAATATACATAGTTATTATCCAGGAATGCCTGAGCACACAGACTCAACAAGGTATACAAAAGCAAGAATAGCTACCACTACCAAAAGAACTCTCAAAACAAGGTCAATTATGTATACCCACATAAGTCCCTTACCAAATCTGTTCTTTGGATATTTGATCCTGACATAGATCATAAGTATGTAGCTTGCAAGTCCAGCAAGTCCGATAAGTGCCCCTGGAGCAAGTCTGATATAATCTTCGCCATCAAGCGATGAAAAAACATAGCCAAGGCTCCATCCACCAATCCTGCTGATGATCCAACAGATAAGAGATGACCAGCAAAGCTTCTTGGCAGTAGGATCTAAATTATCAGGATGCTCTGCAGTATTCATACCCTGCTGAGGATACTGCTGGTACTGCTGTTGTTGAAATTGCTGCTGTTGCTGATACTGTTGCTGCTGATTCATGTATTCCATCTGCTCTGGAGTATACTGCTGTGGCTGAACCTGAGGTTCGATCACTGGTACCTCTACTGGTTCTGGCATAATAGGCTGTCCTGTCTGAGGATCATGTCCAATTCCGCTAAATACTCCGTTTTCATTGTTTGGCTGATTATCCATTTAATTCCCCTTCTCTTTCCTTCTTTTCCTTTTCTCTCTGGGCCTTAGAAAAACTGCATCCACAAAAATCCTGTCTGTAAAGCCCAAACTTTTGTGAAAGCTCTATAGATCGCTTATAGCCGTTCTTTTTCTTAAAATCAGATGGTAAAAAGGTGATCGTCTTGCCTGTCTCCTGCGATATCACCCTTGAAGCCTCTTCTCCAACTTCATTTAGAACGTCAGCGTTCTTTAAAGGGCTGATAGTAAGCGTAGTTGTAAAAAACTCAAATCCGTTTTCTGCTGCGCTCTTTGCAGTCTCTAAAAGTCTAAGTTCAAAGCACTTTCTGCATCTGTCTCCGCCCTCTTTGCAGTCTTCATAGCCCTTAACTGCATCGTAGAACACTTTAGGATCATAATCTCCCTCGATAATACCGATCTTTCTGGCATTCTCATCAGAATTCATCCCATCAAAGCATCCTTCATCTATCTGCCTGTTATATTCCTCGATAAGTCTCTTTTCTTCTGCGACTCTTTTGCTATACTCCCCATCGGATGTGATATTGGGATTATAGAAAAAGACTGTCACATCAAAGTACTCTCTAAGATACTCAAGGCAATAGGATGAGCACGGAGCACAGCAAGCATGTAATAAAAGCTTTGGATACTCCTTCTTTTCCTGAAACTTTGATATTTGATTTTCTAATTCCTTTGCATAATTTCTTTTGTTCATCTAATTCCTAATCTATCGACTATCTCTCCTACTACCTCTTCAATAGTCTTGTTATCTGTATCTACCACAATATCTGCGGCATCTTCATAGGCTTCCATTCGGGAGGCCATCAGTTCTTTTATCTTGGAAAGAGGATCCTCGCACCTAAGGAGGGGACGACTGTCATCATCCTTAACTCTCTCATAGATAGTCTCAGGACTAGCCTTTAAGAACACTATCTTGCCAGCCTTTCTAAGGAGCCTTCTATTTTCCTCTCTAACAGGCATTCCACCGCCAAGTGATATAACAAATTCTCTCCAGTGATCACCTGTTATAGCTTCAAGAAGGTCTGTCTCCATATCTCTAAAGGCCTTCTCGCCCTCTTTTTCAAAGATCTCATTTATAGTGCAGCCTTCTGTCTCCTCAATGATCTCATCTGTATCAACCAGTTCCATGCTAAGCTCATCTGCCAAAAGAGCTGAAACAGCGCTCTTGCCGCTTCCCATAAAGCCTTCAAGTATAATATTGCTAGCTCCTACTACGTCCAGCATAAGTGATCTATAGATAACGTCGGCCTGCTCTTTGGTAACCTTGATCTTGTCATCAGCATGCCATAGCTCATAGGCATCAATTCCCTGATAAAGAAGCATCTTAAGCCCTGAAAAGTTCCTTGCTCCAGCTTCCTTAGCAAGCTTCATGAACTTGGTCTCAAGAGGTCTATACACCTCATCAAGAGCACAGCTTACATGCTTGTAGAACTCTTTATCCTCAATAACTGCGCTGTTCACATCTGGGAAAAGACCTACTGATGTGCACTGAAGAGCAATGAACTTATCATGAGCCATAAGTACTCTCTTGTAGTCTTCAAGCTTCATTGGTGTAACAACATCTGTATTAAGAGCAGTATTTACTTCTTCTGCTACAGCTTCAGCCTTTTCAAAGGTTCTATTAAGTATATAGACCTTTTTAGCCCCCTTATCTGCGCACAAAAAAGCTGTTGGTCTGGCAACTCCGCCAGCTCCAAGGATAACTACCACTTCACCAGACAGGTCAATTCCTTCATCCTGCATAGCGTGATAAAGGCCTGTAACGTCAGTGTTGTACCCTTTAAATCCGCCATTTGCAGTCCTTACAAGGGTATTAACAGCACCAATACTCTTAGCCAAAGGATCTATATCGTCAAGATAAGGAATTACCTCACTCTTGTAAGGAACTGTCACGTTAAGTCCCTTTATATCAAGGGCAAGCGCACCCTTAATTGCCGCCTTAACATCACTTTCCTTAACTTCAAATGGCACATATACCATATTGATGCCAAACATATCAGACAATGAATTATGAATAAGTGGAGATAATGTATGTTTAACCGGATTACCTATAAGTCCGCAGATCCTAGTATGTCCATCAGTATAGTTCATAGTTTCCCCCTTTAAGGCTCTTTAGTGTAAATTTTACAAGGAAAAACCTTTTAAATCAATAAAGAATGTCGCTTGCGACATTCTCGCGCCGAGCGCGGTTGCATTTATGCAACAAATACCTTTCGCGCGAGTGCGCATCCATAACGGAGTGCTTTATGCAATAGGAATTGCAGAGCAATTATCTATTGCATAAAAAAACCTCGACCAGTATCCGCTTTGGTCAAGGTTTCTTAATACTTTTTTTCACTTGAATCTTAAAGTTTTATAACAACTCCGTCCTCTGTTCCGGCAATCACATTGCTCTCCTTACCTGTAAGGTCTTTGCTTCCTACAAAGTACTGATACTCATGAAGGATCTGATCCTTCTGCATTCCTGATATCGCACTCTTCATATTGTCAGAAGCAAGGCCATTTCCACTAAAAAGATCTATCGAAGTATTATCATAAGTTCCAAGAGATATGGCAACATTCTCGATGGAAGCGTTGCTCTCTCTTTTGGGAACTTCCACAGTTAAGTCTAACTTATTATCTTGTTTAGGTTGATCATCTTTAAGGTCGCTACTTATCTGCCCCTGAAGATTCTTGGGATCAGAAAGTACTTTATCGCCGGCGGCAGGTATATTATATGCATCATAGCCTTGCATGAAACCAATTCTATTTAGTGCCATAATATCCGCCCCCTTTCTAAATAATTATATTTCCACTTGATAATTAAAATATCGGATTTTTACCGAATAACTTAATACCATTATATTAAAAAAAGTCCCAAAACCTCAGTATTTCTGAGAATTTTAAGACTTTTTAGACTTTTTTTATTCTTTGATTCCTGCAGCCTTTAAGAGCTGCTTTGTGTACTCTTCCTTAGGATTTTTATATACCTCTTTGGTATCTCCATACTCCACAACTCTGCCATTTTTCATGATCATAACATGGTCGCTTATCTGATAAACAACTCTAAGATCATGAGAGATGAAAATGATAGAGATTCCAAGATTCTTGTGAATCCTTGATAATAGCTCCATTATCTGGGAAGCAATCGTAACATCCAGGGCTGAAACCGGCTCATCCGCTATCAAGAGCTTAGGATTTCTCATAAGAGCAATACCTATGCACACTCTCTGCCTCTGTCCACCTGAAAGCTGTGATGGATACCTGTCTAGCATCTCCATAGGAAGCTCAATCTGAGTCATGATCTCCTCAACTCTCTTCTTACGTTCCTCAGGAGTCCATTTTTTCTTTTTATCAACCCTAAGAGGCTCCTCTAATAGCCAGCCAATCTTCTTGGAAGGATTAAGTGAATTGTAAGGATCCTGGAATACCATCTGTGGACCTTCGTACTTTTGCCACATTGCGCCCTCATAGTCCTTGTTGATGCCTACGATTGCCCTTGCAAGAGTAGATTTACCGCATCCTGATTCACCTGCTATTGCCAGCACTTCACCCTCATCCATGTCAAAAGACACATCAAATAAAGCCTGAACCTTCTTTTTTCCGGAAAAGAGCTTTCTTTTTCTATTCTTATAAAAAACATCTAAATGTGATACCTTAAGTACCTTTGTTTCTTCCATCTAAAATGCCTCACTCACCAATATCGATCTTGGGTATAGCTGCAATCAGTCTCTGAGTATATGGATGCTTTGGAGCCTTGAATATATCTGCAGTCTTACCAGACTCTACAATACTGCCCTTCTGCATAACGATTACCCTCTCGCAGAGCTGATTTACAAGGCTAAGGTCATGAGAAATGAATATTATTGATGTTCCCATTTCCCTATTAAGCTTTTTGAGTAGTTCAACGATCTGAGCCTGAACTGTTACATCAAGAGCTGTTGTAGGCTCATCCGCAATAAGTATCTGTGGACCTCCGATCATAGCAGCTGCGATCATAACTCTCTGCCTCATACCACCAGAAAGCTCATGAGGATACATATAATATACTTCCTCAGCATTTGTAAGGCCCACGTCCTTTAGCATGTTGATAGCTTTCTGTTTTCTTGTCTTTTTATCTATCTCAGGTTGATGGATATAAAGAGATTCCTCAACCTGCCAGCCAATCTTTTTAACCGGATTAAGACTTGTCATAGGCTCCTGGAAAATGATCGATATCTCATCTCCCTGATAGGTACGAAGCTTACTTCTATCGATTGTCAGAAGGTCATCACCATTAAACATGATCCTTCCTGTCTTTTTCATAGATCCTCTGTTAAGAAGACCAGCAATAGCAAGGGCGCTCATACTCTTACCAGAGCCAGATTCTCCTACGATACCGACTATCTCACCCTTCCCAAGCATTAGATCAAAGTCATCTACAGCTATAGTAGGGGTATCGCCATCGTGAAATTCTATATGAAGATCAGTTACATCAAGTATTATTTCCATCTTCTAATTCCTTCACCCAAAAATGAAAAACCTAAAACGATAAAAACGATCACAATACCAGGACACAGACAATAGCTTGGTACTGTAAACATGTACTGCTGAGCATCAGAAAGCATCTTACCAAGGCTGGCATATGGAGGCTGTGAACCAACTCCCAGGTAGCTAAGACCTGCCTCAGCTAGAACCGCGTTATTAAAGCCAATAAGTATTGATGAAGCAAGAACTCCCTTGATATTAGGAAGGATATGAACAAAGATCATCCTAAACTGTGATACTCCCTGGAGTCTTGCGCTCTCAACATAGTCCATTCCTTTGCATCTAAGGACTTCACCTCTTACAATTCTGGCATAACTAGGAATAAACGCTATTCCAAGAGACATCAGAAGCTGAGCCCACCCTGTTCCAAATACACTGACAATAACAAGTGCAAGCAAGATACTTGGGAAAGCAAACATAGCATCAATGATCCTCATGACTACTTCATCAAGTATTCCGCCAAAATAGCCTGTAAGAGCACCTATGATAGTGCCAAGTACAACACCAATAGTAACTGTTCCAAGAGCTATCAAAAGCGTGATCCTGCTTCCGTACATAACTCTGCTAAACACATCTCTTCCCATATTGTCCGTACCCATGATGTGCTTCAAAGATATACCCTGAAGCTTCTCACCGGCGCTCATCTTGGTAGGTTCATAGGGCATCCAAAAGAGGCCTACTATAACCATAAGAACTATAAGTCCTGTTATAATAAGTCCCGCTATCATATATGGATTTTTCTTAAGTTTTTTCAAAAAAGCCTTCATTAGTCTGTTATCTCAATTCTTGGATCAATGATCCTGTAAATTATATCTACTAAAAGATTTATTATTATTACAATAGCAGCTACGCCCATGATAATGGCCTCTACTACTGGATAATCTCTATTGCTGATACTAGAAAGAAGTATTCTGCTGATTCCTGGAATGCTAAATACCTGTTCAATAACGATACTTCCTGCAACCATGTCTGCAAGCAACATTCCAAGGAATGTGATCACTGGGATCATGGCATTTTTTAGTACATGTCTATATAGAACACCATTGGTGTTGTTTCCTCTGCTAAAGGCAGTCCTTGTGTAATCCTTGGCTGCTTCATCAATAAGACTTCCCCTGAGCATCTTAACTGTCATTGCGATCTTTGGAAGAGCAATCGCAACAGAAGGGAAAATAAGATATCTTAAAAATCCCCCAAAGTCTTCTGAATAGGATACAAATCCTCCTGGGGTAAAGAGCTTAAATATCATTCCAAAAATAAAAGTAATGATGATTCCTGAAAAGAAAGGAGGAATCGCCATTATTATCTGATTGATCATAGTAATAGCCTTATCTATAAAGCCATTTTCATATTTAGCTGTAAAGATTCCAAGTGGAATAGATACAAGTATAGTAAGAACAAATGACATAATAGCCATTGTAAGTGTGATAGGCACTTTGTTAAGAACCATGCCTGCAACAGGGACATTGTAATTGTAGGACATTCCCATATCCCCATGAATAAAAGATGTGAACCAATTAAAATATCTGACAATAAGAGGAGCATCAAGGCCCATCTCATGTCTCACCTGAGCGATAAGCTCTGGAGAAGCCTCTGTTCCTAGCTTTCTAAGGGCAGGATCACCAGGTATTACGTTAAAAGCGAGGAATACGCAAAATGAAACCACCACCAAAGTAATGATCATAGAAAAAAACTTTTTGATGATATATTTCATATGCATATTCCTCGCAAATCTTTAAATTACTGAGCAGGTCTTATCTTTGAAATATCCTGAACATAAAGAGGATAGAAAACATAACCTGTGAATTTCTTGTTAAGTGCTACAAAAGCTGGAAGATCCTGAATATATACATTAGCAGCATCTTCTGAAAGAATCTTAAGGCACTCTTTATAATACTTAGTCTTCTCTGCGTCGTCATTTGAAGCTACAGCCTTGGCATAAGCCTCATCATAAGCAGCTGAGCTATAGTTAAATGTGTTCTTACTTGATGTTGATACATATCTTGCAAGAAGAGCTGATGCAGAAAGTGTTGAAGCATCAAAACCAACTACTGTCGACTGATATTTCTTTTGCTTATAAACCTCATCAAGCCATGTGTTCCACTCAATTTCTTGAATGTTAGCTGTTACGCCAATATTCTTGAGTTCTTCAGAGATAACCTGTGCTGTATCAATATGCTGAGCATAGTTTGATGGAACCGTGATAGTAAACTCAAATCCATCAGGGTAGCCTGCTTCAGCAAGAAGAGCCTTAGCCTTTTCTATATCCTGATTGTAAGTGTCATTAAGGCTTGAATCATAGTACTTAGTAAATGCTGGGAACATAGCACTACCAATCTCAGTTCCTGCGCCATCAGATACAAAGTCCATGATCTCCTGTGGATCGATAGCGTAGCAAAGAGCCTGTCTAACTCTTACATCATCAAATGGCTTCTCAGCGTTGTTGAGGTAAAGAGCCTGTACAAGGTTCATTGTTCCCTCGTAGATCTCAAATTTATCAGAGAGCTGAGCTGCCTGAGTACTTGTAACTCTGGCGATCATATCAATAGAGCCACCCTCAAGGTCCATAACGATCGCATCGCTATTAGCCTCTACCTTGAACACTACGTCCTTGATATATGCCTTTTCGCCCCAATAATCATCAAATCTTGTTACCACGAAGTTCTCCTGTGGGGAACGTGATACAAACTTGTATGGGCCTGTACCGATAGGATTTGTATTCAAATCCTTGTTAGCTTCTGGAACAATCGCAACTGTAAGAAGTGGAAGGAATTCTGAATTAGCTTCCTTAAGCACTATCTCTACGTGACTGTCATCAACAATATTCACACTGTCAATACTGGAAAATGAAGAAATGAGTGGCTCGCTGCCATCTGCTCCTCTATTACGATCTATAGAATATTTGATATCCTCTACCGTAACTAAACTTCCATCGTGAAATTTGATTCCATCACGAAGTGTGAATGTGTATACCTTACTATCATCCGAAATCGTGTAATCACTGGCTACAGCAGGGATAAGATTACCGCTCTCATCAGGCTTGACTAAGCCTTCATAAACATTAAACAATACCTCCTGAATGCCTGCCCCTGTAGATGTGTGTGGGTCAAGCTCGCTGATGTCCTGAGGTACTCCAACGATAAGCTTAGAAAGATCATCTGACGTATTGGTAACATCTGAATCGGCTGTGCTAGTCACTGTTTCAGTGCTTGCCCCTGTGCCCTGGTCACCTTCCGTAGATTCTCCTGCCTTGTCACTTGAGCATCCGCTCAATGCAACAGTCAGTGTTGTTAACACGACTAGTAATAGTGAGGATACACTCCTTTTCATAAAACTCCTCTTAATCATGTTAAAATCTTCCTCCTATATTAAATTGTATAGCTCATTCCGAGCTCAAGGAAATATTATAGCCTTGACAAGTTTCTGTCAAGGCTATTAGCTTACTCTTTTTTTAGAAGTGGAACATTATTATCCGATGTATTAGCTATTGTTCCATCAGCCTCTTTTTTGAGAACTGACTTAAGCTCATCCATAAATGTATTCACATCCTTAAACTCTCTATAAACAGATGCAAATCTTACATATGCTACTGGATCAAGGTCTTGCATCTTGTCCATTACTATCTCACCGATAGCTCTGCTTGGAATCTCTTTCTGTTCCAGGTTGAATACTTCTGTTTCAACCGCATCCACCATCTTGGTGATCTGTTCTGCACTTACCGGTCTCTTGTGACAAGCTCTAAATACGCCTGCCTCTATCTTAGCCCTGTCATATGGCTCTCTGATATCACCCTTTTTAATAACAATAAGAGGAATAGTCTCTACCTTTTCATATGTGGTAAATCTTTTTCCACAGGAATCACAAACTCTTCTTCTCCTGATAGACGTATTTTCGTCAGCAGGTCTTGAATCAATTACTCTTGTATCATCCTTACCGCAGAATGGGCATTTCATAGCATTCCCTCCATTTTTATCAAAGTGATATCTCCACTATATCTTGGCTGCCATATAAGGCATCACACAATTTATTGTAGCATTATTTTTGCAATAATTCCACACTAAATAACGTTTTGCGCAGTAAGAAAGAATGTCGCTTGCGACATTCTCGCGCCGAGCGCGGTTGCATTTATGCAACATCTACCTATCGCGCGAGTGCGCATCCTTAGCGGAGCGTTTTTTATTGAATAGGAAATTCCTATTCAATAAAAAAGCCCTACTCAAATTATTGAGTAGGGCTAAATGCCGATATATCAATTATTTTCTCTGTAAGAAATCTGGGATCTTAAGAGATTTAGGCTCAACTGTGCTCTTGATCTCAGTTGGTCTATTGATCGTCATATTTGGTCTAGGAGTAGCTGCAACACCTTCTGTTGCAAATCCAATTGTTGATACGCTAGGCTGTGCCTGTGTGATTGGTGTAATTGGAGTAACTGGTGTAACAGGGACTGTAGCCATGTGAACTGGAGTTGCAGGAGTAATTGGGGTAGCTGTAGGCTGTGAAACAGGTGTAGCAACCTTGTTGATCCTGCTATTCTGTGTACCAGTTGCTGCCTTGTCATCAATTCCTGTAGCAATTACTGTAACTGTGCAAGAATCTGTCTTGCTCTCATCATACATAGCACCAAAGATAACGTTAACATCATCTCCAGCGAGGTTACGAACATAGTCGGAAGCCTCCTGTGCATCTGTAAGTGTGATGTCACCAGAAATGTTAATAATAACATCTGTTGCACCATTAACCTTTGTCTCAAGAAGTGGACTCTCTACTGCCATCTTAACAGCATCAGAAGCCTTGTCATCACCCTTACCAGTACCGATACCGATATGAGCAATACCCTTGTCCTTCATGACTGTCTGTACATCAGCAAAGTCAAGATTGATAACTGCTGGTACATTGATAAGGTCTGTAACACCCTGTACAGCCTGCTGAAGTACTTCATCAGCCTTCTTGAGTGCGTCAGGCATTGTAGTTCTTCTATCAACTATCTGAAGAAGCTTATCATTAGGAATGACGATAAGTGTATCTACATTTGTTCTAATATTAGAAATACCAAGCATAGCGTTCTGCATACGAACACGAGCTTCGAAACTGAAAGGCTTTGTAACAACACCAACAGTAAGAATACCCATCTCCTTAGCAAGCTTAGCTACGACAGGAGCTGCACCAGTACCAGTACCGCCACCCATACCACAGGTAACGAATACCATGTCTGCACCCTTAAGAGCTGCAGAAATCTCCTCTGAACTCTCCTCAGCAGCCTTCTGTCCAATTTCAGGCTTTGCACCAGCTCCAAGGCCCTTTGTAAGCTTCTCACCGATCTGTAAAAGCTTAGGGGCTTTGCAAAGCTGAAGCGCCTGTTTATCAGTATTAATACCGATGAACTCGACACCAGTAATATTCTCGTCTACCATTCTATTTACAGCATTATTACCTGCACCGCCAACCCCGACGACGATAATTCTGCAGGCGTTTTCTGCTTCATTTGACTTAATCTCCAGCAAAACAACTCCTCCTTCATAATCCTAAAGACTCCTATATGCTATGATACGATTTTTTTTGTTAATTATCAACCTGTTTTTTTTGAATAAATTTGTACCATTTAGTATACAATTTACTGTTTTTTCTCTTCGAAAGTAACATTTTTGGTGTCTTCATTAAAGTCTTTCATCTCCAAAATTCCACTCTTTCCTTCTAGGTTTGGCAGTATATATTGGAGCTGAATTATTTTTTCATCAATGTAATCTTTGGTTCCTATGCTTACTTCAATACCATCGAAATACAGATAAACATTATACTCACTATCGAAGAAAATCTTATTGGCCTGAAGATTGTATTTCGATAACAATTGAGTGATATCAAGTATTTCCTCAAAGACCTCCTGCTTTTCTACAGGAAGCTTTTCATGAATGATCACGTAGTTAAAGCTAAGTCCCAATACTTCAGGAACATTACTTGCAGCTTCAAGCGAGCTTTCTACCACTATTCCATCTCTGTCAAAGTACATATATCTGCCTAAATATGAGATATATCCGGCAACAGCCTTCTCATAGACATTTATCCTGACAGTATCTGGAGAAACGATCTCTACACTCATCTTCTCAATAAAAGGAACGCCTTCAATAGACTTATTCCTATACTTCAAAGAAAGATAAATAGAGTTATTGCACAGTTTGTCCGTCATGACCATATCTATGATCTCTTCATTGGTATAATGAGTATTACCAGAAACATAGACATTTGTGATGGTATAGTTGTCCCTAATGTAGGTTATCCCCAGGACTCCTACAATAAACACCGTGATCACAATGGCCATAATAATATAAAGACTCCTGTTGTATCGTAAGGAGTCCTTTATTATGTCGAAGATGCTTCTTCTATTTCTTTTTGTTTTTACTTTTTTGATCTTTCTTCTTTTCGCCATCCAAAAACAATCATCCTATATTTTTAGCTACATTAAGAGCCATTCCAATCTCTGCAAGCTGCATGATAACAGCGGAACCTCCGTAACTGATAAACGGAAGTGTGATACCTGTGTTAGGGATAGTGTTAGTTACAACCGCAATGTTCAGGATAACCTGAATTGCAATATGTCCCATAACTCCAATGACCAAAAGAGCTCCGAACATATCAGGAGCGTTATTGGCAATGATCATAAGTCTCCAGATAAGGAGCATGAACATGAGCATAACTGCTATTGCGCCAAAAAGTCCAAGCTCTTCACAGATGATAGAAAAGATCATATCGTTCTGAGCCTCAGGGATAAATCCCATCTTCTGCATACTCTCGCCAAGGCCTTTTCCGAATATTCCGCCTGAGCCAATGGCATAAAGAGCCTGAATAGTCTGGAAACCTTTTTCACTGGCGTAAGCTGCAGGATCAAGCCAAACTAAGATACGTTTAAAACGGTAGTTCATACCGCTTGAATTAGCTGAATTAGCAACGATCAAAACGATCACAGTTGCCAGGGCAATGACTGATAAAGCAGCTATCACATACTTTTTGTATCCAGGTGTTGAGATAAAAAGCATGATAACAGCAATTCCCATGATGATAATAGCTGAACTAAGGTTCTTGGTAATACCATATACCATCAGTGCTAAAAGAGCTGGGAATCCAAGGGTTGTAAGATATCCCTTTGGATCAAGCAATTTACGCTTAAGCGTAACAATGATCGTAGCAGTAAATACAATAACAGCAAACTTGGCGATCTCTGCCGGCTGGATGGATATTCCCATGATGAAGATCCATCTTTTAGCGTGGTTGATCTCTCTTCCGAAAGGAATGAGAAGAAGCAAAAGAACCGCCGCACCTATATAGATAGGAAATGCCAACTTTTTAAGTAGTCCATATGGGAAATAGGACAAAAAGATCATGAGAGCAAGGCCAATAAGTGTCGGTACAAGCTGATGTTTGAAATAGTAGGCAGAATCCCCATAATCAAGATTAGCTTCATATGAACTTGTAGAATATAGCATTACTAGACCAAAGGCCAGTAGGAACAAAATAATAAAGATAAGGCTATAGTCAACGTATGATTCAACCTTTGGTTTTTTCAAAAATCTGGTCTTTTCCACTTTTACCCCTCAGACAATTAGTTAATCAGATAATTTATTTACGTACTCCTTAAATCTCTTACCTCGAGTCTCATAGTTAGGGAACATATCCCAACTAGCGCAGGCTGGAGAAAGAAGTACTGCATCTCCTGGCTCAGCTGACTCTGTGCAGAACTCAAGAGCTTCTTCATAGGTATCTTTAAATACAAACTTAGTAAATCCATGCTTTTTAGCGCACTCTGCTATCTTTTCTCTGGTCTGACCAATGAGAACAAGAAGCTTAACTGTATCTCCAAAGCACTGGATCCACTCATCATACTCGCTACCTTTGTCATAGCCACCGCCTATAAGGATAGTTGGTTTACTCATAGCTCTGATGCCCTGGATAGCAGCATCTGGATTAGTGCCCTTAGAATCATTGTAGTAATCAACCCCCTTCTTGGTTGCTACATACTCAATTCTATGTTCAACTGCCTTAAAGGTTCTGATAACTTCAAGAATAGTTGCAAGAGGAACTCCCATAGCAAGTGAAATTGCTATAGCAGCCATCACGTTCTGAATATTGCACTCTCCTACAAGGTTCATATCATGAATGTTCATGACCTTCATAGGATTTCCTGCTGTGCTAAGGAATATCTCTTCTCCATCAAGATAGAAACCATCCTGCAGTTTTTCCTTAGTTGAGAAAAATACTACCTTTGCTGGGCAACGGCTTCCAAAGTCTCTTGTATATTCGTTGTCATAATTAAGGACGCAGGTATCATCCTTTGTCTGTCTGTTTGTAACATTCTCCTTCATGGCTGCGTAGCATTCCATGGTGTGATGTCTGTTAAGATGATCTGGTGTGATATTAAGGATTGCAGATACATTGGCATGGAAATTATCCACAGCCTCTAACTGGAATGAACTGATCTCACCAGTTGTAACTGAATCCTCTTTCATAAGAAGTGCACTCTCAGCGTATGAAACTCCAATATTACCAACAACATAAGTATCTGCGAAATGAGCTTTCATGATCTCGCCCACAAGAGTTGTTGTAGTTGTCTTTCCATTTGTTCCAGTGATGGCGATAACTTTGCCCTTTGCAAAATTGTAGGCAAGCTCGATCTCGCTCCAGATAGGAATATTCTTTTCCTTAATTCTCATAACTGTAGGAGCATCAAGAGGTACCGCAGGGCTAGGAACTGTAAGAGCTATTGTGTCAAGAACTTCATCTGACAACTCGCCAATGATAATCTTGGTGCTATCTCTATCCTCTTCGTGGAGCTTAGCTCTGATATCGTCTTCTGTAACTTTAGTGTTCTCTTCAAGCATTACAGGAACGGCTCCAACCTGATTTAAAAGTCTAACTGAACCTACTCCTGATAAACCTGATCCAATTACAAGTACGTTTTTTCCAATAATATCTGCTGCTTTCATTTACTTCTTCCTTATTGTATCGCTAGTTATTTTATAGTCCCATATATGCTATAAGGCACAGTAGCAATGTTACTGTGGTGAATACATTAACAACCTTAGTCTCAGACCAGCCACCTTTTTCAAAGTGATGGTGAATAGGCGCCATTCTAAAGATTCTTTTGCCATGTGTGATCTTGAAGAATGAAACCTGAAGAATAACTGATATAACTTCAAATGCATAAATAAATCCGACGATCACGATGAAAATAGGCATATGCATAACATACGCTATTCCTGTAACAAAGCCTCCTATTGCAAGAGAACCTGTATCGCCCATCATAACCTTACCTGGATATACGTTATATACAAGGTATCCCAAAAGAGCTCCCATCATAGCAGAAGACATAACCTCTGCTCCTGTTGCTCCGTAGAACATACCAGCTATTGCGAAAAATCCTGCTACTACAGCAGTTACAGATGCGCAAAGACCATCTACACCATCTGTAAAGTTTGTTCCATTAACTGTTCCAAGTGTGATAAAGAAAAGGATTGGAATATTCCAGAATCCAAAATCTACCATCTTGTCCGTAAATGGGATCTTCATAGCAAGTGAAAGATCTGTAAACTGTTCAATATAAAAAGCAAATATAACAGTTACAAGGAACTGACCAGCCATCTTCTGCCAAGCACGAAGGCCAAGATTATGCTTTTTGACTACCTTGATATAATCATCAATAAATCCGATGATACCTGAACCAAAGGTTAATATCAGAACAGGAATAACCTCTTTGTGAAATGCTCCATAGCACAGTCCAATAACAAGGAATGGAATAAGGAAAATAATACCACCCATTGTTGGTGTTCCAGTCTTTTTCTGGTGGGATTCAAGACCTTCCTCACGCTCTGTCTGTCCAGCCTTGAGCTTTCTAAGCATTTTGATGATACTTGGTCCAATAAGCACTGATGCAGCAAAAGATCCAAGTACAGGTATAAGTGTTCTAAGTAAATAACCGTTCATCTCTATAAACCTCTAAAATTTAATTACCGCCCTCTGAGGATGCAGTATTTGATGCTTCATTAAAATCAGGAAGATCATCTCCTCCAAGAACAGCTCCGCTATCAGGATCAACCATATTGCCAGTATTAGGATCCACAAGATATCCTGTTGCAGGATCCTTTGAGAATGACTCCCAGATTGAAGATCTGTCTTTTTCTTCTACAGTTTCTTCTGAAGAGCTCTCTGTAGCTGCCTCTTCTGTCTCTTCAGCATTTTCTTCTGTCTGCTCTTCTGCATTTTCTGAAACATATGTTGTAACAAGCTGCTCACGAAGCTCTGCAAGCTCTGCCTGTTCCTTCTCTGAAAGTTCCTCAGTCATAGGGAAGTTAAGATAAGGAAGAGCCTCTGTAAGGATTGCTCTTACAATCCTAGTTGCATACTTGGCATCAGCCTGATATGTAACATTAGGTCTGTCAACTACTACATAGATTGCAATCTGTGGATCGTCAGCAGGTGCATACCCCATAAATGATACTACATACTGATGATTTCCACGAGGAAGTGTCTGCGCAGTTCCTGTCTTACCGCCAATCATGTAACCGGCAGGTCTGGCAGTCTTACCAGTACCCTCTTCACCTGCAACTACTTTGTTGCAATACTGAACAATCTTGTCTGATGTACTCTGTGATATAGTCTGCCTTAATATTCTAGGTTCAATATTCTTAATTGTAGCACCGCTACTTGAAACAATCTTTTTCACGATATGAGGTTCATAATAATAGCCACCATTTATCAATGAACAAAATCCAGTGATCATCTCGATCATATCTACGTTGAAGCCCTGTCCAAAAGAGTTAGTGGCAAGGTCAGTAGGCGTCATGTTGGCTGCGCTGTATGTAAGGCCTTCTGTTCTTGCCTCACCTGCAAGGTCAATGTTGGTCTTAAGTCCAAAGCCAAAATCCTTCTGGAACTTGGTAAAGGTATTAACTCCTGTAGCCTGAGCAACATACATCATAGCTACGTTACAAGAGATCTCGATACCTCTTTCTACTGAAACAGCGCCATCACCATAGGTATTGTGGCACTTGATCTCCCATCCACCAACTTCAAGAAATCCTTTGCAGTTATACACCTCATCACCTGTGATAGATCCACTTTCAAGGGCAGTTGCAACTGTAAATGGCTTGGCGACAGATCCTGGCTCATAAGTATCTGAAATACAGTAGTTCTTCCACAATGCATTGTAGTTCTGATAAAGTACTTCATCAGAGAAGCCATCTATCATCTCCTGAGTAATATAAACACCCGAATCAAAGACAGATTCGCCCTTAACCTTATTTCCTTTCTCATCAACAGAAGGCATACCGATAAGTCTTGATGTATCTCTTGGATTATTAAGATCAAAGAATGGATAGCTGGCCATAGCAAGGATCTCACCAGTGTTGACATCCATCATGATACAACCTACGTTATTGGCACCATTACCCTGTCTCGCATTATTGGCGTAGGTATCATTAAATTCCTGAAGATGTCTCTCTACTATATTCTGAAGATTACCATCGATAGTAGTTACGATGCTGTCTCCATCAGTAGCAGGAATTGTTGTTCTCTCAAGCTGCGAGTCATCATCAAGATAACCATATTCTCTACCAGGTGTTCCGCTAAGCACACTATTATAGTACTCTTCTAGACCGTACATACCATTATTATCACTTGATGTAAATCCGATGATATCGCAGGCAAGAGTATTGTTTGGATACTTTCTGATATAACCAGCTTCAAACCAGACACCCTGGATATTCTCATCATAAGTATCTGAGCCAATAGTTATAAGTCCCTGGAACTCACTTATCTGATCGTAAGTAAGTTTTTTGGCTAATATGTAGTACTGTGAACCTGGGTGATCCTGCAAATATGATCTAATCTCACCTGCATCAAGACCAAAACACTTTACCAGTGCCTTGATGGTTGGTTCAACATATTTATCGTTTCTAAGAAGGAGCTTAGCATCCAGAATAACGTTATAAACCTTTTCACTATATGCAAGTACTGTATTATTGGCATCTAATATCTCCCCTCTTCTAAAAGGGAGTGTAGTAGAGTCATACTGCTGCTGTGACAATACCTGCTTTTGATATTCCTCACCGTTATTCTTGGTTATAAGGATAAGCCTAACCCCTAACCCAACGAAAGCCAGTAGTACTAATACAAAAAGTACCACCAGCTTTTTCTTCATTCCTATAGTAAATTTCTGCGCGTTTTTAACTTTCCTTTGTTTCATTACAACATAAAATCCTTCCAATCACACCTAACAATTATATCCACTTTTAGTAGGTTGTGGCAACTTTTTTAATTAACTGTTTCCTGTGGGATTGGAGCAAGCTGACGAACGTAGTCATTTCCGCCACCATCGGAGTATGACACGATCTGTCCTTCAGTAGCATAAGTCATTCCATACTCTGAAATAGCTATTCTCTTTACTTCCTCAAGATCGATGCTGCCGTTAGCTCTATTATATGCCTCATCGTTGTCCTGCTTAAGAGTGTTAAGCTGACTCTCAAGCTTAGCAATGTTCTTTACTGAATTCTGTACCTGTGACTGCAAGGAAATATACCATGCAAGTGTTCCAACCATCATCATCATCGCAAGAGATAAGAATACAAGGTATCCAAAGCTCATGTGATGTCTTTTTCTATTTGGCTGAGGCTCATGAACATGGACATGTTCTCTTCTTCTATCAGGCTCATTTACTTTTCTAACTGTGTTTCCACGAATATACTCGTTAGCCATGTTTGGCCTCCTTTCTCTTCTTTAATATTTTTTATCAAGCTTTTTCAAATACTCTCAGCTTAGCGCTTTGAGATCTCTTATTTTCTGCCAGTTCTTTTTCTGAAGGTAAAATAGGTTTTCTTGTTATTACCTTTCCCTTAGACACCTTGCCGCAAACACATACCGGAAAATCTGGCGGGCAAGTACAAGGGTTTTCGTTTTTTCTGAAATTGTTCTTGGTAATTCTATCTTCCAGAGAATGAAATGTTATTACGCAAAGCCTTCCACCTGGATTTAAAAAATCTATGAATCCATCAAGTGAGTTCTGAAGTACATCCAGTTCTCTGTTAAGTGCAATTCTGATTGCCTGATAAGTTCTCTTGGAAGGATGTCCTCCCTTTTCTCTCATCTTGGCAGGTATGGCAGCCTTAATGATGTCGTTTAACTGTCCTGTTGTCTCAATTGGTGCCTTAGCTCTCTCTATACAGATATGCTTGGCTATATTCTTGGCAAATTTATCTTCGCCGTAATCTCTAATAATATGAAAGATCTCTGTCTCCGAATAGTCATTGACGATATCTCTTGCTGTAAGAGGCTGCCTCTGATCCATTCTCATATCAAGCGGGACATCTTCTTTATAAGTAAATCCCCTCTCAGCGTTATCAAGCTGATAGGATGAAACTCCAAGGTCAAGTAATATTCCGTCTACGCCCTTAACTCCAAGTTCCTTGAGTCTTGCAACTGCGTTTTCATAATTATCTCTGATGATCGTAACCTTATCCCCAAAGGGTTCAAGTCTCTTGGTAGCTGCTGCTATTGCATCCTCATCCTGATCCGTTCCATACAGGTGTCCGTTCTCACTAAGCCTCTCAGCAATGTGTGATGAATGTCCTGCGCCCCCAAGAGTTCCGTCAAGATATATTCCATCAGGTTTGATATTCAGATTGTCCAGACACTCCTCAAGGAGTACCGAATAATGTTTAAATTCCATTTATCTTCCTTATATACTCAATCCGTACTCGCTCATCTTAGCTGCAATACTATTGATGTCATCAAAGGTACTTGCCTTCTCCCACTCAGCCTTACTCCAAATCTCGGCTCTGTTACCAACGCCTGCGATAACGGCTTCTTTTTCAATCTTGGCGTGTTGTAAGAGGTTGGCTGGTAAAAGAATTCTTCCCTGCTTGTCAGTTTCTGCATCAATCGCACCTGCGATGAAGAATCTTCCAAGCATTCTGGCTTCCGGCTTATCCATAGGTAGTGATTGGAGTTTAGCTTCGAACTGTTCCCAGCCCTCTTCAGCAAACACAAAAAGGCATCCGTCAAAGCCTTTGGTAACTACGAATTGGTCACCCAGAAGCTCGCGGAATTTTGCAGGTATTATGAGTCTTCCCTTAGCATCGATGAAATGACTATATTCGCCTTTAAATGCTGTTCCCACTTATCTACCACTTTCAACCACTTTTTGCCACTTTTTACCACCTGAGATTATTATAAACTAACTTTTTGCTTAAAACAATAGATTTTTCCTAGGTTTCTATAAAAAAAAGATAAAGTCTGTTATTTGTGTTTTGGCAAAAAAATAACCACAAATAATTGTGGTTGGAAGTAAAAAAAAGAAAAAGTGGGCCTCGGGGACGGGGTTAGTGGTTCATTTTGCTTTGCAAAATGAACCACTAACCCCGTCCCCGAGGCCCACTTTTTCTTTTTCTCAATTTTCTTTTTCTATTTTCTCAGTAGCTCCAGTCCTCATAAGCCTGAGCCTTACTACCACTTCTGCAACAACTGCAAAGATCACAAGACAGATAGCAAGCATCTGTGATACAGGAAGTCCTGTAGTATGCATGATAAGCTGATCTGTTCTAAGCCCCTCGATCCATGCTCTTCCAAGTCCATATCCACCAAGATAAAGAAGCATTATCTCGCCATCAAACTTCTTGTGTTTTAAATATAGAAGAAGCAGAATCAAAAGTCCCAAATTCCACATACTCTCATAAAGGAATGTTGGGCTAACTTGAACGTAATTGGTGGCAGCACTCATATGCTCTTTCATAAGCTCTGTGATCTCGCCACCTCTTACCATTTCTACAGGAAGTCTCATGGCAAAAAGGCCGTTTGTGTATTCACCAAAAGCTTCTCTGTTGGTGAAATTACCCCATCTTCCCATAGTCTGGCCCAGAAGTAATCCATACATGCAAGTATCAGCCATCTTGAGGAAGCTGGTCTTCTTTATCTTGCAATAGATCGCAGCTGTCAAAAAACCTGCTATAACGCCGCCATAGATCGCAAGGCCGCCATTTCTTATATTCAGAATGCTGATCGGGTCATCTTTGTAATAGTCCCAGGCAAAAAATACATAGTATAACCTGGCACCTATTATAGAAAAGACAATCACATAAGTTGCCACATCCCAATATGTATCAGGATTCTGACCAGTCTTTTTGGCTACATTTGTGATAAGTATCAGCGCAAGAAAGAATCCAAAGCCAATGATCACGCCATAAAGAGCTATGGTAAAACCAAAGATAGTAAAACTTTTAGGGACATTCTCTAAATATATATTCAGATTAGGAAAAGCAATGTCCATCTTTCCCATTATATCTGGCATAAAATCCTCCTATTAGACGTTGAATCTAAACAGGATCACATCTCCATCCTGAACAACGTACTCTTTTCCTTCCATACGTACAAGGCCTTTTTCCTTAGCTGCAGGAATTGATCCTTCACGAAGAAGATCCTCATAATTGATAACTTCAGCCTTGATGAATCCTCTTTCGAAGTCTGTATGAATCTTACCAGCTGCCTGTGGAGCCTTAGTTCCAATCTTAATTGTCCAAGCTCTTGTCTCATCTTCACCAGATGTAAGGAAGCTCATAAGTCCAAGTGTTCTGTAGCTTGCTGCAATAAGCTTATCAAGACCTGACTCGGAAAGTCCAAGGCTCTCAAGGAACTCAGCCTTCTCATCCTCATCAAGCTCAGAAATCTCAGCCTCTATCTGAGCACTGATAACAAACACTTCGCTACCTGACTTAGCTGCAAGCTCTCTTACAGCTGCAACATACTTATTAGAAGCGCCATCATCTGCAAGGTCATCATCCTTAACATTAGCTGCGTAAATAACTGGCTTCCATGTAAGAAGATCAAGGCTGTTTACAAATGCCTTATCATCTGGATCTTCGATCTCAAGTTCTCTAGCCATCTTATTATCTTCAAGGACAGCCTTAATCTTTTCGAGAATCTCAAGTTCTTTGGCTGCAGTCTTGTCCATTCTTGCAAGCTTAGCAACCTTGGCAATTCTACGCTCTAGTACCTCAAGGTCAGCAAAGATAAGCTCTAAGTTAATTGTCTCGATATCTCTTGCTGGATCAACGCTGCCATCAACGTGAACTACGTTAGTATCCTCAAAGCATCTAACTACGTGAACGATAGCATCTGTCTCACGAATATTTGCAAGGAACTGGTTTCCAAGTCCCTCACCCTTTGATGCTCCCTTTACAAGGCCAGCAATATCAACGAATTCGATAGTAGCTGGTGTAACCTTCTTGGAATGATATAAATCTCCAAGAGCCTTAAGTCTCTTATCTGGAACTGCTACAATTCCAACGTTAGGATCGATTGTCGCAAATGGATAGTTTGCAGCAAGCGCTCCAGCGTTTGTAAGTGAATTAAAAAGTGTGCTCTTACCTACGTTAGGTAATCCTACAATGCCTAGTTTCATTTTTTCTTATATCTCCTTCTAAAAAGCTTGATTTTAAGCCATTTCTTACGTTTTCAAAATAATCTTGTGCCAATTTTGTTGGAACAAAACCTCAATTATAGTATCACAATCCATGGAATATCTCCACCCTAGAAATCAAACAAATAGACCAGTACCGACTGGGCGTCTCACAGAGTACTGGCCTATGTAAGGTTATTATTTCAGGATTTCTTCATCTAATAAAAACTGCTCAATCCCAATATAAGTAATACCGTTATCATCTTGCCATGGTTTCAAATAATCTCTGACAACAACTATCTTGCTAAATGAATCAGGTATGCGTTTAAGTGATGCAATTTCCTGTTCCCTTTTTTCAGGATCAGCAATGCTCAGTGCTGATTGAATATAGAATCTTTTATTTCCCTTATTAACAACAAAATCAACTTCAAGCTGCTTTCTAATTTTCTTACCATCTGAATCTTTAGTATTATATTCAACCACGCCTACATCCACATTTAAGCCTCTTCGAATCAAATCATTATAGATAATATTTTCCATGATATGAGTTTCTTCTAACTGTCTGAATTCTAACCTAGCATTCCGAAGTCCCATATCACAGTAATAGTACTTAGCTGGTGTACCGATATACTTGCGTCCTTTTACATCATATCTGACAGCTTTTTTTATAAGAAATGAATCTTCAAAATATCCAATGTATTTATCTATTGTTTCAGATCCAACTGAAATTTGCCTTTCGCTTTTAAATGTGTTTGCCAACTTACTAGGATTCGTCAACGAGCCAATCGAGGAAGCTAATACATCTAATAAAACATCAAGAACCTCGGAGTTATTTTTTATTTTATGTCGCTCAATAACATCTCTAATATAGGTTCTTTCAAATAGATCCTTAAGATACTTTCCTTTTTCTTCATGCGTACTTAAGGTTGCTAAATAAGGCATGCCTCCATATGTGTAATAATCTTGCCATGCACCTCTTTTATCACCTTCATAAACCTCATAAAACTCTGCAAATGATAAAGGATATACTCTTATTTCATCGCCTCGATCTCTAAACTGAGTTAAGACATCTGATGAAAGCATCTTTGAATTACTTCCAGTAACATACACATCCACATTCGTAATCTTCATAAGCCCCATAATCACATCTATAAATGTAATCTTCGCTTCAGGATCATCTACATATGGGTTTCTAATTTCAGAAACAAACTGGATTTCATCAATAAAAACGTAATATCTTTTTTTATCATCAATAATCTTTTCTCTAATGTATTTATCTAATTCAATAGGATTTCGATATTTTGCATATTCCAAGGTATCCAACGCAAGGGTGATAATATTACTTTCTTTTACACCTTCAGACAATAAATACTCCTTGTAAAGTTGAAATAATAATACCGACTTGCCACATCGTCTCATTCCTGTAATGATTTTTACACGACCATTATCTCTTTTTTTTATTAATTGATCTAAATACTGCTTTCTTGCAAACATTTTAACCTCACGACATTTTTGCGGCTATCCGCATTTTTTTCATGTATATATTATAACATTCCTAACCTGCATTACAATAATTCACATGAAATTTTTGCGGATATCCACAATTTTTTCATGGATAATAATAGACCAGCACTTGCTGGGCGTCCCCAGGGTACTGGCCTATGTAAGGTTCTATTTAGTTTTGTCCGACAAACTGGAATTTATCGATGCCTTTTTCCAGAAAAAGAGCTCTACAAACTACGATTTTATCGGGTCATCATTTCCTCAAGCTAATCTCCCCTGTTGCAGGATCCATTCCGTCAACTATTGCAAGAGATTCAAGTCTGTAGCCCAAGTTTCTTATTATCTGTCCGCCAGACTGGAAGCCCTTTTCTATAGCTATACCAATGCCTGCTACTGAGGCACCTGCGCTATTTATGATTGAAATAAGTCCCTGCAATGCGCATCCATTTGCAAGGAAATCGTCGATGATGAGAACCTTGTCATTCTCATTAAGGAACTTTTTGGATACGATAACATTGTTCTTGTTTTTGTGGGTAAAAGACTCTACTTCTGCAGTATACATTTCACCATCAAGATTGACGCTCTGTGTCTTTTTAGCAAAAACAACTGGAACATTAAAGTGTCTTGCTGCTACGCAGGCAATACCTATGCCTGATGCTTCGATAGTCAGAATCTTATTTATCTCAACACCCTCAAATCTTTTTGCCCATTCTGCGCCCATCTCATCAAAGAGCTCAACGTCCAATTGATGATTTAAGAAGCTGTCTACCTTTAATATGTTGCCCTCTTTAACAACACCGTCTTTTAAAATTCTCTCTTCAAGACAATTCATCTCTATATCCTCTTTATCTATATATTAAGATTATAATTCTTTATCTTTCTTCGCGGAAGTAATTGGTTCCAAGACTCTTTGGAGGCTGATCCTCTCTCTTGTTTCTCATACTAGTAATAACAAGAACTACTAAAGTTACAATATAAGGAATCATCTTATATAGCTCTTTATACTCAGTATGTGTTCCAGAAGGAAGATACAAGTACAAAATATAAAGTCCACCAAAAAGGATTGAAGACAAAATACCAATGTCAGGCTTCCAGATAGTAAAGATAACAAGCGCAATAGCAAGCCATCCTCTGTCGCCAAAGGCATCATTGGACCATACGCCGCATGCATAATCCATTACATAGTATAATCCGCCAAGTCCAGCGATCATACAACCAAGACATGTTGAAACATATTTGTATTTCTTTACATCAATACCAGCTGCGTCCGCTGCTGCAGGATCTTCGCCAACAGCACGAAGGTGAAGGCCTACTCTTGTCTTTTTAAGCACATAAGCACAGATCAATGCAATGATAATAGCTACATATGCCAAAAATCCGTATGATAAGAACACTTTGCCAAACCAGCCTGTTTTTGATGCAAAAGGAAGGCTCTTACTAAAATAAGCAGAAGTTGCTGACAGTGAAATTGATGGAACATCAGCACCTGCAAGCTTTATGAGTGATCCCCCAAAGAAATTACCAAAACCTATACCAAAGGTAGTCATGGCAAGACCAGTAACATTTTGATTTGCCCTTAAGCTAACGGTCAAAAAGCAATATAAAAGTCCCATTAAAAGAGATCCTATAAGCGCACACATAAGAGGTATAAAGATTGCAAAGAAACCATTTAACTCTCCTGATGCACAAGACTGTTCATAGAAAAATGATCCTATAACACCGCTTATTGCGCCTACATACATAACACCAGGAATTCCAAGATTTAAGTTTCCTGATTTTTCTGTGATCGTCTCACCTGTACTTCCAAGAAGCAGAGGAACGCCCTGCTGTACAGCTCTTGGTATAAATGCAACCAAACTAAACATTATGCGTTCTCCTTTCCTAAATCTTTACGTGCTACAATCTTATATCTGATAAAAAACTCACATCCAATAATAAAGAACAAGATGATTCCAGTCAGAATATCTGCAAAGCTCTGATTAAGCTCAAAGGCTGTAGATATTTCGCTGGCGCCTCTGCCCATGAAAATGATAAGAAGGCTAGTAAAGATCATTGCGATCGGATTAAACTTGGCAAGCCAAGAAACCATAACACCTGTAAAGCCCTGACCATCAGAAATAGTTGTGGTTATCGTATGGTTAATACCTCCAACCAAAAGAAGTCCTGCCAAGCCGCAGATTGCTCCAGATAGTAACATGGTCCTGATAATAACCTTCTCAACGCTGATACCTACGTATCTAGCTGTATTCTGGCTTTCACCAACTACTTCTATCTCATATCCATGTTTGGTATATTTCAGATAGATCATCATTCCAATGGTTACAACGGTAGCAACGATAATACTTAAAAGATATTTGTTGCCGACATTTGGAAGCCAGCCAACGTTTGAATTCTGATTAATGATACCAATCTTACCTGATCCCTTAGGAACTTCCCAAACTATAGTAAAGTACGCTACAAGCTGAGTTGCGATATAGTTCATCATCAAGGTAGAAAGAGTTTCATTTGTATTCCACATAGCTTTAAAAAGTGCTGGGATAACTCCCCATATAGCACCTGCCAATATAGAAGTAACGACCATAAGAAGGATCACAACTGCATTTGGAAGCTTGTCCGCTAATGTGATCATACAAGTTGCAGCCGCAAGACCTCCCATAAGTACCTGTCCTTCACCACCGACATTCCAAAACTGCATTTTAAATGCAGGTGTAAGTGCCAGAGAAATAATAAGAAGAACAGCAACATACTGCAGTGTTATCCAGGTTTTTCTCTGGGTACCAAATGCCCCTTTGAAGATTGTTGCAAATATGGATATTGGATTGTCGCCTGTGCAGACCATAGTGATTATTGCGCATAACAAAAGAGCTGACAGAATTGCAACTACCCTAATGATCCACGCTTCTTTGCCGTTTATATCTGCTCTTTTTACAATATGATAACGAGGCTCTTTTACTTTCTGTTCCATTATTAAGCCTCTCCTTTCTGTGTCATCATTGATCCAAGTGTATATTTATCGGTATTTCTTCCATCTACGATTCCTGTAACCTTACCACCGCAAAGAACAAGGATCCTGTCGCAAAGTTCAACAAGAACATCCAGATCTTCTCCTACAAAGAGTACCGCTGCTCCACGTTTCTTTTGCTGGTTGATAAGATCATAGATCTGGTAGGAAGAACTGATGTCAAGACCTCTTACCGCATATGCTGTCATAAGTACCTTAGGCCTTGAAGATATCTCTCTTCCAACAAGAACCTTTTGTACATTTCCGCCAGATAAAAGTCGTACTGGTGTGTCGATACTTGGAGTTGCTACCTGAAGCTTATCTACAACCTTCCTCGCAAGTTCTCTAGGCTGTTTTTTCTCAGTAAAGAATCTTGACTTACCGTTTCTATAGGACCTGAGCATCATATTATCAGCAAGATTCATGTTTCCAACAAGTCCCATTCCAAGTCTATCTTCAGGAACAAATGAAAGCTTTACGCCAAGTTCAGATATCTCTCTTGGAGATTTACCAAGAAGTTCCTCTGTCCTTCCATCCTGATGGATATATGTGATCTTTCCCTCTTTAACAATCTCAAGACCTGCAATTGCACGGAGAAGTTCCTTTTGTCCACAGCCTGATATTCCTGCAATACCAAGAATTTCTCCTGTATTAGCAGTAAAAGAAACATCATCAAGCTTAACTAATCCCTCTTCGTCAACAACAGTAAGATTCTCTACTGTGATGCGAGGCTTAGGATCTACTGGTTCAGGTCTTTCAATATTAAGAGAAACAGAATGGCCTACCATCATGTCAGTCATCTCCTGAGCATTGGTCTTGCTTGTCTTCATGTCATTAATGAATTCTCCATGACGCAGAACTGCAACTCTGTCAGATATGCTCTGTACCTCGTTTAGCTTGTGAGTAATGATAACTATGGATTTTCCATCATGTTTCATGTTGCGCATGACATTAAAAAGTTTCTCGGTTTCCTGAGGTGTCAGTACGGCTGTAGGTTCATCCAATATTAAAATGTCTGCTCCCCTATAAAGTACCTTAACGATCTCGACTGTCTGCTTTTCAGAAACGGACATATCATATATCTTCTTTTTGGTATTGATCTCGAATCCGTATTTGTCGCAGATCTCTTTTATCCTTTTCTCAGCCTCTTTTATATTAAGCTTACCTTCAAGACCAAGAATAATATTCTCTGTCGCATTAAATACATCAATAAGCTTAAAGTGCTGATGAACCATTCCTATTCCCAGATCAAAAGCATCTCTAGGAGAGCGGATAACAGCCTCTTTGCCGTTTATGATTATCTGACCGGCATCAGGATAATAGATTCCCGCAAGCATATTCATAAGAGTGGTCTTTCCACTTCCATTCTCACCAAGAAGAGATAATATCTCGCCCTTGTAAACATCGAGATTAACATTACTATTTGCCGTTACATCACCAAAAGACTTTGTAATGCCACGAAGCGATATGGCTACTTCCCTATTTTCCACAATTATCACCTTTCAAAATTTCTTTATAGACTAAAAATAGGAAATCTTTGTGAGCACAGAATTATCTGTGCTTCTACAAAGATTTCCTCAAATTACATAATGTAATAATTAATATGCAGTATCAAGAAGTGAAATTCCGTCGATCTGTAAATCGAAGTAAGGAGCTGAACGGAATTCTGAACCAGACTCTGCAAAGTAACCATCAGTGATAACTTCTGTATCAGCTGTGTAATCAGCATCTGTATCAACATCAGCCATGTATGATGTAAGTGTCTCACCGTTTACAGTAAATGTAGTTGTATCAAATACATGAAGTGTTCCTGCATTCATAGCCTTCTCAGCCTCTGCAATTGCATCAGCTGTACCCTCTGCTGCAGCATCTCCAAGGTCTGTAAGAACAACTGAACCTGTCTCAAGTGTTCCAACCCAGTCAGTATCAATTGCTTTTCCATTTGCTACAGAGTCGATGATGTATGCAAAATATGGAGCCCAATCAATTCTTGAAGAAACAATGAATGTGTTAGGGCAAGCAGATGCTGTGCTTCCGTTGTAAGATACATCAGGTACACCAGCCTTTTCACATGCTGTAGGAGCACCCATTGAATCAGCGTGCTGTGAAAGAAGTACGCAGCCATCTTCGATAAGCTTGTTAGCGCCTTCCTTTTCAGCTGTCTCATCATACCAAGAACCTGTGAAAGTTACTTCCATTGTAGCTGATGGGCAAACTGAACGTGCGCCAAGGAAGAATGATGTATAACCTGAGATAACCTCTGCATATGTGTAAGCACCAACATAGCCAATCTTTGTCTGGTCTTCTGTGATCTCACCATTTGCGATCATCTCATTAAGCTTCATTCCTGCAGCGATACCTGCAAGATAACGTCCCTCATAGATCGTAGCAAAAGCGTTGTGATAGTTTGAAAGATTCTCAGTATGTGCCTTTGTACCTGTTGCATGGCAGAACTGAACTTCAGGATATTCCTTAGCTGCCTCGATCATGTAATCCTCATGACCAAAAGAATCTGCAAATACAATATCGCAACCTGCATCTGCAAGCTCACATGCAGCCTCATAGCACTCCTGTCCCTCAGGAATATTTGTCTTGAACATATATTCAACACCTGCAGCCTTGCAAGCCTCTGTAGCACCGTTGATAAAGTTAAGATCGTATGTTGAATTCTCATCGTGTAAGAAAATAAATCCAACCTTTACGTCTGATGCAGCTGTCTGCTCTGCACCTTCTGTTTCAGTAGCCTCAGATGCTGTCTCTGCTTCTTTTTCTGTTCCAGTCTCGTTTGAGCAAGCAACAAGTGACATTACCATTGTTGCAGCAAGAACTGCTGACAATACCTTTTTAATCTTTTTCATCTCATCCTCCTATTTTGTTACCGTGCACAGGTCATTTGTAAGGATGAATATTCTAGTCTTTTTAGCAAAATAAAAAGGCGTAGAACTTAAGTTTCTACGCCTATCTGTTTTGATATCTTCAACAATTAATATAATAAACTATTGTATATGCATCAAACACTCGATAGTCCGGTAATTTACGGTAACCGGGTAGAAACATCAAATCCATATCATTTGACCTATATCGATAAAATACCCGCTTATATTAGCAAAGTAACATCAAGATTACAAGCTTTTTTTAATCTTTTTAATAGCAAATTTTGACTAGTTTTCAATTTACACAAATTCCCTCACAAAAAGGGAGCGACATCGCCGCTCCCACAACAAGTCCACACCCTCACGCAAGTTTCCAGTTATCTGACTGCATCTGCATTGAGATCATATGACTGTATATTCCGTTTTCTTCTTTTAATTTCTTAGGACTACCGAATTCTGCAACCTTGCCGTTTTTGAGAACTACAATCTTGTCGGCGCCATCTACAGTACGCATGCGGTGGGCAATGATGAGAACTGTCTTGTCCTTGATAAGCTCGCTGATAGCTTCCTGGATAACTGACTCGTTATCAACATCAAGGGAAGCTGTAGCTTCGTCCATGAGGATAATAGGCGCATCCTTAAGGAACGCTCTTGCGATAGATATTCTCTGACGCTCGCCGCCTGAAAGCTCTGAACCATTTTCTCCAATGAGAGTGTTGTAACCCTCAGGAAGCTTATCAATAAATTCCTCGCAGTGGGCAAGTCTTGCTGCTGCCCTGACTTCCTCATCCGTTGCATCTTTTCTTCCTATCCTGATATTCTCAAGGACCGTGTTATTAAACAGTGTTACATCCTGGAACACTATTGAATACATAGACAAAAGAGTCTCCGGATCAATCTGACTTACATCCATGCCACCAACTGTAATACGGCCACTCTTAATATCCCAGAATCTTGCTGCAAGTCTAGAAACTGTAGTTTTACCGCCACCAGATGGACCAATAAGAGCTGTAACTTCGCCCTGCTTGGCTACAAAGCTAACGTCACTAAGTACTGTCTCGCCGTCATCATAAGCAAACTTAACATTCTGAAACTCAATGTCATAGCCGTTATTAGAAAGCTTCTCAATTCCAACCTGCTCATCATGTGACAAGATCTCATCCATTCTCTCGCACTGAGTATCTGTAGCAATAAGAGCTGAGAAGTTCTGAAGTGCGATCTGAAGAGGCTCATACATTCTAGATACCACCAACAGGAACATGAAGAATGTAACTATGTTGATGTCTCCTTTTATCAAAAGAGCTGAACCAACGATAGCCACAGTACCAATTCCGAATTTAAGGATCATCTGAGCATTGCACACAAAGGCTGCATTCAAAAACTCTGAAAAGATATTGTGCTCTTCTACAGCCTTGATCTTTTGGTTAAGACCTTCTAAGTATGTATCCTGTGCATTATATGCCTTAAGGTCGCGAACTGTCTCAAGTGCTTCCTGAATACCATCAAGGCAGGCAACCTTGTATCTGTTACCTCTTCTGTTGACCTTGTGCATTACATTTCTAGATGTAAATACAATGATAAAAGAAACAGGAAGTACCCAAACTGCTGCAAGAGCCATTCTGGGTTCATAAAAGAAAAGACTGATAACAACAAGTGTTGTTGCTATAAAAGCTCCAACCAGCTCAGGAAGCCAGTGAGAAGAAGCTGTCTCTATCATGGCACAGTCAGCCATTATAGTATTTGTAAGGTCAGCCAGATCTTTTTTACCAAAAAATGAAAGAGGGATCCTTCTAAGCTTCTCAGCAAGTGAACGCCTTCTGACACCACTTTCTACATATGTAGAAAAGAAAGTTGCGTTGTACTGAAGGTATTCTGTTCCAGCAATAGCAAGTAAGCATACGATAGTTCCAATTACATATATCATGATATGAGACTTTGGAAGTTCTCTATTAAATAGATCACAGGTCAAAAAATAAAGAAGTCCAACCGGCATCATCTGAGCAAAATTTGCTAATGTGCATGCTCCGATAGCCTTTATCATATCCTTGGCTCCCTGCTCAGAGAGCGCGTATTTGTGCTGCATTTTTTCTATTATACTCATGCTCCCTTACCTACCTTCCAATTAACTGATTTCTGATACTCATTCCACATGTGGCTGTAGATGCCAGATCTAGCAATAAGTTCTTCGTGCTTGCCTGATTCAGCAATCTTACCATCTGTCAGAACACAGATCTTGTCTGCATCAACTACTGTAGATAAGCGGTGAGCGATCATGATGACCGTCTTATCCTTTGAAAGATTTGCAAAAGCCTTCTGAACCATAACCTCATTGTCAGGATCAGCAAAAGCTGTAGCCTCATCAAGGATCAAGATAGGCGCATTTTTAAGGAAAGCTCTTGCAATTGATATTCTCTGAGCTTCGCCGCCAGATACGTATGTGCCCTTGCTTCCTATCATAGTATTGATTCCCTCAGGAAGCTTTTCTATGATATCCCAGCACATGGCATCTTTAAGTGCCTTCACTACTTCTTCATCAGTAGCATCAGGTCTACCCATTCTGACATTGTCTAAGATAGACATCTTAAGTAGCTTGCTATCCTGGAATACATAAGAAACCTGTCTCATAAGTTCATCGCTGGCAATATCCTTTACATCCACTCCGCCGATCTTAATGCTTCCCTTATTAACATCCCAGAATCTTGCGATAAGTGAAGCAAGTGTAGTCTTACCGCCACCGGAAGGTCCCACAAATGCCACATGATCACCAGGATTTATCTCAAGAGATATGCCGTCTATAGCATTACTCTTTTTCTCATCATAGGTAAAAGAGATATCTTCTATGCTAATGCTACTATCCTTAGGAACCTTGGGAGATGTAGTCTCTGCAAGAGGTGCCTTATCAAGAATAGAGTACATTCTGCCAAGGGCATCTTTTACTATCATCTCGCTCTCACCTGCATAGGCAACCTTCATAAGGGTGATAGTCAGAAGTGGTGTAATGATCAGGTAAAAGAGAATGTTATAAAGAAAGGTATTTGTCACACCTCCTCTAGTAAAGATGAAGCTACATACAATAAGAGCTGCAAATACAGCATTGGCTGCAGTTGTGAAAAGAACCATTGGAATTCTCATAAGAACTGTGTATTTGATGGTCCACTCTTCGTACTTATCAATAGCTTCTTTAAATCTCTTAAAAGAAAATACTGACTGTCCAAAGGTCTTTACAACAGGAATACCTCTTACATACTCAACTGCCTCAGCCGACATCTCATCAAGGGCATTCTGATATTCCTTCATGTCGTTCTGAAGCTTTTCTCCCATCATGCCGCCCATGGCAAGGAATGCAAGAACAGCTGGAATAAGGCAGATAAGGCCAATTCTCCAGTCAAATATAAGAAGCATTGCTATAAGACCTACAGGTGTAGCATAGCTAACTGCCTTATCAGGAAGGCTGTGAGCAAGGAAGGTCTCTGTTGCAGCAGTTGAATCTGCTACTACCTTTCTGATCTTGCCGCTTCCTTCTGTCTCGATGTATCCAAGTGGAAGCTTCATGATATGCTGCATCAAGGATACTCTCATATTGGTCTGTACTCTAAATGCAGCCACATGTGAACACATAAGAGCTGCGATATAAACAAAGTAAGCTAAAACACTCATTCCTACAGCTTTCCATCCGTAGGATACGATATGTGTAGCCTTGCTAAAATCAGGCGCAACCTCTACTACTTCCCTTATGATGCACCAGATAAAGTAAAATGGCGCAAGGGATAATAACGCACTTATTGCAGCCAGTATCCAGGAACTGATAGTAAAATACTTGTGATTTCCTGCATACTTAAACAGCTGCGGTATAACACTTTTCTTCTTTTCTCCCATTTTCTCCTCCCGCCTCAGTTGGCTTTTTATTTGTTAGCTATTGCTAACTTCAATACATAATGATAACACTTTACGTTGTTGCCAACTAACAATTTTTCTCAATAAAAATGAGCCCTAGGGACGGAGGTTGCGGCTCATTTTTGTAAAAGTGAGTCACACACTGCATCCCTAGAACTCAATACTTTTGGAAAATGAGCCGCAACCTCCGTCCCTAGGGCTCATTTCGGCTACATCAGAATATCTGCTTCTTCACGTCCTCTTTGGTTGCAAAAGGTCCAGGAATTACGTCTGCACCTCTGTGCTCTCCAAGATAGTCAACGTTAAAGGTAATTGGTGTTCCATCAGCATTCTCGTACTTTTGCTGAGGCTCAAAGGCTTTACCCAAGACTTCAGTATCGATCATATCTACCTTGAAATCCTTAAGTACATCATAGATGTTAGTATCAAGGAAGTACCCTCCATCCTTTTCAACTACATCTATATAGACTTTTCCAGACTCATCAGTAAAAGAGTTCTTTTCCTTTGCCCAAGCCTTGGCGCCTTCAAAGTAGGCATTTCCATCAATCCAGACAGGGAGATGTGCAAAGTGGAACTGGTCATGCTTCATCATATTTGGATATGGATCATCAAGGTCAAACTGAGGAAGCCACTCATCATAAGTTGGATACTCATCAAAGCAGTATGTTCCAACCTTTCTATTCTCTGTGTACTTCTTGTCTGGCTCTGAGTCATTCAAAAGAACCAGGTCGTCAGAAGGCCACTTCTGGATAAAGATATTGTTGTAAATGCGGTCATCACCATGAAGGATAGTCATAAAGCCCATTACTTCTGTTCTATGAGGCATATGGTATGGTGTGTATCTCCAAGTTGTACCATCTCCTACCATGGTAAAAGAGCCAGCGCAGAGATTATGTACCATTGCTACGCCCTGAGTTGCTATACGAAGCGAAACATCTGAAAGCAAAATGTTGTTATCAATAAGTGTTGGTCCATGGCTTACTTCTACGAAGATATCCTGGCAGGTCATACCGCCTTTAAGCTGCTTTGCAAAGGCTGGTCTTTCATTGTCATGTAAAAGATTCTGTGTGATCCTTGTACCCTGTGCTTCCCAATCGCACCAGATTCCCATTGTGCAGTGGTGAATGTGATTGCGGCGCATAACTACGTCAATAGCTGCGTGCATCTTGATACCTGCGATCTCAGCTCCGCCAAGCTCCATCATATTGTTGATATGATGAATGTGGTTATCCTCGATAATACTAAATACTCCGCCCATACGTCCGATAATACCGCCCTGCTCACAGTGGTGGATATTATTGCGACGAATGATATGTCCGCCGATTTTTTCTTTTAACCAGCCATAGTACTGACCGCGGCATACAGAGTCTCTCTCCATCTGAGTAGGGCTCTTTAAATGCTCTGTTGTATAGTAGTTGCTGTTCTCTGGATCATAGTAACGTCCAACACAGATTCCTGCGCACTTACTGCCCCAGATCTCACAGTCTTCAATGATCCAGCCTTTACTCCAATGTGGACTTATCATTCCATCCTGATAAGCTGCTGGTGGAGCCCATGTTGTAGCTGCCTTATTGATATTAAAGCCGCTAACTGTAATGAATCCTACCCCTTCTTTTTCTGGCATGAAGCACTCACGCCTAACTGTGATCTCAACATTTTCCTTATTAGGATCTGCTCCACCAAAGTTTGCATAAAATACTGTTTCGTTCTTCTCTTTATCCTGCTCCGCATACCACTTTCTAGTAGACTTCTCAGGAACCCATGAGCACTCATAAACTTCTGCTTTGATACACTCATCAACGCTCTGACCCTCATAAAGAGCTTCATCATTAAGCCATACGCAGCCTGTGTGCTTGTTTGGTGTTGCAAAATACCAGTCGCCATAAACAAGTGTTGTATATGGATTGTATTCACCAAAGATGCTGTTCTTTACTCTAGTTTTCCACACATCACCTTCATGTTTTTCCCAAGAGCTGACCTTCTCAGCGCCTGTGATAATTGCACCAAGTGGCTTTTCGCTTCTATATACTATTCTGTTTTCTTCTGTTCCTGCATTTACTGGATTTACATACTCTCTGTAAACACCAGGAGCAACTACTATCTCATCCCCTGGTAATGCAATTTTTGCTGCTTCATTTATTCTTCTGAAAGGCAGCTGTTTACTTCCATTTCCATCGTGTTTTGCGTTAACGTCTACGTAAATTGTCATAAATACCTTCTTTCTGCTGTCTGTTTAGCCCTTAACCGCACCTGCCATCATACCTTTTACCAGCTTGTCCTGGAATATGATGAAAAGAGAGATCATAGGAAGCACCGAGAGTGTCAAAACTGCTAAGATTATAGGAATATCAAGTGAATGCTCACCCTTGAACTGACCAAGCGCAAGTGGAAGTGTCTTTTTTGAAGGAGTAATGATAAGTGTATTTGCAAAAGCAAACTCATTCCACATTGCTACGCCGTTATATATTGCCAGTGTTGATAATCCAGACTTTGAAAGTGGAAGGATCATCCTAAAGAAGTTCTGATAGCGATTGCATCCATCAATTTCTGCTGATTCCTCTATCTCTCTTGGAATAGTCTTCATAAATGCTGTAAGGATAAATACAGACATTGGAAGTGCGAAAGCTACATATGGTCCAATAAGAGCCTTAAGTGAATCATAGATTCCTATATTTGTTGTAAGTTTGAAGATAGGAATAAGTGTAACATGCATTGGTACTGACATCATGGCAACTATAGTCGCATAGATGAATGGATTAAGCTTAAAGTTCATTCTTGCAAGTGGATAGGCTGCAAAAGCTGAAATAATAAGCATAAGTACCAAAGAAATACCAACTACCACTACGCTTCTAAAAAAGAATCCAAAGAAGCCATGAGTTACAACTTCTACATAGTTCATAAAATACCAAGGATCTGGTAAATGGAATACACCCTGCTGAAGCATATCGAACTGTTTACGGAAGGAATTGATCAGCATAAAGAAAAATGGTGTAAGTGTAAGCACTAACTGTATAAGTGCAAATATAAAAGCAATTGTCCAAGCAATCCTAGATTTGATCTTGGACTTTCTATATTCATTTTCAATTGTAGTATCCTGATTATTGTCTAAAGCTACCATATTCTGTTCACTTTCATGTGTGATTATCATTAGTAATCCTCCTTAACCTTGAATACTTTGTTAAAGAGCAGTGCTATAGCTGTGATCAGAACGAACATTCCTGCTGCTACGCACGAACCATATCCCATGTTAAACTGCTGGAACGACAGCTTGTACATATATGTAGCCATGAGCTCTGTGGAGCCTGAAGGGCCACCCTGAGTCATATTCCAGATCATATCGAAATACTTAAGAGATCCAATAAGTGACATAGTGCATGCAGTCTTAAAGATTGGTCCCAAAAGAGGTATAGCAATGTGGCGGATATACTGGCCTCTTGTAGCGCCATCTATGATAGCTGCCTCATATATGGAAGTATCGATATTTCCGTAACCGGCAATGAAATATACCATATAGAAAGGTGTAAACTGCCATGCCATTACCCCAATAACTGTAAATAAAGCGTTTGGAGATGTTCCAAGAAGATCGACGGTAGTTCTTTTACCATTTATAAGTGTTGCAAGAGATGAAATGATACCTCCATTAGTTGCAAGTGCGTATATAAAAAGAAACGCGATTGCAACAGAACTCATAAGATATGGTAAAAACCAGATGATCTTAAAGATATTAAACTTCTTGCCACCTGCATCAAGGAAAGTTGCAAGTAGCATTCCAATAGGAATCTGTAAAAGAATAGAGAAAACCATTACAGTCAGATTATGTCTGAAGGATTTCCAGAACATCTCGTCGTGTATAAGTGTTTTCCAGTTTTCAAAACCTATAAATATTCTATCCGTAGATATACCATTCCATTTGTAGCCACTTATGGCAAATGTATCTATTACAGGATATACGATAAATATTGCTATCAGCAAAAGCGCTGGCAACAGGAACACAGTTGCTGCCTTGGCTGTACTCTTTGCTTTTGCCTGAGCAAGCCCTTCTTTTTTACCTTTACTCACATTAGCTCCTTCCCTGCCGCCTATAAGACGAAACATTCTCAACTAGTGATTATGAAAAACCGCCCGCAGGAAGCTCTATATCCTGCGAGCAGTTATTTTCTATAAGACTACAGTAAAGACGTTCCCCTTCGTCTTACTGTTCGGCTATTGCCTTCTGCATTGCTGCATCTTCTTCCGCACCAATCTCTTCTGGAGTCTTTTCAAGACCAAAGAGTTCTGTCATGCAGTTCTTGTGAACTTCTGTAACAGATGCTGGAAGGTACTGGTCATACCAAAGCTGTACGTTTGATGCGCTAAAGAATACGTTTGCTACAACCTTATCGTTAGGGTCATCAACAGTATCAGCACCGTAGCCCTTGATTGAAGGGATTGCACCTACTGCAACCTGCATCTGATTATATGTATCATCGTTGTAGTACTGAGTTGCAAGAACGTAGCAAGCATCAAGCTTCTCCTGGTCGATAGAACCATCTTCCTTGAAGCAGTTGAATGAGAATCCGTTACCAATAGCTGTTCCGATCTCAACGTTCTGAGGAACACCAGCTGCCTTAGCTTCTGTATCCTCTGGGAAACGGAATACACCGATGTTCTGTGTGTACCACTCTTCATTGTCGTTCTTCATTCCTGAAGACTGCCATGAACCATGAAGCATCATTGCTGCAGAGCCATCATACATAAGTGCTCTATCCTGGTTGTCATCTGCTGTAAGAGAGTTAACACCATCTGGGAAATATCCCTTTCTTACCCAATCCTGAATCTTCTCAGCTGCATAGATGAATGCTGGGCTGTTAAAAGAGCCACCATTTTCCTGTGTATAAGCTGCATCGAATTCAGCATTTCCTGAGTGACGAGCTACAAGATACATGTAGTACATTGAACCTGTCCACTTAGAAGCATTTGCAAGTGAGAATGGAATGTAGCCTGCTGCCTTAAGCTTTTCGCAAGCTGCCTCAAGTTCGTCGATAGTTTCAGGAACTTCGATTCCCTGCTCAGCAAAGATTGTCTTGTTATAGTAGATATCACATCCAGAAAGTCCACCGAAAGGAATAGCAAGAAGCTTTCCATCATATGAAGACTGAGCTATAGCAGCATCAATAAATTCAGGGTGATCATATTTTGCATACATATCTGTGATATCGATCGCATGACCTGACTTGTAATACTCAGCCATAGGACCGCCGCCCCAGTGCATGTACATATCAGGACACTGTCCTGAACTCATAGCAACAACAAGCTGCTGCTTGTAGTTATCATTCTGCTGATGAACCTGAGTAACCTTGATGTTAGGATAATCAGCCATGAATCTCTGAACTGCTGCTTCCTGTGTTGATTTTCCAGGATCATCTGTAGCGATATCCCAAAGAAGAATCTCTAAAGGCTCTGTTGTAAGAGTTGGAAGATTCTTTCCATCTGTCTGCTTACCTGTTGAAGCACTAGCAGTATCTGTTGTTGTCTCTGTTGTTTCTGTCTTTGTTTCAGATGATTTGCTATCAGATGTTCCTGATGCAGGCGCTGAACTTGATCCGCAGCCAGCAAGTGTTGTTACAGCAAGTACTGACGCAAACAAAACAGCCAAAAATTTGTTTTTCATACCGTATCCTCCTAATAAAATACCTTGTTTTTGTACAGTCTGAGAATATCCTTGTTTCGAAACAATTGGATCATCATTTGTTAATACAACTTTATAATGATTCATATTTTTTGGCTTGTGCAAAGTTGCTAATAACCATACCATAATTGCTATTTTGATATGCATATTATTAATGTTTTTTTTGATTTATATTGCTTTTTACATCAAAATGTCGGTTTTTATTGCTTTTATCAAGCAAGAATATGTTATAATTTACATCAATCTTCAGAATACATTTATTGCTATTAGGCAATATGTATTTTACCCATAGCAATTTTTAACCTATTTAGCATCTCTATAATTACTTCAGGAGAATATACAGAATATGAGAAGCGACTTAGACCTTGCAGCATGCGCAAAAGAAAACATTCAGCACAAAGTTGGCACCAACCTTAGGATGTTCATCAACAGGCTCCACACTGACTTTCCGCCCCACTGGCACAATGACGTTGAGATCATATGGCCAAAAGAGGCCCCTTACAAGGTAGTATGCTCCAATCAGACCTATGATGTAGAGATAGATGATATACTCCTCATCTGCCCAGCGGTTCTACATGAGATCTTTTCCCCTACTCCTGGATCACGGATCTACATTCAGGCAGATTTTTCTGGCATTATTTCGTTAAAAGAAATAGACAAAGCCTTTCGACTCATGTCTCCAGCCTTACATATAAAGAAAAAGACCTGTCCTCCAGAAATATATAGTAAGGTCTGCGATTATCTAAATAAGATCATGGAGCTTTACTTTGGCTCTGCTCCACCTATTCGATTAAGAGATGGGGAAAAAGACGATGAAAATGTTGTTTTATTTTCTGAGCTTCCTCTATATGGTGAACTTGAGATTTATTCTATCCTTTTGGAATTTATCGCTTTCTGCTGCAAGAACATAAGCACCTTTAGAGAGTCAGATTCTGTCTCTGTTTCATCAGCTTATAAGAACACTATCTCACTTAGTAATGTGTGCTCTTATATCTCAGAACATTTTGCCGAGAATATAAGTCTTGAAAGCATCGCAACTTATGCTGGTTTTAGTAAGTATCACTTTGAAAGGATCTTCAGCGAATACGCCGGAATGACCTTCTACCAGTATCTGCAGCAGATGCGTATTAACTATGCTCAGACTCTTTTATCTAATCCTGAGCTTTCTATTACTGATATATCTTTTCAGGCAGGCTTTGCAAGTTGCACTGCATTTACAAGAGCCTTCAAAAAAAGTACCGGGTACCCGCCCTCACAATTTAGAATGTTAAATGAGGCCAAGCACCCGCTTACTGCAAATCCTTATTTTGCTAAAACTTAAACTTCCATAAGCTCATGATATATCTGATGATCTTCTTTTGAAAAATGCACGAAGGTAACTTCCATATCGTAGCCTTCATTTTCTTTAAGCCACTCTTTTACCGTGGTAATAGCAATCTTAGCTGCCTCTTTCTTTGGATAGCCATAGACTCCTGTAGATATGCCTGAAAACGCTAGGCTATGAAGATTATTAGATTTAGCAACCTCTAAGCTGTTATAGTAGCAATTCCTAAGATCTTCTGGATCTGATGGTTTTCCGCTGTAGATAGGACCAACTGTATGGATCACGTGCCCAGCTGGTAGGTTATAGCCCTTTGTGATCTTGGCTTCACCTGTTCTGCAGCCATTAAGAGTTCTGCACTCAGCTAAGAGCTCTGGTCCTGCTGCCCTATGAATAGCTCCATCAACGCCACCTCCACCAAGTAGTGAACTGTTGGCTGCGTTTACGATAGCATCTACATGAAGAACAGTTATATCACCAACATAATATTTTATTCTATCCATATTAGTTACTCGCATGCTCCTTCGAAATTAGTACATTTTTCAAATCCTAATACTCATTTTCCATTAAATTAGAAATAGTTTCAAGTTTAGCACCCGCAAGTTAAGAGACTGCATTTTGACAAAAGTATATAAGAGTATATAATTAATTTGAAAGTATATAAGAGTATATAAAAGTATATAAGCTTTTTAAAAGTATATAGAAGTATATAAGAGTATATAGGAGGTGCTTGATACATGGAAAGAAACCCCTTCGTTCTTAATTTTGGCAAAGTTCCAAAACAATATATCAGTAGAGAATTTCTCATAGATGAAATAGTTCAGGATATGACCGAAGACGATTCTCAGAATAACTGCTTTATGCTAACAGGTACCAGAGGAAGTGGCAAAACCGTTACCATGACCGCAATAGAGCAAAAAATATCTGAATCTGATGACTGGATAGTTGTCAGACTTAACGCTGAGCGCAATATGCTTGAAAGTCTTGTTGCCAAGCTCTATGACAGCAGAGAATTCATGACTAAATTCGTAGATGCAAATCTAAATCTTTCAAAATTTGGAATTGGTCTTAATATAAGTACCAAATCTCCTGTTGCTGACATAGAATCTGCTCTCGAATTGTTGATAAAAGAAATAAAGAGAAAAAAGAAAAAGCTTCTTGTATCAGTTGATGAAGTATCAGACACCGTTTACATGAGAGAATTCGTAAGTAGTTTTCAGATTCTTATAAGAGAAAATCTTCCTGTCTTTTTACTTATGGCAGGACTTTATGAAAATATCAGTGACTTAAAGGATGAAAAAAATCTTACCTTCTTGTACAGAACTCCTCAATATGAGATGGAACCATTAAATCTCACCCTTATAGCTGATAGGTATTCTACTCTGTTTGGCATTTCAAGAGAGAAGGCAATGGATATGGCCATTATCACAAAAGGTTATCCTTTTGCTTATCAGGCTCTTGGAAAATACATTTGGGATGAAAAAGATCACGAGATCACTGATTCAGTAATGCTTAAGTTTGATGATGCATTAAGCCACTATGTATATAAAAAGATGTGGTCTGAACTATCAGAAAAAGATAAGTGGTTCATGTCTTTTATAGTAAAAAAAGAATCTATGCCTGTATCAGAACTGCTTGAAATCACAGGTCAAAAGAAAAATGAATTTTCGCAGTACCGCGAACGCTTAAGAGACAAGGGTCTTATTGATGTATCTGCCAGAGGAATTATCAAATATAAACTCCCTAGATTCGATACTTTCGTAAACAATATGCAGATGGAAATATAATAGTAAAAACCTCAGATGTTTTAGCATCTGAGGTTTTCTTATCTCATTACTTACAAACATGGAATGCATTCATTCCAGGATATACTGCACTGTCTCCAAGCATCTCTTCGATTCTAAGGAGCTGATTGTACTTGGCAACACGCTCTGAACGGCTAGGTGCACCTGTCTTGATCTGGCATGTGTTAAGAGCAACTGCAAGATCTGCGATAGTTGTATCAGCTGTCTCACCTGAGCGATGTGATGAAATAGCTGTGTAGCCGGCATTATGAGCCATCTTGATAGCTTCAAGTGTTTCTGATACTGAACCGATCTGATTGAGCTTGATAAGGATTGAATTACCTGCGCCAAGCTTGATACCCTTGCTAAGACGCTCAGTGTTTGTTACAAAGAGGTCATCTCCAACAAGCTGAACCTTGTTACCAATCTTTGCTGTAATCTTCTGCCAGCCTTCCCAATCCTCTTCATCAAGACCATCTTCGATAGAAATGATTGGATATTTATCTACAAGGCTCTCCCAATGAGCAATAAGCTCGTCTGATGTAAACTCTTTTCCTGACTTAGGCTGCTTATAGAAGCCCTTTCCTTTTTCACTCTTCCACTCTGATGCAGCTGCATCCATGGCGATCATGAAGTCTTTTCCTGGTTCAAAGCCTGCTGCCTTGATAGCTTCCAGGATCTTCTCGATAGCCTCTTCATCGCTCTTTAACTGATTAGGAGCAAATCCTCCCTCGTCACCAACAGCTGTAACGTCTCCCATGTCCTTGATTAGCTTTTTGAGGTTGTGGAAAACTTCTGCACACCAGCGAAGAGCTTCTTTGAATGATGGTGCTCCAACAGGCATGATCATGAACTCCTGTGTATCTACTGCGCTATCAGCGTGTGCTCCACCATTTAAGATATTCATCATAGGTACAGGAAGTCTGTTTCCTGAAACGCCGCCAAGGAATCTGTATAAAGGAATCTCTAAAGCCTTTGAAGCAGCTCTAGCTGTAGCAATTGAAACTGCAAGGATAGCATTTGCTCCAAGCTTTGACTTATCCTTTGTTCCATCAGCCTTGATCATAGCCGCATCAACAGCATATGTATCTGATGCATCAAGTCCAACGATTGCATCACTGATAACTGTGTTGATGTTTTCTACTGCCTTTGTTACGCCCTTTCCAAGGTATCTGTTCTTGTCACCATCTCTAAGCTCAAGAGCCTCAAACTCGCCAGTAGAAGCTCCGCTAGGTGCAGTACCTGTAGCTACTGTTCCATCTACAAGTGTAACCTCTGCCTCAACTGTAGGATTTCCTCTTGAATCAAGGATTTCTCTTCCTACAACCTTTTCAATTTCCAAGTAATTCATTTCTAATGCTCCTTTCGTTATTAAACACAGAATTCCTCTTCTCATAACTGGTTCATAGGTCCGTTATAAAAAGAGGAATTCACATGATTTACTCAACATGTTAGCTTCTGCTAACAATGTTTATTCTATATTACTGAATTTCCAACGTCAATGCTTCTTCATGACTTGTTTTCTCAATAGTGTATTAGCTCCAACAAAAAAGATAACTAAGATAGCAACTGCTACTAACGTAGCTACTATTGGGAAATTCTTGGCATCATCTGCTGGTGTTACAACTGCGTCAGCAAGTGGAGTTTCTGATTCTGTGATTTCTTTATCTGAAGTTTCTACAGTTTCCTTCTTTTCAACGCTGTTATCGTTATCTGAAGCATCATCCACTTTTTCCTCTGACTTATCAGAGGTATCGATTGCAGGCGCTTTAGCAGAAGTTGTATGAATTGTTTTATTACTTGCCATGTCATTCTTAGCAACCTGAGCTATATTTTCTCCCCTATTCTCTCCAAGAACAGAAGCCTTAGCAGTGTTTGTAGGAGTGGTCACATTATTACCTATAGTATTACTATGACCATTATCTGAATTGCTACTATCTGAACGCTCCGTACTCTCTGAGTTGCCGCTTCCATCTGCTTTATTTGAAGTATCATTTGAAGTATCTGAAGATTTATTCTGAGAAGCATCCTTCTTTTCAGTGTTCTCAGTCTTATTCGTATTCTCTTTTACCTCAGGTGCAGAAAGCTTGCCCTCATCAAAATATGCGCTCACAACAGGAATAGTACTCTCATCACCTGTTCCGTGCCAGTACTTATCGCTGGTCTCACCTGTCGCTTTACCACTGACCATTGTAACATCTGACCTTGTTGAAACCAGAACATTTCCCTGAACTGTCTTATTCACAGTATCAAAGCTTGAACCACCTTCAACGTACACATTCTTAACATCCACAGAGCCATTTCCCGAAATCGCTGCGCCGCCTCCAAGAAGTGACCTGTCGCCTGTGATATTCATTCCAAAGCCGCCAACAGCAATAAGATTACCATCGCCTTGTATGAGACCGCCATTCATAACTACTGCATCTCCGCCCTTAGCTGTAAGATGTGACTCACCACCGCCATAAACTGCAACACTTGAACCAGCTGGAATATTAAGCGTTCCATTTACCTTTAGTCCTGACTGTCCATAAGAGCCGTTAGGAGCTTCGCTTGCAAGAATGTAAACATCTCCTTTGACATTTACATTTCCATCAACTACAACGACTGGCTCCTGATTTCTTCTATTCATATCATCTCTTACCGAGTAATTAGTCTTTGAGATGATCCTTGCATTTTCGATGGTTGCGCCATCTTTTAATCTGATCTGTCCATTTACTGTTGATCCGTAGATAAAAGAGCCTTTTCCACCGTAGCCTGAATAGTCACTAGAGAAGGTTCCGCCATTTTCTACTTCAACAATTCCCTCTAAGGTGGACTGTCTGATAGTAAGCTTACCACCGCCCTGAACAATGATCTTAACGCCGCTATGAACTCTTACATTTACAAGGGTAAGGTCGCAGCCATCAGGAACTATAAGTGTCTGCTTTGGCTCATCTCCATTAGTAAGTGAGATGATCTCTCCAACTTCTGAATATGTTCCCATTGTATGTGAACCAAACCATGCCTTTATCTCTTTTGGAACTACGACTGTGTCCTCGCCAAACTCTTCAAGATACCATGGATCCTGGTCATAGATATATTTACCATCTGCTGTCTTGGTGCAATTTTCCAAAGTAAGCTTGTCGGCAAGCTTCTCATGCTGAGAGTTTACCTTGAAATCTACAGAATTACTTGTAGCAGTTCTTCCTTCGTTATCTGTAAATACTACATATACCTTATAGGTCCCTTCTTTTTTAGGTGTTCCCTGTAAGACCACGTCACCTGTAAAGATGTTATAGCCGGCTGTAATACCTTCACAGTCTGGCTCGATTACTATCTTTGTTTTAGTTGGATCTTCGTTTACCTTAATAGCGCCTTCTTCTTTATTGTAGAAGCTAAGCTCATGCCAATCAGATTCGCTTACGTCCTCAGCTTTTTCTACATTCTCTACAAGTGCTGCCTGAAGCTTTACAGAGTTTGTCTGCTCTGGCATGTAAGATACTGTTGTAGCACTTGATACAGCATCAATATCCTCTTCTCCAACCATCTTGGATTCAAAGGCACCTACAAGTCTAATATAGAGTGTCTTGATAACTGGTGTCTCTTCATTACCACCTTCGCTATCTTCTTTTACATCAAAAGTCTCTATCTCATATGTATTTCCAAACCATCCCTGATCAGTTGTAGTCTTTTTTACGCCCAATTTGATAGTCTGATCTGCTGCTACTAGTGTTACAACATTCTCTCCCTCTGCAAAGTCAGATGGATAGAAATAGATTCCGTTACCGCTCTTGATATATGTTCCTACATTGTTATTTCCGTAGTAACTGTAGTTAGGCTCATAGAAAATCTCTTTTTCCCCAACTGTTACCTTAAGTCCCGCCTGTACTACGCTATAGAGCTCATCTCCTGTACAGTTAAAAGAAATAACGATTGCTCCGCCAGAAAGTGAAACATCACTAACTTTAAGCTCTGCCTTGTCTGATTCCACTGGGGTCTCAGGTTCTGTTGGCTCACTTGGATTTGTAGGTTCTGTTGGCTCTTCAGGCTGTTCTGGATCTTCCTGATCATCAGATACTACCTCTATTTCAAAAACCTCATCATCCTTGTACCATCCCCAGTAATCCTCTGCATGCATTGTAACAGTAACTTTACCAGCCGCTACTGCTTTGATGTCTGCACTTGTGATGGAACTATAGGAATCTCCGTCATCAGTATCTGTAATCTCTACGATACCTTCCTGATCCATGCTCCACTCAACTGTTCTGCCATTATAGGCATAGTTACTGGAACATTTAAGTGTTACCGTATCCCCTACGCTTAGCTGAGTACTTCCTCCATTTTGAAGTTCTCCTAAGTCTGCGGCTTTAACCATTTTCCCTGGTACGATCATAGTTGCAACGACTACGACCGCACTGATCAAAGCCAGGATTTTCTTCCCCACTGTCCTTACTTTTCTCATAGCATTCCCCTTTAATGTTTATTACTACTGCCTAAATGACCGATAGTCAGCAGTCCTAGTTAGTATATGCTAACATGTCAACGCAGACAACATGGGCTATTGATAACTTTTATCAAAAATGAGCCCTAGGGACGGAGGTTAGAGCTCATTTTTCGGGAAAGCCCTGGTGTTCGACATCTGATAAAACCCATTGTCCCGAAAAATGAGCTCCAACCTCCGTCCCTAGGGCTCACTTTCCGTCACTCCACATTCTTCAATGCTTCATTCATCGGAATCTTACCAATCTTGCGGTACTCGATAACTGCTACTACTGCGTAAGTGATGACTCCAAGGAGGAACATCTTAACATATGCTGCTGGATCGAGCCAGATCACCATCCAGCCGCTCATCATCTTTTTGAGCATCACTCTAAATATGCCTACCATGATGTATGACAGGATTGGATAGGATAAAAGAAGTGAAACAATGACAACTATTGCCGTTGGAATAATGTATAAGGCAGATATCTCCTTCTTGGAATATCCTAGTATCTTGGCCATTGAGATGGATTGCACGTTTCTCTCTATAATAAGCTTGGATAAAAGATATATGAGCACAACAAACATTATCACAGAAAAGCCATCAACCATGTACATAAGGTTACCCATTGATATCATAAGCTGTCTTGAAACCCTTGTAAGGGACTCCTCATCAACTGTTGTACCGATGTATTTACTTTCTATATCAGTGATCTCGCTATCTGAGAAGTATCCTGAAAAGAACTCCTCATCATAGCCCAAAACATCATTTAGATGCTTCTTACTCATAAATACTGTGATTCCGCCGTCGTAATCATAAATTCCCGAAACCTTAAAGCCATAATATCTGTCTTCGTAGGGCTCTTTTAAGGTAATGACATTTCCCTTTCCAAGGCCGTATTTATCCGCATAGGCCGAGGATATAAGGACCGTCTTCTCATCGAATTCGGCATCTATATATCTGCTGTCTTCCTGAATACCATATAGGGTAACATCCTCAACTCTGGTTCCGCCTTCTCCTGTAGTTTTCAGGCTGTAGGCCGAGAACTTTTCTGCATCAGGATTATTTGTTGTGATCTTACTTTGTAAAAAAGTGTATGAAAAAGCTGCTGAGATACCATCATCCCCATCTATTGCTCCTGCAGGGATCTGAAGCAAATATATATGCTCTGCTAACATGTTTTTTGTAACAATTCCCTGATAATGAATAAGAAGTGGTGGCAACATCATTCCAAAAAACAAAAGCATGTTTGCAAATAGTAGTCCTGAAAAGAGAATAATATAGCTACTCTTATTTTGGATCAGGATACGGATACGGAATCTGTCAAAGAATCTGATCCTTTTATTTAAGCGAACCGCTGTCTTTTGAGTTTTGCCTGAAAGATCTCTTTTTATAAGCTTAAGCGGGCTAAGGGATAATTTCTTCCTAAGAATAAAATACGTTACTATCACCATTATCACTACAGGAATAATGGTAGTCTTTAGGAAGGCTTCTGCGTTCCACACTGTCACATAGGTGGTAAGCGAATAGCTTCCATAGTACATTGCAGCACACATATTCTTAAAGATGGTATATCCAAGAATATTACCAATAACTGCTGCAATAATAGTAACTATAAGAGGCATCTCCATGTAGTGCCTTATAAGCTCACCTATGGTATAGCCAGATGCTCTGAGAGTACCTATAACTGTAGCCTCTTTGTGTATGGTGTTGTTGATAGTTATTCCAAATACGAAAGCAACTATTATTATGATGATATAAAGAAGTACCTCCATCATAGCTTTGTCGCTTCCAATATCTTCTCCTGTAAAAGTGATAGACTGATTAAGATATCTTGGGATATAGTTTTCTAGCGTAACCTTTTTGGATATTGCCTCCATAAGATCATCAGACATCTCTTTTTCTTCTTCCTCTGAAGCAGGCGCTCTATCATAGATCCATGCATAGTTGTAATGAACATCATCTTCACTGAACTTTGCAAATTGCTTTTTTGAAACAACGGCAACACCAAAAGCTGATGCATCAAACATCATGTCATTGTTGTTGTAAAAAAGTGCGCTGTAATCAGATAGTGCTACAAGTCCCACTATTTCATAGGTCTTTTCACAAGAAGTAAGTGTATCGCCGACTTTAAGATCGTTATTATCAGCATACATCCTGTCTATAGCAATCTCACCAGAAGCTTCTGGAAGCCTTCCCTGCATTACACATACCTTATCGACCTCTTCTCTATTAGCAAATATTCTAAGCTTCGTACTATTATCAAAGCTCTTTTCCACATAAAAATTCTCGTAAACTGTAACTCCTTTTTTCTCTATGGACTCCTTTTGTGAATCAGATAATCTATCTTCCGTTCTAAAATTACCATCTTCTATGTTGTACTTGTCAAAGCTCTCATTATAAGCAAGTATCATGCTCTCGCCTGCAACCAAAAAACCTGAAACAAAGCCTATGGACAAGACCATCAGGATAAATATGACAATATATTTTCCTACGTCACCCTTTAATTCCCTAAGGAGCCTCTTTTTTAATGGATTTTTCATAATAACAACGCTCCTTTACCAGTCAAGTTCTTCAGCTGTCATCTTATTTTCATTTCTGTAACTCTTTCTAATGACGCCGTCTCTTAGCTTCACCACAAAGTCAGCCATATTCTTGATGGCATCGTTGTGAGTTACCATGATAACTGTATTTCCATACTTTTGATTGACCTGTTCGATGAGAGCCAGGATCTCTTTTGACGTATTGTAATCAAGGGCTCCTGTTGGTTCGTCGCACAAGAGGATATCAGGATTTTTTACTATAGCTCTTCCTATGGCGCATCTTTGCTGCTGTCCGCCAGATAACTGGCTAGGAAGCTTATTCTGGTGCTCTTTGAGTCCCAGAATTTCTATGATCTCATCGATATCTAATGGATTGTGGGAAAGATATGCTCCCACCTCGATATTTTCTCTGACAGTAAGATTTGGGATCAGATTGTACATCTGAAAGATATATCCTAAATGTTCTCTTCTGTATGAAGTAAGGGCCTTTTCATCCATATCCGCCATGCTCTTACCTCGTATTACTATCTTGCCGGAATCAGCGTTATCGATTCCTCCAATGATATTAAGGAGTGTGGATTTACCAGAACCAGATGGTCCAAGAAGTACTACAAACTCACCCTGCTCTATTCCAAGGCTTATATCCTTTAGTACTTCTATTCGGCTACCGCCTTCTCCATATGATTTTTTGATGTTTTGAAGTTCAAGTTGCATAGATTTTTTCTCCTCCTATCTGCTCATAAGATCAGCACACAACAGCAAGCTCCTCCAAAGTCGCCCCCTTTCTGTGGGCATTGCTATATATCTCTGTGCACTTTTTGTATCTGTCAAAAGTCTTAAGAGCCGACTCTTTATCACCATAGACTTTCCAGAAGCCTGTATACATAACGCCTTCTGCGGAACTGTTCATGAAGCCCTTTACGTCTTTTACCGGATATCCCAGGAAAAGACCTATCTCATGAGGAAAATCCTGGTCCTCATTTAGGTGTCTTGCAAGCTCTGCAACGCAAAGGTCAGCGTTGGTACAAGAATAACCTTTCTCCTTAAGAATCTGGCAAACCTCTTCATTAGCAAAATCTCTTTTTAAAAAAGATGGTCTATAAAGGTAAATAAGCGCATGATCCTTGGTGTACTTAACCGGGATCATCCTAAGACCTTTTTGGCAAAGCCTTTTGTTAAACTCTCTTACTTCCTGGATGAACTTTTGTCTGTCATCCATATCAACGTTAAAAAGATTTCCTGTCTTTAAGCCTGCCAATGTTGGTGAGCATAGGCTAACAACTAGTTGGTCCCCCATTGCTGTCCTCCGGTGTTTTAGTTTTTGTGATAATTATTGTCATTTAAATTTCTTGATTTGAATGTTAGCATATGCTAACTTCTTTTTCAAGAGCACTACTATTTATTTGTTGCTCAGAAAGGATGAAACAGTATGAATAAAGTTAAAGTTGTTTTTTGGAGTGGAAGTGGAAATACACAGGCAATGGCTGATGCCGTTGCAAACGGAATCACAAGTGCAGGCGGTGAAGCTGAAGTAACTACCTTTGATGCACTTAGCCCATCTGAGGCTTCTAAGGATTCTGTAATTGCTTTTGGATGCCCAGCTATGGGCGCAGAAGTTCTTGAAGAAGGAACTGTAGAGCCATTCATGGCGCAGTACGAAAATGTATGTAGCGGTAAGAAGATTGCCCTCTTTGGTTCTTACGGCTGGGGCGATGGCCAGTGGATGCGCGATTGGGTAGACCGTCTCAAAGCAGCTGGTGCTACCATCATCGGCGGCGAAGGTGTCATTGCCAACAACGCTCCAGATGATGCTGCAATCTCCGAGTGTGAAGATCTAGGCAGAATGCTTGCCCAGGCTTAAGTCAAACTAGACAGAAAAGTGAGCCCCAGGGACGGAGGTTAGGGCTCACTTTTCTGTCACTTCATGTAACGTTTTCTACATACTACAAGTCCCAGAATCCCCAGGATTATGAATATTCTTGAAAGGTTGGCTATCCAGGCTGTGTCGATGTAATAGCCTTGTTCAACCTGTTTTTTGTCTGAAAGCTTTAAGTTTACTGTAATTGGAATATCTACGTAATTATCTGCTATTGCTGTAACAGTTATTGTTCCAGTCATGTCTTTTGGCCCAGCATCTACTGTATATAAGAGTTTGTCATCTATGACAGTGGGAGCTGAATGGAATGTCACATCCCCTACATAGCTAAGAGCATAGCTTGTAAGCTCGCAATCTTCAGGCAAAAGCGCCATAAGATTTATGGTATCTGCTCCCCCTGTTGCGTAAAAGTAAGTCTGAGTAACTGATGGAAACTTATCCAAAGTCTTTTTTCCATCTGAAGTAGCGTAAGTTAAAAAACTTGTGTCCTTAAGTAAAAAAGCTATAACTCCAACTAGTACCAATGATCTAAAAATTTTTTCCCAATTCTTTTTCATACTCCTCAAGTATCTCCCTATACTTTTTTCTGATCTCTTTTTTTGTCCCGATACATTTTATTGCACAAAATGACTTTTTCAATGAATCTGGGACGAATGTCTAAGATTGTGGGATGAATGATAGTATTATTTCTTGAATATCGTTTGCAAGATGATATTATTAAAAAAGCTGTACGAAAAGACATTAAAAAAGGGAATTAACTTATGAATATTGCTATTGTTGATGATATTTCTTTGGAAATAGATCGTTTGACCTCAGTAATCGAAAAATATATGGAAGATAACCACCTTCCTGTTAATATCAGCTCTTTTAACAGCGCTGAAGAGTTCCTCGCTGACTACAGGCCTCTTAAATATACGCTGATATTCATGGATATCTACATGGATCAGATGTCTGGTATAGAAGCTTCCAAAAAGATACGCGAAATGGATAGCGATACTCTCATTGTTTTCCTTACTACAAGCCTTGAACATACCTTTGATGCCTTTGGCGTACACGCTTTTCAGTATCTCATCAAATCGCCTGATGACGAGACTTTGAAGCTTTCCGTTTGCAAGGTTCTTGATGAAGTCATCTCTCTTCGCTCAGCAGAGGGCAAAAAGATCTCTATTGTAGTAGATGGCGAAAATATCGACATTGCTTTTTCTGACATTGTATATGCTCAGAGTCAAAAGAACTACATTCAGCTAACAGACAGATTACAAAACGGATATCGTACTCGCATGACCTTTTCTGATATCTGCGAGCTTTTAAAGACCGACAGCAGATTTTTGCAGATAAACCGCGGTATTATGATCAACATGGACCACATCACAAATTGGGGTAAGACAACCTGCGAACTAAAAGGCGGACACATGCTTCCTGTAAATGTAAGGGAACAAAAGACCTTGAATCAGATCAGGCAGAACTATGTGTTTGCCAAATTACATAGTAAAAGAACTATGGGAGGAGCAAAGTAATGGGACTAAAGGACTTTCTTCTACCTTTTATCAACTTTATGCTCTTTTTACCAACAACTCTTTTGTGCCTTGCACCAGCTCACAATCACCTTAGAGAAAGGTGGTCTCACGCTGTTATAAGGCTTTCTATCCTGATCACATGTACTGCAGTAGCATTCTCATTCTTTGCTTTGTACATTTCAAGGGCTTGGAACTTTTTATATCTTCCAGCGTTTACAATAATCTTTTGCGGATATCACTTTGCAATGAACGTGCACATATCACAGTCCTTTTCTATTTTCCTTTTGGTATGTGCATTTACCACTTTCATCAGTAATTTCTCTATAGTGTTTGATGCTTTCCTTCATCCAGACGGAAACCTCGCTGATTTTAGCTTCACAGCCAGCATCTTTGAGATTGCTCTTGTGCTATTATTCTGTAGCTTAGCCGCTTATCCTGCTGCCAAATTTGGAGGCTACCTTATAGATCACCTGCAGCAACATGATGTATGGTGGTCCGCTGGAATAGTATCTACACTATTTTTCATCTTCAATCAGGTCATGGTAGTCCGTAAGTACTCTACTCTTCATACCAATATGGTTGGAGCAGCTTATATTGCCGTTATGTCCATTATGTTTATACTGCTAATATTCCTTTGTATTGTCTTTTACTTCATGGTAAGCGCCATCATCAAGAAGGCTGAACTCGATGATAGAAACCATATCTTAGAGATGCAGGAAAAGCAGTACGAGTCTCTTCAGCAGTACTTAAATGAAGATGCCAAGGTTCGTCATGACTTTAGGCAGACTATATATACGTTAAAAGAGCTCTCTTCTGCCAAGGACTATAACACTTTAGATGATTACTTAAGCCGTTATATCGACATTGTTCCTCAAAAGAACACTCAATCCTTCTGCCAGGATAATGCACTTAACGCCCTTTTAAATCACTACTATCAAAGAGCCTTAAAAGACAATATAAAAACTGATATTGAGGTATCACTTCCAGGTAAGCTCCATATGGACAGTATTTCCCTTTGCTCCATAGTTGGAAATATTTTAGAAAATGCCATTATTGCCTGCTCAGAGCTTCCAGAATCTAAACGCTTTATTCACCTCGTAATCTCCAAAGAGCAGGGACAAGAGATCTACATCGCTGTCTCAAACTCTTTTAACGGAAAAACAAGACAAAAAAATGGCCGCTACCTCTCCACCCACAAGGGGAGGAAACGGCATCGGCCTTATCTCCGTTACAGCCACCTCAGAACAGCACGGCGGCTCAGCATCCTTTACCCATGACGACAAAGTCTTCTATTCAAATATCATGCTTGTAGACAAAAATGAGCCCTAGGGAGGTCGGTTGTGGCTCTCTTTACGGTGGTAGGGAGCATGCTATGGGGGCCCGACCGCAGACTCACAGGCAGCTACCCTACAGTATATTATTTTCGAATCTCTGAGAATTTTGCTTAGTTCATGAGCTTTTATTTTTCTTTTGAAATTCTGTTTTTGAAACACTGTCTGAGTCTTTGATGCCATTTTTGCTGTAAAGTTTTGTTTTGCCCTCATCAA